>NZ_JBWKEA010000011.1:0-262922 GCF_056435685.1 Amycolatopsis sp. NPDC043885
TTGTAGGTTCTCGCCGGCCATGGCGTGTCGATCTTGTTGACCTGGGCGTTCTCGGTTCTGGTACAGCCACCTGTCCGAAGTTCCTCATCGCGGCAGGAGAGGACGGCGCTGGCAGACTGGCAAACGGCCGTCGCATTCAGTCTGGCTCTTCGGGTGGGGCAAGATGCGTGGTGTGGTGGCGTTCGTCAGGCTCTGTGTAGCCACTCATCGAGGTCGGTGTAGTCGGCCTCAGTGAGGCCCAGTCGTGGGTCGACGCGGTGCAGTAGCGCTGATGCCTCATGGCAGGTGTACACCCAGTGTCGGTCTACGTCGGTGATCTCGTCGTCGACCCAGGCGAACGGCCGTCCCGCTGCCCAGTTGACGAGGGCTCGGGTTTTCCAGTGCAGTCCGTCGCGCTCGTCCTGCTCGTCGAGGTCGGATGGCTCCGGCCAGTCCACCACCGGCAACGGTGGAAGGCCAAGTCGCGGCGAGAGGCATTCGTTGGCGTCGGAGGTCCAAGTCGTGGCCCAGACCAGGTCGCAGGGCAACGCGGCTAGCCGGGGCCCGTGACCGGGATTGACCCTGGCCAGGAGCGGGTTCGAACCGGCTGCGGGTGAGTCGAGGTGGGACCGGTAGGTCGGGTAGTGCTTTGGAGGGGCGCCGAAGGGGATGAGCGGCCCGTCGACGTCGAGGAAGAGCAGAGGTAGTTGTCCGGTGCCTGTCACGACCGCACGATAGCTGCTGATCAGGCTGCGCCAAGCCAGATGATGAAATTACGAATTCGACTCGTGGTCGCAATCAAGAGATTCGGTGGCTCTGCCCGCAGATTCCCGAAGCGGCCTTGCGTAACTCGATATCTCGGCTTCAAGTCAAGGGGCGTCGGTGTGCGCTTCGAGGTTCCTGGCCGACACGTCGGCGGGTATGGGGAGGTCCAGTGCGCGGGCGAGGGCTGCGATGACCGGGACAGCGTGGCGGGGCAGGTTCTGGTCGGCCCAGACGGCTGCCAGCGCGAGGAAGCCGACAAGATCGTGCTCGGCTCCGGCTAGGAGACGCCGTAAATCAGCGCCAGGCAACTCGATCACCGGACTGTCGTTCAGCTCAGCGTCGACGGTCAGCCGGACAGTCTCGCCGTGGCGTTCGGCGCAAGGATCGGGATCGTGCCCGAACCCGACCTGCCCGTTGCCATCGAGGACCGCGTGCCACTCGCGCCAATCCTCCAGACCGTTGCAGCAGCCCGGCAAAAACGCCACGCCCGTGACGCTGTCTGTCACCCGCAAGCCGCCAGCCGCGAAGAGCGTGTCAAAGGTGAGCAGGCCGTGCAGGAACGACCCCAGCGGGTCGGCGGGGCGGGGCGGGCGGCCGTCGTCCTCAGGGTCAATGTCGTTGCAGCCGGCGATGCGCATCACCGCTGTCCCGACCTCCAGGGGCGTGAGCTCGCCGCTGAGCGCCAGATAGCCGAACGATTCGACCTCGCCGACAGGCCAGAGGGCAAAGCCATCTATCGCGTGAACCTCCAAGACAGGCTGCATCGTGATCACCCAGGAAGGGTCGCGCAACCCGACCCGTCCTGCCTCCCAATTACGTTATGCGCCTCGCTTCCTGTCATACCTGAACTGATCTTGGCACGTGCGCGCCTCGCTCGGAACGCGCGCCTCGTGGCATGTGCGGATGGTCGAGCACTCGTTGGCTCCACGGCCTGGCCGTCCGGGGCGAGAGGGTGGTTGCGGTCTCTGCGAATGCTTGTCCATCGGTGCGGTTCTGTTCGTTTTCCGGCTGGCTTGTCCGTTGAGCGGGGCTGGACCAGTTTCGCCATGTGTGCTGCGCTGATCCGCTCGGGGAACAAAATGGGGACATGGCCAGCTGCCCGGCTCCGCTGGGTCGCTCCTGACTCCCGTTGGCCCAGCCCCCGCCTCCGGGAGTTGACTCCGGGCGGCGACCTGCCGCCCAGAGTCAGGTTTGCGTCGCGGTGCAGGGTTTGCGGCCGTAGGCCTCGCGGAGACCAACCACAAAGCGGCAGCGGGTCAGCGATCGTCGCACCGCAAGGTCCGGTAGGGCGAGCAGCCGTAGGCGGTGCGGTAGTGGCAAGCGAAGCGGCCTGGGTGGAAGAAGCCCCACCGGGCGGCGATTTCGGTGACGGTGACCCCGGAGGCGGGGTCGACGGACAGTAGTTCCTGGCGCGCGTGGTGGAGGCGGACTTCACGGAGGTAGCCCATGGGGGTGGTGCCGCGGTGGCGGCGGAAGGCGTATTGCAGCGCACGGATGGTGACGTGCGCGGCCGCCGCGATATCGGCGACGCTGATCTCCAGATGTGCGTGGTCATCGATGAACGCCATGGCACGCCGCAGGGTGGCGGGGTGGGCGTCGTGGCGGTCCTCGATGGTGGGGTCGATCAGCGCGGTGTTGGGAAAGGTCCTCAACACTGTGGCCGCCAGCAACTGGGGTGCGGTCGAGGCGACCAACGCGGCGCCCCGGATCGTCGGGTCGGAGACGACGTGGTCGCGCAGAAAGGCGATGGTGCGCATCAGGTGCTGGCCAGCGGCCGGGGAGATCGGCCGGTAGCCGGTCAACCGCACCGGGTGCTCGGTACGGCCGGGCACGGTCGCGGCCACCTGACACAACAAGGACGGCTCCAGCACGGTGTGGCTGTAGCGCGTATGACGGACTTGGGCGGCGAAAGGCCGATCGGGCTGCTCGATCAGGAACACCTCACCCGGGCCATAGCCGTTCTGCACACCCCCGGATTCCACGCGAACCGTGCCGGATTCCACCCCGACCAGGTCGACGCTGCCCAACGGGGCACCGACGGCATCCGTCCCGAATCCCCAGTCGACCAGATCCAGGCTGATCGACCCCAACGGATTCCGGATGATCCGCAGCAGGTGCTGCTCTTCGGCGCGGGTCCTGAACCGCAGCGTCGTGTAGGCCGCGCTGACGAATTCCTCGATCTCGTCCAAGTCGTCGCTTTCGAAAGCCAGTCCCATGATGTTCCCTCGCTCTCCTCAACGGAGGTTTGTGGATCAGGTCTCCGTGGGGCTGGCGGCAGTAGCCCCACCGGTACAGGGCACAGAACCGTGCCCGGGCGGCGAATCCCCAGCGACGGACGATCTCCGCGACACTGTCCGCGCTGCTGCGGTCGGCGGCCTGCAGGTCCTGATAGGCGCGATCCAGCCGCACCCGGCGCAGGTAGCCCATCGGCCTGGTGCCGTAGACGCGGGACAGGTGCCCCCCGCCTGGTCGTGGTCGGTGGTCTCGAACAGCACATGCTGGGGTGATGTGGGTGAGGCGACCATCGTCAACTCCTGGGCGCGACTGAACATCGGCGACGTGGGGGGTCCGGCCGCTGCCTCGGCGAGTTTTCTCCTACTGCCAGGGAAATGCAGCGACCAGAAGTCACGTTTCATGCGGATGGAGCACAGATCCCGGCGAAAGTCCCTACGGGTCACGTGGGGCACCGGGCTCGCTCACCCGTCGGCATGAGCGTGGGTACATCCGTGCACGGTTGCGGCTCCCTACCACGGCGCAAGGTGGTCGCCACACCCCGATCGACTCGGGCTACCGGTCGCACAGGGCTTTCCGCCCGGCTTCCGTCAGGAAGGCAACGACGCGCCTCTGACGCTGGAGCCGACGAGGACAACTCGCACCTGGCGAAGAGGCCGTGGTTCGCCTCCACCCGCTCGCACCCGATCTTTGCCACAAGTCGCGCCGGGTCTGCGGCTGTCGATGTTCGAGGGTGCCGGCTGGTCGGCCTAGCCGATGTCGTGGAGGTTGCACCTCCAGTCCCGTGACTGGGCACGCTCATCGGCATGTGTGTGCGCTAGGTCGTTCGGCAGACTCGCGGTAGGAGCGGACGTTCGTACTGCTGGCGCGGTAACGCCGATGGGCGAGTGTTCGCAGGGTAGTGGACTGGGTGTTGTGCATGCTACGCACTGAGTGACGGACTTGGCCACGCAGAGCGACTCGCCGTGACCGACCACCACCGAAACGTACCCGTCGCTGTGATTACCGCTGGCAGGACCGGAGCTAGTCGACGTTTAGCTCTGGGTCGGACAGGATGTCGTCGACCTCGAGGGTTTGGCTGATCAGTAGTAGCTGCATGCGCTTGCGATCACGCCAGTTCGGCAAGTTGAGTTGGAACTCCACGGGATCGGGGTTTGAGAACTGGACCTTCAGGCCGAGGTTCCGCACGCCATCGGCCTTCTCCGGAATCTGGAGGAGGATCACCGAGAAGCCGTCCTCCGAGGTCTGCAACGCAATCACGGCCAGCCGCCATGATGGATGGCTGGCCGCGGTGAGGAAATGACCGAGGGCCTGGCTGTAGTGGTAAAGGTGCTCCGCCAGGCTGCCGCCGTTCTTCCACGGGTCCAGAAACGTTGTTCTGAGGTGGATGATGAGCGGACTGCACTTGCGTACGAAGTCCAGGAGGGGCACGTCGGGATGGTCAGCGCGCAGGAGACGAACCAGCGCGAGCAGACTCGCGCGGGATCGCTCAGCTGTTTGCGCGCCGCTGCCGTGCGTGCTGTCGATCACGAGTGCCCTGGTGATGGCTGGCACGGTGACTTGGTCGTTGACGATTCTGATTAGGTAGTGGTCCCGCAACGTGCGCAAGGCCGAGCGCGCCAACATTCGCACGTGGACGATGTTGGTGTCCTGAAGACCTCGGTAGTCGGCGATGGCCTGTACTACGAACGCGGTGGGAATGGGGCTCGGGTCAAGGTACACCAGCATTTCCAGCATCGCGCGAGCGTCCTGGCTGAGACGATCGATCGCCGTCCGGTACACGCTCGGCAGCGACGGAAACCCTGCCGCCGCATCGAGAAGCCCAGTGACGGTGCGACGCAGACCGCGGCGGAACTCGCTCACGTCGGCTTGGTCCTCGGCAACCAAGGCGGCGGCGACGAGCAAAGCCAACGGGTGGTGCCCGAGGTCGTCAGCGAGGGACGCCGCGTCCTCGGGCGTGATGGCTGGCAAAACCAGTGACAGCAAAGCAGCGGACTCGGCCGGCGCCATTTCGCCGACTTCGATGTGGTCGATGCCGCGGAGGCGGTGGGTGGTGGTCAGCACGACTGTCGTGTCGGTCTTGGTCGCGGTCAGGAACTGAGCGAGCTCAATGTCCCCAGCGTCCTCGATCACCACGAACCGGGGGCTGCTTGGTGACAGCACCAGCTCTCGGAGCGAATGCCTCGGCACGTGATAGTTGATGTTCTGCACGGCGAGCCGGTCCAACTCGGCGATGATCGACTGCTGAAGCGCCTCCTGACTCGAACCGAGGAGTCGCACGACCGACGAACCAGGAGCCCGATACTCATCGGTGAGTCGCCGTGCCAGCGTCCGCTTACCGACGCTCGGCGGGCCCGCAAAGGCGATCACCGGCGAATGGGACCTGAGCAGCTCCCGGAATCGGTTCTCCAGTTGCGGACGGGGCACGAACGGCTCCTGCTCGGCCGGGGCGGCAACGAGCACGTACCGGTGTTTCTCGACGAGACTGAGAATCGCTTCTGCCACGTCGCCGAGGCGCTGATGCCTCGCGTGTGGCTTGCGGTAGGAACCGTAGGCAATGCCTAGTTTCAGTGCCGCTTGCGTCTCACGCTTGGTAACGTTGCCCTTGTCGATGTGCGTACCTGAGGCGCCGAACGCGACGAGCAACGCGTTTTGCTCGGCTTTCGAGTAGCGGTTAGTGATCGCTTCGGAGGCGATGGCATCCCGCAGCAGCGCACTGACCACCTGGCTGGGGCGCCGCTGGGCAGCGGCGGCGAGGTTCGCGGTGTGCACCAGTTGCAGCAGCGCGGCGACGTTGGCGTCATCGTCGCCCAGGTTGGACGCGCCGACCTTCCGCACATGTTCGAGCACCCCGACGACGTCGTTCAGTCGCACGCTCACTCCGTTCACGAACTGAGCAGGATCCGCTCAGGAAGGCGGTGTTTCCGTTGACAGCCTTGGACATGAGCCGGCTCGTCCTTGTCCGCCCAGCACCAGGAGACGCACATGACCAGCACCAATCCTCGACGTGGCAGCCGATGGACCCGCCTTGTCCTCATAGCCGCGGCCGTCCGCGGCATCTGCGCTGGCGTGGCTCGCGCCGTCGCCGAGTATTTGATCGATCTGTTCTGACAGAGGGGGCCGGGGGATCGCCTAGCGACGATTCTCCCGGCCCTCCGTCCCACTGTCGCTCCCACCTTAGACGGGGTTAACACTGTTTCGGAGGTTCACCCGAACGGCGGCACCCGCCTGCGGTCCCTTTTGAACCTCGTACAGCGAAAGTGGCGGGCTTGTCCACGCCTTCTCACCGAACAAACTGTAGGACCGCGCAACTCGTCGCTCGCTCCGCTGACGTCCGCTTCTCGGCATGAGCGGACGCGAGCGAGGTGACCAGCGGCCTGATCGGATCATTGTCGCGTCACGATCGAAGCCGTTGTGCCCGTATGGACTTGGGAGGCAGGTGCGATACCTGACCGCGCTAGCGAGTTCGGGCTGAGGACAGCAAGGTCACGGCGATGGCGATGCTGGATGCGCCGGATTTCGACAACTGCGTTCTATGCTATCGCGCTTTTGATTCTCTCCCGCAGGGGGTTAAGGTCGCCGCCGTTAGCTGCATTCAAGGCCTTGAAGAGAGAATCACTCTCAATTATTATAGCTCGCGACACGGGGCGCTCTAGAATTTCACGAGAAGCCTGGTCAAGTAGAACAAATCCCATTCGACCATTTCTGTCCAAAAATGGATGGATTTCCAGGAATTTGTAATAGAACTCCGCAAGTGCCGTGATCTTTTCGTCTGCGCTTGCGTGCGGCACATGTTCATAGCCATCGCGCCATGAGCTGGTCCATGCGGCAAGGGCGGCGGGGAGATCGCCCGGAATTGGAGGCACGTGCACGGTCTCACCATTGCCATTGGCAACTGTAACCGAAACCTTTCGCAGTGCACCTCGAACGCTCTGCGGAAGAGACGGTATCTCGACAGCGACCCGATGCATCCAGCAGATTGTTGGGATATCCAGGTGGGCTGTCGGAGCTCCGTCGAAATGAAGGGCCATCGGCGATGGGTCCAAGGTGGACGACAAAACTTGCTGGAGGTCCAGGGAGATCGAACGCGTTCGCTGCAGGATGCGATCGGTACCCTGCAGTAGTTGGCTCAACGTGGCTCGACATCTCCCGCGCGAGCTCCGGCTCGGCGCGGGCGTTCGCCAGTCCGCTCGAAGCGCTGTGGAACCGTCCCGAATAGACGAATCCGTGTCCGGCCGGGTGCGCGAACTCATGGGGCTCAACCTGTTGCGTCAGCGGCTGAGCCCCGATTTCGTCTCCGACGCCACGAAATGGCCGTCGAAGACGGGCACGCTGCTGAACCTGCGGCACGAAGTCGGTGTCGTCGAACACGCCGACGGCGGGATCTTCGCCGTCGCCGCGCTGACCGAGTCCCGCGTGCCCGCCGCGGTCCAGCCGGAGGCCGAAGTGCTGATGGCCCGCGTGGCCAAAACGCTGCGGGATCATCTGCGCGCGGCGTGACCACGCCCCTGCAGGATCCCGAGCCCGTGCCCGGCCTGCATCCGTGACCGGAGATTCGACGGCCCGCCAGGCCCGGCGCCCGCGGTGACGAGATCCTGACATGTCGGGAATCCGACCTCTTTCGGCCGTGTACGGAAGGTGATCACCGGTCTTTACTTCACGTACGGACGTCGGGGGCTCCTGTCGAAAGGGAACATGGTGATCAGTAGTACGAGAAAGACGCGGCCGGCGCGGCGAGGTCGCTCGCGCACCACAGTGGTGGCGCTGGCTGGCGCCTTCCTGGCCTCGGGCCTGGTGCTGGCTCCGGCGGCGGGTGCGGCTCCCGCGGCCAAGGCCGAGCCGGACACCGCGGCGCTCGCCGGCGCGCTGGCCGACCAGGCCGTGGCCTGGGGCGAGTGCTCGTTCCCCTCGGTCGCGCCGGCGACGGAAGCGGAGCTGAAGAAGGTCAAGGGCCTCGCCTGCGCCACCGTCCAGGTGCCGCGCGACTGGCACAACCCGCAGGACGGCAACACCATCGGCGTCCGCGTCTCCAAGACGGCGACCGCCTATCCCGGCACCGGCAGGCAGGGCATCGCACTGGTCAACCCCGGCGGACCCGGCGGCGAGGGCCTCCCGTGGGGTGCCGCGATGGCGATGCGCAGCCCCGTGCTGGCCTCGCAGTACGACTTCGTCGGTTTCGATCCGCGCGGTGTCGGCCAGAGCACCCCGCTGACCTGTAGCTACACCGTCCCGGACAGCACGGATCAGAACGTGATCAGCCGGGCGAAGGTCGAGGGCTGCCTGAAGAACCCGCTGACGTGTCGGCGAACAAGCCGGCCAGCTTCTTGTGCAACACAGCTCCTTCCTGGGCATCGAGGATCTCAAGACAGCGCTGACAGCGTGGGCGGAGAACCATGAGTGCCGGACCGCGAACCAGATGCCAGACCTCGCCGTGGCTCTCTTCCGCAACACCGCGCATCTGGGTACGGCTCAGCCGCCGGCGTTCGCTTCATTCCTCGCCCGTGTCCAGTCTCTGGCTGAGGAAGGCGACACCCTCTACCGGTACCCGGCCTTGGAGACCGTCTTGCGAGCCGAGGGCCACATTTCGTAGTGCTGCGGCCTGCCCGAACAGTGGTGCGGCGTGAAGCGGTCAGCTGGGCCAAGGGCGACCCCGAGTTGTAGACCACCGAAACCTATCTGCCCCGGCCAGAACAGGACCTGAGGTCCTTACCGTTCATCCATGTCCACTGAGTGCCAGCGTCAGCGGAGGTGCGGCTACGCCGACGTGGATGCGAAGCCGTATTCGCGCAGCACGCGCCCGTTCTGCGCGTCGTTCCAGGCTGGGGCCAGGAACTCGAGTGCGTCGGCGGGCATGGCGTTGGGATCGGTCCAGACGAGCTCGGTGCACTTGTGCGGCTCGCGGATTTGCGGGGTGCCTTTCCATGTGCGGGTGGTGTAGAAGATGTCCATCCGGGGTTCCTGGGACATGCGGAACCAGGTGGCGCCGGGGGTCAGGTCGGCGGCGCGGAGTTCGATGCCGAGTTCTTCGCCGAGTTCGCGGATCGCGCACTCGGTCGGGGTCTCGCCGAGGTCGACGTGGCCGGCCGGGAGCCCGAGCTGCCCGTCGGCGTAGCCGGAGCCGGCGCGCCGCATCAGCAGCACTTTCTGTTCCGCTAGTTCGTGCCCGCGATCGATTTCCTGGATGAGGAAGACGTGCACGGCGAGGGGGTAGCGGTCGTGTTTGGTGTCGAACACGTACTGCGGGGCGGCCATGGGTCTCCTCAGCTGGCGGATGCGGTGGCGAGGGCTTGCGGCTGGATGTCGCGTGATCCGTCGACGTAGACGGTAATGCCCTTGCAGCCGAGCTCGAACGCGGTGGCGTAGGTGTCGTACACGTCAATCGGCCGCGCCGTGGCGGGCAGATTCACGGTCTTGGACACCGCTTCGTCGACGCAGGCCTGCACCGCTGCGGCCATCGCCAGGTGCCCTGCCGGCCGGATCTGTGTCGCGGTCGCCAGCACCGCGCGCAGCCGCTGCGGCAGTGCCGGGTCGGCCGGAAGCCGTCCGTGCGTGTCGACGAAACCGAGCAAATCGGTCCGGCCTGCGGTTTTCAGTGCCGCCACGACTCCCGCGCGTTGCTGACCGGGCAGGTCGTCCGAGAGCCGGAACAGGGGCTCGATCCCGGTCGAGGCCCGTACCACCGGCGCCGAGCGGCCTGTGGGCGGCACCGCGATGGTGGAGGAGTTCCGCAGCAGCCCGGTGGTGGCGATCTCGTGGGCGAGGGCGGCCCAGTCGCCACGGGTCACGCTGTCGACCTCCAGATCGGTGAACCGGCGCAGAAACCGCGGGTCGGCGTAGCGGGACCGGCCACCGGCCACGGCCGGGCAGCCACCGCGGGTTCGGGCCAGCTCGACCGAGGCGAGCTTGGAGGTGTAGTTGACCAGCGCCAGCACCTCCTGCGCCAGGCGCCGTCCTTCGGCGCTGTCGTAGGGGAGCCCGGCCGCGAGCAGCAGGTCCGCCAGGCCGCACACCCCGACACCGATCTTGCGTTTGGCGCCCATCACCCGCGCCGACAGCGGTGACGGGTAGTGCGCCAGGCTGGCCTCGATCGCGTCGTCCAGCGCTCGCACGAGGACGCGGGTGGTGTCGGCAAGGGCGCCGAGGTCGACCGGCACGGTGGCGTCGCCGGTGTGGAAGCGGCCGAGGTTGAGATAGTCGAACTGGCAGGTCTCCCCGGCGACCAGACCGACCTCCGCGCATGGCGCGGTCGAGACGTACGCGCCGATCTCGGGCGTGGGATTGTCCTGGTTCATCCTGTCGGCGAACAGCAGCCCGGGATCGGCGCAGGCGTGCGCGGCTTCGGCCGCGGCGATCAGGAGATCGTGCTCCCGCCCGGCACCGTCGAGCGCGGCGCGCATCTGCGTGTCGGTGACGTGCAGCGAGATGTTGAACTTCCATGCCTCGCCGCGCGCGTCCGCGCCGACCTTGCAGCCGATGAACCCCGCGGCGGCCGGGTGATCGAGCGAGAGGATGGCCATGTTCCCGACCGGCCGGTCCTCGTGCCCGGAGTTCGCGCCGGTGACGGCGATGTCGTTGAGATAGCGCAGCACCCCGACGGGGTCGTCCAGCTCGTCGAGGGCGAACCCGGTGCCCATCCCGGCCCGGTGGTAGCCGTCCACGATGGTCTTGACGCTGGCGAGGTCGCCGCGCAGGTCCACTGGCGGCACCGCGCAGGCGGCCAGAGGCCGGTCGGCGTAGCTCCCGGCGTTGGTCATGATCGGGGTGGAGAACACGATCCGTTCGGTGTCGCACGCCCAGCCGAGCCGCTCGGCGAACGCGGCCGCCCCGTCGGGGTCGAACCGGGCGTCGGCGTGCTCGAGCGCGGCGACGATGCGGGTGATCATGTCCTGTGCGGTTTCGTGGTCGGAGATGATCCGGCCGGACCGCAGATAGGCCTCCAGTTGTGGGCTGGTGGGGAACGTCGACTGATACATCGCGGAAAGCCCTCCTCGGGTGCGGCTGCTCAGGCCTCTGTCACACAACCGCCGCCGGTCACCGGCGGGCAGGGGGCTGTGCGGCTTCCGCGCGTGGTGTGCATGTCATGCACATCCATTTGACCCGGCGAAAAATCGGTTACGGTGAGACCGCTGAGGTGGACATTCCCGGGAGGAGTCCGATGCCCTCGACCGCGCACCGCGGGGTCGTCGCGGCCCTGACACGCCAGCAGCACACGCCCGGCGAGATCGTGCGGTGCGGCTACTCCCGCAGCCAGGTCTCCCGCTGGGAAACCGGCAGCACCCCGCTGCGTGACGTCGAAACCCTGCGCGCCCTCGCCCGAGCACTGTTCCTGCCGGTGCAGGTCTTCGGGCTCGCTCTCGACCACTCCACCGGGGTGTCCACCCGGCCCGGCGCCACTGCAGCCCCTAGGGTGAGCGGCGATCCGATGCCGGTGTGGGAGGAGTACGACCCGATGCGTCGTCGCACGTTGCTCGCGGGGATGGGCGCCCTCGCCGGCAGCGCGGTCCTCGGCACCGCCGGACGCAACCCGGCAGCAGCCTCAGCGGGCGACCCGATCTCGGTGCTGGAGCGAGCGCTACTGGCCCCGCC
Source organism: Amycolatopsis sp. NPDC043885 (assembly GCF_056435685.1). NCBI lineage: Bacteria > Bacillati > Actinomycetota > Actinomycetes > Pseudonocardiales > Pseudonocardiaceae > Amycolatopsis > Amycolatopsis sp. NPDC043885. The sequence goes on from NZ_JBWKEA010000011.1 coordinate 11,563, forward strand.
GCTGACCACGGGCGCCCCGGCGGAAGTGGCCCAGCTCCGGCAGGCCGTGGCCGTCGCCCGGTCCGTGTTCGCCGAGGGCCGCTACGGCGAGGTCGCCACGCGGCTGCCAGACCTGATCGCCGCCGCGACGGCCACCCGCGCCGATCCGCGCCCCGGCGACACCGCCACCGCGGCGCACGCCCAGCTCGCCGAGCTCTACACCCTAAGCACCGACCTCGCGATCAAAACCGGCCGCGACCGGCTCGCCTGGACCGTCGCCGACCGCGCGTCGCAGGCCGCCGACGCCAGCGGTGATCTACTGACCCAGGCCACCGCGCGCCGGGTCTGGGCGATCGTGCTGCGCCGCGCCGGGCACGCCGACACCGCCCAGCAAATGGTGATCGACACCGCGCTCGCCCTCCAGCCCGACCTGCGCACACCCGATCAGCTGTCGGTGTACGGGTCGCTGATGGAAACCGCCGCCTACACCGCCGCCGCGGACGGCGACCGCGACACCGCCCGAACGTTCATCGCCGAAGCCGTCGACGCCGCCACCCGGCTCGGAGCCGACGCCGACCACCGCTACACCAGCTTCGGGCCCACCGGCGTCGGGCTCTACCAGCTCAGCATCGCCCGCGTCCTGGGCGACTCCGGCACCGCGATCGAGCACGCCCGCCGTATCACCCCGGCCAGCATCCCCAGCACCGAACGCCGCGCCCGCTACTGGGTCGACGTCGCCCGCGCCTATCACCAGTGGGGCAAACCCGAACACTGCTACCGCGCGCTGCTCGCCGCCGAACATGCCTCGCCCGACGAGGTCCGCTACCGCAAACCGACCACGACAATGACCGCCACCCTGCTGAGCCACCCCACCGCCAACCAGCTGCCGGGCCTGCACGACTTCGCCCGGCGCACCGGCACCGCGACCTGACAGGCCGGAAACACCGTTACTGGGACAGTCTCGCGCGAACAAGCTGCGTGGGACTTTTCGTCGTCTGGGTTCAGGTTGATGGCGTCTCCAGCCGAGCATCTCCGAGGAGCGCCCACGCGTGAGCTGGCGTTGTTGCCGAGGCGGGACTTCGTGGTCTTCGGTCTCGACTATTTGCCGCGTGCATGTTGCGGCATGCGGCGACACCAACAGAGAGCCGAACCGGGAAGCTCAATGACACTGTCCGCCACGCGGGGCTGGCGGTGACGCGACACCGGACGTTGAGCTCTTGCAGTCGGGTGGGTGCTGGTCGCCCAGGCGGCGCGTAACCGGCGCAGATGATGGTAGAGCGGGAGCCGTGCAGTATCTGGCGCACTGGCGAGGCCGCCGAAGCCCTGGACGATCTCGGTAATCCAGCGTTCCAGCACAATGGGCCGTTCGTCGCGTGTTGGCAGGGCGCCGTTGGTCATACTTCACATCTCGTACTCACAATGATCGCTCGCCTGGTGCTATTCCGGCTTTACGACCGGCGCCTACCGGTGGGCTGCTCGTTTGACAAAGTGGTGTCAGCTCAACATTCTGGGTGTTGAGTGCGTCGTTGCCCCACGGCGCAGCCTATGCCTCCCCCAGGCAGTTGCCTGTTCTGATGGTGGAGGTGCGTGATGCAGGCCGATGTCAGCGGCGACGATTCTCGAATGTGTTTTCGTGTGGCTGCGTTGGCGGTTCAAGCCGTCTGGCCCTCGTCCTGGGGTTGTTAGATGACCGTGCAGCTAGCTGAGCAGGTGATCAACGCTCTCGCGATCCCTTCGGGCGAGACTGAGAACGCGGTCGTTCGTCGACCGTTGCCGCTCGCGGCCTTGGTGCGGGAGTCCGGGGATTCGTCGGTTTCCTACAGCATGGCGCGTGTCGATGCGTCGGGAACGGTTCCGGCGAGGTCGGCACGGGAGGTGTTGTCGTGGGCGCCGGGAGATCGCATCGTGTACCGCAGCGAGTCCGGTGTCCTCGTGGCGTATCCCGCGGCCGACGGATTGCACGCACTGCCGCGGAAGGCCACTATCGTGATTCCCGCGCCCCTGCGCCGTTCCCATGGGATCGTCGCGTCCCAGCAACTACTGCTGTGTGCGTTGCCCGCACATGCCGCGTTGGTGGTCTATCCGCTCGGGGCGCTGAATCGGATGGTCGAGTTGTTCCACGCCGCGCCGGGATCCGGTCCAGATTCTGAGACCGGGTAGCCGAACGTGAGAGTCTGCCCCGCATAAGGCGCGCCTGGTGCGTTGGCAGTGACCGTTGACGTGCAGGCATGACCGTGCCGGGCGGACACAGACGTGGCGTTACGTCTGTGTCCGCCCCTGTGCAGCGGTCAGTCGGGCTTGGCTACTGGTGCGGGCGCTGGCGTCAGGTTTCGGCTGTCGGGCCGTGCGGCGAGGGGATGAGGCTCCCCGGTGAGTGCCGCGAGCGCGGTGGCGACGTCGTGGATGTCGGCCTCGACGTAGCCGGCGGTGATGTTGTCGCGGGAATCGCTGTGCCCGGCGTAGGCACGGGCGACGGCGAAACCGAAGTTACGCTTAACCCAGGTCAGGGTGGTGTGACGCAGCCAGTGCGCGCTGATCTGCTGCGCGTAGGCCCAGGGCAGCCGGCGCCCCACGCGTATCCAGATGTTGTCGTAGCGCCGGTCGGTGATGGGCTGGCCGTTGGCGTAGCGCAGCAGGTGCGCGTCACGGTCACCGTGTCCGCGGGTTTCCGCGTGCCGGAGCAGCTCGCGCATCAGGGTGGGCGATACCGGCTGCCAGCGCGCCGTCTCGCCTTTCTCCCGCAAGTAGACCAGGCACTGTTCCTCGTCGAGATCGCGCGGCCGCAGGGCGATCGCGCCGCCTCGCCGACAGGCGATTTCCTCATGCAGGCGCATGATGAGCGAATCGAGTTCAGGGTCGTTGCCTGAAGTGGCGACAGCCGTGTTGACCTCGTCGAGCCGATCGTCGGGCAGTGCCCGACGAGTCGAGGGGAGGCGGCGTGGCTTGGTGACCCGCCGGGCGGGGTTGTTCCGCTCGTCGATCAGGTCGTCGTCCTGGGCATGCCGGTACAGGCATCGGATGGCGGCGACGAAGTTCTCCGCCGCGTTGCGGCCACCGCGGGAGTTGCGGCGGACCACGGCGGTGGCCTTGGCGCGTTCGGCCTCCGCCCGGATGTCGCTGGCGCTGACCTGGTCCAGCGGACGGTCCTCCCACACTGCACGGGCCTTCTTCCAGTAGGACCCGTAGGAGCGGGCGGTGCCCGGGGACACCATCTCGCTCACGGTGTCGATCCACTGGCCGACGGTCGGCATCGGTCGCGCCGGTGCGGCCGGGGTGGTGACGAGCAGATCGGCGGGGGAGACGCCCATCTTGGTCAGCAGCAGCCGCGCGGCCTCGATCTCGGCCGGGCTGGCGGTTGCGGGGTCGGCGGCCATCACTGATCACCCCCGCTCAGGCGGGCGTGGAACAGTTGAAGCATCCGCTCCACCGAGGCGGGGGAGTGCACGACCAGGACGTCCTGGGACGGGTCCGCGGCGACCAGCACGCGGGCGCCCGCGTGCAGGAAACATCGTGCGCGGACCGCCGCGGGGATCACGACATACGGTTTCGCCGTCATCGCCACTGAACCGTCGGGACGACGCTGGAACACCGCCGACGTCTCCAGGACGGTGACCAGGAGCGTGTCACCGCATGTCCACCCCAGGAGATCGACCGAATCGCGGTTCTGCACCCGGCCTGACGCGTCGACCCGTGCCATACCGACATACGGCGCGGAGGACGACGGCGGGATGGGCAGCGGCGCCAAGGCCGGCGCCAGCGGCGGCGATGGAGTGCCTGAGGCCAGGCGGGGCGAACGGCGAGCGTTCCGCAAGGACAAGCCCGGGACGGGGCTGCTCATGACATGCCTCCCCTGTACGGACGTTCAGGGGAGGAACCAGTGGACAGGTCCAGCCTAGCCCAACCAGAAAAACCCGGACCGCTCCAGTGACCTGGTGCGACCGGGTTGTTACTCTGTGGTTCGGGAGATTTCCCGTGCAAGTGTGTCCGAGGGGCGAGTTGCTCACTATCCACACGCTTTTGGTTGAAGTAGTGATCGGTAGTTGAGTGTGTCTGTAGCCGGCGAGTGAGTACTTCCATGTCAGAAAGACCAAACTAGCTCCTGACCAGGAGTTCCTCAGGTTCTGCAGGCCTTCGTCTCCCGTTTCTCCTGGTTATGGGCTTTCGCGCCGTCAGCGCTCGACGGGTTCGGGACGGTTGAGCTCGTCCGCGAGCCCTTCGACGGGCTTGGTGAGGTATGGGTCGCGCTCGATCCACCGTTTTCCTTCTGCGGCGATGCCTTCCAGGATGTGCAGGGTGTGGGTGAACCCGGTGACGTCGAGGTTCATCTGTGCGACCACGTGCGGGCTCTCGTCGGGGGCGGTCTGGTCGCCGGTGGGGTCGGTGATGTGGATGCCGCGAGGTTCGCCGTTCGTGAGGGTGAGTTGGAGGTCGCAGCTGAGGTCGGTCGGTGTCGCTACGTAGACCGAGGAGACGGCGTCGAAGCGGAAGTTGTTGCGTTCGATGTCGGTGAAGGTCAGGTGCTCGAAGTCGATCGAGGTGCCCAGTTCACGTACGCCGTCGAGGGTGATGAGGAAGAGGCGGATGTCGTACTTCGCGTATCGTCGCGGGCCACCGCGGACGCGCGCGTGTTTGCTGTCCTTGACCGGTGTCTGAAGGACTGCGTGGGTGAGCACGTCACGCCAAGCGAGACGGTAGTGGTGCAGTGCCCGTTCGACGACGATCGTCTTGTCGGCGGTCAGCCACGTTTCCATTTCGGTTTCCGATGGTCGGAGCGCGTCCAGTTTTTCTTTCCAGCGCTGATACTCGCCCTCGCGGGCCTGATGCACCTGCTCGCGTTCGAGCTGGTCTTCCGCAACTCGTCGGCGTTCGCTGATGATGTCCGACCAGCCGCGGAGTGCGTACGCCGCTCCGAGGAGCAGGACGAGAGTCGCGGCCACGGTTGCCAGGAGCTCGGTTTCGAGCGCCGCCGAGACGGCGTAGTAGGCGAGGCCGAGAAAGGCCATTGTGGACAGTGTGCAGACGATCTTCGTGGAGACGGCGACCTGGTACCTTTCGCGGTACGCGAACAGCTCACCCTTGTGCCACTTGTCGCGCACATCTCGCGCGAGGAAGCGGACGAGCCACTTGACCCGGCCGGCGGGGATCCTGCTTTCGCGGTAGAGATCGACGATCTCGTTGCGTAACCACGATCGGATACCGGCGGTTGTCCTCGTCCAGTGCGTGCGATCCATGCCCTTGGGTGGGTACCGATTGAAGTAGTACTCGAATTGCCGGGTCACGCTGGCGGCAAAGCCCTGGTCCGAGGTTTCTGTGGTTCCGCTCCGGCCCGCGTATCGCCGTTCGTGCTCGGCGAGGCGTCCGCTGAGGTAGTGCCATTGGAGTCCGCTCCGGATCGCGAAGCACGCTAGGGCGAGCGCGGCCAGATACGCCACTATCGGCAGCGGTTGTGCGGTCAGGATGACCGCTTTGGCCAGGTAGCCTGCTCCGAGGGCTGCCGCTACTGTGGCGAATCCGGCTCGGACGCGATCGCGTGTCGTGCTCGTGGCGGGTGTCGGCTGTCGGGTTCGCGGGCCGATCGGGGATGGCTCGAAGTAGGCCCAGACGCGGTTCTGCCGGTCGTGGCTTGTGCGTGTTTCTTTCGCGTTTCGACGGATGTCCGCCCAGAACCGGTCTTTCAGGCCGCCGGTGAGTATTAGGTCCAGGTGGTGGATGACCTGCCCACGTTGTGGTGACGGCAGGCTGGCCAGCTGAGTGAGCGCGTGCTCGGGGTCTTTGTCGGTGCCGATGAGGTAGTCGAGCAGGTCGTGTACTGCCGAGAGCGAGCGCGTCCACTCGTCGCTTGGGAGGTCGGCGCACCAGTGTATTTCGGATGCCAGGCGCTGTCGTTCTTCCGGGGTGAGATCGCGGTAGGAGCGTTTGCTGAGCATCGCGAGTACCCAGTGGAACCTGACTTCGGCGTTGTCGTATCCGTGGGCGCGTGCTTCATCGATGAGTTTGCGAGCGCGGGTCGGGACGCCGTCCTGCAGATACGCGATGCCGACCTTGTACTTTTCCTCGGGTGGAGCGTCGGGTAGGACCTGATAGACCGTCGAATTGTGGATTTCACCGGCCTGCATCCCGACCGTCGAGCCGGTTTCAGCTGTGAACGTGGACTGATTCGGTGGGATCACAGGAACCCCTTTGCCGCGGCCACGAGCGCGGCGATTTTCGCCGCGGGACCGACAAGTTCCGCGATCAGCCCGCCGAGCCGCTTGAGTGCCAGCACAAAGGTCTTTCGGCCCTCTGGCGTGTCGGACGCGATCGCCTTGTCAGCGATGTCGAGCTGGCAACGAGCATCTTCGTAGGTGTCGTCGTCGAGCTGTCCGCGCGAGTGCTCCCGTTCGAGATCGCGGCGCAGGCGCGACAACTCGGTCGCGAAATCCGGGGCGCCCTCGGAACGGGAGGAGACGTTCTGCACGACGGTGCTTCCGGTGATGGTCCCGGCCTGCATCCCGATCGTGCCGGTCCCACTGATGTGGACAGTACGCGGCCCGCCCGAGGCGTTCGAGTTCCGCATGGTGGCGTGTTCCCCTTCCTTGAGTAGCTCGGTGGCGAGGTGGGTCGCGAACGCCGCGGCGTTCGCGGCGGCCCGTGGTTGCCAGTTCCGGTCCGCGGCGGAATTCTTCGTTCCGTCGGCCTGGTCACTGATGCCACGTACGATTGCGACATGGGCGCCGTTGAGGTGACCGGCCTGCGCGACGCCCGCGGCTTCCATCTCGATCGCGAGCGCGTCGTTGAAGTGGTCGCGAATCCATCGCGCCTCGGCGGAAATGGTCGAGTTCTGCACGATCTCACCGGCGGCGATGAGGCCGAAATGGGCGTTCGTGCCGTCGGGAACGTCCTGCGTCCAGTCGCCGGCGCGTGCGACGTGCTGCGCGATCTGGGCCACCTCGTGCGAGGTTTCCCACGTCCTGGGGCGCGCCTTGAGGCCGTCGTCCTCGCTGGTGCCTCCGTGGTAGGCGTAGACGTGAGTCGCGAAGACGACGTCGCCGAGCGGGGTGCCCCACAGGGCACCGGCGACACCGACGAACATGAGCGCGGTCGGGGAGAAGTGCGAGATGGCGCGTTCGGCCAGTACCGCGGCCGAGTGGTTGCCTTTGCCGGTGAGGGCAAGGGCGACGCGGCAGGATGTGCCGCGAACCGTGCCGATCTCGAAGCGAGTGCCGCGGTCGTGCCGGTGCGGTTGCAGGTTCTCGAGCCGGTTCCGGACCGCCTCGTACTCTGGGTTCAAGGCGGTCAGCATCACCACCAGGTCGTCGGTCATGGGTTCCCCTCTCGTGTCGTCGCCGTGGTGGGTCGTACCAGCGGCGGGTGAAGTGTCGTGCGATCACCGGCCTTGAACAGCCGGGCGGGACGGCCTTTGCCGGTGCGGCGTTCGGCGCCGGCGGGCACGATGAAGCCGGTGACGGCCTGGACCTTCCGGTAGAAGTTCCGCAGATCGAGCGGGCAGCCCCACACGGCCTCGTAGACCTGCTGCAGTTCGTTGATGGTGAACGTCTCCTGGCAGAAAGCCGTTGCCAGCGCCGAGTGTTCGAGCTTGGATCGCGCTCGCTCCAAGCCATCACCGAGGATCTCGGCGTGGTCGAACGCCAGCCGAACCCGCCCGCGCAGGATGTCCGGCACCGGCGTCCACGCCGCGCGGGCTGCGTCAGTGCCCGCCAGTGGTTCCGGGAGACCGGGAGCGATGGCCAGGTACGCCACCGAGATGACACGGCCGCGGGGATCGCGGTCTGGGGTTCCATAGGCACCCAATTGCTCCAAGTGCAGTTGTGACGCATCAAGATTCGCCTCTTCCCATAGCTCGCGATGGGCTGCGGCGAGTACGTCCTCCCGGTCGTTGTCCAAGAAACCGCCCGGCAGCGCCCAAGCGCCCTGGAAAGGCTCGATGCCCCGTTCGACGAGCAACACGTGGAGCACCGACTCGCGCAAGGTGAAGATCACCAGGTCCACGGCCAGCAGCACCGGCGGGGGAGTCCAGTCGTCATCCGGCATGTCCCTGACCGTACTTACTGTCAGATAGACAGTAAATATGGCGTTCGGGTGGTCTGTGAACGGAAGCGTGTCGAGAGGCTCTGTGGAGGTGGTGTTCGCGTCCGCCGGCGCGAGTCGTGGTCCGCCTCCATCACGGGTCTCCGTGATCTCGTGCGAGCGATCGTGATGTTCGTCGACTGGGGAGTGCCTGCTGAAACCGACGGTTCCGCTTTGAGTTGGGAGACTGGGCAGGAAAGGCGTCGTTAGATGTCCATCGGCCGCTCCTGGCAGACCTGCAGTCGCAATCGTTGAGCGACGCCGCCGACTCGGCAAGGCCGGAACTGCCACGTCGAGCACTCCGGCGGAAGCTGGTTGAGAATCCTCTAGAGCGAGGGGGCTTGCTAACGCTTGACCTGATGGGCTCTTGCGTGAGCGCCAGGTCTGAGTCAAATGCTCGAGGGATCACTCATTTTACCGTCGAAGCTTCGATCTTCGATCGAGGACTATGAGTCGCACCAGTACGATGTGGGCGCGTAGGGACGTGATCGAGTGGGGAGGGGAGAGGTTGCCACTTGCTGGCGGAGCTGCAGACAAGACGGGCAACAGGTTTGAGCGCCGTTGGACGGTCTTGTGCTTGTTGGATGTGCTGGCGGGCACAGCAGACTGGTTGCAGGTCGAGGTGCCTGGGGATGCAGGAACAGGTGCGGAGTTCCAGCTCATGTCGAGCGATACGGCCACCTGGCACCAGGTAAAACGTCAGCGAGCTGCTGGACCTTGGACGATGGCCGCGCTGCACTCGGAAGGAGTCCTGGCATCGTGGTGGTCCAAGATCCAAGGTGGTAGTCGCTGTGCGTTCGTGTCGAGTACCGGCGCAGGGGAGCTGCGTGAGCTTGGTGAACGTGCAGCCGACGCGGGGGACTGGGCTGAGTTCGAACGGGATTTCCTCCAGTCGGCGAACCAGCGCAAGCGGTTCGACCGGCTACGCGAGGCGTGGGGAAACCCCGAACCGGAGAAGGTGTACGAGGCCCTCACGAAGGTCGAAGTCAACCTGATCGATGAGCCACACCTCAAGGAATTGATCGAGGCCCGGTTGATCTCATTGGTGGATGGGCAACCACCGCAGATCGTCGCGGCTCTCCTCGGCGATCTCGTCGACAATTCCGTCCACAAGCGACTGACGAGCGAGGCTGTGTGGAACGCCTTGGCCGAGTACGGCGTGCAGCCGAGAGCCACGGCGGGCAAGCGCCGGCAGGGGGTCAAGGATCCGGCTGGCGTCTTCGCCGATGTGCTCACGTATGGTTTTACCGGGCGGAACTGGCTGGTCGCAGAAATCGACGAGTTCATTGCCTCGCACGACAGTGGCTTCGTCTGGATCGAGGCGGACGCTGGCCTCGGCAAGACAGCTCTAGCCGCGCATCTGGTCCGGGAAAGAGGGTGGCTTTCCCACTTTGCCCGGTATGTCAAGGGTGACGCGTCCGCGGTGGCCTTGGGCAACCTGGCGGCTCAGCTCGCGACGCGTTACGGTGTCGCCCCACCGGCGGAGACGGTTAGCCCGGAGGATTTCGAATCACTGGTCGGGAAGGCTTCGGAACGGGCTTCCGAACCGCTCGTGCTAGTGGTTGATGGCGCGGACGAGGCCGAACGGCCGGACGGTCTCCTCCCGTGGGGGCTGCCACGCCTTCTACCGGTCGGTGTGTTTGTCGTCGGCACCTATCGCACGGGAACCTCGCCAGGGCATGTCGATTCACCCTCGCGGGTCTTTTCGATCAACGCTCGTGGCGAACGCAACCGTGAGGATCTCGAACGCCACCTCGTGAAGGTTGCCACGGAGTCGGAGCTGACTTCTCGCCTGCGCGAGGCCGACGTCGACCCACATGAGTTCTCCACCAAACTCGCTGAACGCTGTGGTGGCGTCTGGGTCTACATGCGGTACGTGCTCGAAGAGATCCGCCTTGGACAGCGCCGAGCCGATGAACTGACTATGCTGCCGACGAGCCTGGGCACTTACTACCTCGATCACGTCCAGCGTTGGTCCGAACGTGCCGTTCTGGCGACGTTGGCGGTCGCCGCGGAACCGTTGACAACGCAGACCTTGGCTGGGTTGGCCGGCGTGAGTGACGACGTTGCTCGGCACTGGTGCCATCACGTGCTGCGCCCTTTTCTGACCGCAACCGAGGGAGCCCCGCGGAGGTTCGCGTTGCATCACGCGAGCTTTCGCGAGCTGCTTACCGGGACACCGGTGCCGGGCGCCGGTGACATCGCATATTCGTGGGCGGAAACTCTAGCCGTCGAAGCGGTGAACGCGCACAACCGGATCTGCGATCGCTACTTGACCGCTTTCCACTCCCTTGTGGACGATCCGGCCATCGCCGGGACGGACGACGGGTACGCGTTGCGCCACCTTGCTACCCACCTGTCCCAGGTCGGTCGTTTCGAGGATCTGGATCGACTTCTCCGCCTTGAACGACCTGTCAATGATCGCCATGCCACCAATGTGTGGTTGACCGCAAAGGGTGACGACCCGGCAGGCTTCCGTGAAGACGTGTTGATCGCCAAACGCTCCGCGCCGTCACTCGGCCTAGAGCTGCGTTACATCCTTATCGCCGACGCGGTCGATATCGGTAGCCACGTGTTTTCCGGAAAGCTTCTGGCGGCGCTGCTCGAGTATGGACTCTGGCCGCTGGACCGCGTATTCGCCAACGCATTGAGGATGCCTCGGACATTCGGTGAACTGGCTGGCCATCTTCCGGCAGAACTGCTCCCTCGTGCGCTGGACGCGGTCTGCTCGATCGGGGCCGACTGGGTGGAGGCCGAGGCGCTAGAGGCGATGGCACCCGCGCTATCACCAGAACTTCTGGACGTAGCGCTCCGGCACACCTGGAACATGCGTAAGACCGACCACCGGGTCCGCGCCGAACTCGGTCTGTTCCCTTACCTATCCGAAACTCAACAGCAAAGGACAATCGGCGCGTTGGCCAACGACATCGAGCGCGTCGGCGGGTTGTACAGACTGCTTGAGTACTGGGTACGGACATTGGCCTGCTCGGCACACAGGAGCCTGGAAGATCAAGTCGCTACCTTCGTCGCTGCCGTCGATGGACTCGATGACCGTCGGCGCATCGGCATACTCCTCGAACTTCCGGGCCGAACCGCTCCACTGCTCGCCTTGGATCTGGCGACGCAATTCGGCCTGGAAGAGCAACGATGTGTCGAGGCCGCCCTTGACCCGCGTCTCGAACCGGCCACCATGTTGACCGAGGTGCTGGAACTTGACGACGAACGCACCAAGGCGTACTGCCTGATGTGGCTCGGCAAGTTCCTGCCTCCCGAGGAAGCGGGCCGGGCTCTCGACATGGCAACGCGATTCGCTGATCCATTCGCGCGGATCGACGCTGTCGGCGCGCTGGTGGGCAGGGTACCTGACGCGGCACGCGTGCCGGGGTTTCGAGCGGTGTTCGCCGTACTGCCCGAAATTCTCTTCCACAACAAGGCCATCGAAGGTCTCCTCGAGCACACGCCGGCCGGACCACCAGACTTGCTCCTGGGCATGCTGGACAAGGCTTGGTCTCTGGGCACGCTTGCCTTCGGAAGCGTGATGAACGCCGTGATGCGCAACGCCTCACAGGAGCACAAGGGCACAGTGCTGGAGTATGTCTTGGCGCTGTTTCGTGACGATTGGCGAGCGCACGGTACAGAAGTTGCGGATCTGATAGAGCTGGCGCCTGCTTCGGACCGTCTCGGCCTGGTCAAAGAAGGACTGAGGATCGCCTTCAGTACCGAGACCGACGCTGCAACAGTTGCGTCCGCGCTAAAGGCGTTAGCCCCCTTCGCACGTGCGAAGGACGCAGAGGTTGCGAGGGAGCAAATCGCCTTTGCTGGTTGTGATGATCAAACTGACGTGGAGACAGCACTCATAGCGGTCGGCCAAGGGCGTGTCGGACCTCTGATTCGGCTCGCCGCTCAGTTACCGGATCCGGTTCAAGCGGCGAACCTTGTACTGCAGGTGAAGGACCCGTACAGCAGAGGTCTCGCGTTGGCCGTTCTGAGTAAGCAGATGCCGCCTGAAGCCCGCACCTCATACGTCAATCATGCACTCGATGCGGCTGACCAGTGTGGTTCGACGGCGCGACACGTCATCATGTCAACCTCTGCCGACCTGTTCACCGCCGAACAGCTCAACCGCGTGCTTCGCACGAGGACGGACCCCGGGACACCGTCGGATGTCGCACTCACTCTGGCCCATCTTGTCCGGCACGAGGGCTTCCCGTTGACACAGAGGGAGGTGCTGAGCGCCGTCGCCGATATTCGGTCGCCCGGGGAACGTGCCCAAGCCTTGGCGGCGATCGCGGGGTACCTCTCCGGTGCTGAGTTCGAACTTGCGGTGAAGCAGGCGCGAGAGCTCGATGAGGCCGCTCTGGTCGCATTGGTCCTGACGAGTCTTGGATATTGTGGCAATCGGGCCGACCTCATTTCCGAGGGTCTGGGGACTATCAGGGACCACGATCTTCATTCGTACTTCGGCGGGGAAACACACATGCCCACGTTGCCGGATAACGACAACCTCAAAGGTTGCGCCATCGCTCGTCCGTATGTTGCAGGGTATCTGTTGCCCCGCCTAGTCACCGTTCTCTGCGAAGTCGGTACGCCCGAAGCGGACGCCGCGCTCGCTGAGATGCTCCGGCGAGAACAATCGTTCAGCTGGTACCTTTCTGACCTGATCGAGGCGGCAGCACCTGCGTTGCCCCGGCTACTCGGCGACGCCGGGGTCAGCGAGGTCATCAATGCACTTAGGGACCTCCGGCGGTGGTGGCCATGATTGGATCCGGACGGGACGCGGCTGAAGAAAGGCTTATGGTAAGACACCTGCTTCGTGGAGGCGTAGCGCAGTCAGAATAAGCCCAGTGGTGCCAGCGGTTGCGCTGACTGCGAGAAGTTTAAGGACCCTGAATGCGTCGGCGCGACGCTGTTTGTTGTGACAGGAAATGGCGACGTGTGCTGAATACGCGATGAGGACCGCGATGAGCACCGCATAGCCGCCGACGAACCAAGCCCACATGGGCTTCCTTTCGTGGGTGGCGAACCGCGGCACGGACGTCGTCGTGTCGCTCATCAGCGCGTGTACTGGGGCCGTACCGGGCCGATGGCGCTCGATGACTGCCCGCGCTGGGGTTCGCGAGGGTCAGCGAGGCTTCAGTCGTCGGCCAGTGTGTGGAACAGGGCCTGGGTTTCGGGGTCGGTGGAGTACAGGACTGTTCCCTGCATGCCGCGGGTCAGCAGCACCTTGTAGGTGTGCTTGATGAGCCGCTCGAATTCGTCCGGTTTGGCGCGGGCGACGACGGTGTCTTTGCTGGCGGAGGGGTCGGCCACCCAGTGGTCGGTCCGCCAGACCAGGTCGGGGCCGAAGAGCACGCCGTTCCAGTCGTATTCGAAGCCTTGTGCGGTGTAGATGCAGCCGACCTGGCCGAAGCCGGCGGGATCGGTCGCCCACAGCTGGGAGGGGGGCGCGCCGTTGACCCCGCGGTCGCCCTTGACGTTCCAGGGACGTTTCCAGGATTCGATGACGACGTCGTCGACAAGGCCGTCGCTGGGGTGGGCGTCGCTCCAGGGCCAGCAGAAACCGGCGGTCATCCGCGCGCCGAAGCCCTGGTCGAGTTTCGTGGCGAGGTGGGCTTCGAGGTCGGCGGGGCTGTCGGCGACGGCCAGTTCGAATCGGTCGTCGCCCTGCCACGAGGCGGGAGGGTTGCCGGAGAGGCCCAGCAGGTCCAGGACCCACTGTTCGTAGGTGCGGCTGCCGCCGCAGCGGAACTGACCGTCGAGATCGATCCGCCGGACCGTGAAGCCCTTCTCCTTTGCCTTGGCGTGGATTTCGTCGTAGGAGCCGAGTTCGCCGGGACGGACGACCTGATGCTCGTCGAGCAGGAAGACGGGGACGCGGGCGGCGTCGATGAGTTCTTCGACCTGGGGCTTGGTGCTGCGCTTCGCGGCCGGGGTGTAGCGGTTGTTGGAGGTCTCGCGAATGCGGTGGGCTTCGTCGTTGATCAGGACGGCCAGGTTGTTGTGTCCCGTCTGGGAGAAGCTGTTGAAGTACTGGAACAGCTTCTGTACCCGGGTGGTGCCTTTGCCCGCGATCTTGCGCAGGGTGGTGGTGAACGATTTCGACCCCGTCGCGTGGATCGCGCCGTAGCCGTTCCGGAAGAGCTCGCCGAGGAGTTCGAGCGCGATGACGCTCTTGCCGGAACCCGGGCCACCGTTGACGATGATGACTTCTTTGCTGTCGGCGTCCTGGGCACGCCGGACCGCTCGCAGGACCATCAGGTAGGCGACCTGCTGCTCGTCGAGCAGCACGAAGCTGCGCTGGTGCTTGATTTCGTCGGCTGCGACCGCCATCAACTGCTTGCTCGGCGCGATCCTGCTGTTCGCGAGGTCTTCCGCGGCCTGGACACCGGACTTGGGGGCCAGGCGGGTGTTCAGGAACGTCCGCAGCGCGGAGCGGTTCGACGCGGTGAACATCTGCCCGTACTGCCGGGGCGGCAGCTCGAGCAGCGACGCGACCCCCGCGTCGTCGGCGTTGTGCAGGTAGGCGACCCCGACGACGTCGTCAGTGCTGTCGTGCAGCACACGGGTGAAGTCGACGAGGTACTCGCAGTACTGCTCGACCTGTGCGATCGGGTGCAGCAACGCGCGCTTGGCACCCGGCACGGTGCACAGCCGGGGTTCGTCCTCCTCGACGGTCGCGCTGCTCCACTGTTTGAGCTCCACGACGACGTAAGACGACCTGCCGGTCTCGGGGTGGACGCCTGCGAGCACGACATCGGCGCGAAGGCTGGACAGCGGCAGTTGGTACTCGATGAGCATCTCGACTTCGCCCAGGCCGCACTCCGCCAGCTCCTGCGCGAGCGCGGGCAGGCTCATCCGCCAGGAACGCCGCTCGGAGTCGGACGGGCGGAAGCCGTACTTGACGGCGAACTGGGTGGCGAGCTGATCGGCGAGGGTGTCACCCGCGGCGAGCTGCAGAACGCTCTGCGCGGACCTGGAAAGCAGGAACGACGACACGACGGAACTCCCATACATGTGTGGCATGTCCGCGGGCGAACCCGTGGAAGCCAGGCGGCTGTATGGCGATCAAGGTACAGGAGTTCGTGGCCAGCCCGGAGATGCCCCGCCGGTTCGCGCGCGGTCGTCGCGAAATTTGTCATCGCCCGGGTACATCAAGGCCACGTTCTGCGCTCCTAGTGCCTCGATGACGCTGGATGCGGGTTCGGCCAGGGAGCAGGACTGCCAGTTCGGCGCAGGGTTGGGGGGCCGTGGCCTCGAGGAGGGAATTCGTTGCGGTTCGAAGAGATCACAGATGAGCCGCTTCCCGATGGGGAGAGTGCGCTGAGGTACGACAGTTCTCGATCACGAAGTCGGCGTACCGCTTGACCAGCCTCGCTGCGGTGCCGTCGGACATCAGCGTCGAGATGTCGGCAACACGGGTGCCGGCGTCGGCGCGTCGGCAGGTTGCGGGTTTCGTTTACCTGCGGATTTCAGCTGTGCGTCGGTTGCTACGCCCGGCGATTGGCTGGTCTAGCGGAGTGAAACCAGAGGCCGTCCCGTTTATGCTGGTCAGTCAGCCTGAGGAGGTCCACGCATGTCGACGCTCGTTCGGTACACCCAAGGTTGCGAAGAGGAACGACTTCTCGACCTAGCGAAGCTGAACGCTGCGGATTTCGCACTGATCTCCTCATTGCACGGGCAAATCGGTCGCAAGGATCGAATTCTGCTGTGTCAGCAGGCTTTGGAGCGAGAGTGTCGCGACGGTGGCGGAGACGACGGTGCGGCGATGTACATCAAGAAGATCCGTGATCGCTACTGGGCTGTGCACTTCCCGGGAAGCGACTGCGCCGCCGAGCACGCGGTCGAACACGAATCCGACGAGCACCGCTATCAGAAGGACTACTGGCAACGCGCCGCGGAAGATGCCGGTTTCAGCGTCACGAAGGAGCGCAGCACCGGGCACGGCACGATCCTGGACGTCGCCATCGAAGGCCCTCGGCGTACCGGCATCGAGGTACAGCGCTCGTCGATCCAAACCGGGTCGGTGAAAGCCCGCACGACGAAGTCGTTCCATGGGGGCTGGCTGCCGGTGTGGTTTCTGGATTCCGACCGCCCGTCGCCGTGGTTCTTCGAGGTGCCGACCGTCGGCAGCAACCCGCGTCCATGGCGTTCGATGCCGCCGCGGCGTGCGGCCACCGCGATCGGCCCGCGTCGATTGGTCGCGACGCGCTGCACAATCGTCAACATGGACACTTGCCCTGTCACTGTCGGCAAAAAGTCGAAACGGCCGTGCGGGCAGTTTCATCCCATCCCCGAGCCTTGGGGAGGGCTGACTGTCGACGATGTAGCCGGCATGGTCCCAGCCAGGGAGATCGTTCCCATCCGCGATCTGAGGGGCAATGTCCGCCTCATACCGCACTCTGATCTTGAGTTGTTCCGCGAACTGTCGGGGACACTCGGCGAGTACGAGCCTGGCACCCGGGCTCGGCGAGGCGGTCGTGCGTCACGCACAACCGCGTGCGCCAATCCGCACACCTCGCAGGATCTCGCAGTCGAGGTCAAGATGTGCTCGAAGTGCGGCCGTTCGTCAGCCGGTCCGGGCGGAGTGCTTTGCCTGCGTTGCTACCACGCTATCGCCGGTCTTCCGGCGCGAGTGTCGTACGACCTTGCCAGACCGCCTCGGAACTAAAGCCGGCGCGTGCTGTGGCCGGTTGACGAAGCGGCGTATCTCCCGCCCCGTGAGCCGAATAGGTGCACCCATGGCTGATCGCCGAGACTGGGTGTTTCCTCGCGGCGTTCGTTTGCGTGTCGTGCAGCTGGCCAGAGGCGGTGGCTACATCATTCCTCGGGTACGACGCTGCGAAAGCCCTGATCGTCGGGGTGGATAAGAGGCACGCCGTGTGCGTGGAGGACCTCGGTGATGCTCGGCGCTGGACGGTCCGGGAGAAGCACCGCCAGTTCGGCGTCGGGCTTGATGTGGTGGCGATAGTCCAGCAGTTGCCCAAGCGCCATGCGGACGTCCTGCCGACTGTTGGAGGCTTTGGCTTCAATGAGCGTGTTCGCCGCCGGGTCGAAGAGGTCGCAGACAAGCCGCTCGCCGGAGGACAGTAGTGCGCTGAGGCAGCGCAGCTCGTTGTCCACGAAGTCCTCGTACTGCTTCACCAGCTTCGCCTCAGGGAAGCCGATCTCGCGGGGGCCCGAGTCGTTGTTCGCCGTTGTCGCCTCGGGGATGCTGCCCACCGGGCGCGAGGTCACCACGGTCTTGACAGGCTCGGTGCTCACGGGTCGGCTCGCGTTCCCTGCCCGCAGTTCGATCGCCGCCCATTCCCCGGGTTCCAGCGGGATCGGGTTCGCGGTGCCGGGCATCCGGATGATCAGCGCGCCTGTAAAAGCCGGATCCGACATCAGGTCCTGCCTGGTGATCGGCCGGTTCGACTTCGTCGATGGTTCACGATTGGTCGTGCTCCTGAACGATCATCTAGGTCCGCAGTGGCCACAGCGGCTCGGCTGGCTGACGCGCCCGCTGTAATGCCAGTCGTCATGCTATGCGCCGAGGGCCGGACGTGCGTGGCACGATCCCGCGGTGGCACGCGACGCTGGTGCGACGGCGGTGGACATACCGGCGTCGGCCGGGGCGGCCACGGACTGCTGTGGTGATCCGCCGGTTGGTGCTGGAGATGGCGAGGGACAATCCGTCGTGGGGCTACCGGCGAATCCACGGCGAACTGGTCGGGCTGGGATACACGACTACCCAGGCCAAAGGCATCGTGGCGACGGACTTCTTCCACGTGGACACTGTGTTGCTGCGCCGGCTGTAAGTGTTGTTTGTCGTAGAGCACGATCGTCGCCGGGTGCGCATCGTGGGGGTGGCGGCTCATCCGACTGCGGAGTGGCTGGTGCAGTGGGCCCGGAATCTGCTGGTGGTGCTCGGTGATCGAGTGGAAGGCTTGCGGTTTCTGATCCGTGACCGCGACGCGAAGTTCACCGCGGCGTTCGATGCGGTGTTCGGATCGGTCGGTGTCGAGGTACTGAGGAGCCCTGTTCGAGCTCCTCGGGTGAACGCGATCGCTGAGTGGTGGGTGGGCACTGTGCGTCGCGAGTGTCTGGATCGGATGCTCATTGTCAACCGGCGTCATCTGGGGCAGGTGCTGGCCGAGTATGTCGATCACTTCAACCAGCATCGGCCCCATCGCTCATTGGACCAGCATCCACTCGACCGTGGGCAGGTTCCCTGCCGGATGACCGGCGTCGGACGGGTTCGTCGGTACGATCGACTCGGCGGACTGATCCACGAATATCAGCAGGTCGCATGACGTGACACAGTTCTCGGCACCTACACGCTCGGCGAGGTTAACCTGCACGACTGTGATCGCTGGCGGATCTGAATTTTCGAGTTCCTGACACGGCGCTGGTAGTAGTTCTCAGCGAAATGCCTCGCTCAGCCGGTAGGCGAGGGAGATGGCGGAGGGCCAGCCCGCGTCGACGAAGGCGTGGAGTACTGATCGGATCGCCGTTAGCAGCCTGTCGTCAGCGATCACAGATTCTCGGAACTCGGCCAGGTAGCGTTCGATGAATTTGGTTGTTTCGGCGGCTGCTACCGAATCGTACGTGTATTCGTCGCCTGTGTTCACCGCAGCTGCTGCAATGTGGAAGGCCCGCGCCGGGTCTGCGGTCGCAAGATGACCGAGTGCTTCGATCAGGGAATGTGTGATCGAGGGATGCTTGAATTGAGCAACACCATCCAATGCAGAGAAAGCTCTCGTGGCGAATTCGTTATCTTCAGTGGCTTGGCCATCGGTCTTAAGAACCGTTTCGGAGGCGAATTTGATGTTCCGGGAGATCAGGTCAGCCGTGAGGTAGACCTTACCTAAGCGGTGTGGGTCCCTTGCTGCCGCATGGCGCAGGTGAGCCAAGGCGGCAGTTGCAGCGTCCAGCATGTCGAACGCGTATGCGCGCTCCTTCGCTTGTGCAGCTGGCAGTTCAATCCATGCGCGCAGCTTGCTGACGGCCTGTTGAGCGGCCGTTGTTGCGATGGGATCAGCGAGCCAGGTTCGGGTCAGCTCTTGGGCGTAGGATGTCTGATGCCGGATGGTGAGCAGTAAGGCTAGTGAGGTGATGATTTCGAGCGGTTCGAGTTGATCTGCATTGGATTCGGTCTCGTTCAGGAGCAGTGTCCAGGGTGCCTGTTTCACAAGGGTCGCGAGGACAACGTCGATATCTGAGGGCCGTTCTGAGCCGCAAGCCCAAAGCTCCCGGAGGAGCACAGCGGCGATAAGTGGCTGCTTTTCTACGAGAAGACGGTCGTGTACAAGCTCAAACCCAGCTTCTGGCTCGGGGCAAAGGAGGCGCCCCACCTGGGCGGCATGGAGCCGGATGACGTCGTCGACGTCGTTGATCCCGGCCCGAAGAATCGCACGGATCGAGTCAGCGTGCTGTGACGACCTCCACGCGGATCGGCACCAGAGAGTTGCCAATGTGCTGATAGCTGTCCGTTTTGGGGTTGGGGTCCAGGACATCATCACGCGGGCCCTTCCTTGTCCCGTGTGTCGTTCGTGCTCGCTGCGGAGAGCAGCAGAGGAATGATCAGTTCTGCCAGGTCGGAGTCCGGCTCCGGTGGTTTTGCGCGGATGACGGCCTCGACGGCCCGGAAGAGCATTTCAGCGCCGGGTCCGCGGTGGTCAAGGCCGCCCACACCGACTGCGAGCGCCCGCCGGAGCGCCTGTTCTACGTCAGTCGCCTGGTCCGGAGACGGGCTGGTAGGCAACGCGTCAACTAGCGTTCGGAGGTCATCGAGCGCCTCACGCTGTTCGAAGTTGGTGAGTTCTGCGTCTTGTTTCCCCAGGTAGTCCTGCAAGGTAAGGGGTTCGAACCTTGCGATAGGTCCGTGAGGTTGGGGGATGGGTGGAGGGTCGTCGGCTTCGATCTGCCGACGTGCTCGTTCAGCGAGCGCCGTATCTCGGATTCTATCGATGGCAAGGCATCCGCACAGCTGGTCCAGGACATGCTCTGTCGCCTCGTCCGAAGGGTGTCGAAAGTGTGTAGGGGCAGTCAGGATGGCTTGCTCGAGGTCGCGCTGCTCGGCCTCGGAGATCGAGGAACCGATTGCCCGGATCAGGTTGCCGGCGGCAGCGCGGGTGTGGGAGTGCGCGATCAGTCCTCCGCTTCCCAATACGGGCAGGAAGGCGTGCCCCAAGCTGGCGGGCTGCTCGGCAGCAGTGGTCAGCAGTGCCTGCCAGGCCTCGGGGTGCCGGATATGACGGACTAGGTCGTCGACGATCGCGTCGAGGTCGGCATCCACAGGAGTCAACTCGAGCAAGGCGGCAGTGAAAGCGGCGAGGATGGCCTTTGTGGCGCCGTGACCTGGTCCGTGGTTGAGGTGACGACCGTACAGATCGATTTGGCCGTAGGCGGACCGCACGGTGACTGGATAGCCGACTTCCGTGGTCACCTCGTCTCGGTCTAGGGAAAGGGCTTCGGCAAGGACTTCGATGGAGTGTCTGAGCCCTGCGACGTTGATGAAGGCGCCCATTTGCCGGCCGACCCCGTATTTTGCCATTTCGAGGTCTTGCCGGTGGGTCGTGGTCATCGACACGATTCCCTGGAACAGAGGAGTGACGTCGTCTCGGTCGTCGCTCCGTCGGAGAACTTTGACCAGGAGGTCACGTGCCAGGTTGGGGTCGGCGGCGGCGATCGCGCACACGTCTTCCACGTAGTGGTAGAGGTAGCTTGGTGGCCAGAGTTCCATGGTCTCCGGCTTCATGGTCTCTCGGAGTAGGTGTCTGTGCCCGGGCTCGATCGCGATCGCGCGAGGCAGGAACCTGGCGGCCGCGGTGGCTAAACGTTCGCGTTCAACCGGTGCTTCGAGTGCTGTGGACAGCAACTCAGCTACGCATTCTGCCCAGTCGTAAGCTGCCAGTGTCCCAGGACGCATTGTCGATAATTTGTCGATCTGTGTCAGGAGACGGTATGTCTGGTTCACCAGAGCGACCTCGAAGCCGGCCGCTGTCTGCTTGGTTGCGCTCGCGAGCACCTTGGTCCACAAATCGATCTTGTCGCGTGCGCGCTCGCGGACCGTTTCGTCATCCGCGTCCAGGACACTTGCGATCCACCCGATGATAGTCGAGAACGTTCCGGTATCGCTGCGCGAGAGGTCGATGAGCCATCGTACGTCGTCATCGGTGTCCGCTTCGGAAACAAGGACCCGTACTGAGGCAAGTCCGGCGAGGCTGTCGCGGTGCTGCGCCAGCGCCGCGACGGCAGTGGCGAACGTGGAGCGGTCTTGGTCGACGTGCCAGAGGTCAGCCAGGTGCAGGTCGATGCTCGGCCGTGCCACGAGCACGAGATTGGGATCGTCTCGTAGTCGTGCCACTAGTTGCGATTCGTCGTCGGTGGTGAAGATGAGTGCGGCGACGCTGTAGTCGAAGAGGATGTGGTGCGAGTAGGTGAGGAACGGCGAGCCGCTGGCTTTCAGCCGGCTCGGGAGCTCGTGCAGTATTCCATCTTGGACAAGCGCAGTTCGTGCGTCGAGAAGTGCGTGAGGTATGCAGCGGCTGCTCGCCCGCAGGGCTCGCCGTTTCAGCATCGTCTCGCTGAGGCATTCCAGCGCTCGGAGGCGTGCCTCGCTATCGGAGTCCGGGACCACGCGAACATGCCAGTACTTGTGTAATAGCTCGAGCTGGTCGCGTGCTTCGGCCAGAGAAGCCTGGCTGACTCCGGCTGACAGCAGCTCACAGGCGAGGCGGAGGTTGAACGGATTGCGGATGAGGTCGAGCATATTCTCGCCCGCACCGGAGACCAGCTGCGCGACACCGGAATGCTTGCCGGCAACGAGTGTGAGCTCATTGGGCGAAAAGTTCCCGAGTAGGAAGTGGCGGACAGTGCGAAGCGTATCGTCGACGTGCTCACTCTGATCAGACACCGGTGTGCCGGAGAAGACCTCGGTCCATACCGGACTGTGACGGAGGTCGAACCGCCGCATGGTCGCGAATACTCGCCACCGCGAACCGGCGAGCCCGCGGATCAGCTTTACCAGCCAGGGGAGCGGGCCGCCTCGAGCGGCGTCCAGGCCGTCGATGAGCAAGGTAGCGCGTGATTCGCCGTTCCATTCGCGGAGGACCGCGAGCAACGACTGGCTCAACTGTACGTCGTCGCGAATCGAGTTAGCTTCGGACCCAATACTGTCGACGGTCAGAAGGACGACGTCATCGCCGCGGTCGATCATCTCGTGAGCTAGTTGGCTCAGCACACCTGTCTTGCCGCAGCCCGGTTCGCCGGTCAGGACGAAGGTGCCGTCCGTGACGAGCAGTGCCGGAAGCGCCGCGCGATTGATGGTGGAAGGCCCCTCCGCACCCGGCAAAGTCATGCGGTCGTCGAGGGCACGGAGGTTCGACTCGGTGACCTCGTGTAACGCTGCACGGTCCTTCTGGCGAGCCTGATCGCGTTCAGTGTCGGTCTGCGGCATCCGGCTCAGTAGTTCGAAAGTGAACGCGGCGGCGTGCCGGGCGGCGATCGGCTGCCATTTGCGGTCAGCTTCCCCGGTCTTGTCGCTGAGCAGATCGGAAACGCCGCGTACAACCAGTGCGGCGACATCGCTGTTCACGTGAGCGCCGTAGAGGAAGCCGTGCCCCTCCATCTCGATGGCGACGGCGTCACCGCAGTGCTCGCGCAAAAAACCCGCGGTTCCCGATCGCTGGTCGGCGACGACCTTGCTGCCGGCTGCGATTGGCTTGACCAGTGCAGTCGGCGGAGACGTCAGCGGAGCCGGCAAGATTCGGTGCTGCCACTCGTTGTCCCGGGCGATTTGGTTTGCGCGCTCGACGAGCGGATACGTGCTCGGGTAGGTCTTGATGCGCGGCCGATATCCGGCTGCGGTGTCTTTACCGGACTCGTAGCCGTAGACAGTGTCGGCGGCGACCACGTCCCCGAGTTTGAGATCCTTGAGGCCTCCCGCCACACCAACGAAGAACACGATCTGCGGGTCGAATGCGCCGATCGCGCGGTCGAGTTGTACACCGGCTTCGGTGTTGCCCGCGCTGGTCTGGGTCAGGACTATGGTCCAAGAGCCGCGGTTGGTGGGGAAGGTACCGACTTGGTAGAGGGTGCCCCGTTCCCGGCGTTCCGCGAGCGGATCGACCAGATGTTCGCGTACGGCGCGGTATTCGTCGGCCACGGCCGTGCAAATGACTACGGTGCCTAGCACGGTGTCGTGAACGGTACTCATCGGCGGTTCATCGCCTTCCTGCTCTGCGTTACGGGGTACCGGTATCATCCGGCCTGTGGGGCACCGAGTCGCGTAAAAGTGCGGGGTGCAGCCGGACTCCAAGTCCGGCCTGGTACAGCTTGGCTGGGCGCCCGCCAGTTCTCGCCGCGCGAGTTCCTGTGGGCACGAGAAACCCGGGTGATCCGGTAACTTTGCGATGGAAATTCGACGGATCGAGTTCGACGCCCCAAATTATTTCGTACACCTCGCGTAACTGTGCAATCGTGAACTCCTGTGGGCAGAACTTCGTTGCGAGGGTCGTGTAAGACAGCTGGGTGCGGGCGTACTCAACAGCATCGATGAGCAACTTGTGGTGATCGAACGCGAGCTGGCCCGGATCGGAGAGAAGGTTCTCGACGGGAACCCAATGCGCGGCTCTTGCATCTCCGCCGGCGACCGGCACGGGCAGGTCGGGCATCAGCGCGACGTAGCACACGGACACGACGCGCCCGCGGGGATCACGATCAGGTGCTCCATAACTTCGCAGCTGGCGCACAGCTAGATCGCCTGCGTTCAAGCCCGTCTCCTCAGCGAGCTCGCGGTGCGCGGCCTGGTCCAGGTCCTCGTTGTCCTCCAAAAAGCCGCCTGGAAGGGCTACCCGGTCCTGAAAAGGAGAATTGGCTCGCGCGACCACGAGAATGTGGAGACCGCCGTCCCGGATGGTCAGCACTGCCAGGTCGACCGCGACGGCGCTGCGAGGGATATTCCATTTTTCCACAAGCTTCACCCTACAGGCTTAGTGTCGCATTGACAAGAACAGCTGCAATTGTAGTTGAGATAGGCTTATAGCGACGTCGGCAACTAGGCATCTGGCGTCGCTGGGGCAACCAAAATAGCGGCGATTTATGTGAGATTTGGATGCTTTGTATCTCTATCCGTCGACGTAAACTCCATCTCTGGCGCTGAGTAATTATCGTTTCTGCTGGCCTGTCTAATCTGGGGTTTGTGCATGCTTGGCGCCTGATGGAGTGGGGCAGTGGAAACGATTTCGTACATACTGCTTTGTGTTGCAGTGAGACTAGGGCGAGTGATCTCTTCGTAGAAGAATGTGAATTCGTTGGTTTCGATAGTTGGGCGACTGGAGGAACTCGTTGAGCTTGAACTCGGCGTTTGCGCGAATTATTCGGCTCTGCGCAACCGAAATGCCGAGCTGTTCCGCCACTGTGGCCAAGCCCAAACCCTCAATCCTGGTTCTCCCAATCAGCTCTGCCTCGGCGCGAGTCAAGATGTGGTAGTCGATAGCCTCGGCGAGAACGAAGTCGACGTGTCCTGGGCGAGCCAGAACTGGCACTACGCAGAATGCTGTCGACTCAGTGCGGCGTGTAGGTGGATACTGGAACGCGCTCATGGCTCGGTCGTACGCGACTCGCTTGAGGTGGGGGACCAGGCGTCGCATTGAGGGATCTACTGCTCGTAGCGCCTCGATGAAGCCGAGCATGAC
The DNA here is from genome assembly GCF_056435685.1 of Amycolatopsis sp. NPDC043885. Lineage (NCBI taxonomy): Bacteria > Bacillati > Actinomycetota > Actinomycetes > Pseudonocardiales > Pseudonocardiaceae > Amycolatopsis > Amycolatopsis sp. NPDC043885. The sequence goes on from NZ_JBWKEA010000011.1 coordinate 36,288, forward strand.
CTCCGATTCAACTTCGGCAGGATCTCCACCGCGTTCGACGACGACACGATGTGCCGTCGCTGCGAGGCCAGGAGTGAGCAACCCCGCGGCGACAATCTGCCAGGGCTGCGGTTCTAGCTGAGCTAGCCGGACCAGTTCGGCCCAGATCGCGCCCTTGACTGCATCGTCAGTCGCTCGACTCCCGAGAAGATCGACGACTTCACTTAGCGAGAGTGGTTGTTCAGGTAGATCCGGTGACAAGGTCCAGCCATCAAAGGTGATCGGTGAGTGCTCGACCAACAACCGCAACGCCCGCCGGGCTGCGGTCACCGCCGTGGGCATTGCTCTCGCTGTCGTCATGGCACTCCTCGTTTCATTGGTCCGAACGGTGACCTGGCCTGTCGCGGGCACTGCTTATGGTCATAGTGACAAGTATGCCCTGTGGGTGTCAGGCTAGCGCCGCGCGTCCTTTGGGTCAAGCTGACCAGAAGTTCGGTGCGCTGCCGCTTCGGGGAGTACGCCGACGGTCTTTGACAGGGCGCCGTCTGACCCGATGCGGAACCCTTCGTCCCGCGATTGGCCGCTGGAGGGTGTGGGGTTCCAGAAGTCGGTTTCCAGCATCAGACCTGTGGCGGCAGGCGTGTTCGACGGGTAAGGCTTGATCGTCGGCCATGTCGTTGCGTCTGCTTTATCTGATCTCCTTTCGGCTGGTGGGTTTGGTGGTGTTGCTCGGTCGCTCGTCGGCGTTGAAGAACGTCGAGTTGCTGGTACTGCGCCATGAGGCTGCTGTGCTGCGCAGAGGTAACCCGAAACCTCGTCTCGACTGGGCTGACCGGGCTGTGTTCGCCGCGTTGGTCCGCCTGCTGCCCAAGGCGCTGCGGACACACCGGTTGGTCACCCCGGGCACGATCCAGCGCTGGCACCGGCGCCTGGTGACTGCGAAGTGGACCTATCCACACCGGCGCGGCCGGCCACCAGTCGACGACGCGATCGCCAGGCTGATCGAACGGATGGCCACAGAGAACCACAGCTGGGGCTACAAGAGGATTCAGGGCGAGCTGCTCAAGCTCGGACACCGGGTCGGTGCCTCAACCATCCGGCGGATCCTGAAGCGGGCACACATACCTCCCGCGACCGTTCGGTACACCGACACGACCTGGCGGCAGTTCCTGCGCACGCAGGCCTCGACGATGCTGGCGTGCGACTTCTTCCACGTCGACTGCGCGCTCACCCTCAGAAGAATCTACGTGTTCTTCGTGCTGAAGGTCGGCAGCCGCTACGTCCACATCCTCGGTATGACCACGAATCCGGACGGCCGGTGGACTACTCAGCAGATCCGCAATCTCATGCTGGATCTTGGTGATCGAATCGACGAGTTCAGGTTCCTCATCCGTGATCGGGCTGGCCAGTTCTCGGCCTCGTTCGACGCCGTCCTGGCCGACGTCGGCATGGAGGCGGTAAGGATTCCTCCGCGTTGCCCGCGGGCGAACTGCTACGCCGAACGATTCGTGCTCACGGCCAGAACCGAGCTCGCCGACCGGATGTTGATCCTTAGCGAGCGGCATCTGCGCGCCGTGCTCGCCGAGTACGTCCGACACTACAACGGTCGACGGCCGCACCGGGCACGCGAGCTCCGCCCACCACAACCGACCCACCCCGTGGCGGACCACAACTCTCAGCGGATCAGGCGACAGCGGCTTCTCGGAGGCATGATCAACGAATACGAACGAGCCGCGTAAATTCACTGGTCAGAGCCGGTGAGCGACTTTTGGAACCCCACAAGCTATCTCATCAAATCAGCCCAAGCCGGTACCCTCGTCGGCTCAGCCGTCAAACTGACCGTGGAGCCGCCCTCCCGCAACCAAAAGTGCGTCTGTATTCCCAAAACGGACCGCAAATTCAAGCACTGCTGTGGTCGCCCCAAGAGTGCCATCGAATGAGGAGCTAAGGTAGCGGAGGTGATTCGCGAGCCGGGCAAGCAACGTATCCCCGGTAAGCCACGGGATGCCGCTCGTCGTCGTGTCTCCGACGAGGCCGATGTCCACCTTCGTGCCCCGGCTCGTCGGCGCCGGTAGCGTCGCGTTGGTGGCGCTGACCACGGCCGGTGCGATCACATCGCACTGGCTCGTCGGTTTAGTCTGCGTGCTCGATGACATGTGCGGAGACTGTCTAGGCGCCGCGCAGTAACCGCAGCTGCCCTGAAGTGATTTTTCAGCTACTCCTTGATTTCCCCGCGATCGGCATCGGTCTTCTGTGCGTCACCTTTCGGCCCCTAGGCGCTGCATGAACCTTCAAGAGTTGGAAATAGCAGAGCCGTTGTGCTTATTGGCTTTTCGGAGCAGTTGGGGCCCAGGGAACGGGATCTGAGTCGCCAGCCCAGCCGCCTGTTCCGAGGACCGATTGATAAGCTCCCTTGTATCCGAGCCAGTGTAGGATGAGGAGGTTGAGGTACTCTCGGCTGAGTAGCCAAGCGTCAGTGACGAGGCCGTTTAAATGGTATAGATCATCTTGAGGCGAGTTCGGATGAACCAGTCGATTCCGAACTTCACTGACCGCGGCAGGCCCGTCTATCGGTCTATCGGTGCTCAATTCTGAGTTGGCAAACTGTGCAAGGGTAGGTTGCCGCTTCGAGTCGATGTCTGTGTCGATCGACGCAGTGGTAAGCAGGGTTCTGATGCGTCCTTGCGCGAGAAGCTTGTTGTATTGACTCTTGCTGAGCCCTTTGCCGAGTTTGAGAGTGATCCACGTGAGTAGCTCAAGGGCGGAGAATGCGGTCATTGTGCGCTGCTCGACCCGGCCGGCTTGGTTCGACTCGACTGCCATCGCCAGTAGCATGTGTGTGGTGTGGCTGCGGTCGGGGTCGGCGAACGCGGCGTACACGCGCGAGAGTAGGTCGCGGAGATCTTCGTTGTAGATGTGGTACAGCCATGCGAGGCCGCCGCTGCGGCCCGGTTCGCAGAAGAAGTCGCCCCACTGCTGCCAGACGATCGAGCCAGTCGAGTCCATCCCTATCGGCCCCGTTGGCCCAACCCAGCGTCCGAAGGCAAAGGAAAATCCGAAATGCAGCGCCTTCTGAAGAGGTGCAAGCTCCATCGCGGTGAAGCATTTGCCATCGTCCCTGGTGATCTCCATGAGGTGAGTAATAGCGAAGTTGTATTCTCTGCCAAGGATTTCCCACACCCGCTTGTAGTCCTCGCGGCTATCGAGTGTGATCTTCCATGGTCCTAGTTGGAAACGCCATCGGCCCGTCCGCCATCCTCGGTGTTCGCCGTCGCCATGGAAGATCGGTGTCGGACTGTGGATCGAGGGGAGGTTCATCCAGTGCAGTAGCACCCGCTGCAGTGGCGCTGTGTCGCTGCCGAGTGTCTGTCCCTGGACGGTTCCCTCCGAAAAATTCCCTTTGAGGGCAACCAGCTCATGCACGCCAGACGGTAGATGGACGCGGAGCCGGATGTCCGGTTCCGTCAGCGCGTTGAATGTCCAGAGTGACGACGGGTGCTCATCGAGACGCCAGACGACGCGGAGCTGTGACCCGCATCGTGTCAAGATCTTGCCGTCCAGTTCCTGCCCGTCTACTTCCATGAGAGGGCCCTCATAGAGCTGGATGTCTTCGCCGGGCTCATTGAACGGGAAGATGGGAACCAGTGGCTCCTCGACCTTCAAATCAGGTGGAATGATCGCCATCAGCCAATCCAATCAGATCTGTCGTCGGCGGTTGCCTCCTCTTCTAAGTTGTGAAGGCTGCCGCTAAATCGCTCAACAGGGCCGGATCCGTTGTGACCTGAGGATGACCTCGATCGATTGAGACTAGGTGTGCCTCGGCGTCGTCGAACCGGTTGGGGTGGTAGACCTCTTTTGCTCCGCATTGCGGGCAGTCCCGCACTAGGAGGTAGGGGTGGAGGTCGATCAATGCCTCGTTGTCGATCAGGGCGTAGATTCTTCCTCGGTACAGCGGGGTTGGCTCAACTTTCTGAGCGAGATCCCAGTCAGGGTTGTCGCCCCGGAGAATGCGGAACGTACCAGAGAAGTGCGGAGTGCCGTCGCCGCTGTCCACCGGTTCGACAGACTCCGCGTACATCAGCTTCCATCGGGCGAGGAAACTAAGGGCAACCAGGAGCTGCTGCATATTCTCCTCCGACTCGGGGAGGCGCTGCTGGAACTGAAAGTCGGTTCTAGGGTGGTCTCCATGGGTTCTGTTGCGCTCCTTGAGTAACTTTTTCAACAGGACCACGGCAGGCGAATCGGTGCTGCCCAGTGCTCGGCCGAGCCCGCCGATGTCGTATGCCGCACCGGGAGCGGATATCTTCGCAGCCACTCGGAAGGCGAGGTGCTGTTGGCTGCCTATGGTCGCCCGGCCGCGGAGAACTGCCGAGAGCCAGCCGCTGGTCTCGGGGCCACCGATGATCCCTTCTTTCCGAGCGATGGCGGCGCAGAGCGACACCAGTGTGATCGATAGTGTTTCCAGTCCCTCGTGGACGATTTCCCGATACCGCGATCCTGGCGAGAGTGATCGCTCCATCACGCGCAGCGTGCGAGCGATCGGATAGGGGAAGGAGCTCTTTGCCGTGAGCAGCGGGTTGCTCAGGTCGGTCATGGTGCGCACAGAGGCGCTGATGCCCTGTAGGGCGTCGAGCCGTGCAACCACCTCGGCGGATGCGGAGCTCTGGTAAACCTGATCCAGATTGCTCCGCAACTCGTTGAGCTCGGTGTCGATCCGGTACAGCTCGTCTTCGAACTCCTTGACGACGCGGTCCACGTGGTCTGCGTCCAATGGGCAGGACGGTACGAGAATGTCCTCTAGAGCACTGGGGGATATCCGCCTGATCACGCTTCCGCTCACGGTGCCACTGATTAGTTCCTTGCCCGGCGGCGAACGAAGGAAGCCGAGCAGGTAGCCCATACTCACACGATCGCGCTTTCGCAGCACGACGGTGTGATCACTGGCAAGGGCGGGACCGTAGCCGTCGGGAACGATGACCCACCTGCCATAGGGGCCGGAAACGCTCCCCACAATGTCTCCGGGCAGCACCTCGACAGAACTACGCTTACGGCGAGTCGACTGGTCGAGCTCGTCGAAGGATCTCAATCTCGATCCCACGTCTGATGCCTGGATGACACGAAAATCAGGGTCGGTGTCGTCGCCTTTGGCGATCCGATTACGCCCCTTCAGCACCTGGCAAATCTCGCCGAGGCGGTGGATAGGGATTGCATTCATTATTGCTGTGTACCCCACGTAGCGCGGTATGTGTGTGCCTGGAATTCGGTATCCTTCATGGTGTGCGTCCGCTGCATGTTCTCTCCCCCTCGTGTCCAGCGCAGTGACGATACCGTGGAGATGGTCTACCTGGGTGACTAGCCTCGGAGACTCTGGCCAGCCAGCCGTTCATCGCTTCGGCCACAGCGCCGTGTCTGGCTTGCGCTGATCCTGGCGGACACCCGGCGGAGGTGCCGCTCCAACCTGGTCACGGCGCTCCTTCCGGAAGTCGCTCGCGTAGGCGTTGTTCCGTAGCGAGAGCGTGCTTGCGACCTCGCCAGCTCGGCCGTGGTCCTGGCGTAGCCGGATTGGCATGTCCGAGGAGTGTTATCTGTCCGCTCGGCTGGGTGATGCCCCTATGTCATATCAGAAGGAGGCGCCATGGCGAGGGAGCGTGGCTAGGAGTGACCAGCTACAGCCCCGTCAGCGCGGCGGTGCGGCTCCACCGGCCTTCCCGCTTTGGGACGGATGTCTTCCCTCCTGCTGAACCAATCCCGTCTCAGAGGGTCCGACCGCTTATGTGGGCTCACTGCTGTGACCTGGTGCAATCGCCGGACACCAGCCGCGCTGGCGCGGTGGTGGTGCAGCGGGCGAGGGCACAGTCGCTGCCGCCGTCGCTCCTGGCGGAACGTCTACGCTTGTGTCGGTGGCTGACCGCAAGGTCGTGCACTTTGTGAGTATTGCCCACAAAGTAGTTATGTGGTGCTCGCCGCCGCGCGTTGGCATCCGATCAGGCCTCGGCGCGGTGCCCGACGATCGAAAGTGTCGCGTAAGTGGAACTGGAAGGTCAGCTCAAATGCTCCGGTCGGCCCCGTCTGGTTTGGCTGCGCGCCGGATTAGCCTATCTCTGACGCTAGCGGTGTAATACGCGAAATCATCTGCACTTGAGCAGGCGAATTCAGGGCTCTGGGCAGGTTATTCACCCTCTTCTAGCAGTTTTTCCATCAGCTCGGCGAAGCTGGGTGCCCCGGGTTTGAGCAGGCCGAGCTGGTCCTGCTGGAAGTACCTGGCGAATTGATCATGGTATGGACCCTCGAACACCATGGTCTTCGAGGCAAAGGGCCTGAACCGTGGGGTGAACGTGGACTCCAGCATGCCATCGGTTTCACGAAGGGTGGTCGTGACGATCCCGGGCAGGGCTTCCGGCGCGAGGGGTGTTTTCGCCCAGGGGTTGAGAAACAGTGTGAGTCCTTCGGCGAAGGTCTCTGGTTGCTCTGCGGGCCGGTCGCCCACGACGTAGGCGAATTCGGCGGGGCCAGCGGAGTCGGGTGTGTAATCGTAGCAAGTGCCGAAGCGCACCAGAGCTGCTTCGGAGTTTCCGAGACCACGCTCGATGCCGATGCGGTTGAACTTAGCGACCGTGTGCGAGTTGCTAAACAACACTCCGGCGAGGTGGGTGGCGTCGGGCTCTTTGAACAGCCCACTGGAAAGTGGCTTCGGCTTCGCTGACCAGTGGTGCTCGGTCAGCTCGTTCTGGATAATGGTGAGGGTGCCTGCTTCGTCGTGGCTGAACGACTGGTCTACGCCGTAGAGATAGCGGGCGAGCAGGCCGTCCGAGTGGATCTGGGCGTGATCGTTGTGGAAGGCGCCGACCGCGATCACGAACGGAATGCCCTTGACGTGAGACATTTCCCAGTAGGCTTTGTCTTGTGCGTCGCGGTGGGTTAGTTTACGGCGGAGTGCTTTGCCGAGCTGGAAGACGAACTCTTGATTGGCATCCTCCAGATCGTCTGGCAGCCAGCTCGGCGACGGTGCTGCCTCGGGTTTCGGCTCCTGGGAAGGGTTGGTGGTGGTCACTTCGATGGCGACGGGGCGGTCGCCTCGGATGACGAAGTCAGGGGCAGCCGCAGCACGCTCAAGGGGGAGCTCCTGTTCCTCGAGATAGGCGAAGAGCGCCAGTTCGAGCACCCGTGGGGAGAACCCGGTCGTCTGGAACTCGCGGACGAAACTGCCGTCGACATCGACGAAACGTTCAAAGGTGCCGTTCATCATCGCCCGGCCAGCGTCGTGACCGGCTCCCCGGGAAACTTCCGTGAATAACCGGTTGAGCTTGTCCGCTGGGACCACAGGGGCGAACAGGTCGCGTGACTTCCTGGCCATGATCGTGCTCCTGACTACGGTCTACGGCTCCGGTTACGCCGGAGACGTTGGCAGTCGTTGGTCTGCTTGACCAATATTGAAGCTCATCACGTTTTTGCCGCTCGACTCGGTGGGAGGGCGTTGGTGGCAGCGCACCCTCGCAAGCGTGACTTCGTCTCAGGATGCAGGCCAAGCAGGATCGCCTAATCTAGGACGACGGGATAGGCCCGAGGATGTTCAGACGGTGGTCGTCCTCGGGCCGACTGTGGCCACCATGGGAGGGCTCTCAGCAGCTCGCCGAGTCTGCCGTGCCGTCCGAGGTGGCCGCAACCACGATCATCTCCGCAACTCGGCGCGAGGAGCGCGGCCGATCATCATGAGGTGGCAGACTGTCTATTTGCCGCGTTGAAGTTTCTTGAAGACGTGGTTGCGGTGCCAGGCGTAGTAGGGTTCGCGGTCGGTGTTCCACCAGGTGGTGGTGCGGCCTTGGAGGTGTTCTGCGATGAATTTGGCGACGTCGGGGGCGTTGTCGACGGCGTTGCTGATGAGGATGTCGCCGCCGGTGTCGACGGCGATGTAGCCGTGCTCGAACAGGCTGTCGCATCCGAGGAAGCAGGCGAGCATGCCGACGTTGTCGAAGTCTTTGCGTTCGTCTTCGCTGCAGAATGAGCGTTTTTTGATGTGAGCTGCGATCAGGAAGTCTGGCGGCAGTGTGCTGCCGCAGAGCCCGCACACGCCGCCACCGATCCGGACGAGGTGCCGTTTGAGGGCACGGTGCTCGCGGCGCCCTGTCGTCGACCGGGTCTCGTCGGTCGGGCCGGCCGGGGGAGTGGTTGTTCCAGAAGGCGTGGTGTCTGCAGGGCCAGGTGAGGTAGCTGGGAGGTTGAGCATGTCGTCGAGGTCGACCAGGTCGGCAAGGCGTTCGGCCCGGTCGCCGTCGATGACGGTGAACCCTTGAACTACGGCACGGTCCTGCCAGCCGAGTACCGCGCGGACCTCGGTGATAGGCACCTTGATGTTGCGCAGGTCGGTGAGGGCGAACATCAACTCCCAGGTCAGGCCGTTGTCAGTCCGCTGCCACAGACGCTCCGCGAGCGCTTCGTTGCGGAATGTCAACGCTACGTGGCCCGCGAGGTAGAGGTGATGATCACCGTAGAAGAGGACACCATCGCCTGGCCGCAGCTTTGCCCACTTCCCGACGGTCGTTCCTGACGTGCCCGGGGTTGCTCCCCAGAACTGGGCCTTGCCTCGCGGGAAGCGTTTACGCAGCTCCTTGTACACGTTGGGAGAGAGCAGGTCGCGGTGTGCCGCGAACGGGACCTGCGTCTCGATGGTGTCCTGGAAGTGCTGGTTTACCGAGGGCTTGCTGAGCCCCGCGGGCTGAAGAGCGATCCTCACTTGTCCCCTTTGCCGAGCTGGTCGTACTTCCGCGCCGTGCCCCTGGCCAACTCGGCCGGGTACTTCGCGCCATTGACCGCGATCTTGTCAGTTAGGGCCGACAAAAGATCGACCTGAAGCACGTCCGCCAGCCGAAGCAGGTAGGCCAGCACGTCCGCCATCTCATGACGTACCTGCACAGCAGTTTGCGGATCGGCCATGATCTCGGCTGACTCGTCTGGGGTGAGCCACTGGAACAGCTCGAGCAGTTCACCGGCTTCGCCGGCCAGCGCCATCACCAGGTTCTTCGGTGTGTGAAACTGCTCCCACGACCTCTCCTGCGCGAACTGGCGTAACCGCTGCTGCAACTCCTCGACTGTCATGCCAGCAACTATGACCGACAGCTCGTCACCTCGATGAACGAGCCTCATGTGAGAACTGGGAACGGAGTCGCTCAGGTTGCACGGAGTTAGGAGCTTCGCCTGGCCTTCCGTCAGGCCGAGTCCGCGCCGCGGCTGAATTCGCATTTCAGCTGAGTGCTGACCGCTTCTCCCACATTCCGGCCAAGCGACCCTGCCTCCGCGAGGCTGCAGTGCCAGCTGCCTGTCGTTCATGATCGGGAGAGTAGCGGCCGGTACCGACAAAGCCGCGCGTTCAAGAAGCGCCCTCCGGTTCGGGAACCAAGCTCGTCAGAAACTCCTGGGTTTCTGTGTCGGCCGAATAGATGCGGCAGCCGAGGCTTGCCCGGGTGGCGAGTACCCAGTAGGTGTTCGTTGCCAGTCGTAGGTAGTGGTCGGGGTCGATGTCCCTCGGGATACGCGGATCCTCGTTGGTCTCGGGGACGGCCACCCAGCGGTTGCTGCGGCGGACGAGGTCGGGACCGAGGATGACGGCTCCGTAGTCGTACTCCAGGCCCTGTGCGGTGTAGATGCAGCCGGCCTGGCGAGCACCGCCGTTGTCGGTCGCCCAGAAGTGGGTCTTCGGGACGGGCCCTTCGCGGTCGTGACCTTCGTCGAAGGCGTTCCAGGGCATCGCCCAGTCCGGCTCGGGCGAACCCCATGGAAGTGTCACGTCTTTGGTCAGCTTGCCATCCCTGTCCGGTTTTTTGGTCCAGGGCCAGCAGAAGCCCGCGGTGATGCGGGCGGTGTGCCCGGCGCGGGTGTGGTGATCGACCCATTCGCTGAGGGCGTCGGGTGTGGGGGAGATCGCCAGGTCGTAGTCCGACGGTGTCCATGGCGTCGTCTCGCCGTAGAGCAGCTGCTCGAGCCAGCCCAGGTATTGCTGGGATCCGTTGCATCGGAACTGGCTGACCAGCTTTACGTGCGTGACTTCGGCACCGGCCCGGGCCGCCTGCTGTTCCAGCTCGGCGAAGGTGAAACCTTCTTCGGGCAGGACGATCTGATGTTCGTCGAGGAACAGGACGCACACACGCGTGCGGGCGAGCATCCGTTCGACCTGGCGTTGGTTCCGGCGCAGCCGCTGGGCTTCGTCGACGATCGGCACCACGGCGTTGCCCGCGTGCCTGCCGAAGTCGCCGACGTGGCTGACCAGTCCGTCCGCGCCGGGAGTGGTGATCGCGCGTGTGAGCTGATGGTGCAGGGTTCCGGACGGGGTCAGGTAGCACCCGTAGACCTCGTCGCCGACGACGCCACGGATGTCGGCCACCAGTCGCATCGCGATCACCGTTTTGCCAGTTCCCGGGCCTCCGGACACCACGATCAGCTGCTTGCGCGGATCTGATCGGGCGCGGCGTACCGCGTCCAGGACCTCCAGGTAGGCGTTCTGCTGAGCGCCGACCAGGCGGAAGACCGGCTCGCGCTTCACCACGTCGTCGACACGTGTGAGCAGCCCACCCGACGGCCGGTGTCGAGCCGTCAGAAACTTTTGAACCTGCTCCTCCGCAGGTGCCTGGAGGTCATCGGCGCCGAACATCTTGGCGAGTTGCGGCGGGCTCGGCGACGGCTGGATGTCGTCGCGGCCGAGGAGTGACACTTCACCGCTACCCGGGCTGTTCGCCACCGCTTCGCGCAGCGGGCCGATCACGTCGTTGCCGGCATCGTGGAGGTAGGCGACGGCCCGCGTCTCCAACCGAAGCCCGGGCTCGTCGATCCAGTCATCCAGGTAAGCGCGGTAGCCCGCGGCCTGACGGCTAGGGTGCAGATACTTGACGCGGCGGACCCAGCTGAACAGCGCAGTGGTCGAGTCCAGCTCTGTCCACTGCTTCAGCTCGACCACGACCGCGGTCACTCCGCCGTCGCCGCGGGAACCCAGCAACAGGGCATCGACTCGCTGCCCGCTGCACGGCAGTTCGTACTCGAGGAACAGCCGCAGATCGCCAAGTCCTGCGTTGGTGAGCGTCCGCAGCAGCGCCGGCCAGCTGTTCTCCCAACTCGAACGCTCCGAGTCGCTCAGCTGCCGCCGATACAGCATCGTGAACCGGTCCTCAGCCGCTTTGACGAACTGCGCCACCGACGCCTCGATCGCGTCGGCGGCCTCGGCGACCGACCCCCCATGAACGAACATGATCACAGAAATACCAGACGACACCGACAAAACTAGCGTCTCCTGCCGTTGCGGGAGCGATCTCCGCGCAGGCTCGATCGGCGTGTCTTTCTTGGCAAGCGTCCCCGACGGTCCCTGAACAGCCACGTCCGGCCCGGGTGGGCGCCGCCTCGTGCTCAGGGCGTCAACGAGCTGGAATATTTCGCGAGATTTTTGGAGGTAATGAGGGGTGGTATTATCTGAGGTGAGGAGGTCGCATGGATCAGTCAGCGGGGAACCCGGTGATGCTCACGCTCGCTCGGGACTCTCGTGGGCTCACTCAGTCGGACGTCGCGAGGCAGATGAGCGACCGACGGGGTGGTGGGCCGAAAATCACCCAGGGCTACGTTTCGAAGGCTGAGGCTGGCGCGGTATCCGTGATCGGCGAGCGCCTCGAACTCTTCGCCGCCGTGTTGGGATATCCCTCCGAGCTTCTGACGATGTCCGGAGGTGTCTACGGGCTTGGAACCGCGTGCGTCCACCATCGGAAGCGGCAATCTCTCAGCGCTGCCGCCGGCCGACGGATCCATGCCTACCTTAATCTGGCGCGTATCCAGACTCGCTTGCTTCTCACCGGCAGCGACGTTCAGCCGGACAACGCGTTCTTCCGCTTCCCGGTCTCGGCCGCAGACACCGCGCGCGACGCCGCGGCCGAGGTTCGACAGCGATGGTCTGTACCGCCCGGTCCGGTCGCCTCGATGGTCGCTCTCCTGGAGCAAGCGGGCGGTATCGTGGTCCAGCGCCGGACTTCCTCGAGCGCTTGGGACGCGGTCAGCCAGTGGCCGGACGATGAAGCTCCGATCTTCCTGCTCAATGCGGCGACGCCGACCGATCGACAGCGCTTCACCTTGGCTCACGAGTTGGGCCACATCGTGTGCCATCCCGTGCCAGGGCCTGAACAAGAGCGCGAGGCGGACGAATTCGCCGCCGAATTTCTCATGCCCGCGGCGCAGATCGCAAGGGAGCTCGGAAATGATCTCGATATCGGCAAACTCGGCGTGCTCAAGCAGCGGTGGAGGGTGTCCATGGCCGCTCTGGTTCGCCGTGCCCGTGACCTGGGGTTGATCACGGATTGGCGTTATCGCAGCTTGAACGTGGAGTTGTCCAGTTTGGGCTACCGAACCGACGAGCCTGGAATTCTGGAGCCGGAGCAACCGCAACTCCCACTACGGGCCGCGCAGGAGTGGATCACTCGACAGCAGGATGGCGTTGACGGCCTGGCCGCTCGCACGCTGTTAACGACGGAGGAGTTCGTGGAGATCTTCGGGCTCGCCGGGGCGACAGGTTCTGAGCCCGTCGCAAACGAAAGGGGCAGGTGTGGTTGACGATGATCGCACCAGACCGCGTGAGAACGGCAAACTGAACGCCGCGATCAGGGATATCGAGCGACTTCGGCCACCAGGGCGCGTCGGCCTTCTGACCGATCGGCTGCTTACCGCGGCCGGGACACGCGAACTCCTGAAGGTGCTGGGGGCCGTCGATCCCACCTGGGGTGGCGTCTGGGTCGGTGGTAACAACGCGGCGCTCAAGATCGCCGGCTACCGGGATGCCGGCTTCGATGATCTGATTCTTGTCCCGGATCTAGAGGCGTATTGCAAGCGGACAGCTACGCCAGAGGAACCGTTTGAGTTGCCGGAGACGCTCGGTGATGGGCTGGAGGCCGCATTGGACGATCAGCTCGCGCGGGGTGCGACGGTGGCGACTACACCTTCCTTGTACATCGCACCGGGCGATTCCGCCAGTCTCAAGGCGCAGGTCCGCAGGGTCGCGGAGCTGCAGCGCGACGACACCATCTACGTCGCGGCCGTTGCTGTCGCGTGGATCAACGAGACCTTCATCGACCAGTTCATCGCTATTCTGCGGACGGTGGGCAAGCCGATCGCGCTCCGGCTCGGCGGCCAGTTCGATCCCCTCGCCCAGTTCAAAGACGCCCCTGGAAACCTTCGCCGGCTCGAAGCGGAGGTGCCCCACTTAATGAGGCTGTCCACCGACCTGTCCGCCATCGACGGACTCTGTCACGGTGCCTTCGCTGGCGCGATCGGGCTCACCGGCACGCGTCGACACCTCGTTCCCCCCGAGGAGAAGGCACAGTCCGGGCCGAGCGACGGCCCCGTTCCGCCGAGCGTACTGGTCAGCGAACTGTTGCGATTCATCTGGGCCACAACACTGCTGAAGAAGTTCGCCAACTCGACGCCGCCGTCGTGTTCATGCACGGTCTGTCAAGGACAGAGACTAACTCGCCTGCTGGACCCAAAAGAGGACAAGCTCGAAGCCCGTTCGCACAACATCGCGGTCTGGAGTGACCTCATGCTTACCCTGCATCGGGACTTGCCGCTGCGGGCCGATCGGGCTGGATGGTGGAAGAAGCGTTGCCAGGTGGCAGTCGACCACCACGAACTCCTCAACAACCAGCTAGGAAACCCGAAGGCGTTCAAGCCGCCGGAAGCCTTGATCCGCTGGGCGAAGCTTCCGAGCTGAGCGACGCAGGTGCGTTCGGATGTGACAGATGTAAACCGTAAATCTGCTCAGCGAACTCCCAGCGTGCCGCCGAATGGTGTTTCACCACAAACGCGGCCGGCTCGATGAGCCAATCCCAGCCCGCGCTGGTCGGGACCGTGATCCCGACTCCCCAGTAGGATGCCTCGAGGACCTGCTCGGTGTCGGGGCTCGACCGACAGACCAGTATCCGCTCGGCGTACTGGCTGAACTCGAGCACGCGATGCAAAGCTGCGGACCACGATCGTTGGACGGTCACACTGACGCAGTCGACGGTCACGGGTGTCCGCGCGAGCCGGCACAGGTGCTGCGAATCCCGCGACACTATTGCCTGCGGTAGCCGCTCGACAATGCGTTGCACTCGGGCGGATACCGCCTGGCGTGCCACGGCCGCGCCCTCCGGCAACGTGAGCAAAGCGTCCAGGGCAGAGAGGTCAGTCAGGTCACAGACGCCCTCACCCTGGCGACGTCCGTGTTCGTCAACGTCCAACCGGTACAGGGCGAAGGCAACGGGGCCGTGGCCGGGGAGGCGGGTACATAGCCCCTCTGAGCCTAAACGCGGTGGAAGGCCGGAGCTGACCGCTGCGTCCACACCGACCTCCTTGCCTAGCACGTCCCTTGAACTGCTTGATCGACTCGTTCGAGTTTCGCCAGGTCACAGGATTGACGTAACTCAACTATCAACTATCTTGAAGATGAATACTACATCCAAGGAGCGATCTTGGACACCGACGAACTCGGCCATCTGCTTTTCGGCCGATCTTGTCGGCTCCGGCTCGCGCTCTGGATCCTCACCTACCCGAAACCGCGGTTCTACCAATCCGAGCCACCGGACGAGGTGATCTCTCAGAGCGCGGCAGGCGCGGAGCTGAGCCGATTGGTGACCCTCGGCATGCTCACTGTGTCCGACAGCAAGGAGCAGCGTCGGATCTACTACCAGCGCACCGACAGCAGCCTGTGGGCCGTCATCGATGCGGTCAGGCAATGGCAAGGAGCCTAGCCAGCACTCATCAGTGCGCTGCGGTCGGGTACTGCAGGCCCTGATTTCGGCTTCGGCTGTGGTTCCGCCCGTTGGGATTGGTGCAGGTCGCGAGTGCAACTCGTTGGAAAGGCCAGGCTCGAACTCGCTCATACTGTCCATGTCTCACCAGGTACTTCAGGAGATCGTGCCGGGTCGTCGGTCGTGCGTGCATAAATCGCACAACTGTTCGAATGTTAGGCGTGTGTTCCGTGTACGGCGAGACCAAGGGCGTGGCGATATTCCAACCGGCCGCTACCGGAACAGCTGCGGTCGTCACCGTCCCACTGGTGGTGGTGCACGTGCCGCTGAAGCCCACTGTTCGCCGATCCCGTCAGGTTCTCGGTCGCAGTCGGTAGTGCTAGCCGCTCTTTACGATCACCCTGCCGATCGTCGCTCCATCTGGTGCCCTCATGGGATGTGCTCGATCGCCTCGGGTATGTCGAGCTGAATCAATAGGCGACAGTGTCGCAGGTGGAGGTAGCAGCAGCTGGCTTCGAGGACGCAATCCCAGGCGGGGCTAGGCCCCCAATGGCTCAGTGGTCTCGGGGTCGGCTGACTGGTGGTCAAGCCTTGACTCGAGCTCAGCTAGGTAGCTGGTGAGCCAGTCGCGGGTTTGCTGGGTGCTGAGCGCCTGGTCAGCGGCGCGTTCGAGCTGGCCTTCGTAGTAGGCGATGTCGTGGGCGTTCTCTAGGAAGAGGCTTGTGGTGGGCTGTTGGTGGTGGACGACCGGACGGTGTTGGTCGTGTCGGTAGACGGTGAACCCTGTGTGAACATCGGTCACGACTGAGTCAGCGGGGACGAGATGGATGTGACGACGAGGCAGCGACGATGTGATCAGCAGATGTAGCACCTGTTCGTGCTTGACGGCCAGACCTTCAGGAATCGCGAGCAGCGCGGTTTCGCAAAGGTAGAAAGTGAGACGAGCCGACACCCGGAGGGATGTGAGCTGGTTGGCGAGTCGCGCATGCACTGCTGCATCCAGAGCAGGACCGTTCCTGGTGAGGGACTGGCGGATGTAGGGCTCGATCTGGAGCTGTCGCGGAATGTCTACAGGGTCGTAGACCGTAACGGACTCGCTGCCAGTGTCGAGCACGGAGATGAGCGGGAGGTCGTCGGAGAAGCCCACGGGGTGACTTCTGACCTGGTAGCCGTCGTCGGGGTGGCGGTCCAGGGCTACGAGGTCATCGAGTTCGCGAGGGGTTGCCTTCGCTCGGGCGAGGTAGATGGCGATGTCCCCGGCTTGGTAGTTGCGTAGACCGCTCTCTAGGCGAGAGATGGTGGAGGCGGGCCAGCCGAGCATGCGGCTCATGTCAGTTGCGAGATAGCCGGCGCGCATGCGGATTCGTCGCAGCTCGGCGCCGAGCTCCCTCTGTTTTGCGGTAGACAGCTGGGGCGTCTTCTTCGATTTCACCAGTTCCTGCTCAGGGGTGTAGTGGCAAACGCCGTGCTGGAAGCGGGGATAGAACGGCCGTCTCGTGAGACACGTGCCGTCGCAGGTGTTGTGACACATGAAGGCGGCCCTGAACTGGGGGAACGCTTCGTGTGACGGTTGAGTCGGCTGGCTTTGAGCCCGTCACGCCCGTCACGAATCGCCGTTGGAGGCGAGCCTTGGGAGACGGCGATCAGGTGTCGCATCCGTGGACTGGGCCGGCGCGCTGCGTCGCGACGAGATCTACGGCTCGGCTAGCGACTCGCTGGAACGCGGTCACGTGACTGGTAAGTCGCTCGAAGCCAAGTTCGGTGAGACGTAGCAGGCTTCGATGCCCTTCGTGTCGAGCCAGGTACCCGGCCGCGAGCAGCCGGTCGGTATTAGGGGTGAGGACTCGTGAGCTGACGCGAAGGCGCGTCGCAAGAGCGCCCTCTTCCTGCCACCTGACGTCAGTGAGAAGGCACAGCACGAACAGCCGGATCGGCAGGAGCAGAAGTGGGTCAAGCTCAAGCTGGAAGACGGGGATCGAGGCGTCGGTTGGCGATGTCATGACTTGTCGCGGGGTAGCTCGGCAGTGCAGAAAGCGGCGCTCAAAGTCGGAAGCCCG
Source organism: Amycolatopsis sp. NPDC043885 (assembly GCF_056435685.1). Classification (NCBI taxonomy): domain Bacteria; kingdom Bacillati; phylum Actinomycetota; class Actinomycetes; order Pseudonocardiales; family Pseudonocardiaceae; genus Amycolatopsis; species Amycolatopsis sp. NPDC043885. The sequence goes on from NZ_JBWKEA010000011.1 coordinate 53,071, forward strand.
CGGCTTCGAGCAGTGCTCAGCAAATGCCGTGCACACGGTCTCTGAGCATCGGAGCCAGAAGAAAGTTGGAAGAGCCGGCGCAAGCGCGACGGCTTGCGGTGCTGAGGCGTGCGGAGGCGCTGGTCGACGGTGGATAGCGTCGACCGAGCTGACAGGTACGCCTTGCAGCGGCCACATGGTCGCCCAGGTGGAACGAGCATCGAGAAGGGCAGCACGGCGTGACCGCAGAGTCCCTCGTATCGTCCGAGGTCGTCATCCCGGCCGCGCGCGAACTCTTCGTCGGTTACGGCGTGATCGAGGCCGTCGATCTCGCTCCTGTGCCAGGTGACGTATATCCCGGCGGCCACACCTGGCCGCAGCACATCGCGCATGAGTCCTCCGCTACCTACAGGCTGACCAGCCACAACGGGCTGTATGATCTGAAATCAGCCTGCCTTATGCGCTCATTTAGGCGATAGGACGCGCGGACGACATAGCTAGGACATCTAGCGGGCACCATGAACCCCGGGAGGGCACGATGACGGCTGGCGGCGGCACCGACGACCTGCCGCGAACAGTTCTGGAGATGAAGCTCCGGGAGCGAAATCAGACCCTCGCCGAGTTCGTCGAGGATGCCGAGCGGTTCGCGCGCAGGTTCGGTGAGCCTGGCACGCTCAGCGTGCGGCACCTGCAGCGCTTGATCTCGGGACGCAAGCCGGACGGATCACCGGTCGGACGCCCGCGTCCGGCTACCGCGCGCCTGCTCGAACGGATGCTCGGTCTTGGGATCGGCGAGTTGCTGTCGGCACCTGACGCCGTCCGCAGTTCCACCGAAGACCCCGATGCGGAACTCCGGCAGCGACTTAGCGCTGCTCGCCGTGTGAACGCGGACGTGTTTACCCTGCTTCAGAGCCAGTTGTCCTCGGTCCGGCGCCTTGATCGGGAGCTGGGTGCTTCAACAGCCCACGAAGAGGTGGCTACCAAAATCCGGCAGATCGCGCGCTTGCGGTCCCACAGCCTCACTTCGGACGTTCGTAGCCGATTTGCCGCGCTGCTTGCCGAGTTCGGCACGCTCGCCGGCTGGCAGAGGCTGGATATGGGTTCCGTTCACGACTCCTGGCAGTTCTACGAGCAAGCCAAGGCGGCTGCTCACGAGTCTGGTGACGAGGCATTTGAAGTGCACTGCCTCGCTGAACAGGCCTTTGTGCTGATCGACGTCGGCGAGACTGGACCAGCGGTCGACCTGTTGTGCGCTGCCGAGCGTCAGGCCCGGCATCTAGCCAGCCGCCTCCTTCGAGCGTGGCTCGCCGCCGCGCACGGTGAAGCTCTTGCGGCAGACGGGCAGCGTTCAGCGAGTCTGCTGGCCTTTGATCGTGCCGCAGCCCTTTTGCCGACCGACGTATCCGCAGCGGACGGTCCCTACGTGGTGCTTGATCCTGTTCATCTCGCGAGGTGGCGTGGGCACGCGCTCGCCCGGATCGGCGAACCGGAGGCGGTGAACGTGCTTTCGACAGCGCTCAGCCGTCTCGATCCGACGTTCACGCGCGCGGAGGCAGCGTTGCGAGTGGACCTCGCGACGGCATTCGTCGCTATGGGCGAGCACGAAGAAGGTCGAGCGCACGCAGCTCGTGCTCGTGCCCTTGCTGTCGAAATCGGGTCTGTGCGGCAGCAACGTCGAATTGCCCAGCTCATCGCTTCGGGGCGCGACGACTGAGCGGGAGGTGGTACGACGGGCAACTGCCAGCCCGTAGGCTCGCGGCGTGGCTGACGAGCATGGGTCGTGGAAGACGTTCGGTGAGCGCCTGGTCTACGACAACCGATGGGTCAAGGTCGGGCTGACGGACGTCGAGGCGCCGAATGGCGAGCGCTGGGACTACCACGTCGTGCACCTCGCGCGGATAGCTATCGCGTTGATCGTGAACGACCAGGACGAGGCGCTGATGCTGTGGCGCTACCGGTTCGCCACCGAGCAATGGGGTTATGAGCTGCTGGGCGGCATGGTCGACGACGGCGACGACTCCGCCGGGACGGCCGCGCGGGAGGCGGCTGAAGAGTCCGGCTGGCAGCCGGTCGGTGAGCCGGAACATCTGGTGAGCTTCGAGCCGCTGCCGGGGCAGGTCACGGCGCCGGTCGACGTGTACCTGTGGCGCGAGGCCGAACACATCGGCGAGCCCACCGACACGGAGGAAGTCGGCAGGGTGGAGTGGGTGCCACTGTCGAGGGTCAACGAGCTTGCGCAGCGTCAGGAGTTGCTCGGATCGGGCACGCTGGTGTCCCTGCTCTACTACCTCAACTCACGCCGGGTTTGAGTCGCCTGGCAACACCAGTCGTTCCAGTCGACGTCGTAGCCGCACGGAGCCGACCTGGGAGATGATCCGCCGGGCCTGCTGTGCGTAGGTTCGGGCGGCCTCCCGGTCGCCCGATGCGCTGTAGGCGAGGGCGAGATCCACATATACGGCGGCGCCGGCGCGAACGAAGGACGTCGACCGGGCATCATCGGCCACGCGTTCAAGATGTTCGATCGCTTCGGGGGCGCCGAGGTGCACCAACGCGTTGCCGCGCCATCGGTCGAGATGGCTGCCGCCGAGGAATACGAACGGAAGCTCCGGGTGGACGACTTCGTTCGGCAGGAGCGTGTCGGCCTCATCGAACGCTCGGAGAGCTTCGTCCCGGTGACCTGCGATCGCGTGGCCTTCGCCCTCCGCGGCCGCGAGCCAGGCACGCAGCAGTTCGGGGGCGCGCTCGCCGATCGAACGCGCCTCCTCGAACAGGGCGAGTGCGTCATCGACGTTGCCCGTGTCGATGAGGACGAATGCCTGCTCAGCTGTGGCGTGAGCAAGCAATCCGGTCGATCCGGACTCCATTGCCGCGTATTTCGCGCGTTCGTAGTGCGTCCATGCCTGAGCAAGTGAGCCGATGTCGAGGGAGTTCCACCCCGCCAGCGTGGATGCCTCGACGAGCACCCCGGCCAGCGGAGCCCTGTCGCGACGGAGGATGGTGTGCCTGAGCAGGCCCTCGATCTCGGTGATCTGTCCGCGGAGCCGTTCGAGCCTCGCGGCTGATCCGAACCGACGATCGGCATGGCGAACGCTGATGACCTCATCGCGGAACAGTTCGATGGTCTGCTCGTCCACGCGGCGGGCGATGACCAGTCGTTCGGCCAGTTCATCGCCGGAGGGGCCGGCGAAATCGCCCGTCGGGAACCCGAGATCGTCGTCGGTTCGGCCATAGATCTCGCGCAGGACGGCGCGCATCGGCGGTTCGGGCACCACATGGCCGTTCTCCCATCGGGAGATATCCGTCTTGCGGCTGGGAACCGAGCGTTCGGGCAATCCGTGTGCCGCCGCACGCGCGTTGATTGCTCGCGCGAGTCTCTCCTGGCTCCAGTCAAGCGCATTGCGAGCGGCCTTCAAAGGACTTGTCGAGTTCATGACGCGCACCTCCGGCAGCGGCCTTGAACTGCGGAGATAACAGGAAATAACACGGGGCATGTAAACCGCTGCCAGCTCCCGCGGCCCGGAAAAATACCGTTTCTTGGTGACATGAGAAACGACAAGGAACACCGGCGGTCGACCGAGTCGGCCGATCGCAAACAGGATTTCGCGCTAGCCGCGGGAAGTCCCATCGCGGCGGAGCAACTCGGTGAGATCGGCGAGGTGCTCGGTGATCTGCGACAGCCGCTGTTCGATGACAGCGAGCCGCGCCGACACGGCGTCTTCCATGTCTTCGCGAGGCTGGCCGAGGGTCGGCGGGATGCGGCCATGCAGGACAGCGAGCAGATGCTGCGGGTGCAAACCGAGCGCGACCGCGAGCGCTTCGAGCGTCCGGTCGCTTCGCTTGCGCTCCACGGTGTGGTTCTGGATTTCGCGGACGATCGCCTGGGAGACCTGCGAGCGCTCAGCCAGTTCGCGTTGCTTCCATCCGAGCTCGTGTACGCGCTCGTTGATGGTCTTCGCGACCGCCGCCCAGTCTTCCGACACCTATTCCTCTTCCTTCGTGGTCCGCCTCAGCGCCGACATTAGCGCTTGACGGAATCAACGACGCTGAGATCCACACCGCGTCGCGCGTTCGGACCATTCTCGCGCCTTTGTGCGACTAAATCAGCGCACTTTCAAGGCTCAAATCAGCTTTATGACTTTAAGGACTACCCAATGCAGAAGAAAATGCCTGACGCTGGCGGTCCAGCGTTCTACTCTCCGGCTGACGCCGCCTGGATTCTCGGCGTTGACCTCAACTCGATCCATCGCGCCATCCGGATCGGCGAGCTGCGGGCCGAGCGGCGCCGTTCGCGACTCGTCATCCCGGCTTCGGAGCTGCGGCGAGCCCTCGGTGGGGGTGCGCGATGAGCGAACCCGACTACACGGAGATCGCCGCCCAACTAGACCGGTTCGCCCCTGTTCCTGACTCGGTCTTAAAGGATGTCGTCGAAAGGGACGGCCTGTGCTTCTGGGCATTCGAGCGCGCGGACATACCGGAACTGACCGGGGACGATCCACCTGACAGGGAGCTGGCCAAGCGGCTGTGCGCCGGCTGCCCAGTAATCGACGAGTGCCTTGAACTCGATCTCCGCACTACCGGATCGGATGCTCTCGGCGTGTGGGGTGCGATGCCTGATACCGACCGGCGCATCCTCCACGCGATCTGGCAGCGTCGCCGAGGAGGCGAGGCTCGATGACGCTTACCCTCTCATCGACACAGGTTCTCGCTGGACTTGGTGTTCTGTTCGCCCTGTTCATGGTGTGGCGTGTCGGCGCACGCAAAGCTCGCCGCACCGCCGAAACGGCACGAGCGGGCGCACGAGTCGTCTCGCTCGCCGGGAGAGTGCTGTTCACGGGAGCGGCATTCGTGGGTGTGCAGTGGCTCGTGATCACACATCCTGGCAACCCGACTCTGTTGCTCGTCGTACTCGGTGTGCCGGACCTGATCGCGGCATACGTCCTGACGCGTGCTCTGACCGTCACATCGCTCGATACCTCACGTCGAGGCGGTGGCCGATGATCGACACGAAGGAGGAGGCCGAGTCCTGTACGCCATCGGTGAGCCGTGCTCAGCGGCTCGCCGCGGAAGCCGCAGAGGCTGCCGATGTTCGCCGCTGGCGGACCCATCCGGACGTCGTCGCCCTTCGGATCGAACGAGTTCGTGCTCAGGTCGACCGGCTGTGCTGGGCCGGAATCATCCTCGGACTGGCTTTCACCGCGGCCAACGTCCAGTGGTTCGCTGCCGCCGGATCAGAATTCGGCTCGTTGCCCTGGCTGACGGCCTGGCTGCTGGACCCCACTGTGTGCCTGGTGCTGCTCGCCATCCTTCGAGCTGAGCAGGTCACTGCCCGGTACCAGGTTCGCACCGGGCGGTGGGTCCGTGCGGCGAAGTGGCTCACGCTGGCGGCCACGTACGTCATGAACACCTGGTCCTCGTGGGCAGCCGGATCACCGGCTGGAGTGGTCTTGCATTCCGTGCCGCCGATGGTCGTATTCGTCGCGGCCGAAGCCGTCACCGACCTACGCGACAAGCTCACGGACGCCGTGCAGGTTGCTCTCGTGAACACCGCGAAACCCGCGGACGTTCATGAACTGGCGACGGCTGATCGTGAACGCCCCGCTCGTCGGCTGTTCGCCGACTACCTCGCCGACGCGCGGCTGGCCTGGAAACCCGAGGTCAAAGTGACGCCCGCCTGGGTGCGAGAGGTCACCGGTTGCTCGCGCGGGTTGTCCTCCCGGCTCGCTGCCGAGCTTTCGGCCGAGGTGGCCGAGGGGGTGCGCCATGGCAGCTGAAGCGAGTTCAGAGGCTGACAGCGGTGTGTCTCTGGCCCGAATGGCCTCAGGCGACGTCGAGCACATCGGGCCGATCCTGGACGGCGAGTTGATCGACGACTCGCTACCCCAACCGCGTGTTCGGACCGTTCGTCGGCGGCTCGCGCGCTGGTGGAAGCACTCACCGCGAGTGCCACTGTGGATGAAGAGCAGGCCGCAAGCCGTCCAGGCTGCGAAGGACGCCGTGGTCTGGATAGTCAAGTCGCCACTTCGGTACGCGGGTGCGGTGGTCCGTGGGGCCGTAGCCGGTACGCGAGCCTGGCGAGGCTGGGTCAAAGTAAACGACTATCGGACGGCAGCCGAGGACTCGGAGAAGCTTGCCGACAAGTTCACGGAGATTCGTGAACTGACGCTGTTCCGCTGGAAGGTCACTGGTGCCGTCGTTGCCATAGTGGCGTTGGCGGTCGCTGTTGTGGATCTCCTGTACGGACACGATCCACTGTGGATCGGTGGGGCTGCCGCATCACTAGCGCTGGCGATTCTGGGACGCCGCAAGGATGGCAGTCCGGGACGGAAGCCCGCGCTTGCCGGTCCGCGCACGTTGACGTGGACGATGGATCCGCAAGTTCTTGTGGATGCGTTCCGCGACGCGAAGCTGATCGGAAAGGACGAGACACTTCGCTTGGTGGAACGAGCAACGCGTGTGGGCGACGGTTGGGCGGTCACCGTGGACCTGCCGGCGACGCGGAAGGCCGCGGATGTCGTGAAGAACCGGGATGCGTTGGCCTCAGCCCTGGCAGTCGACGAAGTTCAGCTCATCGTGGAGCGCGTGCGCGGAAACGGCGGGCATGCCGGCCGGATCTCGATGTGGGTCGCCGATGAGGACCCGTACGTTCGTGCGCCTCTTCAGACGCCACTGCTCGGCGTTACGCGGTGGGATGCTTGGCGGCCTGTTCCGTTCGGACGTGACGCACGAGATCGGCGAATCGATCTGCCGCTCGTGTGGACATCGCTTCTGATCGGCGCTATTCCCCGACAGGGTAAGACGTTCGCCGCCCGACTCGCTGCTAGTGGACTTGTCCTGGACGCTTGGGTGCGGCTCTACGTGGCGGACTTCAAGGCTGGGAAAGATTGGGTCGCCGCCGGGCAGGTTGCGCACCGCTTCATGGCTGGCGACGAGCCTGAACACGTCTTGGCACTCATTGATTGGCTGGCCGAAATGGTTGCCGAAGTCCAGGGCAGGTTCCGGCGTATGCGGGATCTGGACGACTTGGTATGCCCGGAATCGAAGGTGACGCCAGAGATGTCACGGGACAAGGCGCTGAACATGCCGATAACGGCGATCTTCATCGACGAGGTTCAGGTTCCGCTCGAAGATCGCACTCCTGTTGACGTACAAGGAAAGAGGCTTGCGGCAGGCGAATACATCGGCGAGTTGTTGACGTGGCTGGCCAAGAAGGGGCCAGCGGCCGGGATCGTGCTCGTACTTGCCACTCAACGCCCCGACTCCAAGACCATCCCATCCGGGCTCCGGGCGGTGCTCGGATCACGGTTCGCCCTTCGGGTGATGGACTGGCGCGACTCCAACATCGTGCTCGGCGAGCAGATGAACACCCGCGGATTCGACTCGTCTCGCCTTCTGCCGTCGCACAAGGGCGTTGGCATCCTCCGGCCGGACGGCGACACGGCGGCTGGGGCGGATGTGTTGGCGATGACGGTCCGCACGTACTACATGCCGAACGAGGACTGGCAAAGCATCTGTCAGCAGGGGCGCGCGCTGCGGGAGGCGGCTGGAACGCTGACAGGGCATGCGGCCGGTCAGGACAGCATGCCAACGCTCGATCATGCTGCCGTTGCACACGCTCTGGGCGCGGGTGCTGCAACGAGTCCATCGATGCCTGAGCTACCAGAACCGCTCTCTGCGCTCGTCGAGTATCTAGGAGTCGACCTCGGATCGGAGGGGCGGCAGTTTGTCCCCACAGCCGAGTTGGTGGAGGCGCTCGGCGTCGACCGCAGGACGCTTTCGCAGCAGATGACCGAAGCAGGATGCCGACCGACGCGAGACCGTGTGACCAGCGAAGACGGTGAGACTCGGCAGGTTCGGGGCTATCTGACCGCTGATATCCGCCGTGCTGTCGAGCGTGCCGGCGATGGCGATGGATACGCCGCCACGGCTGCCCAGCGATGAGCGCAAACCAGAACAACCAGCCTTGTCGGGTTATCCTACCTGCAGGATTGCCTGAGCTGACGCCTGCGGCAGCACGCGCCTTGCTGGCGGTTCTCATCGATCTGACTGAGGTGCCGGTCCTCGATGGACAAGGGATGGAGGTGACCGATGACCGCTGAAATCAGCGATCCATGGTCGAAATTGGACGAGATCCTCGGTCTTGAGGTAGCCGAGCCCGTGGACGACGGGATCGGCGCGTTGGCGGTCTACGGTCGCTGCTCGACTGAAGACAACCAGGATCCGGAGACCTCGCGAGGTTGGCAGATCGGGAACGCGCGCAAGTTCGTCGAGCCGCTGGGCGGCCGGATCGTGGCCGAGTACTTCGATGTGGGCCAGTCGCGGTCAGTGCCATGGGAGCGGAGGACCGAAGCGTCGCGTCTGCTCGCTGAGCTGAAGAATCCTCGCCGGACGTGGAACGCCCTGGTCGTCGGCGAGGGGACCCGGTGTTGGTTCGGCAACCAGTTCTCGCTCATCGCTCCGCGGTTCGCCGCGTACGGCGTGGACTTGTGGGTGCCAGAGCTGGGCGGAAAGTTCGATCCCCGGAATCCGTCGCACAAGATGCTGATGAGCGTGCTCGGCGGCATGAGTGAGTCCGAGCGGCAGCACGTTCAGGCGCGAGTCCGGGCGGCGATGGACGCGCAAGTCGTTAACGAGGGACGTCACCAGGGAGGCCGTGCACCGTACGGGTACGTGGTCGTAGATGGCGGGCCGCATCCGAACCCGAGGAAGGCTGCGGAGGGGTTCCGTCTGCGAGTGCTTGCGATCGACGAGCCGGCGGCCGAAGTCGTGCGCCGCATCTTCGCTGAGTACCTCGACGGGATGGGTGATCGAGCGATAGCGAACGGGCTCAACCGCGATGGGATCCCTTGTCCTTCGGCTCGGCGGCCGGAGCAGAACCGGCATCGGCTCGCTGACGGCTGGCAGGGCAGCACAACGCGATCAATCCTGGAGAATCCTCGCTATACGGGCTATGCGGTTTTTGGGCGGTCGGCTCGGCAGGAGATGCTGTTCGATCCCGACGACGTCGCTGCCGGCAACGTCGTGCGGTTCCGGCGAGCCAAGCCGGACCGGGTGGTTCGATCACGTAAGCCCGCTCATCCGAAGATCGTGTCGGTCGAAGACTTCACGCAGGCGCAGTTGATCCGGCGAGCCAAAGCGGCAGGCGGCCTCCGGACAGCGCGCAAGGCCGAACGCACGGGCCGCCCGGTGAAGCACGTGTACCTGTTCCGCGGTCTCATCCGGTGTGCCGCATGCGAACGGAAGATGGAAGGCAGCCCGCGCAAGTACGGCATGTACTACCGATGCCCGGCCCGAACTCTGGCACCGGGTGCACCGGCCTTGCTCACACATCCGCCCACGATCTATCTCCGGGAAGAGCCGCTGCGGGACGCGGTGAACGGCTGGATCGGTGGGTTGTTCGACCAGCAGAACATTGAGCAAACCGTCAGGCAGCTCGTGGGCGCTCAGCCATCGGCGCGAGCCGAGGTCGATGGAGTCGCAAGCAAACAACTGGAGGAGGCAGAAGCCAAGCTCAGGCGGTTCCAGGACGCCATCGCCGCTGGCGTCGACCCGACGGCACTGGTCGAAAGCATCAACGAGGCGCAGGCGGACCGAGCGGCTGCGCAGGGAGCCTTAGCGGCTGCGGGCGAGCCCGCCGGGATCACCGACGCCGAGGTCTACGCGATGATCGACTCGCTCGGCGACCTCGGGGCAGCGCTCGCCGACAGCGAGCCGGGCAAGCTAGCAAAGCTCTACCGGGATCTGAGGCTTGACCTGCGGTACGACAACGAAAAAGAGGCCGTCTACGCGACGACCTCTTTGCGTGTGAATAATGCGGGTGTCCGAGGGGGGACTTGAACCCCCACGTCCGTTAAGGACACTAGCACCTCAAGCTAGCGCGTCTGCCATTCCGCCACTCGGACTTGCTGATGTGAGAAGAGTATACGTCGCCCGGGAGGCCTTAATCAGGGGGGTACGTATCGTCACGAAGACTCACATTGAGATGATGTCCGGTTACCGTCTGATGGTGTTCAAGTCTACGATCGAGTGTTCCTGCCGCGCAAAACCGCAGGCCAGAGCGCTAAAGTCGAAGAGTGACGCTGAGTGACGCATAGTTACGGCACCTGACCCGGTACTGCGCGGGGTCGCTCAGCCGCGTCCTGTGGCGAGTCAGCGACGCTCCGTATCCGGGTTCTCGGGCGTGCTCTGCGCGAGCTCGCGCAGAGCAGTGATGTCTCCGGTATGCCCTGCGGTCCCGCTCCCCACCATCGGCGGACGGCGTTGTCCCGAGCGCTGACTGCGGCAACATCGACCAGCCCGCCGATGGATGCCTTCACTCCGGGCAGGCGAACGGCCTGCGCAAGCTGAAGCTGCTCGCCAGCCGTTCAGGCACGACGGCCTGGGGGCGGCCCCGAGCCCGGCACACGTGAGCTCAGCTGGCCGAGCTCAACGATGTCGTGGCCGCCGCCGCGACGGTCCCGCACTCGACACGCCGATCTGCGGCTGTACGAGGTGACCGGCCTGGCCGCTGGGCGGTCGCACAAAAGGCCCCGGTTCACTCACCCCTCAGCGGACTCGCGCGTCGCAGCCAAGCGGTATCCGGCCTTGTCGAAGAGGTCGGGCGACCCGCCGCGGAAAGAAGTCTCCGATCAGGGCCGTCGCGGCGCTCGGCCGGTGTTTCTCAGACCGTCGGCCCGAGACCGACCCGCTCACGGAGCCAGCCGTACCAGTCGTCCATGCCCTCGCCGCCGGTCGCCGACATCTGGAGTACGCGAGACCTCGGGTTCACCTGCGTCAGCGCGGTGAGAAACATGTCGACGTCGAAGTCCACGTAGGGCAGTAGGTCGATTTTGTTGAGCAGGACCACGTCCGCCGTGCGGAACATATGCGGGTATTTCCCCGGTTTGTCCGCGCCCTCGGTGACCGACATGATCACCGTGCGGGTGCCTTCGCCGAGGTCGAAGAGCGCTGGGCAGACCAGGTTGCCGACGTTCTCGATGAATACCGTGGACCGGTTCGGTGGATCGAGCGTGCGCAGTGCTTTGGCCAGCATGTCCGCGTCCAGATGACAGCCCGCGCCGGTGTTGACCTGGATCACCCGGCATCCGGTCGCCCTGATCCGGTCGGCGTCGAACACGGTTTCCTGATCGCCTTCGATCACGGTCATCGGGAACTCGCGGCCCAGCTCGCGGATGGTGCGTTCGAGCAGCGTGGTCTTGCCGGATCCGGGTGAGCTCATCAGGTTCACGGCATGGATCGCCCGTTCGGCCAGCCAGCCACGGTTGTTCTCGGCCAGCAGGTCATTCGCGGCGAGGATGTCCTGCTCCAGCAGCACGGTCCGCGTCGTTTCCGGATGCACGTGATCGTGTCCATGACCGTGCCCGTGCCCGCCGGCCTCCGGGTCGATCACCCGGGTTCCGGCCTCGTCCGAGCAACCGCAGGTCGCGCACATACGTTCTCCACCTCCACGGATTTGATCCTCAGTTCCCGCCCGGCGAGTACCCGCACGTCGGCGTCGCCGCAGCCGGGGCAGAGCAGTATCCGCGGGTCCTCGACGACGAACTCCAGAGTGCAGTCGCGGCAGACGGCGCGCCCCGGTGGTTCGACCACGTCCAGGACCGCGTCCCGCAGGGGAGTGCCGGCCACGATCACCTCGAAGCAGAACCGCACCGAGTCCACCACCACCCCGGACAGGACCCCGATCTCCAGCGTGACGCGGCGGATAGGGGTGGCGCCCATCCGTTCGATGATCGTCTCGACCGCCGCCTGGGTGATGGACAGTTCGTGCACGCCCGCTCCCTTCGCCGGTCTTCAGCAGATTCGCGGCAGTGGATCCCCGACCAGGAGATCGCAGATCCGGGTCCCGCCGAAGGCGGTGTTCAGCAGCACCAGGCCCGGCGGATCGGCCTCGATCCGGCCGATGATCGCGGCCTGCGAGCCGTGCGGGTGCGCGCGCATCGCGGCCAGCGCGGTCTCGGCCTGCGCGCCGTCGACGACCACCACGATCCGGCCCTCGCAGGCCACGTAGAGCGGATCGATGCCGAGCAGTTCCGACGCCCCGCGTACCTGAGCGCGGACGGGGATCCGCTGTTCGTCGATCACCACGGCCACATCCGCCGCCCTGGCCATTTCGTTGAGCACGGTCGCGACGCCACCTCGCGTCGCGTCGCGCATTGCCCGCACACCAGGGGTTTCCGCCAACAGCGCGGCGACGAGCCCGTGCACCGGCGCGGTGTCCGATCGAAGGTCCGCCTCGATGCCGAGTTCGCCACGGGCGAGCATCACGGTGATGCCGTGGTCGCCGATCGGGCCGGACACGATGACGGCGTCTCCGGGCCTGACCGTCGCGACCCCGAGCCTGTGTGGATGGTCGATCACGCCGACACCTGCCGTGTTGACGTAGCAGCCGTCGACCTTTCCGCGCTGCACCACCTTGGTATCGCCGGTCACGATGGCCACCCCGGCGGCGTCGGCGGCGGACCTCATCGACTCCACGATCTTCGTCAGATCGGCGACCGGGAATCCCTCCTCCAGGATGAAACCCGCCGTCAGGTACAGCGGTTCGGCGCCGGACACGGCGAGATCGTTGACCGTTCCGTTGACGGCGAGGTCTCCGATGTCGCCACCGGGGAAGAACAGCGGTGACACCACGAACGAGTCGGTGGTCAGCGCCAGCCGGGAGCCGTTGATCGTCAGCGCGGCCGCGTCTTCGAGCGGCTCCAGCAGAGGATTGCGAAACGCCTCGAGAAAGACGCCTTCGATCAGGGTTTGGGTGGCCTTGCCGCCGGATCCGTGGGCCAGCGTGATCCGGTCCTCGCGTACCTTGGCCCGGCGCCTGCGGGCCTTGTCGATCCGATCGAGCACCGCCTGTTCCCGGCCGGACGGCGTGCCGGTACCGGCGCTCATCGGATGGCGCCGTCGGCCGTGGCGATGCTCGCCTCCAGCACCCTGGTCCGGGTGAACCGCCCGAAGTTGTAGTACGCCGCGCAGGCTCCCTCGGGTGACACCATGCAGGTTCCGATCGGGGTCTCGGGGGTGCACGCGGTGCCGAAGACCTTGCATTCCCAGGGTTTCAGCACCCCTTTCAGTACCTCGCCGCATTGGCACGCCTTCGGGTCCGCGACCCGCACCCCCGGCACGTCGTACTTCACCTCGGCGTCGAACGGCGCGTATTTCTCGCGTAACCGCAGTGCCGAATGGGAGATGAAACCGAGTCCGCGCCATTCGAAGTACGGGCGCAGCTCCATGGTCTCGTTGATCACCCGCAACGCCTTGAGGTTGCCCTCCCACGGCACGACCCGCGAGTACTGGTTCTCCACTTCCGAGCGGCCTTCCTTGAGCTGCACCATCAGCATGTGGATCGACCGCAGGATGTCGAGCGGCTCGAAGCCGGCCACCACGAGGGGCTTTCCGTAACTCCTGGCGATGAATTCGTACGGGCGGCAACCGATCACCGTCGAAACGTGCCCTGGTCCGATGAAGCCGTCGAGACGCAGGTCCGGAGAGTCGAGGATGGCCTTGATGGCGGGGATGATGGTGATGTGGTTGCAGAAGACCGAGAAGTTCTCGATGCCTTCTTCGGCCGCTCGCAGGATCGTCATCGCGGTCGACGGTGTGGTGGTCTCGAAGCCGATCGCCATGAACACGACCTGCCGGTCCGGGTTCTGCCTGGCGATCTTCAGCGAGTCGAGTGGCGAGTAGACCATCCGGATGTCGGTGTCCTCGGCGTTGGAGTCGAAGAAGTTCCCGTCGCCGCCGGGCACTCGCATCATGTCGCCGAACGAGGTCATGAGCACTTCGGGACGGCGGGCGATGTGGATCGCGTCGTCGATGCGGCCCATCGGGATGACACAGACCGGGCAGCCGGGACCGTGTACCAGGGTGATGGACTCGGGAAGGTAATCCTCAAGTCCGTGCTTGTAGATCGTGTGCGTATGGCCGCCGCACACCTCCATGAACTTGTACTCGCGACCGGGTTCGCACAGGCCGGCGATCTTCGCGGAGAGCACCTTGGCCTTCTCGGCGTCGCGGAACTCGTCGACGAAACGCATGCTTCTCAGCTCCTAAATGATCTGCGAATCGCGCAGAGCCGCGATCTCGTCGTCATAGGCCTTGCCGATGCTCTCGAGGAAGTCCATCGCCGCTTTCGCCTCGGCCTCGTCGATCTTGGACAGGGCGAAGCCGACATGGATCAGAACCCAGTCGCCTGGCTCGATGCCCTCTTCGGAGACCAGCGCGATGTTGATGGCCCGTTTGACGCCGCCCACGTCGACCTTCGCCAGATCAGGGCGGTCCGCGAGGATTTCGATCACTTCTCCGGGGATTCCAAGGCACATGACGGCACCCGATTCCTTCCGATCGCGGCGGTCCGGTCAGCTGACCGGCACTCGCCGATGAGGTCGGCGACGGCGCCCGCGGCCGTGTCCACCGCGGCCGCCACCGCGGGGCTGAGCTCCATGCGATGGTCGAGCACCGCCGGTTCGCAACCGACCAGCAGCACCCGGCCGGGATCCCCGCCGAGGAGGGCGACCAGGTTCAGCACGACATCGGGCTGCATCCCGTGCGCGTCGAGTGCCTCCGCCGTCGGCAGGGGCGGCCCGTCGGGGAGATCCAGTTCGACGACGTACACCGTGCCCGGGGCATCACCCCGGGTGGTGGCGTCCACCATCACCGTCAGGTCGTACTGCCCGGCGACCAGGTCGTAGGCCAGGTGCATACCCCGAACGCCGTAGTCCGCCACCCGCACCCGATCCGGCAAGACCTTCGTGGACATCCGGCGGACGACTTCGACCCCGAAACCGTCGTCGCCGAGGAAGACGTTGCCGATGCCGGCCACCAGTATCCGTGGAGTCATGGCGCCTCCGTGGCGATCGGCTCGATCTCGTCGACGCCGAAGTAGCGATACCGGCCGTGCTGGGCATAGAGCTCCGAGCCGAGATCGTCTTCGAGGGTGACCGCGACATGCCAGACGCCGTCGACGTCGAGCAGCACCGCCTGCACGACCGCGGCCCGGCCGCTCAGGAACATGTCGTGCGCGTCGGCCCGCTTGGCGGGCCGCAGCCGTACGCGGCTGCCCTTGCCAATCGCGACCCCGGCGACGTTCACGGTGTCGGATTCCGGCGACAGCGACGCGTCAGCCTCGGGATCCCACCACGGCACGTCGGGCGGTTCCTCCGCGTCACCGGTGACGGAGCGCAGATAGCGGATCGTGCCGTGGAGCCGGTCAAGCAATTCCGGTGGCATGCTCTCGACCCGGTCGATCAGTTCGGCCGCCCGCGTGTCGGTGGCGCGTGCCTGCCGTTTCTCCTCGTCGGTGAGTGTCAGCGTACGCAGGGTCAGGATCTCGTCGATCTCCAGGCCGTCGTACAGGGGACCTTGGCTCTCCTCGGCGATCTCCGGGTGGTCGTAGAGGATGATCGGCGAGCACAGGACGGTGTCGCACCGGCCGGGCTCTCCGAGCAGGACCGGCCAGGTGCGTTCGTTGACGCATTCGTCGGTGGCCACCGACGCCCATTCGGGCGGGTCGATCAGCGAGAGGAAAGCGCCACCCGGGATGGAGAGCAGCGTGTGCGTGGCGACCATCGAGTGAGCCAGTGCTTCGTCCCTGGTCGCTCCCGGCTCGTCCCAGACGGATTTGTTGTACACCCGCACCCGCAGTTTCACGCCGCCGAACGGCCCTGGCAAAGCCTCACCGCGGAGCCGCAGTTCGCCGCGCAGGCCGGCACGTCTGCGCACCAGCCGCACGTCGTCGCCACCGAGGACCGGCTCGACGTCCTCACCGCCTTCCACGTGGAACGGGACACAGGTTCCCCTGCTCAGGGCCGAGAAGGGGATCGCGGCCGCGATCTCACGTTCGACGGCCTCCTCCCACGTGGTGTACTCGGTTCCGTCGACGGTCAGCGACGGCACCGCCCTGCCGGCCGCCTCGACCACACGTTTCTGCACTTGGAGGAAGCGGAGCCGGACCTGGAGAACCCCGTCGTCCGGTGGCTCCGCGATCAGTTCCGCCTGCGACCAGTGATGTTCGCCGGTCCCCGCCGCCGCGTGGGCGGCGGGAGTGAGCACGCCCCATTGCCAGCGCACCTTGTTCTTCGCCGCCGATGCGCGATACGGGTACAACAGGTAGCCCTCGTAGAGCACGGCGTCGGCTACGGCCTTGGCCCGGGTCAGGGCGTCCGTCACGGTCTCACCCGCTCCGCGAGGTGTTCGACGACCAGTTCCCACAACGCGTGATAAAGCGTGGTCTGTGCCTCTTGGACGCGGTGCACCGACGGAGACGGGACCACGAACAGGTAGTCGATGCCGTCCAGTTCGGCCATCTTGCCACCGTCGTAGCCGGTGATCCCGATCGTGAGCAGACCTCGCCCGTTCGCCTCCTCCAAGCCACGCAGCAGGTTGGCGGAGTTACCGCTGGTGGACAGGCCGACCGCGATGTCGAACGGCTTCGCGAACGCGGCGATCTGCCGGGCGAACACCACGTCGAAGCCGATGTCGTTGCTCAGCGCGGTGATGACCGCGATGTCGTTGGTGAGGCCGAAGGCGGGCAGCGGGGGAGGGGCACCGGCCGGCCCGCTCGCCGGACTGAGGAAGAGGCTGGCCAAGTCCTGTGCGTCGGTCGAACTGCCGCCGTTGCCGAACGCCAGCAGGCGCCCGCCATCGGCGAATCGGCGTGCCATCGCGCCGGCGCACTCCAGCAGACGGCTCCCGTCGCGAGCGAACATCGACTCCCGTAGCGCGATGATCTCGCGCGCTTTGTCCACAGTGGACCGGCGGATCTGGTCGAGCACGGAGTCGGCATCGGAGGAATCCGAGTACAGGAAAGGGTAGAGCGACCGCATGTCCTCGGTGGGTGGCGGGGAGGCCGTATCGTCGGTCCGCTTCACCGGGTGCCCGTCGCCACGACCGCGATCGCTTCGCCGGCATGCACCAGGATGGTGTCACCGACCTCGGCGGTGACCAGCGCGACGCTCACTTGTTCTTCGCGGCCCGCGGCTGTGCGGACGATGGCGTAACGATCGTCCAGCAGACCGAGAACGGTGACGGAGACCGCGGAGTCGGAACAGGTCAAGCAGACGTCGTCACGGCATTCGGGGACGTTCACGCCGTCGTCTCCTTCTCGAGTACGCCAGGATGTTCGAAGAAGACGTGAACCAACTCCCACAGAATGTGGTACATCGTCACGTGTACTTCCTTGACCACCCTGGGGTCCGCTGACGCGGCGATCAGCACGTGGTCGGCGGCTCGGCGGGCCGCGATGGCACCACCGCGGTCACCGGTCAGCGCCACGGTCAACAGGCCCAGGTCGCGGGCCTGTTCGAGCCCGCGCACCACGTTGACGCAGTCGCCGTCGGTGGACAGACCGAGCGCGATGTCCAGAGGTTCCGCCAGGAACCGGATCTGATGCGCGAAGACTTCGGCCAGCCCTTCCCGGTTGGCGATCCCGGTGAGCGTGGCGACATCCGACGTCAGGGAGAGGGCGGGCAGGGCCCGTTTGCCGACTATGACGGGGTGCACGAACTCGACCGCGACATGCTGCGCGTCGGTGCTCGGGCCACCGTTGCCGAAGACCAGGAGCTTCCCGCCTCGCTGGAAGCGGGTCGCCATGCCGCGGCAGGTGCGCGCGATGTCCTCGGCATGTTCGGCGAGATCGTTCAAGGGCCGGATTCGGCGATCGGCCAATGCGTCGAGGACATCGGCACCGCCGGGACGCGACAATTCTGTCACGATCGAATTCCTTATGTGGTTTCAGGACAGGCAGTCGGTATATGTGGTGACGAACTCACCGGTGAGGTAGATGTACTTCGCGCCGAAGATCCATTCTTTCGAGACAGATATACGCCTTCGTCGTCCGCCACGCTGCTGAACGCGCGGTCGCGGTGCCGATACGGACGCGCGATGATCCACGCTCCCGGAAATACGCGCAATCCCGGCGTCGGCCAATTCGCTCGGACACCTTTGTCCAGCGGGAACGAGGCACTAGTGTTCGCTGCCCGCGGTGATACGTCAATGGTGCATCTCGGTGACACGATTCACCGGATCGGGCACTTCCTCGGCCGGTCGATCTTGTAACGGCCGCGGTCGCCGGATCAGCTCAGCGGTGGCTGGCCGAAACGTTCTCGCAGACGGCGCAGGTCACGCATCCGCGGCTCGGTCTCGCCGCCCACCCATCGTCCGACGGTCTTCACCGAGACGCCGAGTTGCCGGGCCGCGGCCTCCTGCGTGAGCCCTTCCCTGCGCAGCACATCGGCCATCCACTCGGAGAAGGTCGCCGGCTGTCCGAAAGATGCCGCTTTCGCCTGTGGCGGCGGTATTGTGCCCTCCAGTTCGGCCACCTCGGCGAGAGTGGGCTCGCCCGGCTGCCCGGATTGCGAATGCAGGACGTCGACCTCGACGTGCTCCGGGAAGATCCGGAACGAGATCTGGATCGTGCCGGTCGGGCCCGCGGCGTCGAGCAGTGCGCGGAAGACCGTCTGGCCCACTTCGCGGTTGTCTTCGTCGGTGAGCGGCGACTCCGCGAGTGAATGACGGACGAATTCACGGATGTCGGGAATCGACGACGGACGGGCAGGGAAGACCTTGGAGAGCACCACGACCGGAAGCAGCTCAATGGGTGTCCTCAGGTCTGCGAAATCCGAAACTTCCACGTGTACCCCGCCCGTCTGCCGAGTTCGGACAGCCTACAGGGGCACGGGTACCCGTCAAAAGGTGGACGGGGCAGCCGGGTCGGACAGTTATGTCCGGCGGGGTACCGGGGGTGTCCTTGCTGCCGCATAAAGACGGGGCTACGGTGATACCGGCCGGAAACCGGAAGTCGATCTTTTCAAGGTCGTTATTACCTGCCGCTTCTCGGGTCGGCATGTCCGTCTTTCACCGTGTCCGCCGGTTGTTCGTCCATTCGAATGTGGTCGAACCGTTCGCAAGGAGGTAATCATCCATGACCACGGCCGACACGGCAGTGGGAATCCCGGATCCGGAGTCGGCCGGCGAGCCGGTCGTGCACATCCTCTGGATGAACGGCGGTCTCGGTTGTGACGGCGACTCCGTCGCGCTGACCGCCGCGACCCAGCCGAGCATCGAGGACATCATGCTCGGCGCGTTGCCCGGTCTCCCCAGGGTCGAGGTGCACTGGCCGCTGCTCGATTTCGAATCCGGTCCGGAAACGGGCGCCGACACGTTCATCGAATGGTGGCACAAGGCCGACCGTGGCGAACTCGACCCCTTCGTGCTGGTCGTCGAGGGATCGATCCCGAACGAGGCGATCAAGACCGAGGGCTACTGGTGCGGGTTCGGCAACAACCCGGCGACCGGCCAGCCGATGACCACGAGCGAATGGCTGGATCGGCTGGCCCCCAAGGCTTTGGTGGTTCTCGCGGCGGGCACCTGCGCGACCTATGGCGGCATCCATGCGATGGCGGGCAACCCGACCGGCGCGATGGGGGTGCCGGACTACCTCGGATGGGAGTGGCGGTCCAAGGCGGGGATCCCGATCGTCTGCGTTCCTGGTTGCCCGACTCATCCGGACAACCTCTCGGAGACCATTCTCTACCTGCTGTTCCAGGCCGCCGGGCAGGCGCCGATGATCCCACTCGACGAGGCCTTGCGCCCGAAGTGGCTATTCGGCGCCACTGTCCATGAGGGCTGCGACAGGGCGGGTTACTACGAGCAGGGCGAATTCGCCACCGATTACGGCTCGTCGAAGTGCCTCGTGAAACTCGGCTGCTGGGGTCCGGTGGTCAAGTGCAACGTGCCCAAACGCGGCTGGATCAACGGCGTCGGCGGCTGCCCGAACGTCGGCGGCATCTGCATCGCCTGCACCATGCCCGGTTTCCCGGACAAGTTCATGCCGTTCATGGACGAACCGCCCGGGGCGAAGGTGTCCGCCGCGGCGACCACCGCCTACGGGACGGTGATCCGTGCCCTGCGCGGCTTCACGAAGAGGACGGCCGACGAGGAACCGAAATGGCGGCACAAGGGCGATTCACTGACGAGCGGCTACAAATCCAACTGGTGAACGGAGCGAGGACCCATCTATGGCAGACACGCGGAACCCCGGCTTGGTGGAGATGGCGTGGGATCCGATCACCCGGATCGTCGGCAGCCTCGGCATCTACACGAAGATCGACTTCGCGGAGAAGAAGGTCGTCGAGTGTCACAGCACCTCGTCGATCTTCCGGGGCTACAGCATCTTCATGAAGGGCAAGGATCCTCGCGACGCACATTTCATCACCAGCCGGATCTGCGGGATCTGCGGCGACAACCACGCCACCTGCTCGGTCTACACCCAGAACATGGCCTACGGCGTGCGCCCGCCGCATCTCGGTGAATGGATCATCAACCTCGGCGAGGCCGCCGAGTACATGTTCGACCACAACATCTTCCAGGAGAACCTGGTCGGGGTGGACTACTGCGAGCGGATGGTCGCCGAGACCAACCCCGGCGTGCTGGAGCTGGCCAACCGCACCGAAGCGCCGCATGCCTCGGAACACGGGATGCGCACCATCGGCGACATCATGCGATCGTTGAACCCGCTCCAGGGCGATTTCTACCGGGAAGCGCTGCATGTCTCGCGGTACACCAGGGAGATGTTCTGCCTGATGGAGGGGCGGCACGTGCATCCGTCCACGCTGTATCCCGGCGGGGTCGGCACGGTGGCGACGGTGCAGTTGTTCACCGACTACCTGACCCGGCTGATGCGCTATGTCGAGTTCATGAAGAAGGTCGTGCCGATGCACGACGACCTGTTCGACTTCTTCTACGAGGCATTGCCCGGCTACGAGGAGGTCGGCAGGCGCCGCATCCTTCTCGGCTGCTGGGGCAGCCTCAACGATCCCGCCCATTGCGACTTCACCTACGAGAACATGGAGAGCTGGGGCCGGAAGATGTTCGTCACCCCGGGCGTCGTGGTGGACGGCAAGCTCGTCACCACCAGCCTGGTCGACATCAACCTCGGCATCCGCATCCTGCTCGGTCACTCGTTCTACGAGGACTGGGAGGACCAGGAGATGTTCGTCCGGCGCGACCCGCTCGGCAATCCGGTCGACCGGCGTCATCCGTGGAATCAGCACACCATCCCGCGGCCCGCCAAGCGCGACTTCGACGACAAGTATTCGTGGACCATGTCGCCGCGCTGGTTCGACGGCACCGATCACCTGGCACTGGACACCGGCGGCGGACCGCTCGCGAGGTTATGGGTGACCGCCCTCGCCGGACTGGTCGACACCGACTATGTCAAATCGACCGGACACAGCGTGCTGATCAATCTGCCGCGAACGTCGCTCAAACCCGCGGTGAGCTTCGAGTGGAAGATTCCACAGTGGAGCAACGCGCTGGAGCGCAACCGCGCGCGGAGCTACTTCCAGGCCTACGCGGCGGGCCTCGCCCTGCATTTCGCGGAGAAGGCACTGGCGGAGATCCGTGGCGGGAACACCAGCACCTGGGAGAAGTTCACCGTTCCCGACGAGGCGGCGAGCTGCGGGTTCACCGAAGCCGTGCGTGGCGCGCTCTCGCACCACATGGTGATCAAGGGCGGCAAGATCGCCAACTACCACCCGTATCCGCCGACACCGTGGAACGGCAGTGTGCGGGACACCTACGGCACCCCGGGCCCGTACGAGGACGCCGTGCAGAACACCCCGATCTTCGAGGAGAACCCGCCGGAGAATTTCAAGGGCATCGACATCATGCGAGCGGTGCGGAGCTTCGATCCGTGTCTGCCGTGTGGCGTGCACATGTCGGTCGGGACCGGCAAGGAGATCACGAAGTACCACACGCCCCACGCCTTCAACGCCGAATACCAGGAGTGAGACCGGATGTCGAAAACGGCCGACATCGTCGGTGAGCGGATGGAAAGCCTGCTTCGCGAGCTGCCGGAAGGTCGTGGCAAACAGATCACGGAAGAGCTGATCCGGCTGGTGGTCGGCATGTACGGCGAAGGGCTCGAGCGGGTCGCCGGGCTGCTGGCCGAGCACGACCGCGACACCCTCCTCCGGTTGGCCGACGACGATCTGGTCTGCAGCCTGCTGCTTCTGCACGACCTGCATCCGGTCGACGTCGACACCAGGATCCAGCGGGCACTGGACCGGGTCAGGCCTTATCTCGGCTCGCATGCGGGCGGGGTCGAGTACCTCGGAGTCGACGGCGACGGGGTCGCCCGGCTCCGGCTGGAAGGCAACTGTCAGGGCTGCCCATCCTCGTCACTGACGGTCAAGATGGCGATCGAAGGGGCGATCGAGCAGGCCGCGCCCGAGGTCACCGGAGTGGAGGTCGACGGCGTCCCCACACCGGATCCGGACCCCGTCCCGGTGTTCCAGGTCGGCATGGGACCGCCCGATGGGTGGCACGCGCCCGAACCGTCCGGTGGCACCGTGAGCCCGGGCTGGAGCGCCCTGCCCGACCTCGGGCCGCCGGCCGGCCGTCCGGTGAGCGTGCCGGTCGAGGGGTTCACCGTGCTGGTCTGCTCGGTGCGTGGAAGCCTCTACGCCTATCGAGATGCTTGCGCCGCCTGTGGATCTTCCCTCGGCGAGTCCACAATAGACGGAGAGGTGCTCAGCTGTGCGGGCTGTGGTGCGCGGTTCGACGTGCGGCTCGCCGGCAAGGGAGTCGACGACGGAGGGTTGCGTCTCGATCCATTGCCGCTGCTCTCGGACAGCGAAGGAGTACGGGTCGCGGTGCCGAAGGCGGTGCCGTCGTGACCCGGCGAGCCGGCCTGAGGCGCTTCGTCGGTCCCGCCGAGGTCGCACCGGCGTCGCCGCGTCCGTCGCATCCGGCCCAGGACGGTTGCGAGTTGTGCGCACGGCCTGCCGGGGAGTGGCACGGTCATGTCGTGGACACTGAGCATCGCTCGATCCTGTGCACCTGCCGTGCCTGTTTCCTCCTCTTCACCAGTCCGGAAGCAGGTGGCGGCAGATATCGGGCGGTGCCGGACCGCTATCTGCGCGACGACGAACGCCCGTTGACCAAAGCCGAATGGGAAGGCCTCGGGATCCCAGTGGGAGCGGCGTTCCTGCTACGCGGCGACAGTGGGACGACGGCGTTCTACCCCAGCCCGGCGGGCGCGACCGAATGCCTGCTGAACCTGGAGGCACTGGCCGAGCTGGCGGCGGCACATCCCTTGCTGGCCGCGGCCGAACCCGAGGTCGAGGCGATCCTGATCCGCGCCGCCGAGGATCAGGTCGAGACCTACCTCGTTCCGGTGGACGTCTGCTACCGCCTGGTCGGCACGGTGCGGATGTACTGGAAGGGCTTCGACGGCGGCCAGGAGGCGCACGAGCACATCGACGGATTCTTCGCGGGAGTCCACTCCGCCGCCCGGCGGTTCGGCGGGGAGGGATGAGCCGTGGCTGAGCTGGTCTTCGACTGTATCGGTGCCGAGCCCGAGCGCTACGGTGTCGTACCGAGCCTGACCCTGCGGCTGCGGATCACCGAGACCAGCGGCGAGCGGGTGGAAGCGATCGCGCTGCGCTGCCAGATCCGGATCGAACCGCACCGGCGGCGCTACTCGGCGGAGGAGGCCGAGCAGTTGCGCGACCTGTTCGGGGACACCGCCCGGTGGGCGGAGACGGTGAAGCCGATGCAGTTCATCACGGTGTCCGCCATGGTTCCGCGATTCACCGGGAACACGACGGTCGACCTGCCGGTGCCGGTCACTTACGACCTGGAGATCGCGTCGACCAAGTACTTCAACTCGGTCTCCGACGGCGTGATCCCGCTGCTGTTGCTGTTCAGCGGCACCATCTTCGGTATCAGTGACGGCCGGTTGTCGGTGCGGCAGGTGCCGTGGAGCAAGGAGGCGTCCTACGAACTGCCGGTGAAGGTCTGGCGGGAGACCGTCGACCTGCATTTTCCCGGCAGCGCTTGGCTGCGTATCGACAGGGAGACACTCGCGGCGTTGCAGCGCTACAAATCGCGGCACGCGCTGCCCACCTGGAACGACACGGTGGCCGCGTTGCTGGATGATGCCGCGTTCAGGCGCGAGGAACCACGGGAGGGGACATGAGAACGCTCACCGGGCTTCCGGAAGGCGAGAAGAAGGCGCCGGATCTGACTGTGTTCGGCTACATCTTCCTGGCGATACTGGCGATGACGGCCGTCGCGGCGCTCGTCGTCTTGGCGCTCTTCCTCCCGGACATCCGGCGGTACCTGGCCATCAGGAAGATGTGATCCCCGCGCGATCCCTCGCGGCGGCGACGGCGGCCTGACCGAGGCTGATACCGCCGTCGTTCGCCGGCACGCGGCTGTGGGTGAGGACCCGGAAACCGTTTTCGTGCAACAGGTCCACCGTCCGGTCGAGCAGAAGCAGGTTCTGGAAGACGCCGCCCGAGATGGCCACCGTGCCCACTCCTGTCCCGTCGCGCAGCGACACGCAGCAGCGTGCGACAACCTCGGCCATCCCGTTGTGGAACCGCGCGGCGACCACCGCCGGGGGAATACCCCGAAGCACGTCCTCGGCGACCGCCCGGACCAGGTCCGCTCCCGCGACCACCAGCGGACTCGCCCCGGACACGGTCACCGGGTAGGCATCGCGTTCGCCCGCGTCCGCCAGTTGTTCCAGTTCGATCGCGGCCTGCCCCTCATAGTGGACGGTGTCGCGGATACCGAGCACGGCCGATACCGCGTCGAACAGCCTCCCCGCGCTGGAGGTCAGTGGAGACGCCACCCGGCGTCTGGCGAGTTCGGTCACGGTGGCCCACGTGGTGGCGTTGCGGACCGAAACGGCCAAGTCCGTCGGCGGGCAGCCGTCGAAGGCCCGATCGAGGTATGCCGCGGCCATCCGCCACGGCTGCCTGATCGCCGTCGTACCCCCGGGCATGGGCACCGGCGCCAGGTGGCCGACCCTGGTGTAGGTCGTCAGATCGGCGAGCAGGAATTCCCCGCCCCAGATCGTGCCGTCGTCCCCGAAACCGGTGCCGTCGAAGGCGACGCCGAGAACCGGCCCCTCTTCGCCGTTGTCGGTGAGGCACGACGCGATGTGCGCGTGGTGATGCTGCACCCCGACGAGTTCGACGCCGGAGCGCTCGGCCAGCTCCGAAGCGTGTTTGGTGGAGAGGTATTCCGGGTGCAGGTCGTGCGCGACCAGTGCGGGATCGATGTCGAACAACCGTCTTAAGTGGACTATTCCTTCCGTGAACGACCGTAGCGTCTCGAAGTTCTCCAGATCACCGATGTGCTGGGAGATGACCGCGTACCGATCTTTGACCAGGCAGAAGGTGTTCTTCAATTCCGCCCCGCAGGCGAGCAGGGGCCGTGGCGCGGCCGACGGCAACGTCACGGGTTCCGGCACGAATCCACGAGAGCGCCGCAGCACCGATTCCCGGCCGCGCCATGGCCGCACCACGGAGTCGTCGGTGCGGATATGGATCGGCCGGTCGTGGGTCAGGAACGCGTCGGCGATCCCGCCGAGCCGGTCGAAGGCGTCGGCGTCGGTGTAGGCGATCGGCTCGTCGGAGACGTTGCCGCTGGTGAGCACGATCGGAGCGGCGACCGCCGCGAGCAGGAGATGGTGCGGCGGGGAATAGGGGAGAAGGAGACCGAGCTGCCGGGTCCCCGGCGCGACCGCGGCCGCGACCGGCGCGTCTTCGAGCCGGGGAAGGAGCACGATCGGGCGCCGCCTGCTCGTGAGCGACTCGCACCCGGCGGAGTCCACCTCGCACAAGATCCTCGCGGTGTCCACATCGGCCACCATCACGGCGAAAGGCTTGTCCTCACGGTGTTTGCGCTTCCGCAGAAGGGCGGTGGCCTGCTCGTCCGCCGCGAGGACGGCCAGGTGATGGCCGCCGATCCCTTTGATCGCCAGCACTCGGCCTTCCCGAAGGAGCGCGGCCGCCTCCGCGATCGGGTCGCCGGCGCCCTCGCGCCCGGTCGTGTCCCGCAGCCGCAACCGCGGGCCGCAGTCCGCGCAGCACGTCGGCTGCGCGTGGAAGCGGCGATCCGCCGGGTCGTGATACTCCGCGGCGCAAACGGTGCACAGCCCGAAAGCCGCCATCGTGGTCAGGGGCCGGTCGTAGGGCACGTCGCGCACAATGGTGAAGCGCGGGCCGCAGTTGGTGCAGTTGATGAAGGGATAGCCGAAGCGGCGGTCGCCGGCGTCGCGCAGTTCGCGGAGGCAGTCGTCGCAGACGGCGCTGTCCGCGGCGACGAGTGCTCGCTTGCCTCCACCGGGGTCACTGGGCACGATGCTGAATCCACGGCCGTCTTTCGATGTCGTCTCCACCGAGGTCACCCGTTCGACCGCGGCGAGCGGGGGAGCGTCACGGCGCAGGGCGAGCAGGAACGCCTCGATGTCCGCGACCGGCCCCTCCACCTCGACGAACACTCCGTCGACGTCGTTGCCGACGTGGCCGGCCAGGCCGAGCCGAGTGGCGAGACCGTGGACGAAGGGCCGGAAACCGACCCCTTGCACGATCCCTTCGATCCGCACGGCACGCCGTGTTCGCGTTTCCACGCGGATCAGTGTTCACCCCGATCGGTCAAGGCGCAGCCGTCTTCACCCGGGTGCCTCACCGCCGTCGCGAAGACGGTGTCCTCTCCGGTCCGGGCGGCACCGGACAGAACTGTCCGTCGAACGGGACACGAATGGTCAGCCTTGGACGCCCCAGCCTTCGCTCCCGGCCCCGGCCTGGCTTCTCCGTACCTGTCCCGGCATGGCCAGTTCGATGGTGCAGCCGCCGGGGTCAGAGCTGACGTCGAGCCACTCGCACACCTGTTCGGCCATCCGCAGGTTGTTGTCCAGCCGATTCGTGTCCAGGTGCCCTGAGCCAGGAAATCGCTGGAGGTGGAGCGGCCGGTCACAGCGCATCGTGCACACCACGCGGCCCGCGACGGGACGCACCCACACGGTCGCCCGGTCGATGCCGTGGTTGAGCAGGCTGGCGAGCACCGCGCCGACGGCGACGTCGAACATCGCCGAAGTGCTCTCCGTGCTCAGTATCGGGGTGGCCTTTTCCAGTACGTACCGCCGCACGGACACCAGATCCCCGGCGAACCTGAACATGTCGGCGGTGCGGCCCGGTGACGTCTCGGCCTGGGTGAACTCCTCCGGCACCATGAACTGCGCGGACGGCTTCGCTCTGCGCCCCACCACGCATTCCGGATGGATCCGGTGGGCTTCCTCGACTATGCCCGCTTCGACACCCCTGGTGTCGTAGGGGCAGATCATCCAGCTCTCGGTGTCGGCCAGTGACATGGTGAGTTTTGCCTCCATCCGTAACCACGCGGCTACTTCTCGTCGGGACCGGCCTGCCCACGCCGGCTCGGCGATGATGCGTACCGGGCCTGGAGGCGTGTCGGACCGATGGTGTGTCCAGTGATCGCGGAGTGCCTCGGCCCAGTGCGACGGCCGGCGGCCGAAGGCCGACGTCTCGGCGCACTCGATCCGGTCGGCGTCGACGCCGAGCGCGGCCCGCAGCAGGCCAAGGTTGCCCGCGGTCGTGACGGCCAGCACCGGCTGTCCCCGGCGTAGCCCGTCCTCGGCGAAAGGCATGGCCATGGTGAGGAACTCCGCATCGCTGCCGTAAATGCAGCCCTGGTGCCGAAAAGGTGTCTTCATCGGGGCCCCCTTTCGTGGCTGGTCGGCCCACCCCGCGGCCTGCCCGGGACGGTGGGCGTACGAGCGAGTGGGCATGAGGTGGCTTTCGAACGTTGATCGCATTGGTGTCGTCCTCGGTCGGCCTTTCGGGGACGAACGGAGACTACCCAGGTAGAAGTAATCGAATATGACATTGGAATCGATTTCACCCGTTCGGCCGCCTTGGTCGAATCCGGGTGACCGAATTCGACGTCATTGACTGAGTCGTGCCGGGGGTGGCCCAATTATGTCCGCTGTGCCCGGGGGTGGTCAAAGGCGTCGAGACAGCGTTGTTTGTCACGCTGGACCTGGGGAAACCCGGTTCTTCCCATCGCGGTGGATGGCTGCGACCCAGTTGTGTCCGGTGGTGGGAATTGTCGTGGACACTTCTGTTCGGTGGAATCGACTCGGGCGTGGTCTCTTTTGTCCGGCGTAGCCGGCGCTGTCGAATATCGCTTTTGCGCGGCTCAAGGGAAATGCTGGACGCCGCGCGAAACCAACGGACCGGAACATCACCGCGGTGGTGGCGGTCACGACACCTCTGCCTCACCCCGTCGGTTCGCGGCGAGTCACTTCGGCAGGTGTGCCGAACGCTCCTGACCCGGACGGTGCGCGCACCCCCGGCGGGGAATCAAACCTGGTCATCGGGCGGTTACACGTGCTGTGAAGAAGATTGGTTTCCTGTCCTTCGGTCACTGGTCGCCGAGCGCGCACTCCGAGACGCGGTCCGCCGCCGACTTCCTGCATCAGTCGATCGACCTGGCGGTCGCGGCCGAGGAGCTCGGCGTGGACGGCGCGTACTTCCGGGTGCACCACTTCGCGCGGCAGGCGGGCAGTCCGTTCCCGTTGCTGTCGGCGATCGGCGCCCGGACGTCGAAGATCGAGATCGGTACCGGCGTGATCGACATGCGCTACGAGAACCCGATGTACATGGCCGAGGAAGCCGGCGCCGCCGACCTCATCTCCCGCGGCAGGCTCCAGCTCGGGGTCAGCCGGGGATCCCCGGAGCAGGTCATCGACGGCTGGCGGTACTTCGGGTACGGCCCCGCGGAGGGGCAGACCGCCGCGGACATGGCCCGGCAGCGCACCGAGGTCTTCCTCAAGCTGCTCGACGGCGAGGGGTTCGCGCAGCCGAACCCGCGCCCCATGTTCGCCAATCCGCCGGGGTTGCTCCGGCTCGAGCCGTACTCGGAGGGGTTGCGCGAGCGGATCTGGTGGGGTTCCAGCTCGAACGCGACCGCGGTGTGGGCGGCGGAGCAGGGCATGAACCTGCAGAGTTCCACGCTCAAGGACGACGAGACGGGGGAGCCGCTGCACGTCCAGCAGCGCAAGCAGATCGAGGCCTACCGCAAAGCCTGGAGGGAGGCCGGTCACTCGCGTGAGCCGCGGGTGTCGGTCAGCCGCAGCATCTTCGCGTTGACCAACGACCTGGACCGGGCGTACTTCGGCCGCGACCGGAACTCGCGGGATCAGGTCGGCATGATCGACGAGACGACCAGGGCGATCTTCGGGCGGTCGTACGCCGCCGAGCCGGACGAACTGGTGCGGGCGCTCAAGCAGGACGAGGCGATCGAGGCCGCGGACACCCTGCTGCTGACCATCCCGAACCAGCTCGGGGTCGAGTACAACGCGCACGTGCTGGAGAGCATCCTCACCCACGTGGCACCGGAGCTCGGCTGGCGCTGAGAATGCGCGATTCGGCGGATGGGACGGGGCGTCCCGCTCGTTACGATCGAGACATCCCCGGCCATCGGAGGGTCCCGTGAGACTGCCCCGATCCCTGTCCTTCCTGGTCCTGGCCTTCGGCCTGGCACTGCCGTCGACCGCGCAAGCGAGCGCTCCCGCCCCGCTCGGCGGCGGGAGCGTGTTGCAGAGCAGCGCCGTGACGCGCTGTACGGCCGGGTTCGCCGCCGTCGCGGGCAAGGTCGGTTACCTGATCGCGAGTTCGGCATGCGGCAAGCCCGGCGACACCATCCGCAGCGCCGGCCGCGTGGTCGGGGTGGTCGCGGCGGCCCAGGTACCGCCGACCGGCGCGATCGTCATCCGGGTGACCAACACGACCGACTGGCGGCTGGTGGGCTCGATCCCGCCCACCGACGGCCGGGTCACGATCACCGGGTCGGTCGAGGCCCCGGTCGGCGCGTCGGTGTGCAAGTACGGCGCGACCACCGGCTGGCGGTGCGGCATCATCCAGGCGAAGAACGTGTCGATCACCTTCCCGGAGGGAACGCTGACCGGTTTGACCCGCACTTCCGTCTGCGCGGAGCCGGGGGACAACGGCGGGCCGTTCGTCAGCGGGACGCAGGCGCAGGGCGTGCTGATCGGTGGCAGCGGCAACTGCTCGAGCGGCGGCTCCAGCTACTTCTTCCCGGTCAACCGGGTCCTGTCGGCCTACGGGCTGACGATCCTCGCAGGGCCCTATTGAGGGGTAAGGCAAATGTGGCGTGTTGCGAAAGCCACTTTCGCACCGTCAGTTCAAAGTGATCGACCCAGGTGGCGGTGAAGGCCTCCTTGCCTACCCTGAAGGTAGGGAAGGGGCCCTTCGCTACGCCGTCGACGTGGCTTTCGCGACACGATCGAAGGCGGCCATGAGCGGACCGCCCACCGCACCCGACACGTTTGCCTTACTCCCTCAATAGAACGGCAGCGCCCTCGGATACGGGGGAGGAGAATGCCGCGCGAACGCCGGCGTGGTCGTCACCCGGGTTTCACGGACGATGTCGAAGATCGTCTGGTGTTCCGGCGCGAGCGTGCCTGCCTCGTAGTTCAGCGTGGCAGGGGCGGTCGACGGCCAGTGTCCGCGGTCCAGCCTCCGCTCCAGGGTGCGCAGAGCGGTGATTTCCTCGGATGCGGTGAACACACAGTGACCGGCCCGGTTCACGAACAGCTGCCGGAGCTCGTCCTGGTCACCTAGCAGTGAGACTCGTTCGGCGTAGGCGCGTTCGTGCGCCGCGGGTGCGGTGCCGTCCGCGACGGTGTGCATGGTCAGCACCGGGACCGGCGTGCGACCCAGCGGCAGCCCGAATCGGGCCAGATGGGTGACCGCGGCCGGATCAGGAGTGACTCGGGACGCCTTCGCCAACCGGTCGAGGTCGGCGCCGAGGTCGAGCCCCGCCTCCGTATAGGCTCGTTCCACCAGCGTCCGCTCGCCTGACTTCGCCAGGATCCGCCGGTAGTCGACGCCCACGTTCCAGCTCGGGTTGCCGCTCGCCCGCTGTTCCAGCGCGACCCTGTCGACGCCGAACGCGCCGGCGCGGTAGTAGCGATCCCATACCCCCTGCCAGAAAACCTGACCCGCGACGTCCGGCGGGCGGGGCTGCGTGGCGTCCAGCCAGCCTGGGATCTCGGCCAGCGCGTTCGCCAGCGCGAGCCGCGCCCTGCCTTCCGGGTTCGCGGTGGCGGCCTGCACCACGTCGACGAATCTGCCCACGTTGGCCGCGGGATCGATGATCCGCACCAGTTGCAGCCGTGCGTCGAGCAGGGTGTTCAGGGCGTACCCGAGATCGAGCGACGAATTCCAGTGCGCGGCCCCGCCGGCGAGGTTGCCGCAGAAGGTCATCAGGCCGTCGAACCGGCGCGGGTTCCGCTCGGCGAGCAGGGTCGCGGTGATCGCGCCCACCGATTCGCCCGCCGCGATGGTTCGTCGCGGCGGGCCGATCGTGCGGGTGAACCAGTCGTGCAACCGGGTCTGGTCGGTCAGCGCCTCGATCGACCAGCCGCGCACGGACCGGTACTGGGACGCGGCCAGCGCGTATCCCCGCGCCAGCAGGAAAGACTCGGTCGCGGGCTGTGACGTCAGCGCGATCCGATCGGGTTCCGGATATGCCAGGGAGTACATCCCGTGACTCCACAGCATGAGCGTGCCGTTCCAGTTTTCCGGCACCAGCACCAGATAGCGTGCGCCTTCGAGTTCGCCCTCGTACCTGGTGACCGGGCCGTCGGCCGAGGCGCTGGGCACCACCAGCCCCAGAAAGATCGTGAGCAGGGCCAGGAAAACCAGTCCACGTCGTGCCACGACGACCACCCCCGCGCCTCATCTTTCGCCGCGCGGAGTGTGGTGTCGAGGTCCGCTCGGCCTAACTGAAGAGGACCGAGCGCAGGAGAAGTCTGTCCGAGCCTCGACCGCCGTTGGGGCGAAGCGAGAAGTAGGAATCGCTCTTGCAGTCGTCGTCCAAAAACACCACCGCTGTCGAGTCGGTGTCGTTGCGCGGACGGAACGCGTCGACGTCCCAGTCGGCTATTTCGGGAATCTCTATACATTCGCCGCTCGGCGGGTCCACCAGGGTGCCGATCTGGAGCTCTTCGTTCTCGTCGTAGTAGCGGTAGGTGAATTCGCCTTCGGCCGCGGAGGCCACGGCGGGGATCGTGAAGCACAAGGCGACGGCACTGGTCATGGCGAGGAAGGCGTTACGTGTACGCATGGTTCGACGTTAGGACGGTGATCAACATCTCCGGTAGGCCTCGCGGTGAGGTCCACCCGAGGGTGTGGACCGAACTCGAACGGTGATCGATAGTGAGGGGCATGTACACCGGCAACCCCGACGTCCCCGACGACGTGTTCGCGGACGTTCTCGGCCAGATCAAGGATTTCGTGCGCACTCGGGTGATGCCCCGCGAGCTGGAGATCATGAACACGGACGCCATCCCGGCCGATCTGCGGGCGCAGGCCGCGGAGATGGGGTTGTTCGGGTACGCGATCCCCCAGGAGTGGGGCGGGCTCGGTCTCGACCTGGTCCAGGATGTCGAGGTCGCGATGGCGCTGGGGTACACGTCATTGGCGTTGCGGTCGATGTTCGGGACGAACAACGGGATCGCCGGGCAGGTGCTGGTCGGGTTCGGCACCCGGGAACAACAGGCCCAGTGGTTGCCGGGGATCGCGTCAGGTGAGGTCGTCGCGTCGTTCGCGCTCACCGAGCCCGGCGCGGGGTCGAATCCGGCCGGGTTGCGGACCAGCGCGAAGCCGGACGGTGACGGCTGGGTGATCGACGGCGGCAAGCAGTTCATCACCAACGCCACCGAGGCGGGCCTGTTCGTGGTTTTCGCGCGTACGGGCACCGGCATCGCGGTGTTCCTCGTGTCGGCGGACGCGCCAGGCATCACGGTCGGCGCGAAAGACGCGAAGATGGGGCAGGAGGGTTCCCGTACCGCGGACGTGACGTTCTCGCAGGTCCGTGTCGGACCCGACGCGTTGGTCGGCGGCGACGGCGATGTCGGCTACAAGGCGGCGATGACGTCGTTGGCGCGCGGCCGGATCCACATGGCGGGCCTCGCCGTCGGAACGGCGCAGCGGGCGTTGGACGAGTCGGTCGCGTACGCCGCGACGGCGACCCAGGGCGGCACGCCGATCGGGGATTTCCAGCTGGTGCAGGCGATGCTGGCCGATCAGCAGACCGGTGTGCTCGCCGGTCGCGCGCTCGCCCGTGAGGCGGCGCGGGCGTATGTGACGGGGGAGGACCGGCGGATCGCGCCGTCGGCGGCGAAGCTGTTCTGCACCGAGATGGCGAGCAAGGCCGCGGATCTCGCGGTGCAAGTGCACGGCGGAAGCGGCTATATGCGTGAGGTCGCGGTCGAACGGATCTACCGAGACGTCCGGCTGATGCGGCTGTACGAGGGCACGAGCGAGATCCAGCGGCTGATCATCGGCGGTGGCCTGGTCCGCGCCGAGAAGAAGAAAGCATGACCCGGCCACTCGACGGGGTCACCGTCGTCGCCATCGAGCAGGCGGTCGCCGCTCCGCTGGCCACCCGCAACCTCGCCGACCTCGGCGCGCGGGTGATCAAGGTCGAACGCGTCGACGGCGGGGATTTCGCCCGCGCCTACGACCACGCCGTGCACGGCAGCGGCGCGCATTTCGTCTGGCTCAACCGAGGCAAGGAATCGCTCGCCGTCGACCTCAAGACCGACGAGGGCCGTGACGTCGTCCGGCGGCTGGTCGCGAAGGCCGACGTGTTCGTCCAGAACCTCGCGCCCGGCGCGGCGGAGCGGCTCGGTTTCGGCGATCTGCGGGCGGATCATCCCGAGTTGGTCGTGGTGAACCTGTCCGGGTTCGGCGCGGGCGGGCCGATGGAGCGGCGCAAGGCCTACGACATGCTGATCCAGGCCGAGGCCGGGCTCATCGCGATCACCGGCACCCCGGACGCGCCGGCGAAGACCGGGATCCCGACCGCCGACATCGCCTCGGGCATGTACTGCGCGCAGGCGGTGCTGGCGGCGTTGCTGCGCCGCTGGCGGACCGGCGAGGGCGCGACGATCGAGGTCTCGATGCTGGAAGCCACCGTCGAATGGATGGGATACGCGCTCAACACCCGGATGTACGCCGGAACCGAGCCCGAGCGGATGGGCCTGAGTCACAGCTCGATCGCGCCGTACGACGCCTTTCCCACGCGCGACGGCCAGATGCTCATCGGCGTCCAGAACGACACCGGCTGGCGAACGCTCGTCTCCGATGTCCTCGACGCGCCCGAACTCGCCGACGACCCGCGCTTCACCACGAACGTGCGGCGGGTGGCTCACCGCGAGGAGTGCGACGCCGCTGTCGCCGCAAGGACATCGCTGTGGACCAACAACGAACTCGACGAACGGCTCGCCGCTGCCGGGGTTCCCGCCGCGCAGCTCAAGGACGTCGGCCAGGTCGCCGACCATCCCCAGCTGCGGGCGCGCGATCGCTGGCGCGAGGTCGGCACTGAATTCGCCAGGGTCGACGCGTTGCTGCCGCCGGTGACGTTCGACGATTTCGAGGCGTGCATGGGCGACGTCCCGGCCTTGGGAGAGCACACTCACGCGTTGCTCGTCGAGTCCGGAGTGGACGCCGAAGACTACCTTCGCCGCGGCATCGCCCGTTGATTTTCGGAAGCGACTGGAGGAACTCCAGGTTTACGATCAAGATCATGCGATTCGCCATCAAAACTTCGCCGCAGGACACCGTTTGGTCCGACATGCTCGCCGTCTGGCAGGCCGCCGACGAGATCGAACTTTTCGAATCCGGCTGGACCTTCGATCACTTCTATCCCATTTTCTCGGATTCGACCGGTCCGTGCCTGGAAGGGTGGGTGACGCTCACCGCGCTCGCGCAGGCCACGAAACGGCTCCGGCTGGGCACGCTGGTCAGCGGGATCCACTACCGCCACCCGGCGCTCCTCGCGAACATGGCCGCGACACTGGACATCGTTTCCGGTGGACGGCTGGAGATCGGCGTCGGCGCGGGCTGGAACGAAGAGGAATCCGGCGCGTACGGCATGGAACTGGGCACCATCAAGGAGCGCAGTGACCGGTTCGAGGAGGCCTGCGAGGTCCTCGTCGGCCTGCTGACCCAGGAGACCACCACCTTCCAGGGTGAGCACTACCAGCTGACCGACGCCCGCTGTGAACCTAAGGGCGTGCAGAAACCGCATCCGCCGATCTGCATCGGTGGCAGCGGCGAGAAGCGCACCCTGCGCACGGCCGCGAAGTACGCCCAGCACTGGAACTTCGTCGGTGGCACGCCGGAGGAGTTCGCGCACAAGCGCGAGGTGCTGCACCGGCACTGCGCGGACATCGGCCGGGATCCGAAGGAGATCACCTTGTCCTCGCACGTGCGCCTTGGCACGGACGGTGACTACGCGAAGGTGGCCGCCGAGGCCGAAGCCCTCGGTGAGGTGGGGCTCGACCTGGCGATCATCTACCTGCCGCCGCCGCACACGCCCGCCGTGCTGGAGCCGCTCGCGAAGGTGCTCGAGCCGCTGCGCTGAGGTCTCGAAGGCCGGCCGGGGAGCGACGGCCCGTTGCGGAACCGGCCGGTCTCGCTATACGGTGACAGAACTAGAACAGGTTACAGTTCTGCACGGTGGGCTGACCGAGGAGCGGACATGGCGAACAGGGCTGCGCGCGGCGACGAGGCCGACTACGTGGTCGTCGGATCGGGCAGCTCGGGCGCCGCGATCGCGGGTAGGCTGGCGGAGGCCGGGGCCAGCGTGATCGTGCTCGAGGCGGGCAAAACCGACGAGAAGATGCTCGTCAAGAAGCCGGGGCTGGTCGGCCCGATGCACGCGGTGCCCCAGCTCAAGAAGCCCTTCGACTGGGGCTACTACTCGGTGCCGCAGAAACACGTTCTCGATCGCCGGATGCCGGTGCCGCGCGGCAAGGTGGTCGGCGGCTCCAGCTCCATCAACGGGATGGTCTACGTGCGCGGCAACCGCGCCAACTTCGACTCCTGGGCCGCCGAAGGCAACAAGGGCTGGGACGCCGACAGCGTCAACGCCGCGTACAGGCGGATGGAGGACTTCGAGGACGGAGAGAGCGAGTTCCGCGGTGCGGGCGGGCCGATCCGGGTCACCCGCAACAAGACCCCGCAGGAGGGCACGCTCCAGTTCCTCCAGGCGACCGCCGACGCGATCGGCTGCGACATCCTCGACGACTACAACGCGAAGTCCCAAGAGGGCGTCAGCCGGATGCAGCAGAACGCCGCCGACGGCCTGCGCTACAGCGCCTCGCGCGGCTACATCCACCATCTCGCGCCCGCCACGCTGCAGGTCCAGTCCGGGGTGCTGGCGAAGAAGGTGGTCATCGAGAACGGCCGTGCCGTCGGCGTCGAGGTCGTCGACGCGAACGGGGGACAGCGCATCCTGCGCGCGGGCAAGGAGGTCATCCTCTCGGCCGGCTTCGTCGGATCCGCGCAGCTGCTGATGCTGTCCGGGATCGGCCACGCCGAACACCTGAAGGAACACGGCATCGACGTCGTCGCGGACCTGCCGGTCGGCGACAACCTGCACGACCACATGTTCCACGCGCTGACCTTCCGCGCGTCGTCGAGCAAGAACAGGGGCACGCCGCCGTACTTCGCGCGCGGTCTCGTCAGTGAACTGATGCGGCCCGGCACGACGTTCCTGGCGAACTCGGTCTTCGAGGCGGTCGCCTTCCTCAAGACCTCCCAGGCCGCCGAGGTCCCGGACCTCCAGCTGCATCTCCTGCCGTGGGCGTACGTGACGCCGAATCAGGACGCGCCGATCCGGCACGACGTCGACAAACGACCCGCGCTCACCGTGCTCACGACGCTGATCTACCCGAGGAGCCGCGGCACGCTGCGCCTCGCTTCGGCCGATCCCACGGCGGCGCCGCTCATCGACCCGCAGTACCTGTCCGACCCGGCCGATCTCGAGGTGCTCGGCGAAGGCTCGGAGATGGTCCGCGAGATCTTCGCGTCGAAGGCGTTCAACGGCTCGATCAAGGAGGAGCTGCACCCGGGCAAAGCACTGCGGGGACAGGAACTGCGCGACGCGATCCTGAACCGCGCGACCTCGGTCTACCACGGCGTCGGCACCTGCCGGATGGGCGTGGACGAACTCGCGGTCGTGAGTCCCGACCTCAAGGTTCGCGGTGTCGAGGGCCTGCGGGTCTGCGACGCCTCGATCATGCCGTCGATCACCGGTGGCAACACCAACGCGCCCGCCATCATGATCGGCGAGATGGGCGCGAAGCTTGTCTTGTCGGGGACGGGTGGCGGAGCTGAGGGATGACCGAGAAGGGACCAGACGCGTGAACCCGCCCGGCCGAAGGCCCCGCTATCGCGGTGGCAGGGCGCCTTGTACGCGCACCGGTACGTGCTTCGCCGACGAGCGCACTGCCGACGTCGATCGCGGACGCCGGGTTCACCACCAGATATTCCGACAACTGACGGAAAGAGGGCCATGACCGTCACACCGCTCGCGCTCACCCGTCCGGCGTCGGTGACCGACGCGTTCCTCCAACGGCTCGTCGCCCGCGTGCCGGGCTCGTCCGGCGCCACCTGGAAACTCACCGAGGTCTACACCGGCGACGTGCTCGTCGAGCTGCCCCAGTCGACCCCCGCCGACATCGAGCAGGCGTTCACCACGGCACGCGCCGCGCAGGAGAAGTGGGCCGCCACCCCGCTCAAGCAGCGGCTGGAGGTGTTCAAACGGGCGCACACGCTCTTCGTCGACAACGCGCCGGCCGTCACCGACCTCATCCAGGTCGAGAGCGGCAAGAACCGCCGGATGGCGATCGAGGAGACCTGCGATCCGGCGATGGTGATGAGCCATTACCTCACGCGGGCCGCCAGACTGCTGGCGCCGGCGAAACGCGGGGGACCGGTCCCGTTCCTGACGACGTCGACCGAGATCAGGCAGCCCAAGGGCGTGGTCGGGATCATCGCGCCGTGGAACTTCCCGTTCGCCACCGGCATTTCCGACGCCGTCCCGGCGCTGATGGCCGGGAACGCGGTGGTGCTGAAGCCCGACAACAAGACCGCGCTCTCCCCGCTCTACGGCGTCGAGCTGCTGGAGCAGGCCGGGCTGCCGAAGGGGCTGTTCCAGGTGGTGTGCGGCGAGGGCCCGGACGTCGGCCCCACGCTCATCGGCGAGGCGAACTACGTGATGTTCACCGGTTCCACCGCCACCGGCCGGGTGATCGGCGAACAGGCCGGCCGCAACCTCATCGGCTGCTGCCTCGAACTCGGCGGCAAGAACCCGATGATCGTGCTCGAAGACGCCGATCTGGACGAGACCGTGCAGGGCGCGATCTTCGGCGCTTTCGGCAACACCGGGCAGATCTGCATGCACATCGAGCGGATCTACCTGCCGGAGTCCCGCTACGAGGAGTTCAAGAGCGCGTACGTGGCCAAGACCAAGGCTCTCGACGTCCGCGCCGCGTACGACTTCGGGCCGGACATGGGCTCGCTCGTGTCCGTCGACCACATGACCCGGGTCAAGTCCCACGTCGACGACGCCGTCGCCAAGGGGGCGACCGTCCTTTGTGGAGGAAAGCCGCGGCCCGATCTCGGCCCGGCGTTCTTCGAGCCGACGATCCTCGAAGGCGTCACGAAGGACATGCTCTGCGGCGTCACCGAAACCTTCGGACCCGTTGTCGCACTGCACAAGTACCGCACGGTCGACGAAGCCGTCGCGCTCGCCAACGACACCGAGTACGGCCTCAACGCCTCCGTCTGGGGCGGTGACCTCGGTGCCGCGCGTGCCGTGGCCGCGCGAATCGAGTCCGGCAATGTCAACATCAACGACATCCTGGCTACCGCGTACGCCTCGAAGGGGACGCCGTCCGGCGGAGTCAAGAACTCCGGCGTCGGCGCCCGCCACGGGGACCAGGGTCTGCTCAAGTACACCGACGTGAAGAACGTCGCGGTGCTCAAGAAGCAGGTCATGGGTCCCCGCGGTGGCCAGACCTACGAGAAGTACGTCGAAGGGATGCTCTTCGGGCTGAAACTCATGCGGCGTCTGCGCATCCGCTAAACCTCGTCGGTGTGCTGCGGCGCGGCCAGCACACAGGCGATGCTCAGCACGCACATCCCGATCAGCAGGCCGATCGCCGGCCAGACACTGCCGGTCGCCTGGAACAGCAGCGTCGACACCAACGGCGAGAGGCCGCCGAACAGGGCGCCCGCGAGCTGATAGGACAGCGAGATGCTGGTGTAGCGCGCCCGCGGGCGGAACATCTGCGACAGGATGGCGGCGATCGGGCTGTAGGTCGCCGTCATCGCCAGGCGCATCGCCACGAACGCCGCGATGATCAGCACCGCGTTCTTGGTCGAGAGCACCAGGAACTGCGGCGCCGCGAGCACGGCGACCCCGACGAGGCCGATGACGACCACCCGCACCCGGCCGAAGCGATCGCCGAGCCAGGCCGCGCCGAAGCTCACGGCCAGTTCCACGAAGGCCGCGATGGTGAGCGCGTTGAGCACCAGCGATTCGGAGACGCCGACGGCCGGATCGGTCGCGTACGCCGTCGCGAAGGTGGTGACGAGGTAGTAGCCGCCGACCGCGACGGGCAGCACGCAGATGCCCAGCAGGATCGGCTTCCAGTTCGTCCGCACCGCGTACAGGATGGGCACGCCGGTTTCTTCGACGGTTTCCTCGAAGACCGGTGATTCCTCGACTTTCAGCCGCACGATGAGGCCGACGCCGATGAGCAGGACGGACGCGAAGAAGGGGATCCGCCAGCCCCAGGTGGCGAGCCATTCCGTGCCGCCGGTGCTCAGCAGGCTGAACAGGCCGGTTGCCAGCAACGCGCCCGCGGGGTTGCCCGCCTGCGCGAAGGCGCCGTAGAACGTCTTCTTGTCCGGTGGCGCGTGTTCGACGGCCATGAGCACGGCGCCGCCCCACTCGCCGCCGACGGCGAGCCCTTGGATGAACCTGAGCACCACGAGCAGAATCGGCGCCCACGTGCCGATCTGGCCGTAGCCGGGCAGGCAGCCGACCAGGAAGGTCGCCACGCCCATCATGGTCAACGTGACCACGAGCGCGGTCTTGCGGCCGACCCGGTCACCGACGTGCCCGAACACGATGCCGCCGAGCGGCCGCGCGAAGAACCCGACGGCGTACGTCGCGAAGGCCGCCGCGACGCCGGTCAGCCGGTCGCCGGTCGCGGGGAAGAACACGGTGCCGAAGACGAGGCTCGCGGCCGTGGCGTAGATGTAGAAGTCGTACCACTCGATCGTGGTGCCGACGAAGGCCGCGAGCCCGGCCCGGCGGGCACGGCGGAGTGACTGTGTGTCGGTTCGGACGGTCATCGGGCCACCGCGCTGTCGATCCAGGTTTCCAGCACGCCGATGCCCGCGATCCGGCTCGGGTCGCAGGTCAGGGGATTCTCGTCCAGCAGCACGAAATCCGCGCGTTTGCCGGGGGTGATCGAGCCGAGGTCGCGTTCCCGGCCGAGCACCCGGGCGCCGGCGATCGTATGCGCGGCGACGGCCGACCGGACGTCGATCAGCAGGTCGTCCCCGCCGAGCCGGTGGCCACGGCGGGTCGTCCTGGTCACCGCGGTCTGGATGGCTTCGAGCGGATTCGGTTCCGCGACCGGGGCGTCCGAGCTCAGCGTGACCGGCACGCCCGCGGCCTGGAACTCGCCGAGGGGATTGAACCGCTCGCCGGGGGTGCCGACGGCGTCGGTGACGCCTTCGCCCCAGTTGTAGTAGTGCTGGGGCTGGTTGACCGGGTGGACGCCGAGCGCGGCCATCCGCTTGATCTGCTCCGGGGACGGCAGCCCGCAATGCTCGATGCGGTGCCGGGCATCGGGCCGGGGATTCCGCTGCTGCGCGTCCTCGATGGCGTCGAGCACCATCGCGATCGCATCCGGGGACTGGGCGTGGGTCGCGGTCTGGAGCCCGGCCTCGTGAGCCTTGTCGATGAGCGCGGAGTAGTCCTTCGGGTCGTGGTAGAGCTGCCCCGTGCGGCACGGATCGCCGACGTAGCCGTCCGGGAAGTACGCGGTCCAGCCGCCGAGCGTGCCGTCGGCGTAGAACTTGATCCCCGCGAAAGCGAGGCGAGTGGTGCCGAAAGCGCCGTGCAGTCCCATTTCCAGGGCCTGGTCGAGCAGATGGGACAGCAGGTACATGTGGACGCGCGTCTTGAGCAGGCCGGCTTCGTCCAGTCGTAGGTACATGTCGAACTCGCGGCGTGTGACCTGGGCGTCGCCGATCGCGGTCACACCGGCGGCGAGGAACTTCTCCTGCGCGGCGGCCAGCTGCCGCGCGTGCTCCTCCGGCTCGTCCTCGAGGTGGAAGTTCGGCCCGTGCCGCCCGACCTTCACCCCGGTGACCCCGGTCAGGATGTTGCACGCGGCGTCCGAGAGCTCCCCGGTGAGTTCGCCGTGCTCGTCACGGAAGAACACCCCGCCGTCGGGATCCGGGGTGTCCCGGGTGACGCCGTTGCGCCGCAACGTGAAGCTGTTCACCACACCGCCGTGCCCGCTGGCGTTCATGAGGTAGACCTCGCGATCGTCGGCGACGGCGTCGAGTTCTTCCTTGCGGGGATGGCGTTTCTCGGCGAGGTTGCGGTGCTCGTAGCCGTAACCTCGGACGGGCCTTCCCGCCGGGGTGTTCTCGGCCGCCTCACGCAGCAGCGCGACGATGGCGGGAATGGTTGACGCGCGCTCGGGACCGCAGTCGACCCAGGTCATCATCTGCCCGTACATCAAGGGATGCGCGTGCGGATCGACGAATCCCGGCAGGAGCGTGCCCGGCAGCCGTCGCACCTCCGGATCGGGACGGCCGAGGCTCGCCGCGCGGGCACGGCATTCGTCCAGGGAACCGACCGCGGCGATCTCCTCGCCGAACACGAGGACCGCTTCCGCGCCTTCGGTGGCGTCGTCGACGGTCACCAGCTCATCGGGACGCAGGATCGTCGCTCGCGCGTCGAGGACTGAACGATCGAGGGGCAACAGGCGCATCGGGCGGACTCCTGGGGTTTTCGACGGTGAAGTGGGGCGACGGTAAGCGACGAAAACCGTCAGCGCAATCAGATCGGTCGTGTACGGATAGTGTTCACGATCGATCTGCACGCGATCATGAACACAACGTGCAATCTCGGCTGTTCTTGGCGTGTTTCCGCTGGTGATATGGTGCGTCTCGCCGTCGGAAATTCAGCAGAGGAGATCGTCGTGGACGACGCGCTGGTCGCGGCTTTGCGCACGGACGGCCGGATGAGCGTCGCCGATCTGGCCAAGCGCGTCGGAGCTTCGAGGTCGGCCGTGTCCGCTCGGCTGGAGCAACTGAAGGCTGACGGCTCGCTGAATGTGGTCGCGGCGGTCCATCCCGAGTTCCTCGGCCTGACCGCGTACGCGC
Organism: Amycolatopsis sp. NPDC043885; assembly: GCF_056435685.1. NCBI lineage: Bacteria > Bacillati > Actinomycetota > Actinomycetes > Pseudonocardiales > Pseudonocardiaceae > Amycolatopsis > Amycolatopsis sp. NPDC043885. The sequence continues at coordinate 95,154 of NZ_JBWKEA010000011.1, forward strand.
ATCTCGCGATCCGCACTTCGGGCCGCTCGCAGGCGACGACGGACGCCATCGCGGCGCTGCCCGCCGCGGCGTTCGTCTCCGCGGTGAGCGGGGATCACCAGACCGTCGCCGAGCTGCGCCTGCCCGACTCGCCCGAGCTCTATCGCACGGTGGCCGACATCCGCGGCCTGCCGGAGGTGGAACAGGTCAACACCCTCGTCTACGTGGACGTGGTCAAGGGGCTGTTCATGCCCGGCCGTCCACTGCCGCCCTGGTTGCGGCTCGACGACCGCGACCTCGCGATCATGCTGCGGTTGCAGGCCGACGGGCGGGAAAGTTACGCGCGCATCGCCGAGCACGTCGGGCTGTCGCCGTCGGCCACGCGCACCCGTGTGCGCTTCCTGGTCGAGCACGACGTCATCCGCATCGCGCCGGTGCTCAGCCGCGCCCGGCCGGACGCCGGCCTCGTCTGCGGGATCGGCCTGAACGTGCGGGGCGCCGGGGATTGCGTGACCGCCGCGCTCGCCGCGCGGGAGGACACCGAGTTCCTCGCCAGGACCATCGGCCGGTTCGACGTCGTCGCCACCATCGCCGCGCAGTCCGCCCGTGCGCTCGACCGGGCGCTCGAAGAGATCAGCGGCAGGCCCGACGTAGTGACCGCGGAGACGTGGGTCCACCTCCGCATCGCCAAGGAACGCTACGAGTGGCCGCTGCCGACCGCGGAGGAGCTCTCTCGGCGCTAAGCGCTGTCCAGCAAGGCTTTCCGTATCTCGGTCTTGAGTACCTTGCCGATCTTGGACCGGGGGAGATCCGGCCAGACCAGGATCTCCTTCGGCGTCTTGATGCTGCCCAGCCGCTCCTTGACGGCGGCGCGGAGTTCTTGCGCCGCCGCCGTCCTCCCGGAGTGCAGCTGGACCACGGCGGTGATCTGCTCGCCCCATTTCTCGTGCGGCAGGCCGATCACGGCGCAGTCCTGCACCGCTTCGTGCGCCATGAGCGCCTGCTCGACCTCGGCCGAGTAGACGTTGAAGCCGCCGGTGATGATCATGTCCTTGGCGCGGTCGACGATGTAGAGGTAATGGTCCTCGTCGAGGTAGCCGATGTCGCCCGTGTGATGCCAGCCGTGCGCGCTCGCTTCCGCCGTCGCGCCCGGATTCTTGTAGTAGCCGAGCATCACCAGCGAACCGCGGACGACGATCTCGCCGCGTTCGCCGGGCGGGAGCAGCTCGCCCGTGCCGGACATGATCGCGACCTGGGTGAGCGGCGTGGGCCTGCCCGCCGAGGTGAACCGTTCCAGGGCAAGGGATCCGTCGGGATGGACGTGCTCGGCGGGGGCGAGGGTGGAGACCATCATGGGGGCTTCGCTCTGCCCGAACAGCTGCCCGAAGACCGGGCCGATCCGGGTGATCGCTTCGGCGAGTTTGGTGGCCGACATCGGCGCGGCGCCGTACCAAAGGCACTGCAGCGACGAAAGATCGGCGTCGTCCAGCGCCGGAGTGTCGAGCAGCAGGTAGATCAGCGTCGGTGGCAGGAAGGTGTGGGTGATCCGGCGGCGTTCCACCAGCGCGAGGAACTCGCCGAGATCCGGCGAGGGCATGACGACGATCTCACCGCCAAGGGTCATGACCGGGAAACAGAGCACGCCCGCCGCGTGTGTCAGCGGCGCCAGCGCCAGATAGCGCGGGCGCCCGGTGAACGGGTAACTCATCAGCGTGAGCGCCGACATCGTCTCCACGTTGGTGCCGCTGAGCATCACCGCCTTGGGGTGTCCGGTGGTTCCGCCGGTGCCGACGAGCAGGACCATGTCGTCCGGCGGCGTTTCCTCCCAGGGCTCGGCGCTGCCGAGCCAGTCGGAAAACGGGACGGCGCCGGGCATCGAGCCGTCGAGACAGACCACCGTGGTCAGTTTCGGCAGCTCGGGAAGCATCCGGGAGACGAGCGGTGCGAAGGACTCCTGCACCAGAAGGCAGGTGCAGTCGAACAGGTCGAGCAGTTCCCTGTTCTCGGCGGCCTCGTTGCGCGGGTTGACCGGGCACCACACGGCACCGGCCCGGCTGATCCCGAAGACACAGCCGAACGACAGGGGATCGTTCCCGGACAGGATCGCCACTTTGTCGCCCGGCTTGACGCCGGACCGGGCCAGCGCCCGCCCCACTTGCCACGACAGCTCCCGCACTTCGCCGTAGCTGAGGGAGGTGTCACCCATGGTCAGGCAGGGTGCAGCCGAATCGAGTGAAGCGCCCTTGTCGAGGTAGTCGGTCAGTCGCACGCGCTCGTCCTTCCGGTCAGTCGTGGACGGTCAAGACCGGATTCGAAACCAGCCCGAAGCTTCGTAGCACGCCGAGCAGTTCGCGGTGGCCGAAAGCCTGGCACCCGGAGGCGAACCCCACGCGCTTCGGCGGCTGTCGCAGCAGAGAGTAGGCGCCATAGGCCTGCATCAACCCGGTCTGCTTGTAGTTGCAGGTGCCGTGGATGACACAGTGCGCGCGGCCCAGCGGTCCCGAGGCGTGCACCGAATCCAGCGACGTGTTGAGCCGCTGGTTCTCCCGCGGCGGCATCTCGTCCCGTACCGCCGCGGCCTGCTCCTCCAGCACGCGCATCTTCTCGTCCAGCGGCAGGTCTTTGACCTGTTCCAGCACGGCCGCGACGATCTGCGGCACCCCCTGCATGAGCGCGCGGTCGAAGACTCCGCCGACGGCCTTGACGTTGGCCACCCGGGCGTCGTTCTTGAACCACACCGGATGCGAGGTGCCGCCCCAGGGCAGGGCCAGCCCGGTTTCGTGATGACCGGGCACGGTGACGTCCTGCAGTCCGCCGTCGGCCGGCCAGGGCCGGTACTCGTTCTGCTCGAGGTAGTACGCGGCGGACAGCGCGGCGTTGACCAGGATGGTCTTCGTCGAAGCGACCGTGGGATAACCCTTCCAGAACACCAGGATGTCCAAAGTGTCCAGTCCGGGCGTCTCCAGGCACAGGTTCGCCGCGATCTCGCCGGTGGTGTACATCTGCGCGATGCCGGGAGAGAGCAGCAGGCCTTTCTCGGCCATCCGCGCGCCGTAGCGCTCTTCGGCGGCGATCAGCCAGTCCTGTTCGCCGGTGGTGTCGAGGTAATGCGTTCCGGTGCGCAGGCAGGCTTCGACGACTTCGTGGCCGTACTCGCTGAACGGGCCGACGGTGTTGCACACGACCTTGGCGTCGCGGAACAGTTCGGTGAGCGCTTCGACGTCGTGCGAGACCTCGACGACCTCGTGGTCGATGGTGTCGAGGCCGGGCACGTGGTCGATCGCCTCTTGGATACGGGCCTTGTCCCGACCGGCGGCGACGAACGGGACGTTGTACTCGCGCAGGTATTCGCAGATCAGCCGTCCGGTGTAGCCGGAGGCGCCGTAGACCACGACGGGCTTGGGGCTGCTCATGGTGTTTCCTTTCGGGTTCGTGCTGTTCACATGCCCATTCCGCCGTCGACCGGGAGCCCGGCGCCGGTGATGAAGCGGGCGGCGTCGGAGGCGAGGAACACGACGGCGTCGGCCATGTCGGAGACCTCGCCGAGCCGTCCGGCCGGGGTCTGCCCGATGACGGCGCCGATGGCCTCTTCGACGCTGGGGAACAGGCCGACCTCGACGACGTCCTGCGCGAGCTGATTGCCCATCCGGGTGGGTACGAGGCCGGGATAGACGCAGTTGACGCGTACGCCGTAGCCGAGCTTCCCGGCCTCCATCGCGGCGACCCTGGTGAGCCGGTCGACGGCCGACTTCGTCGCCGAATAGCCCGCGATACCGGGGAAGGCGATGGTCGCGGCGACCGAGGCGATGTTCACGACGGCGCCGCCGGTGCCCGCGGGGCCGCCGGGCCGCATCGCGCGGAAGGCGTGCTTCACGCCGAGGGCCGTGCCGAGCACGTTGACGTCGAGCATCTTGCGCACGTCGGCGGGGTCGAGGTCGGCGACGAGCCCGGTGATCTCGACCCCGGCGTTGTTCACCACGATGTCCAGCCCGCCGAGTTCGCCGATGACCGCGGCGACCGCCTGCTCCCAGCTCTGGTCGTCGGTGACGTCAAGCCGGACGAAGCCCGCGTTGGCGTCCTTCTGCTTGATCTGGTCGGCGGTGGCGCGCCCGAGATCCTCCTGGACGTCGCCGATGACCACCGAGGCGCCCGCCAGCGCCAGCGCTTCGGCCATTCCGGCGCCCAGGCCCTGCGCCCCGCCCGTGACCAGGGCTTTTCGGTCCGAAAGGTCGTACGAACCCATGGACTTCTCCTCCTTGAGACGGTCCGCGGTTGCGGTGTGGGTCACATCCTGAGCCCGTTTTGGACAGTCGTCAAGATTTTCTTGGACAGTCGTCAAGAATTCGGCGACGCTAGACTGTGGGACCCGCGGCAGGCGCGGGCTCCCGGACCGGACAGGAACTCGTGGTGACCGAGACGAGCGAGCGGATCGCACGCCGGAGCGTGGACAAGTTCGCCCAGCGGCGGGCGGAACTGGCGGAGTCCGCGCTGCAGGCGTTGTCCGAGTTGGGGTACGCGAGGACGAGCCTCCGGGAGATCGCGCAGAAGTCGAACTTCTCGCACGGAGTGCTGCACTACTACTTCAGCGACAAGGTGGAACTGCTGACCTACGCGGTCCGGAAGTTCGAAGAAGTGTGCGTGACCCGCTACGACGAGGCCGTGGCCATGGCGCGGTCGGCCCAGGAACTCGAGCGGGGCTTCGGTGTCGCGATGGCGGACACGCTGCGGGCGGACGCCGTGATGCACCGGCTGTGGTACGACCTGCGGAACCAGAGCCTGTTCGAGGCCGCGTTCCGCGCCGACGTGCTCGACATCGACACTCAGCGGCAGGCGATGATCTGGCGCGTCGTGGAGCGCTATGCCGAACTCGCCGAGGCGTCGCCGGTCGTGACGCGAGCGGTTGCTTATGCCGCTTTCGACGGCTTGTTCCAGCAGGCGTTGCTGCACCATCTCGCCGATGGTCTTGCTGAGGACGCCGGGGCGCTGCTCAGGCGGCTGGTCTCGTAGGTCCGTTCGATGGCTCCTTGGTGTGGAGCCCATCGAACGGCTTCTTCTAGTCTGTGGCGTTGATCGCCGTGCCGTCGTAGAGGAGAGCTCCGGCGCTGTCGTAGACCCGGACCTTGAGCTGCGTCATTTCCGTTCGCGAGTCCGCCAGGAGTCGCTCGAACTCCGCACGGCCTTCGTCGGAGTCGGGTTCGTGGCTTTCCAGCCTTCCCTTCGCGTCGCGGAGGCTGACCATGTCCACGGCTATTTCCGCCGCGAAGGTGCCGTCCACGATGTCGGCTTCGGCCACCGTGCCGTCGTTCGCCCGCAACTCCAGTCTGGCCGCATCACGGGTGAGTGCGCCCAGCAGCCGGACGGGCCGGCCGTTGTAGGCGGGCATCCACTGCCATATCGAATACGGGCGATCGGTGAAATCCTGGGCTTGGCCTTCGGATCGCAAGTTCAGCCACCTGCCTCTGCCGTTCTCGAGAACGCAGATGCCGGTGGATCCGTCGTCGTTGTAGGCGAGGAGCGCTCCGTGTTCGGCGGCGGCCCCGACCCTGGCGCCGGGATGCCATCCTTGGCGGGACGGTAGAACATCTGTCGAGTCGCGTGCCGTTTTCTCGGTGACGGTGGCGGCGAGTGCTGATTCGAGCTGTGCTGCCGGTGAAGTCACTGCGTGCTGTTCTCCTTCTTGTCGGAACATGTCCGGTTCACTGTCGCTTCGGTTCTTGCCGGGCGCATCGGGGAGATTCCCTGAGTTCCGGTGTTCGGTGTCGCAGGGGTTGCCAGGGTTGAGAGTAAGCGCTTACTCGGCTTACTTGGATGGTGGTCTTCGTGGTCGGGTCATGCCCCCCGCTCAGCTCATCCCTCATGGCGCCGCACTTCGGTCACGCGAGCGCAAGAAGCGACGTGGTCAAATCACTCTTCAGTGTTGGATATTCCTTTTGGCGGTTGCTTAAAATTACGAACGCTTGTTCGATTTATTGCGGTATTCTTGAGGGGTGCCCGAGACCTTTCTTCCCGAGTTGCCGCAGGAACTGTGGCGCGCCGGCAAGCTGGAGCTTGCCCCATGGCGTGCAGCAGTCTCTGCGAATGATTCGGATGGCTACCGCCGGTTTGGGGCAGTTTCTGGCGGAGATCGAGTCTCGTGGTGCGAAAGACTTGTACGGATATGGGTCGACGGCCGCTTGGTTCGCGGATGTGGCGGGGCTGTCGCGCGGTGAGGCGCGTCCGGTGGTGGCTCGGGCGATCGCGTTGAACCTGACCCGTGCTTTGGATGGCACCGAGGTTCCTGCTGTGGCACCGGCTACTGCCGTTGTCGCCGCCGAAGGCTTGGTGGGGGATGAGCGGATCGATCAGATCCTGGAGATCTTGAAGAAACTCCCTGCTGACACCTCCGCGGAGGATCGGGCGAGTGCGGAGAAGATTCTCGCCACCCTCGCCCGCGACGCCGGTCCCCGCCAGTTGGCGGAAGCTGAAGTGAATCTGCTCGGCTTGCTGGATCCGGACGGGAATGAGCCGAAGGATCCGGAACCGAAGGAGCCGCGCCGGGAGATCACCCTGGAGCGCCGGAAAGACGGGTTCTGGAAGCTGACTGGTCTGCTCGATGACGAGACCGGTGCCCGCACCGCGGCCGCGTTGGAGGCGTATGCCCAGCCGCGGCCGGTGGACGAGTTCGGCCAAGCGGATCTGCGGATGAAATGCGAACGCCTGGGAGACGCCTGGGCCGACATCCTCGACCTGGCGATCGCGTGTCCCGATCAGCCCGGCACCAGCGGCTACCGCACCCTCGTGAACGTCACCATCGGACTCGACGAACTCAAAACCGGCCTCGGGACCGCGTGCCTGGATTTCGTGGGGACGATGACCGCCCGCGAAGCCCGGCTGGCGGCCTGCGACTGTCTGATGTTGCCCGTGGTGATGAGTGCCGCCGGAGAGCCTCTCGATGTGGGACGGCTGCGGCGGTTCGTCACGCCAGGCCAACGACGTGCGTTGAACATCCGCGACGGGGGTTGCACATTCCCCGGGTGCCACCGGAAGCCGAAGCACTGCCACGCTCATCACATTCACCATTGGGCAGATGGTGGCCCGACGGATCTTCGGAATCTGGTGCTGCTGTGCGGTTTCCATCACCGGCTGATCCACCACGGCGACTGGGAAGTCCGCATGGCGGCTGACGGGTTACCGGAATTCATCCCGCCCCAATACCGAGATCCGCTCCGACAACCCCGCCGCAACACCCTGCACCACCGCTGAACCCCGAGGAGCCCGCCAGCCACACCGGCGACGGGCCCCTCGTCATGCGCACGCCCCGATGCTCCGTGAAGGCCTCCTTCCCTACCCTGAGGGTTGGCAAGGAGGCCTTCACTACCTACGCGCGTCCCACGCGCAGCAGCGGTCACATCGGTCTGGTGAGTGCGACTGTCGTTCGCTCGGTGTCTCCAAGCGGCTCCCGCGATGCCCGGCTGCGGCAACTGCGCAATCCCTGACCGCCGAACGTCAATTCCGAGCATGGGAAACCTCGTGACCCGCCCGTAGTTTCGGCGCTGTGCCCGATATCGAACCCTTCACCATCCGCGTGCCCGATCGCGAGCTGGCCGACCTCCACGCTCGCCTGGCCCGGGTGCGCCTTCCCGAAGCCGAGACGGTTTCCGACGCCACCCAGGGGATCGAGCTGGCCCGGTTGACGGCGTTGCTCCGGGCGTGGCGGGAACACGACTGGCGGGCAAGGGAGATCCGGTGGAACACGATTCCCCACTACCGGACCCGGATCGACGGTCTGGAAATCGGGTTCTGGCATGTCCGTTCGCCCGAGCGCACGGCGCTCCCGCTGATCCTGACCCACGGCTGGCCGGGTTCGATCCTCGAATTCGAAAAGGTGATCAGACCGCTCAGTGATCCGGTGGCCCACGGCGGTTCCGCGAGCGACGCCTTCGACGTGGTCGTGCCTTCGTTGCCGGGCTTCGGTTTCAGCGAACGGCCCAGCGAGCGCGGCTGGCACCCTGGCCGGACCGCCCGGGCTTGGGCCGCTCTGATGACCGCGCTCGGCTATCGGCGGTTCGGGGCCCACGGCGGGGATTGGGGTGCCGTCGTCAGCACGGAACTGGCGCGCCAGGTTCCCGAACGGGTCGCGGGCCTGCACCTGACGATGCCCTCGGCGTCGCCGTTGCCGGAGGACCGGACGGCGCCGAGCGCACCCGAACGACGCATGCTGGATCGGCGTGATCTGCACCTGTCCGACGGATACGGCTTCGGAATGCTCATGGGCACGCGCCCGCAGACGCTCGGCTACTCCCTGCTCGATTCGCCGTCGGGGCTCGCCGCGTGGCTCGGCGAGAAGTTCGCCGCCTACGCCGACGACCGGCCGGAGTACGGCGGCGGGGTGAGTTTGGCGGAGCAGGTCGACAACATCGCGCTGTACTGGCTGACCGGCACCGGTGCTTCGAGCGCTCGCTGGTACTGGGAGGCGATGCGGTGGGTGCCGCGCAGCGCGGAGGAGGAGAACGCGCGGCCGGTGACCGTGCCCGCCGCCGTGTCGCTCTTCCCCGCCGACCCGTGGCCGACCGCGCGACGCTGGGCGGAGCGCCGCTACCGGAATCTGCACCGGTGGACCGAACTCGACCGCGGCGGGCACTTCCCGGGACTGGAACAGCCGGACCTGCTGGTCTCCGAGATCAGGGAAGCATTTCGGGACCTCCCGGTAAACGGTTAAAAACCCCCGACCTTCGGAGGGGATACATCGGGAGCGGGTGCTCCTACCGTCGGAAGCCGACCGAAACCCGGTGAGGAGCACCTCTATGAAACTCGTGCGCATGATGGGGCTGGCCGTGGTGACGGCCTCCGCGTTGGTGTTTTCGATGACGGCGGCGTCCGCGCACGATCCCGAGACGGCGGAGGGGCAGGCCGCGGCCCGGACCTTCCTGGCCGACCACGTCCCGGCGGAACGGCACGCCGTCACCGGCACCGCGGCGGGTGTCCCGTGCGTCAACGGCATGGCCGACAAATACCCGTGCAAGAACGTCGACCTGCTCAGCGTGCTTCCGTTGTCCGGCCTCGGCGGCGGTAACGGCAATGACATCTGGGGCTGGACCGACCCGTCGTCCGGCAAGGAATACGCCATCGTCGGGCGGACCAACGGCACCGCGTTCGTCGACCTGAGCGTCCCGACCTCGCCGAAGTTCCTCGGCAACCTGCCCTCGAACGGCGGCAGCAGCTCGTGGCGGGACATGAAGGTGTACAAGAACCACGCGTTCATCGTGGCCGACTTCATCACCGGGCACGGGATGCAGGTGTTCGACCTGACCAGGCTGCGCACCGTCACCACACCGCAGACCTTCACCGCCGACGCGCTGTACCGGGAATTCGGTCCCGCGCACAACATCGCCATCAACGAGGAGACCGGTTTCGCCTACGCGATCGGCTCCAACACGTGCAGCGGCGGACCGCATATGGTCAACATCCAGAACCCGAAGGCGCCGGCCAAGGCGGGCTGCGTGTCGCAGGACGGCTACACCCACGACACTCAGTGCGTCGTCTACCGCGGACCGGACACGGCGTACAGCGGCAGGGAGATCTGCTTCAACGCCAACGAGGACACGCTGACCATCGTCGACGTCACCGACAAGGCCAGGCCGGTCCAGATCTCGCGCAAGGGCTACTCGGGCGCGCAGTACTCGCACCAGGGCTGGCTGACCGGCGATCAGCGCTATTTCCTGCTCGACGACGAACTGGACGAGTCGCGCGGCACCGACAAGCGCACCAAGACCTACGTCTGGGACCTGGCCAAGCTGTCCGCCCCCGTGCACACCGGCGTCTACAGTTCGCCCGCCACCGCGATCGACCACAACCAGTACGTCAAGGGCCAGTACTCCTACCAGGCGAACTACCAGGCCGGTCTGCGCATCCTGGACGTCAGCGGCGTCGCTTCGGCACGGTTGTCCGAGGTCGGCTATTTCGACATCTACCCGGCGGGCAACGTGGCGAGGTTCAACGGCGCGTGGAGCAACTACCCGTACTTCTCCAGCGGCATCGTCATCGTCAACGGCATCGAACAGGGCCTGGTCGTGGTGAAGCCGAACCTCGGCGGCAAGTGACCGGAGGGCAGGCGTGCGCAAGCCCCGGTTCACGGATTGGTTGTTCCTCGCGCTGGCACTGGTGATCGGTGTGGCCGCGGTGTCCGTCGCGCTCCGGCCGACACCCGGCTCCGCGCATTCTGCCCACCAGCAGCCCGTCGTGACGGCGGATCTGCTTCCCGCCGCGCACAGCGACGGGCTGTCGGAGGCGGAAAGCGGGTACCGGTTCGAGCGGGTGACCACGCCGGCCGTCCGGGGTCCCGAGGTGCCGGTCGCGTTCCGGATCCTCGGGCCCGACGGGCGGCCGGTCAACCGCTTCCTGGACAACCAGACCAAACAGATGCACTTCTTCGCCGTGCGCGACGACATGAACGTCTTCCAGCACGTGCACCCGACGCTGGACGGCGACATCTGGCACACGAGCCTCGCGCTGACCGACGGCGGCGCCTACCGGATGTTCGCCGAGTTCGTGCCGCTCGACACCAAGGATCCGAAGCATCCGGTGGTGCTCGGTGTCCCGTTCACCGTGCCGGGCGACACCACCTTCGTGCCGGTGCCCGCTCCGGCGGGCGACACCGTGACGTCCACGGGATACCGCGTGGCGCGCGTGGACGGGGAGGCCCGGATCCCGGCGATGCGGGCGCAGGTCCTCCGCTTCGCTCTCCGCGGCCCCGACGGCGCGCTCGTCACCGCGGTCGACCCGCACCTGGGTGCCAACGGCCATATGACCGGATTCCACACCATGCTGTTGTCGGCCACGCACCTGCATCCGGTGCAGCCGCTCGGCGCGGCGCTCGTCGACGGCGAACTGACCTTCCACTCGCTGTTCTCGGAACGCGGGGAATATCGGCTGTTCCTCGAATTCTCCCACGGCGGGCGCGTGCACACGGCGGCCATCACGGTCGCGGTGGACTGACCGGAACGATTTCCGCGATCTTCGGCGCCGCGCCGCCCGGAGACCAGAGGAGCCGGACCTTGGCGGTCACGATGCCTTCGGCGGGCAGTTCCGTGTAGCCGCCCGACACCCTGCCGATCGTGAGCCAGCCACCCGAGGCGTCCGCGATCTGGACGTCGGCGCCCGCGCCGGCTTCCGCCGCCAGGACGACGACCTTGTCCAGCGGTTTCGGCGCGGCGGCCGTGACGACGAGCGCGTCGCCGGGCATCGGCGCCGACGCCGCCGTGTAGAGCGAATCGGCGTTGTTGTCCGCGGCGGCGGCCAGGTTCGCCCCCGCCGGGGCGCCGGTGACCGTGTACCGGGGACTGTCCGGTGTGGACACGGTGAACTCCCGGACCACGACCCAGAAGGTTTGCGGGCCGGTCGTGCGCACGCGGACGAACCTGGCCTCGGCACCTTCGGGGAGATCCGCCGAGATAACCGGCTCCGTGACCGCTTTCACCGTCGTCCAGCGTGTGCCGTCGGCGGAGTATTCGAGGACGCCGTCGTGGACGAAGTCGTCCGGACTGGTCGGCTTGCCCATCGCGATGTCCACATGGGACACCCGCTGGGCGGTGCCGAGGTCGACCCCGATGGTGTCGCCGACGCGCGGGGCCCAGTCGCTCCAGTAGTAGGTCTCGGGATCGCCGTCGACCATCCTGGCGGGAACGTTGTCGGTGTAGGTCCCCAGCGACGTAGTCGGCCGCGGCCGGATCCCCGGCAGACCGAACCAGCGGTCGGCGGTGGCCAGCGCGCTGTCGAGGAACGGCACGCAGACGTCCGTGCAGGTGCTCGGATTGCGCGGCCCGCGCGAGGTCGGGACGCGGATCGCCTGCGCCTTCTTGAGCGCGGCGACGAGTTCCCCGCGCTCGGCCCAGGCTTTCGCACCGTCGCCGTCGAACTGCGCCAGCAGCATCTTCACCGCGTGCTTGCCTGCCTGGCCGTAGAGCCCGACCTGGTCGAGCCACGGCCCGACTTCGGCGAGGAAATTCGGGTTCGAAGCCATCCCGCGTCGCAGATCTTCGGGATCGGAGGCCATCGCGGTGAGATAGTGATCCAGTTTCGCCGCCGCGCCCCAGGGATCCTTCTTCTCCAGCGCGGACCAGAAAGCGGTGAGCAGCGGGCGCAACACCGGTGAATCGGGATCCGGCTTCCCGGTTTCGAGCCGGACGAGCAGGCTCGAATAGTTGTTCTCCGCGAACACCTTCAGCGCCGGCGCGGCGGGCCCGCCGAGGTCGGCGATGGCGGCGAGCCAGGATTCGTCCGGGTCGTAACGATCCGGGTTCCACAGGAAGTCGCCCGAGGTGAACTCGGCGATCTTGGACGCCTCGGCCTGCACCATCGGGTTGGCGGTGATCCCGGACAGGTACTTCGCGACCCCGGGCTCGCGGCCGATGTACGGGCCGAGCAGCAGACGTTCGGTGATGTAGTCGTTGACCGGGTAGTTGTCCCAGATCAGGATGTCGTGCCCGAAGACCTCTTTCGCCTGCCTGGCCTGCTTTTCGGTGATCTGCCCGGCGATCACGCCGACCCCGGTCCACTCGACGATCACCGCCTTGTCGAGCTGGGTGCGCAGCGCGGTCTTGTACGGGGAATCGGCGAGGTCGTAGTACTCGGTCGGGACGGTCTGGAGCCGCTCGGCATCGGGATGGGTGGCGATGAAGTCCTGCTGTACCCGGTTGAGCAGGAACGACTGCGCCGCGCCCGCGGCCGCGCCGCCGGTGCCGAACTTCGCGGCGTCGGCGTCGCAGTTCCAGCGGGTGTAGGAGATGTCGTCGAGCGGAATCGCGAACGACCGCACCCCGACGTCCCACAGTGACTGGAACTTCGTGACCAGCGCGTTCTTGTCGGCGTCCGAGGAATAGCACACGGAAAGACCGGGGGAGAGGGCGTAGGTGAACTCGACGTGGTTCGCGGCCGCGCGGCTCACCAGATCCGAGAGGAGGGCGAGTTGCTCGGGCGGGTACTGGTCGCGCCAGCGGGCGCGCAGGAACGGGTCGTCCTTCGGGGAGTAGACGTACATGTTCTGCTTGGTGCGGCCGTAGAAGTCCAGCTGCGCCAACCGATCGGCGTGTGACCACGGCGCGCCGTAGAAGCCCTCGATCACGCCGCGCAGGGGTGCCGCGGGCCAGTCTCGCAGGGTGAACGCGCGGCTCTTGCCGGAAGCGAAGAGCTGCCGGAGCGACTGCGCGGCGTAGAACGTCCCTGAAGTGTCCACACCGGACAGTGCGATCACGCCGCGGTCGGCGGCGAGGACGTATCCGCCGGGCGACAGACCGTCCGGGCCGTCGACGCGGAGCGCGGCGAGCGCGAGCGCGGTCGCCCTGCTTTCGGTCGGGCCGCCGACGAAGACGACGAGCCCGCCGTTGCCGCGTTCCCGGTCGACGGCAGCCTGGTCGTTGTCGGTGATCTTGACGATGGTGCTCGCGCCCGCCGCGCGAAGGACCTGGTCCACGACGGCGAGCGCGGAGGGATCGGTGCCCGCTCCGACGACTTCGACGACGGTGCGCGGAATGGTCACCAGACCCGGTCGCGGTGTCAGCTGCTGGGGTGTCGGCCACACCCGGGCCAGTGGTGGCCCGGCGGCGGGGGCCGCGCTCGCCGGTGCGGGGACGGCCACCGCCACCGCGGTCACCAGCAACGTCACCGGGATGAGTCGGAGTACCCATCGGAAGGACATCGGCGGCCCCCAAAGCGTCGATCAACGACGGTCTGCGAGCAAGGAAACACCCAATGTGATGACAAAGGCTAGGTCGGTCTGGGTGATTTTCCGACAGTGGTCCTACGACTCTTCCGTCAGCGCGGCCGCGGTCAGGGTGAGATGCCGGGTCAGCGCCTCGGCTGCCGCGTCGGCGTCGCGGGCCAGCGCCGTTTCCTCCAGCAGGCGATGTTCGGCGAGATGATCGCGGCCGGGGAAGCGCTGCGCGGCCCAACGGCGGGCGAGTTCGCTCGCGGTCCACATCCGGTCGAACCTCTCCAGCGGGACGGGGTTCCCGCAGCCGTCCGGCAAGGTCCGGTGGAAGACACGATGGGCTTCGGACCAGGCGCCGCTGAAGTGTTCGCCTTCTTCGGGGTCGAACGGCGGCGTGCGGCCCAGCCGGTGGTGGGCGGCGCGGACACGGGCCGTCGACATCGACGCGTCCGGAATGCTCCTCGACGCGGAAGGGGATCCGGTCGAGCAGGCGGGTGACCGGTTCGTCGTGCACATGCACCGGGAAGCGCTCGGGGACGTGCCTTTGGGCAAGTACGACGTCGAAGTCGTCATCACGACCCTCGTCCCGGACGAGGAGATCGCCTGGACCGTCGAAGGCCGGGTCCGGCCGCGTGCCCGGCATGTCTACGGCTACCGGCTGGAGCCCGCCGAGGGCGGCACGCTCGTGACGTCCTACTACGACTGGTCGGAGGTCGGTGCGGAGTGGAGGGAGCGCATCACGTTCCCGTGGTTCCCGAGTCCGCGCTCAGGGCCACGCTGGGGATTCTCGAGCGGACCGTGCGGCGTCGAGCCGTTTCGCCCGCGCGCGGGCAGTGAACACGGCAGAATGCCTCCGTGCGGAACATCCTCATAGCGGTCGCCCTCGTCCTGCTCGGTGTCACCGGATGCCAGGGCGGGGTTTCCGGCCAGGCCGAGCCCGAAGGCGACAGTTTCGCGATCAAGGACGGGTCGCGGCTGCGGTTCCGCCCGGTCCTCGCGGAGGTGCCACCTGGTCCGGCCGCGGGCGCGGCGACCAACCGGCAGAGCACCGATCCCGCGGAGCAGCAGGCCGCCGCGGCGGCACTGGACTGCTCGGAGGGAACGGATCCGCTCGACGGCCGCGATGATCCGGCGCTCCCGCTGGTCAGTTGTGACCGCGTGCAGGGCACCAAATACCTGCTCGGCCCGGCCTTCCTCACCGGGGCCGACCTCAGCCGGGCGAACGCTCGGCTCGATTCGCAGTCGGGTGGCCCGCTCGTCGGACTCAGCTTCACCGACGCGGGCGCGCGGACGTGGGCCGACTGGACCGCGGCGAACGTCGGCAAGCAGGTCGCGATGGTGCTGAGGAGCCGGGTGCTGACCGCGCCGATGATCCAGTCCGCCATCACCGGCGGGGAAACCCAGATCACCGGCAAGTTCACCATGTCCGATGCCCGTCAGCTGGCGCGGGACATCGCCGGCGCCTGAGCCTGGCGGTGCGGGTGGTCGGACCGAACGGCCGGTTTCGCGTGTCGTCCCTCCAATCACGTGTGTCGTCCCTCCGGACACGCGAAATCGCCACTCGCGCACCGGTGGCTCAAGAGCCCGCGGCAGTCCCCGGACCAGCGCGGAATACGATCACCGGGCCCGACGTTTGAGCGTTCAACTACTTGAGGAGTTGGACATGGGTTACGAGATCCTGGGCACCCCGCAAGCGCCGACCTTCGGCCTGGACACGTTCGGCGACGTCGAGAACGGCGCCGACGGCCAGCCGGTGAGCCAGGCCGAGGCCATCCGCCAGGTCGTGGCCGAGGGCGTCCTCGCCGACCAGGTGGGCGTGGACTACTTCGGCGTCGGCGAGCATCACCGCGCCGAGATGGCGGTGTCCTCACCGGACGTCGTGCTGGCCGCGATCGCGGGGCAGACCGGACGGATCCGGCTGGGCACGGCCGTCACGGTGCTCAGTTCGGACGACCCGGTGCGCGTGTACGAGCGGTTCGCCACGTTGGACGCCGTTTCCCGGGGGCGCGCCGAGGTCACGCTCGGCCGGGGTTCGTTCACCGAGTCGTTCCCGCTGTTCGGCTACTCCCTGGAGGACTACGAAGCGCTCTTCGCTGAGAAGCTCGACCTGTTCACGCATTTGCAAGGGGAGAAGCCGGTCGACTGGTCCGGGACCGTCCGCCCGGCCTTGGAAGGCGCGCAGGCCTTCCCGGTCACCGAATCGGGCAGTCTGCCCGCTTGGGTCGGCGTCGGCGGCACCCCGCAGTCGGTGGTCCGCGCGGCCGCGTACGGTCTGCCGCTGGTGATGGCCGTGATCGGCGGGTCGCCGGAGCGGTTCGCCCCGCTCGCGGAACTGTACCGGCGCGCGGTGAAGGAGGCGGGCCACCAGGAGCTGCCGATCTCGATGCACAGTCCTGGCCACGTCGCCGAGACCGACGAACTCGCCGTCGCCCAGCACTTCTCGCATCACCAGGCCGCTTTCGCCAAGATCGGCGCCGAACGAGGCTGGGGCCCGATGTCCAGGGCCGACTACGACGCCATGGCCGGACCGCGCGGCGCGCTGTTCGTCGGCTCCCCGGAAACCGTCGCGCGGAAGATCGCATGGGCGGTGCGGGCCCTCGGCCTGTCGCGATTCCAGCTCAAATACAGCGTCGGCGCGCTTCCGCACGAGCAGCGCCTGAACTCGATCCGGCTTTACGGCGAGAAGGTCGTCCCGCGCGTGAAGGAGTTGCTCGGCTAGCCTCGAAGGCGTGGTGTTCGATTCCGAGCGATTCGACCTTGAGCCGTACACCGGTTTCGACATGTCCCGCTATGTCCGGCGGACGTATTGCAGCTGGGAGGATTCCGGCTGGGAATCGCTGCTCGTCCAGCGATTCGACCACGTTCCCGTCGCCGAGGACATGCGGCTGCCCGCCGTCGCGGATCTGCATCTGGTCCTGCCACTTTCGGGGCGGGCGGTGATGGAGACCCGCGGCGAAGGCCGGTGGAACCGGCATCAGTGGGGACCGGGACGGCTTGAACTCGCCGTTCCCGGCCTGCCACTGCAGCGCCGTTACCGCGGCGACGAAGCGATGCGAAGCCTGCAGGTGCACATCCCGGGCACCACGGTGGAGGCGGTGGCCGCCCGGCTGGGTGGCCGAGCGGTGGACCACGAGGCGATGGCGGCCTCCGTGGCCGAGGGAGATTCGCTGCTCGACGAGCTGGTCCGCGCGGTCGGAAACGCCAGGGAGCAGGACGATCTCTACGCCGAATCCGCGGCCGCCTTCCTCGCCGTGCACCTGCTCACCCGCCACGCGCGGAAGCCGGAGCCGCCGAGCGCGGGCCGGGAGGACCACCGTGTCCGCGCCGCGGTGGCGATGATGCGCGAGCGGCTGGCCGAACCGCTCACCGTCGCCGAAATCGCCGGGGAAGTACATTTGAGCGTCTACCACTTCATCCGCGTCTTCAAGGAAAAGACCGGCCAGACCCCGCACCGTTTTCTCGGCGGGCTGCGGATGGAGGAAGCGCGAAGGCTGCTGCGCGACACCGATCTCCCGATCGCCGGGATCGCGGGTAGATGCGGGTTCGCCACTCCGGGCGCCTTGTCGGCCGCTTTCCTGAAGCACACCGGCTCGCGTCCGTCGGAGTACCGCAATTCCTGACCGCCGCCGCGCAATCCGGCGCATGGTGGCCCCGCCCGCCCGTTCCTAGGGTGAGGCGTGTGAGTAGTTCTGGAGTGCAGTCGTACGACGTCACCGCCGAATCGCCGGCGCCGCCCGCCGCGGTGTGGGCACTGTTGCTGGACGCCCGCAGCTGGCCGGTCTGGTCACGGGTGGGTTCCCTGGAAGTCGCCGCGTCGCAAGGACTTTCCGCCGACGGACGCGACGGTGTCGGCGCGGTGCGTGCCTTCCGCACCGGCAAGACGGTCACCAAGGAGCGGATCACCGCCCTCGACCCCGAACGGCGGTTCGCCTACGAGGGCGTGGACGTCCCGGTGATGCTCGATTACCAGGCTTCGGTCGATCTGTGCGAAACGCCCGGTGGCGGAACGCGGATCCGCTGGCACGGAACGTATCGCGTCGGCAAGGGCAACGCGTGGATCTTCCGTTGGTACCTTCGCCGCTTCATGCGCGACATGGCGACCGGGCTCGCCGATCACGCCGGCGGCCCGGCCAAGAGGCCATGACGAGGAATCAGTGCCGATGAGCGGCTTCGCGGTGGAAGCCCGCGATCATCGCTTCGGTGCTCGGCGGGTTGAAAGGCTGCCCGAGGGTGCGCATGAGTGAGTTCACGCTGGGGCGGTACATCCCGGTCTTGCAGTAGCGGGATCCCTCGAAGACACCGACCGTGCCGCCGTCGGGGGAGGGCTTGCCGAGCCAGGTGTACCACTTGGCCCGGCGGTCCTTCATCTGCTGAGCCGTGAGCGCGGAAGCGTTGGGCTCCCGGGGTTCGCGGGCGTCGCAGGTGCCGTAGTCGTATTCGTCGGCGAGCCCGCCGATGGAGTGCCCGAGTTCGTGGGCGACGATCTGGCTGGCCTGGATGTTGCCGCCCGAAGAGGTCGCGACCCCGCCACCGGCGCCGCCGTACTTCGTCGTGTTCGCCAGCATGATGACCTGATCGACGTCCGGCGCGGCCGCGGCGTACTGGTTCGCCTTGGTTTCGTTGACGCACAACAGCCGTTCGATCCCACCGCACCAGAAGTACGAGCCCAGCGCGGTGTTGCGCCGTATGCCCTGGGTCGGGTCGTTGGTGATACCGGACTGCGGTGACACCACGTCGACCTGCCAGAGGTTGAACTGCTTGCGGTAGCTCTTGTACGGCTCGATGGCGAACAGCGCCGCGATGCTGGAGCGGACGTGCTGCGAGTACGTGCCCAGCTGGGTCGAGGTGTAGCCGTCACCGACGAAGACCAGGTCGAAGGTGGTCTCACTCGGGCCGTTGGTTTCGATCGGGGTCACCGCGGCGGCGCTCGTGATCCGCTGAGGCGCGGCGGTTCGGTCCGAAGCGGGCCGGGTGACGTCCACCCGGGTGATGGTCCCTCCTGGTTCGAAGGCCTCCATCGACGTCGTGAATCCGGGCGCCGCCGACGCCGTCGCGGGAACGAGCCCGGCGACGAGGGTGGCGGTCAGCGCGGCCATGAGGCAGGCGCGTCGCATGCGTACTCCTTGCGGGGACGAGGGGGAGTACGAAAAACGATCCCGACTTTCGACGGCTTCCGGCACATCCCAAGTGGCCATAAGGTCCGCGTGATGGACGTCGAGTTACGTCACCTGCGAGTGGTGTGCGCCGTCGCCGACGCGGGCAGCATCACGCGCGCGGCGATCGGGCTCGGGAGCACCCAGCCCGCGCTGACCGCCGCCGTGCAACGGATCGAGCGCGCGTTCGGGGGAATCTTGTTCGTCCGAGGGAGGGACGGGGTCTTCCCGACGGCGTTCGGTGAATGCGTGCTCGTCCGTGCCCGCGCCGTCCTCGCCGCGGCGGACACGATGCACCAGGACTCGGCGCGTTTCCTGGCGGAAGGCGAGAAACGTCCTGTCGCGCTGGGTGGGATCGGCGGTTCGATGGTCGTCGAGCTGGCGGACCGGCTCGGTGATTCCGGCCGGGGGCAAGCGGTTTCGGTGACCACCGAGTTCTCGCCCTTGCGGTTGCTGGATCTCGTGGCCGGTGGGCAACTCGACGCCGCCGTGGTCGCCGACTATCCCGGGCACAGCCTGCCGTCGGCTCCCGGGGTGGAGTCGCGGCCCTTGGCCACGCAACCGGTGTTCGTGGCGATCGCCGCGGACCATCCCGCCGCCCGCCGCACCGAGGTCGACCTCGCCGACCTGGCCGGGGAACGGTGGGTGCTCGGGCCGTCCGACGGTGCCGGCTGGCCGGAGTGCTTCGAGGAAGCCTGTGCGCGGGCGGGATTCCGGCCGCAGGCGGCGCACCGGAGCACCGAGTTGCGGCCTCTGCAACGCCTGATCGCCGCCGGCCGGGCGATTTCCCCCTGTCAGGTCACCTTTCCCGCCTCACCCGGGATCGCGATCCGGCCCCTGACTGGGGATCCGCTGTGGATGCGGTATCTGATCGCCTGGAGTACGGAAGGTGCCTTCGGCGCGGACAGCGACGTCTTGATCGCCGCGGCCGAGGCGGCCTACCGGTCCGACACCGAAAGCAGCCACCCCTATCGCCACTGGCTCGCCCGCCGCGGTGAACCGGCCGGCGGGCGGCGTGCCATCGGGTGACACCTGGTCAGGGAATTCCCCTTGTCGCGCAGGGGTCCTAGCCTCGGATCACCTCATCGACGAAGGGTAAGAAATTGCGTCTGCGCGCCCTGCTGGCCGCTGCTGTCCTGACCATCACCACCGCTCCGGCCGCGTTCGCCGCGTCGGACGTCGCCCACGGCACCGATGTCCCACCAGGACAGTTCGGGTTCGTCGCGAAGATCGCGATGACGAAGATCCCGCGCCCGGACGGCTCGACCTACAGCAGCTATTGCACGGGTGCGCTGATCGCGCCCGGCTGGGTCGTCACCACCGGGCACTGCTTCCACGACGCGCACCGCAAGCGCGTCGCGGGCAAGGTGCCGTACCCGACGACGGTGACGTTGGGCCTCGTCGACGAGGCGATCGAATCAGGCGTGGCCCGCAAGGCGACCGAAGTGCTGCAGGCGAAGGAAAACGACGTCGCCCTCATCAAACTGGACACTCCGGTGACGACGGTGACCCCGCTGACGGTGAACCGGGTGCTCCCGAAGATCGGCCAGCAGCTGACGTTGGCGGGCTGGGGCAGCCTGACCGCCAAGAACCCCGCTCCGGCCACCCGGATGCAGCAAGGCACGGTCCAGGTGGCGACGGTGGCCCCGACGACGATGGGTGTCCGCGGCGCGGCACCCTCGATCACGACCAGTGCCTGCACGTACGACTCGGGCGCGCCGTACTTCGTCCCGGGAGGCAAGAGCGGCAGCCTGGTCTCGCTGGAGGCCACCGGGCCGGACTGCCCGCACGCCGGGATCGAGACGACCTCGCGCGCGGACGTCATCGCGGACTGGATCGCCACCCAGACGGGCTAACGGGCCGTTTCGTCCGGCGGCGGACCGGGTAGTGGCGTGAGCAGGAGGTAGTGCGATGACGACTGCTCGAATGACCGCGCCTCCGGCGCCGCCGAACCCCATGCCGCCGGACCCCGGCGTCCCCGACCCCGGGATTCCCGAACCGGTGCCGGACCCGGGCAGGCCGGAGCCGGTCCCGGATCCCGGGGTGCCCGAACGGGTCCCCGATCCGGGGCCGGAACGCCCGATTCCGGAACCCGAGAGCCCGCCGGAAGCCCAGCCGGGACCGGCGGGACTCAGAGGGTGAACGCGAGCCAGAGCGCGAGCCAGGCGCAGGCCGCGACCGCGACGACGACCGCGATCACCCGCAGGCCCGCGGTGGCGATCCGGAGCGGCGCGGTTCCGGTGTGGTGTCGGTGATTCCCCATGATTCCGCCCTCCTTCCAAGATCACCATCCGCTCCCGGCGCCCTCGCCGCAGCGGGGAGGGTCCATCCGGGTGACCCCGGCCGGGTGAGAAGCCCGCATTCAGTCCTCTGAATGCGCTCGTTCGCATCGCCAACTACCGCATTCAGAGGACTGAATGCGGGGCATTCAGAGCCAGTCGTTGTGCGCGGCGAAGATCCCCAGCTGGAACCGGCTGGACACGCCCGCGCGGTCCATCAGGTTCTCGAGATAGCGGAACAGGGTGCGCCTGCTGACGCCGAGTTCGGCGGCGATCTCGTCGTCCTTGCGCCCGGCGGCGAGCAGGAGCAGCAGTTCCCGTTCGACCGGCCGGATCGGCTGTTCGGACGTCCGTCCATGCCGGTCGAGTGGAAGCGCGGCCGCCCAGGAGGTTTCGAACAGGCCCTCCAGCGCGGAGAAAAGGCTGCAAGGCCGCACGATTACGATGGACTGGTTGCGATCGGCCTCGCGGATGGTCAGCGCAATGGTCGCCGCACGGTCGTCGAACAGCGTCAGTTTCACCGGCAGCTCGGGTAGCAGGCGGGCCTGTTCGCCTGCCCGCAGGCACGGCAGGATGTTCGCGGCGAGATAGCCGGGATCGCCGAGTGACGCTCCACTGTAGACACAACAGTAGGTGATCCCGCGCCGCAGTTGCTCCTCCTCCAGGAGATTCCGGCGGCCGCCGGTGAAGTACGGCGGGGAGTCGAGGCGGCGCACCTGATGCCGCACCGTGGTCGCGAGGTGCTGAAGCCGGGGGATGATGGCGTCGCCCGTGACCACTTCGAGCAGGTCCTGCGCGTTCGGCATCCCCGAATGCGCCCGCCGGAAGGCGCGGTACGCGATCTGGACCGCGAGCCGCGCGTCGTGCAGTTCGGCCTGCCGTCGCGTGGTCAGTGCGGCGAGCGCTTCGCTGGGGTTCGCGGGGACGTATTCGGACCCGTCCACTCCGGACGACACCGCGAGGCCCGCGTCGGCCAGTTCTTTCAGTGCGAGCTGGACGGTCTCCGCGTCGTCCTCCCGCCAGGCCAGCTCCTCGGCGGTGACGGGCGCGCTGTCGAGCATCCGCCGGTAGATCCGGGAGGCGGTCTCACCGAGTCCCAGCCTGGCCAGCTGCGCGCCGAGACCGTCCGGGGGAGTCGTCGATGCCACTTTCCACCTGCCTCTCACCGGTCCGGGAGCGGTGGCGCCACCGCTCCCGGACCGGTTCGCCGAAACCTAGACGCCCGAGGTGTCGCGGATCCAGGTGCGGTTCGCCGAAATGCTGGTGTGCGTCGAGGTGTCCACCTTGTTGCCGGCGATGTGCACGCCGACCTGCTTGCCGCCGACGAAGACCGGACCGCCGGAGTCGCCGCCGTTGGTCAGCCCGTTGCCCCGGCGGGCCTTGATCAGTCCACTCCCGACACTGGTCACCGTCATCCTGGCGACCTTGAGGTAGCGCTGCAGGTCACCGTCTTCGTTGTAGCCCCAGCCATAAACGTATTCGGTGTCACCGACGGCGACGGAAGTACCGAGGGACGCGTACGTCGTGCTCACCGAGCGGTCGAGCCTCAGCAGCGCGATGTCGGCGCCGCTGGAGGGGGTGTGGATGTCGGCCACCACGGCGTACGTTCCGGCCCGATGATCGACGTCGCCCACCCGGACGGAGTAGTCGGCGCCGGGTTCGTCGACGCAGTGGTGGGCCGTGAGCACCCAGCGGGCGCTGATGATCGAACCGGAGCACCACTGGCTGCCGTTCTGTTCGATCATGGCGGCCCACGGGCCGGACTGGGCGTATTCGCCGTCGATGATGGGGGCCGCGACGGCGGCGGGTGCGACCGTCGTGAGCCCGGCCGCGCACAGCAGGGCGGTGAGGAGACCTCGGAGGCGCATGGGTGCCTTCCAATGCAGGGGAATCAGGGAAAGGAATCGACGGGTCACCCGTTTTGCGGCCGCGGCGGATCGCCAGGGATCGCCCGGCCGGATCCGAAATCGGTTTTCCCATGCTAGGCAGGCGGATACGGCGGTCGATAGCGACTAAAGACGGGAGAAGGACGCGCCGGGCGGCGCCGGACCTGGGCTTTCGGCACGAGAGTGCCAGTGGCACCGATGTGTCAGCGGGGAGTCGTGAGGTGACGTCAGGCGTGTCGCGAAAGCGGCTTTCGCGACATCAGGCCGTGAAGGCCTCCTTCACTACCTTCAGGGTAGGCAAGGAGGCCTTCACGGACACGCGAGCTACTCCGTGATCATCGACGACGGCGTTTCCCGGGCGGCCTGGCGTCGAGCAGTTCCTCGGCGAGCAGGATCGTCCGTTCCGACAGCGTGGCGGACAACCGCTCGACCGACTCGCCGATCCGGCCCGCCTCCCGGCGCACACCCTCGCCCGCGGGCATGTTGTGCCGCTCGGCGAGGCCCGCGAGCCTGCTTCCGGAGACCAGGACCAGATCGGCGAGCCGCTCGCCCAGTTCGGTCAGCCGGTTCGCCGTCCGGCCCGCACGGCGCGCCACGAGGTCTTCGGTCTCCCGCCGCAGCTCCCGGACGGCGGACCTCGACTCGTTCGTCGTCCCGGTGAGTGCGGACCTCAAGGTTTTCGTCACGTCCATCAGGATCGACCTCCACGCGGCTAGCCCCTGGATTTGAGTGTACAGCTGTACTCCGTATTCGCGGAATACGTGATCTCAAAGTCCGCTGCAGGCAAAGAAAACGGCAAAACCGAGAGAACGCGCGTAAGCGCAGCGGGCAACGGGGAGCACTCCTCGCAGATGGCAGTCGAAAAATTTCTGAAACATGTCAACTTCTTGCATTCCGTCCCCGGGTTGTTGCATGCTCGTACGGCTCTGGCTCCCTCCCCGCCGTCTCAAAGAAGAGAAGACGCCATGACACGTATGCGCCTGTCCCGGCTCATCGCCGGTCTCCTGGTCTCGGGGCTTTCCGTCGCCGGACTCTCCTTCGCTTCCGCCGCGAGCGGGCCACCTCCCGACCCCGTCGCCACTCCCGTTCCGGCCGCGCTCGCCGAAGTGCCGTTGACCCGCACAGTGTCGGCGAGCAGCGCGCTGCCCGGTTATCCCGTCGCGAACGCCGTCGACGGGAACCAGGAGAGCTACTGGGAATCCGCCAACAACGCGTTCCCGCAGTGGATCCAGGCAGACCTCGGCACGGCGAAGTCCCTTTCGCGAATCGTGCTGAAACTGCCCGCGGGCTGGGAATCCCGCGCCCAGACACTGGCGGTGCGCGGAAGCACCGACGGCACGGCGTTCACCGACCTCGCCGCGCCGGCCGGCTACACGTTCGCTCCCGGCACCAACACCGTCACCATCCCGATGACCGCGCCGGCCCGCTACGTGCGGCTGCACGTCACCGCGAACTCGCGATGGCCCGCCGCGCAACTCGCGGAATTCGAGCTGTACGGGCCGGACACCGGCGACACGCAGGCGCCGAGCGCGCCGGCGAGTCTCGCGCTGACCGAGCCCGTCTCCGGCCAGATCCGGCTGACCTGGTCGCCCTCGGCGGACAACGTCGGTGTCGACGGCTACACCGTCTATCGCGACGGGACGCCGGTCACCACGATCACCGGCACCACGTTCACCGAATCCAGGCCCACGGGGACCCGGGTCGAGTACTTCGTGCGCGCCAAGGACGCGGCGGGCAACGAATCCGGCGACAGCAACCATGTCGTGCGCTCCGGGACGAGCGCGGGCGCGAACCTGGCGGCGGGCAAACCGATCGAGGCCACGTCGACGGTCCATTCGTTCCTCGCGGCCAACGCCAACGACAACAACACCGCCACGTACTGGGAATCCGCCGCGGGGTACCCGAACGCGCTGACGGTGAAGCTCGGGGTCGACGCGGATGTCGACTCGGTCGTGGTGAAACTTGACCCGGACGCGATCTGGGGTGCGCGGACACAGAATTTCGAGGTCCTTGGTCGTCCGCAGGGTTCCACCGCGTTCACCACCCTGTCGGCGCGAGCCGACCACCGCTTCGACCCGGCCACCAACCAGAACTCGGTGGTCATCCCGGTCAGCGGACGCGCCGCGGAGGTACGCCTTCAGTTCTTCGCCAACTCCGGTGCGCCCGGCGGTCAGGTCGCGGAATTCCAGGTGATCGGCACTCCCGCGCCGAACCCGGACCTCGTCGTCACCGGCACGACCTGGACGCCGGAGCACCCGACGGAGACCAGCAGGCTCGCCGTGTCGGCGACCGTGAAGAACACCGGCACCGCGAACGCGGCCGCCACCACCGTGAACGTCAGCCTCGGCGGCACCGTCGCCGGTGACGCGGCGGTCGGGGCGCTCGCCGCCGGTGAGTCCGCCACGGTCACCGTCGACGCGGGCACGCGTCCACAAGGGACCTACACCGTGGCCGCCACCGCCGATCCGGCGGGCAAGATGGCCGAGCAGGACGAAACGAACAACACCTACACCTCGCCGACGCCGCTGGTCGTCGCCCAGTCGCCGGGGCCCGACCTCGAGGTCACCGGCATCACCTCGAACCCGCCCAATCCGGCGGCCGGTTCGGCGGTGTCCTTCACCGTCGCGGTGCGCAACCGCGGCACGAGCGGCGCGGGCGCTTCGGTGACGCGGCTGGCCGTCGGCGGCACCACACTGACCGGCGCCACCGGTGCGATCGAGGCGGGCGCCACCGCGAATGTCGCGATCTCGGGCACGTGGACCGCCGCCGACGGTGGCGCGACCCTCACCGCGACGGCCGACGCGAACGGCACGGTCACGGAGACCAACGAGTCGAACAACGACCTCTCGCGGGCGATCGTCGTGGGCCGCGGCGCGGCGGTCCCGTACGTCGAATACGAGGCGGAAGCCGCGCAGTACCAAGGACAACTGCTGGAAGCCGACCCGCTCCGCACCTTCGGCCACACGAACTTCGCGACCGAATCCTCGGGCCGCAAGTCCGTGCGGCTGGCGAATCAGGGGCAGTACGTGGAGTTCACGTCGGCGAACCAGGCGAACTCGATCGTCGTGCGCAATTCCATTCCCGACGCCCCCGGTGGCGGCGGGCAGGACGCGACGCTCAGCCTTTACGTCAACGGGACTTTCGCGCAGAAGCTGACGTTGTCGTCGAAGCACAGCTGGCTCTACGGCAGCACCGACGACCCCGAAGGCCTGACCAACACCCCGCAGGCCAACGCGCGACGGCTGTTCGACGAGTCGCACGCGCTGCTGTCGCGGTCGTATCCGCCGGGCACGAAGTTCAAGCTGCAGCGGGACAGCGGTGACAACGCGGCGTTCTACATCGTCGACCTCATCGATCTGGAGCAGGTCGCCCCGGCGTCGGAGAAGCCCGCGAACTGCGTGTCGATCACGGAGTACGGCGCCGTGCCGAACGACGGGAACGACGACTCGGCGGCGATCCAGCGCGCGGTGACCGACGACCAGAACGGCGTGATCGGCTGTGTCTGGATCCCGGCGGGGCAGTGGCGGCAGGAGAAGAAGATCCTGACCGACGATCCGAACGTGCCCAACGGCGGCGGCCAGTACAACCAGATCGGCATCTCCGACGTGACGATCCGCGGCGCGGGCATGTGGCATGCGCAGCTGTATTCGCAGATCGAGCCGCAGAACGCGGGCGGCATCAACCATCCGCACGAGGGCAACTTCGGGTTCGACATCGACAAGAACACGCAGATCTCCGACATCGCCATCTTCGGTTCCGGCCGGATCCGCGGCGGCGACGGCGGCGCGGAAGGCGGCGTCGGTCTCAACGGCCGCTTCGGCACCGGTACGAAGATCTCCAACGTGTGGATCGAGCACGCCAACGTCGGCGTGTGGGTCGGCCGGGACTACAGCAACCTGCCGGCGCTCTGGGGCCCCGGCGACGGCCTCGAGTTCAGCGGCATGCGGATCCGGAACACCTACGCCGACGGCATCAACTTCACCAACGGCACCCGCAACTCGAAGGTGTTCAACTCGTCGTTCCGTACCACCGGCGACGATTCGCTCGCGGTGTGGGCGAACCAGTACGTGAAGGATCCGTCACAGGACATCGCGCACGACAACGTGTTCGCCAACAACACGATCCAGCTTCCGTGGCGCGCCAACGGGATCGCGATCTATGGCGGCTACGGCAACAAGATCGAGAACAACCTCGTCCACGACACGATGAACTACCCGGGCATCATGCTGGCGACGGATCACGATCCGCTGCCGTTCTCCGGGGAGACGCTCATCGCGAACAACGCCCTGTACCGCTGTGGCGGCGTGTTCTGGGGCGAGCAGCAGGAGTTCGGCGCGATCACGTTCTTCGCGCAGGGCAAGGACATTCCCGGGGTCGTGCTGCGGGACACGGAGATCCACGATTCGACCTACGACGGTGTCCAGTTCAAGACGGGTGGCGGCGTCGTGACCGCGGCCCTCACGAATGTCAAGATCGACAAGTCGAACAACGGCGCGGGCATCCTCGCGATGAGCGGCGCCCGCGGCAGCGCGACCTTGACCAACGTGACGATCACGAACTCCGCGAACGGCGACATCGTCCGTGAGCCGGGGTCGCAGTTCGTGATCAACGGCGGGCCGGTGCCGGCGGTGGTCTCGTCGGGGCGCCGTACGCGGTAGGCCGGAAGTGATCCGAGGGCCGGAGCGGGAGACCGCTCCGGCCCCTTTCATGTCCGGGGGCTCAGCCCCGTGACGGCCAACCGGAACAGCCGGTCCGCTTGTGCGGCGGGATCCGGGTAGAGCTCGGTGGCCAGGACGATGCCGACGATCAGGGTGATCAGGTCTGCGACCGTGACGTCCGGAGAGACCACGCCGTCCCGCGCGGCCCGCTGCACCAGCGGACCCCCGGCTTCCTCGATGGCGACGGAACAGGAGTTCTCGTGCTCCAGGGGACCGTCGTAGGCGAGCGCGGCCGCCAAACCGCGGGCGGAGACGCAGTAAGTGACGACCTCGTCGAGCCAGGTCAGGAGAGCCTGCCGGCTGTCGTCCTCGCCGGTCAGCTCGGTGGCGCGGGCGCACAACGCCGCGATCCGCTTCGCGGAGACCGCCTCCAGCAGGGCCCGGCGGGTGGGGAAGTGGCGCCGGACGGTAGCCGAGCCGACGTTGGCGGTCCGTGCGATCTGCTCCAGGGAGGCGCCGGAGCCGTGGGCCGCGACCTCTTCCTCGGCCACCGCGAGGATGCGCGCGTAGTTGCGCCGTGCGTCGGCACGCAGGCCGTCGGACATGTCTTCACCTCGGAGTTTGCGTAAGTGGCGGGCCCCGCCATATTGTAGCGGACGATAAGTGGCGGGCCCCGCCACTTAGTCGACCGAAGGAGTCACCATGTCTTCAGCACCCGTTTTGGTCACCGGCGCCACCGGCAGGCAGGGCGGTGCGACCGCCCGTGCCCTGCTCGCGGCCGGTGTTCCCGTCCGAGCTCTGGTGCGAGACCCGGCCAGGGCGAAAGCCGTCGAAGCGCTCGGCGCCGAACTCGTCGTCGGTGACCTCCACGACGTCGATTCCGTCATCCGGGCGGCCAAGGGCGCCCGTGCCGTCTTCTCGGTACAGATGCCGGGGATGAACGCCGACGGATTCGACTTCGCCGGCGAGGTGACTCAAGGCGTCAACCTCATCGAGGGCGCGAAGGCGGCCGGGGTGCCGCAGTTCGTGCATACCTCCGTTTCGGGTGCCGGCCAGCACGTCGAGGCGGACGGATGGGCCGAAGGGCGCTGGACGTCGATGGAGTCCACGCTGGGTGCCAAGGCCGCGATCCAAGACCGTCTCCGCGAAGCCGGATTTCCGCAGTGGACCCTGCTCAAGCCGGGTTTCTTCATGGAGAACTTCCTGCCCGACATGAAGTTCCTCTTTCCGTGCGGGGTGGACGGCGGTCTGGTCAGCGTCATCAAGCCGTCGACGTCCCTTTCGCTGGCCGCCGTCGACGACATCGGCGCCGCGGCCGCCGCGGTCATCGCCGAACCGGAGCGGTTCACCGGGGTCGAACTGGAGCTGGCGAGCGACTTCCTGACCATGACGGAGATCGCCGAGGTCCTGTCCGGAGTACTGGGCAGGCGGCTGGCGGCACCGGATATGACCGTCGAGCAGGCGGTCGCAGCCGGGATGCCGCCGATGGGCGCCTCGCACGAGTGGCTGAACGTGGTCGGCCAGCCCGGACGTCCGGAATACGCGCGTGAACTGGGCCTCCCGCTCACCGGGTTCGCCGAGTGGGCGCGGAAATATCTTGCGTAGTGCGTGATCGTTGAGGCATGCGCATCGAGCCTCTGCTGGACCATCTCGACCGGGAGGATCCCGGCGGCGTCCTCGGGTTGTACCTCTACGGTTCCGCCGCGGCGGGTGGGCTCAAACCGGACAGTGACGTCGATCTGCTGCTGGTCACCCGCCGCTCGCTCGGCGAATCGGAGCGCGCCGCGCTGGTGTCCCTGCTGTTGCGGCTTTCGGGCTGGCGTGGTCACGCCAGCCGATTCCCCGATGCGGCGGACCGGCGGCCGATCGAACTGACCGGGATCGTGGCCGGGGGCAAGCCGTCGCACCGTGATTTCCAGTACGGGGAATGGCTTCGGGAAGATTTCGTCCAAGGTGGACTTCCCCGGCCGGTGGAGGATCCCGACGTCGTGATCCTCGTGGCCACCGCCCAAGCGGCGCATCGCGTTCTGCGCGGCCCCGCGCTGGCCGCACTCCTCGATCCGGTGCCGCGGGATCTGCTCCGCGACGCGGCGCTCGGCGTCGTCCCCGGTCTGTTGTCCGAGATCGAAGGCGACGAACGCAACGTCCTGCTCACGCTCGCGCGGATCGTCGTGACCGTCGAGACGGGCGGGATCGTCTCGAAGGACGCCGCGGCGGCGGCCATCGCGCCGACGCTCGATGGCGATGGCCGCGCGCTGCTCCAGCGTGCGCGAGCGGGCTACCTCGGTGCGGCTTCCGGTGACTGGACCGGACTTTCGGCCGAGGTGGCCTTGCTCGCGCGGGCTCTCGCGGACCGGGCGAAGGGAGTTTGACAAAGCGGAACAGTGCTCCGTATATTTGTGGAACAGTGCTCCGCTTAGTGTGGTGCCGTCTCACAAGGGAAGAATCACCATGAGTACGCCAGTGATCTCGATCGCCCCGATGACGTTGCCGTCTCCGGGTCGTGCCGTGGATCTGTGGGTTCGGGTCTCCGCCCCGATGACCGGTGGCGGGTTGCCGATCATCCTGCTGTCGCACGGTCAGGGCCCTTCGAATCACCTCTCGTCGCTGAACGGCTATGCCCCGCTCGTGAACTACTGGGCGGCGCACGGATTCGTCGTTCTCCAGCCCACCCATCTCAGTTCCAGAACTCTGGATCTGGGGTCCGATCACCCCGAAGCACCGCTGTACCAACGGTCGCGGGCGGAGGACATGATCGGCATCCTCGACCGGCTCGACGAGATCGAGGCCGCGGTGCCGGGTCTGCGCGGACGAGTGGACCGGGGCAAGGTCGCCGTGGCCGGGCACTCGATGGGCGGGCATACCGCGAGCCTGCTGCTGGGCGCGCGGTACGCCGAGCCGGGTGACGGCACGGTGGTGAGCCTGGCTGAGTCCCGTGTCTCCGCCGGGGTGCTGCTCGCCGCGCCCGGTCGCGGCGGCGACGCTGTCACGGAATTCGTGGCGGAGAACTATCCCTTCTTCGTCAGCACCGATTTCTCCGCGATGACGACGCCCGCGCTCGTGGTCGCCGGCGACAAGGACTCCTCGGCGCATCTGACGGTCCGTGGCCCGGAATGGCACACCGATCCGTACTTCCTTTCGCCGGGGCGCAAGACCTTGCTCACCCTGTACGGCGCGGAACACGGTCTCGGCGGGATTTCCGGCTACGACGTCGCCGAGACGACGGACGAGAATCCGGCGCGAGTGGCCGCGGTGCAGCGGCTGACGGTGGCCTATCTTCGCAGCGAGCTCTACCCGGGTGACCCTGCTTGGCAGGAGGCCGCCGACGCGCTGGCCGCCGAGCCCGATCCGCTCGGGCGGGTCGAATCGAAGTAGCGCCCTAGTTGACAAGTCTCATAGATGACTAGTCTACTAGTGGCATGGTTCTCTCCCGCCTCATCCTGGGGTTGCTCGCCCTCGCGCCCATGACCGGCTACGACCTCAAACGCCATTTCGAGTCGACCGTCGGGCACTTCTGGGCGGCGGACAAGGCGCAGATCTATCGCACCCTTGCCCGGCTCGTCACGGACGGGCTCGCCGAGGTCGAGAAGGTGGCCGGCTCCGGAGCGCCGGACCGGCAGGAACACCGCATCACCGCCGCGGGGCGGACGGCGCTCGCCGAGTGGCTGGCGAGTGAGCCCGAGCGTCACGTCGAACGCGATCCGTTCCTCGCGCGGGTGTTCTTCGGTGCGGATCTCGACGAGGACGCCTTTCGCTCCCTCCTGGCGGTCCGTCGCGAGGCGACCAAGGCGCGGCTGGAGCGGTTCGAACGGACGCGGGCGGAGTCGGGTGCGCCCGACCGGGCGGCCCGGCTTCGACTGTCCACGCTGGACAATGGAATCGCGCACCTGCGCGTCGAACTGGACTGGCTCGACTCGCTCGAAGAGGAGCTCGCGTGAGCGCGTTCCCCGAGGTGCATTCCGCCGGGACGGCCACCGTGGAGCGGCCGGTGGTGTTGCTGCACGGCGGCAACGTCGCGAACTGGATGTGGGAGCCGCAGCTGTCCGCGTTCGGCGATCGGACGGTGCTCACGCCGGATCTGCCGGGCTTCGGCGAACGGGTCCGCGAGCGCTGGCCGGGTCTGGACGCGGTGGCGGATGACGTCGTCGCGAGAGTGACGGGGCACGGCGTCGACGGCCGGTTCGATCTCGTCGGGCTGTCCCTCGGCGCGCTCACGGCGTTGCGTGTGCTGGCGCGGCACCCGGACCGGGTGAGTTCGGCGTTCCTGACCAGCGCGCCGCTCATGCCCGCCGGCGCCGGGATGCGCTTGTACTGCGGGCTGCAGTCGGCGTTCTCGCGGGCCCGCTGGTACTGGCGTGCCCAAGCCGCTGCCTTCGGGCTTCCCGGAGAGGCACGCGCCCGGTATGTCGAGCACGGTCTCTCGGTGCGCCGCGAAACCGCGTCCGCGATGGCCGCCGAGGTGTGCGCGGGCGGTGTGCCCGCGGAAGTACGCCGCTATACCGGGCCGCTGCTCGCGACGGCGGGGGAGAAGGATTCCCCGGCGGTGCGCCGATCCCTCGCGGAAATCGCGCGGGCCGCCCCCCAGACGCGGTCCCGGCTCGTGCCGGGGATGCACCATATCTGGAATGTGGAGGATCCCGAGCTGTTCAACGGAGTCCTTCGCGCTTGGCTCGGGGGAGTCGTGGATCCGCGTCTCCTGAGCCGACCGCCGGCTCGACGGTGAGCGTGCCCGCGGCCGTGTCCAGTACGGCAAGCGGTCCCAGCGGAAGGGAAAGCGGGTCCGCGCCGTGTCCGGCGTCGATTCCGCCGAGTACCGGAACGCCCAGCGCGCCCAGCCGGTCCTTGAAGACGTCGACGAGGGTCCAGCCGCGATCGGTGTAGTCCTCGAAGCCGGGGAACCGGCCGAGCGCGATCCCCCGTACACCGTGGAGCGCGCCGGACCGGATCAGCTGGGTCAGCTGGCGGTCGACCTGCCCGAGGCCGATCGTCCGCTCGGCTTCGAAGAACAGGATGGTGCCCGCCAGCGAAGGCAGGCCGACGCCGACCGCGTGGGCGACGGTGCCGAGATTGCCGCCGACGAGGGCGCCGGTGGCGGTGCCGGGCACTTCGGCCTCGACGGTCATGGCCCTCGGGTCGCGGTGGAGGATGGCGGGTTCGCCGCCCATCAGGAGCCGCCGGGTCGCGGCCGCGGAGCGGGAACCGGCCAGGGAACCGTGGATCCCCGCCAGCCCGCAGTGCCGCCAGAGCGCGAGGTGGAGGGCGGTGATGTCGCTGAAGCCGATCAACGGCTTGGGATCTGCCCGGACGGCGTCGAAGTCGAGATCATCGGCGATGCGGTACGCGCCCGCTCCGCCGCGAGTGGCGATCACGGCGCGGACGGCCGGGTTGCGGAACGCGTCGTCGAGATCGGCCAGCCGGTCTTCGTCCCGGCCGGCCAGGAAACCCCGGCGGTCGAGCGCGTGTGTCCCGATTTCGACGACCAGCCCCCAGCTTTCCAGGACAGCCGCGGTCTCGGCGACCTGCTCGTGGCTGGGAAAGCTGGCGGGGGAGACGAGACGAACGTGATCACCCGGTCGCGGGATCGGCGCGACCAGGGTGCGGCGCGAGGCTGTCACCCGATGATCGTGTCAGAGCACGGGATCTCCGCCCACACCGTTTTGAATCCCGCGCCGGTGGTGACACCCCACCGGGCACTGATCGCCTCGACCAGCGCCAGCCCTCGACCGTGAGGGCTCATCGGGTCGTCCTTGATCACGCGGTGGGGCCGCAGGCGCGGACGGTGGTCGTCGACTTCGACGCGGACGACGTCCCGGCCCGAGGGGACGGAGACCCTGAGCTCGGCGACGCCGTCCGCGTGTTCGTGCGCGTTGGTGACCAGTTCCGTGGTCAGCAGCTCGGTGTCCGCGATGGTGGTGCGTCCGACCTCGCTCAGTTGCTGTCGCAGCCAGGCCCGGACCTCTCCCAGTGGTGGGGCGATACCGGTGGGGAACTCGTAAGCCTGTCGTGTTCTCGTGATACCCACGCGTTCTCCTTAGCGGGTTTCCCAGCTGGGCCAAGAGCATGGGCGCAGGCATGGAGTACCCAAGGAGTGCGGGGTTCACACGTGGGCGTTCCCGGCGATCGCGGTGACCCTGATCTCGACCCGCATCTTCGGCGCGCCGAGGGCCGGGACACCGATCTCGGTCCAGATCGGCGCCCGGTCGCCCATGCGCTCGCGGAACTGCTCGACCATCACGCGGTTGTGGGTGTCGCCGATGAAGCCCGGGGTTTCCGGCACGTGGTACGAGTCCACGGCGATGACGTCGCGCCAGGTGGCGCCCGCCGTGGCGAGGGTCCGCTCGACGTTCTCGAAGGCCTTGACGATCTCCTCCTCTAGCGATTCGGGGAAGTTCAAGTCGTCGTCCCAGCCTCCCTGACCCGAGATCTCAACTCGATCGCCGATGCGCACCGCCTGGCTGTAGCGCATCTCGGCCAGTTGCCGGTCGCCGTATCCGGGCGTGGCGAAGAACTCCGGCTGGGTCATGGTGGTTCCTCTCGTTGACTTCATGCTTGAAGTCAAGCTATCACGATTTCACTTCACGCGTGAAGTCACTTCGTTCTGGGTAAGGTTCCGCCATGGCCGCCCCGGACCCCGACGAAGCGCTGTGGCTGACCTCTGCCGAAAAAGAGGCCTGGACCGGGCTGGTCTCCCTGGTCCTCCTGCTGCCGGGGCGACTCGAGTCGCCGCTGCAGCACGACGCCGGGCTGACGCTGTTCGAGTACCTGACCCTCAGTCATATTTCGGAGGCCCCGGACCGGCGGCTGCGGATGAGCGAGCTGGCCTACCTCGCCAACGGCTCGCTCTCGCGTCTGTCCAATGTGGTCAAACGCTTCGAGCGGCGGGGCTGGGTGGAGCGGACGCCGGACCCGGGCGACGGCCGGTATACGCTCGCCGTGCTCACCGACGACGGCTACGACGTGGTCGTCGCGGCCGCCCCCACGCACGTCCGTTCGGTGCGGGAGCTCGTCCTCGACCCCTTGACCGCGGAGGATCAGCAGGCGCTGGCCCGGATCGCCGCCAAGCTGCGGACGCGGCCCGCCGACCTCGCTTAGGCACTTCAAGGCAGTCGAATGTGCGCGCGAAGGTACCTCGTGCTCGCGTTCCGGACTCTGGTCCTCTGACTGGGTTCATCACGCGAAGAGGGGGAGCTCTCGTGTTCAAGAAAATATTCGCCGCCCTGTCGGTGTTTTCGCCGGCACTCGTGGGTGTCGCGGGAACCGCGCACGCCGGGATCGTGCAATGGTCCGACGGTTACGAATCGAATCCCCATGGCGTATGGGAGCGCGGGATTCAGGGCGGTGACGGGCATTCCTGGTTCGACATCGGCATGGGAGTGGCGCGGACCGGCAACAACAACGGCTGGCTCTTCGCCGGTAACGGCTGGTCGGCGATGAGGACCGCGAAGTCGCTCGGAAGTTTCCCGTCGACGGCTGGCGGAAAATCTCCCACACGGTGAAGTGGATCGACGACGGGGCAGGCTATCAGCTCATCACTCTGCCCAAGCTCAATCTGAACTGCGTGGGTACCGTCTATCTCCAGCCGATCTACGGCAACAACGGCGGACCGGCGAAGTACATCCGCTTGGACGACGCGATCATCCAGTGCGTCTACTGACCGAGTCCGAGGTCTCGCCGAGGTGTCGGCCGGCGGGAGACGTTGCGACATTCGGTGAATATCCGCAGACGTCCACCGGATGAATTCGGGTTTCCGTCCGGTGGCGTGATCACGGAAAACGCCGAAACCTTCGGCATCGCTCACGCTGAAGAGTGAGAGATGCCGGGGTACTTCGGCTGGACGGCGCAATGCGGACCTGGTCCGCGTAGCCCGGATTCGTGGTAACAGCCCGTTGGTGCCTTGACACAGGGCGCTCTGGGTGAAGCCCGGCTCTCGCGCTAACGAAAAGCGAAATATTCCGTCTTCTCCACCGAGCCCACAGGAATTCCGGCCCCGGCCGGGTCTCGAAAGGGAAATCCATGCCACGAAGACCACTGCTCGTCGTCCTGACCGCCGTCTCGGCGATGCTCGCGTCCACAGCGGTCGCCGCCGCGGCTCCGCCGGGAGTGGACCCGGCCACGGTCGACCTCACCCTGAACGCGGGGCAGAGCACGACCGTGACCAAGAACGTGACGACCTCGGCCGTGCCGCCGAATCCCGACCTCGTCCTGCTCGCGGACACCACGGGCAGCATGGGCGGGCCGATCGGCAACGTGCGGACGAACGCCGGCGCCATCACCGGTGACGTCCTCGCCGCGCAGCCGACCGCGCGGTTCGGCGTCGCCGAGTACAAGGACTTCACCGACTCGGTGCCGTTCAAGGTCAATCAGGGCATCACCGGGGACACGACCGCCGTCCAGGCGGGGATCGACCAGTGGGCGGCCTCGGGTGGCGGGGACACGCCGGAGGCCAACCTGAACGCGCTCTACCAGCTCGCCACCGGCGCGGTCGCGTTCCGGCCGGACGGCACCCGCATCATCGCGTGGTTCGGCGACGCGCCGTCGCACGACCCGAGCGGCGGGCACACCCTGGCCCAGACCATCGCGGCGTTGCAGGCGGCGAAGATCCGCGTGGTCGCCGTCAACGTCGGCGCGCTCGACGCCACAGGGCAGGCTTCCGCCATCACCTCGGCCACGGGCGGCGTGCTGCTGAACAACGTCCCGGCCGGCCAGGTCTCCCAGGCCATTTTGGACGGCATCAAGTCCATCGAGGTCACGGTGACCCCGAAGGTGACCAGCTGCGACCCGCAGCTCACCGTCACCAACGATCCGGGCAGCGTCAAGGTGACCAGTGGCGGGGTCGCCACGTTCACCGAGACGATCAAGGCCGCCGCCGGTGCCGCGCCGGGCACCTATCAGTGCGTCGTCGATTACCAGGTCGACGGGGCTTCGCGGGGATACATCGAGACCACGACCGTGCGTGTACTCGGCCTGAGCATCAACGACGTGACCGTCGGCGAGGGTTCCGGTGGCGCGCAGGTACCGGCGACGTTCACCGTGTCGCTGCTCGGCGGCCCCAGCCCGAATCCGGTGACGGTCCAGTACGCGACCGCCAACGGCACCGCGTCCGCGCCCGCCGACTACACGGCGGCGAGCGGGACGGTCACGTTCGCCCCTGGTCAGACGGTCAGACCGGTGACCGTCTTGGTCAACCCGGACACCGTCGACGAGCCGGACGAGACGTTCACGGTGACTCTTTCGGCCCCGTCGGGTGCCGGCCTCATCGACGCGACCGGTGTCGGCACGATCGTCGACGACGACCGTGACGGCGTCTTCTCCTGCACCGGCACCGCGGCGAACGTCCTCGGGGTGACCGCGGCGCGGGCCAATCCGGCGAACCTGCCTTGTGCCGACGACAGCAGCACCGTCGCCGCCGCGACGCTCAACGCCGGCCTGATCAAGGTCGACACCAAGGTGCTGACCGCGTCGACCGATCTCACGCCGGACGACCAGTCGGCGGCTCCGGCCGCGGGCGATCGCGCGCTGGCGTCGGCCAAGATCGACAAGACGGTGATCAGCACGCTCGGGCTGACCATCGAACTCGGCGTGATCCAGTCACAGGCGACCGCGACCTGTCAGCCGTCGCCGGGCGGCCTTGCCCCGGTGCTGGCGGGCAGTTCGAACGTCGCCTCGCTGAAGATCAACGGTGAGTCGATCACCGTGGGCTCGGCGCCGATGACCATCCCGCTGGTCATCGGTTCGTTGAAGCTCAACGGCCAGACCGTGGCGAACGGCGTGGTGAAGCAGCAGGCGGTCGCACTGGACACCGCGCTCGCGAAGATCGTGCTCGCGGAGTCCCAGGCCGACGTGCACGGAACCTCGGCGCATCCGGCGGGCGACCCCTGCCGTCGCTGAGCCGCTGAATCCCGCCGGGACGGACGGAACCTCGTCCGTCCCGGCGGTTCGCTCAGGGGAGGGCTTTCACCGCGGCCGCGGTGGCGTCGGCCAGGAGCTTGTTGTCGATCTCGGCGTCCTTCTCCGACCGGTCGGTCAGCACCGAGATGACGATCGGCGCCCGGCCCGGCGGCCACACGACCCCGATGTCGTTACGTGTCCCGTAGGCCGCCGTCCCGGTCTTGTCGGCGACCGGCCAGCCCGGCACCCCGGCGCGGATGTTCTGGTCGCCGGTGGTGCTGCCCCGCATCATGTCGACGAGGATCTTGCGTTTGTCATCGGGGAGCGCGTCGCCGAGGGCGAAGGCGCGCAGGCTCACGGCGAGCGCACGCGGTGTGCTCGTGTCCCGGGTGTCGCCGGGGAAGGTGTCGTTGAGTTCCGGTTCGATCCGGTCGGCGTGGCTCGTGGTGTCGCCGATCCCGCGCAGGACCGCGTTGAGACCTTCGGGGCCGCCGAGTTCGCGGAAGAGCAAGTTCCCGCCGGTGTTGTCGCTGTACCGGAGCGTCGCGTCCATGACAGCGCGCAGCGGCATCCCCGTCGCCACGTGTTTCTCCGTGACCGGCGAATTCACGACCAGGTCCTTGCGTTCGTAGGTCACCGTCCGGTCCAGGTCGGCGACCGGCGTCCGCTGCAGGACACCGCCGGCGCTGAACACCTTGTGCGTCGACGCGTAGGCGAAGCGTTCGTCGGCGCGGAAGGCGACTTCGCGGCCTGTCGCGGTGTCCACCGCGTACACCCCGAGCCGGGCGCGGTAGCTGCGTTCGAGCTGTTCGAAGTCGGCTCGCCCGGTCGCCGCGACCGGCGAGGTGGTGGCCGGCGGCTGTGCGGGAGCGGGTGCGGAACACGCGGCGAGGGACGCGACCGAGAGCGCCAGCAGGGCGGCCCAACGGCGAGAAGTGACGGACACGGTGATTCCTTTCAAGATCGTTCGATGTCCGCAGTCTGTCCAGCGCCGGTCATGCTGTCCAAGACACGAATGACCTCTTTCATGCGTAATCCGCATAGTATGTGGTCGTGGACCTGATCGGGAGCTGCCGGGCGTTCGTGAGCGTGAGCGAGGCCGGGACCTTCACCGCGGGAGCCGCGATCGCGCGCATCCCCCAACCGGTGGCGAGCCGCCGGATCGCCGCGCTGGAACGGCATTTCGGCGAGCGGCTGTTCGACCGCTCCACCCGGCGCGCCGTGCTCACCCCGTTCGGCCGGGACATGCTGCCGTCGGCGAAACGGCTGGTGGCGCTGGCCGACGCCATGGAGCACGACGCACAGCGCGCCAAACTGCGGCCGATGCGGCTGGCGATGCCGGACACCTGCACCGTCCGCGAGCTCGCCGAACTCGACGCGGCGGCGCGAGCGCTGGACGTCTTCCTGGAGTTCCGGCAGGCGCCGCCGGGGGAGCGGGCGGAACTCGTGCGCACACAGGAGGTCCGCGCGGCGGTCACGGCCGTTCCCGCCGAAGAGGGCACCTGGATGGTGCCGCTCGGGCTGGCGGCCGGGGGAAGGCCGCGGGCGGGCGCCCTCCACCTGGAAACGCTGCGGGTCGGCCGGTCCGGCAGGCCGCCTCGCCGGATCTGGATCCAGCCCGAGGACGACGTGCCGCATATCCGGGATCGGCTCTTCCGGATCCGTGACTCGGTGGGCTTGCGGCCCGCGCAGGTATCCGTCGCCGATGCGCTCAGCGCGGCCGCCGCGGCGGTGTTCGGTTCGGACGATCTGCTGCTGTGCTCAACGGTTCAGGCCACCGAACTCGGCCTGAACTGGCGGCCGATCGGCGAGCTCCGGCTCGCGCGTGGGTTCGAGATCACGACGGGGCCCGGCGAGGACGCGCAGCGGCTCCGGGCACGATTGTGGCCGGACATCGCCCGGTGTCTCGGCGCGGAGGAGACGACATGAACACCGAGACGCTGCTCCTCGGACTGCGCGCCGAACTCGACGACGGCGGCTTGCGCGGTTCGTTCCTCGTGCGCGATCTGCGGACCGGATACGAGATCGGCATCGACCCGGACCTGGAGTTCCCGAGCGCCTCGCTGGTGAAGATCCCGCTCGCCGCGGCGACCCTGGAGCGGATCCGCCGGGGCGAGCTGGACGGCTCCACGCCGATCGACGTCGAGCCGGGCCGGGCCACCGCCCCCGGGCCGACCGGGCTGACCCGGTTCCGGCATCCGGCCAGGGTGGCGATCGACGACCTGCTCTACCTGACGATGGCCATCAGCGACGAGACCGCCGCGGACGCGCTCTTCGCGCTGACGCCTCCCGCCGAGGTCACCAGGATGACGCGCGAATGGGGCGTTCCCGGGATCACCGCGCGGCATCCGGCCGCGGATCTCAGTGACACGCCCGCCGAGCGTTTCGCCCCGGCAGACGTCCACCTCGCGCACGCGCTCGCGATCAACGCGGGCACCACCGGGCAAGGTCATCCTGTTCCGCAGCTCGACGTCACCCGCGCGAGTTCCGGTTCGGCTCGCGCGTTCGTGAACCTGCTCGAAGCGCTGTGGAAACCGTCCAAAGTGGATGAAGAGGTGGCGGCGCGGGTGCGTGAACTCATGGGACTGAACCTGCTGCGTCAGCGGCTGAGCCCCGATTTCGTCTCCGACGCCACGAAATGGTCGTCGAAGACCGGCACCGTGCTGAATCTGCGGCACGAGGTCGGGGTGGCCGAACACGCCGACGGGGGGATGTACGCGATCGCCGCGCTG
The DNA here is from genome assembly GCF_056435685.1 of Amycolatopsis sp. NPDC043885. Lineage (NCBI taxonomy): Bacteria > Bacillati > Actinomycetota > Actinomycetes > Pseudonocardiales > Pseudonocardiaceae > Amycolatopsis > Amycolatopsis sp. NPDC043885. The sequence goes on from NZ_JBWKEA010000011.1 coordinate 135,413, forward strand.
ACCGGGTCCAGGGTGCCCGCCGCGGTCCAGCCGGAGGCCGAGGTGCTGATGGCCCGCGTGGCGCGGGTGCTGCGGGATCACCTGCGCGAAGGGTGACGTCATGTTCGTGAAGAGAAGTCGTGACTCGCGTGATCAGACACGTGACTCGCGTGATTGAACGGCGATCTCGCGAGTTACGCCTGTGATCACGTGAGTTCGCCGCCTGAGCACGCGAGTTACGGCTCTGAGCACGCGAGTTACGGCTCTGATCGCGCGAGACCGCCCCGGAGCCGCGCGGTGTCGAGATCCTGCCATGTCGGGTATCCGCCATCTTCCGGCCGTGTGGGAAAGCTGATCACCCGTCTTTACTTCACGTACGGACGTCGGGGGCTCCTGTCGAAAGGGAACATGGTGATCAGTAGTACGAGAAAGACGCGGAGGGGCACGGTGGCCGTGGTCGCCGGTGCGTTCCTGGCCTCCGGCCTGGTGCTGGCTCCGGCGGCGGGTGCGGCTCCCGCGGCCAAGGCCGAGCCGGACACCGCGGTGCTCGCCGGCGGGCTGACCAAGCAGACCGTGGTGTGGGGCGAGTGCTCGTTCCCCTCGGTCGCGCCGGCGACGGAAGCGGAGCTGAAGAAGGTCAAGGGCCTGGCCTGCGCCACCGTCCAGGTGCCGCGCGACTGGCACAACCCGCAGGACGGCAACACCATCGGCATCCGGGTCTCCAAGACCGCGACCGCCTATCCCGGCACCGGCAGGCAGGGCATCGCACTGGTCAACCCCGGCGGACCCGGCGGCGAAGGCCTCCCGTGGGGTGCCGCGATGGCGATGCGCAGCCCCGTGCTGGCCTCGCAGTACGACTTCGTCGGTTTCGATCCGCGCGGTGTCGGCCAGAGCACCCCGCTGACCTGTAGCTACACCGTCCCGGACAGCACGGATCAGAACGTGATCAGCCGGGCGAAGGTCGAGGGCTGTCTGAAGAACCCGCTGACGAAGTTCATCACCACCGAGCAGACCGCCTACGACATGGACTTCATCCGGGTGCTGCTCGGGGAGAAGAAGACCAGCTACATCGGCTACTCGTACGGCACGTGGCTCGGCACCTGGTACGCCACCACGTTCCCGTCCAAGGCGCACCGGTTCCTGCTCGACTCATCTACGGACGCGAGCCGTTCGACGCTGGAGAAGACCTGGGACCTGCAGCCGCGTAGCCGTGACCGCCAGTTCCAGGAGGCGCTGCTGCCCTACGTCGCGCGCAACGACGCCAAGTACAAGGCGGGAACCGACCCGCTCGAGATCCGCCGCAACTGGGAGAAGGCGGGCGGCACCCGGGAATTCGCGGGCATGCTCTACGCCGCGTGGTTCATCATCCCGGCGATGTACGACACCGGCCAGTACCCGTCGGCGGCCTCCATGGTGGCCGCGCTGGCGAAGGGACCGGCGCCTGCCGGGACCGACGCGGAGAAGCTGGAGCAGGTCGTCGCGAAGGCTCTCGCCACTCCCGGACTGACCGACGCGAACAAGGCGTTCCTGAACAAGGCCAAGGGCAACGCGCTGGAGGCCATCGCGAAGAAGGACTCGGTCGAGCGCAAGGCCTCTTATCAGGGCGGCGCCGAGGTCGAGACGTGGGACGCCGCGTTCGAGGCGATCCGCTGCCAGGACGGCCAGTGGAACCAGAACCTGCACTATTGGAACTACTGGCAGGCCGACCTGACCGTGAACGCGCCGTTCATCGCGCCGATCATGGCCCTGTCGGGCGCGCCGCTGTGCGCGTTCTGGCCGACCACCAACGCCAAGCCGGCGCCGGACGCCAAGACGTTCCCGAAGTTGCTGATCGCGCAGACCGAACTCGACGCGGCCACGCCGTACGAGGGTGCGCTCGCCACCGCGAACGGACTCCCGGGCGCCAAGATGATCAGCGTCGACAACGAAGGCAGCCACGGGATCTTCCCGTACAACACCGACTGCGTCGACGACCCGATCGTCGCCTACTTCCAGACCGGGCTCACACCCAAGAAGAAGTTCACCGGCTGCCAGGGCCTGCCGCTGCCGGGTGAGGACAAGACGGTCGAGGTCGGCGGCCATCTCGGGCACGACGGGAAGATCAAGATCAAGATGATCACGCCCCAGGTGCGCAAGGCGAACGAGATCGTCCGTGAGCTGCTGGAAGGCGCCGCGACGCCGGAAGCGGACGAGAAGGGCATGCCCGCCAACGCCTGACCTCCGGCGGCGTTGACGAGAGGCTCCCGCGGGCCGGTCCGGGCGCGCGGGAGCCTCTTCGGCATGATCTGTGATGGTTTCGTTATCGGTTCAGGCGCACGATCAGGGCGCCTTCCCCCTCAAGACCGGTGAGCGGAAACAGCCGGTCCGCCAGGCGTGACATCGATGTCACGCCGATCGATCCCGGGGTGGGGGAGGAGAAGCGTCATGCTCGCCGAGTCTCGAGGCCTGTCGATGGAGGCCGAGCAGCTGTACCGGGCTTTGCTGGACGGGCGCCCGATCACGCCCGGCGCCGAGCTGGCGGAGCTGGAGCGGTTCGGCCTGGTCCGACCAGGCGCGTCCGGGGTCGAGGTGTGCCCGCCGCGTGCGGCGCTGTCGGCGTTCGCGGCGCAGCACGAGGCAGCGGCGATCCGCGCGCGGGAAGCGGCCGAGGTGCTCGGCGCCGCTTACTCGCTGCGGACGGGCCGGGACGCGGACTTCGTCGAGGTACTGCGCAGCCGGGACGAGGTGATCGCCACCTTCGAAGCCATGCAGACCCAGGCGGCCGTCGACATCGTCGCGCTGGACCCGGGGTCTTACATGAGCCCGAAGCCCGAAGTGAGCACGGTGCAGCCAGGTTCGATGGCGCGTGGCATCGCGTACCGCGTCGTCTACGACTCGTCCGTGTTGCAGCACGACGACGGATTCGCCCAGGTGCAGTCGAGTATCGCCCTCGGGGAGCAGGCGAGGGTGTTCCCGGGGCTGCCGCTGAAGCTGGTGATCGCCGACGGCAACCGGGCGCTGATCGCGGTCCCGAATTCCGACGCCGGTGACGTCCTCGCCCTGCTGGTCCATCCGTCGATGCTGCTGAGCGCGCTGATCGAGTTGTTCGGCTCGTTCTGGCGGATGGCCGTGCCCGTGCGGGCGGGCGGTCCGGACGACGCGGAAGCGGCGCAGGAACCGACCGTCGCCACGCGCCGCCTGCTCGCGTTGCTGAGCGGAGGCCTGACCGACGAGGCGATCGCGCGCGAGCTCGGGGTCAGTGAGCGCACGGTGCTGCGGCGGATCAGCCGGTTGCAGCAACTGCTGGGAGCGCGGACCCGGTTCCAGCTGGGAGCGCAGGCGTCACGACAGGGCTGGCTCTGATCGTCTCGGGTCGGTCCGTGAAGGCCTCCTTACCTACTCTGAGGGTAGGGAAGGAGGCCTTCACGGACTCGCGTGGGCTAAGGGCGCCGGTACCGAGGAGTCGGCGCGCCCCGGCGGCCGAATCCCCTGAGCACGCGGACATTTCGTCCCCAAGTGACAAGCGGAGTGCCCTCTTTCTCACGTTCCCGTGAGCACGTCCGTGTTTTCGGCGGCGTTCCATCATCCTTTCATTGACACTCTTCCCGGGACGTCCATACAGTTCCGGGCAGATAAAGAACGGTCTCCGGAATGGAATCCGCTTTCGGCAACGGCGCCGTTCCGAATTCACCCGCTCCTGTACGAGTCGTCACAACGAGGGGCCATGGAAACCATTTCGGAATCGGTCGTCGCCGCCCACGGGCCGGACGACGCACGCGGCGGGGAGTCGTTCGCGACGCTGCTGAGGTACTGGGCGTGGCGGCTCGGCGACGACGTCGCGGTGACCTACCTCGACCATCGTGCCGGGGCGGACGGCCGGGCGATCACCCTGTCCTGGCGCGAGCTCGACGACCGGGTCGACGCCCTCGCCACCCGCCTGACCGGGTTCACCGGCCCGGGGGACCGGGCCGCGATCCTGGCCCGGCAGTCCGTCGACTACGTCGTCGCCTTCCTCGGCGCGATCCGCGCCGGGCTGGTGGCGGTCCCGCTGTTCTCCCCGGACCTCCCCGGGCACGCGGGCAGGCTGGCCGCCGTGCTCGCCGACTGCGCGCCGAGGGTCGTGCTCACCACCACCGACGGACTCGACGACGCCGCCGGTTTCCTCGCCTCGACGGATTTCGAGCGGCCCGCCGTGCTCGCCGTCGACACCACAGCTCCGGTCGCGGCCGGTGATCGCTCCTGGCCGCGACCGGAACCGGACGGAGTGGCGTATCTGCAGTACACGTCCGGTTCCACGCGGACGCCGGCCGGCGTGATGCTGACCCACCGCAACGCGCTCACCAACGCCCGTCAGGCTTGCGACGCCTACGCGATCGAAACCGGGACGACCTCCACCGTCAGCTGGCTGCCGCTCTTCCACGACATGGGCCTGATCCTCGGGATCGGCGCGCCGCTGGCGGCGGGGGCGGCGTCTGTCCTGATGGATCCGCACGCCTTCCTGGAACGTCCGGCACGGTGGCTGCGCGCGCTCTCGGCCAGCCCCGGCGCGATCAGCGCGGCACCGAATTTCGCCTACGCCTACGCCGCTTCCCGGGTCACCGAGGACGAGAAGAGCTACCTCGAACTGAGCCGGGTCGTCTCGCTGATCAACGGCAGCGAGCCGGTTCTTCCGTCGACCATCGCGAAGTTCCACGGCGCCTTCGAGGAATGCGGGCTGCGCCCGGAGGTGCACCGGTCCTCCTACGGGCTGGCCGAGGCCACGGTGCTCGTCTCCGTCACCGAGGCGGGCACGGCGCCACGGCAGGTCGCCTTCGACCGCGAGCGGCTCGCCACCGGGCTCGCCGCGCCGGCGCTCCCCGGCGCGGCGTCCACCACCCTCGTCTCGTGCGGATTCCCGGTGGGACAACGGGTCCGCATCGCCGATCCGGTCACCGGCGCGCTGGTCGAACCCGGCAGGGTGGGGGAGATTCAGGTCAACGGCCCGAACGTCGGCGTGGGGTACTGGGGACGGCCCGCCGCGTCCGACGGTGTCTTCGGCCTGCCGCCGATCGACCCGGAGTCCGGCGCGGGCTGGCTCGCGACCGGGGACCTCGGCGTGCGGTACGAGGGTGAGCTGTTCATGACCGGCAGGCTCAAGGACCTCGTCATCGTCGACGGCCGCAACCACTACCCGCAGGACATCGAACAGACCGTGGAGACACATCCCGCGGTCCGGCCGCATTCCGCGGCGGCTTTCGCGATCGAGCACGAAGACGGCGAAGCGGCGGTCGTGCTGGTGGAGCGTGCCAAGGAGACCGGGGCCGACCTCGCCGTGGCGACCACGGAGATCAAGAGGGCCGTCTCGGCCGCGCACGCTCTGCGGCCGCACGACGTCGTCTTCCTCGCCCCGGGCGAGGTACCGCGCACCTCCAGCGGCAAGATCAGCCGTGCCCGGTGCCGGCAGTCCTATCTGGACGGTTCGCTGACCGCGCGGCGGCTCGGGTGACCGCGGAGATCCGCGCCTGGCTCGTCGCGCGGGTCGCGGAGCGGACCGGGTCGCCGGCGGATCACGTCGATCCGGACCGTCCGCTGCACGAGAGCGGGCTTTCCTCGCGGGAGTCGATGGAACTGGCGGCGGAGCTGGGCCGGTACCTCGGCCGCCCGTTGCCGCCGACCCTGGTGTGGCAGTATCCGACGATCGCCGCTCTCGCCGACCGTCTGTCCACAGTGGAGGACTCCGCGGCCGTGGGCGGTGAAGGCCGCGAGGAGGAACCGATCGCGATCGTCGGTGTCGGCTGTCGCCTGCCGGGCGGCGCGGACTCTCCTGAGCGCTACTGGCGGATCCTGGACGCCGGAGGCGACGGCATCCGCGAGGTTCCGGAGGATCGCTGGGATATCCCCGCGCGTGGCGGGTTCCTCGGTGACATCGCCGGTTTCGACGCCGAGTTCTTCGGCATCACTCCGGGCGAGGCCGAAACGATGGATCCCCAGCAGCGGATACTGCTCGAAGTGACGTGGGCGGCACTGGAGCACGCCGGGATCCCGCCGTCCACGCTCCGGGGAAGCCGGACCGGGGTGTTCGTCGGGCTCTCGGCGGGCGAGTACGGCCACCTGACGATGGCCGATCCAGCCACCGTCGACGTCTGGTCCGCCACCGGTGCCGCGACGAGCATCGCCGCCAACCGGCTGTCGTACCTGTTCGACCTGCGCGGGCCCAGTCTCACCGTCGACACCGCGTGCTCGTCCTCGCTGGTCGCGGTGCACCATGCGGTGCAGAGCCTGCGCCGCGGCGAATGCGGGACGGCGCTCGCCGCCGGGGTGAACCTGCTGCTCTCACCGGCGGTCACGGCGTCCTTCCAGCGGGCCGGGGTGCTGGCCCCGGACGGGTACTGCAAACCGTTCGACGCCGCCGCCGACGGCATCGCCCGCGGCGAGGGCTGTGGCGTGATCGTGCTCAGACCGCTGAAGGCCGCTCGCCGCGCGGGTGATCGGGTGCTCGCGGTGATCCGCGGCAGCGCGGTCAACTCCGACGGGCGGTCCAACGGTCTTGTCGCGCCCAGTCCCGGCGCGCAGGCGGACTTGCTGCGGGACGCGTACGCGGCGGCGGGCGTCGAGCCGTCCACTGTGGACTACGTGGAGGCGCACGGGACCGGGACCGAGGTGGGCGACCCGATCGAAGCGGGCGCGCTCGGAGAGGTGCTCGGAGCCGGACGCGAACCCGGCCGCCCGCTCCTGATCGGCTCGGTGAAGGGGAACCTGGGCCATCTGGAGGGCGCGGCGGGGATGGCCGGGCTGATCAAGGTCGTCCTCGCGATGGTCCACCGGCGGCTGCCGCCGACGCCGCATCATCACGAACCCAGCCCGCATGTCGACTTCACCGGTCTCGGCCTCCGGGTGGTGGACACCGGGACCGGGTGGCCGCGCTACTCCGACGTCGTGCGCGCCGGGGTCTCGGCGTTCGGCTTCGGTGGCACCAACGCCCACGTCGTCCTCGAAGAATGGCCTGCCGCGTCGTTCGCCGCTCGCGGGACGGAGACCGGGCGCCCGCGGATCTTCGTGCTGTCCGCGCGGTCGGCCGAGGTGCTCCGGGCGCGGGCCGCCGATCTGGCGGACTGGCTCGAAGACCCCGCCCACCGGTCGGTCCCGCTGGACACGGTCGCCGCGACACTGGCCCGGAGCCGCGACCACTTGCCCATCCGTGGCGCGGTCATCGCGGAGGGACGCGACCGGGTGGCCGCCGCATGGCGGGAAATGGCCGCCGGACGCGAGAGCGGCGACGTCGTCCTCGGCGAGGCCGGACCTGCGCCAGGCGTCGTGTTCGTCTTCTCCGGCTACGGCTCCCAGTGGCCCGGGATGGGCCGCGTCCTGCTGCGCACCGAGCCCGCGTTCCGGGCCGAGGTGGAGGCACTCGATCCGGTGTTCCTGGCCGAAGCGGGGTTCACTCTGAGCGAGATGTTCTCCGGCGCGCGGGACCTGCCGGACCTCGCGGAGACGCAACTCGCGTTGTTCGGCATGCAGCTGGCCCTCGCGGGGCTCTGGCGCGCACACGGCGTCGTCCCGTCCGCGGTGCTCGGGCATTCGATGGGCGAGGTCGCGGCCGCCGTCGTCGCGGGGGCGCTGGACGTCGCCGACGGCCTGCGCGTGATGGCCACCCGCGCCCGGCTGCTGGCCGAGGTCGACGCGTCCGGCGACGGCGCGATGGCGGTGGTCGAACTGTCCCCGGCCGAACTCGCCGATCTGGAAACGGACTTCCCCGGGATCACCGTCGCGGTCTACGCCTCGCCGGTCCAGTGCACCGTCAGCGGCGGCGCCGAACAGGTCGAGGCGCTGGTTTCGCACGTCGAGAGCCTCGGCAGGCTGGCGAAGCGGCTGCCGGTCGGGGGTGCGGGCCATTCGGAAGCCGTCGACGCCGTTCTCGGCCGGTTCCGCGCCGAGCTCGGCGACCTTTCCCCACGACCGGTGGAGATTCCCTGCTACAGCAGCGTTCTCGACGATCCACAAAGGTCAGTGGTGTTCGACGTCGACTACTGGGCGGCGAATCTGCGCCGTCCGGTGCGGTTCAGCCAGGCGCTGGTGGCGGCGACCGCCGACGGGTACGGCGTGTTCGTCGAGATTTCGCCGCATCCGGTCGCACTGGCCGCGATCGAGCAGAGCACCGGCGCGCTCGCGGTGCCGTCGGCGAGCCGCAAGGTCGACGAGCGGGTGGCGTTCCTGACCACGCTCGCCCGGCTCCACACCCTCGGACTGCCCGTCCTGCTCGACGACGGTGGCCCCCGTCCGCTTCCGGTCGAGTTGCCGGGTCCGCGCTGGCGGCACCGGCGGTTCTGGCCGCGGCGTACGGCGAACCGAGCCGGGGGCGCGCATCCGTTGCTGGGTGTCCACATCGAACAACCGACCGGTGGCGGGCACCTGTGGCACGCGGACATCGGGACCGAGGCGCTGCCGTGGCTGGCCGACCACGCGGCGATGGGTGTCCCACTGTTCCCCGCCGCCGGATTCCTGGAACTCGCGCTCGCGGCGGCGAAAACGGTCCTGCGGCCCGGCGGGAGGTTGCGCATCGGTGGTCTCGAACTGCACCGGGTGCTCCCGCTCGCCGCGCACACCGCGGTGACGACCAGCCTGAGCTCCGGAAGCGTGGACGTCTACGCGCGATCCGCGGACGGCGGCTGGGTGCGGCACGCGACCGCCCGTGTCCGCGACGGGAACACCGCGCTGGTGCCGTTCGGCGCGGTCGGCGACGACGCCCGGCCGATCGACCTGTATCGGGTGCTGGCCGGCGTGGGGCAGAGCTATGGTCCCGCTTTCCGTGGGCTGCGTGACGTCCTGGCCGCGCCGGGCCGGGCTTCGGCGTCGATCACCCTGCCCGCCGACGATCCGGCGTACGTCCTGCATCCGGTGATCGCCGATGCCTGCCTGCACGCGCTGGCCGCCGCGGCCGGGGACGCGCTCCACGAAGCCGACGGCGTGTTCCTGCCGCTGACCTTGGGCGAGATCGTTCTCTCCGGTGACCCACGCCGCGGTGTCCGGGTCGACGCGGTCCTCGACTCGCTCGACCCGGCGGGCGACGGCCTGGTCGGCGGTGTCCAGCTGGTCGACGCGCACGGCGTCGTCCTGGTCGAGTTCCGAGAGGTCTACTGCCGCCGGTTCCAGCGTTCGGCGCTGCCGGTACCCATGGCGGACCTGCTGTTCGAGACGGTCTGGCGGCAGGCCGACCTGCCGTCGGCCGCGCCGGGCTCGCGCCGCTGGGTCGTCCTGCACGAAGACGCGCCGTGGCTGACGGCGTTGCGCGACCGGCTCACCGAAGCCGGGGACGAGCTGGTGACGGTTCGGCCCGGGGACCGGAAGGCGCTCGCGGAAGTCCTGAGGTCCCGCGAGGTGGCGGGAGTCCTCGCGTGCGCCGGGACTTCGGACGGGCCCGATCCGATGAACGCGGCGCGCAGGGTCGCCGAATTCTCCGGCATCCTCGCCGAACTGGTCGAAACGGCGCCGCGGTTGTGGGTCGTCAGCGCGGGTGCCTCGGCCATCGAACCCGGCGAGCGCGGTGACCCCGGCCAGGCCTGGCTGCGCGGATTGGTCCGGGTCCTCGCCTTCGAGCACCCCGAACTGCGGGCGAGCCAGGTCGACTTCGACGCCGAGCCGGACCCGGCCCGGCTGTGGGTCGGCAGGCTGGTGGCGGAGATCCGCGCTGACGCGCCGGACGACGAGATCGCCTGGCGAGAGGGCGTCCGGTACACGCGGCTGCTCGCCCGCCCGAAGCTCGGCGAACCCGGCCACGAAACCGTGGTGCGCGACGGCGCTTACGTGATCACCGGAGGTCTCGGCGGCCTCGGCCTGGTCGCCGCGGATTGGCTTGCGGCACGCGGCGCGACCAGGCTCGTCCTTTCCGGCCGGCGTGGTGCGAGCCCTGCGGTCGAGCCGCTTCTGGCAGACCTGCGCGAGCAGGGCGTCGACGTCCGCGTGGTGACGGGTGACATCGCCGAACCGGGAACGGCCGAAGCGCTGGTCGCGGCCGCGACCGAAGGCGGCCAGCCGTTGCGTGGGGTGCTGCACGCGGCCGGTGTGCTGTCCGACGGCGCCGCCGTCGCCCTCGACGACGACGCCGTCGAGGCTGTCTGGCGCGCGAAAGCGCTGGGGGCATGGCGAGTGCACGAGGCGACGGCCGGACACGAACTCGACTGGTGGCTGACGTATTCGTCGGCGGCGGCGTTGTTCGGATCACCGGGGCAGACCGCCTACGCCACCGCGAACGCGTGGGTGGACGCCCTCATCGCGTGGCGCCGCGCCGCGGGACTGCCGGCGGCGACCATCGGCTGGGGAGCCTGGGGTGAAGCGGGAGCGGCCGTCGGCAGCCGTAATCCCGTCCTCGAATCGCTCGGCACGGAGGAGGCGTTGGCGGCGATGGAGGCCGTGTTGCGCCGTGACCGCGTGTCGACCGGGATCGCCAGGGTCGACGCCGGGACGGTGCTCGCCCTGTTCCCCCGGCTGGCCGGACGGCCGTTCTTCGAGATCCTGGTACCGGGGGAGGAACCGGCATCCGGACCGTCCACTTGGGACGGACTGGACGCGCTGCGGGCGGTCCTCCCGGAAGCCGCCCGCGAGATGCTGGCCGACTACCTCGCCGGGCTCGTCGCCGGGATGCTCGGCCTCTCCGCGGACGAGATCGACCGGCGGACGCCGCTCACCCGGCTCGGCCTGGACTCGCTCGCCGCCTTGCGCGCCAGGGGAGTCGTGGAACGCGACTTCGGCCTGACGCTGCCGATTCCGCTGCTGTTGCGGGGTGCGGGCCTCGCCGAAGTCGCCGGCCATCTCGCCGATCAGGCGGGGTTCGGCGAGGGAGGAGCCCGGCCCGCCAAGCAGGTCACGGCCGTCGGGCCGCGCGATCCGGCCGAACGCTGGATCGCCCGGCACTGGCAGGCGGAACTCGGCGGCGCGGAGCCCGGCGTCCACGAGGACTTCTTCGCCGCCGGTGGCGACGCCGAAGCGGCCGAACGGCTGCGAGCCGTGATCGCCGGGCAGCTGGGAGCCGTTCCCGAACGGCTCTTCGCCACACCGACGATCGCCGCGATGGCCGACCTGCTGCGCGACGAGATCGAAGGACGCGGAGGCTGCCCTGTCCGGCCCCTGCGCGAAGGCGGCACGGATCCGGTGTTCCTGTTCCATCCGGCGGGCGGTCCGACGAGCGTCTACGAGGGGCTCGTCCGCCTGCTGCCCGAGGGCAGATCCGTCTACGGGCTCGAACGGATCGACGACGAAGACACCGTCGAGGACAAGGCCGAGTGCTATGTCGAGCTGATCCGGGAAATCCAGCCGCGGGGCCCGTACCGGCTGGGCGGGTGGTCGTTCGGCGGCTGCCTCGCCTACGAGACCGCACGGCGCCTGACCGCGGCCGGGGAGCGGGTCGATCTCGTGTTCATGATCGACAGCATCCTGCCGCTGCCCGCGCCGGGGAAACCGGCCGGGGAGATCCTGCTGGACCGGTTCGACCGGTTCGCGGAGCACATCGAGCGGACCTACGGTGTCCCGCTGGACATCCCGCGTGAAGACCTCGCCCGGCTCGGCGACGACGAACAGATCCGGCTGGTGATCGGCAGGTTGGCCGCACAGGTGCCCGAGCTGGGGCACGGCGTGCTGCGGCACCAGTACGAGTCCTATGTGGACGCACGGGTCGCCGAACGGTACGAGCCGGAACCCTATGCCGGGCCGGTGCTGTTGCTGCGCGCGCAGGAGCCGCATCCGCTGACCACCACCCTCGATCCGCGGTACCTGCGCACCGACGACACCCTGGGCTGGGACGCCTTCTGCCCGGATCTGGAGGTCGTGCGGGTGCCGGGCGATCACCTGTCGATGATCGACCCGCCGCACGTCGAGGTGGTCGCCTCGGCACTCTCGGCCCGGCTCGGGGCTCCGAGGACGGCGAGATCATGACCGATGTCCCGTTCGCTCCGACGACGGCGTTCCGGATCGCCGATCTCGCCGCCCGCCGGGAAGAGCTCCGGACCGCCGAGAAGCGGGCCGCCGACCGGCAGCACGCCAAGGGGAAGCTGACCGCGCGCGAACGCGTCGAGGAGTTGCTGGACCCGGGTTCCTTCGTCGAACTCGACCAGTTCGCCCGGCATCGGTGCACCGAGTTCGGGATGGACGCCAACCGGCCCTACGGCGACGGAGTGGTGACCGGGCACGGCACCGTCGACGGCAGGCGGATCTGCGTGTTCTCCCAGGACTTCACCGTGTTCGGGGGCAGCATGGGCGAGGTCTTCGGCGAGAAGGTCCTCAAGGTGATGGACCTGGCGATGACGCTGGGCTGTCCCGTGGTCGGGATCAACGACTCCGGCGGCGCCCGGATCCAGGAAGGCGTCGTCTCGCTCGCCTACTACGCCGAACTCGGCAGGCGCAACACGCTGGCGTCCGGCGTCATCCCGCAGATCTCGCTGATCATGGGCCCCTGCGCGGGCGGGGCGGTCTACTCGCCGGCGATCACCGACTTCACCGTGATGGTCGACGAGACCGCGCACATGTTCGTCACCGGGCCGGACGTCGTGCACGCCGTCAGCGGCGAACGGGTCACCGCTCAGCGGCTCGGCGGCGCCGCGGTGAACAGCGAGGTGTCCGGGAACGCCCACCACCGGGCCACCGACGAACACGACGCCATCGACTGGGTGCGGACCCTGCTCGGGTATCTGCCGTCCAACAACCTCGACACCGTCCCGGAGTACGCCGACGAGACCGCGCCCGAACTCACCGCCGCCGACCTCGAACTCGACCGGCTGGTGCCCGATTCGCTGAATCAGGCGTACGACATGGCCGAGGTGATCGTCCGTCTCGTCGACGACGGCGACTTCATGGAGGTGCACAGCGGCTTCGCGCCTAACATGATCTGCGCGTTCGGCCGGATCCGGGGCCGCACGGTCGGTGTCGTGGCGAACCAGCCTCGCCATCGTGCGGGCGTGATCGACATCGACGCCTCGGAGAAGGCCGCGCGGTTCGTCCGGTTCTGCGACGCCTTCTCCATCCCGATCCTCACCCTGGCCGACGTGCCCGGTTACCTGCCCGGCGAGGCGCAGGAACGGCACGGGATCATCCGGCGCGGCGCCAAGCTGATCTACGCCTACGCCGAGGCGACCGTGCCGAAGGTGACCGTGGTGATCCGCAAGGCTTACGGCGGCGGCTACGCGGTGATGGGGTCGAAACATCTCGGCGCGGACATCAACCTGGCCTGGCCCACCGCGGAGATCGCGGTGATGGGCGCCGAGGGCGCGGTGCGGGTGCTGCACCGGCACGACCTGGCCGCGCTGCCCCCGGAACAGCGGTCCGCCGAACGGCGACGGCTCACCGAGGCGTACCGCGAACGGCATTCGAACCCTTACCCGGCGGCCGAACGCGGTTACGTCGATCAGGTCATCGCGCCGTCGCAGACACGCCTTCAGGTGGCGAGGGCGTTGCACGCGCTGCGGACCAAACGGCAGACCCTCCCGGCCAAGAAGCACGGAAACATCCCGTTGTGAGCAAGGAGAAACGATGAAGCGAACCCGGCGGTGGGGTCTGCTGGCGCTGGCCATGGCCGCCCTGCTCGGAAGCCCGGTCCCCGCGAGCGCGGCGCCCGCGCCGGTCACCGCCGACAACGGCGCGAAGGTCGTCGAGGAGACCTGGCTGGACGCGCGCACCGTCGACCTCAAGATCAGTTCGCCCGCGCTCGGCACCACCGGCATGGTCCGCCTGCTGGTCCCGGCGGGCTGGGCCGCGCAACCGACGCGGACCTGGCCGACGCTGTTCCTGCTGCACGGCTGCTGCGAACCGGTCGACTACCGCTCGTGGGACCAGTTCACCGACGTCAAGGCGTTCACCGCGGACAAGGACGCCCTCGTCGTCATGCCGACCGGCGGGCCCGCCGGGATGTACACGAAATGGTGGAACTTCGGGCTCAAGAGCACTCCCGACTGGGACACCTTCCACACCCTGGAGGTGCGGCAGATCGTCGAACGCGGCTACCGGGCGGGTACGCGCCGGGTCGTCGCCGGACTGTCGATCGGCGGGTACGGCGCGCTCGCGTACTCGTACAAGCACAAGGGCATGTTCGCCGCGGCCGCGTCCTACAGCGGGGTGCCGAACACCCTCAACCAGGGAGCTCCGCTGTTCATCCAGGGGATCCTGGCCCGCGCGGGGATCTTCAACTACCTCGAACTCTGGGGCGACTCCTGGGGGATGCGGCCGCTCTGGACGGCGAACAATCCATACGACAACGTCGACGGCCTGCGTGGCACGGCGCTCTACATCTCCTGCGGGAACGGGAAGACCGGTCCGCTCGACCCGCCGGGACAGTCCGACATCTTCGAACCGCAGGCGCTGGCTTCCTCGGTGAGTTTCACGGATCGGTTGAAGGCCAAGGGGATTCCGGCGACCGTCGACTACTACGGCGACGGTACGCACAGCTGGCCCTACTGGCAACGGGCGCTGCGGAACTCCTGGCCGGTGCTGGCGGGTGGGCTCGGGATCTCGTGAGTGGTAAGGACGGTTCTAACCGTCCTTACCACTCACGAGGGGTTACTCGGCGGTGCCGGCCACGGCGTGCTTTCGCGACACCCCGCACCGCACCAGCGCTACCCGGCCGCGATCAGTTCGGCGAAGCGTTCCGGGCTCACGTTCCCGCCGCTGACGATCACCCCGACCCTGCCCGAAGCGGGCACCTGGCCGCTGAGCAGCGCCGCGAGCCCGGTCGCCCCGCTCGGCTCGATGACGAGCTTCAGCCGTTCGAACGCGAACCGCATCGCGTCCCGGACCTGGTCGTCGGTGACCAGCGCGATGTCGTCGACGAGCCGCCGGTTGATCGAGAAGGTCAGTTCGCCGGGAATGGAGGCCGCCTGGCCGTCGGCGATGGTCCGCGGCACGGGAATCGACACGCGTTCCCCGGCCTCCAGCGAGCGTTTGGTGTCGTCGCCCTCGGCGGGTTCGACACCGACGACCCGGATACCGGGCCGCACGGCCTTCGCGGCGGTCGAGCTGCCCGCGATCAGGCCACCGCCGCCGACCGGGACGACGAGCGTGTCCAGTGATTCGGTGTCCTCCAGCAGTTCCAGCGCCGCGGTGCCCTGCCCGGCGATCACGTGCGGGTGCTCGTAGGGCGGGATGAGCGCGAGACCGCGGTCGGCCGCCAGTGCCTCACCGATCGCGACGCGGTCGCCGGTGTACCGGTCGTAGGTGACGATCTCGGCGCCGTAGCCGGCGGTGGCGTCCTTTTTGGACTGCGGGGTGTCCTCCGGGATCAGGATGACCGCGCTGCTCCCGAGTTCCCGCGCGGCGAGCGCGACGGCTTGGGCGTGGTTCCCCGACGAGTAGGCGGCGATGCCCTTGGCCAGCTGTTCCGGCGACAGTCGCGAAGCGGCGTTGTACGCGCCACGGAACTTGAAAGCCCCGACGCGCTGGAGGTTTTCGCACTTGATGAAGACCTCGGCGCCGACGAGGTCGTCGAGGGTCCGGGAACGCACGACCGGCGTCCGGTGCGCGACACCGGCCAGACGGGCGGCGGCGTCGCGGATGTCGTCGATGGTCATGGGGGCGGTCATGATGCTCCTTGATCACGGATTTCGGCGAGATAGTTGTAAGCGGAGGCGCGGGAGATCCCGATCCGGGCCGCGACCTGGGGCACGGCCCGCCGCACGGCGAAGACGCCGCGCGCGTGCAGGCTGCGGAACAGGTCGAGGCGTTCTTCGCGGCTGAGCGCGGTCCAAGGTTTGTTCAGCCGGAGCTGGTGCTCGTCGACGATCGCGTCCACCACCGCGTCGACGTCGTCGCCGAAGGTGGTGGTCGGCGTTTCCGCGGCGGTGCCGACGTCGGCGAGTTCGCCGACCAGGGTCCGCAGCTGGCCCAGCGCGGTGACGTCGAGGTTCACGCACAAGGCGCCGAACACCGAGCCGCCGCTGTCGCGCAGCAGCATGGTCGACGACTTCACGAGCTTCCCGGACGCCGTCCGAGTGACGTAGTTCAGCTGGTCTTCGGCGTCGTCGCCGCGGGCGAGCAGGCCCATGCCGATCTCGCTCATCGAGCCGCCCACGGTGCGGTCGGTGACCGAGCCGGCGATCGCGACCACCGACTTCTCCGGACGGCGGAAGTCGTGCACCACGACCTCGCAGAACGAGCCGAGTGTCGCCGCGATGCCGTCGGCGACCGGGGCGAGCGCGTCGAGGATCGCGTCCTGCTCAGACATCGCGTACTCGGGCCAGGGCTTCGACCTCGACGACGCCGCCATAGGGCAGCGACGCCACTCCCACACAGGTCCGGGCGGGCCGGGGCTCGGCGAAGAACTCTTCGTAGACCCGGTTGAGGCCGTCGCGGTCGGCGATGTCGGTCAGGTAGACGACGACCTTCACCACGTCGGCCCTCGTCGCGCCCACCGAACGCAGCGCGGCGTCGAGGTTGGCGAAGGCCTGCGGGCATTCGGCGCCGAATCCGCCGGGCACCAGTGCGCCGGCCTCGCTCACGCCGAGCCGCCCGGACACGGAAACCAGGTCGCCGCTGCGGAAGGCCGGAGGGTACGGATGCTCGTTGGTCACGAGACTGACTGTATAAGCGCTGGACGGAAAGTCCAACCGAAATAGGAAGTGACATACCGCTCACGTGGTGAACGGGGTGTTACTCGCGGGTAGTCGCTCGGGTTAACGGGCTTCACTCGGACGAGCGACCGCTGTTTCATGATCGTCAAATGGCGGTGAACCGCCTTGTTCGGCCTTCGATGATCAAGGCAGCCTCCTCGGCGTGCGGTCCCTGTCCGCACAGCCACAGCCGAGAGGATGCACACCATGCGCGACACCCAGAGCACCACCCGCCGCTGGACGAAGCGGGGCCTGGCGGCCGGCCTGCTGGCGGTTCCGATGCTCGCCGTCTTCGGCGGCTCGGCGTCAGCGGCGGAACTCACGCCGATCGCCGAGTACCTCGACAGCACCATCGCCGGCCTGTCCGCGTCGTTGGTCGAGGCGCTCGCGGCCCTGCTCGGCGTGGGCTGAGCCGGGCCCGAGTCGTCAGGAAAGGGGCGTTCAGGACGTTTTTCGTCCTGAACGCCCCTTTCCTGACATCGCTCAGACCACCTCGAAGTTCGCCATCATCGCCATGTCCTCGTGTTCGGCGTTGTGGCAATGGAAGACATAACGGCCGCGATAGCCGTCGAACCGCGCGATGACCTCGACCGACTCGCCGGGGGCCAGGTCCACGGTGTCCTTGATGCCGCCGTCGAACGGCCCCGGCGGACGCCCGCCCCGCGAAAGGATCCGGAAGCCCACCAGGTGCAGATGCACGGGATGGTGGATGTCGGCGACGAACCGCCAGATCTCCGTGTCGCCTAGGCGCGGGCTCGCCGACATCACGTCCGGTGAGAACGGTTCCCCGCCGATCACCCAGCCCGCGCGGCCGTGGACGGTGCCTGCCCGGAACGAGAAGTCCCGCGTGGTCGTGGCCTGTTCGCGAGTGAGCGGCGGGATTTCGCCGAGTTTCGCCGGAACGCGGCTGTCGTCCGCGGCGCGGCGCGCGACGACGAATCGCATGACCTGGGCGGTCGAACCGGTGCCGAGCCGGTTCACGAGGGTGACCTCGGTGCCGGCCGGATACCGGCCGAAGTCGACGACGACGTCGTACCGTTCCGCAGGCGCGATGGGGAGATGGTCGTGTACGCGCGGCGCGTCCAGGAGGCCTTGGTCGGCGCCGATCTGCACGAAACCGCCCCCGCCGGGCGGCGACGGGTCCAGCGCCAGGTCGTAGCGCCGGGCGTTGGAGCCGTTGAGCAGGCGCAGGCGGTACTTGACGGCCGCCACCTCGTGTACCGGCCACGGCGCGCCGTTGACCAGGATGACATCACCGAAAACGCCTTCCACATAAGCACTTTCGACGCCTGGTGTGGTCCGCAGCGACCGGTCGAGCGAGGGATAGGCGAAGGCCCCGTGCTCGTCGAAAGACCGGTCGGCGATCATCAGCGGCAGTTCACGGTCCCCGGACGGGAGTCCCAGTGAGTCTTCCTCGTCGTCGCGGACCAGATGGAAGCCGGCCAGGCCCCGGTACACGGCCGGACCGGTGAAGTCCATGCGATGGTCGTGGTACCACAGTGTCGCGGCCCGTTGCCGCAGCGGGAAGACGTAGTCGCGTTCCCCGTTCGAGATCCGGGCACGGGCGTCGGCCATGGTGTGCCCCGTGTGCGCGGTGCTCCAACCGGACCGCGGCAGGACGAGATCGGTCGGGTAGCCGTCGGAGTCGGCGGGGGTGTGCCCGCCGTGCAGGTGGACCACGGTCGGCACGGGAAGTTCGTTGCGGTGCTGAGCCACCACCGTCCGGTCCCGCCGCGACTCGATCGTCGGACCGGGTAAGATTCCGTCGTAGCCCCAGATCGGCGTCCGGACGCCGGGGAGGATCTCGGCCGCCGCCGCCCGCTGGGTGATCGTGTAGTGATCGGCCTCGGCGGTCCTTTGCGGACGCAGGACCGGCGGGATCGGCAGCGGTACCCGGAACGGCTCCGGCAACGGGAGTCCGCTGCGCAGCAACTCGCCGGTCCCCGGAGCGCCCCGCGCGAGCAGGCGGGGAGCCGCGACCCCCGCCGCGACGAGGACACCGGCCCCGCCGGCGAGCCCGAAGAAGGTCCTGCGGGGCAGCCGCCTGCTCATCGGTCCACCCGCCAGGTCTGCGGCCGCCAGACGGCGATGGTCGTCAGCACCGTCGCGGTGACGAGGGCGACGCCGAGCGGGATGTGCAGGTCGAGCGCGCCCTTCATCCCGGCGAGATACTGTCCGGTCTCGCCCAGCGCGAGCAGCAGGCTGATCCAGAACAGCCAGCGCGGTCCGCGGACCAGCCACAGGACGAGCGCCGCCAGGATCTGCGCGTACGCCAGGTACGACACGGCGTCGGCGCCCCAGCGGTGCAGCCAGAGCATGTCGTAGTCGCCGCCGAGATAGCCGCCGGCGAACACCGGCTGGCCGATGATCGCGACGGCGTGGGCGCTCACCAGTACCCGGTTCACCACCAGCGTCCCGTTCGCCGTCCGGCTCGGGCTGGTCAGGGTTTCACTCACGTGATCGAACGTAGAAGCCGACGCCTTATGCTGTCCAAGACAAGATCGGTTATCTGTTCATAACAGGCGAGGTATCAGCAGTGGATCTTCTGGCACTCCGGTACTTCCAGACGGTCGCCCGGCTCGAACACGTCGGCCGGGCCGCCGAAAAGCTGCGTGTCGCGCAACCCTCGCTCAGCCGGACCTTGGCCAGGCTCGAGAACGACCTCGGCGTACCGCTGTTCGACCGGCACGGCCGCCGGATCCGGCTCAACCGGTTCGGGACCGCGTTCCTCCGCCGCGTCGACCGGGCGCTGGCCGAACTCGACGACGCCCGTCAGGAACTCGACGACGCCGCCGGGCTGGAACGTGGCACCGTCGCCGTCGCAGCCGAAAGCCTCCTGGTCCTCACCGAACCGCTTCGCGCCTTCGTCCCCCATCATCCGCTGGTGGACTTGCGGCTTTCCCAGGCATCGGCGGAGGGGATGGCGGACAAACTGAGAGCCGGCGACGTCGACCTCTGCGTCACGTCGCAACCCTTGACCGGCAACGACATCCGCAGCCGTGTGCTCCTCGACGAGGCGGTGATGCTCTGCGTTCCTTCCGGGCACCGGCTCGCCGAGCGCGGCCGTGTCGGCCTGGCGGATCTCGAGGGCGAGCCGTTCCTCACCACGCGGCCCGGTTACTGGCAACGCGGGCTCGTCGATCGTCTGTTCGCAAAGGCCGGGCTCGACCTGCACGTCGTCTGCGAGGGAGACGAAGCCGCGGTGCTCTTCCAGCTCGTCGACGCGGGGCTCGGTATCGCGCTGGTGCCTTCCCTGGGGTTGCGCGCCGTCACCGGCTCGGCGGTGGTCTGGCTGGACGTCGACGATCCCGACTGCCGCCGCGTGCTCAGCGTCGCGTGGCGCGAGGACACGTACCTTTCCGTTGCCGCCCAACGGTTTCGCGATCACCTGGTCGGCCACTTCCGTGCGCGGGCCGAGCCCCGGTCGAGGTGACCGGGGCCCGGTGGGGCGCCCTTACGGGTTGAGCGTGACGCTGTAGGCGCTCAGTGCCTCGCCGATCGGCTGGTAGTACGAAGTGCCACTGCCCTTGCCGGAGGTGATGCCGAGGCCGACGCTGCCGGAGAAGAGGCAGCCGCCCGAGTCGCCGGGGTTGGCCAGCGCGTTGGTCTGGATCAGCTGGTGCACCGAGCCTTCGGCGTAGTTCACCGTGACGTTCAGCCGCTGCACCGAACCCGAGGTGAGGCGGGTGGTGCTGCCGCTCTTGCTGATCCGCTGCCCGACGGTGGCGGTACCGGCGGAGGCGATCCGCTGGGTGGAGCCGTTCCACAGGGTGACGGCGCCGGGTGCGCTGCCGGTGGTGTTGCGGATCAGGCCGTAGTCGTTGGTCGGGAAGCTGGCGCCCTGCGACGGTCCGACGTTCCACTGCGACACCGCGCGGGTGCAGTGACCGGCGTCGAGGATGTAGTTCTGGCCGCCGCGGTTGGTGTTGAACCCGACCGAGCACCGGGTGCCGCCGCCGGTGATGGCCTCACCGTTGTAGATCGCGGTGTGCATTTCGCCAGTGGTCCGCTCCACGCGGACGCGGTCGCCGAGTGCTTCGGCGGCCTTCACGAGGGCTTCGGTGCCCTTGGCCGCGTCGGAGATGGTCAAGACGACCTGGTTGGCCTTCGGGTCGAGGCCGATCGACGTGTGCGCGACCGATGGCAACGCCTGCAGGGCGTTCTGTGCCCCCGCCAGCGCGGCGCTGGAGTGCTTGACCACCCGGGCCTGCGCCCCGGTTGCCGTCACCTGGTCCGCGGCGGCCTGGTCGAGGACGTTCACGACCGGCTTTGCGGCGTCGTCGAGGTATCCGTCGGCGGCGCGGGAGCCGAGCGAAGCGGTGACCTTCTGCAGCTTCTCGACGCTCGCCGTCTGCGTCCGGAGGAATTCGACGGCGGCGGCCTGGCTGATCCCGGCTTCGGCGGCGAGGGACGTCACCGCCTCGTGCTGCACCGTGGGGGAGTAGCCCGCGATGGTGGTGGCGGTGGCCGTGGACGGGGCGAGGAAGCCGGCGACCGCGGCCGCGGCCACCAGTGTCGTGGCGGTACGGGCTAAGGGGTTTGTGCGCATACCGGTGACTCACTTTCGCGAGGGGACATCCAGCGCGAGGGGTGGCCGCACTGGACACAGTGGGTAGCCGGGCACGGCCAAGGCGACCCGGCGCCGGTGATCCGGTGCCGATCATGGTGATCCGCCGCACCGGTGGCGGATACCGACTTTCGTTGGACAGGAAGAAAAATAGGTACCCGCCGTTCGGTCTACCGACGGATACGCGCACAGCAAACGGTGGGTACGTGACTCGCGTGATCAGGAACGGATCTCACGTGAGTGCGGCGTCGAAGGCCAGGCGGGCGAAGCGCTCCCCGATGAGCCGGTGCGTGGCCGCGTCCGGGTGGAGGGCGTCGGGCAGCGGCAGCTCGGCGTGGTCCGCCTCGCCGTACAGTTCGAGGCCGTCGAGGTACCGCAGGTTCGGATCGGCCGCGCTCCGTTCCTTGACGATACGGGCGAGTTCTTCGCGGATCACGGTGAGCGTCAGCTTTCCCGATGCGGTCTCCGCGGGATCGCCGGCGGCCCTGAACCGCACTTTCCCCTCACGCAGGGCGTCCGGGTCGAACTCGCCTGGCCCCGGCGTGTGTTCGTGGATCGGGCAGTGGATCGGCGAGACGACCAGCAACGGCGTGGTGGGATGGCCTTCCCTGATGGTGTCAAGGAAACCGTGCACCGCCGGGCCGAACGCGCGCAACCGCATCAGGTCGGCGTTGACGACGTTGATGCCGATCTTGACGCTGATGATGTCGGCGGCCGTGTCCCGCATCGCGCGGGCGGTGAACGGGTCGAGCAGCGCGCTGCCGCTGAAGCCCAGGTTGACCAGGTCCACCCCGGCGAGGGCCGCGGCCGTGGCGGGCCACGTCCCGGTCGGGGTCGTCGCGTTGGAACCGTGACTGATGGAACTGCCGTGGTGCAGCCAGGTCCGGCGACCGCTCGACTGTACACTGTGGACGGACGAGTCGGTGCGCAGGGCGACCAGCCGGGTCGTTTCGTTGTGCGGCAGCCAGATTTCGACGGTCTTCTCGTGACCGGGCAGGTCGTCGAACCGCAGGGTTCGCACGGGGCCGGGCTCGTGCCGCGCGGCACCGGTGGCCAGGTCGACGCTGATCGTGTCGCCGTCGGCCACGCTCGCCTGCCTCGAGAGCCTGCCGTCGACGAACAGTTCGTAGACGCCGTCGGGCCGGGGCGGTGTGCCGGTGAAGACCCGTTTGGTGGCCAGGACGTCGAGTTCGACGAGGGACGCCGTGGTGCGGAAGACCAGCCGCACGCCGGACGGTTGCGACTCCGCCATGGTCAGCTGGCCGTCGGGGATCTGCTGCCGCGCCCGCGCGGGCAGCCGGTGGGGGAGCACGCCGCGCTCGGTGGATTCGAGGTCGAGCGCGCCGCGGACGAGGCCGGCGGTGATCGGGGTGGTGAGCATTCTTCCGTTCATTTCGTTCGGGGCCAGGCGCGCAGCAGGACGTCGAGCGCGTCGAGGATCTCGGTCCAGCTCTCCTGCGAGCCGGGGGTGCTGTGGCTGAAACCTCCGGCGGCCTCCAGGCCGACGAAACCGCTGAACACACTGCCCAGCAACCGGACCGCGTGCGTCCGATGCGGTTCGGCGAGGTCGTAGCCGCGCAGGATCGCCCGCGTCAATTCGGCGTGGCGGACGCCGGCGCTGGTGGCCGCCTTGTCCGGTGCGAGCCGGAACCTCGCGGCGGTGAACCGGCCCGGGTGTTCGAGGGCGTAGTCGCGGTGGACGTTCGCCAACGCGACCAGCGCCTCCTTGCCCGCCAGTCCCGCCACCGCGGTAACGGCGAGATCGGCGAGTTCGGCCAAGGCCAGCAGGGCGATCTCGGTCTTCAGTTCGTGGGCGTTCCGTACGTGCGAATACAGGCTCGCCGTCTTGACGCCGCACCGTTTCGCGAGCTCGGTCGGGGTCACGTGCTCGAAACCGATCTCGTCGGCCAGCTCCGCGCCCGCCCGGATCACCCGTTCCGTCGTCAATCCAGCTCGGGCCATGGCTGCCACTCTACCATAGTCCATTTGGGATTTGCCTAATAGGATTAGGAGACGAAACCTGGGTTCGGTAGCGCCGGGCTCGGCAAAGGGTGGACCGGCCGAGGCGCCATCCCGCCCTCGGCGACCGGCTGCCCGCGAACCGAACTCTGGAGTGTCCATGCCGCTCACCCTCGTCCGCGGGTTCCTGACCGGGATCATCAGCGGGACGACCTTGTGCGCCTTCATCGCCGGCGTCGTCATCGAGTACGTTCCGCTGATCATCACGGGCGTCGGACTGCCGATCGTCTACGGGATCCTGCTCTACCTCGCCGGGGCACCGCGACGCGCCCGTGAGGCGAAGATCGTTCCGGTGGTCGCGCTCGCCAAGATCGAAAGCCTTCGTGCCGGGGGCACCGAGACGGGGGACATCCCGGTCGACCTCGCCCTCACCGTCGCCCCCGACGGCCTGGCCACGTTCCGGGTGAAGATCACCCACGGCATCAACCTGGTCGACATCCCGAACTACCGGACGGGCGACGTCCTCGTCGTCCGGTACCCGCCGGACCGGCCGTGGAAGGCGGAGGTAGTGGACCGGCCGCCGCCGTCGTGGGAACGCCGCGCGGCCGAAGCCACGATCGAATCCGCTCCGGAGTCCAGCCTGGCGCAGGAACCGACGGAGGGCTGCGGGTTCGCCGCGCTCGCCGTCCTCGGGTTCCTGCTCGGCGCGGCGCTCGTGCTGTTCCTGTTCGGCGCGGAGCTGTTCGCGCCGGAAACGCCTGCCCGGACCGAAGAGACCCAGTCCAGTGTGACCACGTCCTCCTCGGGATCCGCGACCGTCGACGTCGACAGATCCCTGCTGGGCGAAGGGGAGTTGCGCCGGGCGATCGACTCATTGGCGCAGGCCGCGGACGTTTCGCAGGTGATCACCGTTGTCGTCGAGGACCGGCGGCTGACCGTGGTCTTCGCGCCGACGGGCGCCCAGGTGCCGCGGTTCGACCTCCGCGCGCTGGAGGTCGACCGCGTCCCTGCCCTGGTGCGGCGGGCGAAGGCGACCATCGAAGTCGGGGAACCGCAGACGTGGCAGGTCACGACCGTCCCGTTCGGCACCGCCGTCAGCACCCGGGTGATCGTGACCGGCCCCGACGGCAGCGGCTCACTCGCGGACGGTGGCTGAAGCCGGTCCGTGCTTTCCCGGCGCGGCGCTGCCGGAGTATTCGCCGAGATCGGAGATCAGCGCGGTCAGCTCGGCGTCGTTGTCGTAGCGACGCTGGTGCAGTTCGGCGATCTTCGCGCCCATCTCCGGATCCGGTTCGTCGGTGATGTCGAAGGACGCGAACCTGTCGACCAGCGGCAGCCCGACCCGGTCGGTGTTCCGGTGCGCCGGGTGCATGAGGTACTCCCAGTACCCGTCGAGGTCTTCGATCGCGAAGACGGCGCCCCATTCGTAGTCACCGCCGAAATCGCGGCCGACGACGAAGGACTTCACCGACGGGATGACCCGGCCTTGGTTGCGGAGGCTTTCCAGAGCTTCTTCGACCTGCTCCGGGGAGGCGTCGGGGCGCAGGGTGAAACGGTTGCCGTGGTAGATCATCGTGTTTCCTTTCCGTTGTTCCGGTTCGGGAGGAGAGCGGCGAGTGCCGCTCCGGCGCCCAGGGCGACACCGGTCCAGGTGAACGCGCCGGCGATGCCGATGCCCTGGACGAGTGGCTGGACGACGATGGGGGACAGGAACTGCCCGAGGAAGATCGCGGCGACCAGGCCGCTGAGCACGCGGCCGCGGTGCGCGGGATGGGCGAACTCGGCCAGGCGCAGGTTGAGGTTCGGGACGACGAAACCGACGCCGAACCCTCCGACGAGCAGTCCGGCCACGACCTGGGCGACGGTGCCCGCCGTGCCGATCACCAGCCAGCCCGCGCCCATGAGCGCGACGCTCACCGTGGTGATCGCCGTGGGGCTCAGGCGCTCACGCAGGCGGGGGAACGCCAGTGCACCGGCGACGCTGGTCAACGTGCTCCCGGCGACCACGGCCCCGACGACGGCGGGGCCGCTGCCGAACCCTTCCAGCAGGAAGGGCAACTGAGTCGGCGCCATGTAGAAGACCAGTGTCGCCACCAACGCGAGGACGTAGACGCCGATGATGCGCGCGGGCAGCCGGGTCCGCTCGCGCTCACTGACCGCGGGACTGCTCCGGACCGGTTCGCGCAGGGATGTGATCGCGAAGATCGCCACGATCGCCGAGACCGAATAGATCCAGAACGGCGCTTGCCAGCTGACTGTGGCCAGCACCCCCGCCAGCGGCAGGAAGACGACACCGCCGAGACTCGCGAAAGCCTGCTGCAACGCGAGGAACGAGGCACGGCGCTCGCCGGAGTACCAGTCGATGATCAGGGTGCTGACCGCGGTCATGATCCCGCCGACGGCCAAGCCGAGCCCCGCCCGGGTGATCAGCAGCAGGTAGAGGTCGTTCACGAAGAATCCGGCCGTCCCGGAGATCGCGTAGAGCCCGAGGCCGGCCAAGAGCAGGGGGCGGCGTCCGGCGCGGTCGGCGACGATCCCGGACAGGGGCGCGCTGATCGCGATCGCGAGGGAGGTCACGGTCAGCGTCAACCGCACGAGAAGGCCGGAGCCGGGGGTACCGGAGAAGACCTCCCGCATCGCGGGCAGGCTGGGCGCGATGATCGCCGCGGCCATGATGGTCAGCGGTGCCGCGGCCAGCACGGTGCCGCGGGCTCGCCGCGTCGGCGCCAATGTGTTCGTCACGCCCCCAATCTCGCAGCGCGACGGCGGGGTTCGCGTCGGTGAAAATCGCCTATGTCCGCCCGTTCTCGGTAGCGTGCGAGCATGACCGACGAGATCCTGCCCGCCATCGCCGGAGCGATCCTCACCGGAGAAGCCGCGCTGTCCGTGGCGGGGAGGGACTGGGGCAACCTGATCCACACCAGGCCCGGGCTGGTCGTGAGGCCCGACTCGGTGACCGACGTGGCGATCGTGCTCAGGTTCGCCGCCGCGCGGGGCCTGCCGGTCGCCGCCCGCGGAGCGGGGCATTCGCCGTACGGGCAGGGACAGGTCGAGGGCGGGATCCTGCTGGACATGACTTCGCTGCCGTCGCACAGGGTGGTCACCGGTGATCTGGTGTCGGTGGACGCGGGCGCCCGCTGGCGGGAAGTGCTGGAGGCGACCTTGCCGCACGGGCTGGCACCTCCGGTACTCACCGACTATCTCGAGCTGACCGTCGCCGGCACCCTGGTGGTCGGCGGGATCGGCGGCGCCACCCACCACCACGGCACACAGACCGACGGCGTGGTGGAACTGGAGGTCGTCACCGGCGCCGGAGAGGTGCTCACCTGCTCACGCGAGAGCGGCGAGGACCTGTTCGACGCGGTCCTCGGCGGCCTGGGGCAATGCGCGGTGATCACCCGCGCGACCCTGCGCCTGACCCCGGCCCCGGCGCGGGCCCGGCGATGGAAGCTCTACTACGACTCGCTCCCGGCGTTCTTGGCGGACCAGCGCGCGGTTGTCCGTGACGGTCGTTTCGACTATGTGGAGGGCCAGCTGATCCCCGTCGGCGACGGTTGGCGATACATGCTGGAGGCGGTGGCCTACTACTCGCCGCCCGCCGGGCCGGACGAGGACGCGTTGCTGGACTCGCTCGGTTTCGGCGAGTCCGAAGACGAGGACACGGGGTATTTCGACTTCCTGAACCGGATGGCCGACGGGGAGGCCGCCCTGCGGGCGGAAGGAAGCTGGTTCCATCCGCATCCGTGGCTGAACGTCTTCCTCACGGACGACACGGTCGAGCGGTTCGTCGCCGAAACCCTCGCCACCACCGGCGAACCCGAACTGGGTGCCACGGGACTGGTCCTGCTCTACCCGGTGCGGAACGACCGGTTGAAGACTCCGCTGTTCACCGTGCCGCCGGGGGAGATCTCCTGGCTGTTCTCGCCGCTGCGCGTCGGTTCGCCCCGCGATCCGCTGCACAACGCCCGCTTGCTGGAGCTCAATGTGGACCTCTACCGGAAGGCACGCGAGCTGGGCGGGAAGGTCTATCCGTCGAACGCGCTGCCGATGTCCACAGAGGACTGGCGCGCGCATTTCGGCGGCGCCTGGCCGAAACTCGCCGACGCCAAGGCCCGGTACGCGCCGGGGAATCTGCTCAACCCCGGACAGTGCCTGCGGGTGCCCTGAGGTCCGCGGACACTGGTAGAAATGTCCGATGCGGGATTTCTTCAAGGGTTTCCGGATGTTCGGGCAAGGCCTGGGCATCCTTCTGCGGTCGCCGAGACTGCTGCTGATCGGCGCGCTGCCCGCGTTGCTGACCACGCTGTTGCTGATCGGCGGTGTCGTCGCGCTGGCTTTCTGGATCGATGATCTCTCGTTGCTGCTCACCCCGTTCGCCGACGACTGGTCGCCGGGCTGGCAGACGACGATCCGGGTGGCGGCCGGTGTCGCGGTGTTCGGGGTGGCGCTGGCCATCGCCATGATCGGGTTCACGGCGATCACCCTCGCCGTCGGCGGGCCGTTCTACGAACACATCGCGGAGAAGGTCGAGGACGACCTCGGTGGCGTGCCCGGCGCGGTGGACCTCTCGGGGTGGCGGTTGCTGGTGCTGGGCCTGAAAGACGGCATCGCTCTCGTGCTCCGCTCGCTGCTGTTCACGATCCCGCTGCTGATCGCGGGCTTCATCCCGGTGGTGGGGCAGACGGTCGTGCCGGTCCTGCTGGCCTTGGTGACGGCGTGGTTCCTGGCGCTGGAACTGATCGCCGTGCCGTTCTACCGGCGGGGGATGGGCTTGAAGCAGCGCCGGCCGCTGCTGCGCCGGCACCGCGCGCTCGCCCTCGGGCTGGGGCTTCCTGTGTCGCTGCTGTGCCTGATCCCGTTCGCCGCGCTGATCGTGATGCCGGTGGGGTTCGTCGGCGGTGTGCTCGTCGCCCGTGAGGTCCTCGCGGCGGAGGCCTCCTGAGCCTCCCCGGGCCGTGTCTGTGTCAGATGACGCAGACACAGCAGCCCCTCGGCGCCATCGTTGGCGGACACTGAGGGGAGCTTCCGATGAAGAGAGCACTGTTCCTGGCCACCGCCATACCGATCGCGGCCCTGCTGACGACCGGTCCGGCCGTCGTCGCCGAAGGGATCGTGTCCGGGGTGGTCAAAAGCCGCGGACTCCGGAGAGCCGATCGCCGGAGCGTGCGTGACGCTGTTCGATCTCGACCTGAAGGAAGCTACAAGGCACGCGCGACCGCCGCCGGATATGCCGAGCTTTGGTCGCACAACAAGGGAAGCGCGCTCGCCGCGGACGTACTTGGCCTGCCGCACGCACTGGATTTCGGCTTGCCGCAGGGCGCGGCCACCGTCCGCGGCCGGATCACCGACCAGGGAAAGCCCGCCGCGGGGGCGTCGGTGAGCTTCACCGACCAGAACCAGCGGTGGTGGTCGACGGTCCTCACCGCGGCGGACGGCACGTACTCGTTCGGCGACGTGAAGGCGGACACCTACACGATGGTGATCACCTACGGCGATCGCTCGCAATGGATCCGGCAGAAGGCGAGCTTCCCGGAGGCGGAGACCTTCGTCGTCGCCGATGACCAAGTCGCCGTCGTCGACGAGGCGATCGCACCGTACGGGAAGCTCCGGGTGGTCGCGACGGACGAGAAGACCGGCGCGCCCATCGCGGGAGCGTGCTCGCAAGTCGAACAAGGGCATCCGCCGCAGCTGCGCAAATGCGCCGGCGCGGACGGCAAGCCCACCCTCGGGTACGTCTACAGCTACAGCGCGCGCACCGGGGACATCCTCGACTGGGCCACGCCGGACTCGGACGGGCAGTACACCGTCAACGGCCTCGCCGCGCAGAACGTCAAGATCAAGTACTACGTCGACGCCGAATGCTGGTACCGGGACGCGGCCGATTTCGCCTCCGCCACACCGATTCCGGTCACCGCCGGGCAGACCACCGGCGGTGTGGACCTCGGTCCCTGCCGCCGCTGAGCCTCAAGTTCGTGAAGGCCTCCTTCCCTACCGTGAGGGTAAGGAAGGAGGCCTTCACGGACCACGCCGGACCGGCATGACTCAGCCGATGGGCTCGATCCAGATGTTGCGGAACCGCGGGTTCTCCCCGGGATCCCCGTGGTCCTGCAGCCGGATGGCGCCCGGTGCCGCGCTCTCCGGGATGCTGTCGCCCGTCCCGCCGTCGATCGCCACGTCGTTGTGGACCACGACGCCGTTCCAGACCACGGTCACCCGGGCGTTGTCGGTCTTGTTCCCGGCACCGTCGAACCGCGCGGCACGGAAGGTGACGTCGTAGGTCTGCCAGGTTCCGGGAGCCGTCGCCATGTTCCGGTCGGGTGCCTTCTTCGAGTAGATCGCGCCCGCTTCGTTGTCGGCGAGCGTGGTGTCCCCGAAGGATTCGAGCACCTGCAGTTCGTAGCGTTCCTGGAGGTAGACGCCGCTGTTGCCCCTGGCCTGCCCGGTGACCTCCGGCGGGTAGTTCGGCTCGTTCCACTCGACATGCAGTCGGAAATCACCGAACTGCTGTTTCGTGCGGATGTCCCCGCCGTACGACTCCATCGCGCCGCCCGAGACCGGCCAGGTCGCCGCGCCGCCCGCGCGTTTCTCCCACGCGTTCAGATCGGTGCCCTTGAACAGCTGGATACGCCGCGACTCGGTCAGGGTGAGACTGTCGAGATTGACGTTGCCCGCGTCGCCCGTGTCGTAGCGATAGGAGATCGTGTTCGCCCCGGCTTTCAGGTTCAGCGTCTCGGGCTGTGTGTTCCAGGTGTCCCAGTTACCGGTACTGGCGAGCCTGACCTGTTTCACCTTCGTCCCGTTGACGTAGACGGTCACCGATTTGGTCCCCGGCGCCGGATCCGGGCCGTTCGAGTAGCGCAAGGCCGCGTTGTAGGCACCGGACTTCGGCGCGTTCACGGTGAACGTCGTGGCGGCGCCCTGGTTCCAGTAGCCGTCGACGAATCCGGTGCCCGTGTAGCCGGCGTGGTTCGTGTTCGTCCCGGCGCCACCGCTCAACGCGGCCCGCTCGGCCTCGTAGGTCGTACTCGCCGGAGGGCCACCGACCAGAGAATTGAGCGTGTACCAGGCCTCGGTGCTCCACAACGCCGCACCGGACTCCGCCGCGAACGGACGCGGCGAACGCACGTGGACCACGTGCCCTGCCTTCAGGCCCGCCATCTGCAACGTGACCTTCTTGCGGTCGGCCGAGAGGCTCGCGGCCGTGACGGACAGGGTCTGCTCGTCGATCTTCGGTCCGCCGTACGCGGGGGTGGGCTGGTAGCGCCACTGCTGAGCCTGGTACTTCGCCGCGAGGTTTTGCGCGGTTTCGGCCGACAGCGGCTGGGTGTACTCCAGTTCGAATCCGCCCGCGACGGCCCGCATGGCGCGGATGTCGAAGGCGTTCGTGCCGTTGGGCGTCACCTTCTGGAGGCCGTAGGCGAGCTTGCCGGGCTGGCCCCAGTTGCCGCCGCCGTCGATCCCGCCGGTGTAGATCGCGCCGTCGGGGCCGAGGCTGATCCGGCTGACACCCGACTCGAGTCCTTGTGTGAGACGGAAAACGGCTCCCTGGTACTCGCCGTTGACCTTCTCCAGGAACGCTCGCTGAAGCCCGCCGTAGGTCACGTCGCCGTACACCATCTGCCCGGCGAACGGGCCCTGCGAGAGCATGACCATGTTGCTCGGCGAGTTCGCGATCTCGTTGTGCGGCAACCACAACACGGGAGCGGTGACGGGCTTGGAGTCGAACGGGCCCGGGGGATTGGTGTAGTGGTTGAAGAAGCGGTCCTGCTTGACCCGGACGAGCTTGTTCGCCGGCAGCCAGCCGCCCTGGTTGTCCGTGACGAAGACGTCGCCTTCCGGTCCCCAGCCGATACCGTGCGGGGTGCGCAGCCCGCCGGCGATGTAGGAGACCTGGCCGGTGGCCTTGTTCACCTTGATCGTGGTGCCGCGGTTCGGCGCGGGCTGCGGGTCGGTGGTGGCGCCGCCGTAGTTGATGGACACGGAAAGGTTGGCGTAGAAGAAGCCGTCCTTGTACAGCAGGCCGAACGCGAACTCGTGGAAGTTGCCACCGAACGGCCACGTGGCCACGGTGCGGTAGTCGTCGGTCACACCGTCACCGGTGGTGTCGTTCAGTTCGACGAGCCGAGTCTTCTCCGACACGTACAGCTTGCCGTCGACGTACTTGACGCCCATCGGTTCCTTCAGCCCGCTGGCGACGCGCTGGGTGCGGACCTTGCTCGGGTC
Organism: Amycolatopsis sp. NPDC043885; assembly: GCF_056435685.1. NCBI lineage: Bacteria > Bacillati > Actinomycetota > Actinomycetes > Pseudonocardiales > Pseudonocardiaceae > Amycolatopsis > Amycolatopsis sp. NPDC043885. Next base: position 166,682 of record NZ_JBWKEA010000011.1, read on the forward strand.
GGTGTTCCCGCTGACGTTGCTCAGCAAGTGGACCTCGCCGAGGGTCTTGTCGGAACCGCCCCAGGTGGCGATGGCGAGCCGTCCGTCCGGCAGCCAGTCCATGCCGGTGACCTGCGGCTGGAAACCGTCGGGACGCAGGTTCGTCAGCGTGAAACCCGGGTGGACGCCGTTCAGCGGCAGGCCGTCACCGGGCGAATCCGTGGCACCCTCGCATTCCTTGCGCCCCGGCGAGGTCACCCGGACGACGTCGGCGTCGGTGCTGAGCACCGAATTCGGCACGAGCGCGAAGTCCGCCGCGCCCGGTGGCCGCCATTCGAGGGTGACCTGCTGGTCGTGGAGGTTGTCGAAATGGTCGATCCGCAGTGCGTGATACCCGGTGCTCAACTGGACCGAACCGGTCGCGGGAGTCGCGCCGTGCAGGCCGTCGTGGTTGATCACCATCTGGCCGTCGATCCGGAGCCGGGAGCCGTCATCGCTGGTGAGCCGGAATTCGTACTGCCCGGCCGAGGCGATGTTGATGTTGCCGATGACCTCGGAGACGAACTGCTCGTTGAGCCCGAAGTCGGCCGTGGTGGTCCAGTTGATCGTCGGCATCAGCTTGTCGACGTTGGGAGTCTGGCCGGATTTGATCGAGCAGAGCTTGGTGAGCTCGCGCTGCAGGTCGTACGTGCGGAGCGTGACACCTGGTTGCTGGGGTGGGATGGCCGCTTCTGCCGGGGCTGTCACCAGCCCGGACACTGCCGTGACCAGCGCCAACGAGGCGACGATGGTCCGGTTGAAGCGCTTGCGGACAGACGGAAGCATCGTTGCTCCTCGGGTCGGCGGCGGAGCACCTCTGTGACGACGCTGAACCTAAGAGGACTTTCGGATGAAGTCAACGAAAGTATGTACAGAACGGACGAAAGTTAGTCCGAACGGTCTCTCGGATAGAGTCGTGGCCTGCGGGAGGGAGGGCGATTGACGACGGAATCGGGCGGGCCCCGGCTGCGTTCGGCCGTTCTCACTCAGGCATGGGAACGCATCGACGGTGTCGAGGTCCTGTCGTCGGCCGACGGCGGTCCGCTGACCCGGACGATCAAGAAGCTCATCGACCCGCTGGTGATCCGCACCGCCGCGCGGCCCCGGCTCGGTCGTCCCGTGCTGGACCCGGCCACGGCGGCCGAGCTGACGGAAGTGCTGCTGGCCGACGCGGACAGGCTGCGCGCGACGGCCGCGTGGTTCACCCACCTCAAACGGCAGCGCCGCGCTCTGCGCATCACCGCGGGCAACGTCCAGGACGTGTGTTTCCCGCTGGCGTACGAATTGGCGACCGGTTTCGGCTCGCCGGGGCCGGACGCGGCGGAGACGGCCGCGGCGGCGTTGCGGGATCTGCACGGTGAGGGCGGCGCGGTGGGCGTCGATCAGCTCACCTCCTACCTCTCGGATCCGCGGTACTCGGCCGAGCTGACCGCGGAACTGCGGCGCCGCTGGCAAGCCGAATCCGCCGTACCGCAGGACATCACCGCACTCGGCGCGTTCGTCGACGAACTTTCCGACTCCGCTTGGCGAGCGCTCGCCGATTCGGTCACCGGGCACGCTCTCGGCCTGATGCTGCGACAGCCGGGCGGGGCCCGAGGCTTGAGCGAAGTCGTCCAGGCGATTTCCGGGCTGCCCGTACCGGATCTCGGTCTGCAGCGCGGGGATCGCACCACCGTCCCGCCGCTGAACCGGAGCGACGAAACCGGTCCCGAACTCCTGGAACGCAGTGTCGAGCGACGGGTGCGCGCGACCCTGCGCCGTCTGCCTCTGGATGAGCGGGCTCCCGTCGCCGAGCTCGTCGATGACGAACTCACCAGGGTCGCCGCCGGATTCGGGCTCGGCTTGCCCGCGCTGGCCGCGTGTTTCGCGCTCGGGGTCGTCCTCGCGCCCGCGCTGAGGCCACTCGACGGCGCGGCGCCCGCCGGCGTTCCCGAATTCGCGCGGCGGCTCAATGCCCAAGTCGCCCGGGAGGGGTACGTCCTGCACGCTCGTCGAGCCCTGGCCGGCGTCACGCCGCTCACTCCGCGGCCCGACGCCGAACTCCTGCGCGATCTTCACGAGTTCGCCAAGCACTTCCTCGGCAGGCTGTGGGTCCGGCTGCACGGCTTCGACGTCCGCGGTGACCAGCCCGCCGACGCCGCCGAAGTACGCGACCTGGTCACCGGCGTGGTCCGTTCGACCTCACTGGATCTGCGGACGAAGGTGCGGCGCGCGCTCACGGCCCGCCTGCCGGAGCTGGAGGCCGTGTCGTGACGCATCCGGTGCATACTCCCGTCATCGCGGCCGATGGCGGCCTCATTCGCTTCGCTCTCGTCGATCTTCTCGCGGGCCGGGCCTCCACGATGCACATCGAACTCACCGACGCCGCGGCCGCGGAACCCTGGCTGACCCGGCTCGCGGGCGCGGAGGCGACTCTCGTCGCGCTCGGCCAGGGCCACATCGAGCTTCCTGCCCAGCCGGAACTCGGCAGGCTCGCTTTGCTGCTGTGGCTGCGTCGCTGGTGGCCCGCCGGTCCGTCACTCGGGATTCCCTCGCTGGATCCGGCCTTGCTGGATCTCGAGACTGCGGTCGCGACGGCCGACGTCGAGGGCCTGGCCGAAGGTCTTCTCGACGGGTTCGAAGCTTCCCCTGCCGAGCTGTTCGACGCGGCCATCGCGGACGACGCCCTCCTGGCGGCGGGCCCGCCGGTCGCCGAAGAAGTCTGCGGATTGTGCACCCGGCTCGCCGCCTGGTTCGACGACGAGGACGACGTCGTACGCGCCGAGACGGCGGCGGAAATGTCGGCACGGTGGGAAACGGCGACACCCGGCCAACGCGCGTACGCGCTGGCCGCGGGCCTCGATCCGCTCGCACCCGGCGAAGGGGTATTGGCGAGCGGACGCGCGAGCGTCGACTGGGCGCGGGTACCACCTGGGATCCTTGACGCCGGTGAGGACGCGGTGACCTGGCGGATCGTCGCCGCCGCGACCGCCACGAGGCTCGAAATCGTCGTCGCGGGCGCGTTCGCCGACGCGGCCATCACCGCGTTCGCGAGTCATGCGGGCGAGCCGTTCGCCGAGGTGCCGCTGGAGCTGGGTGCCGGGCGGTTCTCCGGCACGGCGGAGCTGGACGAGACCGCGACCAGGCTCGCCGCTCGTGTCCATAGTGGACAGATCGCCGTCGTTGTCGGCGTCGCGGGAGAAGGTGTCGACGGGACCACGGCGGAAGACCGGGCCGAGGTGGTCGCGCTCGTCCGGGCACGTCCTCCGGCGGCAAGGACGCTCGCCGAACGGGCGGCGGCCGCTTCCGCCGATGAGGAGTTCTGACGTGCTCGTCGGCATGCCACCGCCCCGGAATTCACCCGACCGCCCGCTGCCGCCCGAACTGGGGCCGGCGACCTCGCACGGTTACAACTGTCGTTGTGTCGCACGGCATTTCGGCCTCGATCCGGCGCCGTACGGCGAACTGCCCGCGTGCTCGCTGTCTGAACGCCAGTACCGGAAGCTGCTCGTCGACGCGGTCAAGCTCCAGGACAAGGCCAAGCGGCTCGCCGCCGCCCGGGACGTCGCCGGTGCGCACCGGACGTACGGCAAGATGCGGGAGATCGCGCAGCGGCTCGACCGGACGGATCTGGACCTCGCCGCGGTCAGCGACCTGGCCACCGTCTGCTACTCCGCCGGCGACCTTCGCAACGCTCGTCAGTGCGCCGAAGCCGTGCACCAGGCGTTCAAAGTCAGTACCGCCGCCATCGTCCACTACGGACAGTACGCCGAGCTCCGGATGATCGAAGGCTCCCGGGAGGTCGCCGAGCGCGTGCTCATCTCCTTGAGCACGGAGGAAGGCGACGTCGTCAAGGCGCGTGAGCTGATCGCCGGGCAACGCCGACGGGCGGCGCAGCGCAAGGACGCGGGGCCCGGACAGTACCCGCCAGAGCTGCTCGACGTGTACGGCGCGGACGAGCTGGAACTGCGGATCTTCGACGTGCGCGTCCAGATCGCCGCCGGGGACATGGCGGGCGCGCGGACCGCGATCGAGGACATCTTGACGGCTCTGGATGCCATCGCGGAGATCGACGATGTCCGCGGGCAAGTGGCGGCACTGCAGGCGATGGCGCGAGCCGAGCGGGCCCGCGTCCGCCAGGCGGGTGGCGAAGACGCCGACGCGCGCGCGGATCTGCTGCGGCTGAGCGCCCAGCACGAGGGCCGTCCCTTGGCGGCCAGGGCGAGCATCGAACTGGCGGCCGACCGGGCCTTCGGTGGCGACCTCCCCGGAGCGGTCGCCGCGATCGTCGCCGCCCGCGACGAGCTCGCGGACGCGGGCCTGAACGGCGACGTCGCGGAGGCGAGCCACGCGTTGGGCACCCTGCTGCTGGTCGCGGGTGATGTCGCGCAGGCGAGGGAACAGTTCGAGCACGCGGGAAAGATCTGGACGGCCAATGCCGACGTGCCGGGCCTGCGGCGCCTCGACGTGGCATTGGCCCGCTGCGCGATGGCCGAAGGCGACTGGACGAAGGCGAGTGAACACGTGACCCGCGCCCGGGAGTCGGCGCGGACGTCGGGGGACTGGTCGGATCGCCTGCACACGGATTTCGTGGCGGCGACGATCGGCTTCGCGCACGGCGAAGACCTCCCGGCCGTGCTGGACCTGCTGCTTCCGCTTGCGCTCGCGGCGGCGGAGTACCGGTTCGAGTTCACCTCGCCGCAGGCACGCACGGCCTGGGCCCGCGACGTCGCCGGTCCGGCGACGGAAATGGTGATGGCGCTGCTGGCGCAGCTCCAGGAGCCGAGGCTGGCGGCGGAACTGATCGAGCGCACCTGCGCCGTCGGGGCGTACACGGGTGTGGAGGGGCGCTCGCTCGACCTCACCGGCGCGCTGCCCACCCTCGAAGTGGGCCCGGTGGCCGAAGGGCTTCCGTTGGCGGCACTGGGTTCCGTGACGTCGTCGCTTCCGCTGCGGCTCGCCCCGCCGCCCGCGCTGCGCTGGTCGCCCTCGTCGCCCATGGAGCTGGACCCGTGGCTCCGCCGCGCCGCCGAGCGGTATCAGCTACCACGCACGGTCGCCGAAACCGTCGAGACCTGGCCGTCTGCGAAGCCCGGACGCGAGACGTTCCTCCTGCGCTACGCCGACGCCGGCCACACCTTCCTCACCTGGCGGACCACCGAGGACCTCGACACCGTCCACACTCATCCGATCGAGTTCGCTCTGGTCGGGACCGCTCGTCAGTGCTTGGACGCCGCGTCGCCCACACCACGCGAAGGCGAGAGCGCGGCCGACGCCGTCCGTCGCTCACTGAGCGAAGACGCTTTCGGCAGCTTCGACGGCGAACAACGCCTGGCCCGCGTCCTCGCTCTCAACCTCCTGCCCGCGGACCTGGTCGAGCGGCTCCGGCGCGCCGCCGACGGCGGAACCCGCCCGCTCCTGCGGATCCAGCCGTCCCCGAGCCTCGCCGGTGTCCCGTGGGGGCTGCTCGCCCTGCCCGACAGGCGGGCCGACCACGTGCTCGAGATCGACGAGATCGGCAGCTGTTTCGACAGTGACGAGCGCGTGCTCGACGTCGCCGACGTCTCGCTGCTCGCCCCGGCCGCGATCCCGCGCCGTCCGCCCGCCGGCGACGGTCCGCCCGTCTACCTGCTCGACCCGCGTATCCCCGGCCAGAGTGCCTTCGGCGAACTGGGTTCCGTGCTCGGCAAGCAAGAACCGGCGTCGCCGCTGATCCGGCATCTCGACGAGCGGCTCGCCGAAGGGCCGGTCCTTCCCGCCGCCGCCCGCGGGCTCGATCTGGTCCGCCGCACCGACACCGACCGCCGTCTGCTCGCCGAACTGCTCGCGGGGCCCTGTTCCCGGTTGGTGTTCGTCGGACACGTCAGCCGGGTCCGCGACGAGTACGGCGCGCAGACCGCGCTGCATCTGTCCTGTTCCGCCGATCTTCCCGGCACCGCCGCGCCGATCGGAACGCACCGGCCGTTCACCGCCGCCGACCTCGCGCTGTCCGAAATGGACACCATGCCCGCGCGGGTGGCGCTGATCGGCTGCGCCAGCGCGAGCGATTTCGGTCTGGCCGAACCGTTCGGTGTGCTGCTCGCCGCCGTCGCGGCCGGAGCGGGGCTGGTCGCCGCCACGGTCTGGGCGTTGCCGACTTCGGCCGCGGTGCCCGGTTCGGACCCGATGTCCGAGCTCGTCATCGCCGTCGACACCGCGCTCGCCGGGGAGGATCCGGTCACCGAACTGTGCGCCTGGCAGCGGTCCCGGCTCGCCCGCTGGCGCGAAAAGCCGGAACCGGCGGCCTCACCGGTCTTCTGGGCGCCGCTGACCTGCCTCGACGCGACCGACGACGGGAAAACCTGGGTTCGGTAGCGGGACGGCCGCCCGAAGCTGTGTCCAGCACGAACGACACGGCGAAAGGCGGCACCCGATGTTCAAGAAGATCCGCGACAAGATCAACGAAGCGACGCAGCAGGGCATGACGCGGGGCGAGCAGGACTTCCAGCGTCACGCGGAGCAGTTCCGGCAGGCCGCCGCCGCGCAGGGTCACGACATCACCCCGCAGCTGCCGACGCCGCAGCTGGCCGCGCAGGCGTTCCGGAGCCTCAACGCCGACCCGGACATGGCGGCGTTCATGGCGCTGCCGATGGACGAGCAACTGCGTCAGCAGCAGGAGCTTCAGGCCTACGGCACCGAACTGCGGCGGCTCTACGACACCTGCGAGCCCGCCACCCTGGTGGTCCGCGAGCTGGAGCCGACCGGCCGGAAGATCGCCGGGCAGGCGCAGTACACCGCGACGCTCGAAGTCACCCGCACTGACGGCACCACCTACCGGACGGTGACGCAGCTGATCGCGCCGCTGGCGACGATCCAGCAGTACGCGCCGGGCACCCGCCACGAAGCCCGCGTCGACCCCGCCGACCCGGCGAAGGTCGCCGTGTTCGGGCCGATCTCTTAGCGCTGGTAGGCGGAGCTGCGAGAGGTCCGGAGAAGTGACCATACGCGTGAACCCGCCCGGCCGAAGGCCCCGCTATCGCGGTGGCAGGGCGCCTTGCTCGCTCGACATGACCTTTTGCCATACCGCGCCCTGCCGACGTCGATCGCGGTCGCGGGTTCACCCACAACAGTTAGGCGGCGGCGATGTTCGGGACCTTCGAGTTCGGCCTGCCGGGAGATCCCCGGCAGGCCCACCGCCCCGGCCTGCGGCTCTGGCTGCTCGGCGTGCCGACGACGCTCGCCTGGGCGGCGGCGGGCTGGTCGGGCGCCCTCGGGCTGCTGGACGGCTTCCGGTTGATGTCGCTGAACCGCGTCGACGCGTGGGGGCCCGACGCGGGCCCGGCGGTTTCGCTCGTCCTGTTCTTCAGCGTCTCGATCACGGTGGCTTCGTCGCTCGGGTTCGCGATGCTGTGGGGCGGCGGGATGTCGTTGCGCGGGATGGGCATCGGCTTCCGGGCGAGCAGCCTCGCCGCGTCCCTCGGCATCGCGCTGGGCAGCGGCGTCGCGATCCCTTCCTGGACGCCGCCCGAGGCGGTGGGGAAGCGGCTGCCGTCCGAACCGTGGACCGAGGTGGACTGGATCGTCTACTACGAGCCGTACCTCGTTCCGGCCGTGGCCGGGGTGACCGCGCTGGTCATGATCATGGTGCTGGGACGGGCGTTCGTCACCAAGGCCGAGGCGGACGACCGCGCGCAGGCGCTGGCTCAAACGGGCCGTCAGGTGATGGGCCAGGTACTCGGCGTCGAGTTCACGAACGTCTGGGTGATGGGGAATCCCAGGTTCACCGTGCAGGTCCGGTTCCCCACGGACGACGGCGAGCGGACCGTCGTCACGACGATGATCACCCCGCCGCTTCAGGCCCCTGCCCGCGGCTCGACGGTGAAGGTCACCTACGACCCGCGGAACCCCGACTCGGTCCAAGTGGACCCGGATCCCGCCGATCGGGCCGCCGGCGGAAACTTCGGTGCGTTCCTGCCTCCGCTGTTCTGATCGCCCTCTACACTCGCGCGGATGGACGAACAGACGGCAGAGGTGTCCACCGCGCCAGCGGTGCGCAAGGCGATGATCCGGCTGGTCCCGTTACTCGGGCTGCTCTATCTGCTCAACTATCTCGACCGGGTCAACGTCGGGTTCGCGGCGCTCACCATGAACGCCGACCTCGGCATCAGCTCGGCCGCCTACGGGCTCGGCGCGGGCCTGTTCTTCGTCGGGTACTTCTTCTTCGAAGTGCCCAGCAACGTCATCCTGCACAAGGTCGGCGCCCGGATCTGGATCGCGCGGATCATGATCACCTGGGGCATCGTCGCCTCGGCCACCGCGTTCATCCAGGGCGAGGTCAGCTTCTACATCGTCCGGGTACTGCTCGGGATCGCCGAGGCCGGGTTCTTCCCCGGCATCATCCTGTACCTGACCTACTGGTTCCCGCGAAAGCAGCGGGCCAAGATCGTCGCGCTGTTCTTCCTCGCGGTGCCGCTCTCGTCGGTCATCGGCAGCCCGGTCTCCTCCCTGCTCATCAAGCACGGCGACGGCGTCCTGGGTTTCGACGCCGGGTGGCGGTTCATGTTCTTCGCCGAAGGGGTGCCGTCGATCCTGCTCGGGGTGGCGGTGTTCTTCCTGCTGCCGAGCAAGCCGAAGGACGCGAAGTGGCTGACCCCCGGCGAGCGCACGGCGTTGCAGTCGGCGATCGACGCGGAAGACATCCGTGAGGTCGGCAAGGAGGTGAGCACCCGATCGGCGCTGACCGATCCGCGTGTGCTCGCGCTGAGCGCCGTCTACTTCGGCATCATCTTCGGCCTCTACGTGCTCGCGTTCTTCCTCCCGCAGGTGATCAAGGGCTTCCAGGAGCAGTTCCAGACCAACTACAGCATCGTGGAGATCGGGCTCATCACGGCGATCCCGTACGCCGTGGCCGCCGTCGCCATGGTGTTGTGGGCACGGCATTCCGACCGCACCGGCGAACGGGCGGGGCACGTCGCCATCGCCGCGTTCGTCGGCGCGGTCGCGATCGCCGCCGCGCTGTATCTCGGCTCGCCGCTGTGGGTGATGATCGCGGTGACCCTCTGCGCGGTCGGCGTGTTCACCGCGATCCCGGTGTTCTGGCAGCTGCCCAACGCCTTCCTGTCCGGAGTCGGCGCCGCCGCCGGGATCGGCCTGATCAACTCCTTCGGTAACCTGTCGGGCTTCGTCGGCCCCTACCTCACCGGCTGGTTGCAGGGTTTGACCGGGAGCTTCCGCGCCGGGATGTGGGCCGTCGCCTTCTTCATGGCGATGGCGGGGGCCATCGCGTTGACCTTCCGCGGCAAGGACAAACGCGCGATCAAGTGAAGTGGTCGAAGTCGCCGTTCACCCACCGGATATGGGTTTCGGCGCTTCGGCGCACCACCGCGCGGGCATCCCGGTCGATGGTGTCACCACCGAGGGTGTAGAGGCGGTCGTAGGAGAACTCGTCGAGCCGGTCGACGATGCGGCGGACCACGGCTCCCGACAGCGGGATGTGCTTGGGGAAGTTGCGCTGGAACGAAACCCAGTCCGGCGCGAGCCCGCCCGAGATCGTGTCCCCGGCCAGGATGCTGCCGTCCGGCGTCCTGGCCACGGCGCTGCCGCGCATATGCCCGCCGAGCCGGACGAGTTCGAGGCCCGGCAGGGGTTGCACGCGCTCGTCCCAGAACTCGAACGCCGGATCGGGGGCGGGCAGCCATTCGCGGTTGCGTTCGTTGACCAGCACCGGAACCCCGCCCAGCGCGCGGCTCCAGCCGAGCTGGGCGCCGAACATGTGCGGGTGGCTGGTGGCGATCACGGCGACGTCGCCGAGCCCGCGCACGACGTCGAGCACCTCGGTGTCCAACCAGGACGGCGGATCCCAGAGCAGGGTGCCCGCCGGGGTCACCGCGATGAACGACCAGTGCCCGATCGCGAGGTTCGGCTCCCGTTTGATGCTGTGCAGGCCACGTCCGTGATCGCGGTGCGAGGTCTTGTGCGGCACGGAGATCAGTTCCTCGTGCGTCCACCAGCGTCCGGTGTGCGCGCCGAGGTCACCGGCTTCCTCGATGCCGACCTCGCCTCGGTCGAGAACGCACCGGGGAGGCTCGGGAGTGGCGGGATGTTCGATACCGCACCTGTCGCAGATCCACATGATCGACAGCTTGCGACCTCCAGTGCGCTGGAGGTCAAGACGCGTCTTCCCCCGGCTCGCCGAGCCGGGGGAAGACGGGGGTTCAGCTGATGGTCGTCTTGCCGAGGACGGCGTCCTGGTCGGGCGGGTCGAGCGCGAGCTGGACGTCGAACTCGCCGAGCGAGCTGTCGGTGACGATATGCGAGGTCGCCGCGGCGTCCACGCTGCTGGTCGCCTCGCCGGCGGGGGTGCCCGCGGGGATGGTGAAGTCGACCTTGCCCTGCGCGGTGAACTTCAGCGGCCCTTCGGCGGGTACCTCGGTGTCCGGGATCGGCAGCTCGATGGGAATCGAGATCTTCTGCTCGCCGAGCGCGATGTTCACCTTCGAGCCGATCGTGCCGGAGAGCTTCTTGGCACCGACGAGCCGGAGCCCGTCGCCCGCGGCCTGACCGGCGTCGACGTCGAGGGTGAACGGCACCGAAACCGGCTCCCCGGCCTTCGCCGCCGCCGGGATTTCCGCCTTCACGACCACCGCGACCTTCTGGTCGCCGATGATGGGGAAGCCGCCCTTGTACGTGAGATTCTTTTCGACGGCGGCAGCGGTTCCCGCCGCGGCGAGCATGACCGTCCCGGCGACGGCGGCCGCGATCCCGGCCGCGCAGAACCGCCGAACACCCTTCCGTACGAGGGTTTCCGTCATGTCAGGTCCTTTCATCGTTGAATGGGCTCGAAAGCGAATGTAGGTGGAAAGTCACCAACGAGGAAAGGAAAAGATCTCTCGCGTTTTCTTTGCGCTTCGATCTTGTCACGTGTATGTGGAATGGCGAGTTCGTGAATTGTCATGCGGGGGAGGAAAGGGGAAATGGTATCCGCATTCTTGTCACCTCGGTGACAGGTGCGACGGACGCGAGGTGAGCGGGCTAGGGTCTTGATCGTGACCGAACGACCCGAGCCGTGGCACCTCCGGACCCGCAGGTTCCTGCGCGCGACGGATCAGCGCGGCGAACTGGTGCGCGGGGCGCGGTTCCTCCGCAGGCTGGTCCCGGGTGACCCGCTCGCGCCGTCGACGGGCCGCTCGTCCGACCGGCTCGCCCGGCTGCTCGCCGAGGCGGGTGCGGACCGGCCCAGCGCCACCCGCGAGCTGGGGCTGGCCGCCGTGCAGGCCTGGCAGGCCGTCCGCCGGTCCGGCGCGCCGCCGGTGTCCGCGGACGGGATCACGGTGCTGTTCACCGATCTGGTCGGCTTCTCGACATGGGCGTTGCAGGCGGGCGACGAACGCGTGCTGGAGCTGCTGCGTTCGGTCGGCGAAGTGACCGAATCGGTCGTCACCGGGCATCGCGGCAGCATCGTGAAGGGCCTCGGCGACGGCGTGATGGCCGTGTTCGCCGACCCGGGCGAGGCGGTGAACGCCGCTTACGAGACGTGCTCCGCCGTGAGTGTGATCAAGGCCGAGGGCTATCTCCCGCACCTGCGCGCGGGGCTTCATCGAGGGAATCCGCGGCGGGTCGGTAACGACTACCTCGGCGTCGACGTGAACATCGCCGCCCGCGTCATGGCCGCCGCCGACGGCGACGAGGTGCTGGCCAGCGGAAGTGTCGTCGACGAGCTGGACCCCGGCGCGGTGATCGTGCGACCGCGCCGGAGTTTCCGCGCCAAGGGGACCCCGAAGGACCTCCGTGTCTACCGTGTCGTACCTCGCTACTCCTCGTGAGTGGTGAGGACGCTATCGAGGGGTAGGTCAACGGTGGCTTTCGCGGCATGAGTACCGGGCACCGTCTTCGGGATGCGCGCAGCGGAGGTGTACCCGAATCGCCGCTCGTGACCACCTCCGTGGGCGCGTTCATCGGACGCCAGGAGTCGGGAAAGTCCGTGAAGGCCTCCTTCCCTACCCTGAATGTAGGGAAGGAGGCCTTCACGGACTCGCCGCGTTCGCTTTGCCGCTCACGGGCCGGAGTCCTAGCCGGGCATCTCCGAAGGCTGCGAGTCCAGCCCCGCCCGGCGTTTCGTCCAGCCACCGCGCGTGAAGTCCGGCACCGCGACCGGTTTCCCGCCGCGAGCGAGGGAGACCACGCTCAAGGGCACGGGGGAGCACCAGGCCGCCGAGTCGTAGACGTCGATGTCCGGCACCAGCCCGGCGCGCATCTGCTGCACGATCCGCCACTGCAGCACGTAGTCCATGCCGCCGTGCCCGCCGAGGTTCGGGTCGTCCTTGAGCTTCTTCCACAGCCAGTGGTCGTGACGGTCGCGGTACGGCCCGAAGTCCTTCCACGCGTGGCCGCTGTGGTCGGGCTCGACGTAGATCCGGGCGGGGTAGTCCTCCACGATGCCGCGGCTGCCGGCGAGGCTGTTGATGCGGCTGTACGGACGCGGCGAGCTGACGTCGTGCTCGGCGCGGATGATCCGGCCCTGCTCGGTCTCGATCAGGCAGGTCACCAGGTCGCCGTTGATATAGGTCTCTTTCCACGACGGGTGGCCCGGCGGCATGTGGCGCTTCCGGTAGTCGGCGAGCCCCTTCGGCTCGGTCGCCGTGGCGCGCAATGTGGCGAACCGGTCGCCGCGGTTGACGTCCATGCAGGCGGCGATCGGCGCGAGGCCGTGCATCGGGTAGAAACTCGCGGTGCTGCGAGTGTGCCACTTCCGGCGCCACGCGTCGGTGTAATACGTGTCGGAGAACAGCAGTTCGCGCAGGTCGTGCAAATAGCCGCCGTGTCCGTTGGTGACCTCGCCGAAGACGCCTTCGTGCGCCATCTTGAGGATGGCCAGCTCGTTGCGGCCGTAGCTGCAGTTCTCGGCCAGGAACAGGTGTTTGCGGGTCTGCTCGCTGGTGTTGACGAGGTCCCACAACTGGTCGAGCTCGGTGGCGATGGGGAGTTCGACGCCGACGTGCTTGCCTGCCAGCAGCGCCGCCTTGCCCTGGGGGTAGTGGAACTCCCACGGGGTGGCGATGTAAACGAGGTCGATGTCGTCGCGGGAGAGCATCTTCTGGTAGGCGTCGGCGGATCCGCCGTACTCAGCCGGGCGAGGACGCCCGCCGGCGGCGAGTTTGTCCGCGGCGGCCTTCGCGCGCTCGGCGCGGATGTCGCAGACCGCGGTGACCACGGCGCCCGGGACGGCGCTCCACCCGCCGATCATGGACATACCGCGATTGCCGAGACCGATCAGCGCGATCCGGACGGTCTGGTGCCGCTCGAACGGGACCCCGATCATGCTGCGCTGACCAGGACGGCGGGGTGCGCTTTCCGCCTCTTCCGCCGCGGTCGCGCTCGTCGGGATCGCGGCGAGCGCTCCGGCGGCGAGCGCGCCGCCGAACAGTGTCCGCCGGGAGACTGAGGGCAGGTCGGCCATGAAGAACACTCCTTCGTGTCGCCTTCGGTGCCCAGACTTTGTCCAATCGCCGCCGGATATGTCAAGAGATGTGCCAAAGTGTGCAGTAAACTGCACTATTGCGCAATTTGGATGCTTGTTTGCCGGTGTTTCGCGCAGCCCGGGTGCGCGTACACATCCGGGCCGCGCGGATGGTCATCGACGGATCAGCACCTGGTCGATCGACTTGCGCACCAGGTTCGGCACCACGCAGTCGTCGGCTGGATAGCCGACCGGGATGACGGCGAACGCCTTCTCGTTCAGTGGCCGCTCGAGTAGTTCGCCGAGGAACCGCATCGGCGACGGCGTATGCGTCAAGGCGGCCAGCCCCGACAGATGCAACGCCGTGAGCAGCATGCCGACCGCGATGCCCACCGACTCGTCGACGTAGTAGTGCTTGTGCTTGGTGCCGTCCTCGTCGAGGAAATAGCGCTGCTGGAAGACCACGATGAGGTACGGGGCGTCGGTGAGATGGGTTTTGACGGCGTCGGTGCCCAGCGGGCGCAAGGCGGACAGCCACTCCTCGCCGAGCCTGCCCTCGTACGAAACGCGTTCTTCCTCTTCGGCGGCCTCACGGATCCGCTGTTTGGTCTCGGCGTCCTTGATGAGCACGAACGTCCATGGCTGCTGATGCGCGCCGCTGGGCGCCGTGGCCGCCACCGCGATGGCGTCCACCACCACCTGTTCGGGCACGGGGTCCGTCGAGAACATCCGCACGGTGCGGCGGGTGTCCATGCGGCGGCGCAGATCGGCGGCGGTGGCCAGCGATTCTTCCGCGGGCACGCGCGCCGGACGGTAGGGAACCGGCTCGAAGGGGTCGCCGTAGGTCGGGGTCCACTGTGCTGTGGTCATGATGGCGATTCTGGCGGCGGACCCGGTTTTCGGGAAGCCCCGGAGCCGGGTTATGTCCCTGGAGTTATGCCGCCATCTGTCTCAAGTGGACGGAAGCCGGTCGTCCTAACCGGCGGGCGGTTCCGCTACCTAGAGCGCCACTCAGCGGTGTCGCGGCGTAGAGATAGGTATCCACTGCACGACTTTCGTCGGTGTCAGGTTTCTCTTGCCGCGCACCAGAATCAGCACACCCGTCCCCATCGCGCGGCCGAACCCGGGCCGCAGAAATGAGTCGGAATCATGCGACTGCGCTCCTTCGCCCTGATCGCCGGCACCGCCTTCGCGGCGCTGCTCGGCGTCACCGCCCCCGTGGCGTCCGCCGCGGAACCGTCCTCCGACGTCCAGCCGATGATCATCGGCGGCCAGAACGCGTCGAGCGGCCCGTGGGCGGCCAGGCTCTTCGCCAACGGCAGGCAAACCTGTACCTCGACGATCATCGCGCCTCAGTACATCTTGACCGCGAAGCACTGCGTGGCCAGTAGCGGTACGTTCACCTTCCGGATCGGCAGCCTCGACCAGCAGAGCGGCGGCACCATGGCCACCGGCTCCACCGTCACCCGGCACCCGAGCGCCGACCTCGCGATCGTGCGGCTCACCGCGCCGGTGAACGCGACGTACTCGCCGCTGGGCACCACCGCCAACGTCTCCGTGGGGCAGACTGTCCAGGTCTACGGCTGGGGCGCGACCAGCCAGTGCGGCTCGGAGATCAACTGCCAGTCCCGCTACCTGAAGGTCGCCAACGTGTCGGTCACGTCGGTGTCCTGCCGTGACTACAACGGCGGCATCGCGGTGTGCGCGCGCCGCGGCGACGGCATCACCGCCGGTGGGGACTCGGGTGGCCCGATGTTCGCCTCCGGCCGTCAGGTCGGCGTCGCCTCGACGAGCGACCGGCAGACGACCACCGCCTACACGAACATCACGCGGTACCGGCCCTGGATCCAGCAGATCGCCGGCGTCTGAGGGGTATGGCGGACGTGGCGTGGTCCAGCACGGGGCCGAACTGGCTGACGTAAGCTGACCATGCCCCGCGTGCCCGATCGATGTCCAAATGTACGGTTCCGAGTGGGGTCGTGAGTGGTAATGAGGGTTAGAACGCTCATTACCACTCACGACCCCCTGGTGAAATCGGGCAAACCATCCGAAACGGGCGTACTTCTCCGAGCGGTGTCCCTTGTGGACGGTCATGAGGGGTGCCAGGTCTTTTGAGGGGCCGCGCCCGTCTTCAACCTCGGCGTGCACAGGGCCCTCCCCGGCGCTTGCCGGGGAGGGCCCTGTGCTTGCTCTAGTCGGGACGGCCGACTTGGGTGTTCGACAGGTCGAGACCGATCGCGAAGTCCGCCGTGTAGCCGCTGCCGGTCTGTTGTGGACGCAGCAGCATCTGGGCACCGCCGTTGCGGTAGATCGAGTCCCGGCTGTTGGTCGTGTCGGCCGGACCTTTCCGCCGGTACGGTTCGGTCCGCAGATAGGCCGCGCCGAACTCGGGCGTGAAATAAAGCTGCGAGGTGAACTCGTACGGCCTGCCGTTGGTTCCGACGGTGCGTATTTTGATGTGGATATGCAGCGTGCGTCCCGTGTACCAGCCTGGCAGAATGGTGGTGAACCGGGCCGCTCCCGATTGGTCGGTGTTCTGGTAACCGCGCAGGAAACGGCGGCCGCGACTTCCCTGGGACGGAATGTCGGAGTACAGCCCGAACGCGTCGCACTGCCAGAGGTCGACCATGGCTCCCGGTAGTGGCGTGCACTGCTGCTGACGGATTTGCTGAACGGTGAAGTTGATCACCAGCGCGGTGCCGGGAACCAGTTGCCCGGTGGAGGGCTCACTGCGGATGTCGGAGCGGTTGAGTCGTTCGTCGACGAAGTACGGGCCCTCCATCTGCTCTGGTTTGACCACGCAATCCAGCGTGCAGACCTCGGGTGTGCCCGCGTTGAAGGTGGTGGCGCTCGCGGTGGCGGATCCGGCGACCGTGAGTGTCGCGCCGGCGGCGCCGAGAAGGATCAACGCCTGCCGCCTGCCGAGAACTCGGCCTACTGGCTCATCATCGTCATGCATGGGGTTCCTTTTCGCCAAATGATGGGAGTAAGGGAACTGAGCGCAACAATGGATTGTCGCAGGGTGCCGCGCGCATCCGATTGTCCGCCATGATTCGCTCGCTGTCGAGACGGTTCACTCTCGTGCATCATACTTCGAAGCGAGCAGTATTATTTGATGGGCCGAATTCTCGAACCGCTGCTACGGCATTTCGCCTACGGCGCCTCGAAATCCATCTTGAGAAAGCTTGCGTGCCCGGTGGTTCGCGACGTTGACGCGATTCCCGCATAATCCCGGCATGCAATAGCGACGCCGCCCCGGACGTGTTGTGTCGATGAACGCACCTCCGCAAGTAGGTGCGCCGCAGGCGCGGAACCGTTCCACGCCGAGAGACCGGACGACGCCGAGTATCCCGACGCCGCAGACCAGGGCCAGGGAGTCCGCGACCGTCGCGTCAGGCCGGGCCGAAACGGCCCATCGTGCGCTGTCGGTCAGAAGAGTGACGTCACCGATCGAAGAGGTGAGCGCGGTGGCTCCGGTGATGAGGCGTGCCTGATCCGGGTGGTCGATCAGATCCCGCACCGTGACGCGTAACCGATGAACGGCACGCAGATCACCAGGCCGGGTGGGCTCAGGCAGTGCGTGAAGCTCGGCGAAGGCGGCGAGAGGCTCCAGGTCGGAAAGCTTGTCTTCGCCGTGCCAGACCTTCGGGGCGGTGTTGACCAGGTCGGTAGCGACGCCCGCCGCCCGGACGTAATCGTCTAACGCTACTTGCATCCCTTACCGACCTCTCGTATCTTCGCGGTTAACTGCTAGTTTAACCCTTACCTGGAGGTTGTCCGTGGAGATCGACGCCCTGGTGTTCGACATACTCGGCACGCTCGTCGACGAACCGGCCGGGATCCGCGAGGCGGTCCGGCAAGCGGCGCCGGGCACCGATGCGGATGACCTGGTCGGCCAGTGGCTGGGCCACATCGAGACCGAGCAGCGGCGCATCGTCGCGGGGGAACGGCCGTTCGCCCCGAGCGACGTTCTCGACCGCGAAGCGGCCCAGTTGGTCACTAAGACCGACGTGGTGCCGAGGCTTCCGCCCTGGCCCGACACCGTCGAAGGGCTGGCTCGCCTCGCGGAGCGATACCCGCTGATCGGTCTCTCCAACGCCGGCCGGACGAGCCTGCTTCGGATCAACGCCCATGCGGGTCTCCGGTGGCATCAAGCGCTCTCCGCCGAGGAGGCGCGGACCTACAAACCGGACCCGGCCGTCTACGAGCTGGCCGTCGAGCTGAGCAAGACGAGGCCGGAGCGGCTGCTGATGGTCGCCGCCCACGCATGGGACCTGAGGGGAGCACAGAGCGTCGGTCTCCGGACCGCCTACGTCGCCAGGCCCGTCGGGGACCCGCCGAAGGCCATGGATCGCTTCGACTTCCACGCAGACGGCCTCGCCGATCTGGCCGATCAGCTCGCGAAAAGCCGGATGTGATCAAAACTGTCGGTGCCTCCCGCTAGGTTCATCCCAGTCCCCACCGAGACACCCCGCAAGGAGAAGATGCGTTGTCAGACTGGGAAAGAGCAAGCACGGCCAGGGTGTTGCCACCCGCCCGCCCGCGCAAGCTCGCGAAGGTCCCGTTCGTCGAACTGGCCGACGGACGGGTGCAGGGCGTGGTGTCCAGCGGATCGGACATCGGCCGGGTGTACGTCTCGTCGGTCGCGGCGAGCACGTACGAGTTTGCCTGCAGTACCAACAACAACCGGCCCTGCGGCGGAGCCCGGGGCATGTTCTGCAACCACATTCTCGCCCTGATCAACGAATCCACCCTTCAGTACGGTGCGGAGCGGGTCGCGCGGTACTTGCGCGTCGAGGTTCCGGAGCCGACCGCGCAGGCCATTTCGCAGACCATGAGCGCGACGCGGCCGTCGCAGGGTGACAACACCGCCGCCGCTTCCGTGTTCAGCCAGTTCTTGCGGCACTTGGCCTACCTCGAATTCGAGCCGTCGACGGCGCCGGTACCGGAGCTGCAGTGGTTCCCGCCGACGAGGGCGGTGGTCTGATGCGTGTCGATCTGCTCACCGATCCCATCGCCGGTCTCGACGAGGCGCTGGCGGTTGTCGATGCCTTCGACGACGTGCTCGTCGCCGGCTTGCTGCGTCCCCAGAAGATCGCGGGCTTGACGGAGCTGGCTGACGCCGTCGCGGGGTCGCCATTGGCGTCCAGAGTCGCCGAGGCGGCCGAGAAGACCGCAGCTGGTGCCGCAGGGGAGGAACATTTCGTTTCCCTTGCGGCGGCACGGATCGCGGTGTTCGGCTCCGTGCACGACGCGGTTCTCGCGCGCCTGGTCGAAGCGACCGGCCGGCCGCTGGGCGAGGACTCCGCCGGGCAAGCCGCCGAGCCGGAACCGCTCAATCTCCTGGTCGCCGCACGGTCCTGGCTGTCCGATCTGGCCCGCGCGGGCTGGCAGGGTATCGACCACGACCTGATCTCGGCTTCGGCGCAGGTGATCTCCGCGCTGCTCGCGGAACCGAGCCTCCGTCGGCTGGCCGTCCTGCTCGACGGTTTCGCCGCGGAACTCGCGGCGTCCTGTCCTGGAGCGGCGCTGGAGCGGATCCCCGCCCGGCGCTGGGGCGACCTGTGGTCGCGCGGAATGCTGCTGACCCTGCCCGGGGCGGCGGCGACGCCGGTGATCGGCACGGTCACCGGCCGCCTGTTGCCTCTCGGGGTCGACCTGCTGGAACATGCGACGGCCGCGCAGGCCCAGGTCCACGCGGTGTTCGAACCCGAAGACGGCACCCCGCCGCGGCTCGTGCGCGCGAACGTGACCGCGCCGAAGCCGGACACGATCATCGGCGCCGGGATCTGGCAGTTGCTGCGCCCGCATCTTTCCCTGCTCACGGCGATCAGCGAGGGCCGCTCGATGGACCTCGCCGACATGCCGGTCACCGCGGAGGGCGACGTCCTCTGGCGAGACGAACTTGCCCGTCTCGGAGAGCCCGCGGACGCGTTCTCGACCGCGCGCGTCGCTCTGCCGAAGGCCGTCACGCCGACGGTCGAGCCGCTGGATCGGCACCCGGTGCGACTCGCCGTTCCCGTCTTCCTCGAGGGGTACGGGATCGAGGGAGACGAAGACGCGCTCACGTTCACCTTCGCCGGGAATCGGCTTTCCGTCGAGACCGATCGCATCCCGGCCGCCGGCCCGCTGACACCCAAGGCGGTCGCGGGTTCCAGCGCGTGCATCGGCCTGATCCGGTGGGACGGCGGATTCCGCCTCCAGCCGCTCGCCGTCGAAACCATCGTGCGCAAGAAGACCACCGCCGTGCACGCCGGAGCCTGGGCAGGCGGCACCACGGACAAGGCCGGGGTGAAAGCCGAGAAGGCGGCCACCGACGCCGCGGCCGTACTGCGCGAACGCGCCGGAAGGCTGTTGCGGAAATGACCGAACCCGAGGACAACCGCCGCCAGGTCCTGTACTGGCGGCTGCTCGCCCGGCTCTTCGACACCGAGGAGCAGGCCGCGCTCGAATCGGCGAGTGTGGCCGTGGTCGAGGACGTCGGCCTGCCGTCCGCCGTGCTGGATCCGAACGTCGCGGTCGACTCGATCGTCCAGCGTCATCCGGAGCTGGCGGCCGAGTTCGACGGGCTGATGGTCCCCGAAGCCGAGGAGAGCCGGGACAAGGCCGCGGAAGTGCGGCGCGCGGCGCTCGTGTCGAAGGTGCTGCTCAACGTCTTCGCTCCGGCGCCGCCCACGGTGACGGCGGGGCAGCTGTCCCGCTGGCAGGCCGACGCGGGCTGGCTGGAGCGCGCGTTGGGCTGCCGTCCGGGCGAGTTGCGCGGAGGTCGTCGCGGCGGCGCCCCGACCGGCCTCGGCGGCACCGGCGGTGGTGGCGCGCCCGACCTGAGCACCCTGCTCCCGGCCATCGGCCCGGAGCTCGGCGGCATCGAGGCGGACCTGGTCAAACGGATGCATCTGCGTGAGGTCCTCGCCGACCCGGCGCTCGCGGCGAAGCTGAGCCCGAGCATGTCGCTCATCGAACAGTTGTTGCGGGACAAGGACAACCTGTCCGGAGTGGCGTTGGCCAACGCCAAATCGCTCATCCGCCGCTACGTCGACGAGATCGCGGAGGTCCTGCGGACCCAGGTCGAGAAGGCCTCGACGGGCAAGGTGGACCGTTCGGTCCCGCCGAAGCGCGTGTTCCGCAACCTCGACCTCGATCGCACCATCTGGAAGAACCTCACCAACTGGAGCCCCGACGAGGAGCGGCTCTACGTCGATCGCCTCTACTACAAGCAGACCGCGAAGAAGACCACGCCGCAGCGGCTCATCGCGGTCGTCGACCAGTCGGGCTCCATGGTGGACTCGATGGTCAACTGCGCGGTGCTGGCTTCGATCTTCGCCGGGCTGCCCAAAGTGGACGTTCACCTGATCGCCTACGACACCCAGGCGCTCGACCTCACACCGTGGGTGCACGATCCCTTCGAAACGCTGTTGCGCACCAACCTCGGCGGCGGCAACGACGGCATGGTCGCGATGGCGCTGACCCAGCCGAAGATCGCCGAACCCGCGAACACCGTAGTGGTGTGGATCTCGGACTTCTACGAGACCCGCGTCGAGCAGCTCTTCGAAAGCATGGCCGCGATCCACCGGTCCGGGGCGAAGTTCATCCCGGTCGGCTCGGTCACCAGCGCCGGCCGGGGCAGCGTGAACCCCTGGTTCCGCGAGCGCTTCAAGGATCTCGGCACGCCGGTGATCTCCGGCCACATCACCAAGCTCGTCCACGAACTCAAGACTTTCCTCACCTCCTGAACCTCCCGAAAGGCAAGACATGTCCGACCTGTTGCGCGCCCCCGCCGAGATCAAGTACGCCGAAGAGCTGGACTGGCTGGAGTCGGTCGACGACAACCCCAAGCCGTTCGCCTGGCGTCTGTCCCCGAAGATGCTGCGCCTGTTCATCCTCGGTTCCGAACGCGCCGACGGCCTCGACCGCGAGATCTCGCAGAAATGGTTCGGCGACCGGAACATCGTCGAGCGGGCCATCGTCACCCTCGCCTCCGACCGCGGCCTTCTGCTGATCGGCGACCCCGGCACCGGCAAGAGCTGGCTCGCCGAACTGCTGGCCGCGGCCATCTCCCGCAACTCCACGCTCGTCGTGCAGGGCACCGCCGGCACCACCGAGGACCACATCAAGTACTCGTGGAACGTCTCCATGGTCATCGCCAAGGGCCAGTCCCGCGAGTCGATGATCCCGTCGCCGATCATGACCGCGATGGAGGCGGGTTCGATCGGCCGTTTCGAGGAGCTGACCCGCTCCACCAGCGACGTGCAGGACGCGCTGATCTCGATCCTGTCGGAGAAGTACATCTCGGTACCGGAACTGGACAGCGACGGCATCGTCTTCGCCAAGCCCGGTTTCTCCGTGATCGCCACCGCCAACAGCCGCGACCGCGGGGTCAACGACCTGTCGTCCGCGCTCAAGCGTCGCTTCAACTTCGTCCGCATCCCGGTGGTGACCAACAAGAAGAGCGAGGCCGAGATCGTCCGCTTCCGCACCGAGGAACTCCTGCGCCGCCACCAGATCGAGCTGGACGTGCCGCCCACGCTGCTCGACGTGCTGCTGCGCAGCTTCGGCGACCTGCGTGCCGCGGCGGCGTCGGCGGGCAGCGACGACGAGAAGCTGGAGTCCGCGTTGTCCACCGCCGAACAGATCGGCGTGCTCGAAGACGCGGTGCTGCACAGCAACTTCTTCGGCGAACGCGAGCTGACCGCCCGCACGCTGGCGTCTTCGCTGGTCGGTTCGCTCGCCCGTCGCGAGCCGGAGGATCTGGCGATCCTCAACAAGTACCTGCACGGCGTCGTCGAGCCGCGCAGCAAGGACGAGGGCGGGGACTGGCCCGAGTTCCTCGACGGCGGCCGCGACGCGATCGCCTCCCTCTCGTGAGCGGCGCCTTCGAGGCGTTGCGCGGCCAGTTGCAGGAGGCCGCGGCCGCCTTCGCCGACGGGCCCGGCGCACTGGAGGGCATCCTGCTCGGGCTCGTCGACGACGTCGACCGCGCGGTGCGCGAGCCTTTGGAGATCTTCCCGGTCTGCCATCATTCCCCGGCTTCGGCCGTGGCGATGGCACGGCGGTTGCGGGAGAAACAGCCGAAGGTGGTCTACCTCGAGCTGTGCGAAGACATGGCGCCATTGCTGACCGAGCTGCGCAACTGCCGTCTCCCGGTGGCGGTCCAGGCGTTCGCGACGGAGGTGAAGGGATTCCCCGCGGAGTGGGCGCCCCTGTCCGTGGTCGCGCCGATCACCGAGGCTTCGGCCGAGTACCAGGCGATCGCGTACGCCCTCGACACCCCGGGAGTCGAGCTCGTCCTCGTCGACCGGTCGGCGGACCACGTCTTCCAGTGGAACGAACGCGAACCGTCCCCGGAGCCGGACACGCCGCCCGCCGAGGAAGAGGCGGCGCTGCACGGTGACGCGGTCGGCGTCGAGATCGGTGATCTCCGGCCCCGGTTCGCCGAACTCGAGGAACACCTGCTGCGGCACGGGCGGGTGCGGCACTGGTCGGAGTGGTGGCACCAGTACGTCGAGCTGCCACTCGGCGACAGCGACCACGACACCTACCGGCAGGTGATGTTCCTGATCGGCAGCCTGTTCCGTCGTCTCGCGCCGGGCGACACCCGGCGTGTCCGGGTGGACGAAGACCGCGAGCGCTACATGTGGACCCGGATGCGCGAGCACCTCGCCGCCTCGGGTGCGGATCCCGCGGACTGTCTCTACATCTGCGGTGCCTTCCACGCGGCCAGCCGGGTCGCGGAGTTCGGCGTCGAGGGTACGGACGGGTTCGTGATCAGCCAGCGCAGCGAGAGCACGTGGCAGTACGGGCTCATCCCGTCGAGCCACGCCTCGATCGAGGCGCAGTTCGGGCTCGCCGGGGGATCGGTGTCGATCGCCGCGACCGAGTGGGCGAAGAACCTGAAGCGCACCAAGGTGAAGCAGTTCCAGCTGGAAGGACAGGTAGGAGGGCCGAAGCGGAAGGCCGCGGAGTTGCCCGCGCCGGCGCCGGATCCGGTGGCGTCGGACCAGCTTTCGGGTTTCCTGCAACGACCTCCGGTGCTCGACCGGCTGGACGAGGCGGAACTGCTGGGGTGGTCGGTCGAGATCGTCCGCGCGGCGCGGCGCAACGGGTACCTGGCCTCGACCGCAGACGCCATCGCGGTGTTCGAGACCTCGATCCTGCTGGCGGGTCTGCGCGACCGGGCCAAGCCGACGCCGTACGACTTCCAGGACGCGGCGGTCACCTGTATCGAAAAGGACGTCGTGCCCGGCAGGCGTGACGTGCGCCGCCTCGTCGAGATCATGATGGGCGGGGACCGGATCGGCCAGGTCGGCTACGACGCGTTGCCGCCGCTGGCGCGTGACGTGCACGACCGGCTCGAACCCCTGAACCTCAAGCTGCAGCAACGAGGTGTGCAACGGGCGCTGCTCGACATCGCGTCGAGGCCGGAGCTGGAGCCCTGTTCCGATCTGCTCTGGATGCTGCGCTACCTGATGCCCCACGGTGCGGCGCGGCCGATCATGGGGGAGCGGCGGCTCGGTGAACGGCCGATCCAGGAGTCGTGGGATCTGGCGCTGGGCACCCATCAGCGGGCCCTCATCGAGCTGGGCTACGAGGGCGTCAGCGTCGAACAGGTGCTGGAGCAACGGCTTCGGCGTGCCGCTTACCATCCGCAGGCCACCGCGGCGAAGGTGCTCGGGGCGGTCGAAGACGCGACGCTCTACCTTCGCAGCGCGCGGCTGGCGGGAGAGCTGGGCACACGTGCCCTGGAGGTACTGGCCACCGAACGCACCGTCGACGGCGCCCCGGAAGTGCTGCGGCGGGTGCGGAGGCTGCTGGCGCACTACCGGACCAGCGAGCCGGTGCTGCCCCGGTGGATCGAGGACTTCGTCCGGACGGGGTACGCGCACTACTGCACGCTGCTCCCGGCGGCCTTCGCCGACGAGGAGGCCGGTGTCGAGCAGGTCGCCGCGATGCTGGGCTTCCTGTTCAGCATGGAGGCGCTCGCGTTGTCCCTGGGGTGCGACCGTACGCAGCTGGAGCTGGCGATCGCCGGATCGCATCCGGAGGAGCCGTCGAAGGTGGCGCTGTTGTGGGCGGCGCAGGTCCAGCTCGGCCGTCTCACGCGTGCGGAACTGCGTGAGCGCTGCGCCGGACTGCTGGCGAACCCGATGGTGCTGCCGGCTTATCCGCGCTACCTCAGCGGTTTCGTCCACGCGTTGGAGCCGGCGCCGGGATTGGCCGACTTCGTCGTCGAGGCGGTGTCGAACGCTTTCGCCGAGCTGCCGGACAGGCTGCTGCTGCCGTGGTTGCCGACGTTGATCACCACGTTGCGGTCCCGGGGCGCGGAGCTGGTGCCGCTGCTCGTGCGTGAGGCAGGGCGGATCTTCCCCGGCAGGCTCACAGCTCTCGACGCCTGGGTTCCGCCCTGGAAGGACCAGCCGGAACCCCTTGCGGTGACAAGGAAAACCGGGGGAGGCGGCCTCGCGTTGCTGGCGGCGCATCCGGCGAGCTGCGACGCCGTGGCGGGCCTGCTGGGCTGTGAGGAGCCGTGGGCGAGCACCGCGCGCACCGGCTTGGCGCTGCTCGAGCGGTATCCGGACTCCGCAGCCGCGTTGGAGGAGGTGCTCACCGGCGGGTGAACCCGAGGGGCGGTCGCCGGACGTCCGGCGACCGCCCCGATCCGTCAGTCGGCGACCCAGCTGCCGTGGAAGCCCAGCGGCACCGGCCTCGGCAGATGGATGCGGGCCAGTGGCTTCGCGGTGAAGTCCTGCGCCGCGAGGATCACCAGATCCGAGGCGTTGCGGTCGGGATTGTTCACGTAGGCGAGGGCGTAGCCGTCGTCTTCGGACTTGCTGCGGGACGACGGCACGAACACCGCTTCGCTCGCGTCGGCGCCCCGGCCGAAGCGGTGCACCTCCGAACGCCCGTTCCGCAGGTCGTGCTTGATCAGCGCGTTGCCGAAGGAGCCGGAGGGCTTGTCCAAGTAGACGTCGAACAGTTCGCCGGGAGAGGCCGAGTACCCGTACCTGTGCCGCCGCGATACGAGGCTTTCGTTGACCCGCGGGAACTCCTGCGGCCGGTCGTCGAGAACTCGGCGCCGGACCCGTCCTTGCGCGAGATCGATCGTCCAGCGCTCCAGCACCGGCGGTCCCGACGCCGACGGGCCGCCGAAGCCCTGCTTGCCGGCCACCTCGAACGGACCCGGCATCGTGGTCAGGTCGACCACCACCGTGGAGCCCTGTTCGTAGGCGTTGAGCGTATGCGAATAGAACACCGGATCCACCCCGAACCAGCGGACCGGGCCACCGTCGCGGTTCATCACCCCCACCCTGGCCGGATGGCCCGTGTTCCACTTGTAGGGCACGACCTTGCCCGGCTGCGGATCGAACGTGACCGGCACGTCGAAGACGACCACGTAGTTCTCGGTGAGCCCGAAGTCGTGCATCATCGGGCTGTCGGTGACCGGGATCCTGGTGGTGCGCACGACCCGGCCGGTCCGGTCGACCATCAGGTGCCGTACGTGATCCCACGTCGGGTGATAGGTCACCGCGTGCAGCTCGTCGGCGCGGGCGTCGAACTTGGTGTGCGCGGTGTAGGAGCCTGCCAGTGAACCGGCGAAGTCGAACGGCCCCAACGTGTTCAGCTCGCCGTCGAGTTCGTACGGCGGAGCGCCGGACTCCTGAAGGGTGAGGATGCGGCCGTGGTGGCCGATCACGTGCGTGTTCGGCGCGAAATCCTCGGCGGGCACCGGCCACGGGTACCGCTCGCCGAGTTTCGCCGCGACACCGGACGAACGCACCCACCGGTTGCGGTACCACTCGGCCTTCCCGTCGCGCAGCCGGACGCCGTGCACCATCCCCTCGCCCAGCATCCAGTGGTGGGCGCGCGGGTCTTCGAGCCCGAGCACGTTCGGCCCGGTGCGCAGATATCGACCGCGGAGGTCCTGGGGAATGCGGCCGGTGACCGGCAGACCGAACGCCGTCACCTCCTCTTTCACCGGCGCGAACGCACCTTCGACGAACGGGTAGCGCGGATTCTGCTCGGCGAAGGCGGATCCGCTGCTCCCGAAGGTCGCGGCGGCTCCGCCGATGGCCAGCGCCGCCGCCCCGCGAAGCACGTTCCGCCTGGTCGGTTCGGTCATGGTCGATCCCCCAACTAAGCAGGTAACTGTGTACGCCATGAACAGTGTGTGGCATTACCTGTTTTAGGTGCAACAATGCGGCCATGGACGACGTGGAGATCGAGTTGCTGCCGCCGGGCACCGCACTAGCGTGGGGGCCCGCGCCGGCGCCCCGGCGCGGGCCGAAGCCGGGATACAGCCTCGAGCAGATCGTCGACGCGGCCATCGCGCAGGCGGACGCGGAGGGTTACGCGGCGCTGTCCATGCCGTCGATCGCCAAACGTCTCGGCATCACCGCGAACGCCCTCTACCGATATCTGAGCTCCAAAGAGGAGCTACTCGTCCTGGTGGCCGAGGCGGCGTGGGGGCCGCCACCGGAGCCGGTGTCCGGCGATTGGCGCGCCGCGGTCACCGCCTGGGCGCGCACGCTCCTCGAACGCTGTCGCCGCCATCCGTGGCTGATCGACCTGCCGGTGCGGAGGGCGCCGAGTACGCCGAATCTGCTGGGGTGGCTGGAGAACTTCCTCGAGGGGATGGCGGACTCGGGCCTGAGCGTCCAGGACGTGACCGGCTGCGCCGTCCTGGTCGACGGATGGGTCCGCAGTACCGCTTCCTTGCTCCGGGACGTGAACGCGAGCCCGCCTGATCAGGTCCGGGCGCTGAGCGCGTTCCTCGGCCCGCGCCTCGGAGGGCGGGGCTATACGCGCGTCGCCGCCGTGATTTCCGGTGAGGCGTACGGCGAGGAGGGTATTGAGGAGGCCGACGTCGAGTTCGGCCTCGGTCGCATCCTGGACGGTATCGAGGCGCTCATCGAACGCCGGTGAACACTCCGTCGAGCCGATAGTCGACGATCTCCGACGCGCGTTCGGCCGTGTGGGCGTCGACCATGATCCCCGTGACCAGACCGGCGGACATCGTCGCGAGCGCGTCCGCCTCGAGCAGGGGGTCGAGGCGGACGGGGACGGCACCCTTCTCCTGCGCCGCCCGGAGCAGGCCGGCGATCGCGTGGACCAAGTGGGGCAGAAGGGGTTCCTGATCGGGATCCTGGCTCCCGCGCGTGACGTCGACGGCGAAGTACGCGATCTGGACCGCGGCCAGCATGCGGCGGCGTTCGCCGTCCGGCAGGACGGCGGTCAGGTAGGCGCGCACGATGGTGCGTTCGTCCCCCGTCTTCATCGCCTCGCCGATGCTCTTCCCGGCGATCTCGCCGGTCAGTTCGACGACCCGCTGCCAGGCGAACCGCAGCATCTCTTCCTTGGTCGGGAAGTAGTACTGGACCAGGTTCATCGAGATGCCCGCCTCCGCGGCCACCGCGCGCAGGGTGACCGCCTGCAGGCCTTGGGCGGCGGCGATCCGGAAAAGGGCCTCCGCGATTTCGCGCCTGCGCTCTTGGTGGTCGACACGTTTCGGCACGCGATCACTCTGCCATGCCGGCGAGGGCTGGCGGGAACGGCCACCCACTGTTATGGTGCAAGTGCACTATAAAAACTTCGAGGAGGTCCGATGCTGGGGGAGTTCACCGACAAGAAGGCCGAGGAGCGCTTCTTCGCCACTTATGACGCGATCCTGCGGAAGTGGCCGGTTCCCGCCGAGGAACTGGACATCGAGACGAGGTTCGGTCCGACCCGTGTCCGGAGTTGCGGGCCGGAAGACGGTCCGCCGATCGTGCTGCTTTCCGGGGGAATGGGCACCTCGCTGTCCTGGTATCCGCATATCGCCGAACTCGCCGCCCGGCACCGGATCCACGCGGTCGACAGCATCGGCGAGCCGGGGCGATCGATCCAGGCCGCTCCCATGGAGTCCGTGGAGGACTGCGCGGACTGGCTCGCCGAGGTCGTCGACGGGGTGCTCGCGGGAACCGGCCACGAAAAGGTCCACCTCGCCGGCGTATCGCGAGGTGGCTGGCTCGCCTTGAACCTCGCCACCCGGACGACCGACCGGATCGCCGGTGTCGTCGCCATCGAAGCCGCGGGGTTCGGTGTGATCGACCGGAGCTTCATCTGGTGGAGCTTCCGGGAGATCTTCCTCTGGTTCCTGCCCAAGTGGCTTCTCCGGCTGGTGGCTTCCGGCGATCCGGACGTGCGGCACACCGTGCGGCCCCTGTTGTTCGCCGCGCTCAAGTACAAACAGCGACTACCGGAGATGCACCTGTTCAGCGATGACGAGTTGTCGGCGATCGATGTGCCCACCCGGATCATCGTCGCCGAACGCAGTGTCATCCAGTGTGCCCGCGAGGTGGCGGCCCGGCTCGACTCGCTGAATCCGCGCATCGAGGTCGAAGTCGTTCCCAAGACGACTCATGGGCTGTCCCTGGAGAAACCGGAGCTGGTCACCGCCCGGATCCTCGAGGCCGCGCATCACGCCGCGACCACCTGATCCGGCCACGACGGCGATCGGCCGAGCAGGGCGACGATCGTGTCCAGATCGGACTGCCCTGGTGTGTCGACGGCCGGGCCGAAGGCGGCGCCCGGAGCCTTCCGGTTCTTCCCGTCCGGGATCGCCTTTGCGAAGCCCAGTCCGGCGTCGAGCACCTCGCGCTGGAACTCGAGCGGCAGGCCGAGGGTTTTGGCCACGTCCCAGGAGTGCACCAGGTAGTCGACGAAATGGAAGCCCAGTGCCTGCTCCGCGGTGAAGGTGATTTCGGTGGAGAACTCGGGAAGAGCGAACTTCCGGTCGGCGAGGTCGTGGGGGGCGAAAGCGTTCAGGACCCGGTTCACCGAGGCGCGGTAGGTGGCGACGGGGTCGTCGTCCAGCGGGAGCAGCCGCCAATGGTCGAGGTGGCTCTCGCTCTCGGCCGCGGCGGCGAAACCGTGGTGCTGGGTGGTCATATGCGCCAGCAGGCCGTGCAAGGTCCATGCGCTGCACGGGGTCGGCTTGGTCAGATCCGCGGGGGCGATCTCGCTGACGAGGTCGAGGCTGGCCCGGGTCACAAGGGCGTCGAGGATGCGAAGTTCATCGATAGGCATGCGCGTATCATCTACGCATGCGTACGAGTTCGTCAACAGGTTCCGCCGACCAGGTCGGTATGGTCTGCGCATGGCGGAGCAGGGGAGGCCGGATCTCGCGGCGATGCTCGGCGGGCTGATGCGACGGCTGATGAACGCCGAGACGCCGGTGCTGGCCGAGCACGGGTTGACCATGTGGGGCTACGTGGTGCTGAGCGCGCTCGACGACGGGCCCGTCCGCACGCAGGCCGCCCTCGCGAAGGCGATCGGCGCGGACAAGACCCGGATCATCGGCACCCTCGACAACCTTCAAGAGGACGGGCTGATCACCCGCGAGCCGGACCCGAAGGATCGCCGGGTCCGGCTGCTGGGGATCACCGAAGCCGGCCGCACCGCGCGAAGGTCGGCTCAGTCGAAGATCCAGGAGCAGGAGGAACGGTTGCTCGGACGGCTTTCCGCCGGTGACCGGGCGGCGTTCCTCCGCGCCGCGCGCCTGCTGTCCGAAGCCGAGTGGCCGTGACCGGGTTCACCCGAGTTCTTCGGTGACCATGCCCGGCGGGTAGTCCGACGGCGACCGGCGCCACCATGCGCCGAAGGCGTGAGCCAGCCGCCGTGGCACCTCGACCTGCGCGCCGCCGCCATGAAAGTCGATCGTGACCAGCACGCCGCCGATTTCCGAGGTGTCCCAAGGGATTCGCCGGATCAGTTTCGCGTAGTCGGCGCTGGCGGACACGAACGT
This sequence comes from Amycolatopsis sp. NPDC043885, assembly GCF_056435685.1. NCBI lineage: Bacteria > Bacillati > Actinomycetota > Actinomycetes > Pseudonocardiales > Pseudonocardiaceae > Amycolatopsis > Amycolatopsis sp. NPDC043885. The sequence continues at coordinate 196,894 of NZ_JBWKEA010000011.1, forward strand.
GACCACCTTCGTCGCCCCGATCCGGCGCGCCTCCCCGAGTACGGCGCTTTCCAGCACTCCGGACGGCCAGTCGCCGAGTTTGAGTTTCCGGTCGTAGTAGGCGATCGGCTCGTCGGCGCGCAAGATGCCGTAGCCGCCGCTGAGGAGCAGCAACCGACCGCTTCCGGCGGCCTCGGCCAGCGCGCCGCCGACGTTCCGGTAGAAGTTCCCGGTGTAGCGCAGCCAGGCCTGCCGCAACCCACCGTTGTCCACCTTGGACCGCTCCAGGACGTCGGCCCGCGCGCGTAGCAGCGGTTCGGGCCACACCTCGCCGGTCTCCCCGGACGCGTCACCGCCGCGGATCTTGGCTTTCGAGGGGCCGAGGATCGTCAGCGCCTCGCGCGGATCGATCGTGTCCAGGACGGTATCCACCAGAGTGACCGTATCAGTGGAACCAGGTCGAACCAGTGCCGTTCGGTGTCGGGAGCATGCCCTGGCTGGGCGGCCACAACGCCGTCGACCGCACCTGTTTCAGCTGTCCGCGCAGGGAGTGCACGGGAAGTGGCCGCTTCCGGGTGAGCATGGTGGTCGTCCGCGGATGTAGATCCACGAACGGGTAGGTCGCGTGGAGCGCGCCGAGCCGCCGTTCGAGACGGAGGCTGTGTTCGGTGAGGTCGGCGGCGTCCAAAGCGGGCTGAACGAGGAGGAATTCGTCGGTTCCGAGCCGCACGGCTCTGTCAAGAGGGCGCAGATCCTCGCGGATCAGGTCCGCGATGTTCTGTTCGGTGTGCATCCTGACCCGGTCGCCGTGGCGTCTGCCGACCTCGGCGAGATCGTCGACGGTGATCATGATCAGCCCGAGGGGGACGGTGTCGGTCGACGCGCCCAGCCAGCCGGAGATCCCGGCCATGGTCGCCAGCCCGGTGTCGGGATCGATCGCGAGCGCCGGTTCCTCCGGTTTCGACGGCGCGCGCCGTTCCAGTCGCCCGGCGAGGTGACGCAGCGCCGCTTCCGCCCGGTTCTCCACGGGAGCCGCCGCGGGAGTCGTCACGCTGTTCAGCACTTCGTCGATCTTGATCCGCGCGGTGGGCGGCAGGCGATCACCGAGCGCGTCGCGCAGGCGGACGACCTCGGCGTAGGCCTCGTCGCGGCGGAAACCCCAGCGGCCCTGGAACCGCCGTGCGGCTTCCACCGTGGACGCCGACGGGTCGACATCGTCGAGGTCCTGGGCGACGACCGAGCCGCCGAAGGTCGGGGTGAGCACCGCGACCGACCACTCGCGGGCGAGGCTCTCGTCGGCACGCAACAGGACAGGGGTCACGCCGTGCGGCAGGTCCGGACGGCCCGAATCGACCATCCCGACGACAGTGACGGCCGCGCGGCGCGCGATCCTGGCGTAGACCTCCCGTTCCCGTTCGAAGTAGGGCAGTCGCTGGAAGAGCGCGAGGACGACCATGTCTTCGTCGGTGCCTTCGGCGAGCGCGGCTCGCTCCACGGCGTGCGACGCGATCACGAGCGCGCGTTTCGAAAGCACGCCGGCGCGTGCTTCTCCGTCGGTCATCGAAGGATCGCTTCCGTGTGGGGATGAACTGATCAGGTTAGAAGAGCGGTCGGCCGCCGCCTAGCCACACGATGGTGTGACCCTCGCTGACCGGACGCTGATCGGTCCCGGGCATGCTGGACGGACCAGACCGCGGAAGGAGGACCATGTCGCCACTCGTCGTGCACGGCCTGTGGTCCCGGGGCCGCGGGATCGTGCTCTGGGGCGAGCACGGCGACCGCCCGGCGACGACGTCGATGCGGCCGTCGAGCGCGGCCCGGCCGCACCCGTTCGCCGCGTCGGTCGCGGATCTGACCGCCTTGCACCCCGGCAAACCGGCGTCGGCCGTTCTTCTGCTTCCGTCGCGTCGCGGCGGTCCGGTCGCCTCGCCCGCACTGGGCTCCCGCGGCCGCCCGCAGCAGGAGCTGACGCTGGAACCCTGGTCGGTGCCCGCGCTCCTGATCGACCCATCGGAGCTGGAGGACCTGGCCGAGACGGTCGGCTACGGCACCTCGGTCCGCCATCTCCGCGCCGTCGTCCGGCTGGCGGACGATCTGGTGCGCCGCGGCCGCGTGCTGCCCACGCTCGTGCGGAACGAGATCGTGGCGCGGGCACGCTGGCGGCCCGTGGCCCGGGGAGGTGACGCGGTCGCGGTCCGGGCGCTGATCGCGGCCACCCCGCCGGTCGGCCGGGCCGAACATCCCGGGCCGGATCCGGCGGCGCTCGTCACCGACGCGCTCCACACCCTGGTCGACGCGGCGGTCCGCGATCGCCTGGCCGCCGCCGGACATGCCACGGAAAGCGATGGCCGTGAGGGCCCGTTCGGGTCGTGGCTCCACGCGCTGAAGAGCGCCGACGACCGGATCGGCCAGGCGCCGGGCCGCATGGGGATCGTCGCCGAGGGCATCGCCGCCTGGGACGCGGTCGGCGACACCGACCTGACCGAGGGCACCGTCTGCTTCCGGCTCGACGAGGTCCCCACGCTGCACGGCCCGGCCGACGACCCCGACGACCAGACCGGCGACGGGACCAAGTGGCAGTTGCGGTTCCTCCTGCGCTCCACGGCCGATCCGAGCCTCCTGCTTCCGGCGGAAGACGTCTGGTCCGGTGAGGCCGGCGCCAAGTTCACCGACCCCGAGGGCCTGTTCACCGCCGAGCTGGAGCGCGCCGCCGGTGTGCTGCCGCTGCTCGGCCCCGCGGTCGAGGCCGAGAAGCCGGGTATCTACGACCTCACTGTCGCCGAAACCGTGGAGTTCCTCGACGGCGGCGCGGAACGGCTGGTGGCGGCCGGATTCGACGTCCAGCTCCCGGCGAGCTGGGGCGGCAGGCGCAAGCTGGCGCTCAAGCTGTCCGTGCGCGGCGCGCCGGTCGACCAGGCCGCCGTGCATCGGCTCGGCCGTCACCAGCTCGCCTCCTACCGCTGGGCGCTCGCCGTCGGGGAGGACGCCCTGACCGACGAAGAACTCGCCGGGCTGGCGGCCGCGAAGTCGTCACTGGTCCGGCTGCGCGGCCGCTGGGTGAGCGTGGACCCCGAACTGCTGCGCTCCGGTCTCGAATACCTCCGCCGCGACCCGGACCGCGAGAAACCGCCGCTGCCCACCTCCGCGGACCTGCTGGCCCTGCTCCACGGGTTCGACGACACGCCGCTCCCGGTCACCGAGGTCACGACCGACGGCTGGATCGACGACTTCCTCGCCGGTCGTGTCCAGCGCACGATCGAGCCGGTCGAGCCCCCGTCGACGTTCCTGGCGACCCTGCGGCCTTACCAGAGCCGCGGTGTCGCGTGGCTTTCGTTCATGGCGTCGATCGGGCTCGGGGCCTGCCTCGCCGACGACATGGGGCTGGGCAAGACCGTCCAGCTGCTCGCGCTCGAAGCGATCGAGCGGGCACAGGGGGACAGGCGGCCGACGCTGCTCGTCTGTCCGATGTCGCTCCTCGGGACGTGGCAGCGGGAGGCGGCGAAGTTCGCACCCGAACTGCGCGTCCACCTCCATCACGGCGCCGATCGCGGCCGCGTCCGGACCGAGGGCGCGGACCTGGTCGTCACCACCTACTCGACCGCCGCCCGCGACGCCGACGAGCTCGCGGCCATCCGGTGGCACCGGCTCGTGCTCGACGAGGCGCAGGCGGTCAAGAACCAGAACACCGGGCCCGCGCAGGCCTTGCGCCGGATTACCGCCGGGCACCGGATCGCGCTGACCGGGACGCCGGTGGAGAACCGGCTCGCCGACCTGTGGTCGCTTTCGGATCTGCTCAACCCCGGTGTGCTCGGTGGCAGGCAGGAGTTCCGCGAGCGGTTCGAGGTGCCCATCGAACGGCGCGGCGATCTTCCCGCGGCCACCGAGCTGCGTCGGCTGACCCGGCCGTTCCTGTTGCGGCGCCTCAAAACCGATCCCACCGTACTCGCCGACCTTCCCGAGAAGATCGAAATCCTCCAGGAGTACCGCCTCACCCGCGAACAGGTGACCCTGTACCGCGCCACCGTGGACGAGATGATGACCAAGATCGCCGACAGCGCCGGGGTCAAACGGCGTGGCAACATCCTCGCCGCGATCACCAAGCTCAAGCAGATCTGCAACCACCCCGCGCATCTGCTGCACGACGGCTCGCCGATCGGGCACCGTTCCGGCAAGGTCAACCGGCTCGAAGAGCTCCTGGCGGAGATCCTGGACGCCGGTGATCGCGCGTTGTGCTTCACCCAGTTCGCGGAATTCGGGCACCTGCTCGTACCGCATCTTTCGCATCGGATGAACGCGAAGATCGCCTTCCTGCACGGTGGCCTTTCGCAGCGGCGCCGCGACTCGATCGTCGAGCACTTCCAGTCGGGCGAGGGTCCGTCGATCCTGCTCGCGTCACTGAAGACCGGGGGAGCGGGGCTGACGCTCACCGCGGCCACCCACGTCCTGCATCTCGACCGGTGGTGGAATCCGGCGGTCGAGGAGCAGGCCACCGACCGCGCCTTCCGCATCGGCCAGCGGCGCAGCGTCCAGGTGCGGAAGTTCGTCTGCCCCGGCACCATCGAGGAGCGGATCGACGCCGTCATCACCAAGAAGGAAGCGCTGGCCGATCTCGTCGTCACCGACGGGGAGGACTGGCTCACGGAGCTGTCCACCGATTCGCTGCGCGAGGTCTTCGCGCTCGGACGGGAGGCGGGCGATGACTGACCGATTCCGCCGGACACTCGACGAATTGGGTGTCCGCAAAGGACTCGTGCCGCCCTGCCGGGTCGACACGCTCACAATCGGGCCCGGCGCCGCGGTCGCCGGCGTCCGGGTGACCCGGCAGCGGTTCTACGAGGTCCGCATCGGCTTGCCGACGTTCGGCAAGCAGGTGTGGACGGCGGTCATCGCCGCCGTCGCCGCGGACGAGACCGCGAAGACGGCCTTGCTCGACGGCCGGATCCCGGACGACATCGATCGCTTCTTCGCCGCCGAGCAGGTGCCGTTGTTCCCCGAGGCGGCGTGGGAACTGTCGCTGGACTGCACCTGCCCCGGCACCCGCGTTCCCTGCGATCACCTCGTCGCCGGGCTGATCGCGCTCGAAGAGGAGGCGGACCCGTTCGCCATCTTCACGCTCCGCGGCCGCGACCGCACGGCCTTGCTCGAAGAGATCGGACGGCAGGCGGGTGCCCGGGTGACCGCCCCGTCAGCGGAGGCCGAGCCCCTTGGTCTCGACGAGGTGATGGACGACTTCTTCGGCTGGGGCCCGGCCGGCGACGTCACGAACACGCGACGGCCGCGGGCCGGGGACCCGTTGGGACTGCTCGACGAGGTCCCGCCGCTCACGGCCACAGTGGACGGAACCTCGGTCACCGCCCTGCTGCTGCCGCTCTACCGGGTGATCACCGGTCAGGCGAAGTAGGCGTCGACGAGCTCGTCGTCCACTTCGGACAGTGTGGCGGGGGACCACTTCGGGGAGCGGTCCTTGTCGATGATCTGTGCTCGGATCCCCTCGGCGAACTCGGCGGACGAGAGCGCGTGGGTCGAGATCCGGAGCTCCTGCGCCAGCGCGGTTTCCAGATCGGGCATCGCGGCGGCCGACCGGAGTGCCCGCAGGGTCACCTTCAGCGCGGTCGGCGACTTCGCCTCGATCTCCTTGGCCGCGGTGGCCGCGGCGTCCCCCTCGGCGTGGAGCCTGCCCAGGATCTCCTCGACGGTGTCCGCCGCGTAGCACCGGTCGATCCAGGGGGCGTCCCCGGCCAGCGTGCTCGGCGGCGCGGGTTCGGCGATCAGCTCCAGCGCGTCGTCCGGTGTACGGGCCGCCAGCGCGCCGAGCAGGTCCGGGATCCGCTCGCTGGGCACGAAATGGTCGGCGAGTCCACAGTGGATGGCGTCGGGCCCGGAGATCGCCCCGGCGGTGAGCGCGATATGCGTCCCGAGTTCGCCGGGCGTGCGGGACAACAGGTACGTGCCGCCGACGTCCGGGACGAAGCCGATCCCGGTCTCGGGCATGCCGACCCGGGAGCGTTCGGTGACGATCCGGTGGCTGCCGTGCGCGGAGACGCCGACGCCACCACCCATGACGAGCCCGTCCATCAGCGCGAGGTAGGGCTTCGGATAGCGCGAGATCACGGTGTTGAGGCGGTACTCGTCGGCCCAGAACCGCAGGGACGCGGTGCCGCAGGCGCGGGCGTCCTCGTAGATGGCGCGGATGTCGCCGCCCGCGCAGAGCCCGCGATCGCCGGCGCCGTCGATCAGCACGGCGCGGACACCCGGGTCGGTGCGCCACGCTTCGAGGTGGTCGAGCATGGCGAGGACCATGCCGTGGTTCAGCGAGTTCAGCGCACGCGGCCGGTTCAGCGTGATCCGGCCGATTCCACTCTCGACGAGGAACTGGACGTCATTCACGAAGCCACCCTAAAAGTAGGACGTCCGACTATGTGGCGCTTGTGGCGCACGCCTCAGCGCGCGGAAATTCTGGTAGTCATCGGATATGAGCGAACAGCCGACGGCGGCGGAGCTTGCCGACGAACTCCTCGACGTCCTCGCGACCGAGATGCCCTTGATGGCGACCTTCGACAACATCCCCGGACACGACCACGAGTTGCGGGACGTCTCGGAGGCGGGTGACGACCGGCTGAGGGAGCGGGCCGTCCGCATCGCCGGGCACGCCGCCCGCTCCACGGATCCGGACCGGATCACCCTCGGTGTCGTCGCCCATCACGCGGAATCGCTGCTGACCAGGCTCGACTCGCGGAGTGTCGAGTTCACCCTCGCCGATCAGATGGCGGCCGAGGGCACCGGGGTGCTGTCCTGGCTTCCGCAGCTGGAGCCGTCGGGGGAGCAGGCGGAGGAGGACTATCTGGCCAGGCTGGCGGCGTTCCCGGAGTTCTTCGCGGCCCTGGCCGACCGTCACCGCGCCGGGGTCGCGGCGGGCCGGACCCCGGTGGAACGGGCGGTGCGCGGCGCGATCGACCACGTCGACCGGTTCCTGGCCGCCGAACCCAATCCGCTGCTCGTCCCGCCGCTGACCGGTGACCGCGCGGAACGACGACGGCGGCTGTTCACCGAGAAGGTCCGCCCGGCGCTCGTCGCCTATCGCGAAGTGCTCGCCCGCGAGATCGCCGGACGTGGCCGTTCCGACGATCGGCCGGGTCTCTGCCGGCTGGACGGCGGCAAGGAGAGCTACGCGGGTCTGGTCAGGACGCACACCACCACCGGGATCTCGCCGGAGGAACTGCACCAGACCGGCCTCGAACTCGGCCGGGAGCTGGACGAGGAGTACCGGCGGCTCGGTGCGGCCGTGTTCGGCGCGGACGACCCCGTCGCGGTCCGGCGGCGGATGCGCACCGATCCGTCGCTGTGCTGGCGGGACGCGGACGAGATGATCGCGACCGCGACGGAAGCGATCGCGCGGGCCACGGCCGCGGCACCGGACTGGTTCCGCCGGGTGCCGTCGGCCGAATGCGTGGTGCGCGCTGTTCCGGAAGCCGATGGCCCCTCGGCGGCGCCGGCGTACTACATGGTGCCGTCGGCGGACGGTACCCGTCCCGGGGTCTACTCCACGAACACCTACCGGGTGACCGAACGGTTCCGGTTCATCGCCGAGTCGGTCGCTTTCCACGAAGCGGTTCCAGGGCACCATTTCCAGGCTTGCGTGTCCTACGAGCTGGAGGACGTGCCCCGGCTGCGCAAGCTCGTCCCGCTCTCGGCGTTCGACGAGGGCTGGGCGCTCTACACCGAGCGGCTCGCCGACGAGATGGGCCTGTACTCCGACGACGTCATGCGGCTGGGCATGGTCGCCGAGGACTCTTTGCGCGCGGCGCGGCTCGTCGTCGACACCGGGCTGCACGCGTTGGGCTGGACCCGGCAGCAATGCGTGGACTACCTCGCCGAGCATTGCGTGCTGAGCGACGTCGAAGTGCAATCCGAGACCGACCGGTACATCGAATGGCCCGGTCAGGCACTGTCGTACATGACGGGCAGGCTGGAAATCCAGCGATTACGGGCCTTCGCCGAGGAACACCTGGGCGAGTCTTTCGACATCCGGGCTTTCCATGACGTCATGCTGAGGAACGGGCAGGTGCCGCTGCCCGTGCTCGGCGACATCGTGCGGGAATGGGTGGACGGCACGCGGCGCCGGGAGTGACCCCGGCGCCGCGTGCCCGGGCTCAGTCGCGCTTCGCGAGCGTCGCGACTTCGGCGTCGGTCAGCGGCCGGTCGTAGAGCCGGACGTCGTCCACCGCGCCGCGCAGGAAGTCGACCTGCTGACCGCCGTACTGGCCGCGCCCGATCACCGTGTGCCCGGTGCTCGGTGCGGCGGAGCAGGCGTTCCGCGCACCGACCTTCTGGCCGTCGACGTAGAGCGACAACGTGCCCGCCTTGGCGTCGCGGACGCCGGTCAGGTGATACCAGCGGCCGACTTCCGGCTTCTTCGGCGAGAGGGCACGGAGGCCGACGAAGCTCATCGCCCACCGCTGATCCTGCCCGGAGTACTGCAGGAAGAACGCGCTGTCGCGGCCGGTGTCCTGGCTGACGACGGTCTGGAACGCGCCGCTCGCCTCATCCAGCTTGGCCCACGCCGAGACCGAGTAGCTGCCTGCCGTGTTCACAAGGTTCGCCCCGGTGTCGGCCTGCCCATTGCCCGCGAAAGCCAGCGCACCACCCTGGACACCGCCTGCCCACTGCGTGTTGGTCAGGGTGGCGTGCGCGGTGCCGACCGAGTCCTTGGCGCTGGATCCGGTGCCCTCATCGAACTTGTAGGCGTGCACCCCGTCGATCCCCGGAGTGCCGGGGCCCGGGTCGGGAGCGCCGGAGCCGCTGCCGTCGGCGTTGCGGATGATCGCCTGGTTGACCGCCCGCACCTGGGCGAAGTCCATCTTCTTCACTTGCCTGTCGTAGGTGAAGAAGCCGTTGACCTCGTGCTCGACGTCGGTGATCTGCGTGTAGATCGAGCCGCTGATGCCGCAGCTCTGCGCCGACGCGAGCACGTCGCGCTGGTTCTGGACGTAGCGGCTGTTCAGGGTCGCCTGGTCCTTGACCATCTCGTAGGCGTGGCCTTCGCCGAACCACATGTGGTTCTCGACCTCGAGGCCGTAGCCGCCGTGTTCGCCGTCGATCGAGATCCGCTTGCCGTCGGGCATCGGCTTGGCTGGGCCAGGGTAGGCGTGCCAGTCGATGACGTCGCCCTTGCCGGAGTCACCGAGGGAGTCGCAGCAGTTGACGCCGCTGTGCGCGTTGACCAGCCGGGTCGGATCCTGGGCCTTGACGTCGTCGGCGATCTTGCCGGTGGTCTCGCGCGACCACTCGCCCCAGCCCTCGTTGAACGGCACGTAGCCGACGATCGAGGTCCAGTTCTTCTTCTGCTCCACCAGTTCCTTCAGCTCCACCTGGAACTGCCGCTGGGCGTCGGCGGGCGGACGTCCACCGGTGCGCATCGACGGCATGTCCTGCCAGACGAGCAGACCGAGTTTGTCGGCGTGGTGGTACCAGCGGTCGGGTTCGGTCTTGATGTGCTTGCGGACCGTGTTGAAGCCGAGGACCTTGTGCTGTTCGAGGTCGAAGCGCAGCGCCTGGTCGGTCGGCGCGGTGTAGATGCCGTCCGGCCAGTAGCCCTGGTCCAAAGTGGACTGAAGGAAGAGGATCTTGCCGTTGAGGGTGAACCGGAGTTTGCCGTCAGCGCCCTTGGCGGTGCCGAATTCGCGCATGCCGAAGTAGGACGAAACCTTGTCCACGGTGCGGCGGCCGTCCTTCAGTTCGACGTCGAGGTCGTAGAGGAACGGCGAATCCGGCGACCAGAGCTTCGCCTTGGGCACCGGCAGGGAGATCGTCGCCGAACTGGATGCCGCCTTGCTGCGGCTGACCACCTTCCTGCCGTCGCGGACCACGGCCTCGACGGTGAGCCCGGAGTTCCCGCCCGTGTCCACGGTGAGCTTGAGCGTGGAGGACTTGAGGTCGGGGACCATGCCGAGCGTGCCGATGTGCTTCGCCGCGACCGGTTCCATCCAGACCGTCTGCCAGATGCCCGAGGCGCCCTCGTAGAAGATGCCGCGATCGGGGACCAGCCGCTGCTTGCCGACGGGCTGCCATGTCGCGTCGGCGCGGTCTTCGACACCGACGATGATCTCCTGCTCTCCCTGGGGTTTCAGCGCCGAGGTCACGTCCGCGGAGAACGCGCCGTAGCCGCCTTGGTGCGCGGCCACCTCCTTGCCGTTGACGTAGACCTTCGTCTTGTAGTCGACGGCGCCGAAGTTGATCCGCAGCGTGTTGTCCCTGCCGACGTTCCAGTGCCTCGGCACGGTGAACGTCCGCCGGTACCACATGTGGTCCTCGTGCCGCTGGATCCCGGAAAGCGCCGATTCGGTGGGGTAGGGGACCAGGATCTTCTCGGCGAGCTTCTCCCCGAAGGGCGGGATCTCACCGGGCGCGGCGCCGGCGAACTCCCAGACCCCGTTGAGGTTCTGCCAGTTCTCGCGCACCAGTTGCGGCCGGGGGTACTCGGGCAACGCGTTGGTGGGCGACACCTGGTTCGTCCACGGGGTGGTCAGGCGTGGCTTGCCCATCTTCCAGCCGCTCTCCGCGGCCGTCGCGGCCCCCGGCGTCAACGCCACCGCGGAGACCACCGCGACCGCGGCCGCCAGTGACTTCCGGAAGCGTCTCGTCTTTCGGGGACGGTGTGGTGACAACGTTGGCAACATCTGCTCGACACCCTTCTCCGGGGGCGGCCGCCTCGGCGGAGGTGCGCCTCCCACTGGACCTGTGCAGGCGTGAAACCACGACCCCGTGGCCGGGGAGAACCGGTGTGAGCCGGGCCACGGCTGGCCGTCAGGATGTTTTTACATCGTTGATACAACGTTGTAAAGCGTCGAAGGCCTCGAATCGGTCCTGGGTGGGAGAGCTGTCCTGTGTGTCAGGAGCGGCGGGTTTCCCGCAGCCACTCGCCGAGCGCGCGGTAGTCGGCGCCGGTCAGGCCGTGCCGGGGATCGACGCGGTGCAGCAGGGCATGCCCGGCGTGGTGGCCGGACGCCCAGTCGCGATCGATCTCGGAGATCTCGTCGTCGACCCAGACGAACGGGCGGTTCTGGGCATGTTCCAGCAGAGGCCGCGTCTTCCAGTGCAGGCCGATGCGAGCGTCGGCCTCGTCGGTGTCGGATGGCTCGGGCCAGTCCACCACCGGCAAGCGGGGCAGGCCGAGTCTTGGGGCGAGCGCGTCGTTGGCGTCGTGCAGCCACGTCGTGGCCCAGACGAGTTCTCCGGGGAGTGCCTTCAGTCGTGGTCGAGGTAGATCAGAGGACCTGGTGCCACGACGGCACACGCTATCGGTGTTCGTTGACACGGTAACTGACCGATAAGTAACTTACTGGTCAGTCAGATCGAACGGAGGCGACGATGCCCGAAGAACGGTCTTGGTGGGGTTGGGGCACCCTCGACGGCGAACTGTCCCGAGAGGAGTCCGACGCGCTGGTGGCCCGCACCGCGGGTGTGCTGCCCGGCCACGACTTCACCGACCACGCCCCGCCCGACCCGGCGGAGCTCGGCGTCCCGGCATCGCGAATCCGCCCGCCCGCGGCGCTCGCCGCGTTGTGCGGTGACGCACCGGCCGACCGGTTGTCCCACGCCCGCGGCAAGGCGTTCCGCGACGTCGTCCGCAATCTGCTCGGGCGGGTCGACCATGTCCCGGATCTGGTCGCCCGGCCGCGGACGGAACAGGACGTCGTCGACCTCCTCGACTGGTGTGCCGCTTCCGGTACCCCGCTGATTCCTTACGGCGGCGGCAGTTCCGTGGTCGGTGGGGTCGAACCGCGGTTCGACGGCCCGGCGGTCTCGATGGACCTGGCCGGCCTCGGCGACGTGCTCGAAGTGGACACGGTCAGTCGCGCGGCGCGGATCCAGGCCGGGATCTTCGGACCGGCTCTGGAAGACCGCCTTCGCCCGCTTGGGCTGACCTTGCGGCATTTCCCGCAGTCGTTCGCCCATTCGACGCTCGGCGGCTGGCTCGCCACCCGCGCGGGTGGGCATTTCGCCACTCTCGCTACGCATATCGACGATCTCACCGAAGCTCTGCGCGTCGTCACGCCCGCCGGGATCAGTGAATCGCGACGTCTGCCGGGCTCGGGCGCCGGTCCCTCGCCGGACCGCATGTTCCTCGGCTCCGAGGGCACGCTCGGCGTGATCACCGAAGCCTGGATGCGCCTGCAGGACCGGCCGGTGTGGCAGGTGACCGCGTCGGTCGCCTTCGAACGGCAGGAGGACGCGGTCGCCGCCACCCGCGCGATCGCGCAGTCCGGGCTCTATCCGTCGAACTGCCGGCTCCTCGACCCGGCTGAGGCTCTCATCAACGCGGGCGCGAGTGTGGGCGGTGGTCTCCTGCTGGTCGCGTTCGAATCCGCCGACCACCCGGTCGACACCTGGCTCGACCGCGCGCTCGAAGTGACCGCTGGCCACGGCGGTGTCGTGAAAGCCAGGCGCAGCAAGGATTCCGCCGGCCAGGACAGCGCTTCGACGTGGCGGTCGTCCTTCCTGCGGATGCCCTATCAACGTGACGCGCTCGCCCGCCGGTCGCTGATCGTGGAGACCTTCGAGACCGCGTGCACTTGGGACGGTTTCCCGGAGTTCCACGACGCGATCACCTCGGCGGCGCGCATCGCGATCGACGAGGTGTGCGGCGGCGCCGGTGTCGTCACATGCCGGTTCAGCCACGTCTACCCGGACGGCCCCGCGCCCTACTACGGGATCTACGCCGCCGGGCGCTGGGGGAGCACGGTCGCCCAGTGGGACGAGATCAAGGCCGCGGTTTCCGAGGCGATCGCGGGCCACGGCGGCACGATCACCCATCACCACGCCGTCGGCCGCGATCACCGGCCCTGGTACGACCGGCAGCTTCCCGGCCCCTTCGCCGCCGCCTTCGCCGCCGCCAAAGCCGCGCTCGACCCGGCCGGGATCCTCAATCCCGGGGTGCTGATCGGCTGACCGGCGGGCGGACGAACGAGGTCAGCAGCGCGGTGAACCGCATGGCAGCCAACGACAACGTCCGTCCCGCCATGGTCTGCACCTGGGCCTCGCGTTTGCGGAACACGGCGTTGTCGAGGAGCACGTAGGCGACGCCTTCGGTGGCCGCGTCCTGCTCGATGTCACCCAGACCGCCGACGAGCGCGATCCCGCCACCGCAGCGGACGAACTCGTACTTCGGGCTCAGTTCGTTGCACTCCAGCACCGGATGGGCCGCGAGATTCTCGATCCGGGCGGCGATGTCGAACAGGTCGCGCAGACTCTGGCCCGGCGCCGGGAGCGCGAGCGGATGACGGCACAGTTCGGCGAGTTCGACGGAGTCGCCGCTGGTCAGCGGATGATCGAGCGGGACGATCGCGTACACCGGGACGACGACCGCGCTCTCGACCCGCACCCCGTGCTGAGGCCCGGTCGCGAACGTGACGGCGACGTCGGCCGCGCCTTCGAGTACCCGTCGAGTCGCTTCGTCCCTGGTGACGACGTCGATGTGGAACGTGACGTCGTGCACGCGCCGGAAGGCGGCGATCGCCTGCGGGACCACGCGGCGGGCGAATCCCTCGGAGCAGGCGACCGTCAGGGACCGGGCGTGCAGGCCGCGGCCGGTGCGGAGTTCGTCGACGAGAACGGCCGATTCGGCCTCGCTGCGCCGGACGTGGTCGAGCAGCCGGGTCCCGGCCTCGGTCGGCACCATGCCGCGCGGATGCCGGACGAACAACGACACCCCGAGACCCGCTTCGAGTTTGGCGATCTGGCGGCTGATCGCGGACGGCGCCACCGTCAGTTCCGCCGCCGCCTCGGACACCGAGCCGGTGCGGGCGACTTCGAGGAAGTACGTCAACGCGATCGGCAGTAGTCGCATCAGATCTCCGCAGGTTTGCCGCAATGAGAACGCGGAGCACGGTAAACGGCAATGGTCCGGATACGCAAACCGACTTACGCTCCTCTGCGACACTCGACGAGCGAATCGGGAGACAACACGGTGATCCTTGCAGAACTGGTCGCGAAGGCCCACGAGCACGTTGACTCGGGAGCGTTCTTCGCCGAACTCGCCGAGCTCGTCGGGTATCCGACCGTGAGTGATCATCCGAGCGGCCGCGTTGCCATCAAGGCATACCTGGATGAGGTGCTGACCCCGGCACTGACCGCGCTCGGCTGTTCCGTGGCGATCCATCCCAATCCGGATCCCGGCGGCGGCCCGTTCCTGATCGGCACCCGGATCGAGTCGCCACAGCTGCCGACACTCCTGTGCTACGGCCACGCGGATGTCGTCGATGGGCACGTGGGCCGGTGGAGTGACGGCCGGGACCCGTGGACGCTGACCGCCGACGGTGAACGCTGGTACGGCCGAGGTTCGGCGGACAACAAGGGGCAACACCTGATCAACCTGACCGCGCTCAGGCTGCTCCTCGCCGAGACGGGTTCGCTCGGGTTCAACCTCAAGTTCCTGGTCGAGACAGGGGAGGAGATCGGCTCGCCGGGGCTCGACGAGTTCGTCTCGGTGCACCGGGAGGCACTGAGCGCCGACGTCCTCATCGCGTCCGACGGCCCGCGCCTGGACGCGGCGACGCCGACGCTGTTCCTCGGCGCGCGAGGCAGTGTCCGGATCGCCCTCGACATCGACCTCCGCCCCGACGCCTACCACTCGGGGAACTGGGGTGGCGTGCTGCGCAACCCCGCCACCACCCTCGCCGGGGCGATCGCCTGTCTCGTCGACGGGCACGGCCGCGTCCAGGTGCCGGAACTCCTGCCGCCCGAGCTCCCGGACAGCGTCCGCGCGGCGCTTGCCGGACTCGAGATCGGGAACAAACCGGGCGATCCGGCGCTGGACGCGAGTTGGGGCGACACCGGGTTGACCGCGGCGGAGCGGCTGTACGGCTGGAACACCCTCGAAGTCCTCTCGCTCGGCGCCGCGGACATCGACCGGCCGGTCAACGCCATCCCCGGTCGCGCACGAGCGATGCTGCAACTGCGCTACGTCGCGGGAACCGACGTCGACGGAGTGGGCGAGGCGATCAAGAAACACCTTGCCGCCCAAGGGTTTTCCATGGTCGACGTCACCGCCGAGGGCAGTTTCCGCGCCAGCCGCACGCCTGTCGACGACCCGTGGGTCGGCTGGGCGAAGAGTGTCCTCGACGAGGTTTCCGATCGGCGCGTGGCGGTCCTGCCGAGCTTCGGCGGAGGGCTGCCGAACCATGTGTTCACCGACATCCTCGGCCTCCCGACGCTGTGGCTGCCGCACTCCTATCCCGGATGCCTGCAGCACGCGCCCGACGAACACCTGCTCGCGCCGATCGCCCGCGAGGGAATCGTCCTCGCCGCGGCACTGTTCCACGCGCTCGGACGGCGCGGCGGGGACGCATGATGGGCGAGCGGACGGTGGCCAGGCAGCGCACGCCGTCGTCCACCCGGCGCGCGATCGCCGCCGCGACCATCGGCAACGCGCTCGAATGGTTCGACCTCGGCGTATACGCGCTGATGGCGGCCTATATCGGCAAGACCTTCTTCCCCGGCGGGAACGCCGCCGTCCAGCTCGTGCAGGCGTACGCGGTCTTCGGCATCACGTTCCTCGTGCGTCCGCTCGGCGGTCTCGTGCTCGGCGCCTACGCCGACCGGTTCGGCCGAAAGAAGGCGCTGGTGCTGACCATCTGGCTGATGGTCGCCGGGACGTTCCTGCTGGCGGTGATGCCGAGCTACGCGACGATCGGTTTCCTCGCGCCGGTCGGCGTGATCGTCGCGCGGCTGATCCAGGGCTTCGCCGCGGGCGGGGAATTCGGGGCGGCCACGTCGTTCCTGATTGAACAGGACGGCCGCCGCAAAGGCTTCCTCGGCAGTTTTCAGTTCGCCAGCCAGGGTTTCGCGACACTGATGTCCGCCGGGTTCGCCGCCGGGCTGACCGCTTCCCTCAGCGCCGACGCGATGACCTCCTGGGGCTGGCGGATCCCGTTCGTCTTCGGGCTGCTCGTCGGCCCGGTCGGCTACTACATCCGGCGCCACGTCGACGAACCCGAGGCCACGAAGGAGAATCAGCCGAAGTCCGCACCGGTCCGGACGCTGTTCCGCTTCCAGTGGGGCGGCCTGCTGATCGCCGGGGGAGCGCTGGTCGTCTCGACCTCGCTGAACTTCATCCTTCAGTCACTGCCGACCTTCGCGATCAAGAATCTCGGCCTGGACGACTCGCTTTCGTTCGTCGCCCTGATGATCACCGCCGCCATCCTGACCGTCGTGACACCGATCGTCGGGCTGCTCACCGACCGGCACGGCCGCATCAGGATCATGATCGGTGCCGCGGCGGTGATCGGGGCCGGCGTGGTGCCGCTGTACCTGTGGGTCACCACCTCGCCGTCGTTCCTGACCCTCACGATCACGATGACGATCCTGGGGCTGCTGAAGGCCACCTACTTCGGTGCGCTTCCGTCGGTGATGGCGGACGTGTTCCCGGCGCACACCAGGGCGACGGGACTTTCGTTCGCCTACAACGCCACCGTCGGGATGGTCGGCGGGTTCACGCCGACCATCGCGACCGCGATGATCGCGGCCACCGGATCACCTGTTTCGCCTGGTTACTATCTTTTGGCGACGGCCTCGCTGAGCATTGTCGCGCTGGTCGCGGCGAATCGGCGGCGCGGGATTCGCTGAAGTCCGGGGAAGTCGCGGGGTAGCTCAGTGTCCAGAGCGGACGGCGGATCGACGGCGTGGTGATCCCGGCGGAATTCTTGAGGCGTAAGGTAAAGGTGCAGTGCTCTGCCTGGTGGCGAGCGTGTCGCGTCAGCCAAGCGGTGTTGAGTCCCGCAGTCTTCGATCAGCCCGGGGGCAGCCCAGCTCGCGCCGCACGGCTGCCCCGCCCGGCGTCGTAGCACTGTGGCTTCTCCTGCTCGCCCCGATCGTGCTTGCCGAGGCCGTCATGCCACCCAGGCTGAAATACTGGGACTTCTGGCTTGTCCTTACTGCTGCCCGACCTGGTTCTGGTGGGGACCCGACGTCAAGCTGATCATCAAAGGAAACGAGTGGCTTTCGCGACATGCCTCGGCACTAGTCGCCGCTGCCTATGTCTCGACAGACATCACCCGGGTCGGCCGCTCCGTGCTCCGGGCATGCCGAGGGGCCCGTCGCCGGTGGGGCTGGCGGGCTCTTCGGGTTCAGCGGTGGTTGCGGCGTGGGGTTTGTAACGGGTCGAGGTATTGGGGTGGGATGAATTCGGGTCGGCCGCCGGTGATCTGGACTTTCCAGCCGGATTGTCCGTGGATGACCATGTGGTGATATCGGCAGAGTAGGCAGAGGTTGTCGAGGTCGGTGTCGCCGAGTTGGCCCCAGGGGAGAATGTGGTGGGCTTCGCAGTGTTTGGGCCGTCGGTGGCATCCGGGGAAGGCACAGCCGTGGTCGCGGAGGTTCAGTGCCCGGCGTTGGGCGGGGGTGACGCTGCGGGTGGCGCGGCCGATGTCGAGGGGTTCGCTTTCGGTGCCGAGGACGGCGGGGATGATTTTGGCGTCGCAGGCGAGCAGGCGGGCGTGGCGGGCGGTGATCTGGGAGACCTCGTCCACGCAGGCGGATCCCAGTCCGGAGGTCAGGGTCTCCAGGGGGATGGTGACCACGATGGTGGTGCGGTCTCCGGAGAGGGTGGGTGCTTTGTCGTTGGTCATGGCGTAGTGGATGGCGTCGAACAGGGCGTCGCCGTGGCGTTCGCCGGGGGTGCGGGGGTCGCGGTTGCCGTCTTCGTCGGCGGGTCTTCGTTGTCCCCAGGTTTCGAACAACGCGTTGGCGCGGGCGCCGAATTCGGGGTCGAGGAGGCCGTTGAGTCGCCACCAGCCGTCGTCGCGTTTCCGGAGATGGACCTCACGCGACGGCGGCTTCAGGTCTTCGTCTTTGGGCTCGTTGCCGTCGGGATCCAGGTGCGCCAAGAGTTCGGCGCCGCCGTTGACGATCTGCTGCGGCCCGGCGTGGCGGGCCAGGTTCACCAGGATCCGTTCCGCCTCGGACCGGTCTTCCTCCGAGGCCTCGGAGGGGATTTTCTTCAGTACCGCCAGGAGTGGGTCGAGTTGCTGGTGCCCGAGGTCCCCGTCGGCCGCGGCGGCTCCGGCGATGGGGGCGAAAGCGGGGGCGGGGGTGCCGTCCAGGTTCCGGCTTTCGTTCACCGCCAGCGCGCGGGCCACGGTGTCGCGAGCTTCTTTCGGGCTGATCCGGGCGGTCTCGGCGAACCAGCCCGCGGTCGAACCGTGCCCGAACAACTCCATCGGACCGCGGGACTCGATCTCGGCCAGGAACTGCCCGACCTCGGCCAAAGCCTGTCGTGCCACCGACAACCGCTCGACCACGCCGTGCGCGAGTTCGCGCGCACCGGCACGCCACAGCTCCTGCGGCGGTTCGAGGATTCGTTGGCTGGACACCCCGCAAGAATACCAGCGTTCGAACAGGTGTGCGAATATGAAAAGCGCTCCGGAATTTGTTTCGCATTCTGGCGAAGGCGGGGATTTCGACCTGAGTGGGTCATAAGACAAACGAGGCAGGTCGCAAAGTCACCTTCGCAAAGTTAAATCTTGCGAAGGTCTACTTGCCGACGTGCCCCTTGGTGACCACCCGCCGCGTCCGACACATCCGCCTTGCCCTCAATGACTTGCGGGAGATCGAAAGACCTCAGACGAGGTCCGATGTGGACAGAGCTCACAGCTCCCGAAGCAGATATCGCTGCAGCTTCCCGCTCGCATTGCGCGGCAATGCCTCGATGAACCGCACCCGCCGCGGATACTTGTACGGCGCCGCGGTCGCCTTGGCGTGGTCCTGCAATGCCCGCACCAGATCCACGCCCGGCTCGATACCGGGCCGGGGAACGACGAACGCCGTCACGACCGAGCCGCGATCGGGATCCGGCGTGCCGATCACGGCGCATTCGTCCACGTCCGGATGGGTGAGCAGGACCTCCTCGACCTCGGGGGCGGCGATGTTGTACCCCGACGAGATGATCATGTCGTCGCTGCGCGCGACGAACCGGAAGTAGCCGTCGGTGTCGCGGACGTAGGTGTCGCCGGTGAGGTTCCAGCCGCCGCGGACGTAGTCCTGCTGGCGCGGGTCTTCGAGGTAGCGGCAACCGGTGGGCCCTCGAACCGCCAGGAAACCGGGAGTGCCGTCGGGAACGGGCGAACCGTCGGCATCGAGAACGGCCGCTTGGTAGCCGGGCACGACTTTGCCGGTGGCGCCAGGACGCGCGTCGCCGTCGGCGGAGGAGATGAACACGTGCAGCATCTCGGTGCTGCCGAGCCCGTCGATGAGCGGCCGTCCGACGATCTCCCGGTACTGCTCGGCCACGGGAGCGGGAAGCGACTCGCCCGCCGAGACGGCCCGGCGTACTCCGGTCAGCAACTGGCCCTCGCCTGCGTTCAGAATCGCCCGGTACGCGGTCGGGGCGGTGAAGAGAACGGTGACGTTCTTCGTGGCGACGATGGCGGCGAGTTCCGCCGGGGTGGCGCGCTCGACGAGCAGTGTCGCCGCGCCCGCGCGCAGAGGGAAGACCAGCAGGCCGCCGAGGCCGAAGGTGAAGGCCAGCGGCGGTGTACCGCAGAAGAGGTCGTCGGACGTCGGGCGTACGACGTGGCGGGAGAAGGTGTCGGCGATCGCGAGCAGGTCGCGATGGAAATGCATCGTCGCCTTCGGGGATCCTGTCGTGCCGGAGGTGAAGGCCAGCAGGGCGACGTCGTCGGCCGCGGTCGGGACATCGGCGAACGTCACAGGATGCCGTTCCGCGCGGGCCGCGAGTTCGGTTCCGTAGGACACGACGGGGAGATCTGGCGGGAGTTCGTCCAGCAGTCGTTCGTCGCAGACCGCGACCGCGGGTTTCGCGCGGCCGGCGATCTTGTCGAGTTCGGTGCGCCGCAGCATCGGCATGGTAGTGACGGCCACCGCGCCCGCCTTGAGCACGGCCAGCCATGCGGTCGCGAGCCACGGAGTGTTGGTGCCCCGCAACAGCACCCGGTCTCCGGGAACGACCCCGAACTCGGTGACCAGGACGTGGGCGACGCGGTTGGCGCGGGCCAGGACTTCGCCGTATGTCCACGTTTCGGCGGGGGAGAGCAGGCATGGCCTGTCGTGGCCGAGGCGCGCGGCGGTGTCGTCGAGCAGCCCGGTCGCGGCGTTCAGTCTGTCCGGGTACCGGAGTTCCGGCAGGTCGAACACGAACTCCGGCCACTGATCGGCGGGCGGCAGCCGGTCACGGCAGAACGGGTCGACGTGCGCGCTGGGAGAAAGCCTCATCGTCGCCGCTCCTCGGTCCGGCCGTGCCCCCTTCCGCGAAGGTAGCACTTGTTACGACCGTCGAGAAGACGCGATGAACGTCAGGGGACGAGCTCGGCCACGGCTCGGTGCAAAGTGGTGCGCACGGTCGCGGCGTCGTCGAGGTTCCCGCCGTGAAGCGCGCCGTCGCGGAGGAGGACGAGGGTGCGGGCGGCGTGCTCGGGATCGGCATGACCCGCGTCGCGCGCCAAGTCGCGAAGCACGCCGAAGAACCAGTCCCGGTGGTCGTCGATGACCTGGCGCACCTGGTGCGCGGGATCGGGGTACTCGGCCGCGGCGTTGAGGAACTGGCAGCCGCGGAAGTCGTCGTCGAGCGTCCGGTCGCCGACGATGCCCAGTGCGGCGAGCAGTGCTTCGCGAGCGGGCTTCCCTTGCGTGACCGCGTCGACGCCCGCGCGGATCCGCTCGCTCGTAGTGCTCAGGTAGGCGGCGACGAGGTCGTCCTTGGTGGGGTAGTGGCGGTAGAACGTCGCCCTGGTCACGGCCGCTTCGGAGACCAGGCGCTCCACGCCGACGGCATGGATGCCCTCGGCGTAGAAGAGTCGCGACGCTGTCTCGAGCAGCCGGATCTTCGGGTGGACGTCCCGATCGACAGTCGGCATTCCCCAACCTTAGAGAAAGAACGGTCATTCCACTAGGTCGGCTTCGTCACGTTGCGGAAGACCTCGCCGGCGAGCATTGTTCAGGCAGAAAGACCGATCGTTCTCCCTGAACTGAAGGAGTCATCATGAGCAACCAGAAGCCCACCATCGTCCTGGTCCACGGCGCTTTCGCCGACTCGTCCAGCTGGAACGGCGTCGTCCCGAAGCTGCGTGAGCAGGGCTATCGCGTGCTGGCCGCCGCGAACCCGCTGCGCGGGATCGAGTCCGACGCGGACTACGTGTCCGACGTCGTCAACGGCGTGGACGGTCCCGTGGTGCTGGCCGGGCACTCCTACGGCGGCGTGGTGATCAGCCGTGCGGCCACCACCGCGCCGAACGTCGAGGCGCTCGTCTACATCGCCGCTTTCCAGCCGGAGGCGGGGGAGAGCGTGTTCGAGCTGTCCGGCCGGTTCGAAGGCGGCAAGCTCGGCCCGGACACCACGAACGTCCTGGCCGCGCAGGGTGAGCTGTCGATCAAGCCCGAGAACTTCTCGGACGTGTTCGCGGCCGACGTCCCCGCGGAGACCGCCGACGTCATGGCGGTCACCCAGCGTCCGGTCACCGAGCGCGCGCTCGCCACGCCGTTCGACGGTGAGCCGGCGTGGAAGAACCTGCCTTCGTGGGCGCTGATCGCCGAGCAGGACCACGCGATCCCCGCCGCCGCGCAGGCGTTCATGGCCGAGCGTGCCGGTTCGGAGGTCACCAGGGTCGACGCTTCGCACGCTGTCTCGGTCTCGCGGCCGGACGTCGTCGCGGAGGTCCTCCTCGCCGCGGCGGCCAAGGTCGCTTGACAGGGGAAACCCTCCCCGGAGAGACTGCTAAAACGTTTTGGCAGTCTCTCCGGGGGAGAACCGCATGAAGGTCTTGGTGCTCGATTCGAGCCCACGCCGTGAAGGCAACTCCTGGGCGCTCGCGCAGGCGCTGGCCAAGGGGGCGGATGAAGCCGGGCACACGGTCGGCTTCATCCGGCTCTCCGATTTCGTCGAGTCGCCGCTGGGGGACTGCCGCGGCTGCCGGTTGAGCGACCGGTCCTGCGGCATCGGCGACGGCTACGAGCGCCTGTTGTTCGATCATGTGCTCCCGGCGGACGCGATCGTCTACGCGACACCGCTGCACTGGTACGGCATGACCGGACGGCTCAAGTCCTTCTTCGACCGGCTTTTCTGTTACACCTCCGGCAGTTCGCCGCATACCGCGGAGGTCGTGCCGGGGTTGATGCACAAACGCGCCGCGGTGCTGATCTCGTGCGAGGAGAGCTACCGCGGCGCGACACTCGGCCTGGAGGCCCAGTTCCAGGAGCTCACCCGATACCTGCGCCAGGACCTCGCCGGGATCGTGGTCGGCGTCGGCAACAGCCGGGGCGAGGTGGAGCGCGATCCCGCGCGGCCGCTGGCGGCGGCGGCGGACCTCGGCCGTAGGCTGGGCGACGCCCATGTCACCGACTATCGGCTGGACACCGACCGGCCGAACCGCGTTTGGGGACCGCCCGTGGAGGCCTGAGTGTCGCCGACCATCCGTGACGTCGCCGCCGCCGCGGGGGTTTCGATCACCACCGTTTCCCATGTGCTCAGCGGGCAAGGCCGGATCTCCGAGGAGACCCGGCAGCGCGTCGCGAGGGCGGCGGCCGAACTCGGTTACCAGGCCAGCGTGCACGCGCAGCAGCTGGTCACCCGGCGCAGCCGCACGTTGGCGATCCAGCTCGCGAACTCGGTCGACGCGAGCAGCGCCTGCGCGCTCGTGCCCAATTCGGACTACTTCCTGGAGGTCCTCAACGGCGCGGCCGAGGCCGCGTCGAAAGGTTCGTACGCCCTGCTTCTGACCCCGATGGACGCCGACCTCGACCGGCTGAACGCCTTCGCCGTCGACGGCGCGATCCTGGTGGATCCCCGCGGAGACGAGCCTTTCTTCGCGACCGGCTGGTGCCAGGACAGGCCGCTGGTGACCGTCGGACGTCCGATGGCGGCGCCGTGCCCGGTGCCGGTCGTCGTCGACAACGACCTCGTCGCGGCCGCCCGGCTGATGCTGGATCACTTGGCGGACAACGGTTACGAGCGGCCGTCGATGATCGCCACCGACACCGCCCGCTCCTACGCGGCCGATCTTGTCGCGGGGTACACCGGCTGGATGGAAGGCCGGGGGCTGGAGCCGGTGGTGGCCGAGATCGACGAGCCGCCGACCACCGAAGGCACGGCGGAAGCACTGGGCAGACTCCTCGACCGGCGGGTGTGCCCGGACGCCGTTTTCACGACATCGGAGAACCTCGCCCTCGGCGTCCTCCACGAGGCCCGCCGCCGACGGCTCGCGGTGCCCGGCGCGCTCGGGATCTGCAGTGCGGTGGACAGCGGTTCGCTCCGCCTCGTTTCGCCGCAGGTGACCGGGATGTTCGTGCATCCACGCGAGGTGGGCGGCCGTGCGGCCACGGCGTTGATGGACCTCGTCGAGGGGAAGACGGCCGACGGCGAGCCGCGCCGGATCGAAGTCCCCGTGCGTTTGAACGCGCGGGAATCGACCGCTCGCTAAGAACTCCGGCACACCGCGACCGGTGCGGCCCCGCCGTCGCCCTCGGTGGTCGCGATGAACCCGAAGGTGGTCGTCCCGCCGACGGGCAGTACCGCGTTCCAGTCCACTTCGGACACTCGTACGCGATCGCCGTCCTGCGTCAGGGAACCGTTCCACAGGTTGGCGATGCGGGTGCCGGGCGGCAGGGTCCAGCTGACCTCCCAGCCGGTGAGCCGGGTGTCCTGGGCGTTCCGGACGGAGACGCGGATCTCCGAACCGCCGGGCCAGCGGTTGGCGACCTCGTATCGCGCTTCGCACACCGGTTTCGCAGCCGAAGGCAACGGCGCCGCCACTGGAGCGGCGGCGTCGGGCGGACCGCCGTCGAACAGCAGGATCCCCGCCAGGACACCACCCGCCGCGACCACGCCGCCCGCGATGGCGAACGGCAACCGCGAACGGCGGGTGGGCGCGGGAAGCCGTTTGGTGCCGGACAGGATCGCCGGACGGCCGTCGGCGACGGCGGCGAACATCCGCGCGGCTTCGGCCATGTCCGGCCGTTCCCGCGGATCGCGCCGGAGCAGCCGCAGCACGACGTCCGTGAGCGGGCCGGTGGATCGCGGTGCGATGATCTCGCCGCGGGCGACCCGTTTGAGGAGGGCGATCTGGTTGCCGTCGGTGCCGAACGGCGGCGCGCCTTCCAGCACGGTGTAGAGCGTGGAGCCGAGCGAGAACACGTCCGACGGGTACCCGGGTTCGTCACCGTCGGCGACCTCGGGGGAGAGGTACGCCGGTGTGCCGACGACGAGACCGTCGCCGGTCATCGTCCCTTCGCCCGTGGCGTGGGACAGGCCGAAGTCGGCGATCTTCGCTTGCCCGTCCTCGGTGATCAGAATGTTGTTGGGTGTGACGTCCCGGTGCAGGATGCCGTCCTCGTGGGCGGCGGCCAGCGCGGAGGCGATCTGCGCGCCGAGCTCAGCGACGCGGCCCGCGGGGAGCGGGCCGCCGTCCGCGAGGAGTTCCGTCAGCGGCCGCGATGAGAGGAACTCCATGATCAGGTACGGGGTTCCGTCCTGTTCGACGACGTCGTAGACGGTGACGGCGTGCGGATGCTTGATCCGCGCGGCGACCCGGGCCTCCCGCATCGCGCGCACGATCGACCGGAACGGCGCGTCGCCCGGGGAGTTGTCCGGCAGCAACTGCTTGACCGCGACCGTGCGGTCGAGCCGCTCGTCCCGCGCCTGCCACACCACGCCCATCGCGCCCCGGCCGACCTTGTGCTCCAGCCGGTAACGACCGGCGATGATGGCGTTCCGGTTCACGGGGCAACTGTATCGGCCAGGCTTGCCGGGCACGGCCTAGGTGAGCCTGGCCTCCTCGACCGGTGCACCGGCCGCCGCGAGCCATGCTTCGGCGAGTAACCGGTGACCCAGCGGGCTGGGGTGGACGCCGTCCGGGGTGAGCGTCGCCGCCCCGTGCTCGGCCGCCGCGCGCGGCATGAACAGGTCCGCGCGCACCAGCCGCGCGCCGAACTCGGTCGCCACGTCGATCGCCGCTTCGACGCGGGGCGCCAGATCACCGAGCCACTCCCGCTGTCCCGGCTCCACCGGCAGCAGGAACGGCGTGATCACGTACAACTCGGCCGGGAGGTGCTCCCGCGCACCGGCCAGCAGCCGGGAGTAGGCGGCACGGAACTTCCCGATCGGGCTCGACAGGCCGCGATCGAAGGTCCGCCAGGTGTCGTTGATGCCGATCTTCACCGTCAGCACCGTCGGGCGCGCCGCGAGGACGTCGATGGCCCACCGGGCTTCGAGGTCGTAGATCCGGTTTCCGTTGACGCCTCTGTTGATCACCTCCGGTCCGTCACCGACGAAGTCCGCGATCTGCCGGACATACCCCTTGCCCAGCGACGCGGGATCGGCGCGATCGCGGCTGGAGTCGGTGATGGAGTCGCCGGCGAAGAGCAACCTGTCGGTTTCGGTGAACCTCACGCGCCCGCCTCGATCAGCTTCCGCAGCGAGTCGGCCTCGCCAGGGAGCAGGTCCGGATCGTTGTCCGGGACGAACTCCAGCAGCGCGTCGAGCGGCCGTCCGGTCCTGGCGAGCAGGCCGAACGCCCGCGTCCACAGATCCGCCCGGAAGGTCAGCGGATGCCGCTCGTTGCTGGGCCACCACGAGAAGACGTGCACCGCGCGCACGTGGTCGAGCACCAGTTCCAGGCCGGTCAGCGCCTGGTCGTCCGGCAGGTCCTGCGGCGGTTGCCAGTAGGTGCCGAGATTGTCGCGGCCGACCTCTTCGAGCAGCCGGACGGTCGATTCCGCGGTGTCGGTCAGCGTCCCGCCGTGGAACTCCAGCGCGACCTCCAGACCGTGTTCGTTCGCGACGTCGGCGGCCTCGCGGAGACCGGCGGCGACCTGCTCGCGTTCGTCGGGGTCGACGTCCTCGGAGCCCGCTTTGCCCGCCCACACCCGGATCCGCGAGGCGCCGAGCCGGACCGCGGTGGCGGCGATGTCACCGAACTTCCCGGCCTCCACCGGGGTGGCGCGGAAGTAGGAACCGTAGGAGTCGCAGGTCAGCCCGTGCCGTGCCATGGCCTCGAACGCGCGCTCGGCCGCCCAGTCGTCACCGGGGCGCACATGGACGTCCGCGCCCCACTCGATCACTTGCAGGCCCGCCTTTTCGGCGCGGCTGGCGACTTCGTCGGCGTCCAGCCGCCGCAGCGTCACCGAACACAGTCCCGGGCGGATCATTTTCCCTCCAACGGTTGAGTGCTTTCGCGCAGCACGACCTCACCGGTGATCGGCTTGACCCGAGGAGCGGCCGCGCGGTCGTCGAGGATGAAATCGAGTGCTTGTTCTCCCATGCGCTCGATCGGCACACGCACAGTCGACAGCGAAGGCCTTATGTCGCGCAACGTAATAATGTCGTCGAACCCGGCGATCGCGATCTGCGCGGGGACCAGCAGCCCACGGTCGCGGCAGGCGGCCATCGCGCCGACGGCCATCACGTCGTTGACCGCGAAAACGCAGCCGCGGAAGCCGTTCTCGATCGCGCGCACCATCGCCGCGTAGCCGCCGTCGCGGGTGAATTCCGCCCGCAGCACGTGGTTCTCGGGCAGCGGGATACCGTGCCGGGCGAGCCCGTCACGGAAACCGAGAACACGATCCCGCGACGTCAGCAGGCCGGTCGGCCCGGCGAGCACGAGGAAGTCCCGATGCCCGAGCACGGCGAGGTTCTCCGCCAGATCCGCCGCTCCGGCCCGGTTCTCCAGCATGACGGTGTCGAACGGCAGCTTCCGCTGGCCGATCACCACGACCTGACCGTCGGCGGCCTCGAACGCCTTGAGCTCCTTGGTCAGATTCCGTTGCAGGGCACTGTCTTCGTTACGCGACCCGGCGAGGATGACCGCTCGTGCCCGTTGCCCTCGCAACGTGGTGACGTACTCGAGTTCCTTCTCCGGATGGTTCTCGGTGCTCGCGATGGTGACCGTCAGCCCGTGTCGCGCCGCCACGCGCATCACACCCGACGCGATCGAGGAGAAGTACGGGTCGACGATGTCGTGCACCAGCAGCCCGACGACGTTGCCGCGGCCGCGGGCCATCGCCTGCGCGGGCACGTTCGCCGTGTACTGCAGCCGTTCCGCGGCCCGCAGCACCGATTCGCGCAGCGTCACGCTGACCTGTCTGGTCCCGCCGTTGAGCGCCCTCGACGCCGTCGCGAGCGACACTCCGGCCTCGCGGGCGACGTCGGCCAGGGTGGCCGAACCCGCGGCGCGCTGCGCCATGGTTCCTCCTCGGAGTCTGGCGGTGAACCCGCGACCGCGATCGACGTCGGCAGGCCGCCGGCTGGTCTGCCACGTCGCGGTGGACGTGCAGGGCGCCCTGCCACCGCATGGCGGGGCCTTCGGCCGAGGCGGGTTCACGCGTTTGGTCGCTTCTCGGGTACTTATTCGGCTCCGCCAACGAGCACTCGGTGGTGCGGGGGGCTCACGCCGGTGTGGGCTGACACCGGCGTGAGCCCGGCTCTGATGCCGACCGCCCGGCTACGGAGCGCCGGGGCCGACGTCCGCGGTGGTGAGCGGCCGGTTGGCGATGGCGGCCGTCGAGTACTCGTCGGCGCCGACGTCACGCAGGCTGCCACGGGCTTGACCGTCGATGTCCAGCGTGACCGGTGCGGTCGACAGGGTCGCCGCGTCGATCGCGGGGCTGCCCGCGGCGAGCCGCGAGACGCCGTCGCTGCCCTGCACGAGCTTCGGGTCGATCCGGCGGAAGGTGCCCGCCGGGATGTTGCCGTTCCCGCCCGAACCCCACAGGATGTTGCCGGACCAGGTGAAGTTGCCCGTGGTGCTCATCGCGACCAGGTCTTCGTTGTCGCCGACGAAGATGTTGTCCGAGATCGTGCAGTCGCGCGGTTCGACCGTCCGGTTGGTCTCGCCGGAGAGCGTGCTGCCGTTGTTCAGCAACGTGTTGTGCGCGATGAGCACCCGGTCCGCCGCGTCGTTCTTGCGCCGTGATTCCTTTGATTCACCGGGGAAGTGGTCCCGAACGGTGCCGCTGCCGATGACCAGTGCCCTGCTGGACACGCCGGCGATGTAGTTGTTGAGGATCTTGTGGTCGTTGCCGTAGATCCGGATGCCTTCCTTGCCGCCGAGGATGAAGTTGGATTCGACGACGGACTTGTTCCCGTGACGCAGCACGATGCCGCCCAGGCTGTTCCGGATGGTGTTGTTGCGGATGAAGTTGCCCGACGACTTGACCGAGATCGCCTCCGGGTCGCCGTTCGCGCGTTCGAACAGGTTGTACTCCACCGTGGCGCCGGCGGTGCTCAGCGCGCGCGGGCTGACGCCGAGCCGGATCGGCTCGCCGCCGTTTTCGCCGGCGAAGGTGTGGTCGGAGAAGTAGTTCCGCACGACGTGGACGCCTGTCGCCATCTTGTCGTCGTCCGCGCCCTCGATGCAGAGCATGACGCCGAGCGTCGTCTTGTGGTGGAAGTGGTTGCGGTCGATCTTGCTGTAGTCGGCGCGGACCATCACCCAGTGCAGGTCCGGGAGGTCGGCCAGCTGGAAGTCGTTGCGGGTCAGGCGGATCCGCGAACAGTTCGCCGGGATCTCCAGGGTGGTGCTCTGCCGGAAATTGAATCCGCTGAGCGTGACGCCGGTGGAGTCGTCGAAGACGAAGCTCTGCTCACCGTTGAGGGTCACCCCGCCTCGGGACTGGGCGACGATGGTGATCGGCTGGTCCTTCGTTCCACGCCTGCCCTTGACGCTGATCGGCTTGCCCGACGGCACGGTGTACGTCCCGTTGTTCACGGTGATGACGTCACCGGGGCCCGCCTGGTTGATCGCGTTCTGCAGTTCGGTCAGCGAACTGACGTTCAGAGCGCACAGCCCCTTCGGTTTGGCCGACGCCGTGCCCGCGGTGACCCAGGGGACGGTGATCAGCGCGGCGCCGAGGGTGGCGCCGCTGAGGAACCTTCTGCGATCCATGATGCCTCCGTGCTCAATCGGTGGGGAGGGTTTCGGCGGCGGGGCTTTCTTTGCTCAGGAACAGTTCGATCACCGGGACCGGGGTGTCCGGTTTCCGGATGGGGAGTTTCAGGGTGAGCGTGCCTTCCGGCTGCCCGCCCATCTGGGTGTTCTGCGCGGTCTGCCCGGGATCCGTGTGCACCTGCCGGATCTCCGAGGCGTCGTCGAGCAACTGGGCGTAGCGCACCCGTCCGGCGAGCCCGGGCAGGTGGACGTGGTTCATCGGCCAGCTGAACAGGTGCAGATAGAGCCGGTCGCCGCGCTGGGTGTAGCGGCCGTCGGCGGGCGCGGTGAACTCGGCCGGGCCGCAGCCGCGGACGGAGCGTTCGTGCCGGTCCATCCAGCGGCCGATCTCGGCGAGGACTTCGTGCGCACGGGGGTCGATCTCACCCCGGCCGTTCGGGCCGACGTTGAGCAGCAGGTTGCCGTCCTTGGACACGCCGTCGACCAGCATCCGGATGAGCAGTTCCGGGCTCTTGTAGTCGAGGTTGTCGCGGTCGTAACCCCAGCTGCCGTTCAGCGTCTGGCACGCCTCCCACACCACCGGGACGCCGTCGCGGGCCATCGGGCCGGACGGCTGGTACTGCTCCGGGGTGATGAAGTCCCCCGGGATCCCGGTGCGGTCGTTGACCAGGATGCCGGGCTGGAGTTCGCGGACGAGCGCGAGCAGGCCGGGGGAGTCCCAGTCGTCCGGCCCCTTGCCGCCCCACCATTCCTTGCGGCCCTTGTAGGAGAAGTCGAAGAACAGGTAGTCGATCGTGCCGAAGCGGGTGAGCAGTTCGCGCACCTGACCGTGCAGATAGAGCTGGTACTCGGCGATGTCGGCGTACTGATGCGCCGCGATGTACTCCGCGTCGTCACGGCGGGGATGGGTGCCGTCGACGGGGAACGCGGGGTGATGCCAGTCGATCAACGAGTGGTAGAAGCCGACCTTCAAGCCCTCTTCGCGGCAGGCGTCGACGAACGGGCCGAGCAGATCCTTGCCGTACGGCGTGTTCGTCACCTTGAAGTCGGTGAGGTCGCTGTCCCACAGGCAGAAACCGTCGTGGTGCTTGGTGGTCAGCACGACGTAGGTCATGCCCGCGGCCTTCGCGGCGCGCGCCCAGGAACGCGGGTCGTACTTGTCCGGTTCGAAGTGGTCGAAGTACACCCGGTACTGCTCGTCGGTCAGCTTTTCGCGGTTCTGCACCCATTCGTGCCGGGCGGCGAGGGAATACAGTCCCCAGTGGACGAACATCCCGAACCGGTCGTGGGTGAACCAGGCGGTGGAACTCACTGCAGGATCGCTCCTTGATTGTCTTTGGTGACTCAGCCCTTGAGCGCGCCCGAGGCGAGGCCGCGGACGAACGAACGCTGGAAGAACAGGAACGCGGCGACCGACGGGAGCAGCGCCAGCAGCGACGCGGCCATGATCACGCCGGGCGTGACGTTCGTGTCGATCCGCAGGGTCCGCAGGGCCAGCGGCAGGGTGTAGGTCGAAGCATCGGTCGACACCAGCAACGGCAGCAGGTACTGGTCCCAGATCATCGTGAAGCCGAAGACGCCGATCACGCCGAGCGCGGGCTTGCACATCGGGAGGATGATCTGGGCGAAGATCCGCAGGTCGCCGGCCCCGTCGATCCGCGCGGCCTCTTCGAGCTCGCGAGGGACGTCCTTCATGAACTCGGTCATCACCAGGATCGAGAAGGCCCACGCGCCCAGCGGCACGATCATCCCGGCGAGGCTGCCGATCAGGTTCAGATGCACCACCGGCAGATCCGACAGGATCAGCGACAGCGGGATCGCGAGGATCTCCTCCGGGAGCATCAGCGTCGCCAGGATCGCGACCAGCACGAAGGTCATGAACCGGAATTTCTTGCGCGCCAGCGCGTATCCGGCCAGCACCGAGATCACGACCTGGAGCAGCAGGCCGAAGCCCACCACCAGGAACGAGTTGAGGAGGTACATCCCCACGCCAAGGTCGAAGGCGATGCCGAAGTTGTCCAGCGTCGGGCTGGACGGGACGACGCTCAGCGCCGTCGGATCCGAGACGTCGTTGAACGCGCTGACCAGCAGTGCCAGCAGCGGTCCGGCGAACACGAGGAGCAACAGGGCGTACAGGACGAACTTGAGGATCCGCCCGGCCGGTGACTTGACGGCGTCGAGGCCGAGTGCGGAATCGTTGGCCGCGGTCATGCGTCTCGCCTCCGTCGGAGCACCTGGACGAACAGGGTCAGCACGAGCGTCGCGAGGAACAGCAGGACCGCGCCCGCCGCGCCCACGCCCAGCCGGTTCTGTTCCAGGCCGAGTTTGTAGATCAGGGTCATCGCCACTTCGGTCGAGCCGTTCGGCCCGCCGTTGGTCAGCAGGAACACCTCGGTGAACACCCGCAGGCCGCGGATCGCGGCGAGTACGAACAGGATCGAGAACACCGATCGCAGGCCCGGCAGCGTCACGTGGAGGATCTTGCGCCAGCGGGAGGCACCGTCCACAGTGGCCGCTTCGTAGAGTCCCCTGTCGATTCCGGCGAGGCCCGCGAGGAAGATCATCATGTCGTACGGGGCACCGCGCCAGATCCCGGTGATGATGACCGAGATCATCGAGCTGTCGGGATCGTTGATGAAGCCCGACGGGCCCATCCCGACCAGGCCGAGGATGGAGTTCAGCATCCCGTCCTCGGTCGGGTGGTACATGATGCGCCACAGTTCGGCGACCACCGCGATCGGCACGACCACCGGCAGGAACGCCGCCGACCGCAGGAACTTCAGCCGCTTGCTCTGGCCCTCCATCAGCAGGGCGAGCGCGAGGCCGATGATCATCGACCCCGCGGTCTGCCCGACCGCGATCACGATGGTGTGCCAGATCGCGGAGTGGAACGCCTCGTCACCGAGGACGGTGCTGTAGTTCTGCCCGCCGACCCACTGGTTGCCCAGGTACGGCTGGACGTCCTGGAAGGACATCGTCACCGCGGTGAACATCGGGATGAACTTGAAGTACACGAACAGGATCAGGGCGGGGGCCAGGAACAGCCACGGCGTCCACCACTTCCCGTCGCGGTCGCTGCGCCTGCGGGCCTTCGGCGCGGGTGCCCGCTTGACGGCGGGACGGTCCGCGCCGACGGCCGCCGGCTTGGCGTGATCTACGGTCATGAGGCGCTGATCCCCTGTTGCTGCAAGGTCGCCGTGAGCTTGGTGTCGAGTTTGGACAGTTCTGCCTTGAGATCGAGCTTGCAGTCGGCGACGAGCGCGCTGATCGTGTCGGCGGTGTCCTGGCGGACCGGCGTCCAGTTCGGGATGGACGGCGCGTAGTGACCGGACTTGGTGTAGATCTCGGCGTAGGTCTTCCAGCGCGGGTCGGAGCGGACCTGGGTGATGTCGACGTTCTTGTTCACCGGAAGCTGCACGATGAAGGCCGATTCGCCCTCCATGCCGATCTTCTGGCCGTCGACCGAGATCGCGAAGTCACCGAAGGCGTCCTGCCCGGCCTGGTTCGGCGAACCGGCCATCATGTAGATCGACAACCCCTCGGCGAGGACGTCGGCGTTCTTGGCGCCCTTCGGCATCGGGACGACCTCGTACTTGTCCTTGCCGAGCGACTTGTCGAACCGCGGCAGCAGGTACGGGCCGACGACGTACATCCCGGCCTTGCCCGCTTCGAAGGTCTCGTTGGTCGCCGGGGTCGGCATGGTGACCGAACCGGGCTGGATGACGTTGTCCTTGCAGCCGAGGTCGCGGAACCACTGCACCGCGGCCACGGATTCGGGCGTGCTCATCGCCGGCTTGTACTTGCCACCACCGGTCTCGGAGATGAAGTCGCCGCCGGCGGCCCAGAGGAAGTTCGAGAAGTACCAGGAGGCGTAGCCCCGCTTGGTCGACAGCGTCGCGTTCAGGCCCGCGGTGTCGGCCTTGCCGTTGCCGTCGGGGTCGCCGGTGGTGAAGGCCTTGGCGAGGTCCGCCAGCTCGGCCCAGCTCTGCGGGACGCTCTTGCCGAGCTTCTCCCGCCAGTCCTTGCGGATGAGCAGCGCCGAGGCCTGCGCGCTGTAGGGCAGGCCGTACAGCTTGCCGTCCGCGGTCTGGTTCGACTTCAGGGCCTGCTCGGTGAGTTCCGAGGTGTGCTTGATCTTGCCCGGCTCGACCTCGCGGACGAGACCCTGGCTCTTCAGCGTGCCCAGCTGCGTGACGTCGTTCATCACGATGTCCGGCAGGTCGCGCTGGGCGGCCCGCTGGGCGAGCTTCGTCTCGAAGTCGTCGAAGATCGCGGTGACCTGCACCTTGAATCCCGTGGCCTTCTCGAAGGCTTCCGCGAGCCGCTTGGTGGCCTGTTCACCGGGGCCGCCGGGGGTCGTCCGGGTCCACAGTTCCAACGGCGCCTTGGTGTCCTGCGCGACGTTCGTTCCGGCGGGGCCTGCCGAGCAGCCCGAAAGGACCAGCGCTGAGACAGTGAGTCCCACGCCGATCCACCGCGATTTCCGCATCGCATCTCCTGTTCACTGTGGACCACGCTGTCTACCTCGGAGGGGACGGTAAGCGCTTTCCCGGTCTCCGGTCAATGGTCCGATCATTACGAATTTCAATCGCCCCTGGTCGCCTCTGCGTGGGACTCGCCGCGCGTGGACCGGGTCAAGCATCCGATGTATGGTCGCCGCGGAGGTAGGAATGACCGAGCTGCGACACCGGCCGACGGCACTTCTCGTGATGGAGGAACGCCGCCGCGACGACGTTTATCCCGAGGCGGTGCTGAAGGAGATCGAAACGCTGGTGGACCTGCGTGAGCCGCTCACCCGTGAGCGGCTGGCGGAGAACCCGGCGGCACTGGAAGGCGTCGAAATCCTGCTGTCCGGCTGGGGTGCCCCGGTGCTGGACTCCGTCCTCTTGGGACACGCGCGGGACCTGCGGGCCGTGCTCGTCGCCGCCGGCTCGGTCCGGCCGCTGACGACGCCCGAGTTCTGGGCGCGTGAGCTGCCGATCGTGTCGGCCGCGGCCGCGAACGCCGTCCCGGTCGCCGAGTTCACCCTTGCCCAGGTCCTCTTAGGACTCAAGCAGGTGCACCGGATCTCCCGGGAGATCCGGGAGCGGCGGGCCTATCCGCCGGACCCGAGGGTCGCGGGTGCCTACCGGTCCCGGGTCGGGCTGCTCGGCCTCGGCGAGATCGGTGCTCTCGTCGCGTCGCATTTGCGCGGTTTCGACGTGGACGTGCTCGCGAGCGACCCCGTCGTCGACCCGGCGACGGCCGACGGTCTCGGCGTGCGGCTGGTGGGTCTGGACGAACTGTTCACCACGTGTCCCGTGGTCAGCCTGCACGCGCCGCTGCTGCCGGAGACCGAAGGACTGGTCGACGGTGAACTGGTGGCCAGAATGGGCATCGGTGCGACCTTGATCAACACCGCCCGTGGCGCCGTCGTCGACGAGCCGTCGGTCGTCCCCGTGCTGCGCGAGCGCCCCGATCTCACGGCGATCCTCGACGTCACCTGGCCCGAACCGCCCGAGCCGGACTCGCCGCTGTACACGTTGCCGAACGTGGTGCTCACCCCGCATCTGGCGGGCGCGCTGGGTGCCGAACGCGCTCGGATGGGCGAGCTCGTCGTGCGAGAGCTGCGGCGGTTCGTGCTCGGGCAGCCGCTGGAGCACGCCGTCGCGCCGGACCGGGCACACTTGCGGGCGTGATGCTCGCCGTTCGAGGTCGATGCGCCCGTGGTCCTGCTGCGCGCCTCGGGATGATTTCGTGCCCGGCCGGCTGTCGATCTGCCGGGGCAGCGTCCACACGGAGAAGCACTCGCTCGCGGTGATGGCCGCCGGAGTGGCGGATCTACTGGGGGCGGGTCTGGCCGGCCATTCGCTGGGCGGCCGGGTCGTCGTGCTGCTCGCCCGGCGCCTGGCGGGACGCGGCGGTGTTCCGCCGCACCCGATCGAGTCCTTGGAGCCGTTGGCACCCGATCGACTGGCGCTGATCGACCTGATCATGGCCTGGATCGGCTCGCCGCGATCACCGCGCCGACCCGTTGGTCAGCGGCGGGCAGGCCAGTACGTCACCAGGGTGTCGCTGGAACGGATGTGGGTACTGACTCCGGGCTGCCGTCTGGTGGCCATCGAGGGCGCGGGCATCGGATGCACGGCGCCAAGCCGGGGAGTTCCTCGGTCCGGCGTGCTCCGGTGACCTGGCTTGGGTGCTGCCGCGCCCTGCCGGCGATCTCGCGGAGAGGAGTCGTATAACGGCCTATACCGTGTGTCTCCGGTAGGCATGGCGAGCGTGGGGCGTTGCCGCGAAACGGCGACGGCCACGGAGCGCGATGGGGTTGGGCCGCCATGCGGCATGGTCACGGGTGGCCTGTCGCCGGGAATCGGCGATGCCGAGCAGTGACGGGAAGGTCGCCTTCGTAACGCCTGCGGCCTGTTGCCGCGAAACGGCGACTTGCTGGGGTTGTCGAGGCATGGGATCAGGGTTGCGCCGGGACCAGCCGTGGGTCGTTGCCGC
The DNA here is from genome assembly GCF_056435685.1 of Amycolatopsis sp. NPDC043885. Classification (NCBI taxonomy): domain Bacteria; kingdom Bacillati; phylum Actinomycetota; class Actinomycetes; order Pseudonocardiales; family Pseudonocardiaceae; genus Amycolatopsis; species Amycolatopsis sp. NPDC043885. The sequence goes on from NZ_JBWKEA010000011.1 coordinate 232,248, forward strand.
GAAACGGCGACGGCCGCAGCAGTTGGACTCCAGGGCCGCCTCGATGGGTAGCCGCGAATTGGCGACGTTCCGGGTGGCCCACGCCCCGTTGCCGCGAATCGGCGACGGCCACGGATAACGGCGAGAACCGTGGCGGCACCGCGACATGATCCCCTACGGCTTGTCGCCGAAAACCGGCGACGCCAAGCGGCGGCGTGAGGCCCTCCACAACCCGGCCCAGGCCTGTTGCCGCAAAACGGCGACAGACCGTGGGCACGCCGATGGTCAGCTCACCAGTTCCGCACCGCGGGCGCGTACCCCGCCGGCTTGTCCCCGACCTTCACCCCGGGGCTGATCACCCAGTTCTGATACGCGGGCGTGAACATCCGGTACACCGACTCCGGCGGGACGGCACTGGCCTCGTCGAGGAGCGCCCGCAGGTCCGGCGGAAGCGTGAAGTCCAGTGCGGCCATGCTCTTGCCCAGCTGATCGGCGCTGCTCGCCCCGACGATCGCGGCCGCGACGCCCGGCTGGGTCGCGACCCAGTTGATCGCGACCTGGGCCATCGTGACGCCGAGTTCGTCAGCGACCTTCTCCAGCGGTTTCAGCAGTGCCCAGTCGCGGTCCGTCCACGACTTCCCGGCGTTCCCCGGATCGCTCAGCCTGCCGTCACCGCTCGTGGTCTCGCCGGTCTGGCGGTACTTGCCGGTGAGGAACCCGCCGGCCAGCGGGCTCCACGCGGTGATGCCGAGCCCGAGATGCTGTCCCATCGGCACGTGCTCGGTCTCGATCGTCCGTTCCACGAGCGAGTAGGGCAGCTGGAGATTGACGGCCGGGGTGAGCGCGTTCGCCTCGGCGAAGCTCTGCGCCCGGGCGGCGTACCAGGCGGGTACGTCGGAGAGCCCGGCGTAGCGGATCTTCCCCGCGCGCACCAGGTCGTCGAACGTGCGCATCACCTCTTCCGCCGGAGTGACGCGGTCCCAGGTGTGCAGCAGGAAGAGATCTACGTGGTCGGTGCCCAGCCGCCGCAACGACGCTTCCAGCGCCCTGATCAGGTGCTTGCGCCCGTTGCCGCCCGCGTTCGGGTCGCCGGGGTCGACGCTGTTGGTGTACTTGGTGGTGAGCACGACCCTGTCGCGCACCTTCGCCTCGGCGATGAGGCGGCCGAGGATGGTCTCGCTCTCACCCGCGGTGTAGAAGTCCGCGGTGTCGATGAAGTTCCCGCCCGCCTCCAGGTACTTGCGGAAGATCGGGCGGACGTCGTCCTCGGATTTCCCGTACGCGGCGTGGAAACCGCCGGTACCGAAGTTCATCGTTCCGAGCGCGATCCGGCTGACGCGCAGTCCGGAGCGGCCGAGCAGGTAGTACTGATCCAGTGTCATGAAAGCGTCTCCTCAGTGGTGTCCGGTGTGGGCGGGAACGACGAAGTCCACGGTCTTCTGGTCGAGGACCTTGTGCGTCGGGTCGGCGAGACCGATCCACACCTTGTGCGGTCCCGCGGGCAGCGACTGGATGATCAGCGGTTCGCCGCTGCCGTCGGCCCAGTGCCACGCCGCGTCGTCGACGGTCACGTGGATATGGCCGATCCGGGGTGTGACGTCCAGTGCGGCGGGGCCGTACACCGGGACGATCCGGAGGTTCTCCGCCCGGTACCGCAGCACGACCAGGCCCATCGCGAGCTGCTCTGGCAACGGCGCGTCCACGACCAGCGACGGCGGCGGCTGGGAAGGCAACGGCACCACGGGAGCCGGCGACCAGCCGGCGGCCGCGGCGGGGGGAGCGGTCACCGGCGGAGCGGGCGAGGGGGCACCGCACGCGGCGGTGAGCAGGACGGCGGCGGCGAGGACGGTCTTTCCCAGTACGGGCATGAATTCACGCTAAGACGGCCGAAGGGGCCGCGGCGCCCGTCGGACGACGTCATCGGTGTACGTCACCGTGACACGTTCCGGTGATCACCACGTGAACCGACCGGATCCGGGGAACACGGGGGCATCGACGGAAAGGGAGAACACGATGAAGACTCGAATCGCCGCGCTGGCGGCCGCGGTCACGTTCTTGGGCGCCGTCACCGCCTCGCCCGCCATGGCGGACCCGGTGCCCGGCAGCCCGAACCAGTTCTACGCGTCGTGCGCGGTCGATCTGCTGGGCGTGCCGGTGGGCTGCCTCGAGACCGACGAAGCGCACGCGACGCATATCTGTCAGTACGTGCTCACGGCCTTCGGCCTCGGTCTCGACTGCATCCAGCGCTGAATCCGGTCAGGTGCCGAGCCAGCCGGGGTTGGCGGCCGCCCACTCGGGAAGCCGATGCCGGATCGCGGCGGGCTCGGTGATCGCGTCCACCAGTCCGCTTCGGACAGTGGGCACGTCGATGGACGAGCCGTCCCGCCACAGCAGGAGATGCCGCGTCCTCAGCGGCACACCCCGCAGCGCCACCACCGGGCCCGGGATCGTGGAACCGGAATCGAGGGAGCGGGCGGGCGCCACCGCGCGCGGTTCGTGCCGGACGCTCTGCCGCAACGCCATCGGATCCAGCTTCCGCACGGTGATCTCGCCTAGGCCGGCGCGGGCGCACTGGTCGGTCAGGTGAGCGTGGAACTCGTCGTCTTCGTCCGACGGCATCAGCCAGACCGAGCCGTCGAGCTCGGCCAGGGACACCTCGCCGAGTCCGGCGGCGGGATGGTCCGGGGACACGACCACGAAGACCGGCTCCGTGCCGACAGGAAGCATGTGGACGCCGTCGGGCGGAACGATCTCCTGCCCGGGGTGATCCTTGTACAGCGCCAATTCGACCGTGCCGTCGGCCAGCGCCGAGAACAACGCCGTCCGGCTGGTCACGGCCAGCAGTTCGACGGGACGGCCACGAGCCGCCGCGGCGACCACACCGCTCAGCGTCTCGGCGAAGACGGTCGGAAGCGCGCCGATCCGGAGCAGTCCCTCGGAAGGCGCGCTGTGGAACCGGCGGATCGCCAGTTCGAGGTCGTCCGCCGCGGCCAGTACCCGGCGCGCGTGGTTCAGGAGCACCTCGCCCAGCGCGGTGGGCCGCACGCCGTGCCGGTCGCGTTCGAACACCGTCCGTTCCAATGCCCGTTCGACTCGGTGGAGCTGCGTGCTCAACGCGGGCTGGGAGAGCCCGAGTGCGGTCGCGGCCTTCGCGATGCTGCCCGCCGACGCGATGGCGTCGAGGAGGCGCAGATGCCGGACATCGATCTCCGCCGGCCAGGTGTGTCCGTCCCCGGGACCGATCAGGGGGCTGATCACAGGTCGTCCTCGCTGATGATCGTGCGGAGTTTGTGCAGGGCGCGATGCTGGGCGACCCGGACCAGGCCGGGGCTCACCCGCAGGACCGCGCCCGCCTCGGGCGCCGTCATGCCGACCGTGATCCGCAGCCGGAGGATCTCCTGCTGGATACCGGGCAGGGTGCTCATCAGCCGCGTCAACCGGTCGTGGCCGTCGGCGGCCAGCGCCTGCCACTCGGGTTCGTTGGGTTCGGGCGTCGCGCGTTCGGGCGGATCGGGCGTGGGTTCCGACTTGTCCCGGGCTCGCCGCCGGAAAGCGGCGGCGACCTTCCTTGCCGCGATTCCCAGGACGGCGGTGAGGAAAGACCCGCCGGTGGTCCGCGCGGTGGGCAGGCCGCTGAGCACGGCGAGACAGGTCTCCTGCGCGACGTCGTCCGCGGCGATCTCCCGCGCGTCGGTTCCGTCCATCCGGCTCCGGCAGTAGTCCGCGACCACCGGCTGGACGATGTTCATCAGCTCGTTCGTCGCCGCGGGATCGCCGCGGCGGGCGCGGGGGACGAGGGATTCGAGATCCGCCGTCAGCGCGCCGTCGTCAGGGGGAGGAGCCGCCCCCGGCGAGGTGAGGTCGCCGGGGGCGGTCCAGGTCAGGCGAGTTCCCAAAGCGCGGGCACGTTCGGCGGTTCCCAGCCGGGCATGGAGGTGTGCGGCTGGATGACCCGGTAGTTGCTGCCGCCGTAGCTGGCGGTCGCGCCGGAGCCGTAGTACGTGTACGGCGCCCAGGTGCCGCCCGGCGGGTTCGACGTCGTCGGGCTGGTCGGGGTGGTGGGCGTGGTCGGCGTCGTGGTGGTGCTGGACGGCGGGTTGCCGCTGACCGTCAGACGCAGGTTGTAGACGCTCAGGATCTCCGAAATCGGCTGGAAGTAGATGGTGCCGCCGGAGGTGCAGTTGCCGGAGCCACCGGAGGTGACGCCCTGCGCCTGGTCGCCGGTGATCCACGAACCGCCGGAGTCACCGGGCTCGGCGCAGGCGTTGGTCCGGGTCAGGCCGGTGATGGTGCCCTCGGGGTAGGTGACCGAGGTGTTCTTCTGCAGGATGGTGCCGCAGCGCCAGCCGGTGGTGGAGCCGGAGCGGCACACCGACGAGTTGACCGGGGCCTCGGTCGAACCGGCGACCGGCACGGTGCCGGGGTAGCGGTTCACCAGCGGGCGCGGGGTGTTGCCCGCGTCGGCGCGGACCCAGGCGTAGTCGTTGCCGGGGAAGCTGGAGCCGGCGACGGTTCCGCTGGGGTTCGAGGTGCGGGTGCCGGTGGTGCCGCAGTGCCCGGCGGTCACGAAGCCGCCGTCGACCGCGAAACCGATGGAGCAGCGGCCCGAGCCGAAGGTGTAGGCGTTGCCGCCGATGATGTCGATCAGCGCACGCGGCTGTTCGGTGCTGGCCTCGACCCGGACCAGGTCGGACGGCACACCGGCCTCGGCAGCCCACGACTTCGCGGCGGATTCGCCACCGGCGTTGGCGAGGACGACGATCGAGTTGGTGGTGACGTCGGTGAACCAGCCCGGCACGGTCTTCGGTGCCTTGGCGGACTTGGCGTCGAGCCGCAGCTTCGCCGCGTCGAGATCGGCGGCACTGCGGGCGACCGTCTTCGGGGTGGCGCCCGCGGCACGGACGAGGTCGCCCACGGCGGCGTCGGTGACCGCCACGGTCAGCGTGGTCCCGGAGCCGTCGAGCCACGATCCGGCGTATGACGTGCCGAGCTGCTTCTTCAGCGTGTTGTCGGCGACCGCGGCGCGCTGTTCGCTCGCGAGCCGGAGCTTGGCCTGTTCCGGGCTGATCTTGAGGTCGCGGGCCATCGCGGCCAGCATTTCGGACTGGGACTGGTCACCGGAGGCGGCCTGCTGACCGGCGCTCGCGTTGGGGGTGAGGGCGATGGCGGTGACCAGGCCTGCCCCGGCTATGGCCGCGGCTGTGGCGGCTAAGATCTTTCTGTTCATTTCAACGCTTTCCTCGAAACGGGCGGGGGAGGGGATTCGTCCCCGACCGTACGAGGCGGATCACGCAACTGGTACATACCATTTGGGTCATATCGCCCGGCTGGAACGCGGGGTGATATGGCGGTGATCCGTGCTGACACGCGTGGCGATTCCGTTGCGGTGCAACGGTTCAGCCGCTGCCGGTGGAAAGGCGGCACCGACGTTTGAGGCGCTTCGCCGCAATGTCCACTGTCGTCCATACCGTACTTTTGAGGGGTAGGGCAAAGGGGACGGCGGAACTTCTCACAGTGTGGGGAAGTGCCCGTCGTGCCGGAGGGGGCGACGGCACGACGGGCACTGGTGTGCGGGGCCTCAGTGGCCGGTGCAGCGGTAGCTCGTGGCCACCGCGGGATCACCGTGGCCGCGGTATCGCGAGACCTGCGGATACGGGCAGAGATCACGGGTGACGGTCTTGTCGCCGTTCGCCGCGGGCAGGGTCGACGGCACCTTGCCGTGTTCGACCCAGTCGACGAGCGCGCCCAGCGCGTTCGTCGGCGCGGCACCCGCGCCACCGGAGCAGTGCGCGACACCCGGCGCGAGGAACAGCCGGTAGAAGTCGTTGACCCGCTTCGGGCCGCCCATCTCACGCTCGACCTCGCGGCGGTACTGCAGCGTGCCGCCCGGCGGGATCAGCTGGTCGTCGGTGCCGACGAAGGTGATCAGCTTGCCGCCCGCCCGGCGGAACGCCGACAGATCGGGGTCCGAGGTCCCGATGATGTCGTCGTACTCCCGCACCGACTGGCGGAACAGGTCGGCGAACTGGCGATAGGTGAGCGTCTCCGTGTCGAATCCGGGCTGCTTCTTCAGGAACGTCCGCACCCAGCCCGTGGCCACCGGGAAGCCGGGAGCGGTCGTCACCGGGCCGAAGTCGGCGCCTTTGGGAAGGCCGGCCCAGAGCCGTCGTCCGTGCTCGTCGGACGGCCCGGCCCAGATCTTCCGGACGACTTCGGCGTCCGCCGCGGTGACGGTGACCTCCCTGTCGCCGCAGAGCACCTCCGTGCCGACGAGCGATCGAGGGTCGTAGCCGCATTCGTCCGGCCGGTCCACGATGCCGTCGGTGACTCCGTCCCGGCCGTCGCAGGCCTTGATCGCCGCCTGCTGGAAGGCGGTGAAGACACAGGTCGCCGGGAAGGTCTTCTCCTGGTTCATCACGACTCGCGGCCAGAGGGTCGCGACCGCGAACTCCGCCCAGTGCACGGCGGGAGCGTTCGCCAGGACGCCGTCGAAGTCTCCCGGGTACCGCTGCGCTTCGGAGTAACCCTGACGGCCTCCTGTCGAGCATCCGTTCCAGTACGAGTAGCCGACTTCCCGCTGGTAGAACTTCTGCGTCACGTCCTTGCCGATGAGGGCCGCTTCGTGCACGGAACGGGTCGCGAAGTTCGTCACCAGGGGCTTGTCGATCTCGCCCTGGGGAGTGAGTGCCCATGAGGTGTCGAGGAACGTCAGTGGAACGCCGGCGTCGGTCGTCACGCCGCTGTAGCCGTCCTTGACGGCCTGGATCAGCGGGGCACCGAAGTCACCGGCGGTGTAGGCGCTGCCGCCGACCGCCTGGAGCCTGCCCGTCCACCCGGTCCGCGGCAGTGCGACGGCGACCTTGACATGGTCACCCGCCTTGCCGTGGGTCAGGGTGACGGTGATTTCGCAGTACGCGGGCACGTCCGCGATCGCGGACGGAGCCGAGAACGGGGTGGGCGGGAACGTGACGGTCCCGCCAGGCTTCTGCTCAGCCTCGACCGACTCGATTCGCGTGCCCTCGGGCGCCGAGACGGGGACCGCCGAGCACGACGTCGCCGCCGCTTCGGCGGGCGCCGTCTGCGTGACCGAGGTCAGCACGAGCGGCAGCAGGGCGGCCAGCGGCGCCACCGCCAGGAACAACTTCTTGCGTCTCATCACCTTCCCGAAGCTAGGCCGATCGTGTCGACACGCCGTCTACATCCTGTGGACGCCGTCGGGGAGTCCTAACCGGACCGTTTGGGTATCGTCGGACGGGCGGCCGCCCACGGCCGAGGGGAGGAATGCCGCACCATGCCGCTTTTCGGACGGGAAGCCGAGCTGAAGGACCTGGCTGAGCTCGTCGACGGGCCCGCCGCGGGTTGCGGTGGTGTCCTCGTCCAGGGCGAACCGGGTATCGGCAAGTCCGCCGTCGTGGCGGAGGCGGTGGCCGCCGCGACGGTCGGGGGCCTGCGGGTGTTGCGCACGACCGGCGTCGAGGCCGAACGGAACTACGCGTACGCCGCCCTGCACCAGCTGCTCCATCCGATCCGGGCCGGTGCCGACACCCTGCCCGCGCCGCAGCGTTCCGCGCTCTGGGCGGCGCTGGGGCTCGCCGAAGCGGGCGAGCCCAACGCGTACCTGGTCGGGCTCGCCGCGTTGACGCTGCTTTCGGACGAAGCGGCGGCCAAGCCGTTGCTGATCGTCGCCGAGGACGTCCACTGGATGGACCGCGAGAGCGCCGACGCGCTCGCGTTCGTCGCCAGGCGGATCGAGACGGAGCCGATCGTGCTGATCGCGACCGTCCGGGACGGGGAGCCGTCGCCGCTGCGCGACGCGGGACTGTCCTCAATGGACCTGGAGCGCCTTCCCGGCGACGTGGCGGCCGAGTTGCTCGACTCCGTCGCTCCCGGACTCTCCTCGCCGGTCCGGTCCAGGGTGCTCGCCGAAGCCGCCGGGAATCCGCTGGCCCTGACCGAGTTGCCGTCGGCCGTGACCGAGGCGCCCGGGCCCGTGCTGCCGCTGACCGAACGGCTCGAGCGGACGTTCGGGGACCGGTTCACCGCGCTGCCGGAACCGGCCCGGACGACTTCGCTGGTCGCCGCGCTCAACGAGACCGGCTCGCTCGCCGAGACACTCGCGGCGGCAGGCGCGTTGCTGGGTGAGGACGTCGAGCCGTCGGCACTGGCACCGGCCGCCGATGCCCGGTTGATCGACCTCGAAGCGCGGGCGGTCTCGTTCCGGCATCCGCTGATGCGCTCGGCGATCCCGGCTTCGGTGCCGTTCGAGGAACTGCGCCGCGCGCACCTGAGCCTCGCCGACGTCTTCCGCGGGCGGCCGGATCGCAGCGCTTGGCATCGGGCGGCCGCCGCGACCGGCGCCGACGAGGACGTGGCCCGGGAGCTGGAGCACGCCGCCGATCGCGCCCGGCACCGCGGCGGAGCGACGGCCGCCGTCGCGGCGCTGGAGCAAGCGGCGCTGGTGAGCGGCGATCCGGAACGGCGGGCGGACAGGTTGCTGCGCGCTGCCGAGCTGGCCGTCGACTCCGGCGGTCGCGAGACCGCGGAACGGCTCGTCCGGGACGCCCGCACGGGAGAACTCACGCCGCGGCAACGAGCGACGGCGAGCTGGTTGCTCAGCGGGTTCGAGGACGGTGTCCGCGAGGACCTGTCGCGGATCGCGGAACTGGCGCGGCTGGCCGAATCGGTCGCGGAGGACGGACAGCCGGATCCGGCGATGCGTGTCCTGTGGGGTGCCGCGATGCGCTGTTTCTGGGCCGAACCCGGTGAAGACACGCGGCGAACGCTGCTGGCCGTCGCGGACCGCCTCCCGGTCGAGAACTCGGACCCGCGCCTGGTCGCCGTCGCCGCCTACGTGGCGCCGTTCGACCGGGCCGGATCGGTGCTCGCCGAGCTGCGCGAACTCGCCGCCGTCACCGGTGCCGATCCCGAGGTCGACCGTTTTCTCGGCAGCGCGTCGCTGCAGGTCGGCGCGGTCGATCTGGCGGCCCGGTTCTCGGCGGCCGCGGCGCCGGGGCTGCGGGCACAGGGCAGGCTAGGCCTGCTGCCGCGAGCGCTGGCGGTCCAGGCGTGGAGCCGGGTCCGGCTCGGCGACCTCGCCGCGGCCGTGCCGGCCGCGGCGGAAGCGGCCAAATTCGCCAAGGAGACAGGGCAACCGTTCATGTACGGCCTCGCCACCGCCGTACAGGCCGAGATCGCCGCGCTGCGGGGTGAACACAAACAGGCCAAGGCCCTTGCCGACGAGGCCGAGCGGACCGCGCTCGCCGCCGGTGCCCGTCCGGTGCTGGCGACCGTGCAGCTCGCCAGAGGGATCACCGCGTCGAGCGAGGGCCGCTTCGACGACGCTTTCGCCGATCTGCGGCGCCTGTTCGACCCCGCCGATCCCGCCTTCCAACTGGCGCTGCGCGTCTACTTCGTCGCGGAACTCACCGAGGTCGCGATCCGGGCGGGTCAGGTCGAGGCCCTGCGCGAGATCGTCGCGGAGATGGAACAGCTCGCACTGGTCACCCCGGCACCCGCGTTGCACGTCGGCTTGCGCTTCGCCCGCGCCGTGCTCGAACCGAGCGACGAACTGTTCGGGACCGCACTGCGGGCGGAGCTGGACGGCTGGCCCGCCGAACGCGGTCGGCTGCACCTGGCCTACGGCGAATGGCTACGGCGGCAGCGGCGCGCCGTGGACTCACGGGCGCACCTGCGCACAGCGCGGGAGACGTTCGACGCGCTCGGCATGACCGCGTGGGCCGAACGCGCGCGTCGTGAACTCCGCAGCGCCGGGGAGTCCAGCCCCAACCGTGGTCCCGACGCGCGGGAGAAACTGACCCCGCACGAGCTGAGCATCGTGCAGCTGGCCGCGGAGGGCCTGACGAACCGGGAGATCGGGCAGCGCCTCTACCTGTCGCACCGGACGGTCGGCACGCACCTGCACCGGATCTTCCCCAAGCTTGGGGTGAAGTCCCGGGCGGAGCTCAAGGGTGCGTTGGGGCTCGTGAGTGGCAAGGACGGTTAGTGCCAAGGGTGTCTTAGGTACCTACCGGATGTGGTGGCAGTTGGTCGCAGGTCCGTGAAGGCCTCCTTGCCTACTCTGAAGGTAGGGAAGGAGGCCTTCACGGACACCAGAACGCCGGCAACGGCACGTTAAGGCTGGTCCAGTTCCCTCGTGAGTGGCAAGGACGGTTAGAACCGTCCTTGCCACTCACGAGCCAGAGGGCTCACGCGACCGTCGCGTCCAACGTCACTTCCACGTTCCCCCGCGTCGCCTTGGAGTAAGGGCACACCTGGTGCGCGCCCTGGACCAGCTCGTCGGCGGTGGCCTGGTCGATGCCGGTGGCCTCCAGGTGCAGCGCGGCGCTCAGGTGGAACTCACCCGCTTCGGTGTCGTGATGCAGCGTCACTTCGGCGACGACGGCGAGGTCCTCCAGCTTGACCTTCTTGACGCCCGCGACGCGGCGGACGGCGCCCACGAAGCACGACGCCCAGCCCGCGGCGAACAGCTGCTCGGGGTTCGTGCCGTCGCCGGAGCCGCCGAAGGCCTTGGGGACGGCGAGGCCGACGTCGAGCACGCCGTCGGCGGAGGTCGCCCGGCCGCCGTTGCGGCCTTCCGCGGTCGAAGTGGCGACGGCGGTGTACGTGGTTTCAGACATGCCGAAACCGTAGGAAGCCCGACCTGACGGCGGCGCCCGTCGGATGACGTCATTGCTGTACGTCATGGGTGGACGACGTACGCCGATGACGTCGTCCGACGCTCGCGGCCGTCGCGCGCGCTCGCCTACTTTCCGCTCATGTCCAGCCTGCCGCAGGAAGTCCGGTACCGCTTCACCGTGCTCGGCCCGCCCGGCTTCACCAGCGGTGGCACCCGGCTCGACCTCGGCTCGCCGCAGCAGCAGGCGGTCTTGATGCTGTTGCTGGCCAACGCGGGCAGTTTCGTCCGGACCGGTGAGCTGATCGACGGGCTCTGGGGCGAGCGGGCGCCTGCCACCGGTGAGGCCGTCATCCGCACCTACATCTCCCGACTCCGGCGGCTGCTCTCCTTGCAGGGCTTGGGCTCGGCGATCGTCTCGCGGTCCGGCGGTTACCGGCTGGCCCCGGATCGTTTCGAGGTGGACGCCGTCGAATTCGCCGGGCTGATCGAGAGTGCGCGACAGGCGCACAACGTGGACACGGCGGCGAAGCTGCTGGAACGCGCGCTCGGTCTCTGGACCGGAACGGCGCTGGCCGGCGTCCCCGGCGAAGCGGCCGAACAGGAACGTGCGCGCCTGGAGCGACTGAAACTGACCGCGACCCAGGAACTGCTCCGGCTGCGCCTCGAACTCGGGGAACACGACGAGGTGATGGCCGAGGTACCCGTGCTGATCGAGCGGAACCGCCTCGAGGAACCGCTGTACGAGATCTATCTTCTCGCCCTTCATCGCGGCGGGCGCCGGGCCGAGGCGCTCGAACTCTACCGCTCGATCCACGAGCTGTTCGACGAAGAACTCGGGGTTCGGCCGGGGCCGAAACTGCGGGCGTTGCACGAGAAGGTGCTTCGGGCCGAGGACGATCCGGTGCCCACGCGTCGTGACTCGGCACCGCTGTTCGTCGGACGCGAGCGCGAACGCGCGGAATTCCGGCGGCTGCTCGCGAGGGACCCGGCCGACGGTGCCGAGGTTCTGTTCCTCACCGGACCGCCCGGCATCGGGAAATCGACCTTGCTGCGGACGTTCGCCGACGACGCGGCGGCCATGGGCAAGCCCGTGCGGCTGTTCGACGGGCTCGGCGATCCGGCGGGCGTCCTGCGCCGCCTGCCCGACGGCGCCACGGTCGTGATCGCGGGCAGGGCCGGGCCGGACGCCAGGCTGCTGGTCGATCCGGCGTGGGCGGGAAGGCTCCGGATCCGGAAACTCGAAGCGTTGAGCGAGGCCGAGTCCGTGGCGCTACTCGAAGCACGCGGTGTCGCGCCCGCGCTCCGGATGTCCATTGTGGACTTCGCGGCGGGCAACCCGTTCGCGCTTTCGCTGGCCGCCGAGATCAGCAGGTCACCGCGGCCCGACGCGGAGCGCTTCGTGGTGGACACGGTTTACGCGCAGCTGGCCGGTGATCCGCCGACGGAGGCACATCGGTGGGCGTTGTACGTGTGCGCGCAAGCGGACCACACCACCGAAGACCTACTCCGGTCCGTGCTGCCGGGAGGACGGTCGTCGGAGCTGTTCGACTGGCTCCGCGACCACCCCTGCGTCGAGACCACCACCCACGGCCTCGTCCTCGGCGGTGTGCTCCGCGAGGTGCTCGACAGGCACCTCCGATGGCGTGACCCGGCGGGCCGCGCACGGATGCGCGGCCGGATCAGCCGGGTCACGACCGGTCGTTGATCAGGTGAGCAGCCACACCGCCGTGTCCGTCGGGAGTTCACCCTCGACGGGGCCACTGGCCATGAGCACTTCGCGGTGCGGCGGCAACGCCACCGGCTTGTCCGAGAAGTTCAGCACGAACGTGAAGCCCGGCTCCCGGGTGAACGCGAGCACGCCGTCGCCCAGCGCCAGCCACTCCAGGTCGCCGGGGCCCAGCGCGGGAAGTTCGTTCCGCAAGCGCAAACCGGCGCGGTAGAGCCGGAGCATCGACCCGGGTTCGGCCGCCTGCGCCTCCGCCGTACTGGAGCGCCATTCCCCGGGCTGGGGCAGCCACGTCCCACCGGTGCCGAAACCGAACGGCGGCGCGTCACCGGACCAGGGGAGCGGGACCCGGCAGCCGTCCCGGCCGGGATCGGCGCCGTTCGTCCGGGTCCACACCGGATCCTGGCGCAGTCCGTCCGGGATGTCCTCGATCTCCCATAGCCCGAGCTCCTCTCCTTGGTAGACGTACAGACCACCGGGCAGCGCCATGGTCAGCAACGCGGCCGCCCGCGCCCGCCTGGTCCCGAGTTCTCGGTCCACCGGGGTGCCGTGCAGCCGGTCGGCGAACGCGAAGCCGGTGTCACCTTGGCGGCCGTACCGGGTGACGTGCCGGGTGACGTCGTGGTTCGACAGCACCCAGGCCGCGGGCGCGCCGACCTCCTCGTGTGCCGCCAGCGTCCGCTCGATGACGTCCCGGAAACGCGCGGAATCCCACGGGCACACCAGGAAATCGAAGTTGAACGCCGCGTGCAGCTCGTCGCGGCGGAGGTACCGCGCGGCCCGCGACATGTCCGGCAGCCACATCTCACCGACCATCACCCGGTCGCCGGGGTAGCTGTCGGCGATCTTGCGCCACGACCGGTAGATCTCGTGCAGCCCCTCCTGATCGGAGAACGGCGTCTCGTCGCCGGGATCGACGTCGGGCAGCCGCGGGTCCTTCACCAGCCCGTCGGCGACGTCGATGCGGAAACCGTCGACGCCGCGGTCGAACCAGAACCGCAGCACGTCCTCGAAATCGGCGCGGATGTCCTGGTTGTCCCAGTTGAAGTCCGGCTGGCGTGAGCTGTACAGGTGCAGATACCACTCGCCGTCCGGGACCCGTGTCCACGCGGAGCCGCCGAAGCGCGACTTCCAGTTGTTCGGCGGCTCGGAGCCGTCCGGCCCGCGACCCGGCCGGAACCAGAACCGTTGCCGCTCCGGTGATCCCGGCTCCGCCGCGAGTGCGTCGGAGAACCAGCGGTGCTCGTCGGAGCAGTGGTTCGGCACGATGTCGATGATCACGCGGATCCCCTTGGCGTGGGCCGCGGCGATCAGGTCCTCCGCTTCGGCGAGCGTGCCGAAGAGCGGGTCGATCTCCCGGAAGTCGGCGACGTCGTAGCCGCCGTCGTCCATCGGCGACGGATACCACGGGGTGAACCAGATCGCGTCGATCCCCAGCTCGGCCAGGTAGTCCAGCCGCGCGCGGACGCCGGCGAGATCGCCGACGCCGTCGCCGTTCCCGTCGGCGAAACTGCGGATGTAGACCTGGTAGATCGCCGCGCTCCGCCACCATCCGGCGGACTGCCCCAATGCGGTCACGGAAATGCCCTCCTCAGTCGTACGTGGATACCCCGAATGCGGCGAAGAATTCAGCCCTTGAGGCTGCCGGCGGTGAGCCCGGCGAGAATATGCCGCTGGAACGCCAGGAACAGCGCCACCATCGGCAGACTGGCCAGCACCATGCCCGCGACGAGCACGTTCAGCGGCATGTCGATGGCCACCCGCTGCAGCATCACCGACAGCGTCTGCTTTTCGGTGTCCGGGAACACCAGCAGCGGCCAGATGAAGTCCTTCCACGCGGCCACCACCGCGAGGATCGAGACCACGGCCAGGATCGGCCGGGAGATCGGCAGGATGATGCGCCACAGCGTGCGCACCGGTCCCGCGCCGTCGAGGCGCGCGGCCTCGATCAGCTCGTCCGGGATCTGGTCGAAGAACCGTTTCAGCAGGTAGATGTTGAACGCGTTGGCGGCGGCGGGAAGCCAGACCGCCGCCGGCGAGTTGATCAGGTTGACGTTCAGCAGCGGCAGGTCGGTGATCGTCACGTAGGTGGGCACCAGCAGCGCCGCCGCCGGCAGCATCAACGTCACGAGCATCAGCCCGAGCACGACGTTGCCGAACTTCGGCCGCAGCTTCGACAACGCGAACGCCGCGGGGACGTCGATCGCCAGCTGGGCCAGCCAGGCGCCGCCCGCGACGATGACGGTGTTGAGGAAGTACTTGCCGAGACTCAGCTGGTCCCACGCGTCGGCGAAGGTCTCCGGATGCCACTCGTCCGGGATGAACGTCGCCGGCGTCTGCGCCAGTTCTTGCGGTGACTTCATCGCGCCGGTCACCGCCCAGTACAGCGGGAACAGGAACGCGATGACGAACAGGAGCAGGGTGCAGCCGAAGATCACGGCGTACCCGATCTTGCCGCCGGGACTGCGGAGCGTGCTGGGGGAGACGAGCGTCCTCATGACTGATCCGCCTTCCGGGTCAGGCGCACGTACAACGCGGAGAACACCCCGAGCGCGACGAACAGGAGCAGGCTCAACGCGCTCGCCGAGCCGAAGTCGTTGTAGACGAAGGCGTAGCGGTACAGCAGCAGGAGCACGGTGACGGTCGAGTCGTCCGGTCCGCCGCCGGTCATCACGTACGGCTCGGTGAACACCTGCATGGTCGCGACGACCTGCAGCAACAGGAGCACCAGCAACACGAACCGGGTCTGCGGCAGCGTGACATGGATCAGGCGTTTCCACAGCCCGGCGCCGTCCAGCTCCGCGGCTTCGTAGAGCTCACCGGGGATGGTGCCGAGCGCGGCGAGGTAGATCAGCGTGGTGCTGCCCATGTTCGCCCACGTCGACACGAACACCAGCGACAACATCGACGTGTCGCTCGAGTCGAGCCACTGGCCGCCGGGCAGGCCCACGGCGCCGAGCGCGGAGTTGAACAGGCCGGCGCCCGGGTCGTAGAACCACTTCCACATCAGGGCGGTGACCACCGGCGGCAGCATCACCGGCAGGTAGACCGCGAGCCGGAAGAACGCCTTGGCGTGCCGCAGTTCGTTGAGCAGCACCGCGGTCACGAACGGCACCACGAACCCGAAGACTAGGGCGAGCACGGTGAACAACAGCGTGTTACGCCAGGCGATGCCGAACAGCGGGTCTTCGAACAGGCGGGTGAAGTTGTCGAAGCCGACCCACGTCGGCGGGTTGACGAAGTCGACCTGCTGGAAGCTCAGCAGGACCCCGCGCACGATCGGGTACCAGGAGAACAGGGCGAACACCACGAGCGCGGCGCACAACAGGCCGTACGCGGTGAGATTCTCCTTGAGCTTGCGGCGCGACCGGTTCCGGCGGCGTTCGGCGGCCGAAGCCACCGGGCGACCGGCCCGCGACGACGCTGTCGCGGGCCAGTCGAGAACGCTACTTGACCTGGGCGAGGACACTGTTGACCTTCGACACGGCCGACGACAGCTGCTGATCGATGTTCGCGTTCCGATCGGTGAGCACCGCCTGCATCACGCTGTCGAGAATGGCGTAGACCTGCTGCGCGTTCGGCGGTTCGATACTGCCCTTGATCCGCGAACCGGCGTCCACATAGGACTGGTAGTTCTCGGCGGGAACGTTGGCGTGCTTGGCTTTAATCGCGAGCTGCTGGTCGCGGACCGCGCCCTGCCAGACGTCCGGGGTCGGCTCGGCGGGCAGCCCCACCGGCTGTTTGCCGTCGACGTACTGCTGGACGTGCTTCTCGAAGCGCTCCGGGTTGAGGTACTTCCAGCGGACCCATTCCAGACCTGCCTTGATCTTCTCCGGCGAGGCCTTGGGGTTGATCATGTAGCCCTCGCCGCCGAGCAGCGTGCCCTGCCCGCCCGGCATCCCGGCGACGCCGTAGTCCTCGTACTTGCCGTTGAACTGCTTGACCAGCACCGGGACGTTGTCCGGTGCGGCCATGTACATGCCGAGCTGGCCCGCGCCCATCATGCGCTGGACGTCCTGTGCTTCGAGGAGCTGCTTGCTGCCCATGGTGTCGTCGTCCCACCGCATGGCGCGCAGCTGGTTCAGGGCGGCCTTGGCCTTGTCGTTGTCGAACGCGGCGACCCATTTGTCGCCGTCCTTGCGGGCGACCTCGCTGCCCATCGAGTAGAGCCAGGCGGTCAGATGCCAGCCGCCCTGGTTGTTCTTGCTGTAGTCGGCGTACCCGACCGTGCCGTTGCCCAGCGCGGCGATCTTCTTCGCGGCGTCGCGGACTTCGTCCCAGGTCTGCGGCGGTTTGTTCGGGTCCAGCCCTGCTTTCTGGAACAGCGGGCGGCTGTAGACCAGGCCCATGCTGTAGTTCATCGTCGGCAGGCCGTAGAGCTTGCCGTCGGCGTCCCGGAAGTTGTCCAGTAATTCCGGTTTGATGTCGCCGAAGTTCTTCAGGCCCTTGGCCGCTTCGGTGATGTCGGCGGCCTGGCGGCGCGTGATGATCTGCGCCGGGTCGGTGAAGTAGACGTAGTAGACGTCTTCGAGCTGCCCGCCGGCGAGCTTGGCGGAGAACGTCTTCGGATCCATGAACCCTTCGTGGGGCTCGATGTCGATGTCCGGGTGGGTCTCCTCGAACTCCTTGACGTCGGCGTCGAACACGCCGCGCTCGAACGGCTGGCTGGTCGGGGGCTGGCCGGTCACGGTGATCTTGACCTTGCCCCCGGTGCTTTCACCGGAACCGGAACCGCAGGCGGCCACCCCCAGGATGAGTCCGCCCGCGAGGAGCAGGCAGAACATCCGGCGGCGCACGGTGGGGGACCAAGTGCTGCTCATCTTCAAGCCTCATCTCGGGATCGCGACGGCTGTCACGTGATTGCGGTCACTCTAAAGTGAAGCCCCGGATCTACGCAATAACTGGATGAGAACTTGCAACTTTCCGACATCCCTCGTCGCCGAGTGCCCCAAGCGCGTGAAGGCCCCCTTCCCCTTGGCTGAGTCGAGGGGAAGGGGGCCTTCATGTACTTCACCGAACACGCGTGCTTGGAGCCGGAACTCGCGTGCCTGAAGGCGGAACTCTCACATCCGCCCTCAAGCACGCGTGATCCGGCTCCAGGCACACGTGTTCCGGGAGAGAGGCTAGATACGGCGGGCGGTGGAGCCCCGGACGACGAGTTCGGGGGCGAACAGCAGTTCCTCGGCCGCCACCTCGCCGCCGTTTATGCGCTTGACCAGCAGTTCCACCACGGCGCGGCCCATCGCCTCGATCGGCTGGCGGGTCGTGGTCAGCGGCGGATCGGTGCAGTTCATCAGGGCCGAATCGTCGTAGCCGACCACCGAGACGTCTTCGGGAACCGACAGGCCCTGCCGCCGGGCCGCGCGGATCGCGCCCAGTGCCAGGAGATCGCTCGCGCACAGGACGGCCGTCGCGCCGCGCGGGTACAGCCTGGCCGCGGCGGCGTGCCCGCCTTCGATGGAGAACATGCCGTGTTCGACGAGTTCGTCCAGGACCGGGAGCCCGAGTTTCGCCGCGTAGGCGCGGAACGCCTCGAGTTTGCGCCGCGACGGCACGTGGTCGTTCGGGCCGAGGACGAGGCCGATCTTCTCATGCCCGAGTGAGCTCAGGTGGCCGACGACCTGCTCGACGGCGACCGCGTCGTCGCACGAGATCTGCGGCAGTCCGAGGTGGTCGACGGCGGCGTTGATCAGCACCGTCGGCAGGCGGCGCTCGGCGAGATGGTGGTAGTGGGAGTGCACCGCGTCGGCCTGGGCGTAGAGCCCGCCGGCGAACACGACACCGGAAACCTGCTGTTGCAGCAGCAGTTCGACGTACTCGGCTTCGGAGACGCCGCCCGCGGTGCGGGTGCACAGCACCGGGGTGAAGCCCTGCTGGGCGAGTGCGTTGCCCATGATCTCGGCCAGCGCGGGGAAGATGGGGTTCTGGAGTTCGGGAAGGACCAGTCCGACCAGTCGGGCACGATCTCCGCGCAGCTGGGTCGGTCGTTCGTAGCCCATCACGTCCAGCGCGGTGAGGACGGCGGCCCGGGTGCTGGCGGAGACCCCGGACCGGCCGTTGAGCACCCGGCTGACCGTGGCTTCACTGACCCCGACCTTGCGGGCGACTTCGGCAAGACGACGCGTCATGGTTGCAACATTACCGCAAGCGAGCGCAAAAACTAGACACTCTTGATCGGTGCGGTTGCCCGAAAGTCACGCGAGGAAGGCACGAGGGCGGCGGCCGCGGGCGCGGCGAAGCAGACGACCGCGCACGCCGCCAGCACCGGCTCCGCCCCGAACCGGTCGATCGCGGGGGCGATGAGCGCGAGCCCGGCGGGCGCCAGTCCATAGGAGAACAGGAAGTCCAAAGAGGACACGCGCGCGAGCTTCCCCGGCTCGACCTCCCGCTGGGTCGCGGTGAACCACGGGACGTTGAACAGTTCGATGCCCAGCCCGGCGACCGCGTAGGCGGCGATGACGAAGGCCGGGTGCACCGGGAACAGCAGGCTCAGTGGCGCGAAGCCGTAGCAGCCGAGCCCGAGCAGCGCCGCCCGGCCCTGCCGTTTCGGTCGCCAGCGCGCGATGACGACGGCGCCCGCGAGGGCGCCGACGGTGTACGCGGTGAGCCCGGCGGCCAGGACGGCTTCGGTGTCGTAGCGGTCGCGGCTGACCAACGGCAGTACGACGCCGGTGGCGGAATAGCCGGTCGCGATCACGGCGGTCAGCGCGCCGAGCCCGGCCAGGAACCACGGATGACGGCGAGCTTCGCGGAGACCGTCGGCGAACTCGCCGAAGAAGCGGACCCTGGTCGTGGCCGGGGCGGGCGCGAAAGTGCCTCGCGGCGGGATCATCGCCGCGCCCAGCCACAGCACTCCGGTCCCGATCACCAGGGCCGGCGTGGAGGCGAACTGCGAGAGCAAGGCGGTGAGCCCGGGGGCGACCAGGGTCGTGACCCGGACGGCGAGCGTCATCGCGGCGTTGGCCTGCTGGCGCCGGTCTTCGGCGATCACTTCGGCGGTCAGCGCCTGGAACGCCGGGCGGCACGCGCCCTGCCCGATGCCGACGACGGCGGCCGCGACGGCCATCACCACGACCGATCGGCCCATACCGACCGCGATCAGGGGAGTGGCGGCACCCGCGACGAAACCGGCCCAGAGCACGACCCCGCGCCGTGAGTACCGGTCGGCCAGTACGCCCGCCACCGGTACGGCCACGAGGAATCCCGCGGTCCGCGCGGCGAGCACGATGCCGAGGTCCACAGCCGAAAGCGACCGTTCCAGCACCGCGAGTCCGAGGATGAACGGCAGGGCCCAGGTCGCCAGCCCGGAGGCGGTGTTCCCGGTCCAGAGCCGGAGGAACGACAGGCTGCGGAACACCGGGGTGACGATAGCAAGGAGAGACAGCAGGCCCTTTCGCGCTCTACTCTGCCTCCCGTGCGCACGCCGACCTCGGACCGAGGCCCGGCCAGGCGCCTCCGCGGCGGGGCCGTGGGGGTCCTGACCGGCACTTTGGCGACCGGTGCGCACGCCGGGACCAGCGGACGCGTCCCCGACCTCGGCGTGGTCGTGCTGCTCGTCGTCCTGCTGAGCTGGGTGGCGCACGCGTTCGCGGGACGCCGTCGCGGTCCGCTCGCCATCCTCGGCCTGGTGGCGGGCGGGCAACTGGCGATGCACGCCTGCCTGACCTTCCTGACCTGGCAGTCGCACGCCCACCACGCCGAGGGCCCCGGCAACGGCCTGGCCATGGCGGCCGGGCACGCCGCGGCGACCCTTGTGGTGGCGATGGTGCTCGCGGGCGCCGAGCGCGTCCTGTTCGCGCTCACGGCGTTGATCGCTTCGGTCCTTCCACGCCGTCTGACACCGCGGCTGGCGACGGCGCCGCTGCGGATCCACGTCCCGCTCGTGGTGAAGTTCCCCGCGACCGAGGCGCTCCTGCGAGACGTGCTTTCCCGGCGCGGCCCGCCGGTGACGTTCGCCTGATCCCCGAAACCCTGCCGAGACCCCTGTCGCGGCAGGGCTCAGCACGCGTGCCGTGATCACACCGGCGCGCGGCGCAGGCGCACGCCTCCCCACCGACGCCTCAGGAGTCCCCCATGGCAACGCGAATCGAATCGACCACGAGCCCGCCGCGCGCGTCCGGCTGGCGCGGACTGTTCCTCCGTCTCCACTTCTACGCCGGCGTTCTCGTCGGCCCGTTCGTCCTCATCGCCGCGCTCACCGGCGTTCTGTACGCGGCGACTCCGCAGATGGAGTCCTGGATCTACGCCGATCAGCTCCGGGCACCCGTCGGGCTGAACCAGGTCTCACTCTCCGACCAGGTCAAAGCGGCACAAGCCGCGAACCCCGGCGGTGACCTGGTCGCCATCCGGCCCGCTCCCGAACCGGGCGACACCACCCGCGTGCTCTTCGCCGAGGACGGGCTCGGCGAGTCCGAACGACGCGCGATCTTCGTCGACCCCGCCACCGCGCAGGTGCGCGGGGATCTCGTCGCGTACGGCTCGAGCGGCGCCTTGCCGTTCCGGACCACGCTCGACCAGTTGCACCGCAACCTGCTTCTCGGTGAGCCAGGACGGCTCTACAGCGAACTGGCCGCGTCCTGGCTGTGGGTGGTCGCGCTGGGCGGTCTCGTGCTGTGGGTGAGCCGCCGCCGCGCCCGCCGGAACGAGAAGAGCGAATCCGCGCGCGGGAAGTCGGTGCGCCGTCACGGATCTGTTGGCCTGTGGGTGCTGCTCGGCGCGCTGTTCCTTTCCGCGACAGGGCTGACGTGGTCGGCGTACGCGGGCGAGAACGTCTCGGCGCTGCGTGAATCCCTCGGCTGGGCCACCCCGGCGTTGAAGGTGGCCGGCGCCGGCGAGCACGCCGGCCACGCCGGGCACTCGGGTCACGGTGAAGCGCCCGCCGCGAAACCCGAGAGCGTGGACGCGATGCTCGCGTCGGCCCGTGCCGCCGGGATCGACGCGCCGTCGGTGGAGATCGGGCTGCCCGCGGAACCCGGCGCTCCGTGGCAGGTGGCGGAAGTCGAGCGCGGCTGGCCGACGCAGGTCGACGCCGTCGCGGTCGACGGGACCACCGGGCAGATCCTGGGCGAGGTGCGGTTCGCCGACTACCCGCTGATGGCCAAGCTCGCCCGCTGGGGGATCGACGCGCATATGGGCGTGCTGTTCGGCTGGCCCAACCAGCTCGTGCTGCTCCTGCTCGGCGCCGGTCTGGTCACGCTGGTCGTGCTCGGCTACCGCATGTGGTGGCGGCGTCGGCCGACCCGCGCCACCGGGCTGACCTTCGGGCGGCCCATCCCGCGCGGTCAGTGGCGCAAGGCGCCGCTCGCCTTGGTGGTGGGTCTTCTCGTCCTCGCGGCCGCGATCGGCTGGTTCGTGCCGCTGTTCGGGATCAGCCTGCTGGCGTTCCTGGTGATCGACCTGCTGCTGGGCCTGCGGTCCCGTGGCCGGTCCACACCGGACTCGACCGACGTCACCGGGTGAGTTCCGCGCTCGCCGCCCACAACCGGGCGGCGAGCGCGGTGTCGGCGAGTTTCCCGCGGACCGGTTCCCGGCGGGGTTCGCCGCGCAGGCCGAACAGCCGGGGGCCGAACATCTCGCCGCCGCGCACGGCGGGATCGAGGACAGCGCGGACAGCGGGCCAGGCTCCGGCTTCCTTGCCCTGCAACAGAAGCCCGGCCGGGAACTTCCGCCCGGCCGGTGCCGCGTGCACCGGCCGCGTCGGGGTCAGGGAATCGAGCGCGCCACCGGGATGGTCGACGACACTCAGTACCGGGCTGCCTGCCGCGCGCAGCCGCCTGTCGAGTTCGAAGGCGAACAGCATCTGGGCCAGCTTCGAGCGCGCATAAGTGCGTTTGGGCTGGTAGTCGCGTTTGCTCTGAAGATCGTCCAGGTCGAGTTCCGCCGACTTGCCCACGAAACTGCCCGTGGTGACGATGCGACCGGACTCCGCCGCTTCGAGCAGGGGCATCAGCCGGTGCACCAGCACGAAATGCCCGAGATGGTTGGTGGCGAAGGTCAGTTCGAGGCCATCGGCGGTCTCCTGCCTCGGCTGGTCCTCCAGGAGCACACCCGCGTTGCAGACGACGGCGTCCAGCCGTTCGGTCCCCAGAGTGTCCACAGAGGACTCGATGGACGAGAGGTCGGAAAGGTCTAGCCGCAGGTGCCCGAGTCTCGCGTCCGGAACCCGCGTGCGGATCGAGATCATCGCGGCATCGGCCTTGGCGGCGTTCCGGCTGCCGAGGAACACGGTCGCGCCG
The DNA here is from genome assembly GCF_056435685.1 of Amycolatopsis sp. NPDC043885. Classification (NCBI taxonomy): domain Bacteria; kingdom Bacillati; phylum Actinomycetota; class Actinomycetes; order Pseudonocardiales; family Pseudonocardiaceae; genus Amycolatopsis; species Amycolatopsis sp. NPDC043885. The sequence continues at coordinate 254,824 of NZ_JBWKEA010000011.1, forward strand.
GATCCGGCGAGCTGTTCGGCGACGAAGTAGCCGATCCCCGCGTTGCCGCCGGTGACCAGGAAGGTCTTGCCGTCGGCGCGCGGCAAATGGTGGACGTCCCAGTGACCCATGACAGGCTCCTCAAAGTCAAATTCACTCCGAAGATACACTCATTACGATTTCGGAGTGACTTCGATATAAGGTGGTCGCGTGGAACGGACCGAGCCGGGCAGGCGTGAACGCAAGAAGGCGGCGACACGCCAAGCCCTGTCGAGGGCGGCCCGAGAGCTGTTCCTGGAACGGGGCTTCGACAACGTCACCGTCGCCGAGATCGCGGACACGGCGGACACGGCGGTGTCGACGCTCTTCGCGCACTTCCCTGGTGGCAAGGAGGCGCTGATCCTCGGAGACGGCCATGAACGCGAAGCGGCCTTGGCCGCCGCGGTGCGTGATCGGGCCGAGGGCACCTCGATCCTCGAGGCGTTGCGGGACTTCCTCGCGACCCGCGGCCCGTTCCATCCGGATCCGGACCCGCTGTCGCGCCGTGTCGCGGACCTGGTGATCGCCACCCCGGCGCTGCGTGCCTACGCCAGGGCGCTGTGGACGGGTTGCGAGAACGCGCTGACGAAGGTCATCGCCGAGGAATCGGGTCAGGACGACTTCTCCGTGCGGTTGCTGGCGCGTTATGTCCTGGAGGTGCCGGACCTGGCCGGAGTCGAGGCTGATCCGGCCGCGGCGCTGGACGCCGCTTTCGTCTTCCTGCGGCGAGGCTGGCCTGACCTGGAGCGATGAAGGGTCTGCTCTTGCGGCTGTCCGAGGTGGACGCCGACGGTCCGGGCCATCGCCTATTTCGATGAGCTCGTGGCCAGGCAAAGCCCGCCTTGCCGACTTGGTGCGCGCCACCGCGGCGCTCGCGGGCCGCGCCGGGACGGCGTCCAGGCGCCACTGCGGTTCGCCCGACGGCGACCCGGCGCTTCGTGCTGCTTCGGGACGGCGCGATGGCCACCGGCTGCCTGTCCGATCCCGAACCGATCTGTGAAACCTTCCGCGAGGGAGTCGAGGACCTTGCTGAGGCTTCACGTCGCCTCGCGCTAGCTCGGCGGCTGCTGAGCAGGCGGGTTCGGCGGTGTCTGGTCCGGCTGACCTGGCTGGGCGTAACCGGGCTGTGCGGCCGGGTATCCCGGCTGGGCGGCCATCGGGTAATGGACCGGCGGGACGAAGCCCGGCTGTTGCCGGGACGACCGGCCGCTCTTGACGACCGCGACCGCGACCAGCAGCCAGGACAGCAGTGAGGCGGAGTCGAACAGCAGGCCGATGACCAGGTAGATCGAGCGGATGCCATCGACGGACAGATTGCCGGACTCGCTCCAGTCCGGCACGTTCAGCGCCACGAACTGCCACACGATGCTCATCACCGTCGTGACGAGCATGACCGCGAAGGCGGCCACCATCAGGCCGGAGACTCCCCGGGCGCGTCCTTTGACCGAGACGATCAGACCGAGCAGGCCCACCGCGAGTTGCAACACCAGTGGGATGGTCTCGATGCTCGCGAACGCAAAGGGTGACATGTCTGCCTTCCTCAGGTCTCCGCCGGAGATCGGGGGCCGGCGACGCCGCGGAGATCCTATGCGGTGAGCCGCCGTCCGCGTGGCGGGTTTCGGGAAAACACAACGCCTTGCCGGCGGTCCCCGATGGGACCGCCGGTGCGTCAGGTACGCGCCGACGACCGTCAGCAGCCACCGATCTTCAGAACCCGATGGGCAGCCCCGCGTAGTTCTCAGCCAGGCCCGCCCGGCCCGCCTCGCTCCGCGCCAGCCACTGCAACTGCGAAAGCTGCAACTGCCGATCGAACGGGTCGCCGGACTGGTGCAGCATCGTCGTCATCCACCACGAGAAGTGCGTACACCGCCAGACCCGGCGCAGCGCGGTGTCGGAGTACGCGTCGGCGAGAGCGGAGTCCTTGTCCCGTACCAAAGCGGCCAGCGCGGGGGCGAGGAGGGCGACGTCGGCGACGGCGAGGTTGAGGCCCTTCGCGCCGGTGGGCGGCACGATATGGGCGGCGTCACCGGCGAGGAACAGGCGGCCGTGCCGCATGGGTTGCTGCACGAAACTGCGCATGGGCAGCACGCTCTTGTCCGTGATCGGCCCCGGCGTGAGCGTCCAGCCGTTCTGGCCGTGGCCGAGCCTGGTCGCGAGCGCTTCCCAGATCCGGTCGTCGGACCAGGCGCCGATGTCGGTGCCGTTGGGCACCTGCAGGTAGAGCCTGCTGACGCTGGCCGAGCGCATCGAATGCATGGCGAAACCGTCGGGATGCCACGCGTAGATGAGCTCGTCGGTCGAAGGGGCGACGTCGGCGAGCACGCCGAGCCACGAGTACGGGTAGGTGCGTTCCCAAGTCTGCTTCGCGGCGTCGGGGATCGCGGTGCGGCAGGGGCCGAAGGAGCCGTCGCAGCCGACTACGACGTCGGCGTCCAGCCGCTGCTGTGTGCCGTCCGCGTCGGTGAAAGTGACGTAGGGCCGCTCGGTCTCGATGTCGTGCACGGCGGTGCCGGTGACTTCGTAGTGGATCTGCTGCCCGGCAGTCGCACGCGCCTTGCCGAGGTCCTTCGTCACCTCGGTCTGGCCGTACACGGTGACGCTTCGGCCCACCAGGTCCACGAAGTCGAGGTGATGCCGTTCCTCGGGCCATTGCAGATGGATACCGCGGTGCTCGTCGCCTTCGCGATCGAGCCGGTCGCCGAGTCCTGTCTCACGAAGGAGGTCCACTGTGGACTGTTCGAGGATGCCCGCCCGGATCCGCGCTTCGACGTACTCGCGCGAGCGGGTCTCCACGATCACCGACTCGACCCCTGCGAGATCGAGCAGATGCGACAGGAGCAGTCCGGCCGGGCCGGCGCCGACGATGGCGACTGGGGTACGCATGACCGGAGTCTGATCGCGCGGCCGCGGAACCGCTAGCGGTCGCTTCCACTCAGTGAAACCCGCAGGCTCCGGCCGATGCCGGCGGCCGCGACCTGGAGTGCGGAGATCAGCCGGGCCCGGCCGCGGCTCAGATCCGGGACGACCAGGCCGAGCGCCGCGACGACGTCGCCACCCGACGGCCGGATCGGGACGGCGACCGAGCACGCGCCCCGGCTCATCTCCTCGACGGTCTGCGCGTAGCCCTCTCGCCGGACCCGCCGCAACTGCTCGCGCAGGCGGCCGGGCTGCGTGACGGTGTACGGCGTGACGCGGGTCAGCGAAGCGAGCACTTGCCGTTGAACCTCCTCCGGTGCCCAGGCCAGCAGGACCTTCCCGATCCCGGTGGCGTGCAGCGGCAGCCGTCCGCCGATCCGGCTGACCACCGGCACGGACGCGTTCCCGGAGAGCCGGTCGAGGTAGAGCACCTGGTCGCCGTCACGTTCGCCGAGGTGGACGGTGGCGCCGGTCGCGCCGTAGAGATCCTGGAGGAAGGGGGCGGCGACCTGCCGCAGTTCGAACTGGACGGGCGCGAGCAGCCCGAGGTCCCACAGCCGTCTCCCGACCGCGTACCGGTCCTCGCGCCGCTCCAGCGCACCCAGCCCGACGAGTTCGCGGGCGAGCCGGTGGGCGGTGGGCAGCGGCAGGCCGGCCCGCTGCGAGAGTTCGGTCAGCGACAGCTCACGATGGTCGACGTCGAAGGCGCCGAGCAGCGCGAACGCCCGCGACGTGACGCTGGCACCGGGGGTCGACAGGTTCCCGGGCATGCGCCCATCCTCTCACTGAGTGGAAGTCAAGACGAGCCCGAGCCACAGCCCGCCGACGGCGAGCACGATGGACACCGGGACCGTGAGCAGCCCGAGCCTGGTGAACTCGCCCAGCTCGGCGCGGGTGTCGTGCCGGTGCAAGATCCGCCGCCACAACAGCGTCGCCAGCGAACCGACGTAGGTCAGGTTCGGCCCGAGGTTGACCCCGATCAGCACGGCCAGCACCACCGGTGTCCCGCCGGCGGTGGCGAGCGGCAGCAGCACGAGCACGGCGGGCAGGTTGTTGATCAGGTTGGCGAGGACGGCCGCCACCGCGGCGGCGCCGAGCAGGGCGGGGAACGAGGTGGAAGACGGCACCAGGTGGCTGAGCGCCTCATCCAGTCCGTTGTCGACGACGGCGCGGACCACGATCGCCAGCGCGAGCACGAAAGCGACGAAGGGGATGCTCGCCGATCGCACGATCGCGGCGGGCGACGTCCTTCGCTGCGCGAGGGCACGGCAGGCCAGGACGGCGGCACCGGCGAACGCGGCCCACGCGGGGCTGACGTCCAGCAGGGACGCGACCACGAACCCGGCCAGCGTCAGGACGAGCACGACGAGGACGAACGCCGGGACTTTCCCGGCCGGGACCGCTTTTCCCCCTCGTGGCCGGGCCGCCAGGTCGGCGGCGAAGAACCGGCGGAACACCACGTATTCGGTGAGCACGGCCGCGAGCCAGGGCAAGGTCATCAGCGCGGTGAACCGCAGGAACGAGATCCCGGTCGCGGCGACGGCGAGCAGGTTGGTCAGATTGGACACCGGCAGCAGCAACGAGGCCGAGTTCGCCAGATGCGTACAGGCGTAGGCGTGCGGTTTGGCCCGCGCGCCCATCCGCGCGGCGGTGGCGAACACGACCGGGGTCAGCAGGACGACGGTGGCGTCCAGGCTGAGCACCACGGTGACCGCCGCGGCGACGACGAACACCGCCGGCAGCAGCCGTTGTGGCCGTCCCCGGCTGAACCGCGCCATGAGTGTCCCGGCCGCCTGGAACAGTCCTTCTTCGTCGCACAATTTGGCCAGGACGAGCACCGCGGCGAGGAAGGCGACGACCGGGGCGAGCCTGGTCACTTCGTCGAGGGCGTCGGGGAACGAGATCGCCCCGGCCGCCAGGACGATCCCGGCGGCGGGGACGGCCGCGACCGCCTCCGGGAGTCCGCGTGGCCGGATCACCGCGAAGGCCAGGACGACCAGCAAGAGCGCGATGGACACCATCTCGCCGGGAAAGCCTGTCAGTGCGAACCTCCTCCGGGTGAAGCCGACTCCGGCAATCTAGGCTGGGCCTGGTGCGAGAGACGAACTGGGCGGGAAATCAGAGCTTCACCGCGGAACGGATCTTCCGCCCGCGCACCGTCGATCAGATCCAGGACGTCGTGGCCGGAGCGGCCGCGGTCAGGGCTCTCGGCAGCGGGCACTGTTTCAACGACATCGCGGACTGTCCGGGTGGCGTCCTGCTCGATCTGTCCGCGCTCGACGGCGACGCCGTCCTCGACGCGGACTCGGCGACGGTCACGGTGCCCGCGGCGGCCCGCTACGGCGACATCGCCGTCCAGGTCCACGCTGCCGGGTTCGCGCTGGCCAACCTCGCTTCGCTGCCGCACTGTACGGTGGCGGGCACCGTCGCGACGGCGACCCACGGCTCCGGGCGGCGGAACCAGAGCCTGGCGTCGGCGGTGTCCGGTTTGGAGCTGGTGACCGCCGACGGTGGGCTGAAGACCTTCTCCCGGCACGACGGCGTGGTCGTCGGCCTCGGCGCGCTGGGTGTGGTGACCCGGCTGACCCTCGAGCTGGTCCCGTCGTTCGATCTCCGGCAAGACGTCTTCGACGGCCTTCCCTGGGAATCGGTGTACGAGCACTTCGACGAGATCCAGGACGCCGGTTACAGCGTCAGCCTGTTCACGAACTGGGCCCGCGACGAGGTCGACCAGGTCTGGGTCAAAGGATCGGGGCAACCGGGCGCGGACTTCTTCGGCGCGACGGCGGCGGACGGGCCACGGCATCCGGCCCACGCGGCGGGCATCCCGGCGGACAACTGCACGCGTCAGCTCGGCGTCACCGGGCCGTGGCACGAACGGATCCCGCATTTCCGCCTGGACTTCACGCCCAGCGTCGGGAACGAACTCCAGACCGAGTACTTCGTGCCCGTCCGGCACGCCGTCGCGGCAATGGAGGCGATGCGCGGACTCGGGCACCGGCTGGCGCCCGTCCTGCTCACCTCAGAGATCCGCACGGTCGCGGGGGACGACCTGTGGCTCAGCCCGTTCCACGGTGGAGGCCGGCTGGCGCTGCACTTCACGTGGCTGCCGGACGAGAAGGCGGTCCGCGAGCTGCTGCCCGTGATGGAGGAGCGGCTGGCACCGTTCGACGTCCGGCCGCACTGGGGAAAACTCTTCCACCGCGCGGCGGATTACCCGAAGCTGGCCGATTTCCGGGCGCTCGCCGGCGAACTGGACCCGGACGGCAAGTTCCGGAACCCGTTCGTCCGGCGGCACGTGTTCGGGGATGGCTAGTCCGATTGCGACCAAGCCGCGACGGGCAGTGAGAGGTACACGCCGACGTCGTCGATCCCGGTCGCGGATTCGATGCTCGTGCGCAGCAGGTCCACCCGCTCCTGGCGGTTGTCCGCCCGGCTCGGGAACCACTTCGACCTGACCTCCACCAGGAGGTCGAGTCCGAAGCGGTCGAACGGTCCCGGTGCGCGGAAACGCAGTTCGACGTCGCCGGGCTGGAGGTCGCCGTCGTAGGGCTCCTCGGGGCATTCCACCGCGACGGACACGAGATGCGGCAGAACCGAGCCGAGCTCACGCAGCTTGGCTTCGGGAAGATGGGGCGCGTAGGTGATTTCCACGAGAGGCACGAGCACAAGCTTAGGGCAGGCGAAACTGCTATCGTGGCGGCAGTTGCTTGCTCGCGCGGGAAGATCCCCGGCTGCTGCACTGGAGCCGCTCGTTTCTCCCGAGGAGCCTGCATGTCTCTTCCCCTCGCCCGTCGTATGGACGGCGTCACCAGTTCTCCCGTGCGCGACCTGCTCGCGCTCACCGCCCGCCCGGGCGTGATCTCGTTCGCCGGTGGGATGCCCGCACCGGAACTGTTCGATGTGGACGGCCTCCACGCCGCCTTCGACCGGGCACTCGCCGACAGGTCCGCGTTGCAGTATTCGCCCACCGAAGGGAATCCGCGGCTGCGCGAGCTGCTCGCGCAGCGGCTGTCCGGTCGTGGGGTCACGACCACTGTGGACGATCTGCTGATCACCACGGGTTCACAGCAGGGCCTGCAACTGCTGAGCACCGCGTTGCTCGACCCCGGCGCCACCGTGCTGGTGGAAGAACCGGTGTACCTGTCGGCGCTGCAATGCTTCCAGCTCGCTGAGGCACGTGTCGTGCCCGTTCCCGGCGACGCGGACGGGATCGATCCGGCCGCGCTGGACGAGATCGCGGCCAGGGAACGGCCGGCGCTGCTGTACCTCGTCCCGACGTTCTCGAATCCCTCCGGGCGCACGATCGGTCCGGAGCGACGCCGCGCGCTCGCGGAAGTGATCGCGCGTCACGGGTTCTGGCTCGTCGAGGACGATCCGTACCACGAGCTGCGCTATCGCGGCGAACGCGAGCAACCGCTGTCGGCCCGCCCCGAGCTCGCCGGGCGCACGATCTATCTCGGCACGTTCTCGAAGGTGATCGCGCCCGGGATGCGGCTGGGCTGGTTCCGGGCGCCGAGGGAACTGCTGCGCCGCGTCACGATCCTCAAGCAGGCGACGGATCTGCACAGCTCGACCGTCGACCAAGCGGCCGCGGCCGAGTATCTGGCCGTCGCGGATCTCGACGCGCACGTGCGGAAGCTGTGCGCGACGTACCGCGTGCGCCGTGACGCGATGCTGGCCGAACTGCCCGCGATCACCCCGCCCGGGACGACGTGGACCGACCCGGACGGCGGGATGTTCGTCTGGGTCACCCTTCCCGGCGGCGCGGACACGGACCGGCTGCTTCCCGAGGCGCTGCGGCAGGACGTCGCTTTCGTGCCCGGCTCGGCGTTCCAGGTGGGGGAGCCGGACCGCTCGGCGTTGCGGCTGTCGTTCGCCACCCACGCGCCGGAGACGATCGCCGAGGGATTGCGGCGGCTGGGCAAAGCCCTGTCGTAGTGAGGTCTCGAGCCGCTGCCGCGCTTCTCGGGGTAGTGAAGGGCCTCTTGCCTACTCTGAAGGTAGGGAAGGGGCCCTTCAGGACGCCGCCGGTGGTTCTTGGTGCCACACGGTCGCTTGGGTCTAGGGGGTCGTGGGGGGGGGTTTTGGTGGGGAACCCAAAAACCCCCCCCCCACCCCCCCCCCCACCCCCCCCCCCCTTTTTTCCCCCCCCAAAGTTTCCC
>NZ_JBWKEA010000011.1:262931-297217 GCF_056435685.1 Amycolatopsis sp. NPDC043885
GGGTCCTTGAGGGGCGCGGTGGGGGTTGTGGGGGAGGGGGGGTGGGTGGGGGGGGGGGGGGGGGGGGGGGGTTTTGGGGGCGAAACCCAAAACCCCCCCCCACGACCCACTGGATCAACGCGCCACGGTCGCTTCGCCGCTAAGAAGTTGCCGAGCCCATTCGGTGATCACGGCGGCCGTCTTCGCCGGCTGGTCCTCGGCCGTGTACGCGTGACTGTCCGGAATGGTCTTCAACGGCGCGTCCAGCCGTTCGGCGAACCGCCGCGCGTGGGCGAGCGGGAACACGCGTCCTCCGCGGCCCAGGCCAGCAGGATCGGTTTGCCGAACCGGGTCGTGAGGCGGGCGGCCGCCTCACGGCTGTACCGCGCCGACACGCTGCCGATGGCCTTGCGGCCGTCGTGGCGGATGGCCGGATCGGTCATGACGGGGCCGATGAAACTCTCCATGGCCCGTGCGTCGACGGGATACTCGACGAGCCAGCCGTAGGTGTTGCGCCAGCGCCACGTGCGGCGGATCGGCGGCTACGCGGCGGGCCGCGAATTGGCGGAACGGCTCGCCCGGTCGGTCGCCGAGCAGAACGCGCGGCTCGTGGGCGCCCTGCGTGTAGGGGTGGAGGCCGGCGAACTGCGGGACGTCGACGCGGAAGAGGCCGCCACCGTGCTGTGGGCGGCGTGGAACGGGATCATCAGCCTCGGCTGGCGGCCGGATGCCTTGCGCCGCGACGAAAAGCAGCTGCGTGCCTTGCTCGCGGCGGCGACCGAGATCGCCGCGAACGGCTTGGTGAAACGCTAGTCGGCCTGCGGGTCCCAGGTCAGCAACCGGACCTTGCTGACGGTCTGGACATGCCGCCGCATCGCGTTCGCGGCCGCCTTCGGGTCGCCGTTCCGGATGGCCTCGGCGATGTTGTGATGCTGGCTCAGTGAGCGCCACGGCCTGCCGGGTTGCCGCAAAGACTCGTTGCGGCTTTCCGCGATCTGCGTGTCGATCGAACGCATGAACTCGGCGAGGAGGGCGTTGTTCGCGGCGGCGGTGATCGCTTCGTGGAACCGGCGATCGCCTTCGGCGCCGTGCCCGCCGTCCTCGATCTCGGTCTTCATGTACTCCAGTGCCGCGTCGATGGCGGCGAGGTCCGCGTCGGATCGTCGCGACGCGGCCAGTTCCGCGAGCTTGGTCTCCATCGCCTCGCGGGCTTCGAGTACTTCCGGAAGCCGCTTGCGGCGGGCGACGAGTTCGTCGACCGGTTCGACGTCGAGGTGATCGTTCCGCAGGTAGGTGCCCCCGCCGTGCCGGGATTCGAGCAGGCCCTGCACCTCGAGCACGACGATCGCCTGCTTGATCGACGCGCGGCTGACCCCGAGCCGCTCGGCGAGGTCGCGTTCGCTGGGGAGTTTGTCGCCCGCGCGCAGGCCGGACTCCTCGACGTGCGCCTTGATCCGCTCGACGACCTGCTCGTAGAGCTTCGCCCGGTTCAACCGGCTCAACGCCTCCGGCACTCGGTGCCCTCCCTTGGCTGGACAAGTGGCTCAGCCAATTTACCACTCGTGGGTTGACAGGTGGTCGCCGTCACAGGGAAAGTGGCTCAGCCACTAGTCCACTCGGCCACGCGCCAAGGGGCTCCCGCCGTCAAGGAGGACGGTCATGTCCGCCCAGCTGATCTCGATCCTTGTTCTCGTGGTGATCTTCGCCCTCGCCACGACCCGCTCGATCAACATGGGGGCGCTCGCCTTCGCCGGCGCTTTCCTCGTCGGCACCCTCGCCGGTGGCCTGGACACCGACGGCATCTTCGCCGGCTTCCCCGGCGACATCTTCGTGGTCCTGGTGGGGGTCACCTATCTGTTCGCCATCGCCAGGGCCAACGGCACCACCGACTGGCTGGTCGCCGCGGCCGTCCGCCTGGTCGGCGGCCGGATCGCGCTCATCCCGTGGGTGATGTTCGTGGTCACCGGAGCGCTGACCGCGATCGGCGCGGTGAGCCCGGCTGCCTGCGCGATCGTCGCGCCGATCGCGCTCGGTTTCGCCGCCCGCTACAAGATCAGCCCACTGCTCATGGGCGCGATGGTCGTGCACGGCGCGCAGGGCGGCGGGTTCTCGCCGATCAGCGTCTACGGCTCGATCGTCAACGGGATCGTCGAGCGCAACCACATCGCGGGCAGCCCCGTGGTGCTGTTCTTCGCGAGCCTCGGCATGAACCTCGCCATCGCGGGCGTCCTTTTCGTCGTACTCGGCGGGACCAAACTGCGGCGCCGCCAGCTCGTGACGGCGGGCGCCGAGGGAGTGGAGGCCGACGAAGAACCGCTGCCGCACGAACGGCGCATTCCCTTGGACGGGCCGAAGATCGTGACGCTGACCGGCCTGGTCGCGCTCGTGGCCGGCACCCTCGTGTTCGACCTCGACCCGGGCTTGACCGCCATCACCGTCGCCGTCCTGCTGAGCGTCGCGTGGCCCAAGACCAGCCGTTCCGCCGTCTCCGAGATCACCTGGCCGACCGTGCTGCTGATCTGCGGTGTGCTGACCTACGTGGCGGTGCTGAAGGAGATCGGCACCATCGACTACGTCGGCAACGCGGTCACCACCGTCGGGATCCCGCTGCTCGCGGCGCTGCTGCTCTGCTACATCGGAGGTATCGTCTCCGCCTTCGCGTCGTCGGTCGGGCTGATGGGCGCGCTCATCCCGCTCGCCGTGCCGTTCCTGGCGCAGGGGACGATCGGGCCGGTCGGCATGATCGCCGCCCTCGCGGTCTCGGCGACGATGGTGGACGTCAGTCCCTTCTCCACCAACGGCGCGCTCGTCCTCGCCAACGCGAAGGACGTCGACCGCGACAAGTTCTTCAAACAACTGCTGGTCTACGGGGCGCTCGTGGTGGCCGTCGTGCCGCTGATCGCCTGGCTCGTGTTCGTCGTGCCCAACTGGGGCTGAGGAGGAGATCCATGCTGGTTGCCGGGAAGAGTGACCGCGTCGCCCTGCGGTTCGGCGACGAATCCCTGACCTACGGCCAACTCGCGTGCGTCGCGGGCCCGCTCGCCGCCGCGCTGGCCGGGCGCCCGCGGGTCGCGGTGTGGGCGACACCGACGCTGCGAACCTGCGTCGCGATCGTCGCCTCGCTGACCGCCGGCGTCCCGGTGGTGCCGATCAATCCGAAGGCCGGATCACGCGAACTGGCGCATATCGTCGCCGACAGCGCGCCGGACCTCGTGCTGGCCGCGCCGGACGCCGAGCTGCCACCGGAACTCGATGTGCTGCCGCGGGTTCCGGTCGAGCTGGACACCTCGGGCACGCCGTGGCGAGGCGAGGAACCCGACCCGGAGTCTCCGGCGTTCGTCATCTACACGTCGGGCACTACCGGACCGCCGAAGGGCGTCATCCTCCCGCGCCGCGCGGTGGCGTCGAATCTCGACGCGCTCGCGGAGATCTGGGACTGGACCGACGCCGACGTCCTCGTGCACGCCCTTCCGCTGTTCCATGTGCACGGCCTTATCCTGGGCGTCGTCGGCCCGCTGCGACGGGGCGGTGCGCTGCACCACCTCGGCCGGTTCTCGACCGAAGCGGCCGCGAAGGAACTCGCCGGTGCGGGCACGATGCTCTTCGGTGTCCCGACGATGTACCACCGGCTCGCGGCCGATTGCGAGGCCGATCCCGCGCTGGCCGCCGGAGTGGGCGCGGCGCGGCTGCTGGTTTCGGGTTCGGCGGCCCTGCCCGCGACCGACCACGAGCGGATCACCGCCGCGACCGGACAGCGGGTCGTCGAACGCTATGGCATGACCGAAACTCTGATGAACTGCGGTGTCCGCGCGACGGGGGACCGGCGGCCAGGTGCGGTCGGCCCGCCGGTGCCCGGCGTCGAACTGCGGCTGGTCGACGACGCGGGAGAACCGCTCACCGGCGAGTCCGTCGGCGAGATCGAGGTCCGCGGCCCGAACCTGTTCCTCGGCTACCTGAACCGGCCGGACGCCACGGAAGCCACGATGCGCGACGGCTGGTTCAAGACCGGCGACATGGCGGTGCGCGATCCGGACGGCTACGTGCGGATCGTGGGCCGCCGCGCCACCGACCTGATCAAGAGCGGCGGCTACAAGATCGGCGCCGGCGAGATCGAGAACGCGCTCCTGGAACATCCGGGGGTCGCGGAGGCGGCCGTCACCGGGGAGCCGGACGACGACCTCGGCGAGCGCATCGTGGCCTGGATCGTCCCGGCCGGGGCCAAGCCGACGGCGGGCGAACTGGCCGACCACGTCGCCGGACTGCTGTCCCCGCACAAGCGGCCGCGTGTGGTGCGGTACCTGGAAGCGTTGCCGCGCAACGAGATGGGCAAGGTCCTCAAGCGGGCTCTCCATGACTGACCCGCTGGGCTGGGACGGTTACGCCGCTTCCCTGGCACGCGCCAGGAAACGCACGGGCACGGACGAGTCGGTGGTCTGGGAACGCGCGAAGATCGGCGGCCACGAGGTCGTCGTGATCCGCTTCGAGTTCGGCTTCCTCGGCGGTTCGGTCGGGACGAGGACCGGCGCGCTCATCGAACGGGCGCTCGACGAGGCGCGCTCGCACCGGCTTCCCGTCGTTTCGCTGCTGTCCACGGGCGGCACCCGGATGCAGGAGGGTGTTCCCGCGCTGCGGCAACTGCAGCGGATCGCGCGCGGTCTGGCGCTGCTGCGCGAAGAGCGGTTGCCGCACATCAGCGTCGCGCGGCACCCCACTACCGGCGGGGTGTGGGCGTCGCTCGGCGCCGACGCCGACGTCGTGCTCGCCGTCCCCGGCGCTCAGGTGGGTTTCGCCGGACGCCGGGTGCGGCCGGAGCGGTACGCCGACGATCCGGCGTACACGGCGGAAAACCAGTACGCGGCCGGATATGTCGATGAACTCGTGGCCGAAGACGCGATCACCGACCGGCTCGAGGTCTGGCTCGGTCTCCTGACCGGTGCCTCCCGGAACCGCCCGGCGGAGCTGCCCCGCGCACTCGGCGCCCTCGAACCCGCTCCGGACGGCTGGCAGGCCGTTCTCCGCGCCCGGTCTGCGGGACGGCCCCGCGCGGGTGCCTACCTCGACGACTACTTCGACACCCGCGTCACTCTCCGGGGCGGTATCGACGACGGCGTCCGTTGCGGGATCGGAAGCCGGGGCGGGCGGCCGATCGCCTTCGCGGCGCAGACCGGCATCGCGACCACGCCCGGCGGTTTCCGGACGGCGACCCGGCTGCTCCGGCTCGCCGACCGGCTGGGCCTGCCGGTGCTGACCCTCGTCGACACCCCGGGGGCGGCCGCCGATCCGGCCGCGGAGACGGCCGGGGCCGGGAACGCCATCGCCGAGCTGTTCGGCGCGATCGCGGCGGCGGAGGTGCCGATCACGACCCTGGTGATCGGGGAAGGCGGTTCTGGCGGCGCGCTCGCGTTCTGCTCGGCGGACCGGCTCTGGCTCACCCCGGACGCCTGTTTCTCCGTCATCGCCCCGGAACTGGCGGCCGGGATCCTCAAACGGGACCCTGAAGAGACCCCGCCCTCGCCGATGCGCTGAAGCCACGTCCCGAAGATCTGCTCGCCCTCGGTGCCATCGACGGCATCGCGGGACCGGAACCGGTCACCTTCCTGAGATAAGGGGTTCGCCATGGTCAAGCGGATAGCCGTCGCGGTGCTCGCCGCGGTCACGATCGGTCTCCTGGCCACGCCGCCCGGCCAAGCCGCCGGGGCCGCCCGCTACGTCGCCATGGGCAGTTCCTTCGCGGCTGGACCGGGAATCCCGCCGCAGCAGCCCGGAACCCCGGCGGCGTGCGGACGTTCGACGAAGAACTACGCGAGTCTCGTGGCCGGGGAACGCGGATTCGCCCTCACCGACGTCACCTGCAGCGGAGCGACCACGGCGAACATCCTCACCACCGGACAGGCCGGGCAGCCGCCGCAGATCGAGGCCGTCACCAGGGACACCCGGCTCGTGACGGTCACCATCGGCGGCAACGACGTCGGCTACGTCGGGAGCCTGTTCACCTACGGCTGCCAGAACACCGGCGGCACGAACTGCGGCCAGGTCGACCAGGACGCCGTCCGCGCCGCGCTGACCACGGTGCACGAGAAGATCGGCGCCGTCATCGCGGCGGTCCATCGGCGCGCGCCGCGGGCGCGGGTGCTGGTCGTCGACTACCTGACGATCGTCCCGCGCACCACGCCCGCCTGCGACGGCGTTCCGCTCACCCCGGAGCAGCTGGCCTTCGAACGCGAGGTCGCGGACCGGCTCGCGGCGGCGACCCGGCGGGCGGCCCGCACCGAACGGGCCACCCTGATCCCCGCGGCCGCGGTCAGCACGGACCACGACGCCTGTGCTGCCGTCCCGTGGATGGAGCGGTACGCGGCCGCGCCGGGACGCGTGCCGTACCACCCGAACGAGGCCGGGATGGCGGCCGTCGCGGACCTGATCACGGCACACCTGCGTTGACCGCGCGGAACGTGCGGCGATAGCTGTCCGGCGGCACTCCGACCGTGCGGTTGAAGTGCCGCCGCAGCGTGGCGGCGGTGCCCATCCCGGTGGCCTCGGCGATCAGGTCGACGCTGTCGTCGGTCCGTTCCAGGAGTTCCTGAGCACGGCGGATGCGCTGGGTCAGCAGCCAGCGCAGCGGGGTCGTCCCGGTCGCCGACCGGAAGTGCCTGGCCAGATTGCGGGAACTCATGTTCGCGTGCCGGGCGAGGTCCTCGACGGTCAGCGGCCGGTCGAGCCGTTCGGTGACCCAGGGGAGCAGACGGCCGAGCGGATGGTCGTCCTGGTCGGGAACCGGGGCGGTGACGAACTGGGCCTGCCCGCCCGCGCGGTGCGGCGGGACGACCAGGCGGCGGGCGATGGTGTTCGCGACGGCCGAACCGTGGTCGGAACGGACCAGATGCAGGCAAAGGTCCATCGCTGCGGCTTTGCCCGCCGAGGTGAGCACGCTGCCGTTGTCGACGTAGAGGACGTCCGGATCGACCTCCACCAAGGGAAACCGGGCGGCGAGGACGTCGGTGTGCGCCCAGTGCGTCGTCGCCCGGCGGCCGTCGAGCAGACCGGCGGCCGCCAGCACGAACGCGCCCGTGCACAGGGACGCCACCCGCGCGCCCGCTTCGTGGGCGACGCGCACGGCCTCGACCAGATCGGACGGCGGATCGACGTCGATGTCCGCCCAGCCGGGAACGATGACGGTGCCGGCGCGCTTCAGACCTTCGAGGCCGTGATCCGGTTCGAGCAGGAACCGGCCGACCTTCACCGGCTTCGAGCCGTAGACGCCGAATTCGTACAGGCCTGTGTCGAAGACCTCGTGGGCGATGGACAGCTCGAACTGCAGCATCCCGTCCGTGGCGGCGAGGGCGACCGTGCTCATGTCCGAAAGTGTACGCATGATGGCGTTCCGGACACTGTCGATCGGCGGGATCCGCCGACAGGATGGTCCACAGTGGATCGTCCGAGGACAGGAGAAATCATGGGGAACTACGACGTCGCGGTATTCGGGGCTTACGGGCACACCGGGCGGTTCGTGGTGGCGGAGTTGCGCGAACGCGGATTCGGCGTGCTGGCCGTGGGACGCGACGAGGCGAAACTGCGCGGCCTGCCTTGGCCCGATCTCGACGTGCGGCAGGCGTCGGTGGACGACCCGGCTTCGCTCGACCGCGCGTTCGCGGGCGCGGACGCGGTGATCAACGCCGCCGGGCCTTTCGCCGACACCGCCGCTCCGGTGATCGAAGCGGCGCTGCGGGCGGGGATCCCGTATCTCGACGTGGCCGCGGAGCTCGAAGCGAACATCGACACCTTCGCTCAGTTCGGCGAGCGTGCGGCGGGAGCGACGGTGATCCCGGCGATGGCGTTCTTCGGTGGCCTCGGCGACCTGATGGTCACCGCCGCGATGGGCGACTGGACGTCCGCCGACGAAGCCCACGTCGCCTACGGGCTGAGCAGCTGGCATCCGACGGAGGGGACCCGCGCGGCGGGCAGGGTCTCGCGGGAGCGGCGTGACGGCAAGCGGATCCGCTTCTCCGGCGGCCGGATCGAACACCGCGACGACGCGCTGCCGGAGCTGGATTGGGACTTCCCCGCACCGCTCGGGACCCGGGCCGTGCTCGGGGAGTTCACGATGGCCGACGTCGTCACCGTCCCCAGTCACCTCGACATTCCCGAGGTGACCACGTACATGACGGTGAACGCGGCTCGCGAGGTCGTGACGCCCGAGACGCCCGCGCCTCCCGCCGGCGGCCCTTCCTCGCAGGAGTTCGTGGTCGACGTCGTCGTGCGGTCCGGCGGCGAAGAACGGCAGATCGTCGCACGGGGGCAGGACATCTACGCGATCACGGCACCGCTGGTGGTGGAGGCCGTCCAGCGCGTGCTCGACGGCCGGACGAAGGCGACCGGGGTCGTCTCGGCGGGCGAGGTCTTCGACGCGGCCGACTTCCTGGCGGCGTTGGCACCGCGGATCACGGTGGAGGGGTGACCCAGCGACACGCAACTCCGCACCGACGCCGCATCCGGCAGGGTCGCGAAGGCCACTTTCGCAACCAGCAGTCGGCGCAGGTGGGAACGCAATGCCACGTAGCTTGAGTTGATCTTGGATGGGGTCTTGATCGTAAGCGGTGAGGGTTGCCGCAGGTCACGCGCTCGGTTGCCCTCTGGCAGACAGGAGCCGACCGCGCCCACGAGGGGGTCGTGGGGGGGGGGTTTTGGTGGGGAACCCAAAAACCCCCCCCCCCCCCCCCCCCCCCCCACCCACCCAACAGTGCCCCCTCCTCCCCCCCAAACGCCACTCACGACCCCCTCGACCCACGACCAGGCCGAAGGTGCCCCTTCGTCGCATCAGACGCAGCGAAGGGAGCCTTCACCCCACCCGTCAACCTCGCCCAAGATCAACTTAAGCTACGTGACATTGGGTGGGAACGGTCCCGCGCTAGTCACGGGCGCGTGAGTGGGTCGTCCGCCAGCCGGGATGCGGCAGCCGCGCGGGCGGAGCCTCGCCGGGCCGGTACTCGAAATGCCACCATTCGTTGTCGTAGATCCGGTAAAGCGCGAAGCGGGCGCCGTGGACCTCCAGCCACTGCGCGCCTTCGCGCGGCCGGACGTCCAGCGCGGTACCGCTGACGTGCGCGGAATCCTGCGGCGGCAGGACACGCTTGCCGCTCCGTCCAGCCTCGGCGAGGTACAGCCGATGCTGCTCGGCGGCGTCCCGGTGCCCCGAGGTGACGCCGAGGAGCGTGCGGTGCCGCCAGAACGCCTCGGTCCTGGCGGCGGTGAACGCGGCGAGCGTTCCGGCGGTCAGCCCGGCGAGATTTTCGGCGGGGAACCGCAATGACAGCGCCCAACCGCAGGCGAGCCGCCGAGCCTGGCCGGGGGACCGCAGCCACGCCGGGATCAGCAGCAGTACCGCGAGGACGCGGGTGATCGCCGCGAGCAGGAGTTCTTTCATGACGTCGACACTCGCCGACGCCTGTGCGAACCCGATCGCGGCGGCGTGCGCGGACGCCGACGAAAATGTCACCGTTCCGCACGGAGCACGCCGTGACAGAACGAAGACATTCCGTGGACGTTCCGCGGAAACAGGATGGGCACCATGGCGTGTCATGGACGAGCGGATTCCGTCCGGCGCTGCGATAGTCGTCGGCATGCCCAGGGTGCTGCTCATCGAGGACGATCAAGCCGTGCGTGACGGGCTCAGCATGGCGCTGGGCGGCCGTGGCCACGCGGTCGACGCGGTGGCCACCGGCGAGGAAGGCCTCGCCCGGCTCGCGTCCCGGCCGCCGGATATCGTCGTACTGGACCTGATGTTGCCAGGACTGGACGGTTTCGAGGTCTGCCGCCGGATCCGGGCGGCGGGGGATCTGCCGATCATCATGCTCACCGCGCGCAACGAGGATATCGACGTGGTGGCCGGACTCGCCGCCGGCGCGGACGACTACGTGGTCAAACCCGCCAGGGCGCAGGTGCTGGAGGCGCGGATCCGCGCGGTGCTGCGCCGCAGCGGGCAACCCGCGGCGGCGGCGCCCACGCCGGCCGAGATCGAGCGGCACGGCGACCTCGGCATCGACCGTGCCGCGCTGACGGTGACCAAGGGGGACAAGCCCGTCGCCCTCGCCCCGACCGAACTGCGGCTCCTGCTCGAACTCACCCAGGTGCCTGGCCGGGTGCTCAGCCGCCAGTACCTGTTGGAAAGCGTGTGGGAGCACGGGTACTTCGGCGACTCGCGCGTCGTCGACGCTTGTGTACAGCGGCTGCGCGCGAAGATCGAGGACGATTCGTCCGCGCCGGTATACGTGCAGACGGTCCGGGGGTTCGGCTACCGGTTCGGACCACTGTGAAGCTCGGTGGGCTGCGCACCCGCCTGCTCCTGGCCTTCAGCCTGCTGGTCGTGATCACCGCGGCGACGGTCGCCGGCGGCGCCTACGTCCAGTCCCGCACCGTGATCCTCCAGCAGGCGCAGGACGCCACCGCCCGCGTCCTGGTCGACAAGGCCACCGCGCTGTTCCCGCTCGGCCCGCTGCCGCCGGCCGACGGAACGCTGAGCCGGATCAGCGGCGAGCTGTCCGACCGTGACCTGAGCTCACTGGTCCTGTACGAGGACGAGTCGAGCGGGAACGAGCAGATGCGGGCGCTGATCTCACCCGAGCTTCGCGAGCGAGTCCGGTCGGGAAATGTCGCCTGGCAACGAGTCGACTCCCGCGGCACGCCGATGCTGGTGGTGGGCACCAGGTTCACGGTTCTGCTTCCCGGTGGGCAGCAACGGGATTCGGGCATCGAGGCCTACATCGCGCGCAGCATGGCGCCGGAGGCGAAGAGTATCGACGAACTCGCCACCCGGGCCTGGCTGATCGGCGGGGTGGCGCTCGTCTTCGCGATCGGGCTGGCGTTGCTGGCCGCCCGCGGAGTCCTGCGGCCGGTGCGGGAACTGGGCGACGCGGCGCGGCGGCTGGGGAAGGGCGACCTGCGCGCGCGGATCAGCGTCCGCGGCTCGGACGAACTGGCCGGGGTGGCGCGCACGTTCAACGAGACGGCCGAAGCGCTGGAGCGGCACGTCGGCGAGCTGGAACGGATGGAAGCCGACGCGAGGCGGTTCGTCGCCGACGTCTCCCACGAACTGCGCACCCCGCTCGCCGCGATGACCGCGGTCGCGGACGTACTGGAGCAGGAGGCGTCGAAGCTGCCGGGGGACGCCGGTCGCGCGGCGAAGATGAGCATCGAGGAGACGCACAACCTGACGCGGCTGGTGAACGACCTCATCGAGGTCTCCCGCTTCGACGCCGGTGCGGCCGCGCTGGCACCGGAAGAAGTCGACGTCGCCGAGGTCATCACGGCGAGCCTGCGCATCCGGGGCTGGACGGGCGAGGTAGCGGGCGATCTGCCCTCCGGGATCTTCGCGGAGTGGGATCCGAGGCGGGTCGACGTCATCGTGGCGAACCTGGTCGGGAACGCGTTGCGGCACGGGGAAAAGCCGGTCGCACTCCGGCTTTCCGAAGCGGGGGAGTGGATCACGCTGGAGGTCTCGGATCGCGGCCCCGGGCTGGCGCCCGAGGTGCTTCCGCACGTGTTCGACCGGTTCTACAAGGCGGATTCGGCCAGGGCGAGGTCCGGCGGCAGCGGGCTCGGACTGGCGATCGCCTGGGAGAACGCCCGGCTGCACGGCGGCAGCCTGAGCGCGGCCAACGGCGTCGACGGCGGTGCGGTGTTCACGCTGCGCCTGCCCCGGCTGGGAGTGACGGCATGAGGAAGAACTGGCTTTCGGCGCTGCTGATCGTCTCGGTGGTCGCGGGCTGCGGCGTCCGGCCCAGTGCCGTGATCTCCGGTGCGCCCGCGCCGGCGGGCCCCGCGAACGGCGCGGTGCTCTACTTCCTGTCCGGCGGGCAGCCGGTCCGCGTGTTACGCCCGCTGGCGCAGGAACTGCCTCCGGCGAGTCCCGTCGATCTGCTCGCCGCCGGGCCGGACGAGAGCGAGCGGGAACGGAACTACACCACCGAAGTCCCGCCCGGCACCGCCGTTCTGGACCAGACGCCCGCGCCGAACGGCGTCACGGTGACCCTGTCGGTCGGCGTCGCCGGGTTGTCGGCGAGGGCGGTCGACCAGATCGTGTGCACCGCCAGGGATTCTCTCGGCGGGAGCGCGCAGATCACCTTGCGGGGCGAAGGAGCCGTCCGCGGTCCGCTGTCGTGTCCCTTGCCCGGTTAGCGGCGGCCACGGTCCGTGAAGGCCTCCTTCACTACCTTCAGGGTAGGGAAGGAGGCCTTCACGGACCGAACCAGCCAGGGTCGGCCCGCATACGCGGGCGGCACGCACCACGGCATTTTTACCCGCCCCGTCCAGGCCGGAAGTGTCCCGAATCACCGGTGCCGGTCCCTCGCTTTGCCTCGATCGGACCGCTAGCTTAGGCAAGGCTAAGCAAATGGAACGGGGGTGGTTGTGGCGTGGAAGGGATCGAGGGCAAGGTCGCGCTCGTGACCGGAGGCGCGCGCGGGATCGGGGCGGCCGTCGTGGACGGGCTCGCCCGAGCGGGTGCGATTGTGGCGGCGGTGGACCTGGCGGAAAGTGCTCTCCGGGACGGAGTGACCTCGTTCGTCGCGGACGTCGGTAATCCCTCCGCCGTCGCGCGGGTCGTCGACGAGGTCGAACGCGAACTCGGGCCGATCGGGATCGGCGCGTCCGTCGCGGGTGTACTGAAGCCGGGGTCCGTCTGCGACACGAGCGACGAAGACTGGGCGGCGACCTTCGCGGTCAACTCCACCGGTGTCTTCGCCGTGCTCCGCGAGATTTCCCGCCGGATGGTGCCCCGCCGGAGCGGTGTGCTGGTGACCGTCGGGTCGAACGCGGCGGGAGTCCCGCGCAGCGGGATGGCCGCTTATGCCGCGTCGAAGGCGGCCGCGACGATGCTGACCCGCTGTCTCGGGCTCGAACTCGCCGGCTCCGGCATCCGCTGCAACATCGTCTCTCCCGGCTCGACCGACACCGAGATGCAACGTCTGCTGTGGACGGACGAGAACGGCGCGGACCGTGTCATCGCGGGAAATCCGGAGCAATACCGTGTCGGCATACCGCTGGGCCGGATAGCCGAACCGGCCGATATCGCCGACGCAGTCCTGTTTTTGGCCTCCGACCGCGCGCGGCACATCACGATGCAGAACCTCTACGTCGACGGCGGGGCCACGCTCCGCGCGTGATCTCGATGACGCAACGAAGACTTTTCGGGTCCGTATGATTAGGTTAGGCTAACCGAAAAGGCGCGTCCGGGGGTGGCGTTCCGCGTCGCATAGGGCACCGCAACACCACGGGGTGCCGACCTGGTCAGTAGTATTCGCGAAAGGGAATCCAGTCGTGTCCTCACCTGCACCGGCTCGACCAAGGCCGGTCCACCAGGCGGCCGATCTGCTGGCGGCGTACCTGCCCGGATCGTTCTACTACTCGTCCGCTCGAGGATCTCTTCTCGCCGACGGGGTGTATTCCCCGGTCCACGCGGTGCCGGGTAAACGTGCCCGTGCCGCCGCCGAAGTCCTCGACGCCGCCCTTGTGGCGGGAGTGACCGAACCCGTGGTGGCGGGAGCGATCGGATTCCGGCCCGACGCGCCGAGCAGCCTGGTGGTGCCCGCCGTGG
Organism: Amycolatopsis sp. NPDC043885; assembly: GCF_056435685.1. Taxonomy (NCBI): domain Bacteria; kingdom Bacillati; phylum Actinomycetota; class Actinomycetes; order Pseudonocardiales; family Pseudonocardiaceae; genus Amycolatopsis; species Amycolatopsis sp. NPDC043885. The sequence continues at coordinate 276,496 of NZ_JBWKEA010000011.1, forward strand.
TGCGCCGGGCAGGACCACCGAAGGCGAGTGGTCCGGTCGCCCCGCTCGGCGGCGGGACCTGGTCGGTGTCGCCGCGGCCCGCGCCGGAGGTCTACACCACTGCCGTCGCCAAGGCGCTGGACGAGATCCGCGACGGTGACCTTCGCAAGATCGTGCTGGCCCGCTGCCTCGACCTCACCGGTGGCGATCCCATCGCCGTGCCGCGGCTGCTGGCCCGGCTCGTCCACGCCGATCCGGCGGCCCACGCTTTCGCGGTCGACGTCAGCGCGCCGGGGGATCCCGCGCCGCGCACCCTGGTCGGCGCGAGCCCGGAACTGCTGGTCTCCCGCCGCGGCCGTGTGGTGACGGCCAACCCGCTGGCCGGATCGCGGCCGCGAGTGGCCGACGACGCCGAAAACGCCCGCCGGATCGACGATCTGCTGGCGTCCGGAAAGGACCGTGCCGAACACGCCCACGTCGCCGCCCAGGTGGCCGAAGTGCTGGGCCGGTTCTGCGTCGACCTCGACGTCCCCGCCGAACCCGAGGTGATCGGCACGCCCACGATGTGGCACCTCTCGACCAGGATCAGCGGACGGCTCGCCGACCCGGGCGACGCCGGGTCGTCCGCGCTCGGGCTGGCGGAAGCACTGCATCCGACACCCGCCGTCTGCGGTGTCCCGACCGCGCTCGCCCGCGACACGATCGCCGCGCTCGAACCCGAGGATCGCGGCTATTACGCGGGTCTCGTCGGCTGGACCGATCAGGACGGTGACGGCGAATGGGTCGTCACCATCCGCTGCGCCGAGGTCCGAGACCGCACCGTGCGGCTGTTCGCCGGCGCGGGAGTGGTGGCGGGTTCCGATCCGGCGGCCGAACTCGCCGAGACCGGCGCGAAGTTCGGCACCATGCTGCGCGCGCTCGGCCTGGAGGGAGTGGAATGACCTCCGACCACGTGCCCTGGCCGCCCGAAACCGCCGCGCGCTACCGGGCTTCGGGATACTGGCGCGGCCAGACCTTCGGCAAACTGCTGACCAGCCTGGCCGAGGCCTACGCCGAGCGTCTCGCCGTGATCGGCGAGAACGCCCGCTGGACCTTCGCCGAGCTCGACGAGCGGGCGCACCGGCTCGCGGCCGGATTCGCCGGGGCCGGAATCCAGCCGGGTGACCGGGTCGTCGTGCAACTGCCGAACGTGCCGGAGTTCGCGTCCGTCGTGTTCGGACTGTGGAGGGTGGGCGCGCTGCCGGTATTCGCGCTGCCTGCCCACCGGGCGAGCGAACTGCGGCATTTCGCCGGACAGAGCGAGGCGGCGGCGATCCTGACCGTCGGCGAACACGAACGGTTCGACCACGCGGCCATGGCGCACGCGGTCGCCGCCGAAATTCCTTCGGTGCGGAACGTCTTCGTCGTCGGCACGGAGGAGTTCGCCGTGCTCGAAGCGGCGACCCCGCGTGCCCTGCCGGATCCGGATCCCGCCGGGGTCGCGTTCCTCCAGCTGTCCGGCGGCAGCACCGGCCTGCCCAAACTGATCCCGCGCACGCACGACGACTACCTCTACAGCGTCCGCGAAAGCGCCCGGATCTGTGGCCTGCGCCCGGAAAGCGTGTACCTGGCCGCGTTGCCGGTCGCGCACAACTTCCCGCTCAGCTCGCCCGGTCTTCTCGGGGCGCTGCACGCGGGCGCGGCCACGGTGTTCGCGCCGCGTCCCGACGCCGACACCGCGTTCCGGCTGATCGAAGCCGAGGGCGTGACGATCACCGGGCTCGTGCCGCCGCTGGCCGCCGCGTGGGCGCAGGCGGCCGCGCGGAACACCCGCGATCTGTCCTCTTTGGACGTCCTGCTGGTCGGCGGCGCGAAGTGCGCGCGTGAACTGGCCGAGAAGATCGGTCCCGCGCTGGGCTGCCGTCTGCAGCAGGTGTTCGGCATGGCCGAGGGACTGGTCTGCTACACCCGGCTCGACGATCCGGACGAGTACGTCCTCGCCACGCAGGGACGGCCGATCTCGCCGGACGACGAGATCCGCGTCGTGAACCCGGACGACCCACTGTCCACTTCGGACGACGTCGTCGCGCCGGGCGAGATCGGCGCCTTGCTGACCCGTGGCCCGTACACGATCCGCGGCTACTACCGTGCCGCCGAGCACAACAAGACCGCGTTCACCGAGGACGGCTTCTACCGCACCGGGGATCTCGTGCGGCGGCACCCGTCGGGACACCTCGAAGTCGTCGGCAGGGCCAAGGAACAGATCAACCGCGGCGGCGAGAAGGTGGCCGCGGAAGAGGTCGAGAACCACCTGATGGCCCACCCCGGCGTGCTCGACGCCGCCGTCGTCGCGGTGCCGGACCCGTACCTGGGCGAGCGCACCTGCGCCTACGTCGTCCCCGCTGCCGGTGCCGAGCCCGTCGCGGCGGAACTGCGCCGGTTCGTGCGTGAACGCGGAGTGGCGGCGTTCAAGGTGCCCGATCTGGTCCAGATCGTGCCGGAGTTCCCGGTCACCGGCGTCGGCAAGACCAGCAAACGCGAGCTGCGGGCGGCACTGGCCGCCCTGGCGAAGGAGAAGTGAGAGTGTCACTGCCCGAGATTCAGCCATATGCCCTGCCGACGGAGGCCGAGCTGCCCGCCGGCCGCGTCGGCTGGAAGCCCGACCCCGCCCGCGCCGCGTTGCTGGTGCACGACGCGCAGCGGTACTTCCTCGCGCCGTACGAAGGATCCCCGGTGCCGGAGATGGTCGCGAACATCGCCGCGCTGGCCGACGCCGCCCGCGCCGCGGGTGTCCCGGTGTTCTACACCGCGCAGCCCGGTCACCAGGCCGCCGAGGATCGCGGGCTGCTCACCGAATTCTGGGGCGACGGCATCGGCGCGGTCATCGACGAAGACCCCGCCGCCGCCGACGTGGTGGCCGAACTCGCCCCGAAACCGGGGGACAAGGTCCTGACGAAGTGGCGCTACAGCGCGTTCCAGCGCAGCACGTTCACCGAACAGCTCGCCGAGGCAGGCCGGGATCAGCTGCTGATCACCGGCGTCTACGCGCATATCGGCTGCCAGGCCACCGCCGTCGAGGCGTTCATGCGCGACATCCAGCCGTTCCTGGTCGGCGACGCGGTCGCGGACTTCTCCCGCGAACGCCACGACCAGGCCTGCGAATACGTCGCCCAGCGTTGCGGCGCACTGACCACCACGGCCGCCGCGCTCGCCGCGCTGGCCCCGATGCACGCCGGAGCGCGGTAATGAGCCTGACCACAGCGAAGATCCACGCCGACGTCGCCGAACTGCTCGGCTGCGATCCGGCCGAGCTGAAGCCGGAGACCGATCTCACCGACCTCGGACTCGACTCGATGCGGATCATGGGCCTCGTCGAGCAGTGGCGCACCGAAGGCGCCGACAACCTGGAGTTCGCCGACCTCGCCGAACAGCCGACCCTCGGTCGCTGGACCCAGGTCCTCACCGGGAGCACCGCGTGAGCCGCGCCGACCATCGCCACCGGCACCTCGAACGCATCGCCGAGGTGCGCGGGGGAGCGCACGCGGAGAAGGTCCCGTACCCGATCCGCGTCCGGCAGGCCGAGGTCGTGCGCACCACGATGATCGGTTCCGGACTGCTCCGCGTCACCCTCGGCGGGCCGGGAACCGCGGGTTTCGAGGCGCATTCGCCCGACGAGCACGTGAAAGTCCTGTTCCCCGAGCTGGATGCCGAGCCGAAGCTGCCGGTCCAGGACGGCGACATGCTGCGCTGGCCCAAGCCCTCCCCGACGTCGCGCGAGTACACGGTCCGCCGGTACGACCCGGCTTCCGGGGAACTCGACCTCGACGTCGCGCTGCACGAGGGCGGGCTCGGCTCCGGCTGGGCCGAGAAGGTCGCCCCCGGCACGCCGGTGCACGTCGCCGGTCCGCCCGGTGGGCTGATCGTGCCGCACACCTACGACCGCTACCTGCTCGCCGGTGATCTCACCGCGCTGCCCGCGATCGCACGCTGGCTCGAAGAGTTGCCGCGCACCGCCGCGGGCTGGGTGTTCATCGAGGTCGCCGACGCGAGCGAGGAGATCGAGCTGTCCGCGCCCGGAGACGTCGAAGTGCATTGGCTGTACCGAGGCGACGTCGCGCCGGGTGCCTCGGACATGCTCGCCCGCGCGGTCATGACGATCGAGGTCCCCGCCGGTGAACGGCTCTACGCCTGGGTCGCCGGTGAAGCCGGGCAGATCAAGCCGCTGCGCCGCTGGCTCAAGAACGACCTCGGGCTCGGCAAGGACGACCACGACGTGACCGGCTACTGGAAACGCGGCGTCGCGGACTTCGACGACGAGCACGACCACTGATCCCCACCAAGAAGAACGAGGAAATCCATGCGCACCACCAGAACCCGACGCCTCGCCGGAGCGATCGCGCTCGCGCTGACGGTCGCGACCGCGGCCACCGCCTGCGGTTCCGGCGAAGACGGCAAGGCCGCCGACGGCGGTCAGACCAGGGTGTTCGCCGCCGACAACGGCCAGATCACCATCCCGGTCTCGCCGAAGCGGGTCATCGCCACCGGCTACGCCGTGCCCGCCCTGCTCGAAGCGGGCGCGCCGCTGGTCGGGGTGTCCAGCTGGAAGCGCGGCATCCCGCTGTTCAACGAGCAGGAGCGCAAGAAGTACGACGAGCTGGCGAAGGTCGCGGGCGAGTCGGCGGCGGAGACGAACTACGAGGCGATCGCGCAGGCGGATCCGGACCTCATCGTCATCGGCGTGCCGAAGCCGGTGCTCGCGGACATCGACATCAAGCGGCTCGAAGCGATCGCGCCGGTCGTGGCGATCGGCCCGTCGGTGCCGTCGATGTGGCGTGAGCTGTCCCGCAAGCAGGCCGACGCCGCCGGCGCGGCCGCCGGGTTCGACGCGCTCAAGACCGCGTACGACACCAAGGCCAAGGGGCTGGCCGAGAAGTACAAGGCCGTGCTGCCGCAGCTGAAGCTGGGCCACGTCGGAGCGTACGGCGAGGTCGCCAAGGGCAACTTCCAGCGTGAGTTCAACGGTTCCTGGGGCACCAACGTCGCGCAGGACATCGGCGCCACCTACTTCGGCCAGGTCAAGGTCAAGGGCGGCGGCTCGAAGGACGTCAGCGAGTACCCGTCGATCGAAGAGCTGTCGACGGCGTTCGCGCAGGCCGACGCCATCACCTACTCGGTCAGCGCCGACGGTTCCGTCCCCGCGCCGGTCAAGTACGTCCTCGACTCGCCGCTGTGGAAGGAACTCCCCGCGGTGAAGGCGGGCAAGGTCTACCCGTTCCGCTTCACCGAGGCCGCCACCTACCGGGCCGCGACGTCCACTTTGGACGCCGTCGACCAGGCGTTCGCGCCGCTGCTCAAGCAGTGACCACCACCGGGCGGTCCGCGCTGCTCGGCGCCGCACTGCTCGGGCTCGTCGTGGTCGCCGTGCTGAGCGTCGGCATCGGCGCGCACGCCATCGCCCCCGGCGAGGTCGTGCGCGCCCTGCTGGGCGACGGGAATCCGAGTGACCGGGCGGTGGTCCTGGACATCCGGATGCCGAGGGCGGTGCTGGCGATCGGGGTCGGCGCGGCCCTCGCCGTCGGCGGTGTGCTCGTGCAGGCCTTGTCCCGCAACGCCTTGGCCGAACCCGGCGTGCTCGGCGTGACCGCCGGGGCCGGGTTCGCCATCGCGGTGGGGTCCTCGTTCGGGCTCGCCGCGTCGGCGCCCGCCGAGCTGGGCCTGGCGGTGCTGGGCGCGGTCGGCGCTTCGGCGCTGGTGTACGCGGTGGGCAGCAAGTCGCCGCTGCGGCTGGTGCTCGCCGGGACCGCGTTGAGCGCCGTGCTGCTGGGGCTCACCCTCGGCCTGCGGCTGCTGTTCCCGGACACCTTCGACGTCTACCGGTTCTGGTCGGTGGGCTCGCTGGCAGGACGTGAGCAGGCGCCGACCACGGTCCCGCTGATCGTCATCGGCCTGTCCCTGCTGGGAGCGTTCGCGGTGAGCCGTCAGCTGAACGCGATCGCGCTCGGCGAGACGGTCGCGCACACGCTCGGCGCGAACGTCGCCAGGGTCCGGACGATCACCCTGCTGCTGATCACGCTGATGGCGGGCGCGGCGACCGCGCTGGCCGGGCCGATCCTGTTCGTCGGGCTGATCGTGCCGCATCTGGCCCGCCGGGTGGCGGGCGCGTCGATCCCGTGGCTGATCGCGTTCGCCGCGCTGCTCGGCCCGGTCCTGATGCTGGCCGCGGACGTCGGATCCCGGGTCCTGCTGCCGACCGGCGAGGTCCCGGTCGCGATCGTGACCGCGTTCCTCGGCGGCCCGGTGCTGATCTGGGCCGTCCGCAAATACGGGGCGGCGCCACTGTGAAAACTGTGAACGAAGCGAGCTCACTCGTCGTGCGGCGCGGGCGGTTCTCCGCCCGGCTGGAACGCCGCACCCTCTTCTTCCTCGTGGCGATGCTGGTGGTCATCGCCGGTCTGACGCTGCTCGGGCTCTGCTACGGCGCCGCGTGGGCGAGCCCCGCTCGTGTGTTCGCCGCGCTCACCGGTTCGGGTGGCGGGCCGGGCGTGGTCATCCGCGAATGGCGGCTGCCCCGGGTACTTGCCGGGTTGGTGTTCGGCGCCGCGCTCGGCCTGGCGGGCGCGATCTTCCAGAACATCACCCGCAACCCACTGGGCAGCCCGGACGTGATCGGTCTCGACGCCGGTGCCTACACCGGCGCGCTGTTCGCGATCACCGTGCTCTCGGGGACGTCGACGCAGCTGACCGTCGGTTCGGTGCTCGGCGGCGTGATCACGGCGGCGATCGTGTACGCGTTGTCGCTCGGCGGCGGGCTGTCCGGGCTGCGGCTGATCGTCATCGGGATCGCGATCAACGCGATGCTGACCGCCTTGAACTCCTGGATCGTGCTGCGTGCCGAACTCGAGATCGCGATCGCGGCCGTCGGCTGGAACGCCGGTTCCCTCAACGGGATCGGCTGGGACGACGTCGCGATCCCGTTCGGCGTGCTCGCGGTGCTGTTCGTCGTGCTGTTCACCAGGGCGCCGGCGTTGCACCAGGCCGCGCTCGGCGGCGCGCTGGCGGTCACCACCGGTGTCCGCTGGGACCGGCTGCGGCTGGTGCTGGTGCTGATCGGGGTCGGCTGCACGGCCACGGTCACCGCCGTCGCCGGGCCGATCGCGTTCATCGCGCTGGCCGCCCCGCAGATCGGGCGGCGGCTGGCCCGCACGCCCGGTATTTCCCTGCTGCCCGCCGCCCTCACCGGCGCCGTGCTGCTGACCAGTGCCGACCTGGCCGCCCAGATGCTGCTCGCGCCGGAAGCGCTGCCGGTCGGTGTGGTCAGCACCGTGATCGGCGGCGGCTACCTGATCTGGCTGCTCACCAAGGAGGTGCGGCGCACATGAGTGCCCGCTTGACCGCCCGGGACCTGACCCTGCGCTACGGCGACCGGGTCGTGTCGACCCGGCTGAGCCTCGATGTGCCCGACCGCGCGTTCACCGCCGTCGTCGGACCGAACGCGTGTGGCAAGTCGACGTTGCTGCGCGCGTTCGTCCGGCTGCTGCGTCCGGCCGACGGCGAGGTCCTGCTCGACGACAAGGACGTCGGTTCCTTCCCCGGCAAGGGTTTGGCGCGGGAACTCGGGTTCCTGCCCCAGGACCCGGTGGCGCCGGAGGACGTCCGCGTCCGGCAGCTGGTCGCGCGCGGCCGGTTCCCGCACCAGTCGCTGTTCGCGTCGTGGTCCGAAGAGGACGAACGCGCGGTGATCGAGGCGATGACCGCGGCCGGGGTCGCGGGCCTGGCCGACCGGCCGGTGCAGGAGCTTTCGGGCGGACAGCGTCAGCGCGTGTGGGTGGCGCTGGTGCTGGCGCAGAAGACGCCGTACCTGCTACTCGACGAGCCGACGTCGTTCCTCGACATCGCGCACCAGTACCAGCTGCTGAGCTTGCTGGCGCGCCTGCGCGACGAGGGCCGCACGGTGATCGCCGTCCTCCACGACATCAACCAGGCCTGCCGATACGCCGATCACCTCGTGGCGTTGCGGGACGGCCGGATCGTCGCCGAGGGCGCGCCCGCCGACATCGTCGACGCCGAGCTCATGAAGGAGGTCTTCGATCTCCCCAGCGTCGTCGTGCCCGACCCGGTGACCGGAACCCCGATGGTGGTGCCCTCATGCTGAGAGGCTGGCGGAGCTGAAGATGAATCTGGAAAGCGACCGAACGCAGGAACCCGCTGTGCTGTTTCACACGCGGGTTCACCAACGAGCACTGAATCTGACCGGTGCCCAGCTGGGGATCTGGACCGCGCAACGCCTCGAACCCGACTCGCCCTACTACGTCGTCGGCGACGTGATCGAGATCGTCGGCGAAAAGCCGGTCGACGTCGTCGCGCTGACCGAAGCGATCCGGGCGACCGCCGAGGAAGCGGACAGCCTGCGGTTGCGGGTCTTCGAGACGCCGGGCGGCCCGCGCCAGGTCGTGTCGGAAGACGCGGTACCGCTGCCGGAGGTCGTGGACCTGCGCGGCGAGGCCGATCCGGTGGCCGCGGCGCACGCGCGCGTGGACGCCGAACGCCGCCGGGTCGCCGAGGCTTGTCGCGGCATGGTGGACCGGCCCCTGTTCGCCCATCTCGTGCTGCGGCTTTCCGACTCGCACGTGTGGTTCACCCAGCTCGGGCACCACCTCGTGTTCGACGGCTACACCGCGGCGATGCTCGCCCGCCGGACAGCCGCTCACTACACCGCTTCGGTCCAGAGCAAGGAGGTGCAGCCCTCGACGTTCGCCCGCTTCGCCGATCTCGTCGAGGCCGATCGCGCTTACCGTGAAAGCGAACGGTTCGAGCAGGATCGCGCGTACTGGCGCGAGCGGTTCACCCCGTTGCCGGATCTCGATGACGGCGGCAACGCGTCAGGCCCGCCCGAGCACACCGTGACCGCCCGGTCGGTCCTGTCCGCGTCGGACGTGGCGAGGTTGCGTGAACTGGGCAAACGTGCCGGGACGACCTGGGGCGACGCGCTGATCGCCTGCTACGCCGCCTTCCTGCACCGCGTCCTCGGCTGGACCGACGTCGTGTTCGCGATGCCGTTGATGTGCCGTGAAGGAGCCGCGCTGCGGACCCCGGCGATGGCGGTCAACGTGCTGCCGCTGCGGGTCAAGGTGCTCCCGGAGGACTCGGCGGCCGAGCTGACCACGCGGGTCGCGGGCGCGCTGAAGGAGATGCGCGCGCATCAGCGGTATCGCGGCGAGGATCTGCCCCAGGATCTCGCGGTGCCCGGCGCCGGGGCGCTGCTGCACGGCCGCGGCATCAACCTCAAGGCGTTCGACCTGAAGCTCGACTTCGCGGGCTCGCACGGCACCATGCGCAATGTCGCGGGCGGGCCGCCGGAGGACATGGGGCTGTCGGTGCTCCCGACCTCGGACGGCGGGCTGTTGCTCGGTTTCGAGGTCGACGCGCGGACCCACGACCAGGCCGCCGTCGATGCCAAGCTGACCGCGCTGCGCTGCCTGATCACCGCGCTGACCGAACCGGACGGCCCAGCGGTCGCCGGTGCCGACTTGGTGCCGCCGGGGGAGCGGGACGCCTTGCTGGAGGCGTGGTCCACCCCCGCCCCGGACAGCGAACTCCTTGGCGTACCTGAACTTCTCGCGCGACTCGATCCCGAGCAGACCGCCCTGGTCTTCGGTGAAGAACGGCTGGGCGCGGGCGAACTCGTCACAAGGGTGCACCGTCTCGCCCGGGCCTTGCGGGCACGCGGCGTCGGGACCGACGACGTCATCGCGCTGGCCCTGCCGCGGTCCGCGGATCTCGTCGTCGCCCTGCTGGCGGTGCTCGACGCCGGGGCCGCCTTCCTGCCGCTGGATCTGGCCCATCCCGTCGAGCGGCTGCGGGAGCTCGCCGCCGAAGCCGGCGCGGTGCTCACCGTGGCCCACGACCCGGAACTCGTGCCGGGACCACAACTGCTGCTGGGCGAGACCGATCTGTCCACGCTGGACTCATCGCCGCTGGATGTTCCGCGTCATCCGGAACATCTCGCGTACGTCATCTTCACCTCCGGCTCCACCGGGCGTCCCAAGGGTGTCCTCGGCCGGGTCGGCGGACTCGCGACGCTGCTGCGCCACCACCGCGCGACCACGGTCGCCGAGACCGAACGCGCCGCGGGCAGGCCGCTGCGTGTCGCGCACACCTACTCGTTCGCCTTCGACTCCGCGCTCGACCAGCTGATGTGGCTGCTGTTCGGGCACGAACTGCACGTCTACGGCACCGACGTCGCCCGGGACGCCGACGAGCTGCCGGCCGCGTTCGCCCGCGACCGGATCGACGTCGTCGACACCACGCCGTCGATGGCCGCGCCGCTCGTCGACGCCGGGCTGCTCGACGGCCCGAACCCGCCCGCGCTCCTCGTCCTCGGCGGCGAGGCGACTCCGCCCGCGCTGTGGCGCCGGGTCGCGGAGTCGGGTGTCCGCGCCCGCAACATGTACGGCCCGACCGAGGCCACTGTGGACGGTGCCGGATCCTGGCTGGACGACGGGGAGCCGACGATCGGCACCGCGGTGCCCGGGACGGCGGTCCGGGTGCTCGACGCCGCGCTGCGTCCGGTGCCCGCCGGAACGCCGGGTGAGTTATACCTCGCGGGGCCGCATCTGGCGCGCGGCTATCTCGGGCGCCCCGGCGCGACCGCCGAACGGTTCGTCGCCGATCCGTTCGGCGCGCCCGGCGACCGGATGTACCGGACCGGGGACCTCGCCCGCTGGGTGCCCGGTCGCGGTCTGGAGTACCTGGGCCGCCGCGACGGCCAGGTGAAGGTGCGCGGCCACCGTGTCGAACTCGGCGAGGTCGAGGCCGCCTTGGCCGCCGTTCCCGAAGTGCGTGCGGCCGCCGCCGCGGTGCGCGGCCCCCGGCTCATCGGCTACGTCGTCGGCGAGGTCGTCCCGGACGAGGTCCGCGAGGAACTCGCCGGGCGCGTGCCGGAACACCTCGTGCCCGCCGCGGTCGTCGTACTCGACACGCTTCCGCTGACCTCCAACGGGAAGATCGACCGGGCCGCGTTGCCCGCCCCGCGCGCGGCGGCCGGAAGGACCGCCGCCACCGAACGCGAACGGCTGCTGTGCGCCACCATCGCCGAGGTGATCGGCGTCGAGGAAGTCGCCGTCGACGACGACTTCTTCGCGCTGGGCGGCGACAGCATCACCGCGATCAGCGTCAGCAGCAGGCTCCGCGCCCACGGCCTCGACCTGCGGCCGCGTGATCTGCTCGCCCGCCGCAGCTTCGAGGCGCTGGCCGCGGCGAGCGCGGAGATCGGCGGCCCGGCCGCACCGCCGGACGAGCCCGTCGGTGAGGTACCCGCCCCGCCGATCGTCCGCGCCCTGCTCGACCCGCATCCGGACGTCGCGACGATCGCCGGGTACACGCAATGGACCGCGCTCCGGCTCGACGAGGATCTTCCTCCCGCTCTGCTGACCCAAGGCGTGCAAACGCTGCTGGACCACCACGACGTCCTGCGTTTGCATTTAGAGGACGAAATGCGGGTCCGGGAACGCGGCGCGGTGAGGGCGTCCGACGTCGTCATCGAGACGACCGGCGACCCGGCCGAGGTCGCGGCGGCACTCGCGGAGTCCCTTGATCTCCGCGCGGGTGTCCTGAAGGTCGCGTTGCTACCGGATCACCTCGTCATCGTGCTCCACCACCTGGCGGTCGACGGTGTCTCCTGGCGCGTCTTGCTGCCGGATCTGCGTGCCGCGTGCGCCGGTGAAGCGCTCGAACCGGTCGGGACGTCGTGGCGATGGCACGCGCTCTTTCTCGCGGAGCAAGGGACTTCCGGTGCCCGGCGCGGCGAACTCGAGCACTGGCGTGGCGCGCTCGACGGCCCGCGCCTCGGCCACCGGCCGCTCGACCGGGCCGCCGACACGGTCGCGACCGCGCGGCGTTCGGTCACCGTCGCCACCCCGGAGCAGACCGACGCGGTGCTCACCGCCTTGCCCGCGGCCTACCGCGCCGGACCCGACGACGTCCTGCTCGCCGCGCTCGTGCTCGCCCTCCGGTCGTGGCGGGGTGCTCCGATCGAGGCCGAAACCGTGTCCCTCGAAGGACACGGCCGCGATCAAGACGGCCTGGACCTCTCGCGCACCGTCGGCTGGTTCACCGCCGAACATCCGTTGCGGGTTCCCGCCACCGCGGTGGCGGCGACCACGGACTTCGAAAGCGCGCTCACCGGCGGAGACGCGGCGGGAAAGCTGCTGCGGGCCGCCAAGGAGGCCAAACGCGCCGTTCCGGACAACGGCGTCGGCTTCGGCGTCCTGCGGTATCTCGACCCGCTGACCCGGGACGAACTCGCCGCCGTCCCACCGCCGGACGTCGTCCTGAACTACCTCGGCCGGTTCGGGGCACTGCCCGGCACCGGCTGGCGGCTGCCGGAGGAGGACCCGTTCGCAGTCACCGAACCGGCGGAGAAGTCGCTGGAACAGGTACTGGCGCTGAACTGCTTCGTCCGCGAGGACGGCCGTCCCCGGCTCGCCGTCGAATGGACCGCTGCGGGCGAGGTCCTGCCACAGGAAAGCGTTGCGGCGCTTCAGGAAGCGTGGTCCCGGGCGCTGGACGCCCTGACCGCGCACGCCACCCGGATCGGGCCGGACGGCGGTGGGCTCACGCCGTCGGATCTGCCGCTGGTCGGCCTCGACCAGACCGACATCGACGCGCTCGAACGCCGCGGCCGGCTCGAAGACGTGCTGCCCGCGACCCCGTTGCAGACCGGGCTTTCGTTCCACACCCTGGCGCGCGGCACCGAGGACACCGACGTCTACGTGGTCCAGGCCGTCACCCTGCTCAGCGGCGCCCTCGACGCCAGCCGCATGCGGGAGGCCGCCGCCGAGGTACTGCGGCGGCATCCCGCGCTGCGCGTCCACCTGCACACCACCGACGCGGGCGAGGTCGTCCAGGTGGTGCCCGCCGAGGTCACGCTGGACTGGCGGTTCGCGAGCGTGTCCCCCGACGAGGTCGAGGCCGAGTGCCGCGCCGAACTCGCCCGTCCCTTCGATCCGGTGACTCCGCCGCTGATCCGGTTCCTGCTGCTGACCCTCGCCCCGGACGAGCACCGCCTGGTGCTCACCAACCACCACGCGCTGCTCGACGGCTGGTCGATGCCGCTGGTCGGCCGCACGCTGCTGGCCACCTACGCCGAACTCGGCGGCGGCCCGGCCGCCCCGGTCGCGCCCTCGCTTTCGGAGTACCACCGCGTGCTCGGCGAACGCGACCCGGACGCGGCATCGGAGGCGTGGCGCGAGGCGCTGGCCGGACTCGAGGAAGGAACGCGGCTCGCCCCGGCGAGCATCGAGTCCACTGTGGAGCGTCCGGAACGCGTCATCGTGGAACTGGGCGGGGAATTCAGCGAGCGGTTGCGCGCCTTCTCCCGTGAACGCGGGATCACCCCGACGACGGTGTTCCAGACCGCGTGGGGAGTGCTGCTCTCCAGGCTGACCGGCCGCCGCGACGTGGTCTTCGGCTGCCCGGTCTCCGGCCGCCCGGCCGACGTCCCCGGCGTCGAGCGCATGATCGGCCAGCTCGGCAGCACGATCCCGGTACGCGTGCGCTTCGACGCCGCCGAAACCGCGGTCACCGTGCTGGAGCGCGTGCACACCGAAAGCGTCCGGCTCACCGATCACCATCACGCCGGGCTGCCGGACATCCAGCGCGCGGCCGGCGTCGGCGACCTGTTCGACACGATGCTCGTGATGGAGAACTTCCCGCTCTCCAGCCGCGCCCGCACCACGCTGGCGCCCGGCCTCGATCTCGTCGGCGTCGACATCACCGACGCCACGCACTATCCGCTCACGGTGATCGTGCTGCCCGGCGACGAGTTCACCGTCGGCCTCGGCTACCAGCCACAGGCGTTCACCCGCGAGGAGGCCGAGTCCTACGGTCGCTGGCTGCGTGCCGTGCTGCACGAGATCGTGGCCGATCCGGCACGGCCGGTGTCCCGGCTGCGCGCGCTCGGCGCCGAGGAAGAACGCGCGATGCTGCGCCTCGGCGAAGGACCGGAGCCCAAGCGCGAACGCGGCGGCATGCTGGAGGAGTTCGGCCGCTGGGTCCGGGAGACCCCGGACGCGGAAGCCGTCGTGTGCCGGGACCGGAGCCTGACCTACGCCGAACTGGACCGTCGTGCCAACCGGCTCGCGAACACCCTGATCGACGCCGGAGTGAAACCACAGGATCCGGTCGCGGTCCTGCTGCGCCGCGACGTCGACCTCGTGGTCGCGTTGTTCGGCGTGATCAAGGCCGGCGCGGTGCACGTGCCGATGGACCCGGATTATCCGGCCGACCGGCTGGCGTACATGCTCGGGGACATCGGGCCCGCCGCAGTGGTGTCCACTTCGGACGTCGACGGCCTTCCGGTGATCGACCCGGCCGCACTGTCCACCGAGGACACAGATCCGGGAATCCGGCTCAGTGCGGACGCGATCGCCTACGTCATCTACACCTCCGGCACCACCGGCAAACCGAAGGGCGTCGCTGTGCCGCATCGCGGGGTCCCGAGCCTGATCGCGCTGCAGGAGGACATCGTCGGGATCGGGACCGCCGAGCGGTACCTGCATTTCGCCTCGACGAGTTTCGACGTCGCCTTCTGGCAGTTCATGCTGCCGCTGCTGTCCGGAGGCACGTCGGTGATCGCGCCGGAGGAGGTGCGGGTCTCCGGCGACGATCTGCTGGCCTACGCCGCCGAACACCGCGTCACCGGGCTCAACCTGCTGCCCTCGTTCCTCTCCGCGATGCCCGACGACGCGACCGTCGACCCGGACGTGTTCTTCGTCGTCGGCGCCGAACGGCTCGACCCGGAACTGGCCCGGCGCTGGGGGAACCGGCGCGCGCTGTTCAACGCCTACGGCCCGACCGAGGTCACCATCAACTCGGTCACCTGGCACTACGACCCGGCCGATCCCGGCCCGCTCCCGATCGGCCGTCCGGACCCGGAGGTCCGCGCGTACGTGCTCGACGGCGGACTGCTCCCGGTCGGGACGAACGTGACCGGCGAGCTGTACCTGGCCGGGCCGAAACTCGCGCAGGGTTATGTCGGCCGGGCGGCGCTGACCGCCGAACGGTTCGTCGCCGACCCGTTCGGGCCGCCGGGGGAGCGCATGTACCGCACCGGCGACCTGGTCCGCTGGCGGCCGGACGGGCAGATCGTCTTCCTCGGCCGCGCCGACCACCAGGTCAAACTGCGCGGGTACCGGATCGAACTCGGCGAGATCGAGACCGCGCTGACCGCCCACGACGACGTGCGCGCCGCCGCGGTGATCGTCCGGGAGGACCGGTTGGTCGCGTACTTCGTCCCCGTGGACGGTGCCGAACCCGACCCGGCAGCGCTGCGGGCACACCTCGCGGCGGAGCTGCCCGCGTACATGGTGCCGACCGCGTTCGTCGCGCTGGAACGGCTTCCGCTCGGACCGAGCGGCAAGCTGGACCGGGCCGCGCTGCCCGCGCCGGAAGCCCGCTCGGACCGCGGACGGGAACCCGCCACCCCGGCGGAAGCGGTGCTGCTGCGAGTGGTCCGCGATCTGCTCGGACCCGACGTCGGGCTGGACGACGGCTTCCTGGACGCGGGCGGCGACAGCATCGCCTCGCTGCGGGTCGTCTCCCGTGCCCGCCGCGAAGGGCTGCACCTGACCGCGCGCGACGTCCTCGAAGGCGGCACGGTCGCGGGGATCGCCGCGCGCTGTGGCGAGCCCGAACAGGCCGAGGAAGCCCACGCCGTCGGCGACGCCCCGCTCACGCCGATCATGCGCGATCTGTTGCGGCGCGCGGGAAAGGCGGCCGACGGGTTCTGCCAGTGGGTCGAGATCTGTGTGCCTTCGGCGGACGACGTTCCTCGCTGGCGCTCGGTGCTCGACGCCGTTCTTGCCCGTCACGACGTCCTGCGTGCGCATCTGGTCGAAGACACGCTTCGTGTCCCGGACGTCGGCGCCGTGACCGGTGCCGACGTGCTCACCGCCATCCGCGTGTCCCGAGATCCGCGTGCGGCGCTGGACACGCAGGTCGAGCAGATCGTCGCGCGGATGGACCCGCGTACCGGCCCGCTGGTGCGGGCGGTCTTGGTGGACGTCGGCGAGGAGCGACCGGGGCGGTTGCTGCTTGTGGCGCACCACCTGGTCGCCGACGCGGTGACCTGGCGTGTCCTGCTCGACGACGTCGAACAGGCCTTCCACGGCAAGACCCCGCACCGGCGCGGGCAGTCGTTCCTGGGCTGGGCGCGGTCGCTGCGCGCGGCCGCCCCGCATCGAGAGGACGAATTGCCGTACTGGCGAGGGATCGCCGCCGCGCCGGAGACCACGCTCGGCCGCACCCGGCTCGATCCGGCGCGGGACACCGTGGCGACCGCCCGGCACCACCGGCTCGACATCGGCGAGGACACCACCCACGCCGTGCTCACCGCGCTGCCCACGGCGTATCGCACGGGCCCGGACACCGTGCTGCTGACCGCGCTCGCCCGCGCTGTCGCCGCCTGGCGCGAGACCGTCGCCGACCTGGTCGTCGCCGTCGAAAGCCACGGAAGGCCGGGACACACCCCGGACTTCACGGGCACGGTCGATCTGGCGCAGACCGCCGGCTGGTTCACCGCCGTGCATCCGGCGCGGATCGCCCCACCGGACGGACCGTTGCCGGACGCGCTGCGGGCGGTGCGCGACCATCTGCGCGCGGCGGGGGACGGCCTCGGGCACGGAATTCTCGGCGTCGGCGGCCCGCGGCCCGAGATCGCCTGGAACTATCTCGGCCGGTTCCCCGAGGCTCCGGTCGAGGAGACCCTGTGGCAGCGCCCGCCGGACGCCGATCCGCTTGGTTCCGGCGGTGGTGCGGAGATGCCACTGCCGTACGCGCTCACGGTGAACGCGATGGTCCCCGACGGTGGCACGCTCGGGGTCCGCTTCACGTGGCCGTCCGCGCTGTTCACCGAAGACGAGATCGCCGTGCTGGGCGAGCATTTCCGCCGGGAGCTGGACGCGCTCGCAGCCGACGTGCCCGGCCCCGGCGAAGTCATGCCGCTGACCCCGTTGCAGGAGGTGATCCTGCGCGAGTCCCGTGCCGCGGACGAAGATCCGTATCCGGTGCAGGCCGCGTTCACGCTGTCCGGTGACCTCGACGTCGAGGCGCTGCGGGCCGCGGCGAACGCGCTGGTCCGACGGCAGCCGAACCTGGGCGCGGTGTTCCCGGCGTCGCACGAGGTCCAGGTGATCCCCGCCGAGCCGCTGGCCGGTTTCCGCGTCCGCGAAGTGTCCGAAGTGGACACCGTGTTGGACGAGGAGCTGGCGGAACCGTTCGATCTGGCCCATGGTCCGCTGTGGCGGGTCACCGTGCTGCGGCACGGGCCAGGCTGTCAGACGCTCGTGCTGACCAGTCACCATCTGCTGTCCGACGGCTGGTCCGCGCCGCGCGTCCTCGGCGAGTTGTTCGCGCTGTACGCGGGGAAGCCTTTGCCGGAGCCGGTGCCGCCGACTCGGTACACCCGCCTGCTCGCCGCGGCCGATCACTCGTCCGACGTCCGGGCCTGGCGGGCGGAACTCGCCGGCCTGCCCGAAGGCGATCACTTGCCGTGTACCGGCGGGTCCGCCGAACCGGCTCTGTTCACTGTGGACAGTCAGCTGGTCGCAGAGCTGACCCGGCTGGGCGCCGCACGGGGCCTCACCGTCAACACCCTGTTGCAGGGCGCGTGGGCGGCCGTCCTGGCGACCCACGCCGGGCGCCGGGACGTCAGCTTCGGGGTGATGACTTCGAATCGGACGTCCGATGTGGACGGTGTCGAGGAGATCATCGGCCTGCTGGCGAACAGCGTCCCGGTCCGCGCCCGGTTCACCGGGACGGTCGCCGAGGCGCTCGCCGATTTGCAGGCGCGGCAGCAGGCGATGGCCGCGCACCATCGGATGGGGCTGCCCGAGCTCGCGTCGCTGGCCGGCCGCGAGCGGCTGTTCGACAGCCTGCTCGTGTTCGAGAACTACCCGGTGGACCCGGCGAAGCTGCGCGAACCCGCGCCCGGCCTGACCGTCACCGGGACGAGGTTCCGTGAACGCACGCACCACCCGGTGAGCGTCACCGTCGTCCCCGGCGAGCACGGCTGGGAAGGTGTTCTGTACGCGAGGGAGACCGACGCCCGGTCGCTCGCCGACGACCTGGTCGGGTTCCTGCGGAAACTGCCGTCCTGGTTCGACGGCGACGCCGCCGGGTTCGCGGGGGAGCGGTGACCGCGCGCCCGATCGACGCCGCCCTGTGGCGCACGGCGGCCGTCCTGGTGCTCGGCACGTTCATGGCGACCTTGGACAGCACGATCGTCTCGGTGGGCGTCGACACCCTCGCCGACGAGTTCGGCGCGCCGGTCACCGGCGTCCAATGGGTGACGACGGCGTACCTGCTGGCCGTGGTCACGGCGGTGCCGGCGTCGGGCTGGCTCGCCGACCGGTTCGGTGGCAGGCGGGTCTGGCTCACCGCCGTCGTCGTGTTCCTGCTGGCGTCCCTGTTGTGCGCGCTGGCGCCGACCCTGCCCGCGCTCATCGCCTTCCGTGTCCTGCAAGGACTCGCGGGCGGCCTGCTGCCACCGACCGGTCAGGCGCTCCTGGCCCGGGCGGCAGGACCGGACCGGATCGGGCGCGTGATCAGCGTCGTCGGTCTCGTACCGCTGTTGTCGCCGGTGCTCGGCCCGATGGCGAGCGGCACGATCCTCGCCGTCGCGGACTGGCCATGGCTGTTCTACGTCAACCTCCCGGTCGGTGTGGTGGCGGTGATCCTGGCCCGGCGCTGGGTTCCGGCGGGTGAACCCGGCGGCAAGGGTGCGCGCTTCGATTTTCGCGGCGCGCTGCTGCTTTCGCCGGGGCTCGCCGTCCTGGTCTTCGGGCTCACCTGGTTCGAGCAGGGGACGCCGGTGGTCGCCGGGATCGCCGTCGTGCTCGGCGTCGTGATGCTCGCGGCGTTCGTGCGGCACGGCCTGAGCGCCGAAGCGCCCTTGCTGGATCCACGCTTGTTCACGCGGCCTCCGTTCGGGGTCGCCGCGCTGGCGCTGGTGCTGCTCGGCGCGTCGGTGTTCGGCACGATGTTCCTGCTCCCGCTCTACCTTCAGCGCGGCCCGGGACTGTCCGCTTGGGACACCGGGCTGCTGCTAGTGCCCCAGGGGATCGGCGCGGCGGCCGGTTCCGTACTGGTGAACCGCCTGGTCGACCGGATCTCGCCGCGCACCCTGGTGCTGAGCGGGATCGGCCTGGTCGCCCTCGGCACCGCGCCCTTCACCCAGCTCGGTCCCGGTCTTCCGGACTGGGTCATCGTGCTTTCCTTGCTGCTACGCGGTTTCGGCGCGGCGATGATCGGCGCGCCGGTGATGACGATCGTCTACCGCCGGGTCGAACCCGCCCGGCTGCCCCGCGCCGCCGGGGCGCTGAACCTGCTCAACACGCTCGGCGGCTCGATCGGCACCGCGGTACTGGCCGTGGTGCTGCAGGCCCGGCTGGCCGCTCGCGGCTCGGACGTCGCCGCGGCCTTCGCCGACGCCTTCTGGTGTGTTCTCGGCCTCGCCGTCGTGGCGGTGGCCGGTGCGACGCGGCTGCCCCGGGCCGGGGTGGCCGCCCCCGACAACAAGAGAGGTCATGCGGATGCTTGACCAGGACACACTGCCCAGTCCGGCCGAAGTGGCCACGAGCGGCGTCGTGCCGGACGAGATCGTCCGGCACCGCGAAACCGTCGCGGACGTCCTCGCCCGCCGCGACTCCCGGCTGCTCGTCGTCGTGGGCCCGTGTTCCGTGCACGACACCGACGGCGCGCTCGAGTACGCGCATCGGCTCGCCGAGGCGTCCCGCCGGTTCGCCGACGATCTCGTCGTGGTCCTTCGCGCCTACCTGGAGAAACCGCGGACGATCGCGGGCTGGACCGGTCTGGTGCCCGACCCCACCCTGGACGGCAAGGGCGATCTCGCGTCCGGTGTCCGAATCGGACGGAAGTTCCTCGACGACGCCGCCGCGACCGGGCTGCCGCTCGCGTACGAGTTCGTCGACCCGTTCCTCGCGCCGTACTTCGCGGACACCGTCAGCTGGGGCGCGATCGGCGCGCGGACCGTCGCCAGCCAGCCGCACCGGCATCTGGCGTCCTGGCTGCCGATGCCGATCGGCATGAAGAACTGCGTGTCCGGGCGGCTGGACACGGCCGTCGCCGCGGTCCGGGCGGCCGCGCTGCCGCACGTGTTCCCGGGCGCCGCGGCCGATGGGCGCGCCCGGATCCAGCGCAGCGCCGGAAACCCGGACGCGCACCTCGTCCTGCGCGGTGGCCCGAAACCCAACCATCACGCGCACGCGATCGCGGACGCCCTCGACGCGCTGACCGCCGCCGGTCTGCCGCACCGGCTCGTCGTCGACGCCTCGCACGGCAACAGCGGGAAGGACCACAACCGGCAGCCCGTGGTCGTCGCCGACCTGGCGGACCAGATCTCCGCGGGCAACGACGCGCTGGCCGGGGTGATGATCGAGTCGTACCTCTCCGACGGCAGGCAGGACGTCGGTTCCGCGCGGCCCCGGCGGGACCTGAGTATCACGGACGCTTGCCTGGGCTGGGAGCGGACGGTGCCGCTGCTGGAGTCGCTCGCCTGCGCGAACGCGGTGCGGCGCATCGCCTCGTGAGCGGTGAGGTGTCTTGGGCAGGCAGGGGGCCGGGGGTGGTCGTGAGTGGCGATTCGGGTTCTCACCCCAACCGCCCCCCCCCAACCCGATGGACCACCCCAGTGCGGGGCCCCTGTTCCGCCTCAAGCGAGGCAAGGCCCCTCCCCCCGCTTTGCCAA
>NZ_JBWKEA010000012.1:0-273233 GCF_056435685.1 Amycolatopsis sp. NPDC043885
GCGCTGCGGATGACGCGGCTCGTCGGCGGCACCGAGGTCGAGACGATCCGGTCCGATCAGCGCGGCGCCTACTGCGGCGCGACGCAGTTCTTCGTGCACCAGGAGACCGAACACACCTACGGCGCTTCGGTGCACGCGGTCAGCGACCTCACCTTCCTGACCTTGCCCGCGGCCGAGTTCGCCACCGAGTTCCGCCGCTGGTTCCCGATGGCGACGCATCTGCTGGAGGGCATGTACCTCGGCTGGCGCAACAGCGACACCGTGATCGGTTCGCGGCGGCGGCTGCTGGCGCTCGGCGAGCTTTCCGCCGGGTTGACCCATGAACTCAACAACCCGGCGGCCGCCGCCGTCCGCGCGACCGCGGCGCTGCGGGAGCGGGTCGCCGGGATGCGGCACAAGCTCGCGATGCTGGCGAAGAAGAACGTCGACCCGGCGCTGCTGGAGCAGTTACTGGACATCCAGGAACAGCTGGTCAAACAGGTCGCCTCGGCCCCGAAGCTGACCGCGATGCAGCAGGCCGACCGCGAGGACGAGATCGGCGACTGGTTCGACGGCCACGGCATCGACCAGGGCTGGGACCTCGCCGACATCTACGTCCGCGCCGGGCTGACCGTGCCGGATCTGGACCGGCTGCTCGACTCGGTCGGGGAGACCTTCCTCGACGGCGCGGTCCGCTGGCTGGCGTACGCGCTCGAGACCGAGATGCTGATGGGCGAGATCGAGGATTCGACGACCCGGATCTCGGTGCTGGTCGGCAAGGCCAAGCAGTACTCCCAGATGGACCGTGCCCCGCACCAGTGGATCGACGTCCACGAAGGACTCGACTCGACCCTCGTCATGCTCGCCGGGAAGATCGGGCCGGGGATCCGGGTCGTGAAGGAGTACGACCACGCGGTGCCGAGGATCCCGGCATACGCGGGCGAACTGAACCAGGTGTGGACGAACATCATCGACAACGCGCTCGGCGCCATGGGGCCCGACGGCACGCTGATCCTGCGGACGTCCAGAGTGGACGATCACGTACACGTCGAGATCGGCGACACCGGGCCCGGTATCCCGGCGGAGGTGCGGCAGCGGATCTTCGAGCCGTTCTTCACCACCAAGCCGGTGGGACAGGGGACCGGGCTCGGCCTGGACATCTCCTGGCGCATCGTCGTCGAACGGCATCAGGGTGATCTCCGGGTCGACTCGGCGCCCGGCGACACCCGCTTCACCGTGTGCCTGCCGGTCTCGGAGCAGTCCGTGATCTGATTTTCCTTCTACCCCAACGGTTCGCCAGGAACTGACGACTTCTTTCGTTCATCGATCGTTCACTTCGAAATGGCTCACTCGCGCGTCAAAAGAGTCGAACGGGCTGAAAGATCGAGCTGGTGAACGAGGGGGTGGGCCGGTGAAACGCCGTCTGTCGATCGGCCTGGCAGTGGTGCTGCTGCTGGCCGTGGTCGCCGTGATCGTCTGGGGCCGGGACGGTGACGAGAACACCGCGCGGGGGGCCGAGCTGACCACGGTGCGCGGCGTCATCGGATCGGAGAAACTGGCCTTCTTCTCCGATCGGCGGGTGGCGGAAGCGTTCGCCAAGCACGGGCTGAAGGTCGAGGCCGACACCGCCGGTTCGCGGCAGATCGCGAGTATGGACCTCGGGAAGTACGAGTTCGCGTTCCCGTCCTCGTCACCGGCCGCGCAGCGGATCCAGCGCGACCACAAGGTGACCGGCGTGCACACGCCGTTCCAGTCGCCGATGGCGGTCGCGACCTTCGAGCCGATCGTGAACCTCCTGAGCGCCAACGGGATCGTGCGCAAGGGCGCCGGCGAGTATCAGGTGCTCGACATCGCGAAGTACCTCGAACTGGCGCAGAAGAGCACGCGCTGGGACCAGCTTCCCGGCAACACCGCCTTCCCGGCCCGCAAGAACGTGCTGCTCACGACCACGGACCCGCGCGAATCGAACTCGGCGGCGATGTACCTGTCGATCGTCTCCTTCGTCGCCAACGGGAACAACGTGGTCAGCACGCCGGAGGCCGAGGCGAAGGTGCTGCCCGCGGTGTCGAAGCTGTTCATCGACCAGGGCTACACGCAGAACAGCACCGAAGGCCCGTTCGAGGACTACCTCGCGGCGGGGATGGGCAAGACGCCGATGGCGCTGATCTACGAGTCGCAGTTCGTCGACAGGCTGGTCCGTGCCGACGGTTCGATCCGGCCGGATATGCGCCTGCTCTACACGGCGCCGACGGTGTACTCGAAGCACACGCTGGTCCCGTTGAAGCCGAACGGCGACCAGGTGGGCAGGCTGCTGGCGACCGACCCGGAACTGGGGAAACTCGCCGCCACCTTCGGCTTCCGCACCGGGGATCCGCGCTTGTTCGCCGACGTCGTCGCCGCGGCCAAGGCGCCGGTGCCCGCGGATCTGGTGGACGCCGTCGAGCCGCCGTCGTTCGAAACGCTGGAGCGTCTGCTCGACGCCGTGAAGAAGCAGTACTGATGGACGATTTCACGCTCACTCCACCCGAACCGGTGGAGGCGATCCCGGCCGAGCGGGCAGCGGGCCTGGTCACCCTCGCGCCGGAGGTCCACGCGGAGGTCGCGAAGCGCGCCGAAGACTTCGCCCGCCGCCTCGAAGCGCTCGACGTCCGATCGCCGGAGTTCACCCGGGTCCTGGACGAACTGCTCGCGGTCGGCGAGTCCGACATGCGGGCGGCCGCGACCGTCGCCGGCGCGCTGCTGGACCGCTCGACGCGGGCGCTGGCGGAAATCGGCTCACCGCAACAGCAGGCAGCGGTCAGCTTGGCCGGGCTCCGGCGGACAGTGGCGGAGATCGATCCGGCGAAACTGCCGATCACCGGCCGCAAACTGATGGGGATGATCCCGGTCGCGGGCAGCGCGAAGAAGACGCTGGACCGCTACCGCGCCGCCAACGAGCCGGTGAACGCGCTGGTACTGGAGCTGCGTGCGCGGCAGGACGTCCTGCGGCGGGACAACGCCGCGCTCAAGGGCGAGCGCGAGCGGTTGTGGGCGACGCTCGGCAAGTTGTCGGAAGCGGCCGCGTTCGCCGAAGCCGTCGACATCGCGGTCGAACGCCAGGCCGGGATCTTCGACTTCACCGACCCCGCGCGAGCCAAGTCGCTGCGGGCCGACGCGCTGCATCCGATCCGGCAGCGGCGCCAGGACCTGCTGACCCAGCTCGCGGTCAGCGCGCAGGGCTATCTGGCGCTGGATCTGGTGCGGCGCAACAACGACGAGCTGATCCGCGGGATCGAGCGGGCGGTGTCGACCACGGTCGCGGCGCTACGGGTCGCGCTTTTGGTGAGCGGGGCACTCGCCGGTCAGCGGGACGTCCTCGACGAGGTCCAGGCCGTGCAGGCCACCACCGACGGGCTGCTCAGGGCCAACGCGGAGATGCTGGAACTGCGCAGCGCCGAGATCCAGCGAGCGGGCAGTGATCCCGCGGTGGCGGTGGAGACGATCCGCGAGTCGTTCGAGCGGATCTACCGGAGCATCGACGCGATCGACGAGTTCAAGGCGGGGGCCGTCTCGACGATGGCGGCGACCGTGGAGGCGCTGTCGGGGGAGATCCGGCGGGCCGAAGACCATTTGCGCCGCTCTCACGAGACGGCGACGGCCGAGGGGGCATCGTGAAACGCTGGGCGGTCTTGGCGGTCAGCGCGGTTTGCGCGCTGTCACTGGTTTCGTGCGATTCGAGCGAAGGCGGGACGCAGAACCTGGGGGAGGCCGAGCCGGGCACGTTGCGGGTGCTCGCGGGCAGCGAACTGGCCGACCTGCGGCCGCTGCTGGAACAGGAGGCGGCCGCGACCGGGGTCAAGGTGAAGTTCCAGTTCACCGGCACGCTGGAGGGCACCGAATCGCTCGCGAACGGCAAGGTGGACGGCCAGTACGACGCCGTCTGGTTCTCGTCGAACCGCTACCCGGCGGCGGTTCCGGAGGCCGCGAAACGGCTGGGTGAGCAGGTGAAGATCATGAGCTCGCCGGTGGTCCTCGGTCTGTCGGCGTCGTCGGCGCAGCGGCTCGGCTGGACCGGACGGCCGGTGGGCTGGGGCGAGATCGCCGAGCAGGCCGGGAAGAAGGCCTTCACCTACGGCATGACCGATCCGTCGGCGTCGAACTCCGGTTTCTCGGCGCTCGTCGGGGTGGCGTCGGCGCTCGCGGGGGCGGGCAACGCGGTCGACGCGCGGCAGATCGCTTCCGTCACCCCGAAACTGACCGAGTTCTTCAGCGCGCAGGCGATGTCCGCGGGCTCGTCCGGCTGGCTTTCCGAGGCCTACCGACGACGGGCGACCGGCGAAGATCCCGGCAAGAAGGTCGACGGCCTGATCAACTACGAGTCCGTCCTGCTCTCGATGAACGCGAGCGGGAAGCTTCCCGAACCACTGACGCTGGTGTACCCGTCCGACGGCGTGGTCACCGCGGACTACCCGCTGACGTTGGTGCGGAGCGCGAATCCCGACGCGCGGGACGCGCACCGCAAGCTGGCCGAGCGGCTGCGGACGCCGGACACCCAGCGCAAGATCGTGGAGACCACGCAGCGCCGTCCGGTCGTGCCGGGTGTCCAGCTGGGGCAGCAGTTCGCGCGGAAGGACCTCGTCGAGCTGCCGTTCCCGGCGACGCAGCAAGCGGTCGACGCGTTGCTGGGCGCCTACTTCGACAAGATCCGGCGGCCGTCGCGGACGCTGTACGTGCTCGACACCTCCGGCTCCATGGCGGGCGACCGGATCGAATCACTGCGCACCGCGCTGATCGGGCTGACCGGCGCCGACGGTTCGCTGACCGGCCGGTACCGCCGGTTCCGCAGCCGTGAAGAGGTCACGATGCTGCCGTTCGACACCGTGCCCGGCAGCCCGGAGACGTTCACCGTCCCGGAAGGCGATCCACAACCCGCGCTGGACAAGATCAAGCGATTCGCCGAGGGCCTCGACGCGAACGGCGGTACGGCGATCTACGACAGCCTCCACCGCGCGTACGACATCATGGGACCTTTGGTCGCGCGCGACCCCGATCGGTTCACCTCGATCGTGCTGATGACCGACGGGCAGAACGCGAACGGCGCCAAGTTCTCGGACTTCCAGCTGAGGTTCCCGTCGCTGCCGGAGGCCGTGCGGCAGATCCCGGTGTTCACCGTGATCTTCGGCGAGGGTGACTCCACCGAACTCGGCGAGGTCGCGAAACGGACCGGTGGCAACGTGTTCGATGCGCGAGGCGACGTCCTGCCCAAGGTGTTCCAGGAAATCCGCGGGTACCAGTGATCGGGTACCTCGGCTCCACGAAGAACCTGGCCGGCTGCGTCGGCGGGCTGATCGGGCTCGCGCTGTACCTGACCGGCGTCGTCGGCGGATTGTGGCCGCTCGTCGTCGCGGGGCTGTACGCGGTGTTCGCCCTCCTCGCGCCGCCAGAGCGGGTCCGGCTGGTCTCGGCGGACGCCGTCGCCGAGGCCGGGCAGCTGCGCGCTGACCTCGACTCGCTGGTAGGCAAGGTGACCGCGCGGGCGCAGCGAATGCCGGAGTCCTCTGTGGACGGTGTGCGGCGGATCGCCGAGGTGCTCGATGAACTGCTTTCGCGGCCGGAACGGTGGGCGGCCAACCCGGACGTCCAGCACGCCGTCACCCGGTTGGCGCGAACCGATCTGCCGCTGTCGGTGGAGACCTACCTGAATCTGCCGTGGTGGTTCGCCGCCAAACGCCGGGCCGGCAGTGAGCCGAGCGCGTCCGATGAACTCCTCACGCAACTGGAACTGCTGGAGACCGAAGCGCATCGCATCGCCGAGCGGTTCTACGCGGGCGACGTCCATCGGCAGGCCGACCACACGCGCTATCTGCGCGAGCGCGGCGAATCCGGCTGAGAGTCCCGATCATCGGCAAGCGAAAACACGTCTGCCGGTCGTTCTGCATGGGCATGCCGATCTTCCCGTGGTGAACTCGGGAAGCCGATCCGACCGTGGTCGGTTTCCGTTTTCCCCAGGGAGTTCAGACGTGCACAAGTACAGACTCGGGGCGGCCTTCCTGGCCGCTGTGGTGATGTGTCTCGCCGGCGGTGTCCCGGCGAACGCCGAGGAGCGCGGCGAGCACTGCGTCGCCGACACGGCGACCGGAGTGATCCGGTGCTTCGACAGCGTCGGAGATTCCCTCGCCGCGGCGTCGGCAGGCGAGGTCGGCGCGTCCGCGACGGTGATCAGCGTGCTCTACGAACACGGGAACTTCGGCGGCGCGAGCCTCACGGTCACTGGATCGCCGTGCGTCGAGGGGACCAACCAGAACCTCGGCTTCCTCGGTGCCTGGAACGACAAGATCTCCTCGTTCCAGACCTTCAACAACTGCTACATCACGATGTACGAGCACGCCGAATACCAGGGCGGCTCCCAGGAGTGGTACGCCAACGACAGCGGCAACTACGGGTCGAACATGAACGACAAGGGCAGCTCCGTGGTGTATTCGCGCGGGCCGTCCCGCGCCGAGCTGCTCAAGGACTGCGGCAACGCGACCAAGACCTGCAACGCCCACGTCGACCAGCGCGGTCAGGACTTCTACGGCAACTGGGGCCGGGTCGACACGGTGTTCAACTGCAGCGCCAACAAGATCACCCAGGTGATCGGCAAGCGGGACACCCGCAGCGGGAAGAACACGGTGTCGAACGAGATCAGCGTGAGCGCGGGCTTCAAGTTCCTCGTCGACTGGTCGGTCGCGTACAAGCGCACGTGGGGCCAGGAATGGGGCTGGGAGACCAGCGAGAGCGTCGAAACCCGGATCGAGGTCAACCCCGGCTACTGGGCGGGCCTGGACCGCTCACCGGTGATGCGGGTGGCCAGCGGCTCGTACGACATGTGGTACGACAAGCGCAGATGGGGCCACCACCAGTGGTACGTCTGGAACTTCAGCGGTGAGGGCCCGGCGCCCGGTGTCGTGGGCCAGACCCGGACCGTCGGCAAGAAGATGACTTCGGACGAGAAGAAGAAGGTGTGCGGGAAGTCGGCCGGTCTCGTACGGTCGTCCGCCGGAACGCAGGCGGAAAGCGCCGCCGCGACGTCGGTGCCCGCGGTGCGTGTCGCGGAGGGACCGCTGCACAGCTAGTTCGGCAGTGGTCACCATGGTCGTGAGTGGTGATTCGGATTCTTGAGGGGTGAAGGCAGATGTGGCAGATTGCGAAAGCCACTTTCGCAACGTCTGAAAGCGGCTTTCGCAACGTCAGCTGAAGTGGCCGGCCCAGGTGGTGGTGAAGGCCTCCTTGCCTACCCTGAAGGTAGGGAAGGAGGCCTTCGCTACGCCTCCGACGGGGTCACGAGCGGATCGCCCACCGCACCCGCCACGTTTGCCTTACCCCTCAATAGAACCCGAATCGTCATTCACGACCAGCCGTCAGCGGCCGCCGAGTCCCGGCAGGGTCAGCGTGGCCACCGCCGTCGTCACCCAGCCCAGCAGATCGCCGAGCGGGATGGTGGACAGCTTTTCCGGCCATTCCTCCGCCAGCGCGTGCAGAACAAGGTGACCGTCGTGCGCCTCGACCGCGATGAGCCGGATCCCTTGCGGAAGTTCGGGCAGTGGCAGGACGATCGGCTTGAGGCGGGACGGCGGGCCGAACCGTCGGCGTCCGATGTGGACGGACATCGGCCGGAGGACGACGGCGTCGTCCTCCACAGTGGACTCCAGGGCGAGATGTCCCCAGCGGGGCCGCTTTTCCCAGCGGACGTGGAAATGCCCGTCCTCGCCGGGGGTCACGATGATGCCCGGCCGGACCTCGGCGACGCGCGCCTGGAGAACTTCCGGTGACACCCGGATCGCCATCTTCACCTGCTCGGGGATGGCGGCCGGGGACGGGAGCGAGCGGAGACGGACGTTCGACGCCAGCACGGTGATGCGTTCGAGCGGCGTCTCCGGCCAGTCGACGTCCTCGACGACGATGCGGACGTCGCCGATCCTGCCGGTCGCGGCCAGGCTGAGGCTGTCGGCCTGGTAGTCGAGCCCGGTCAGGGTGAGCCCGACGTCGTGCTCGTCCACCTTGGCCGTCAGCCGCCGCCCGACCAGCTGTTCGGTGACGGTCTTCAGGATCGCGGCCGGGGTCACGGGCACATTGGGCAGCAGCGCCCGCCCGGCGGCGGCCAGGCCGAACAGCTCGGGAAGCGGGTTCAGGTCGAACCATCTGCCGTCGCTCATCCGTCCAGTGTCGCCGAACGGGACGCCGATCGCCGCCGCAGGGGGTCAGCGGGCCGCGAAACGGGCGATCACACCCGCCAGGATCACCCAGAACGCGGCGGCCAGACCGTAGTCGAGGATGACCGCGAGATTCGGGTCACTCACCGGGAAGAGTCCCGGCCAGAACAACGCCAGCGGTTTGGCCAGTGCCTGGATGAAGATGAAGAAACCGTTGCCCGCGTTGGCTCCCGCGAGCACCATCACCATGTACAGCAACTCGATGAAAGCGAACACCGCGCCGATGCCGGTGATGACCCGCACGGCGGTGTTGCTCCTGCTGGTGGTTCGCCATCTGGACATACCGGAAATGTTCCCGGGCTCCGTCGTGGCAAACGCTTCAGGTGCCAAGTTGCGCCGATCGGCCGTACCTCGCCCACTCCTCGGAGGCGTCCGGTGACGGAACGCCGTCTCGCTGATATCGATTATCATTGTCACTGTGACTCTTGGGGATTGGAACGACCGCTGGGAACGCCTCATGGCGAAGTACCAGCCAGGACGCGAGCGGGCGATCGAGCGGATGATCGACCTGGTCGCGTCGCGCTGTGACGGTCCGGCGCCGCGGGTGCTGGACGTGGGTGGCGGCACGGGCACGCTCTGTGCTCGTCTGCTCGAGCGCCTTCCCGGGGCGGAGGTCACGCTGGTCGATCTGGATCCGGTGATGCTGACGATCGCCGGTGCGTCCCTGCCGTCCTCGGTGGAGGTGGTCCGGGCCGACTTGCGTGACCCGGACTGGGCCACGCACCTGCCGGATGGCGGCTACGACGCCGTTCTGGCGGTCATGGCGTTGCATTACCTGCCGCCCGGGCGGCTGACCGAGTTGTACGCCGAGCTCGCCGGGCTCGTGCGGCCGGGCGGGTTCGTGGCCACTGTGGACGACATGCCGGACGTGGAGGTCGCGGCGTCCCCGAGCGACGGCGGCGAGAATCCCTGGGGTGCTTGGTGGGAGCAGGCCGCGGTGGATCCGGTGCTCGGTCCCGCGGTGGTGGAACGGGCCCGGTTGTTCGGCGATTCGCCTTCGGCCGAATGGCATCCTCCGGTCGCGTGGCACCTGCGCGCCTTGGGAGCCGGGCCGGTCGAGGAACCCGTCGTGGCTTGGCGAACCGGTATTCAAGCCGCCGTGGTGGCCGTCAGGCCTCGCTGAACGGCGCCGTGCTCTCCCGGCCGCTTCAGGCGTCCAGAGGCGTGCCGCGCCACTGCCAGCCGGCGCGGGAGGGCCGCCCGGGGAGGCTCGCCCGATCGGTCGCCCACAGCAACGCCGTCCATGGATCGACGCCGGCGGCGTCCACCTCGGGGAACATCCGCGCGAGCACTCGCGAACAGACGTCGCGCGGGGGATCGAGGGTGACGTCGAGTCCTCTGGCCATGTCCTCGCCGTGGACCAGGACCTCGACACAGCCCATTCCGGCGAAACCCTCGAGGTCGGCGCGGCCGCTCGGGTGGTACGCGCGGACGTCCGGGGCCACCGTGCGGAGGGTGGCGCTCAGGATGCCGCCGCCTACCGTGACGAATTCCAGCATCTCCGACGGAGTCGCGGCCCGGTCGGCGACGGCTTCGAAGCAGACGAAACGCGGCGTCGACGGCCGGGCGATCAGCAGTCCCGCGTAGGAGATGAGGCAGTCGCCGAGATGCTCGGCCGTGCGCCAGGCGTTGAGTTCGCCGGTGCCCGGCGCGGCCGGCCAGTCACGGCCCGACGCCTCGCACAGGCTGTCCGTCACGCTCGCGATCGCCGCGTCGAGGTCGTCGGGGGTGACTGTCATCGTGGCATCAGCTCAAAGGTGTCGGGAACGCGACCGGACCGCGGCGGCCGTTCTTACCGACCGCGCGCACACCGAAGAACACGTTGTCCTTCGACAGATCCACTTTAGCCTCGGTCCTGTCGCCGACCTTGATCGCGTGCGTCCAGTCGGCCGCCGTCGTCTCCCGCCAGACGACCTCGTAACCGGCGAGATCCGGGTCCGTCCCGCGCCGCCACACCAAATCCGTGTCGTTCGTAAGCTGGTTCGTCCGGATTCGGACGTCTTCGGGGGTGCCCGGCGCGGTCGCCAGCGACCACATCGTCGCGGCGTTGACCCGCGCGACCCTGGCGATGAACGGGAAGTCGCAGAACTCCGGCAAATCGCCGAACCGCTTGCCGTTCTCCACCCGGACGTCCTGGTGCTGGTGCGCGTAGTCCTCGTGCGGTTCGGTGAACCGCGCGGCCGGATATCCCTGCTCGAGGAACGGGATGTGGTCGCCACCCCGGAGGTAGCGGTCTCGCCGGTGGATCACCCGCACGGTCATACCGGTCGCCTCGTTCTCCGCGACCGACCGCACGAACCGCGCCAGCTGGCGGGAGGGCGAATCGTTCTCCCCGCCGACCGCGCGCCGGATGTCGGCCTGTGCCGGGGTCTCCGACGTCGGCACGCCCTCGGCGAACAACCGGATCGTGCGCGGATCCCTCGTGCCGTCGTCCGCCCGGCTCGAACCGACGATGTCGTTGGTGAACATCGCCTGCACGTTCGTGCCCGCCGCCTTGTACAGCGTGGCCATGTGCCGCGCGCCGAACAGGCCTTGCTCCTCGCCCGCGACCGCCGCGAACACGATGGTCGCCGCCGGGCGGCGAGTGGCGAGCACCCGGGCGAGTTCCATCGCGACGGCCACTCCGGAAGCGTCGTCATCGGCGCCTGGAGCGTCCTTCGTCGCGTCGAGCGGATCCGAACACCGGGAGTCGTAGTGGCCCGACACGACGTAGACCCGTTCGGGGGTGGTGGAGCCGCGCAACGTGGCGACGACGTTGGTGATCGTGGTGGCCACCGGGATACGGGGCGGGGCGGGCTGCTGGAGATACGACTGCAGTTCAACCGTCATCCTGCCGCCCGACCGCTGTGCGGATTTCGTCATCTCCGCGAAGATCCAGTCGCGGGCGGCGCCGATTCCTCGGACGGGATCGGTCTGCGAGGACAACGTGTGCCGGGTTCCGAAGGCGGCGAGTCTGCGTACGGTGGCCTCGATGCGGTGTTCGTCCATTTCTCGGAGGATCGCCCGGAGTTCCGCGTCGGGGCGTTGCGGAGAGAGGCGTTCGCCTGGGCCTCGGACTTCTGGTTCTTCGGGGCCGGCTGGAACATCAGCGAGGGCAGGGGAAGACAGGGCAGTGGTCGACAGGGCGGTGGAAGACAGGGCGGCCGCCGAGAGTGCCGCCGAGGTGGACAGGAAAACTCGTCTGGACCTTTCCTCAACCATTCTCTTGTTCCTACGCGCCTTGTGGTCGGGCGTGCAGTCGGAACGCCACCGACGGCCCGGCTCGCCTGCTTGAATAACTGAGTGAGCGAGGACTATCCGAGACTGCTGGAAGACCGGGAAGTGCTGGTGGCGCGGGGCGCCGAGCGACGACAAGCGCGGCTGCGGGGCTGGCTGGACGGCTACGACGGGCCACGGCCGCTCTATCGGATCGAGCTGTTCCTCGACGGTGACCGGTATACGGCCACCGCCATGGACATGTTCGAGTCTCTTGTCCGGCTGCGTCGTCAGCTGGAGCCTGGGGGTTGGGCGATCGCCGTTCAAGGGGCCCGCCGCGATACGTACCCGAGCGGGATGTGCAGGGATATGGGCGGCGGTTCGCGGATCTACGTCATGCGGACCGGCCACAAGGCTTCGGAAGCCGACCTGGTCGCCACGCTGGCCGATGCCGAGCTCGACCGGATCGCAACTGTCGCGGAACAGGAGACCTGTCACGCCGAATGGCGGGAAGCGGCCACAGGCCGCCGACTCTGAGCGCACGTGACGTCGTCGGCTCACGCCGCTGGGCGGTGCAGGAAACCGGTACGAGCCAGTCGCCAGTACCTTGATCCCTCGGGTGATTCGCGACGATTGCTCTCCGGGCTCGATCGTCAAGTCACCGGTCGCGGCCCAGCCGGTCGGGGTGAAACCTCTGGAGGGTGACCCGCGGCCACACCTGGCCGTACTGATGGGACGCATCGATTCCAGCTCTCTTTCGAGGGACTTCCAGGTTCGGACTCCGTCCCAGTCTCGCTGGTCATCCATGTGCTGCTGGAAGAACTCCGCCTAGCTCGGCAAGAAGAACTGTGGCGGACCACCTTCGGCGGCATCGGCCGTCCGCTGAGGCCACACCGGATGGGAGCCGTGACATGACGGCGCGGGCGGCACGTCACAGCCGGGCGGGAAGAAGAAACCGGCCGTCGGCGAAGTGGTGGTGAAAGCTGACTGCAGACGGGAAGGACCCACATGTCAGAGGCGGGCACATGACAGCGGGAACGGGCGAGCAGGTGACCGATGCCGACCTGGCCGCCCGGTTGCCGCAGGACCCGGAACTGTTCACCGAAGTGCACGATCGCTACTTCGCGGCCATCTACCGGTATGTGGCCGGACGGCTGGACGCGCAGACCGCGGAGGACATCGCCGCGGAGACGTTCCTCGTCGCGTTCGACCGACGCGGCGCGTTCGACGCCGAACGCGGTGAGGTGCGGGTCTGGCTGTTCGGTATCGCCACGAATCTGGTGGCCAGGCACCGCCGCAGGGAGGCTCGCCACTATCGGGCGCTGGCACGGGTGAGCGTCGCACCGGCGGTCGAGGGGCACGAGAGCAGGGTGGTCGCGTCGGTGGCCGCCAGGCGGCTGCTTCCTCAGCTCGCGAACGCGCTGTCGCGGCTGTCCGCCGGGGAACGGGACGTGCTGCTGCTCGTGGCGCTCGGCCAGCTCGGGTACGAGGAAGTGGCCGCGGCGCTCGGTATCTCCTCCGGCACGGTCGGTTCCCGGCTCAACCGTGCACGCAAGAAGCTCAACTTCATCCTCACCCCGGAGGCACTCGATGAATGACCTGCAGACGCTGCGCGCCGCGCTGGCCCTGGACGAGCCGTCCCAGGACGTGGTCGACCGCAGCCGGCACCGGCTCCAGAACCGGATTCGCGGTGGCCGGACTTCCCGGCGGCGGACCGGATGGCTGGTCGCGGGAGCCGGACTCACGGCGGCCGCCGCGGCCGCCGTGGCGATCGCGGCCATGCCGGCCGCACCGGTCGACGGTCCGCCGGTGCGAACGGTCACTGGGCAGGAGATCCTGCTCGCGGCCGCCACCGCCGCTGAGCGTTCCCCTGAGGGGGCCGGCACGTACTGGCACGTGAAGATGACCGAGGCGGAGGGCTCCGCTGCTTCGAGTGGGTATGAGTACTGGATCAAGCCGGACGGTCAGTCGTGGATGCGGGGAGCGAAGACGGGAGGCAAGGTCACACCGGTGAAGGCGCTTTCGACCACCCCGTTCTCACTGGTCGCCGTCGATCTGACCCTCGAGCAGTTGCGTGCCCTGCCGACGGACCCGGGCGCGTTGAAGGCCTGGATCGCCGAGGCCCTCGAGCGCAGCGACGCCAGGACGAGCGCGGGTGAGCTCACCGCGAGCGACCGGGAACAAGCCGGCTTCCAGTCGTTGATCTCACTGGTGTCCACCCTGCCGGCCACGCCGGAGGTCCGGGCCACGGCCTTGCGCGTGATCGCCGAATATCCAGGTGTCGAAAACCTCGGCACGGTGCCGGGCGGGCTGGGACTGTTGCTGCCCACGGGCGAGCGGCTCGTCGTCGATCCGGCGACCGGACGGGTGAACGGGACGTCGGTCTTCGTCACCATGGACGGGGCGGTGTACAAGGTGGCCGACCCCGCCGGCGCCAGGATCGACGCCGAGTGGACCGACACCCTGCCCGAATAGCGGGCCGGTGGCCGGGGGCATGTCCCGCTCCCGGCCACTTGCGTGCGGTGGATGCGGGAAGTCCGGCGGTTCGAGCCCGAGCGGCGTTCAGGGCGTCCGCACTCCGCGGTGAACCAGCACGACGACCGCACTGGGCGTTCGGCGCGGTCCTCACGGTCAGAGGCAATGATGGGTCGTTCCCGGCCGGCCCTGACCTGGAAGTTGTTACGCCCCTTCAGAACCGGGGTCGCCGCCTCGGTCCCAGAGCGCGTAGAACGTAGCTCGGGAAACAGGTGTGAGGCCGGGGTCGAGTGCCTGGTCGGTGAGCCCGCCGGTGTCGTCCTCGATGTTCCGCCACCAGTAGCGGTGAACAGCCCCGGAAGAATCCTGCTCGATCTGCTTGATGGCCACGGTCTCGTGGTCGACCGCGATCGCCTCCCACAGCCAGCGGGCTCCTTCGTCGACCAAGCCTTCGTGGTCCACGTACTCGTAGTACTGGCGAGGCTCGGAACCCTCGTCCAACGCCCGGTACCACGCGACGCTCGCCCGGAACGCGGATTCGGTCTCCGGTGGCCAGTGTCGTTGTGCTGCCAGACGTCGGTAGTGCGTCTCCACGTCCGCCGGAAAGTCGGTCACGGCCAGAGTGTGCCGGTGTACCGAGCCGGGCGCATCCGGGCACGCGGGAGACCGCGCCGGCCTTCTTTGTCGCGCAAGCATTTCCCGACTGGATCGACGCGGTGCGGGGATCACCCGCCGTCTCCCGCCCCCTGAGCCTGCTCAAGGCCCCGGACATGTCCGTGGGACGGATCGGCCCTTGCTCATGCGCAGGATCAAAGCGACCGCGGCCTCCGAGTGGCCTGCCGGAGTCAGGACCTCCTGGAGGAGAAGGCCACGCATCGCGGCAATGGTGACGGTGGCCAAAGTCAGCGCTTCCTCGGCGTCGAGTCCTTCGCGTTCCGCGAGCGAGGCCAGCATCTTGGTCAGGTCGTCGAGCGAGTCGATGAACTCGCGAAAGTCCTCTGGGCTGTACGCGGCCAGACCTACGACGTGGAAGAAGCCGCGGACACGCGACAGCTGCTCCGGACGGGTGTAGGCCCGCCAGGTCGCCACGACGAAGTCGTCGAAGGTGCCCCGCTGGGCGGCCTCGAAAAGCACCTCGTTGTCACGAGATCGCTGCGCCTTGAGCATGGCTGCCAACACGCCCGGGAGCGACCCGAAGTGGTATCGCAAGAGGGCGTGGCTGGTCCCGGCCCTGGCGGCGATCTCACGGAGCGACACCTCCGGCGCGGGAAGCGCCTCGTCGAAGGCGTCGAGAAGCCGAGCCAGGAGACGCTCGCGTGCGTCGCCCTTGCGTTCCGCGCTTGACAAGATCACTCCCACAGTTTATCCATTGGAAAAGAAGCGCTGACGGTGCCGTGTCGCGTCACACATGGTCGCAGCCGGCTCGCAACGGCGGAGGGAACGACTCGTGGGACGGGTTCAGGTGGTCGGCGCGGCGGTCCTCGACGGATCGGGTCGCGACCCAGCCGACGCCGACGTCAGCATTGAAGACGGTCATATCGCCCACGTCGGTGCCTCCGGCGCACACGGCGAGCGCCTGGACGCCGGAGGCCTGACGATGACGCCCGGCCTGATCGACGCTCACGTCCACTTGGGCTTGTCGAGCCCGATCCAGCCGCAGTTCTCGTTTCGGATGAGCGCCGCCGAGCTCGCGGCGGACATCTTCGCGACGGCCGGCGCGGCGCTCGATTCCGGGTTCACCACCGTTCGGGACACCGGCGGGATCGACGGCGGCCTCGTCACCACGATCGCCAAGGGCAAGGTCAGGGGGCCACGCGTCCTGTCCTGCGGACCGGTTCAGTGCCAGATCGGTGGGCAC
Organism: Amycolatopsis sp. NPDC043885; assembly: GCF_056435685.1. Lineage (NCBI taxonomy): Bacteria > Bacillati > Actinomycetota > Actinomycetes > Pseudonocardiales > Pseudonocardiaceae > Amycolatopsis > Amycolatopsis sp. NPDC043885. The sequence continues at coordinate 15,739 of NZ_JBWKEA010000012.1, forward strand.
GGCTACTACGGAGCCGACTGGGAACCCACCGAGCTGTGGAGCAGCCATCACGTTCCGGGTCTGTGCGCCCTGTCCATGATGTCGGGCAACGCGGACGAGCTGCGGCACAACGTGCGCGAAGCGTTCCGTCGCGGAGCCTCCTTCCTGAAACTCTGCGTGACCGGCGGCGTGGTCGGAGCGCACGACCGGCTGACCGACACCCAGTTCACCGTCGAGGAGATCGCCGTCGCCGTCCAGGAAGCCGCGGCGCGGGGCACCTACGTGACCGTTCACGCCCACAACAACGACGGCATCCGGAACGCGGTCGAGGCCGGGGTGCGCTGTGTCGAACACGGCACCGACCTCGACGAGTCCACGGCCACCCTGATGGCCACTCGCGAGGTCGCCCTCGTGCCCACGTTCGCCGTCGTCGAGCAACTGCTGCACGACACCGCTGGCGCCGGCCTCGACGAATCGACCCGCGATCGTGTGCTGGGTGTTCGCGAGCGGATGACCGAGGCGCTCGCTGTCGCCAAGGAGGCCGGAGTGCGGATCGGGCTCGGTTCCGATCTCATCGGTCCGGCTCAGCACCGTCGAGGTGAGGAGCTCAGGCTGCGCGCAAAGCTCGAAACACCGATGGAAGCTCTCGTGGCGGCCACCAAGACCAACGCCGAGATCCTCGGACTGTCCGGCCAAGTCGGTGTCATCGCGCCCGGCGCGCAGGCAGACCTCGTGTTGTGGAACGGCAACCCGGTCGAAGACCCGGAGCTGTTCGCTGATCCCGCCAATGCCGTCCTCGTTCTCAAGGCCGGCCGAGTCGTGAAGGACCTTCGATGAGCACTATGTGGCACGGCTGTCTCGCCGGCACCGACTACTTCGAGATGCGCTCCAGCGGTGGGCACGACTACGGCGTCTGGGTCACCACACCACCGGGCTACGACCCCGCCACGACGCAAGCGCCTGCCGTGTATGTGCTCGACGGCAACTGGGCCGTGGGCATGACGGCTCCGCTCATCGTCACCCAGGCGGACCCCATGCAACGGATACAGCCCTACATCCAAGTCAGCGTCGGCTACGCAGGCGAGGAAGCACAGCACTGGGATCGGCTGCGCAACAGGGACCTCGTGCCACCCGGCGAGCCGATCGCCAAGGAGCTCATCGATGCCGTGGAGATGGGAGTTCGAGCGGGCGCGAGGACCCGGGAGGAATCCGATGCCTACCTCGCCGAACTGCGCGACACCCACGCCGATGCGTTCCTGGGCTTCCTCACCGCGGAACTGCACCCGCGGATCGAACGCGACTACGGCACAGCCACGAGCGGTCACGGGCTTTTCGGCTACTCCTACGGCGGCCTGTTCAGCCTCTACACCTGGCTCACCGGTTGCACGCTCTTCGAGAGCATCGGAGCGGGCAGCCCCGGCGTCGCCAGTGAAGACAGCCAGATCTTCGCCCAACTCCAAGAGCTGGGGGACAGGCACCATGCCACCCAGCTGCATGTGACCCTCAACGAGCGAGAGCTGCTCGGGGACCTGGCCATCTACCAAAACCTCACGAAGAACACGGCCACCGTCCTGCACCGCCTCTCCTCACGCGGCGGAGCGGTCACCAGCGCGGTCCTGCGCGAAACGCACGTGACCCGGCTGCAGGCTTCGTTCCTCAGCTACCTCAGGACCTGCCGTGCCCGGTAAGCGCCCGAGTGCCGACGTGGTCGTGATCGGGACAGGGGTGATCGGTTCGTCGATCGCCCTCGAGCTCGCCCGGTCGGGGTACCGGGTCATCGCGCTCGATCGGGCCGCGGGGGCCGGACAGGGGTCGACCTCGGCATCGAGTGCGATCGTCCGGTTCAATTTCTCCACCACCGCCGGGGTGGCGACGGCGTGGGAGGCGCATTTCGGCTGGCTCGACTGGGCAGGCCACCTCGGGCACGATGTCGGCGACCTCGCGATGTTCCGCAAGAGCGGGCTGGTCATGCTGGACGTCGAGGCGGCTCCGCGTACGTCGTGGCTTCCGTTGTTCGATGAGATCGGGGTTCCCTACGAGGAATGGGACAGCGCGACCTTGGCCGAGCGCGTTCCAGGTATCGACGCCGGCCGCTATTGGCCGCCGAAGCGGCTCGACGACGAGGAATTCTGGGAGGACGCGAAACACTCGCTCGGTGGCGTGTACACCCCGGACGCCGGTTATGTCTCGGACCCGGGCCTCGCCGCCGTGAACCTCGCCTCCGCGGCCTCGGCAGGCGGGGCGGAGTTCCGCTTCCGCAGCACGGTGACAGCGGTGGAGAAGGCAGGCGGGCGCGTGACGTCGGTGCGACTGTCGGACGGCACCCGGATTCCCTGTGCCGTCGTGGTCAACGCGGCCGGTCCGTGGTCGGGCGCGGTGAATCGCTTGGCAGGCGTGGGTTCCGACTTCACCGTCGGTGTGCGACCGATGAGGCAGGAGGTAGCGCACGTGCCGGTCCCGGAGGGCTATGGAGGGCCCGTGGTGGCGGACATGGATCTGGGCACCTACTTCCGCGGTGAAGGAGGCGAGGGCCTGCTCGTCGGCGGAACGGAACCGGAGTGTGATCCGATGCAGTGGACCGACGACCCGGACGCCGTCGACATCCACCCGACGGCCGCGGTCTTCGAGGCTCAGGTGACGCGAGCCGCGCGGCGGATGCCCGAGCTGGCGGTGCCCAACCGGGCGCGCGGCGTGGTGGGCGTCTACGACGTCGCCGACGATTGGACTCCGATCTACGACCGCACCGATCTCGAGGGCTTCTACCTCGCGATCGGAACGAGTGGCAACCAGTTCAAGAACGCGCCGGTCGTGGGGCAGCTGATGACGGAGCTGATCGACCAGGTGGAGAACGGCGCCGACCACGACGCGTCGCCCGTCCGGTTCCGGGCCCCGCGCACCGGCCTGGAGATCGACCTGGGTGCGTTCTCCCGTAAGCGCGACCGAAACGCCGCGAACTCGGGCACGGTGCTGGGCTGACCGTCACGGACCGGCGGCCGGGTCGTCGAAGCCGAGTGGCGGCATCGTCGCCGCGTCCTTGGCCCAGGTGTCGCGAAAACCCGGCTGGACCGCGAGATCGACCAGCTCGATCCGGGCCCCGATGCTGTCGAGCCGGTGGTAGGTGAAGGAACGACCGTACGGGCAGGAGTCGAACTCGATCGGCGCGCCTCGATCCGCCAGGCGCTGTTTGTCCGTCATGACGTCCTTGGACCAGTAGCCGATGTGGTCGAAGCGGGAACCGCCGGTCGCGTCCCACGGACTGCCGGCGGGTCCTTGGATCACCTCGAAGAACGGTGGCCCGTCGGTCGAGAACACGATTTCGTAGTCCCAATCCCCGAGGGTGCCCGCACGGACTGGACTCCAGGTCACACCGAGAGTGCGGGTGAGGTCCTCGGTCGCCTGTCCGATATCTCGGACGACGAAGCACAGGTGATAGAAGGCGTTCACCCGTCCTGTCTATCAACCCTCAGCGGACGAAGGGCGTTATCGTTGATCGATGTCGCACGCGGTCGTTCTCGGTGGGACCGGGCTGATCGGTCGCGCCACGGCACGCCGGTTGCTGGCCGCCGGTTGGGAGGTGACCGTTGTCGGCCGGGACTCCTCGCGCATGCCCGAGGACATCGCGGTCGCGGGCGGCCGGTTCGTCGCCGGGGACCGCGGCGAACCCGGCAGCCTCGCGGCGGCGCTCGGTGCGGGGGCGGATCTGGTGGTCGACTGTCTGTGCTTCACCGCCGCACACGCCCGTGATCTGCTGCCGCTGCTGGACGATGTGGGGTCCACGGTGATGATCTCCAGCAAAGCCGTGTACGTCGACTCGGCGGGCAACCACGTGAACTCGGCCGTCGCGCCGGTTTTCGACGGGCCGATCCGCGAGTCGCAGCCCACCATGGCCCCACGCGAGGAGGTCGACTACCGCACTCGCGACGGCTACGGCGCCAACAAGGTGGCCGCGGAACATGTCCTGCTCGACAGCGGATACCCGGTCACCCTTCTGCGACCGTCCAAAGTCCATGGAGAGGGGTCGGCCAAGCCCGGCGAATGGGTGTTCGTCAAACGCGTGGCCGACCGGCGCGAAGTCCTTCTCCTGTCCCGCGGTGGCCGCGGCGTCGACCACCCGAGTGCGGCCGGGAACATCGCCGCGCTGATCGAAACCGCCGCGGAAAGCCCGGGCAGGCGTGTCCTCAATGCCGCGGACCCGGACGCACCCGACGCCCTGGACATCTCGAGAACCGTCGCGAAACACCTCGGCCATCGGTGGGAGGAAGTGCTCCTCGACGACCACGCCCCCGCCGGACTCGGCCGGCACCCCTGGGACCGTCTGCCGGGTATCCGGCTGGACATGTCCGCGGCCGGGCGACTGGGCTACCGGCCGGTCGGCGACTACGCCGCCACCGTGACCGCCGAGCTGGACTGGCTGGGCTCCACCGATCGGCTCCCGGCAGGTTTCGACCACGACTATTTCGCGCCGATGTTCGACTACGCCGCGGAGGACGCCTACCTCGCGGAGCGATAGGCAGGCCCGAACCCGCCTCAGCCCTCGCCCGCGGGGAGCAACTCCCGCAGCATGGCCAGCAGCTCCCGCCGGTCTCCGGCGCCGAGTTTCCCCCGGATCCGCGCCATGTGGTGCTCCACGGTCTTCCCCGAGATGAACAGTTTGCTCCCGGCCTGCTTGTACGTCAGCCCGTCGACGACCAGCCGGGCGACCTCCAGCTCCCGTTCACTCAGCGCGCTCAGCCCGGTGGGCGCGGCGGGCTCCGGAGCGCGCCCTTGGAACTGCCGCGCCGCTTCGAGCAGCTGGACCATCGCTTTCCGGTCCGAGGTCCGGATCGCCGCCTGCCCGGCCAGCCGGGAAGCGTCCCAGCAGAGCCCGAGTTCGTGCAGTTCCGAAGAGGACGCGGTGATCGCCTCGGGATCGACGGTTCCGGTCAGGACGGCGAGCCAGCCGGTCGCGGCGGCGGCGAGTGCGGCCGGATAGCGGCCGCAGGACGCGAAGTCGTTGAGCGCGGCCAGATGTTCGCCCGCCGACGCGTGATCTTCGACGGTGATGGCGGCGTGAAGTTCATGCCAGCGCAGGGTGGCTGTCCACAGTGGAGGGTTGCCGAGCGCGTCGAGTACGGAGTGCGCCCGTTCCAGCTGGCCCGCCAGTTTGGCGCCCGCGCCGCCCCGAGCGGCCGCGATCGCGAGTTCTCCCAGTGGCAGCAACGAATACAGGTCCGGCTGCTGCCGCATCGAAGCCTGGTACGCCCGGTCCCAGGAGCGTTGCAGACCGGGAAGATCGCTCGCTCGCCGCGCCAGCCCCAACTGCAGGGTGGCGGCGAAAAGTTCGTCTCGTGCTTCGAGACCGTCCGGCGGCATCAGCGCCTCGGCGGCCGTCTTGAGGTCGCCCGCGGTCATCGCGACCCAGCCGAGCAGAAGCCGGTGCCGTTTCGCGAGCAGATCACCGCCGATCCGCCCGTCCACCGCGCGTCTCAGCACCGACTCGGCCAGCGCGAGTTCGCCGGAATGCAGGCCCACCAACGCCGCGAGGGCCGCCGGGCTGTCCGGGAGCGGCGCCGGCGCGCCCGCCGATTCCAGCATCGAGGCCGCGCCCAGCAGGGCCGACAGCGTCTCCGCGCCGCAGCCGGACACCGAATCGGTGACCGCCCGCGCCATCCGTGAAGCGGCGCCCGCGAACAGGGTCGGGACTTCGGGAGTCTCCAGCACGCCTCGGGCGGCTTCGAGATTTCCGGTGCCCAGCAACGCGATCGCGGCTAACGCCTTCGAGCCCGCCCGGCCGGACCATTGGTACAGCTCCGCGCTGTGCGCGAGTTCGCCGCGATGCGCCAGCACGGTCGCCGCCACTTCGGCGCCCGCGGCCCTGGCGTCCGTATCCGATGTGCTGCCGAGCATGCCGTCGCCGAGCCGGAGCGCGGTGTCGAGGTCACCGGCCAGCGCCGCGGCGTGCGCCCAGCCGACGGTGAGCGCCGCGCCGCGCCCACCGGCCTCGGACGCGGCTTCGTAGAACCGCGCCGCGAGTTTCGTGTCGTCGGACATCGCCTCACGGGCGGCCGCCTCGAAGGCCGCCGCCGCGCTCGCGCCCGAACTTCCGGTCCCCAGCAGGGAACGAGCGAGCTCCAGCACCGGAAGCCCGTCCCGCAGCTGGAGTTCAACCAGCCGCTGCAGCACCGTCAGCCGCCGCCCTGGCGACCCCCAGGTCCGGATGGCTTCGGCGGCGATCGGCAGCAGCACGTCGTCCTCGCCGAGCAGACCGGTCGCCCTGGCACTGTCGAAGACCTCGGGCAGCCCTTCGCGATCGCGGTTCAGCAACGCCGCCAGCAGATCGAGATTCCGGCCCGCGCCCGCCTCCGCCGCGATCAGGTAGCGGTGCACGTCGTCGTCCAGCTGCTCCAGCTCACCGCGGAAGTCCGCGAGCCTGCCGGTGACCGCGCGGAGCACGAATCCCGGGACACCGCCGGTCCTGGCGTGGACGTCTTCCGCCATGGCCACGTCACCTCCGGCGTGCTCGACGAGCCGCCGGACGTCGTCGACGCCGAACGCGCCCAACGCCACCGACCTGCCGAAGGAATCGGCGAGGACGCGCAGGGTCGTCGTCCGCGCCGCCGGCCGGAACGCCAGCACCACGGGTGCCGTGGTTTCTTCGGCCTGGGCCTTGATCTTCGCGATCTCGTCGTCGTCGAGCTGGTCGGCGTCGTCGACCAGCAGCGCTTCGACCCCCGCGTCCGCGTAGTGACGTCCGAGCTGGCCGAGCAGATGGGTCTTGCCGTGCCCGCCGGGGGCGACGACGGTGACCCGCACCGGGAGTTCCGGGGCGGTGGTCACCTCGTCGAGCAGGCGCCGGGCACCCGGATGGATGATGCCGGGCTTGTCGAGCAGTGCGTTCAACAGCGACCTTCGGGGGTGGACGGCGTGGCACCGGGGGTGGGCGGCGCGCACGAGCTCGAAGTGGTGGGAGGGGCTTCGGGACCCTTGTCCGCGGTGGCTTCTCGAGTGGTCAGGGTGAGCAGCAGGGTGGACGCGGCCAGCACCACGACCGCGGCTCCGGCGACGAGAGGCTTGCGCCGGCTGAGCAGTTTCGCCGCCCCGGTGCGTTCTGGCAAGGGGAAGGGGGTGATGTCCACCGGCGGCCGTTCGGGTCGCTCGGTGAGCTCTTCGGGCATGTCGACCCGGGGGAGCAGGGTGGTTTCGATGGTCGCGACGGCGTTCGATCCGGCCCCGCCGGGTTGAGGAACGTCACGTCGCGCGGCGATGTTGGCCGCCCCGGTCGCCACCGTCAGCACCGGGTCGCTCGACGCGAAGAGAGGGCACGGGGTCCGGCCGGGAACCGGCGGGGCTTCGCCGCAGAGCACGATGCCTGCCAGCGCTTGGGGCGGGATCCCGGCGCCGTGCGCGAGTTCGAAGACCTTGCCGACGGCCTCACCGGGCTCGACGCCTTCCACCGTTTTGACCGGCTGCCAGCCGTTCACCCCGGCGGCGGCGATCGTGACCACCGCGCCGTCCGGGCCGAATTCGCAGACACCGGCGGTGACGTCGCCGTGCGGGGCGAGATACGCGTGCAGGGCGGCGACAGGCGCCGCCACCAGCGCGGCACGGGGGAATCCGGCCTCGGCCAGCGCCCGGCGCAGCAGGTCCCGGCGGAACGAACCCCAGCCGACGGGGTGCGTGAGCACGATGTGGCGCGGTTTCTCGCCGAAGCGTTCGGCCGCTTGATCCACCGCGGCGTCCACGAGGACCGCGCTGAGGGATTCGGGCGGGAACCGTTCACCGCCGACGATCACGGGGACGTCGTCGCCGACCCGTTCGTGGAACCCGGTGAGCAGGCGGGCGGGCGCGGACCGGCCCGCCTCGACCGCGGCGTCCCCGGTGAGCAGGTAGCCGTCGTCGTCGAGGAACACCGCGGACGCCGCCGCCGGGCCGCGCGCGCCGAGCCACGACGGCTCGGGCACGCCCCAGCCGTCGCCGGAGTCCACGCAGGTGGCGGCGGTGGTGCGGGTCGAGGCGATATCGATGCCGAGGACGTAGGGCAACGAGCATCCTCCTTCGCTTGACCAGCCCCTAAGGACCAAATAGGGCCACTCACCTGAACGGCTTGACCCATCCGGGTGAGGGTTGGCATTAAACCCAACCGAGTGCGTCTCGGTTAAGCCCCTAACGCCCTAACGATGTCATACCGATCCCCTATTGGCTGAGTGAGCGACGACCAGGAGTGATCCCCGATGTGCCCAGTGGCACCGGCTCACTAACTTCGGTGACCTGCGCTCAGCCGTGCCCTCCGGCCGCTGTGCCAGCCCCATCGACCTAGACCTCCAGGAGAGTCCTTTCATGGGTTCCGTCCAGACCCTGCACGACTTCACGCTGAACCTGCTGAACGACACCGCGGCCCGCGCGGCGTTCGCCAACGACCCGCAGCAGGTGCTGGCCGACGCCGGCCTCGGTGACATCAACGCCGCCGACGTGCACGAGGTCGTCCCGCTGGTGCTCGACTTCGTCCCGGTCGGCACCGCCACCGACCTCACCGGGAGCACCGCGGCCACCGCCGACAACCTGGCGGGCTTCGGTGGCGTCACGAACGCCGTCAACGGCACCGACGGCGAGTGCGCCGACGGCGTCCAGGGCGCGATCGACCAGCTCACCGCGCTGACCGCCGGCCTGCCGGTCGCCGTCCCCGGTGCCGACGCCCTCCCGGGCCTGCCCGAGGCCGGTCTCCCGGGTGTCCCGGCGGTGCCGGGTCTGCCGGAGCTGGGCCTGCCCGCCGTCCCGGCCGTGCCCGCCGTGGGCGACCTGCCGGTCGACGTCCCGGGCCTGCCCGCCGTCCCGGCCGTCTCCGACGTGACCGACGTGTCGAACGCCGCCGCCGGCGTGACCGCCCTCGCGCAGAACACCGTCGGCAGCTTCGGCCTGACCGGTGACCTTTCGCGTGGCCTCGACGCCGCGTCCCTCGGCCAGGCCGGCGACATCGCCAACGGCGCCGTCGACACCGCGACCGGCCTGGTCCCCGAGGTCCCGGCCGTGGACGCCGTCCAGGTTCCGGCCGTCGACTCGGTGCCGGCCGTCGGCGACCTGAGCAGCGACCTGCCGCGCACCGACGGTGTCGCGGGCGGTGCGCCGGACTTCCTGTCCGAGGTGGGCGACCTGACCAGCACCATCGGTCACGTCGACGTCGCCGACGTCACCACCAAGGTGCACGACATCGCGAACAACTACGGTGACGTCGCCAACAACCACGGCGACGTGACCGGCGAGGTCGCGGGCAACGTGGCCAACGAGGTCGCCAACGTCGCGAACCACGCGGGCGTCACCGAGGTCCACGACACGGTTTCCGAGGTCACCAACACCATCGGCAACATCGGCGACGTCAACATCGGCACTGGCGACATCGCGTCGAACAACGACATCCACATCGGCTGATACGAACATCTTTCAGCTTTGTGTCAGGGCCCCGCGACCGCACCAGGTCGCGGGGCCCGCACGGCGTTGTTGGCCCATGCCACATTGATTCCGCGCTTGGTTAAGGGAACACTGCATCCCCGTGACAGCCCCCGCCTGGCTCGACGTGCTCAACGAGACCTTGGACGCCTGTGCCGCCCACGGCCGCGCCGACCTGGCCGAACGCCTCCGGCGCAGACGAGACGAGCGAGCGCCGGGCACCCGGATCGCGGTGGTCGGTTTTCCCAAGCAGGGCAAGGGTTACCTGCTCAACGCACTGGTGAACGCGCCGGTCTGCGCGGTCGGGGACGCGAGTACGCCCGCCGTTCCCACGGAGATCGGCTACGCCGCCGATCCCGCCGCGACGCTGGTCGGGCATGCCAGGGAAAGCGTGCCGGTCGGTGACCTGGCCAAGGAACTCGAAGTCCGGCCGCCCGGTTCCCTGCGCCGGGTCGAAGTCGGCCTGCCGCGCGAACTTCTCGGCACGGGACTGGTGCTGGTGGACACCCCGGCGATAGGGGATCCCCGATCGCCGCGCACTGCCGCCACCCTCGACGTCCTCGCCGACGCGCACGCGGTGATCCTCGTCTCCGACGCGACACAGGAACTCCAGCCCGCGGAACTCGCGCTGGCGAGGCATATCCGCACCTGGTGCCCGGCGTTGGTGCTGGCGCTGACCAAGATCGACGTGAGCCCGGACTGGCGGGAACTCGCCGCCCGCAATCGCACCGCGCTGTCGGAGACCGGTGTCGTCGCCGACGTCTTCCCGGTGTCCGCGACGGTGCGCCAGGCCGCCGCGAAGGCCGGTGACGCCGTCCTCAACGGACGGTCCGGTTTCCCGGAACTGCTGAATTGGGTGGGGGAGCAGGCCGCGCGCCCGATCGAACGCACCCGTGCGCTCGCCGCCGCGGTGAGCGTGCGCGCGGCGGCGGTCGAGCTGGTCGAGACACTGCAGACGCGGCTCAACGCGGTCTCGCAGGACAACGGGGTCGACCAGGTCACGCTGCTGCACCAGGCACAACGGCGCACCGAGGAGCTGCGGCGGCAGAACGTCCGCTGGCAGAACATGTTGTCGGACGAGATCACCGATCTGATCTCCGACGCCGAATACGACCTGCGCGAGCGGACGCGGATGATCGTGCGGCATATCGACCGCACCTTCGACGAAGGCGACCCCGTGCAGATCTGGCCGGATTTCCAGACCTGGCTGGAGGAGAACCTCGCCGAGGCCGTCGAAACGAACTACAACTGGGTGTCCGACCGGTCGGAGTGGATCGCGCAAGCGGTCGCCTCGACCTTCGGGCCGCACTACGGCCAAGCGCCGGAACTACCACTGACCGGGTCCGGAGTGGACTCGATCCCCGAGGTCGGCGCACCCAGGATCGAGCGGTTCAAGATCGGGCAGAAACTCTTCACCGGCTTGCGTGGTTCCTACGGCGGCGTGCTGATGTTCGGCCTCGTCACCAGTCTCGCCGGGCTGCCGCTGATCAACCCGGTGTCGCTCGGCGCCGGTGTCGCGTTCGCGACCAAGAGCGTGCGCGACGAAGGCGGGACACGCTTGCAGCGGCGTCAGGCGCTGGCGAAGGCCGCCGCGCAGCGCCACGTCGACGACGTGTTCATCCGGTTCAGCAAGGAGATCAAGGACGAGGTCCGTCAGGTGCAGCGGCGCCTGCGCGACCATTTCGCCGCGGTGTCCGACCAGCTCTCGGAAGAGCTGACGCGGCAACGGGAACTGATCATCGCCGGATCCGCCGAACGGGACCGGCGCACCCAGCGGGTCAAGAAGGAGATCGACCGCCTCGCCGCCCTGCACCGGAAGGCGGGGGCGCTCGGCACCGGCGCCGCGCCGCGCCGGGAGCTTTCGGCGTGAACACCGCCTTGGACGTCCGGGAACTCCTGAACGAAGCGGCGGCGCACTACCGGGATCGCCCGCACGCGGTGTCGATGCTGCGGGAATGCCTGGAGCGCTTGGAAGAACCGCTGCGTGTCGGCTTCACCGGCACGCCGGGAACCGGAAAGTCCACTTTGGTCTCCGCGCTCGCGGAATGGCCGACGCGGGCCCTGCGCGAAATCGAGTTGTCCGACACCCCGGCACCCGCCGAACACGTCGACGCGACGGTGCGCCTGGTTCGCCATCTGGAACCCGACGAACTCGCGGGCACCCGGCCGGTGGGCGGTTCGGCGTTCGCCCGGCAGACGGCGGTGAACTCCGTACTGGTGCTCGGCAGGGCGGACGAGGTCGGCGCGGGCCGGATCGACGCCTTGCTCACCGCGAAACAGCTGGCGCGGCGGGCCTGGCGCGAGAACCCGGACTGCGCGGGATTCCAGGGAGTCATCGCGGTCGCCGGGCAGCTGGGTTACGCGGGGCGGGCGCTGCGGGACGACGAATTCGAGGTGCTGCGCGCGCTGGCGTCGGTCTCCCGGCCGGAACTGGAGCGGTATCTCCTGTCCGTTGATTCCTTTGTGGACGATCCGTTCCCGGTGGGGGTCCCGCCGGGATCGAGGAAGCACCTGGTGTCGCGGTTCGGGCTCTACGGGGTACGGCTGGCGCTCACCCTGATCCGCACCGGTTGCGAGAGCAGGCTGAAACTCTCGGCGGAACTCGTGCACCGCAGCGGTCTCGGCGACCTGAGGGACACGCTCGCGGGCTGCTTCGTCGCGCGGGCCGAGGCGTTGAAGGCGCGCACGGCGGTAGTGCGGCTGGAAGGTCTTCTCGCCGCGGAGCCACTTCCGCACGGCGACCGGCTCGCCGCGCGTGTCGAGCGTTTCGCCGCGGCGGCGCACGACTTCCGGGAACTCCGGCTCATCGCCGGTATCCGCGGTGGCCGCACGGCGTTGACCGGAGAGGTCGCCGAGGAGGCCGTCCGCTTGCTCGGCGCGCAGGGAATCGCGCCCACCGAGCGGCTCGGTCTCGAACCGGACGCGGATCCGGCCGAGATCCACGCGGGTGCGGAGAGCGCGCTCGTCCGGTGGCGGCATGAGGCGGAACGGGCCGACGCCGCGCATGCCGAACGCGCGGCCGCCCGGGTGATCGTGCGCTCGGTCGAAGGGCTGCTGAGCCTGTTCGTGGCTTGACGCCTGCCGGTCCCCGAGTCGCCATAGACCTCTCTATGGTGACTCTGACCAGGCGAACAGACTCGCAGGACACCGCCTAGGCGTTGCCGAGGACCTGGGTCACGGTGATCTCGACGACCACGCGTTCCGGGTTCGGCTTGGGCTGCCGGTAGCGCGCGGCGTAGCGGTTTTCGGCGTCGCGCACCGATTCCGGGTCTTCGCGTAGCACGGCGCGTCCCTCCAAAGTGGACCACCGGGGCCCGTCGATCTGGCAGGCGGCGACCGGAATGCCCTGTTCGCCCGCTTCTTTGATCAGGCGGGCCTTCTTGGACGAGCGGAACGTGATCACCCTGGCGATCCCGGCCTCGAAGTCCACCGTGACCCCCACCGCCACGACGTGCGGGGTCCCGTCGGGGCGGACCGTGGTCAGGGTGGCGAGGTGTCGTTCGGTCCAGAAGTCCAGGAAGGACTCGCCGCGCGCGCTCAGGTCGATCGTCATGCCGTCAACGCTAAGGCACGCGTCACGCAGACGTCCTTTGAGGTAATAGTAAGGAAACTTTCTTAACTCTCTTGTTTTTGCCCGACCCTGCTGTCACTCTCGAAACGCGCCGCCGCCATCAACGACGTTTCCGGAGGAGCCGATGAGAAAGACCGTTCGGACAGTGCTGGCCGCGGCCGCGCTGACCGCCGGGCTGGTCGCCACGACCGCCCCCGCCACCGCGGTGACCGCTCAGGGGACCCCTTACCTGCCGGGCGTTCTGCGTCCGTCCGTGGCCCAGTCGGCACAGGACGCGGCGCTCGCCAAGTACTACGACTACTGGAAGAAGAACTTCCTGACCACCAAGTGCGGGGCGGGCACGTACGCGGTCAAGGCGCCGGACGCCGACCACGCCTTCGTGGCCGAGGGCCAGGGCTACGGCATGACCATCGCGGCGATGATGGCGGGCAAGGATCCGCAGGCGCGCACGGTCTTCGACGGCATCCTGAAGTTCGTGAAGGCGCACCCGTCCGTGATCGACAAGGATCTGCACGCCGCCGAGCAGGACGAGAGCTGCAAGAGCGTCAACGGCAGTGACGCGGCGACCGACGGCGACCTCGAGATCGCGTACGGCCTGCTCCTCGCCGACAAGGTCTGGGGCAGCGGGGGTTCGGTCGACTACAAGGCCGAGGCGCTGCGGATCATCAAGGCGATCAAGCGCAGCGAGGTCAACCCCGACACCAAGTTCATGCGGCTGGCGGACTGGGCCGACAGCGGCAAGTACATCAACAGCTCGCGTTCCTCGGACTGGATGCCGGGTCACCTCCGCGCGTTCGAGAAGGCGACCGGCGACTCCTTCTGGGGCCAGGTCCGGACCCGGCAGGAGAAGGCGGTCACGCAGCTGCAGCAGCAGTACGCGCCGAAGACCGGTCTGATCCCGGACTTCGTCGTCAACACCAACGCCACGCCGAAGCCCGCTCCGGACGGCTTCCTCGAGGACCACGACCCGCACTACGGCTACAACGCCTGCCGTGACCCGTGGCGGCTCGGTGTCGACGGGATCACCGTCTCGGGCAGCCCGGCGCAGGGGCAGGTGCGGAAGATGAACACCTGGATCCAGCAGAACACCGGCGGCAATCCGGCCAAGATCACCACCGGCTACACGCTGTCCGGCTCCAAGCTGCCGGGCGAGACGGGGCAGCACCCCTGCTTCACCGCGTCGTTCGCCATCGCGGCGATGAACGATCCGGGCAGCCAGGCCTGGCTCGACAAGCTGTGGACGTCGATCACCACCTGGTCGCCGAACGCCAAGGACTACTACGGCACCGGCATCACCGTGCAGGTCCTGATCATCCTGTCGGGGAACTACGTCGCGGTCTGACCTGACTCAGTTACCCACGTGGATTCCGGCCGAGTCCGTGAAGGCCTCCTTCCCTACTTTGAGAGTAGGGAAGGAGGCCTTCACTACCTTGGTGACGGCCACGTGCGCCCCACCTGCAGCAGCGGTCGCAGCGGCTGCGCGTGAAGGCCCCTTCCCTCGGCTCAGTCGACCCCGGGTCACGGAAGCCGCGTGAAGGGGCCCTTCGCGCGCGAAACGGACATCCAGCGGACAAGATTTCAACTGTGAGTTGACCTCTTCAACAGCCAGTTGTAGCGTCGGCGACCACCTGAAGCCCCCGTGGAGGTCCGTCATGCCGTCGACGCCGCTCACTTTGACCCGAACCTGGCGCCTGGCCGTGCTCACCGGCGTTGCCGCGCTCGTCACCGCGGCCTGCGGAGGCGGGCCCGACGGAGCCGGCGGACAGGAACCCGCTGCCCCGGGCGCACCCGCCGCGATCCCGGACACGACCGCGCTGATCGAGTCCGTCCAGAAGGACGCCGCCGTCGCCGGCACCCTGCCCGCGAAGTACGCGCAGGCCGGAATGCTGCACCTGGCCTCGAACCTGCAATCCGCGCCCAACAACTTCTACGCCGCGGACGGCAAGACGCCGATCGGCTACGAGGTCGACCTCGCCAAGGCCATCGGCAAGAAGCTGGGCGTCACCGTGCACCACCAGGACATGGCGTTCGGCTCGCTGATCACCAGCCTCCAGTCCGGCCGCGTCGACCTCACGATGGCCGCGATGAACGACACCAAGACCCGGCAGGCGCAGATCGACTTCGTCGACTACTTCTCCTCGGGCATCACGATCATGGTCCGCAAGGGCAACCCCGACCAGATCTCCGGCCCGGACACGTTGTGCGGCAAGAACGTCGCGGTCGTGCAGGGGACGAGCCACCAGAAGTTCGCCGAAGAGCAGAACGGCAAGTGCACGCAGGCGGGCAAGCCCGCGCTGACCGTGACCGCGACCGATTCCGACACGCAGAACCAGAACCAGCTCCGCACCGGCCGGGTCGCCGCCATCCTCAACGACCTGCCCAGCGCGGTCTACATCTCGCGGACCGCGGGTGAGGGCAAGTTCTTCGAGGTCGTCCCCGGCGAGCCGATCAACGGCGGGCCGTACGGGATCGGCGTCAACAAGGAGAACAAGCCGCTCGCGGAGTCGATCCAGAAGGCGTTGCAGTCTCTGATCGCCGACGGCGGATACGGCAAGATCCTGCAGGCCTGGGGCGTCGAGCAGGGAGCGGTCAAGGAGGCGAAGCTCAATGGCGGAAGCTGAGCCGCTGCCGATCGTCCGGCTGAGGCACTGGGGCCGCTGGGTCAGCGCCGTCGTCATCCTCGCGCTGCTGGTGCTGCTTGGGATCGCGCTCGCGAACGCGCAGATCCAGTGGGATTCCGTCCCGGAATTCCTGTGGTACCGGGTGATGGCGGTCGGCCTGCTCAACACCGTGTTGCTGGCGGTGATCGCGCAGGGATCGGCGATCGTCATCGGGATCGTGATCGCCCTGATGCGCCGTTCGGCGAACCCGGTGGCGCGCTGGTTCGCGGCAGGCTACATCTGGCTGTTCCGCGGGCTTCCGGTGCTGCTGCAGATCCTGATCTGGTACAACCTGGCGCTGGTGTTCGAGTTCATCTCGATCCCGTTGCCGTTCGGCGGCTACCTCCTGCACGAGCAGACCAACGTGCTGATCACGGCGTTCACCGCCGCGCTGCTGGGCTTGGCGCTCAACGAAAGCGCGTACATGGCGGAGATCGTCCGCGCGGGGCTGAACAGTGTCGACAGTGGACAGACCGAGGCGGCGAAGTCGATCGGGATGTCGCCGGGCGCGACGCTGCGCCGCGTGGTGCTGCCGCAGGCGATGCGGGTGATCATCCCGCCGACCGGCAACGACTTCATCAACATGCTCAAGGGGACGTCGATGGCGTCGGTGATCGGCGTGACCGAGCTGATCCACGCCGCCAACAACATCTCGTCCAACAACCTGCTGGTGATGGAGACGCTGCTGGCCGCCGCCGTCTGGTACATGGTCGTGGTGACCGTCGCCGGGGTCGGGCAGCACTATCTGGAGCGCGCCTTCGACTCAGAAGACCGGTCGAGGAGCGCGTTCTCCCGTGCCGCCAAGGCGTTGCGCACCGCTCCGCTGGTGAGGAGTGAACGTGTCTGAGCCGCTGCTCAAAGCCGTCGGCGTCCGCAAGAGCTACGGCCACACCGAGGTGCTGGGCGGGATCGACCTCGAGGTCCACAAAGGACAGGTGGTCTGCCTGCTCGGCCCGTCGGGCGCGGGGAAGAGCACCTTCCTGCGCTGTGTCAACCATCTGGAGACGATCGACGCCGGGCAGGTCTGGGTCGACGGCGAGCCGATCGGTTTCCGGCTGCGCAACGGAAAGCTGTACGAACTGAAGGAACGCGAGGTCGCCCGGCAGCGGCGCGACATCGGCATGGTGTTCCAGCGGTTCAACCTGTTCGGCCACCGGACGGCGCTGCAGAACGTCGTCGAAGGGCCGGTGCGCGTGCTCGGTCTGAACCCCGAGGAAGCGCGCGTCCAAGCGCTCGAACTGCTCGACAGGGTCGGCCTCGCGCACCGCGCCGACGCCTACCCGGCGCAGCTGTCGGGCGGGCAGCAGCAGCGGGTCGCGATCGCCCGGTCGCTGGCGATGAAACCGAAGCTGATGCTGTTCGACGAGCCGACGTCGGCGCTCGACCCGGAACTCGTGGGCGAGGTGCTGGCGGTGATGGGTACGTTGGCCGCGGAGGGGATGACGATGGTCGTGGTGACGCACGAGATGGGGTTCGCGGCCGAAGCCGCGGACGAGGTGGTGTTCATGGCCGACGGCATGGTCGTCGAGACCGGTCCGCCGGGGGAGATCCTGAGTTCGCCGAAGCACGAGCGGACCAAGCAGTTCCTGGCACGGGTCCTCGCATGACGCGGATCTCCCCACGGTACCTGCTGCAGTTCGACGAGCCGGCCGGGTACCTCGACTTCGCGCGGTTCGGCCCGCCGTCGCACGCCGTGCTCGACACGACGGCGAGCCTGCTCGACGCCTCGACCAAGGCCGGTCCGTCCACTGTGGACGACCTGATGCGGCAGGAGACCAGGGCCAAGGCCGCCGCCGCGCGGCTTTCCGGCAGCGACACCGACCACACGGTGCTGCTGCCGCACACCAGTCTCGGGTTGTTCCAGGCGGCGTTCAACGCGCCCGGCGGCGAGGCGCTGGTGTCGGCGGCGGAGTTCCCGGCCAACACCTACCCGTGGGCGCGGGCCGAACAGGCGGGACGGCTGACCGTGCGGCGGCTGCCGCTGGGAAACGTCACCGCGGACGCGGTCAAGGCGGCGCTGACGCCGGACACGTCGCTGGTCAGCGTGAGCGCGGTCGACTTCCGCACCGGGTATCGCGCCGACCTCGCGGCGATCCGGGAGGTGGTCGGCGACAGGCTGCTCGTGGTCGACGGCATCCAGGGTTTCGGGGTGACCGAGGCGCCGTGGGAGGTCGCGGACGTGCTCGTCGTCGGCGGGCAGAAGTGGCTGCGGGCGGGGTGGGGCACCGGTTTCGCCGTGCTGTCCGACCGCGCGCTGGAGCGGATGGAACCGATCCTGTCCGGCTGGACCGGCGCCCGCGATCCGGGACTGTTCGACGACGAGATCCATCCGGCCGACGACACCGCGGCCTCGTGGTCCATCTCGAACCTGAGCCCGATCACCTCGGGCGCGTTCGCGGCCGCGCTGGAACTGGTCGAGGAAGCGGGCGTCGGAGCCATCGCCGGACGGATCGCCGAACGGGTCGCCGAACTCGAAGAGGCCGTGAAATCCGCTGGCGGGGAAGTGGTTTCGGCCGTCGACCGGCGGGCGGGGATCCTCGCCTTCACGCTTCCGGGGCACGCGGCCGAACAGGTGGGTTCCGCGCTGGCGAACGCCGGGATCGCCGCGACCGTGCGGCCGGAACACGTCCGGCTGTCGCCGCACGCGTCGACTCCGGCGAGCGCGGCGGAACAGGTGCGGACGGCGCTGGAGCGGCTGAAGAAGCCGGTCACGGTGTTCGAAGCGCCGGTTGTCGCTTCGGCGGCTTCGGGAGATCTGCTCACCGCGCTCGTCCCGGCGGTGCACGCGCTCGCGGCGATGCTGGGGCCGGGCAACGAAGTCCTGCTGCACGACCTGAGCAGGCTGCCGGACTCGATCGTCGCCATCGCGGGTGACCTCACCGGCCGGACGGTCGGCGGGCCGATGACGGATCTGCTGCTGGGCCTTGTCCGTCGCGGCACCACGCAGGACCTGACGAATTACGAGACGCACGGCCCCGACGGCCGGGCGATCCGCTCCTCGACGCTGTTCCTGCGAGACGCCGACGGGGTCGCGATCGGCTGCCTGTGTGTCAACCGGCTGTCCGACGGCGCGCCGAAGGCCGACGGACACGAACCCGAGACGTTCCCGCCGGACGTCGACAGCCTGCAGCGGTTCCTGGTCGGGCGCGCCGTGGCGAAGGCAGGGATCCCGGTGGACCTGATGAAGAAGCGGCACAAGGCGGCCGTGGTCCGGGAACTGGACGAGGCGGGGTTCTTCCTCATCAAGGACTCCGTGGACCACCTCGCCGGGGAACTCGACGTCACGCGGTACACGATCTACAACTACCTGAACGAGATCAGGGGGACCTGACGCGCGTGCCATGAAAGGTCCTTTCCTCGCAAATTTTGCAAGGAAAGGACCTTTCATGGCGTTCGGGTGGGCTAGCTCAGGAAGGACTCCACGGCGTCGGCGGCCTTGTCGATGCCGCCGTTCCCGCGCGTCTCGGCCTGGACCTCGGCGAGCCGCGCGGCCACCTCGGGCGACCCGGAGACCCGCTCGACGGCGGCCCGCAGCGTCGAGGCCGTCACCTCGTCGGCCGGAAGCTGCTCGCCGACACCCAGTTCCGCCAGCTTCGCGGCATTACCGAAACCGTCGGTGGCGAGCGGGATCGCGACGGTCGGCACGCCGTACCACAGCGATTCCGTGCTGCCGCCCATGCCGGCGTGCGTGATGAACGCCGACGCGGCCTCCAGCACGGCGAGCTGCGGCACGAACTGATGGACCTCGATGTGCTCGGGCAGCGGCCCGAGTGCGGCCGGATCGGTCTGGCCGATGGAGATGACCACGTGCCAGTCCGAGTCGCGGAACCCGTCCACGCAGGCGCGGAACAGGTCGAGCTGGTCGGTGAACGCCGTGCCGAGCGACATCAGCAGGACCTTCCTGCCGTTCGGCGGCGGGGTCCAGCTCCGGTCGGCGAGGCGTTCCGGGTCCAGCGCCGGGCCGACGAACCGGACCGACGACGGCACGCGCTCGACGTTCGGCTGCATCGCCTTCGGCAGCAGCGCGAGCACCTGGGGCGGATGGGAGATCCAGTCCCAGGCGTCGGCCTCGATGCCGTTCTCGTTCAGCCACCCGGTGAACGTGGCGAAATAGTCCTTTCCGGACGGTGAGGTCCGGATCGCGGTCAGCATCTCGCCCATGTCCTCTTCGTAGCCTTCCCAGGCGACATACGTCGGCGAAAGCTGCACCGCCGGAACGTCGTAGCGCCTGGCCAGAAGCGGAGCCGGGAGGCCGCCGATGTCGTAGAGCAGCAGGTCCGGGCGGTTCTCGTCGTAGAAGCCGGTGAGCACCGGCATCGCCTGGATGCCCTCGTCGAGGAAGACCCGCATCTGCGACGCCGGATCCTCCGGCCACGCCGCCTGATCACCGAGCGGGAGAATCGAGGGGTGCGAAACGACCTCGGCCCCGGTCGGCTCGATCAACCCGGTGAGCGGTTCGCCCACTGCGTAGCTGACCCGGTGCCCGCGAGCGACCAGCTCACGGATGATCGCCAGCGACGGATAGATATGGCTCGGCGCGGTGCTGCCGATCATGGCGATGTGCTTGTTCTGCATGATGTCCTGTCTCAATCCGTGGAGGGATGGCAGACGGCGCGCAGAAAAGGGGCCTCCCGATCGCGGGCGGCCCTGCGGTCACGCCGTCTCAGGCGGTGCGCATACGGATGTGACAGATCATGATCGAGATCCTAACGCGCGCCGCGAGAGGGGCTCAACCGATTAACGGGCTGCCCGGTTCGCCGCGATCGGGACCCGCCGTTGGTAGAGACCTTCGCCGGAAGGCTTCCGCAGGTCATGGACGTGGATAGGGTTCCGGGGCTTTCACCTTTGGCGGGAAAGAGAGAAACCTTGAGACGTGTGCTCATCACCGCGCTGGCCGTCGCCACGCTGACGTCGGTCGCGGTGACCGCGCCCGCCGTCGCGGCGGAAGAGGCGCGGCCCGCCGAGCCGATCACCCGGGGTGCTTGTACCGACCAGACCCTGATCAACGCCGGTGCCGAATGCGGCTACCTGCCCGTTCCGCTGGACTATTCACGGCCGCGCGGCGAGAAGATCCAGCTCGCGCTCAGCCGCGTCAAGCGCAAGACACCCGACGCGCGGTACCAGGGCGTCATGCTCACCAATCCCGGCGGGCCCGGCGGTTCCGGGCTGCTGCTCGCGACCCGTGGGACGCGCGTGCCGAACCACGCCGGCGACGCCTACGACTGGGTCGGTTTCGACCCGCGCGGTGTCGGCTCCAGCAAACCCGCGCTGTCGTGCGTATGGAAAGTATCCGCAAGGCGCTCGGCGCGGAGCGGCTGAACTTCTACGGCACCTACCTCGGCCAGGTCTACGGGACGCTGTTCCCGCAGCACGTCCGCCGGATGCTCCTCGATTCCACTGTGGATCCTCGCAACGTCTGGTACCAGGCCAATCTGAACCAGGACGTGGCGTACGACGTCAACCTCGACATCTGGTTCGGCTGGGTCGCTTCGCACGACGGCGTCTACCACCTCGGCAAGACCCAGGCCGCGGTGAAGCAGGTCTTCGACGAGCAGCTGAAGAAGCCGGCGGCGGTTCCGGCAGGCGGCTACATCGGGCCGGACGAGTTCCTCGACGTCTTCCAGCAGGCTTCCTACTACCAGCTGCGGTGGACGCTGCTCGGCGACGCGCTGGCGAAGTTCGTCAACAAGGGCGACTGGCAGACGATGAAGGGCCTGTTCGAGGGCTTCGGCGGACGCGGCGACGACAACAGCTACGCCGTCTATCTCGCCGTCCAGTGCACGGACGTGAAGTGGCCGCCGAGCTGGCAGCAGTGGAAGCGCGACAACTGGCGGACCTATCAGCAGGCGCCGTACTTCACGTGGCAGAACGCTTGGTTCAACGGGCCTTGCCTGTTCTGGCCAGCGAAGCCGGGCAAGCCGGTCAAGGTCGACGGCTCGAAGGTGCCGAGTGTGCTGATGATCGGCGAGACCCTCGACGCGGCGACGTCGTACGAAGGCAGCCTCGAGGTGCGTAGCCGGTTCCCCGGTGCTCGCCTGATCGGTGAGCCGGGCGGGACGAGCCACGCCATCACCCCGCGCGGCAACGCGTGCGTCGACAACCGGATCGCCGACTACCTGGCGACCGGGGCGCTGCCCGAGCGCAAACCCGGGCGGACGGCAGACGTCGAATGCGCGCCGCTGCCGCTCCCCGTGCCCGCCTAGCCCAAGTCCGTGAAGGCCTCCTTCCCTACTTTCAGGGTAGGGAAGGAGGCCTTCACGGACTTCCGGGGTTTCCGTGGCAGGGGACTTTGTGCTACAAAGTGAAAGTGAGCTTTGTAGTTCAGAGTGCTCGAAGGGGGAAAGTCATGACGGACGCGTTCAGCCTCCAGGGGCTGGTCAAGCGCTTCGGCGACGTCCTGGCCGTCGACGACGTCAGTGTGCGGGCCGCACCGGGGGAGGTGGTGGCGCTGCTCGGGCCGAACGGCGCGGGCAAGTCGACCACCATCGACATGCTGCTGGGCCTCAGCAGGCCGGACGCCGGTCAGGTGCGGGTCGCCGGGCTCGGCGCGGCCGAGGCGATGGACCGGGGGATGGTCGGCGCGATGGCGCAGAACGGGACGCTGCTGCGGGACGCGACCGTCGCCGAACTCGTCGGCCTGTTCGCCTCGCTGCACCGGAACGCGCTGCCGGTCGGTGAGGTGCTCAAGCGCGCCGGCGTCACCGAATACGCGAATCGCCGCTGCGGGAGGCTGTCCGGTGGCGAGCAGCAGCGGGTGCGGTTCGCGCTCGCGCTGGTCGGCGATCCGGACCTGCTGGTGCTCGACGAGCCGACCGCGGCCATGGACGTCGACGGACGGCGCCGGTTCTGGGCGTCGATGCGCGAGTACACCGAGACGGGCCGCACGGTCCTCTTCGCGACGCACTACCTCGCCGAAGCCGAGGACTACGCGGACCGTGTCGTGCTGATGCGGCACGGCCGGGTCGTCGCGGACGGTCCGGTCGGTGAGGTCCGGGCCGCGGTCGCCGGACGCGTGCTGCGTGCCGTCGTCCCGGACGCCACCGAAGCCACGCTCGCCGCCTTGCCCGGGGTATCGCGCGCGGTGCTGCGTGCCGGGCACGCGGAGCTGAGCTGTGCCGATTCCGACGCCGCCATCCGCGGCCTGCTGCGCGGGTTCCCGCTCGCCTCGGACATCGAAATCACCGCTGTGGGACTGGAAGAAGCCTTCATCGCGCTGACCGCCGATGCGGCTGAAGGAGCTGTGAGATGAACCTGAACTACCTCGCGCTGGAGATCAAGCGCATCGTCCGCAGCCCGCAGTTCGCGTTGTTCACCATCGGCATGCCCTTGGCGATGTTCCTGTTGTTCGGCGGGATCTTCGGCGCCCGCGAGATCGCTCCTGGGATCTCGACCGCGACGGTGACCATGGTGAACATGGCCGCGTACGGCGCCATGACCGCCGCGCTGTTCACCGGCACCCGCGTCGCCACCGAGCGCACCGACGGCTGGCAGCGCACCCTGCGACTGACACCGATGCGGGCGCCGGGCTATCTGATGGTCAAGGTGTCGGCGGGATTGTCCGTCGCGTTGCCCGTCCTGCTGGTGATCTTCGCGGCCGGGATGATCCGCGGTATCCGGCTCGAAACCGGCCAGTGGCTGACGATCTTCGGCACACTCTGGCTCGGGACGCTGCCCTTCGCGGTGCTGGGGCTGATGATCGGCCTGTTCGGCAAGGGCGACACCGTCCAGGCGGTGACCGGCGCGCTGATGCTGCCGCTGGGCATGTTCGGCGGATTGTGGATCCCGCTGCAGGTCCTGCCCGGCTGGATGAACACGGCCGGGCACCTCATGCCGACGTACTGGCTCGGCGAGATCGGCCGCGCGCCGGTGCTCGGCGGTTCGGGCACGCTGACCGCCGTGGGGGTGCTCGCGGCGTGGCTCGTGATCCCCGCGCTCGTGGTGATGGCGAGGTTCCGGCTCGACACGGCGAGACTGTGAACCCGTGTTAGTTTTCCGAAGTGGTGGAGGATGAACGGGACGGCGACGAGCGGCCGATGACGCCCGAGGAGTCGCTCGCGCTCATCGCCACGCAGGCGGAGAAGACCCGGCGCGAGATCGGGCCGAATCCGGCGGTGCTGCTCGCCGTATGGGGTCTGGTGTGGCTGCTCGGCTTCGGGCTCGTCTACCTTTCCGCCCCGCCGACCGCGCTGCTGCCGATGTGGGCCGCCGGCGTGATCGCCGTCGCCGGTTTCGCCGGGGCCATGGCGTATTCGGCGATCTACGGCATCCGGTCGGGCCGCGGGGTGCACGGGCCGTCCCGGCTCGTCGGGGCGATGTACGGGTGGAGCTGGATGATCGCGTTCGGCGGCCTGACGGTGGTGAACACCGCGCTGATCCGCCTCGGCCTCGACAGCGAGTTGATCCCGTTGCTGTGGTCCGGGACCTCGCTCATACTGACCGGTCTGATGTACCTCGCCGGCGGGATGCTGTGGCAGAGCAAGCTGCAGTACGGCCTCGGCGTGTGGATCATCGCGTGCGGCGCGGCGAGCGTGCTGGCGGGGGGACCGCACAACTTCCTCGTACTGAGCCTCGCGGGTGGCGGTGGCTTCCTGGTGGCGTCGCTGGTCTTCCTGGTGCGGGCGCGATGAGCGAAGACGGGTTGCCCCAGCTCGACCCGGTGATCCACGCGCAGGCGCGGCTGCGGGTCACCGTGGCGTTGTCGAGCCTGGGGCCGGGGGACAGCATCACCTTCCCGAGGCTGCAGCAACTGCTGGACATGACACCGGGCAACCTGTCGACCCATCTGCGCAAACTCGAGGACGCGGGCTACGTCGAGATCACGAAGGCGTTCGAGCACCGCACGCCGGTGACCCTGGTCCAGCTGACCACCCGTGGCCGGGCCGCGTTCGAGGAGTACACGAAGGCCCTGCATCGTCTTCTCGAGGTGCCGGGCGATGGGCGGGCATGACCGGTGGGTCATCCACCTCGACATGGACGCGTTCTACGCCTCCTGTGAACAGCTGACCCGGCCGACCCTGTCCCACCGTCCGGTACTGGTCGGCGGCGCGGGACCGCGCGGCGTGGTCGCCGGGGCGAGCTACCAGGCGCGCGAACACGGGATCAAATCGGCGATGCCGATGTCGCAGGCCCGGCGGCTGCTGCCGCCCAACGGAGTCATCCTGCCGCCGCGGTTCAAACTGTACGAACTGCTGAGCACCCAGGTGTTCGACCTCGTCGCCCAGTACGCGCCCGTGCTGGAACGGATCTCCCTCGATGAGGCTTTCGCGGAACCGCCTTCACTGGCCGGTGCCTCCTCGGACGAGGTGCGAGAGTTCGGTGCGCGCCTGCGGGAGCACATCCGGTCCGAAATCGGCCTGGTGGCGTCGATCGGGGCGGCGTCGGGGAAGCAGGTCGCGAAGGTCGCGTCGGATCTGGCGAAACCGGACGGGCTGCTCGTCGTCGGCCAGGGCACCGAACGCGACTTCCTCGCGCCGCTGCCGACCAGGGTGCTGTGGGGGATCGGCCCGGTGGCGGAAGGAAAACTGCGGGCGATCGGCATCCGGACACTGGGCCAGCTGACCGCGCTCTCCGACGCCGACGCGGTGTCCACTTTGGGCAGTGTGGTCGGGCGGGACCTGCGGCGGCTGGCCACCGGCGTCGACGACCGGCCGGTGTCCGACCGCGCGGAGCTCAAACAGGTCAGCGCCGAAACGACCTTCGACCGGGACCTGATCGACCTGACGAGCCTGCGGCGCGAGGTCCGCGACCTCGCCGTGCACGCGCACCGGCGCCTCGTCAACGCCGAACGGGTCGCGCGGACGGTGGTGGTGAAGCTGCGGCACACCGACTTCAGCACCGTGACGCGTTCGGAGACGATGGCCTCGCCCACCGACGAATTCGACCAGCTCGCCGCGATGGCGGAACGGCTGCTGATCGATCCGACCGAGTTCGGCGGGGTGCGGCTGGCCGGGGTCGCGTTCTCCGGGCTTTCGGTGCCGCATCAGGATCCGCTGTTCACTCTTTCGGTTCCGGCCGCCGAGACGCCCGTGGTCGAGCGAGCCCCGGCGCCGGTGCCGGTGGTGTCGTCGAGCTGGCGGCCCGGGGACGACGTCGTGCACGAGTCGTACGGAACCGGGTGGGTGCAGGGCGCCGGGCACGGACGGGTGACCGTCCGGTTCGAGACGCGCACCAGTGGGCCGGGGGTGGCGCGGACGTTCCCGCAGGAGGAACCGGCGCTGCGCAGGGGAGAGCCCGGCGACTGCCTGGCTTGAGCCGGCAAGCGGAGCGTCCACAAGGGACACTTGGCGCCAGCCGAATGCCCTTTTTGCAGAGGGGTCGTGAGTGATAAAGAGCGTTCTAACCCAATGTCACGTAGCTTAAGTTGATCTTGGGCGGGGTTGACGGGTGGGGTGAAGGCTCCCTTCGCTGTGTCTGATGCGACGAAGGGGGCGCCTTCGGTCTGGTCGTGGGTCGGGTTGGTCGTGAGTGGCGTTTCGGGTTCTAACCCGAAACGCCACTCACGACCCCCTCGTGAAATCGCCTATCCGGGCATCAGTCGGACATTGAGTCGCGCCGTACGGGCGTCTCTCGTTCCGCTGATCGTCCGGGGCGGCCATGGCGGCGATACTCCCAGGTTCCGGGGGCGATTCGCGAACGGAAAGTGCCGTGGACCTCGGTTGGGTGTCGTGCCTACGGGCCGTAAGGCAGGATGGAGGGACCTTCACCCGATCGAGGGAATAGATGTTCAGCTCCCGTGCCCGTCAGACTACTGCCCTCCTCGGCGCAGCCCTCCTGCTCGCGGGGTGCGGCAGCGCTCCGGAACAGCGGCAGCCACCCGTCACGTCCGAGGCGCCGCCGTCGAGCCAGGCGCCGGACGGGTCGTTCACCGTGGTCGCGACCGGCGACGTGCTGATCCACCCCGCGCTGACCGAACAGGCGAAGGAAGACGGTGGCGGCAAGATCGACTACCGGCCCCTGCTGGCCGGGATCAAACCGCTGATCTCCGGGGCCGACCTCGGCATCTGCCATCTCGAGACCCCGCTCGCGCCGAAGGGCGGGCCGTACAGCGGCTACCCGTCGTTCAGCGCGCCGCCCGAGATAGCCGGCGCGCTCAAGGACACCGGGTACGACAACTGCTCGACGGCGTCCAACCACACGATCGACCAGGGCGTGGACGGCGCGACCAGGACCCTCGACGAACTCGACGAGGCCGGGATCAAGCACACCGGCTCGGCGCGTTCGGCCGAGGAGGCGAAGAAGCCGCTGATCGTCGACGTCAACGGCGTCAAGGTCGCTCAGCTCTCGTACTCCTACGGGTTCAACGGGATCAAGGTGCCCGCGGGCAAACCCTGGCTGGTGAACCAGATCGACGCCGAAGACGTGATCGCCGAGGCCAAGGCCGCGCGGAAGGCGGGCGCGCAGGTCGTCCTCGCGAGCCTGCACTGGGGCACCGAGTACCAGCACGACCCGACCGCCGAACAGCGCTCACTGGCGAAGAAACTCCTCGGCGACGACTCGATCGACCTGATCATCGGCCATCACGCGCATGTCGTGCAGCCCTTCGAGCAGATCAACGGCAAGTGGGTCGCCTACGGCCTCGGCAACAGCGTCGCCCGCCATTCGGAGCCGAAGGGTTCGACCGAACAGGGCGCGGCCGCGCGGTTCCGGTTCGTGCGCGACGGCGAACGCTGGAAGGTCGACAAGGCCGAATACGTCCCGACGCTGGTCCAGCTCGGCCCGCCGATCCGCCTGCTCGACCTGACCGCGGGACAGGCCGGGAACGCCGGCGCGGAAGCGCTCAAAGCCACCGACGAAGTCGTCCTCAGCCGCGGCGCGGGCGACCGGGGGCTGACCCGCCCCGGCCGCTGACCAGAGGGGGCAGGGGCGGGCTCGTCCCGCCCACCCCTGCCTTACCGCGCCCGCCTTCAATACCGTCGCCGTACCACCAGTTTCGCGAGGGCCGCGAGCTCGGCGCCTGGGCGGTGCACCGGGTTCGAGACGGCGAGATGGTGCAGCGCGCCGGTCAGGAGCGCGTCGGCCTGCTCCTGACTCCAAGCCCGGCCGCCCGCCCGTTCCACCAGCTCGGCCGCGTGGGGCAATTCCGCGGCGTCGAGGTTTTCCTTGCGGTACAAGGCATCCAGTTCTCGCCCGGCTTCCGTCCCCGAGTGGAGCGCGGCCACCACCGGCAGGGACTTCTTCCGGTTGGACAGATCCGAGTGGACCGGTTTGCCGGTCACCGCCGGATCGCCCCAGATCCCGAGTAGATCGTCGATGTGCTGGAACGCCAGCCCGAGTGCCCTCCCGTACTCGGTCAGCCGGTCGACCTGATCCCGCCTCCCTTCCCCGGCCAGCGCCCCGAGCGTGCACGACGCCCCGAGCAACGCGCCGGTCTTCCCCTCGGCCATCCGTACGCATTCGGCGGTGTCGACGTCACCGCGTTCCTCGAACTTCAGATCGGCGCACTGGCCCTCCAGCAGGTCGATCACGGCGGTGCTGAGCACCCGCAGCGCGGTCTGCCCGAACGGGGCCAGCACCTCGAAGGCCCGGCACAGCAGGGCGTCCCCGGCGAGGATCGCCGCGCCGGTGCCGAAAACGGTCCAGGCCGTCGGGCGGTGCCGCCGGGTCGTGTCGGAGTCCATCACGTCGTCGTGCAGCAGGGAGAAGTTGTGCACCATCTCCACCGCGACACCCACCGGGACGGCGATTTCGGCGTGCCCTCCGACCGCCTGCGCCGACAGCAGCGCGAGCGTCGGCCGCAGGGCCTTCCCGCTGTCCGAAGTGGACGGACGCCCGTGTTCGTCCCACCAGCCGAAGTGGTAGCCGGCGATGAGCCGCATCGATTCGGGCATGCCGTCGACGGCCTCGCGCAAGGCCGGGTCGAGCAGATTCCGGCTCCAGGTCAGCACTTCACCGGCGGGCCGGGCTCCGGTATGGGTCTCGATGGTCGTCAACGGACTCCCTTTCAGTCGACCCGGTGAACTGCTGTTTTTCGCAATTCGTGGATACCCATTCGAGTGGGGTGGTGGCAAAGTCAACATAGCAAGGGGTAATGCCCGGGCAAACAACTCGATCGGGTTCGCGGAAATGTTCACCTGTTTGCCGGACCGCCCCGGACGCGCGGCCGGGGCGGCCGTTCGGGTGCCGAAGCTACGCGAAATGCCGGTATACGGCGGAGTCGGTGACGTCTCGTGGTGGCGACTCACTCGGTCGTGAAGCCGCGCTCTCCGACCGGTGGCGCGCCTTTCCGCCGCGTATCGGAAATTGTTTCGAGTGCTGAGAAATTGGGCCGAGCCGGTGATGATCCACTTGCTGTTGTCCGCCGCTGGTATGAATTGATTCAACCGGTCTTTC
The DNA here is from genome assembly GCF_056435685.1 of Amycolatopsis sp. NPDC043885. Lineage (NCBI taxonomy): Bacteria > Bacillati > Actinomycetota > Actinomycetes > Pseudonocardiales > Pseudonocardiaceae > Amycolatopsis > Amycolatopsis sp. NPDC043885. The sequence continues at coordinate 44,698 of NZ_JBWKEA010000012.1, forward strand.
CCGTTCGGTGAAGGGTGAACTAGCTTCAGCAGTCTCCGTGGGAAGGACTCGAATGGGTATTTACCTGACCGGCATCGCGTGGGTCGTCGGCGCGGCGGCCCTCGCGTGCTTCGTCGGCTACCTCGTCCGCAGGTTCGGCTGGGACGAGGGACGGCCCGACAACAACGACGCCGCCGGTCAGGTGTTCACCATCGTCGGCGGGCTGCACGCCGTCCTGGTCGCGTTCGTCCTGATCTCGCTCTTCGACTCCGCGAGCGCGGCGCGCGAGGGCTCGTACCACGAGGCGGACAGCCTGGTCGCCGCCGTCTGGGCCGCCGATTCGCTGGGGACCGAGGTCAAGGACGAGGTGCGGAAGCTGAGCGCGGAGTACCTCACCACGGTCGAAAAGAAGGAGTGGCCGCTGATGGCCGGGGGGCAGACGAGCATCCCCGATCTCGGCTGGACACAGCTCGACCACTTGCGCAAGGCGGTGGACAAGGCCCCGTCGGACGACGACTGGTTCCGTGAGCGCAAGGCCGAGGCGGCCACCCAGCTCTGGCAGGTCTACGAGGCCAGGCAGGACCGGCTCAACGCGGTCGTGGGCGGCAGGGTCGGTGGTGTCGTCTGGTTCGCGCTCATTCTCGGCAGCCTCATTTCGGCGTTGCTGCCCAACCTGTTCGGCGGTACCCGCCTGGCCGCGCACCTGGTGATCGTGTCCACGCTGGCCGGCACGGTCACGTTGCTGCTGTTCGCGATCTACCAGCTGCAGAACCCGTTCGGCGGTGGGGTGCGGATCCCGCCGGACGCGTTCACCTCCGCGCTGGCGAGGATCTCTTGAACCGGTGAGCACTGTGGACCGGGTGACGCGGACGGCGGCGACGGTGGCGGTCGCCGGCCTGGTGGGGGCGTCGGCGCTGCTGGCCCCGATGGCCGCGCGCGCCGCCGAGTCCTGCCTGGTGGTGCAGGCGGAGACCGGGTCGCACGGGAAGTCGAAGCTGCGCTGGCTCGACGCCGGATCGGGGACCACTTCGCGCGTGACCGAACCGGGTTACCGGCTCAACGCGCTCGGGTACTCCGCGACGCGGAACCTGGTCTTCGGTGTCGCGGAAGGACTCGGCCGGGGCGCGCACGCGGTGACGATCGACCGTGACGGGAAGACCCAGGACCTCGGTCCGATCACCCGCGCCGGGAACCGGCTGCCGTTGTGGAGCCCCGTCGCCGGAGTGACCGCCGGCGCGATCGGCGGGAATTCCTGGTATCTGCTCAGGAACGGCACACTGTACACAGTGGACTTGTCGCCGGGAGAGCGGTACCTGCGGGTGATCAGGACGGTGTTCCTCCGGCCGATCACGCTCGCCCACGACGTCAACGATTTCGCGTACCACAACGGATTGCTCTACGGCGTGTCCACCACCTGGCGCGGGAAGGGCGCCGTGATCACCATCGATCCGGCGTCCGGCAAGGTCCGCGAAGCCGAAGGCACGCGTTTCCCGCCCGCTGACGTCTACGGCTCGGTCGTGCTCGGCCGCGACGGCGCCCTGTACGCCACGGCGAACCGGATCGGCGGGCGCAGCGTGCTCTACCGACTCGACCGAAGCGGGCAGGTGACCGTGGTGCGTTCGGGCCCGCCGCTGGCGGGTTCGGACGCCGCGGGTTGCCTCACCGCGCCCGAGCCGCCGAAGCCGGAGCCGCCCAAGCCGACTCCGACACCCACGCCGACACCCACGCCGACACCCACTCGGACTCCGACGCCTTCCCCGACTCCGTCCCCCAGCCCGTCTTCCACGCCCTCGCCCAGTCCGTCTTCGTCGCCGAGTTCCAGTCCTTCACCGACTCCCTCGCCCACGCCGTCGTCGAGCCCGGCGCCCACTCCGGCACCTCAGGTGGTCCCGCCGCCCGCTCCCGCGCCGAAGCCGTCTCGTTCGGCCGCGCCCCGGGAACGGAAGGAGGAGGTGGCGGAGACCGATTCCCTTGCCCGCACGAAGGAGAAGCGGCGATGGGGATTGACCGCGCTGGTGCTGATCCTCGGCGGCGGCGCGGCGGCGGGTGCCGTCCGGCGGGCCCGGTGACTCAGTACTTGAACTGGTCCACGTTCTCGCGCGTGATGAGCAGCGGATCACCGAGGAGCACGGTCTTCGTGTCTTCCTCGTACTTGATCGCGGGGAGTTCGAGGTTGACCTTGTTCGACGGGCTGAGCCGTTTGCCCTCCGCGATCTGCTTGCCCGCCCACGCGGTGAGGTAGCCGAGCGATTCGACGTTCCACAGCACCGACAGCGACGCGGAACCGTCCAGCAGGTACGGCTTGATCGCCTGCGGCGTCCCGACGCCGACGGTGAAGACGCGGCCGATCTTCTGCTGCGACCGCACGGCCTCGGCGACCCCGGGCGCGGACGTCGTGCATTCGCCGACCAGGCCGGTGAGGTCCGGGTACTTGGCCATCAGCCCTTTGGCCAGCGCGGTGGCGTTGTCCTTGTCCTCGCCGGCGTAGACCGTCTCGACGAGCTGCGCATGGGGGTACTCCGTAGCGGTATACGCGCGCTGAACCGCGATCCACGCGTTGAGGTTCTCGGCGGTCTCGCCGCAGGAGACGATCGCGTACTTGCCCGCGTTCCCCATCTTCTTCATCAGGGCGTCGGTGAGCGCCTTGCCGACGCCCTCCGGGGTCGCCTGGTTGACGAAGAGTTCGCGATCGGTGCCGGGCGCGTCGGTGTCCGAAGTGATCACATGGACGCCCTTGGCCCGCGCCTCGGTGATCGCGGGGGCGATCGCCCTTGGATCGTTCGGCGCGATCGCGATGACGTCCACCTGCTGGTCGACGAGGCCGCGCACGATCGAGACCTGCGCCGCGGGGTCCACCGTGACCGGGCCGGTCGAGGACCATTCGACACCGAGCTGCTTGGCCGCGGCCTGCCCGCCGGCGTTCATCGCCTCGAAGTACGGGATGCCCGCGACCTTCGGCACGAACGCGATCCGGATCGGCTTCGCCGCCGTCTCCGCCGGTTCTTCACCGCCGCCACAGCCGGTCAGCCCGAACACCATGCCCCAAGCGAGCACAGTGGCAACGACGAGCGTCTTCGTCGGCCCTCGCATCTCCACCCCATAGTCACGGAACTACCTGAACCAGCCGATCGGTCTACGCGCGGTGGAGACCTCCGGCGAAACTAGGGGTCCTCGGTTACCCCGGTCAACCGGATGAGCGCAAAGGGTTACGGAAGTGAGTTCATCGACCTGGGCTGATTACCGGGTCGGCCTACGGGGGTCACGGTGAGCGACCACGAGACACGGATCACTGCGCCATCCATACGGGTGGGGGGTATGGTCTCCGCATGAACGAGACACGGCATGGAGCAAGCTGGTCGATGGCGGCTTCGGCGACTCTGCACTGCCTCACCGGCTGTGCGATCGGTGAGGTCTTCGGCATGGTGATCGGCACGGCGCTCGGCCTCGGCAACGTGGCGACGATCATCCTCGCGGTGGCGCTCGCTTTCGTCTTCGGCTACGCGCTGACCATGCGTGGCGTCCTGAAGTCGGGCCTGCCGTTCGGCACCGCGCTCAAGGTGGCGCTGGCGGCCGACACCGTGTCGATCGTGGTCATGGAGATCGTCGACAACGGGGTCATGCTGGTGGTGCCGGGTGCCATGGAGGCGGGGCTCGCGAGTCCGCTGTTCTGGGGCGCGCTGGCGTTCGCGCTGGCCGTCGCGTTCGTGCTGACGGTGCCGGTGAACAAGTGGATGATCGGGCGCGGGCTGGGGCACGCGAAGGTCCACGCGCACCACGGCGGCCATGAGGGTCACGGGGGCCACGGCGGACACAGTGGTCACGGTGGTCACGAGGGGCACCACGCGCATTGAGCGCCCTTCGCTGCACGGCCGCGGCCGGAAGGAGGCCTTCACTACCTTCAAAGATGCCGCTGCGCGTGAAGGCCCCCTTTCCTGTATCTAGGCGCAAGGAGGGGCTTTCATGTACTTCGGACGGGCAAGGAGTACTGGTACCCAGCCGGTCGGGCCTCGTGAGTGTTTCGGGTCGTCAGAACGACCCGAAACACTCACGACCTCACCCGTCGTCAGACGCTCGACAGGTCGATCGCCCTGTCGATCTCCTTCGGCATCAGCACCCGCAGAATGCCCTCCAGCAGGTAGTAGTCGGCGTAGGGCAACGAAACCTCGACGCCGTCCTCGGCCCGGCGGTTGCGCGTCCCCCGCGCCACGATCGCCTCGGCGCGGGTGGACTTCGTGGTCAGGCAGGTGTCGCACAACGCGGTGAGGATCCGGATCGCCGCCTCGCGGTAGTGCGGCCGGTTCGCGACCTTCGCCAGGTCGAGCAGGCCACACGCCATCACCGCGCCGGCCGAGGAGTCCTTGATGTCGTACGGCGCCTGCGGTGCGAGGTAGTCCCACACCGGCACGGCGTCCGGGGTGAGGGCACGCAGCGCGAAGTCGGCAAGGCGTTGCGCGGTCCGCAGGAACAGCGGGTCGCCGGAACGCCGGTACATCGTGGTGAACCCGTAGATCCCCCACGCCTGACCGCGCGACCAGCAGGACGCCGGGCTGTAACCCTGCACGGTGTTCGGGCCGATTTCGGCGCCGGTCTCGGGGTCGAAGTCGAACACGTGCGGCGTCGAACCGTCCGGGCGCAGGAAGACCCGTTCGGTGGTCTTCGCGTGGGAGACGGCGATGTCGAGGTACTTCCGGTCACCGGTCTGCTTGCTCGCGAAGGTCAGCAGATCCAGGTTCATCATCGTGTCGATGATGACCCGGCCTGCGTTGTTCGGCGTGCCGAGCGCGCCCCACGCTCGGATGAACTTCCCTTTTTCGTTGTAGCGCTGGATGAGCGACGCGGCGGCGGTGAGCGCACCGGCGCGCCATTTCTCGTCGCCGGTGAGCCGCCAGCCGGTCACCCACGACGGGTAGAAAAGGAATCCTAGGTCGTGGTCCCGCGTCTCGTGCTGGCGCGGCGCGAGCTTTTCCGCCGACGCCATGGCGAGGGTGCGGAATTGCGGATCGCCGCTGTAGATCGAGGCGAGCCACAAAGTGCCCGGCCAGAATCCGCCGATCCAGCCGCCGTTCTGCGAATAGGTCCATTTCTCGAATCGGGTGATCTCCGGAAAGGCCGTCACGCCGGGTGCGACGGCCCGCAGCTTGGTCACCGCGTAGTCGGCCGTTCGGCGGAAAGTCCTTAGTCCGTCGGCCTCTTCCCCGGCCGCACTGGCGGCAGGGGTGATCGTCGTCGCCGCGACGGCGGCACCGGCCGCCGTGGTCAAAAGGGTTCGCCGGGAAACGCTCACAATACCCGCCATTCGTCAGTGGGAAATGCGTCACGGGAGTTTCGCACGACGATCACGGCATTGTGAAGACCATTCAAGGTTGTGAATAAACGGCTCACTCAGCGGGACGGATGTTCGAGTTGTGCCGGAACACGTTGTCCGGGTCGTGCGCCGCCTTGCCGGTGGCCAGCCGCGCGTACTTCTCCGCGCCGAACGCCGTGCGCACCCGGTCTTCGTCGTATTCGTTCATGAAGTTCAGGTAGCCGCCGTAGTTGTTGGAATGCGGCAAGAGTTCTTCCCGCAGCGCCCGCGCCCAGATCCGGTCGGCGGCCAGGAATTTCCGGTGTCGGGGCGGTGTCACCAGACCGACGACGAACCCGGGCGTCCGCGGCCCGCCGAACGCGGTCGCGTCGTCGGGCACAGTCGAGAACGTGTCCTGCAGTGGCACGATCGGCAGCACGGTCATCGGCGACGCCTTGTCCGGCAGGCGCGCGGCGATCACGTCGATGACCTTTTCGGACAGTGAGGCGACGTACAGCGACTTCTCGTAGGCGAGAATGCCCCGTGGCGCGGTCGGGTCGAGCAGTTTCTGCAGCTCCGTGTACCGCATCGGGGTGACCAGTTCGAACGCCGCGGGCAACCCGCCCCGGATCCGCTCGACCAGCCGGGCGTCCCGTTCGGGACCGTCGAAGCCCCGTCGGTCACGGCGGAACCGCTGAAACTGTGCCCGCCGCCGCGCACGGTGATCTCGAGACCCTTGTCGCGGCCGAAGGCCAGCGCGGTGACCACCGCACCGGACAGACTCCGGCGCAACGCGGTCGTTTCGGGCCGGCTACCGCACAGTCTCGATGGCGGACGCCCCGGCCCCAGGTCCGCCCGCGCGGGAAAAAGGGCGGACGAAAGGGCGAAGGCCCGGCGTTATGGGGTACGCCGGGCCTTCGCGATCTGTGTTCGACCTTTGAACCCGCGACCGCGATCGACGTCGCCAGGGGCGCCCTGCCACCGCGATAGCGAGGCCTTCGGCCGAAGCGGGTTCAGGGGGTCACGAGCACTTGGGCGCCACCGGCAGGTCCGAGCCGGTCTGCACGTAGGTGTCGGAGACGTAGTGCCCCGGGCCGATCCGGTTCCAGATGTTGCTGGTGCCGAACCTGCCGGTGACGGTCTCGCCCTCGACGTAGCACTCGATGTTGACCTTCGCGTAGTTTGCCGCGAGGCCCTTGATCGCCGCGGTGGTGCTCGCCGAGGCCCGGACGTTCATCGGGTCGCCCGCGGTGGTGATGACGCCGGTCGGGCCGGAGCCGGTCCACAGGTAGGAGACGTTGACCCAGCCGTTGTCCGTCATCTTCAGGCCGTCCCAGAAGGTGCCGTCCGCGAGGTCGATCCCCGCCGGGTTGGCCACCTTGCGGCCGAACTCGTCCTTGCCGCCGTTGTAGCCGTCCTGGTACGCCGCCTGCGCCTCGGGCTTGCCCTGCGGCAGGTTCTTCCACATCTGGCGGGTGGCCGACGGGTTCCAGTAGTCGTCCTTGGTGTTCCACGGGCCGACGTCCCACACCGGCGCGTACTCGCAGCGGCTGTTGTCGGTGCGGCAGATCCGGACGGTGTAGTTGCCGGTGTTCTTCGGCGCCAGGCCACGGCCAGAGGGGAGGGCGACGAAGTGGTCGCGGGACTTGATCACGTGGCCGTTGGCGGTGGTGCCGCCGACGAGGCCCTCGCGGGTGCCGTAGACCCGGTACGTCAGCGGGGCCGCGGCCGCGCCGATCGCGTTGACCTGCGGGCCGACATCACCCTGAAGGGTGATGTCGCTGACCTTCGCGGTCACGCCGTCGGTCACCGTGCGCAGTCCGACGCGGACCTGGACGGTGGAGACGGAGGCGGACAGGTGGGCGGCGCCGCCCTCGGTGGGCGTCCACTCCGTCCAGTCCTGGGAGTTGAGCTTGCCTCGGACGTCGACCTCGACCTCGGTGCCCTTCGGCGCGTCGGCGGTCACCTGGGCGGTGACGCGGTTCACCGGCTTCCCGAGCTTCTGCTCGGCGAGCAGCAGGTAACCCTGGCTGCCTACGGAGTCGGGTTTTCTGTGCCAGGCGGCGTTTTCCAGGCTGAGCACGCCGCCGTCGCTGCGGACGTTGACGTCGTCGCCGTCCACAGTGGACAAGTCGGCGCGCCAGCTTCCCTCGGGCGCCGCGTTCGCGGGGCTGGCGGCCAAGGCGGTGACCGCCCCCACGGCCAGCACGGCCGCCATCACCCGGCGGGCCTTAACGGTCCGGACCATTCCGGTCTCCCTTCGAGCACTCTCGGTTGCCACGAAGGGAGCTTCGCCGGGGCGTGTACACGATCGATACAAAAGCAAGTCGGCACCTGATCGCGGTGGGTGAACCCGCAATCAGGTGCCGAAGTGCGAAAAGGTCAGGCGCTCGCGGAGTCGTTGTAGGAGGCTTCGGCCGCTTCCTGCAGGCGCGAAGCGAGTGCGGATTCCTGTGGCCGCGCGGAGAGTTCCCGCCACAACGCCAGTGCGCGCTCCGAGTAGGTCCGCGACCGCTCGGGCTGGCTCAGCGCCTCGTGCAGTTCCCCGAGGAGCTGGGATACCTCGGCCTCGGACCGGCGGTCCCCGTTGCGCCGGTGCACGCTCAGCGAATTGACCAGCAGCAGCTGCGCGTGGGCCAGATCGCCGCTGTGCAGATACAACTCGCCGAGGTTCTGGTTCGCGTAGCCGACGCAGTGGTCGTCGCCGAGTTCGTTGAAGATCGCGATGGCACGGTCGACCCACTCCCGCGCGCCCGCGAGGTTGCCCTGGTGCTGGCGCAGCATGGCGAGCCGTTTCAACGCGTGCGCCTCCCGGTGCCGATCACCGATCCGGGCGGACTGGTCGAGCGCCTCGGTGAACCAGCGTTCCGCGTCGGCGTACCGGCGCCGCGCCAGCCACACCGCGCCGATCGCGATGCGCGCGACGGCCTCGCCGTGTGGATCGCCTGCCGCCGAGAACTGGTCGAGCGCCGCGTGACAGTGCTCCAGCGCGACGGTGTCCTCGCCCTTGATCCGCAGCACGGTGCCGAGCCCGGCCAGCGCGATCGCCGCGCCCCGCGCGTCGCCGATCTTGTCGAACAGCAGCTGCGACTGCTCGAACGCGATCAGGGCCTCGGCGTAGCTGTCCTGGTACAGCTGGATCTGCCCGAGGTTGCGCTGGATGATCGCCTCGCCGCGGACCTCGCCGGAGCGGCGCGCGGCGGCCAGCGCGACGGCATGGGTGTGCATCCAGTCGTCCTGGTGACCGCGCTGGTCGAAGTACGGGGCCAGCGCGGCGGCGAGACGCCAGGCCAGCGAGTCGAAACCCAGGTCGGCGGCCAGCGAGACGGCGGCGACACAGGTGTGCCGCTCGGCGGCGAACCACGCGGCCGGGTCCTCGATCAGATGCGCGGTACCCGGTGGCAGCGCGGGCTGGACGGCCGTGTCGTCCCGGTAGAGCCCGAAGAAATGGATCGGCATCCGATCCGCGGCCTCGACCGCGAGCGCGAGATAGCCCTCCAGCACCCGTTTCGTGGCGTCGCGCGCCTTCGCCGGGACGTCCTGCGCCCGGAGTTCGAGGGCGTAACACCGCAACAGGTCGTGCAGGCGGTAGCGGGGCTCGCCGGTGGCGTCCGAGCCGCTGAGCTCGACCAGATGAGCGTCCACCAGTACATCGAGGACGTCCTCACCGTGCGTGCGGCCGAGCAGGGCCGCGACCACCCAGCCGGGGAACTGGACCGAGCCGAGCCCGCCGAGGCCGCGGAACGCGGTCGCCGCCGACATCGGCAGGAGGTCGTAGCTGAGGGTGACACTGGCCCGCACGGCGAGATCTCCGACGCGGAGTTCGTCCAATCTTCGTCTTTCGTCGCGCAGCCGGTCGGCCAGCACGCGCAACGTCCAGCCCGGCCGATGGGTCAGCTTCGCCCCGGCGACCCGGATCGCCAGTGGAAGATATCCGCAGTGGCGGAGGATCGCGGTCGCGCAGTCCGGCTCCGCGGCGACCCTTTCCGCGCCGACGATGCCTTCGAGCAGCTTCGCGGCCTCGGCCTCGGGCAGCAGGTCGACGTCGACCGGGGTGGCCCCGGCCAGATCCGGCATCCGGACCCGGCTGGTGATCAGCACCGCGCAGGAACCGGCGCCGGGCAGCAGCGGGCGGACCTGCGCCGCGCTGCCGGCGTCGTCGAGGACGACGCACATCCGCAGGGTCGCGAGCCGGGAACGCAGCAACGCCGCGCGCTCCGGGAGATCACGCGGCAGTCCCGCGTCGGGGACGCCCAGCGCGCGGAGCAGCTCGGCGAGCACGGTCATCGGAGGGCGGGACGAGGACGACGTCCCGGCGAGGTCGACGTGCAGCTGACCGTCCGGGAAGTCGTCACGGACCGCGTGCGCCACCCGGATCGCGACGGAGGACTTGCCGATCCCCGGCGCCCCCGACAGCACCGCGATCGCGGGTTTTCCCTGCTCCCGGCGGTCGTGGAAGAGACCGACGAGTGCGCTGACCACCTCGTCGCGGCCGGTGAAGTCCGGCAGGTCCAGCGGCAGCTGGCAGACCGGCGTCACCGGCACGGTGAGGGCGGCGGTCACCGCGTCCTGGGTCGCGGACGGCGTGAGGACCAGCGAAGCCCGCAGTTCCCGCAGCCGCGGCCCCGGTTCGGTGCCGAGTTCCTCCGCGAGCACCTTCTCGGCCGTTTCGTAGGCCTCGATCGCGTCGGCCGTGCGGCCGTCGGCCCGCAGCGCGACGATCAGCTGCTGCCAGAGCTCCTCGCGCAGGGGATGTTCGGTGACCAGGCCGCGCAGTTCGGCGACGGCTTCGGCGGTCCGGCCGAGTTCGATCCTCGCGCGCAGGCGCTGTTCCTGGACCGCGAGCCGCAATTCCGTCAGCCGGGCGACGGTCGCGCCCCAGCCGTGGTCGTGGGGGAGACCTTCGAGGACTTCGCCGCGCCACAGCGCTTCGGCTTGATCCAGCAGGCCCAGCGCGGATTCGGCTTCCCCGTGGCCGAGCGCGTCCTGCGCGCGGGTGGCCAATTCGCCGAAGCGGATGTGGTCGATCTCGTCGGGGGTGGCTTTGAGGATGTATCCGGATGCCCGGCTTCCGATGCGCTCCCCGAGCTCGGGGTCGTGGTCGGCGAGGCGTTTGCGGAGTGAATGGACGTAGGTACGGATGTTCGCCGCCGCCGACCGGGGAGCGGACGAAGGCCACAGGACCTCGATCAGCAGTTCGGTGGAGACGACGACGTTGGGCTGGAGCAGGAGAGCGGCCAGCAGCAGCCGGGGTTTGGGCCCGCCGAGCGGCACCACCTGCCCGTCCACCGCCACTTCGAGCGGACCGAGAACGCGAAACCCGAGAATAGTCACCTAAACCGCCAATACGGCAGGAGCCCCATATCCGCCGATAATATTGCCGTCCCGCCATGGTTGGCTAGATCCATTCGCATGCATGTGCAGACAGCCGGTCGGCGTTTGTACGTGATGTGTACGACGCCGGTCGACGCTGAAGTCATGAAGCGTTCAAGTGTCCGGCGGCTCGCCGGTTTCTTTCTCGTGCTGGTGACGGCGGGCGCCTTGGGCCTCGCCGGAGCCACTCCCGCACTGGCCGCGGCCACCGGGACCGTGAAGACGGCGGGTGATCCGCTGAACGTCCGCCGCGCCCCGAGCACCTCCTCGACCGCGGTGCGCACGGTGGCCAACGGCGCCACGGTGACCATCGACTGCCAGACGGTCGGGACCTCGGTCACCGGTCCGCTGGGTACCACGACGTTGTGGGACTACGTCCCCGCGCTCGGTGGTTACATCTCGGACGGCTACGTCTACACCGGCTCGGACCAGCGGATCGCACCCGACTGCGGAGTCGGCTCCGGCAGCGCCGAATGCTCCACCGGCGTCTGCGCGGGTGAGGGGCGGTTCCGCTCGTCGGACGCGCATTTCCTCGTCTACGACAGGAACGCCGACGGCAAGTCCGCCGTGGTCGCGTACTGGCTGAAGGGTGGCGCCGGCCCGTTCTACGTCTGGGCATCCGGCGGTAACGGCACCCACGTCGACAAGGCCGTGCCGGTCGCGAAGGGATCGTGGGTCTATTACAAGGTCTGCGTCGCCGACGCCGCCGCGAATCCGACGCTCGAGGCCTGTAGTGGCGGCATCACCGATTACGCCGCGTGAAATCCCTCCCCGTTCTTTCCCCACTTCGAAAGGTTGAATTTTCATGGGCCAGGTGAATCGGCGTGCGGTACTCCTCGGTGGGGCCGCGGCGGTTTCGGCGGCGGCGTTGTCGTCGACGGTGCCTTCGTGGGCGAACGCGAGAACACTGGCGGCGGCGCCCGCCATCCACGACCCGTTCCAGCTCGGTGTCGCGTCGGGTGACCCGCTGCCGGACAGTGTCGTGCTGTGGACGCGGCTCGCTCCCGCCCCGCTGAACCCCGACGGTTTCGGCGGCATGCCGGACGCTTCATACACAGTGGACTGGGAACTCGCCAACGACCAGGCGTTCTCCTCGGTCGTGCAGAAGGGCACCGTGACCGCGGCGCGTTCCTCCGGACACAGCGTTCACATCGAACCGGTGGGCCTCGAGCCGGGACGGGAATACTTCTACCGGTTCAAGACCAGCGGCCACATTTCGCCCGTCGGCCGGACGCGGACCGCCCCCGCCGCCGGTGCGGCGGTGAACCAGCTGAAGTACTGCTTCTCCTCCTGCCAGCATTGGGAGGAAGGCTGGTACCACTCGTACAAGGGCATGCTCGCGGACAACCCGGATCTGGTGCTGTTCCTCGGCGACTACATGTACGAGCGGAAATCCGGCCGTGCCGCCGCCGACCGGAATCCGCGCAAACTGGCGTTCACCGAGGACGTGAAGACGCTCGCCCAGTACCGCGCCCGGCACGCCCAGCACAAGACCGACGCCGACCTCCAGAACGCGCACGCGATGGCGCCGTGGATCGTGGTCTTCGACGACCACGAGGTGATGAACAACTGGAACGGCACCACCAGCCCGGCGACGGACGCGCGCAAGGCCGCCGGTTTCCAGGCGTTCTACGAGAACATGCCGATCCGGTCCACCGCGAAGCCGAGCGGCGCGTCGATCCGCCTGTACCGGCAGTTCGGCTGGGGGAACCTCGCCCGGTTCCACATGCTCGACACCCGCCAGTACCGCAGCGCGCAGGTGCCGGACCCGTCCGGTTCGGCGGGCCCGTCGTGCACCGACATGCGGTCGACGTCGCGCAGCATCCTGGGCACGGCGCAGGAGGCGTGGCTGCTGAAGGCGCTGGAGACGCATCCGGCGAAGTGGGACTTCCTCGGCCAGCAGGTCTTCTTCGCCACCCGTGATGGTGACGGGAACAAGGCGACCTGTGAGAGCCCCGATTCCTGGCAGGGTTACGAGGCTTCCCGCGACCGGATCGCGAAGGGCATCGTGGACCGCAAGGTGCCGAACCCGATCGTGCTGACCGGCGACGTCCACCGGCACTGGGCGGCCGACCTGCGCCGCGACTACTTCAACCACAGCGACCCGGTGTTCGGTTCGGAACTGGTGACGACCTCGGTCACGAGCAACAGCGACACCGCGACCGATCCGTCTTCGACGTGGCTGTCGAACAACCCGCATGTCAAGTACTGCCGGGGAAAGCGTGGTTACGTGCGGGTGACGGCGTCGCAAACGCAGATGCGGGCGGACTTCATGACGGTTTCGGACACCACTGAGTACGACTTCTCGAAGGTCGTCCTGGCCGCGGACCGCAGTTACGTCGTCGAGGCGGGGAAGCCGGGACTCCAGCGGGTGTAGCGGCCTCGTGAGTGGTAAGGACGGTTCTAACCGTCCTTACCACTCACGAGTCAGGAAAGCAGGTCCACCAGCGCGTCACCGCGCGGCGTCCGGACCACGAGCACCACCTGACCCTCGCGATGCCGCTGGATCAACCCAGCCGAGACGAGCTGTTCGCAGTGGTAGGTCGCGGTGCTCGCGGCACAGGACAGCAGATTCGCGATCTCGCCCATCCGGGCGGGCTTTCCCAAGTGCCGCAACAGTTTCGCGCGGTGGGCGCCGACGACAAGGTCGAGTCCGTCGACACCGGGGGCCGGTTCGGGCTTGTCGCCGTCGAGCAGGCCGTCGAGTCCCGGCAGCGGGTAGCCGATCCAGATGGCGTCCTCTTCGTCGAGGTTGGACACCACCGAGCGGCTGCCCGCGAGCATCGGGACGAGGATCAGTTTGCGGCCACGGACGGTGTACTTCGCCGGCTCGGCGTCGGGCAGCAGCAGACAGCCGTTGCTGAACCGGAAATGGGGCCGCAGCAGGCCGAGCACCGCGTCGGTCCCGCCGCGGACCGAGGCGACGCCGATCCGTTCGATTTCGCGGTCGAGCAGGGGACGGGCCCTGCTCCAGAGGCTTTCGGTCGCCAGCCTGGTCGCGGTGAAGGCGTCCGCGAGCGAGGCGGCCCAGCGTCTCGGATGGTCGGCGGCCTGCCGCCACTGCGCGGGCACCCGATCGCCGAAGACCTCTTCCAGGCCTTTCAGGACGTCGGATTCCGTCAGCTCGCGCAGCATTTCCGCCTGGGCCGCGGCGGAACAGTCCTCGCCGGGACTGATCGGGACGATGAAGTCCGGCTGCACCGAGGTGCCGCGGCGGGCGAGTGAGCTCGCCGCACGGTATCCCTGCTCGGGGATCGCCGAACCCACCTGGCGGCGCCAGGCGGCGGGCAGGCCGCGGTCGTACCCGCCGACGACCTCGACGAGCATCGAAACCAGCGAGATGTGCGGGGAAACCGTCACACCGACCGGGATCGTGCTGGTGTCACCGAGTTCGAGCCGGGTATAAGAAGCCGGGGGCGGCGTCTCGCGCATCCGGTCGTCCCTCCTGGGAGTGGGCGTCGCAGCACGCGATGTTAGCGCCTCCGGTCAATACCCGGAATCCGGCCGGAAAACGACCGAAGGGCGCTTTCCCCAGGTCGGAAGCGGGGAAAGCGCCCTTCGGCCGGTGCGGCGACTCAGCGGGCGAGTTGCTCATTCATGATGAGGAACGCGCCGAGACCGTGGAAATCGTTGGTGTTGCGTTTACGCGCGTAGTAATACGCCGTGTCGCCGACGTTGGTGCCTTCGGAGATGTTCGAGATATCGGTCAATCCGTCGGATCCGGTCGAAACCTGGGACAAAACCCCGCGGTAGCCCTTCGCGGCCACGGGCCGGTACTCGGCGCCGATGTAGCCGCGTTCCACCGCGCGGGAGAGCAGGAAGGTGTACATCGCCGAAGCCGAGGTCTCCAGCCAGTTGTCCTTGTCGCCGCCCCGGTCGACGACCTGGAACCAGCGGCCCGAAGCCCGGTCCTGCCAGCGGGTGTACCCCGCGGCGAGGAATTTCACGACGTCGACGAGACGACGGCGCCGCGGATGGTCGCGGGGGAGGATTTCGAGGAGGTCGATCGCCGTCATGCCGAGCCAGCCGATCGCGCGGCCCCAGTGGAATTTCGAATGCCGTCCGGGGCCCGAAGACCACGGTTCCGAGCCGTCTTCGTCGTAGGCGTGGTACAGCAGGCCCTTCGCGGGCTCCTTGAGCCGGTCGAAGTAGACGCTGACGTTCTTGGCGGCTTCTTCGTAGCAGTAGGCGGCATCGCCGAAGGTCTTGCCGTACAGGGCGAGGAACGGCTGCGCCATGTACACGCCGTCCGCCCACAGCTGCCCGACCCTGCTCGTGGCGTGGAACATCCCGCCGTCGGAAGTCCGGGGATAGGACGGGAACCGGGCGCGCAACTGATCCGCCGCGGTCTTGTACTTCGCCTGCCCGGTTTCGGTGTACAGCAAGGGGAACATCTGCCCGGAGCGCATCGCGTCCAGATTGGTGAAAGTATTGGAGATCCCGCTCTCGGTGACGAACCGGTCGTACCAGGCGAGGATGTAGCCGAGGTAGGACCTCTCGCCGGTGCGCCGGTACACCATGTACTGGCCGTAGAGGTAGAGGCCGCGGGTGTAGCCCCAGCCGCCGAGGGTGGCCGGGGTGTGACGCTTCATGGTCGAGTCGACGACGGCGCGCGACCAATCCACCGGAGCCGCGGAGGCCACGCCAGGCAGGGCGAGCGCGCCGAGGGCGCCCGCGGTTCCCGCCAGCACCGTGCGCCGGGAAAGCCGTGCCACGCGAAGAGGATCTGGGGACATTCGAAGCCCTTCCTGCGCCGGGGCAACCGGGGGAGTGAGCGGCCGGGATGCCGATCCGCCGTCCGCCGGCATCCCGACCAGCCTTGGGGCGGAACTTCCTTGTGGGACAACGTGTACCCGGGTGTTCGATGGCGAGTCAAGAGAGATCCGATCTCTTACGTCATATATCAGATATGCCACTCGAATGGGCGCTCCCGGTCGCCGGGACGGTCCCGGTGGGCGGTACTCACCGGGCGGGCGTCCGCTCGCCTACGATCGGTGCGTGAACGAGCTGACCTTCCGCGGGCGCCGCGTCGCCCGGGACCGCGCCCTGGTCATGGCGATCGTCAACCGTACCCCCGACTCCTTCTACGACAAGGGGGCGACCTTCTCGGATCCGGACGCGCTCGCCGCCGTCGCCAGGGCGGTGGCCGACGGCGCGGACATCGTCGACATCGGCGGAGTCAAGGCCGGCCCCGGCGCGGAGGTCGGCGTCGAGGAAGAGATCCGACGGGTGGTCCCGTTCGTCGAGCGGATCCGCGAACTGCACCCCGGCCTGGTGATCAGCGTCGACACCTGGCGCCACGAAGTGGGCAGGCGCGCCGCCGAGGCGGGCGCGGACCTGATCAACGACACCTGGGCGGGAGCCGATCCGAAACTGGCCGAGGTCGCCGCCGAGTTCGGCACCGGCTACGTCTGCTCGCACACCGGGAACGCCGTCCCGCGGACCCGTCCGTTCCGGGTGCACTACCCGGACATCGTCGCGGACGTCGTCGCGGAGACCACGGCGCACGCCGAAGCCGTGGTCGCGCTCGGTGTCCCGCGTGAAGGGGTGCTGATCGATCCGACGCACGACTTCGGCAAGAACACGTGGCACAGCCTGGCGCTGCTGCGGCACGCGCGGGAACTGGCGGACACCGGCTGGCCGGTGCTGATGGCACTGTCCAATAAGGACTTCGTCGGCGAGACGCTCGGCGTGGAACTCGCGGAGCGGGTCGACGGCACGCTCGCCGCGACGGCCTGGGCGGTGGCTGAGGGAGCCAAGGTGTTCCGGGTCCATGAGGTACGGCGCACTCGTCAGGTGCTGGAGATGGTCGCGTCGATCCAGGGGACGCGCCCGCCCGCGCGCGCTATCCGAGGGCTGGCCTAGCCGTCCAAGGGGATGACGGCCGAAACCGTGGTGCCCGTGCCGGGTTCGCTCGCGACGGTCAGTTCGCCGCCGAGCGCGCGGACCCGGTCACGGAGGCCGTGCAGCCCGGAGCCGCCGCCGATGTCGGCCGTGCCGGTGCCGTCGTCGTGGACGTCCACCCGCAGGCCGTCGTCCTCGACGCGGATGCACACGCGGACTTTCCCCGCTCGCGCGTGTTTCAAGGCATTGGTGACGGCCTCCGAGACGACGAAATACGCCGTCGCCTCGACGGCACCGCTGAGCCGTGGCACGTCCGCGTCCGCGAGGTCGACGGCGAGCGGGACGCGGTCCAGCAGTGACCGGACCGCGGGGATCAGCCCGGCCTCGGTGAGGATCGCGGGGCGGAGCCCGCGCGCGAGTTCGCGCAGTTCGGTGACCGTGGCCTGCAGTTCGTCGATGGTGCTTCGCAGCAGTGTCGCGACGGCGGGGGTGAGCTCACTCCCGAGCCGGCGCTCCGCCATCCGCAGCAGCAGGACGACGCTGACCAGGCGTTGCTGCGCGCCGTCGTGCAGATCCCGCTCGACCCGTCTCCGCTCGTCGTCGGCGGCGGCCACGATGCGGGCACGGGAGGCCTGGACCTCGACGAGGCGTTCCTCCAGTTCCGCGGCGAGCCGCTGGTTGTCCAGCACCAGCCCGGCGGCCGCGTTGAGCGCGTCGATCGACCGGCTGTCCTTCCACACTTCGTCGTCCTGCACGAGCGCGGCCAGCCCGGTGCCGTCGCGTTCCAGCAGGAGCCGGATCATCTCCGCGTTGCCGACCCGCGCCCGCAGCACCCCGATCAGGAACGTCAGCGGCCACAGGCAGAACGAGATCCGGTAGACGTCCAGCAGCGGTTCGGAGAACGGGTGCCCGGAGCCGAGCGCGCTGCCGACCGTGGTGCTCAACGCGCCGACCACGGCGATCGCGAGGACAGGGGAGAGCAGTCGCCGCTGCGGAAGCCGTCCGGTGAGCCAGCGGTAGAGCAGCACCACCACGACCCCGCCGCCGATCAGCGCACCGACGAGCTCCAGCAGCCGTTTGACCAGCTGTTCGGCCTCCGGCGAAGCGGCGACCGCGGCGAGGTTCTTCGGATCGTCGTTGACCAGCAGACCGAGGACGGCCGACCCGAAGACCACGGCGTACGCGGAGAAGGCGAGCACTCGTTCGGAGTGTGACCGGAGCTTCCCGTGCGGGAAGGCGAGCACGAGATGCGCGATCACCGGGCTGGACGCCGCGGACAGCGCCAAACCCACCGTGTGCACCAGCGGTTGGTCGGCGAATTGCAGGTCCTCGGCGAACAACGCGAGCCCGGCCAGCGCGATGAGCAGGCCGATGGGGTTCGAGGCGCGGCGTACGTGCGCGATGGCGCCGGCGAGGAGGAAGAGGAACCCCGTCGTCGTGGACAGGGTGGTGTCGAGCACGGTGTGCGTACCGTCGGCGATCTTGAGCGTCGACGCGACGACTCCCATCCCGATCCCGGCGGTCAGTACGCCCGCCATCGCGACGGTACGAGGGTGCGTCACCACTAAGCGTGATTCGTCCGTTCGGCTCGAACCGTTACACCGTTCCTGAAACGTGGAACAGGAGTTCCGTCTGGTGTCAAGGATTCTCGGCATCTTTCCCGTCATTCGGATGGCGATGCAGGCACGTGGGTGAACATGCGACTCTCGCGCCACCACCCGAGCCAAGTCGTACCCTCCGAAAGGCGACCCTTCCGTGCGCACCCACCACAGAACCCGTTTGCTGGCCGCGGCCTTCGCCGCCTTGACCTTGGCCAGTGGGATCGCCGGGTGTTCGCGTGCCGATCGGGGCACCGAAGTGGAGCAGAAGAGCCAGGGGGCCGCGGCCGAGGTGCGCGTCGGGTACTTCCCGAACGTGACGCACGCGCCCGCGCTGATCGGGACCAAGAACGGCTTCTTCGCCAAGGAACTCGGCTCGACGAAACTCACCACCCAGACGTTCAACGCCGGCCCCGAAGAGGTCAACGCGCTGCTCGGCGACTCGCTCGACATCGCGTTCATCGGCTCCGGCCCGGCCATCAACGCCTTCACCAAGTCCAAGGGCGCCATCCAGCTGGTCTCCGGCGCGGTCACCGGCGGCGCCCAGTTGGTGGTGAAGCCGGAGATCACCGCGCCGGAGCAGCTCGCCGGAAAGAACATCGCGACGCCGTCGCTGGCGAACACCCAGGACGTCGCGCTCAAGAAGTTCGTCGCCGAGAAGAAGCTGCCCGACGTCAAGGTCACGAACCTCGACAACCCGAAGACGTTCGACGCCTTCAAGAAGGGCGAGCTCGACGGCGGCTGGCTGCCGGAGCCGTGGTCCTCGCGGCTCGTGCTCGACGCGGGCGCGAAGGTCCTGCTGGACGAGAAGACGCTGTGGCCGGAAGGCAAGTTCCCGACCACTGTCGTGATCGTCCGCAGGGAGTTCCTTCAGCAGCACCCGGAGACCGTCACCGCCATCCTCAAGGGTGAACTCGCCGCCATCGAGTGGGCGAAGACCAACCCCGCCGAGGCGAAGAAGGTCGTCAACGGCGAGCTCAAGGCGCTCGCGGGCAGCACCCTGAGCGAGACCGTTCTCGATCGCGCGTTCTCCGGCATCGAACTCGGGATCGATCCGGTGGCGTCGACCTTCAGCCAGCTCGCGCAGGACTCGGTGACCGCGGGTGTGGTGAAGTCCGCGGTGGACCTCAAGGGGTTCGCCGATTTCGGCCCGCTCAACGCCGTGCTCTCCGAGCAGGGCGAGCCCGGCGTGAACGCGCCCGGGCTGACGAAGTGACCGGAGGGGATCAGCGATGACGACCACCTTGGAGCCCGGCCTGTCCACCGGTGTCGCCGTGCGCCTCGACGGGGTGCGGAAGGCTTTCGGGCCGACCGGCCGCGCCGTCGTGGCCCTCGACGGGATGGACCTGACGGTCGCCCCCGGCGAGTTCGTCTGCCTCCTCGGCGCCTCCGGCTGCGGCAAGAGCACCCTGCTGAACCTGGTCGCCGGTCTCGACCGGCCGACGTCGGGCTCGATCACCCTGGAGACCTCCCGGCCCGCGGTCATGTTCCAGGAGGCCGCGCTGATGCCGTGGCTGACCGCGGCCCGCAACGTCGAACTGCCGCTGCGGCTCGCCGGTTTCGGCCGGGCCGAGCGCCGGGAAAAGGCGGCCGAACTGCTCGAACTCGTCCGCCTCGGTGGCGCGGGTGACAAGCGGCCGCACGAGCTGTCCGGCGGGATGCGGCAGCGCGTCGCGCTCGCCAGGGCGCTGGCCGCCACCCTGCGTGTCGGCGGTGACCCGGAGCAGTCGCTGCTGCTGATGGACGAGCCGTTCGCCGCGCTCGACGCCATCACCCGCGACGTCCTGCAGGGTGAACTGCTGCGCGTCTATCGCAGCACCGGCACCTCGGTGCTGTTCGTGACCCACGACGTCCGCGAGGCCGTCCGGCTCGGCCAGCGGGTCGTGCTGCTTTCGTCGCGGCCCGGCCGGGTCGTGCGGGAATGGCGCGACGTCCAGGCCTCCGACGCCGAGGAGCTGACGCTGGAGATCACCGGTCACCTCCGGGAGGTGATCAGTACCCATGCCGCGGCTTGACCGCCCCGAAACCGCGGCGGAAGACGCCGACGAGGCCGTCGGCGCGGGGCTCGACTCGCTCGACACCCCCACCGGGGAGCGCCGGGAAAGCCGGGGAAAGCGATTCCTGCGCGGTTTCGTGCCGCCGGTGGTCTTCCTGATCCTGGTGATCGCGCTGTGGCAGGCGCTGTGGGCCGCCGCGTTCTGGCCGGAGGCCATGCTGCCCGCGCCGCTCGCGGTGTGGGACGAACTCGTCGGCATCACCGTCGACGGAGAGATCTTCGAGTTCGTCTGGACGTCGGTGCACCGCGCCGCGCTGGGCTTCCTGATCGGCGTGGTCATCGGGACACCGCTCGGGCTGCTGGTGGCGAAGGTCCGGGTCGTCCGGGCCGCGGTCGGGCCGTTCCTGACCGGGCTGCAGAGCCTTCCGTCGGTGGCCTGGGTGCCCGCGGCGATCCTGTGGTTCGGGCTGAACGACGCGTCGATCTACTTCGTGGTCCTGCTGGGTTCGGTTCCTTCGATCGCCAACGGGCTGGTCGCAGGCATCGACCAGATCCCGCCGATCCTGCCGCGGGTGGGCCAGGTGATGGGCGCGAGCAGGCTGTCGTCCGCGCGGCACATCCTGCTGCCCGCCGCGCTGCCCGGATTCCTCGCCGGGCTCAAGCAGGGCTGGGCGTTCTCGTGGCGTTCGCTGATGGCCGCCGAGCTGATCGCGCTGTCCCCGGCGCTCGGCAAGGGACTCGGCGCGTACCTGCACGAAGGCTCGTCGTTCAACAGCATGGAGGCCGTGATGTCGGCCATCTTCCTGATCCTGCTGGTCGGGGTCGGTATCGAGCTGGTGGTGTTCCGTCCGCTGGAACGCTCGGTCCTGCGTGCGCGTGGTCTCACCGCGTCCCTTTAGGACTTTGGGCAGGCTAGCCTTACCCGCATGTCCGTTACCGGGGTGCGGGTCAAGGCGACCTTGACCGCGCTGATGATGTCGTTGCTGGTAGCCGGTTGTGGTTCTTCGCAATCGGTCGACGAGACCCTGGTGCCGCCGGAGGCCAGCGGCACCTTTCCGGTGACCGTCGAACACAAATACGGGTCGGCGACGGTCGGGAAACAGCCGTCGCGGATCGTCACGCTCGGCCTTTCCGACCACGACGCCGTGCTGGCGCTCGGGATCCGGCCGGTCGGCGCCGTCGACTGGTTCAAGGAGCGGCCGTACGGGAAGTGGCCGTGGACCCAGGCCCGCTGGGGCGACAAGCAGCCGGAGATCGTCGGAGAACGGGACGACTACAACTTCGAGAAGATCGCCGCGCTGAAGCCGGACCTGATCCTCGCCCAGTACAGCGGGATGAAGAAGGAGCAGTACGAGAAGCTCTCGCGGCTCGCTCCGGTCGTCGCGCAGCCGCCGAAGTTCGAGGACTACGCGGCGCCCTGGCAGGAGACGACCCGGATGGTGGGCCGCGCACTGGGCCTTGAGCGAAAGGCCGAGGACCTGATCGCCGGGATCGACCGGCGGTTCGCGCAGGCGCGGGCCCAGCATCCCGGGTTCGCGAAGCTGTCGATGGTCGTCGCCGACACCTTCGAGGCGGGCAAGTTCTCCGCGTTCACCACGACCGACCCGAAGATGATCTTCATGACCGAGCTGGGCTTCCGGCCCTTCGAACCGGTCAAGGCGCTGAGCAAGCCGGAGAACAACGTCGTCGAGGTCTCGTCGGAACGGTTCGATCTGTTCGACGCGGATCGCCTGGTGTGGCTGAACTCCGACGTCGGCGCGGAGGCCAGGATCCGGGCCGATCCGGTGTACCGGAAGCTGAAGGTGTCGGCGGACAAGCGGGATCTGTTCATCACCTACGAGAACCCGCCGGTCGGGGCCGCGATCTCGTTCAACACCGTGCTGAGCATCCCGTACGCGATCGAGCAGCTGGTGCCGAAGCTGGCAGCCGTCGCCGGCTCCTGACAGTTCAAGGTCGACCTCGCGTCTATGAAGGAATTGGGACATTCAACGTCCCAGTTCCTTCATGGACGGCCCCGGTGTGGCGCCTGGCCCGGCCACTCGCCAGACGTTGCGAAGGCCACAGTGATGCCTGACGTCCTGTGGCTTTCGCGACACCCCGTCGCCGGCTCCTGAGCGTTCACCTTCCGGAGGTGGCAAACCTACGACACCGTAAGTTACGGTGTCGTAGGTAGGCGTTTTCCGTACCCTGGAAGGACGAAACGCATGGCGGTCCCCGAAACCACCCGGCTGATGCTCGAACTCGAAGGGACGGTCGAGGAGAACCTCAACCGGCATCTCTCGGTCGCCAAGGAATGGATGCCGCACGAGTTCGTGCCGTGGGACGAGGGCCGCAACTTCGCCGACCTCGGCGGCGAAGCGTGGGATCCCGAGCAGTCGCGGGTGTCGCCGATCGCGCGGACGTCGTTGGAGGTCAACCTCCTCACCGAGGACAACCTGCCGAGCTATCACCGCGAGATCGAGCGCGCCTTCGGCCGCGACGGCGCGTGGGGTACGTGGGTGCATCGCTGGACCGCCGAAGAGGGCCGCCACGGGATCTGCATCCGCGACTACCTGCTGGTGACGCGCGCGGTGGACCCGGTCGAGCTGGAGCGGTCGCGGATGCAGACCATGCAGGCCGGGTACGACAGCGGCGACAAAGAGCTGCTGAACGTCTTCGCGTACGTATCCTTCCAGGAGCTCGCGACGCGGATTTCGCACCGCAATACCGGGAAGTACACGCAGGATCCCTTGTGCGAGAAGCTGCTCGCGCGGGTCGCGATGGACGAGAACCTGCACATGCTCTTCTACCGGAACCTGGTGCAGGCGTCGCTGGAGCTTTCACCCGACGCGATGATGCGCGCCATCACCGACGAGGTCGTCCAGTTCCAGATGCCGGGCGCGGTGATCCCGAGCTTCGTGCGGAAGGCCGCGCTGATCGCGAAGGCGGGGATCTACGACCTGCGCATCCACCACGACGAGGTGATCTGGCCGTTGCTGCGGCAGTGGAAGATCTTCGAGCTCGAAGGGCTCGGCGAGGTGGGGGAGAAGGCACGGGACGAACTCGACCAGTTCCTGAAGGCCCTCGACACGCAGGCTTCACGCTTCGAGGAGCGCCGCGCGGCCGCTGAAGCCCGCGCCGCCGCCCGACACGTGTGACCCGGTCCCAGTCACGTGAGTTCCGCCTCCAAGCACGCGAGATCCGGCGGCCGTCACGCGTGTCCCGCCGGACGACACGCGTGATCAGATGGCCAACTCGTGTGTCGTCCCTCTGATCACGTGAGCCGGCCGCCGGATCACGCATGATCGCGGGCGGAACTCGCGTGACGGAAGCCGGATCTCGCGTGTTTGAAGACGGAACTCGCGTGACGGCCGTCGGGGAGGACTAGCGCGAGCGGCGCGAGCCGGCGCGGGTCCCCGAGGAGAACGCGGCGGCACCACCGCGACGGGCCGGAGCGCCGCCGGACTGGTTCCGCGAGGACTGGGACTTCGTGGCACCGGAGCCGCGGCGCGGCTGCGACTCGGCGGCACCGTGACGCCCCTGACGACTCTGGCCGCCGCCCTTGGGCGCGCCTTCGCGACGTCCGGTGCTCTCGGCCGCGCGACGGCCTTGGCCGGCGGGAGCGCCGCGGCGGTCGCCCTCGGTACGGGGCTGACGCGAACGGCCGTCGGAAGAGCCGCCGCGACGGCCGCCACCGGAAGCTCCACGGCCACCGGCGGAAGGACCTCGGCCACGGCCACCGCGGCCGCCACGTCCACCGCTTGCCGGACGGTCTTCGTCGTCGCCCTTGCCCGGGATGGCTTCACCGCTGGCGCTGACGCGCTTCGGCCGCGTGTCCACGATCGGCCGTCGAGGCGAAGCGGTGAACGAACGCTCACCGGGCGCCAGTTCCGACAGCAGCGGGTGGCCGGGGCCGAGCTGCGTCGTGGTCGGCTTGATGCCTGCCTTGCGGGTGAGGTCGCGGACGTCGCCGACCTGCGCGTCGGTCATCAGCGTGACGACGGTGCCGGACGCGCCGGCCCGCGCCGTCCGGCCGGAGCGGTGCAGGTACGCCTTGTGCTCGACGGGCGGGTCCGCGTGGATGACCAGCGTGACATCGTCGACGTGGATCCCGCGCGCGGCGATGTCGGTCGCGACCAGCGTCTTCGCCGCGCCGGAGGCGAACGCCTCCAGGTTGCGGGTCCGCGCCGTCTGGCCGAGGTTGCCGTGCAGCTCGACCGCCGGCACGCCGGAGGCCATGAGCTTGCGCGTCAGCTGCTTGGCGCGGTGCTTCGTCCGGGTGAACACCAGCGTGCGGCCCGGGGCGGCGGTGAGGTCGATCAGCACCGGCAGCCGGTGGGTCTCCTCCAGGTGCAGCACGTGGTGTTGCATCGTCGAGACCGGCGACTGGGCCGAGTCGACGCTGTGCGTGACCGGGTCGTGCATGAAGCGCTTGACCAGCACGTCGACGCCCGCGTCGAGGGTCGCGGAGAACAGCAGGCGCTGCCCGCGCTCCGGGGTCTCGGCCATGATGCGCCGGACGTCGGGCAGGAAGCCGAGGTCGGCCATGTGGTCGGCCTCGTCCAGCACGGTGATCTCGACGTGGTCGAGCTTCGCCTCGCCGGAGCGCATGTGGTCGGCGAGCCTGCCGGGGCACGCGACGACGATGTCGACGCCGTCACGCAGCCTGGTGATCTGCGGGTTGGGGCTGACGCCGCCGAAGATCGTGGTGACCTTGAGGCCGAGCGGTTTGGCCAGCGGCAGGAACGAAGCCTCGATCTGGGTCGCCAGTTCGCGCGTCGGCGCCAGGACCAGGGCACGCGGGCGGCCGGGGCGGCGGCGGGTCGGGCCTTCGGCGAGCCGGGCGAGGACGGGCAGCACGAAGCCGTACGTCTTGCCGGAGCCGGTGCGGCCGCGGCCGAGGACGTCCCGGCCCGCCAGCGAATGCGGCAGCGTGGCGGCCTGGATCGGGAACGGGCTGGTGACGCCTTGTTCGGCGAGCGAGTCCACGAGGGTCTTGGGCAGGCCGAGTTCGGTGAAAGTAGGTGTGCTCATAAGCGTGTGGGCGCGAAGCGCGCCCTGGTATCTCCGTAAGGATAGAAACGGTTGTCCTGCCCGGCGCAGACCTCGGGGGCCGCGGCGCGTGGTCTTCGACAACGAAACGCGGCCCGAGGCAGAACTGAGCGGACCGCGTCGTCCAGTGTACTGGGTCGTGATCTCCCGGGCTACGTGATATCGCCCGCACCGGTCCGGTGATGTTCGTCGGTTCGGACGAGCCGGGCGCGGCGTCGCGGTGAAACGCTGACCTGACCGGACGAAAGGGGACACGGGTGTCGAACGTTCAGGATCTGCAAGGGGTGCTCGACGAGGAGGCGCGTCGCGCGAGCGTCCCCGGAGCGGTGGTGGGGGTGACGCACCGCGGTGAGGAGTCGGTGTTCGCCACCGGAGTGTCCAGTGTGGACACCGGGCTTCCGGTCGATCCCGGCACGTTGTTCATGATCGGCTCCACCAGCAAGACCTTCGCCGCGGCCGCCGTGCTGGCCCTGGTCGAAGACGGTGTGCTGGACCTGGACAGGCCGGTCGTCGAGTACCTTCCCGATCTCCCCTTGGCGGATCCGGTGGCGCGGAAGACGGTGACCTCGCGTCATCTGCTCACGCATTCGGCCGGTTTCCTCGGCGACGTCGACTTCACCACCGGGTGGGGTGACGACGCGCTGGCCCTCGCGATCGCGAAGTTCGGCGACCTGCCGCAGAACTTCCCGCCCGGCGAGGTCTTCTCCTACTGCAACGCCGGATTCCAGCTGGCCGGCCGGGTCGTCGAGGTGGTGGCGGGCGAACCCTTCGAGGACGTGGTCCGCGCCCGGCTGCTCGACCCACTCGGTATGACCGAGTCGTATTACCTGCCGTGGGAGGTGCTCACCCGCCGTCACGCCGTCGGACACGTGCTGCGCGACGGTGAAGCGGCGGTCGAGCACACCGTGGGCCTCACCCGTGCGGACAGCGCGAGCGGCGGGCTGTGGTCGACCGCGGGCGACCAGCTGAAATGGGCCCGGTTCTTCCTGACCGGTGAGGCCGAGGGCGAGCCTCCGATCAGCGAAGCCACCCGCGACCTCATGCGCGCGCCGCAGCGCAGGGCCGCGCTGCGGTTCGAAGAGGTCGGGCTCAGCTGGCTGCACACGACCCACGGCGCTGCCCGGCTGGTCCGGCACGGCGGCAACGTGAGCAACCTGCAGCTGTCGGAGTTCGTGACCGTGCCGGAGGAGGAATTCGCCGTCACGGTGCTGACCAATAGCGCGGGCGGGTCCGCACTGGGCGCGAAGGTCGTCGACTGGTGCCTGGAGCACGTGGTCGGGCTGCCTCCGCTCACGAGCCCGCCGCCGGTGCCGCAGCCGGACATCGCCGAGTACCTGGGCCGCTATCAGACCGGTGACCTGGCGTTCGTGGTCAAGGACCGGGACGGCGCCCTCTGGGCCCAGCTGGTCGCCGACGTCGAGGGCTTTCCCTCGCCACCGCCGTTCGAGGCCGTTTTCGTGGGCGGCGACGCGATCGCCCCGGCTGCGGACACCCGCAAGCCCACCGCCCGGTTCCTGCGCGACGAGCGTGGACGGGTGACTTCGGTCGAGTTCGGTGGCCGGACGGCGAAGCGAGGCGCTACGGTTACCGGGTAGTAACTTCGGCTGACCAGGAGTGACCATGAGCGAAAAGGCGACCGCGTTGTTGCTGAACCCGGGTGGGTACGACCCACGGCAGTTCGACCCGGAGACGCGTCGCCTGCTGCGTGCCACCATCGAGTGGTTCGAACAGCGTGGCAAGCGCAAGCTCGTCGAGGACTACCACGACCGGACCTTCTACGCGGACTTCATCGAGTTCGCGGGCAAGGAAGGCCTGTTCTCCACGTTCCTCACTCCTGGCGCCAACGCCGAGGGGAATCCCGACAAACGGTGGGACACCGCGCGGGTCGCGGCCCTGTCGGAAATCCTCGGCTTTTATGGCTTGAACTACTGGTATCCGTGGCAGGTCACCATCCTCGGCCTGGGCCCGGTGTGGCAGAGCGCGAACGAGGCCGCCCGCAAACGCGCGGCGGACTCGCTCGCGGCCGGCGGCGTCGCCGCGTTCGGACTGTCCGAAAAGGAGCATGGGGCCGACATCTACTCGTCGGACCTCGTGCTCACCCCGGACGGCAAGGGCGGCTACCGCGCGAACGGGTCGAAGTACTACATCGGCAACGGCAACTGCGCGCGGACCGTGTCCGTGTTCGGCCGCATCGACGGCGTCGAGGGCCCGGACCAGTACGTGTTCTTCTACGCGGACTCGGAACACCCGAACTACCGCGTGGTGAAGAACGTCGTGCCGTCGCAGATGTACGTCGCCGAGTTCGAGCTGAACGACTACCCGGTGTCCGAAGAGGACATTCTGCACGTCGGCGCCGACGCGTTCTCCGCGGCGCTGAACACGGTCAACATCGGCAAGTTCAACCTGTGCTTCGGTGGCATCGGGATGTCGACGCATTCGCTGTACGAGGCGATCACGCACGCGCACAACCGGGTGCTCTACGGCAAGAAGGTCACCGAATTCCCGCACGTGCGCCGGGAATTCGTCGAGGCGTACGCGCGGCTCGTCGCGATGAAGCTGTTCTCCGACCGTGCCGTGGATTACTTCCGCAGCGCGAACGCGGACGACCGCCGGTACCTGCTGTTCAACCCGATCACCAAGATGAAGGTGACCACCGAGGCGCAGAAGGTCATCGGCCTGGTCGCGGATGTGGTGGCGGCCAAGGGATTCGAGGCCGACACCTACCTCGCGATGGCCAAGAACGACATCGACGGCCTGCCGAAGCTGGAAGGCACGGTGGCGGTGAACCTCGCGCTGATCGCGAAGTTCGTGCCCGCGTACCTGTTCGCGCCGCAGGCCTACGAGCCGGTGCCGACCCGTTCCGACGCGGCCGACGACGAGTTCCTGTTCCGCCAAGGCCCCGCGCGCGGCCTGTCGAAGGTGCGGTTCCACGACTGGCGTGAGGCGTACGCCAAGGCGTCCGCGATCCCGAACGTCGCGCGGTTCACCGAGCAGGCCGAGGCGCTGGTGAAGCTGTTCACCGAAGCCGCGCCGGACGAGGCGCAGCAGCAGGACATCGACTTCGGTCTCGCGCTGACCGAGCTGTTCACGCTGGTCGTCTACGGGCAGCTGGTGCTGGAGCAGGCCGAGATCACCGGGATCGAGACCGAGGTCGTCGACCAGATCTTCGCCATCCTGGTACAGGACTTCAGCCTCACCGCGATCGATCTGCACGGGAAATCGTCCTCGACCGACGCGCAGCAGGCCCTCGCGCTGGCCTCGATCCGGAAGCCGGTCGTCGACGCGGCGCGCTTCGATCACGTGTGGTCGCTGGTGCGGGACCTCTCCGGTGCTTACGCCATGAACCCGTAAAGATCCGTGAAGGCCTCCTTCCCTACTCTCAGGGTAGGGAAGGAGGCCTTCACGGACTTCTGAGCCCTACTTGCCGAAGCCGGCCTTCCGGAGCGCGTCCGCCATGGCGCCGCCGCCACCGGAGTTGCCGCCGCGGTCCCGGCCGCCACCGCGTCCGCCCTGACCGCCACGCTGACCGCCGCCTTGGCGCTGACCGCCGCCCTGGCCGCGGTCACGACCACCGCCACCGCCCTGCTCACGAGCAGGCTTGCCGGGCTCGTCGTCCAGCCGCAGGGTCAGCGAGATCCGCTTGCGCGGCACGTCGACCTCCAGGACCTTCACCTTGACGATGTCGCCGGGCTTGACGACCTCACGCGGGTCCTTGACGAAGTTCTTCGACAGCGCGGAGACGTGCGCGAGCCCGTCCTGGTGCACGCCGACGTCGATGAACGCGCCGAACGCGGCCACGTTCGTCACGACGCCTTCCAGCCGCATGCCCGGCTTGAGGTCGCCGATCTTCTCGACGCCGTCGGCGAAGGTCGCGGTCTTGAACGCCGGTCGCGGGTCGCGGCCCGGCTTTTCGAGTTCGGCGAGGATGTCGGTCACCGTCGGCAGACCGAAGGTGTCGTCGACGAACTCCGTGGGCTTCAGCGCCTGCAGTGTCCGCGAGTTGCCGATGAGCGAGCGGATGTCCGTGCCGGTCGAGGACAGGATCCGCCGCACCACCGGGTAGGCCTCCGGGTGCACCGAGGACGAGTCGAGCGGGTCGTCGCCGTCCGGGATCCGGAGGAAGCCCGCGCACTGCTCGAAGGCCTTGGGGCCGAGCCGTGCGACCTCCTTGAGCCCGCTCCGCGTCTTGAACGGACCGTTCTCGTCGCGGTGCGCGACGATGTTCTCCGCCAGGGTCGTCGTGATGCCCGAGACGCGGGTCAGCAGCGGGGCGGACGCGGTGTTGACGTCGACACCGACGGCGTTCACACAGTCTTCGACCACCGCGTCGAGTGAACGCGACAGCGAGATCTCCGACAGGTCGTGCTGGTACTGCCCGACGCCGATCGACTTCGGGTCGATCTTCACCAGTTCCGCCAGCGGGTCCTGCAGGCGCCGCGCGATGGAGACCGCGCCGCGCAGCGAGACGTCCATGCCCGGCAGTTCCTGTGAAGCGAACGCGGACGCCGAGTAGACCGACGCGCCCGCCTCGGAGACGACGGCCTTCGTCAGCTTCAGTTCCGGGTGCTTCTTGATCAGCTCGCCCGCCAGTTTGTCGGTCTCGCGCGACGCGGTGCCGTTGCCGATCGAGATCAGGTCCACCTTGTGCCGGGCGCACAGCGCGGCGAGTTCGGCGATCGACTGGTCCCATTTGTTCGCGGGCTGGTGCGGGTAGATCACGTGGGTGCCGACGACCTTGCCGGTCGCGTCGACGACGGCGACCTTGACGCCGGTGCGGAAGCCCGGGTCGAGGCCCATCGTGGCGCGCGTGCCCGCCGGGGCGGCGAGCAGCAGGTCCCGCAGGTTCGCGGCGAACACGCGGACGGCGTCGTCCTCGGCCGACTGGCGCAGCCGCATCCGCAGGTCGATGCCCAGGTGCAGCAGGATCTTCGTCCGCCACGCCCAGCGGACGGTGTCGCCGAGCCACTTGTCGGCCGGCCGCCCTTCGTTCGCGATGCCGAACTTGTGGGCGATGCGGTTCTCGTACTCGGTCGGCCCGGTACGCGGTTCCTCGGAGGGCTCCTCCGACTCCATGGTGAGGTCGAGGATCTCCTCCTTCTCACCGCGGAACATCGCGAGGATCCGGTGCGAGGGAAGCTTGGTGTAGGGCTCCGAGAAGTCGAAGTAGTCGGAGAACTTCGCGCCCTCTTCGGCCTTGCCGTCGCGGACCTTCGAGGCCAGACGGCCTTCCGCCCACATCTTCTCCCGCAGTTCGCCGATCAAATCGGCGTCCTCGGCGAAGCGTTCGACGAGGATCGCGCGGGCGCCGTCCAGTGCGGCCTGCGCGTCCGCGACACCCTTGTCGGCGTCGACGAACACCGCGGCGGCGGCCTGCGGATCGGTGTTCGGGTCGCTCAGCAGCCCGTCGGCGAGCGGCTCCAGGCCGGCCTCGCGGGCGATCATCGCCTTCGTCCGCCGCTTGGGCTTGTACGGCAGGTAGATGTCCTCGAGGCGGGACTTGGTGTCCGCCGCCATGATCGACGCTTCCAGCGCCTCGTCCAGCTTGCCCTGGCTGCGGATCGACTCCAGCACCGCGACCTTGCGCTCGCCGAGTTCCCGCAGGTAGCGGAGGCGTTCTTCGAGGGTGCGGAGCTGGGTGTCGTCCAGCATCCCGGTGACCTCTTTGCGGTACCGGGCGATGAACGGCACGGTCGATCCGCCGTCCAGCAGGTCGACGGCCGCCTTGACCTGCCCCTCGCGCACGCCGAGTTCTTCGGCGATCTTCTGCTCGACTGTCTGCAGGCCCTGCACGCTCACTCCCACGCTCCTGATTCCGCCCTCGGGTGCTCTCGGACCCTGCATTCTGCCGCTCGTGCCGAGCCGACTTTCGTATGGCCTCCTCTAACCGAACCCTTGACAGTTGTATTGGTCTGTACCATTTTGATGTGGCCGACATCACCCGTTCGTGGAGGCCAGTCGTGAAAGTGAAGCCGAAACACGCGTTCCTCGCCCTGCTGTCGTCACTGGCCGTGTGCCTGGGGGTGACTTTCGCGGTCTCGGGCAGCGCCTCGGCCGCCAACATCCTGACCAATCCGGGCTTCGAACTAGGCACCACGAGCGGCTGGACCTGCACCGGCGCGAACGCGGTGGTCACCACGCCGGTCCACTCGGGCACTCGCGCGCTCAGCGCCACCCCGGCGGGGCAGGACAACGCCCGCTGCTCGCAGAGCGTGGCGGTGAAGGCCAACACCGCGTACACGCTTTCGGCGTGGGTGCAGGGCAGCTACACCTACCTGGGTGTCACCGGCACCGGGACGGGTGACAAGAACACCTGGACCCCGGGTGGCGGCAGCTGGTCGCAGCTCTCGCTGAGCTTCACCACCGGCGCGTCCACCACGAGCGTCGAGATCTACCTGCACGGCTGGTACGGCCAGCCCGCGTACTTCGCCGACGACGTGAACCTCGACGGCCCCGGCGGCTCGCCGACGACGACCCCCACCACGCCGACCACGCCCACGACCCCGACGACCACCACGTCGAACCCGCCGACGACCACGACGAGCACCCCGCCGACCGGGAACCTGCCGAAGCACGTGATCACCGGCTACTGGCAGAACTTCTACAACGGCGCGAAGGCGCTCAAGCTCGCCGACGTCCCGACGAAGTACAACATCATCGCGGTGTCCTTCGCCGACGCGACGGCCACGCCGGGCGCGGTCAGCTTCACCCTCGACTCCGGGCTGTCGAGCCAGCTGGGTGGCTACACCGACGCGCAGTTCAAGGCCGACATCAAGACGGCGCAGGCACGCGGGCAGAAGGTCATCCTGTCCGTCGGCGGCGAGAAGGGCACGATTCGCGTCGATTCCGCGGCCGCGGCCACGAACTTCTCCAACAGCATGAAGTCGCTCATCGCGACCTACGGCTTCGACGGCGTCGACATCGACCTGGAGAACGGCGTCAACGCGACCTACATGGCGCAGGCGCTGCGCAGCATCCACGCGGCGGGCGGCTCGATCATCACCATGGCGCCGCAGACGATCGACATGCAGAGCCCGGCGGCGGAGTACTTCAAGCTGGCGCTGAACGTCAAGGACATCCTGACGATCGTCAACATGCAGTACTACAACAGCGGCACGATGCTCGGCTGCGACCAGAAGGTCTACTCGCAGGGCACGGTCGACTTCCTCACCGCGCTGGCCTGCATCCAGCTGCAGAGCGGTCTGCGCGCCGACCAGGTCGGGCTCGGCCTGCCCGCCTCCGGCTCGGCCGCGGGCGGCGGCTACCAGGCGCCCGGCAACACGGTCAACGCGCTGAACTGCCTGGCGAAGGGCACGAACTGCGGTTCGTTCAAGCCTTCGACGACGTACCCGGCGATCCGGGGCGCGATGACCTGGTCGATCAACTGGGACGCCTCGCAGGGCTATGCGTGGTCGAACACGGTGAGCGCGGGCCTGGCAGGCCTCCCGTGACGATCCGCTAGACCGGGGCGGGTGCCGACGTCGCGCGGGCGGCGGCACCCGCCCTTTCCACTTCTTCCCCCCTTACGCGTTTAGTCCTCTGGATGCGGTAGTTCGCAGGGCGAACTACCGCATCCAGAGGACTAAACGCGTAAGGTCAGAGCGGGGTGAGGGGGAGCCGGAGGGCGGCAGGGGCCTCCGGAGGGACGACGGGCTTCAGCGGGGCGACAGGGGACAGGCGCCGGTAGGGGGAGCCGAGCGGCGGCCGCGGGTCGGCCTCGCCTTTGTTGGGCCACAACGACATCGCGCGCTCCGCCTGCGCGGTGATGGTGAGCGACGGGTTCACCCCGAGATTCGCCGAGATCGCCGAACCGTCCGCGATATGCAGCCCGGGATGACCGTGCACGCGCTGGTACGGGTCGACGACGCCGGTCTCGGCGCTGTCGCCGATCGCGCAGCCGCCGATGAAATGCCCCGTGATCGGGATGTTCGCCAGATCCGTCCACGCGCCCTGCGCCAGCCCGCCGATCTTGTCCGCCACCCGTCGCGTGACCTCGTGCCCGGCCGGGATCCACTCCGGGTTCGGCTCGCCGATGCCCTGTTTCGTGGTCATCCGGCGGCCGAAGAGCCCGCTTTTCGTATACGTGGTAACGGAATTGTTCAGCGTCTGCATCACCAGCAGCCCGACCATCCGCTCCGACCACCGTCGCGGGTTGTGCAGCCGCACCAGCTGCCGCCGGTTCCGCCACAGTTCCCGCGCGCCCAGCACCCACCTGCGTTTTCCCGGCTCGGCGTCGACGAGCACCGTCGTCAGCAGGCCCATGAAGTTGCTGCCCTTGCCGTAGCGCACCGGCTCGACGTGCGTGACGGCGTCGGGATGGATCGACGACGTGATCGCGACGCCGCGGGTGAAATCGGTGTCCTTTCGCAGGGACCGTGCGGCGAGGACGGCCTCGGAGTTCGTCCTGGCGAGCAAGCCGAGACGCGGTGACAGGTTCGGCAGCGTGCCCGAGTCCTTCAGCGAGTGCAGAAGTCGTTGCGTGCCCAGGGAAGCGGCGGCGAACACGACTTCGGAGGCGGTGAAGGTCCGCTTGCGCTTGCGTACCCAACGTCCTGTCCGGACGGTGTCGACCGCGTATCCGCCATCGATCGGCCGGACCGACACGGCGGTGGTCAGCGGATGGACCTCCGCGCCCGCCTTCTCCGCCAGGTACAGGTAGTTCTTGACGGTCGTGTTCTTCGCGCCCACCCGGCAGCCGGTCATGCACTCGCCGCAGTGCGTGCACGGCTTTCGCGGCGGGCCCTCACCGCCGAAGAACGGGTCGACGTCGCGCTTGCCGAAATGGACGCCGACCGGCGTCGGCCGGTAGGTGTCCGCGATGCCCATGTCCTCGGCGACCTCGCGCAGTACGCGGTCGGCCGGCGTGACCAGCGGGTTCTCCACCACGCCCAGCATCCGTTTCGCCTGGTCGTAATG
This sequence comes from Amycolatopsis sp. NPDC043885, assembly GCF_056435685.1. NCBI lineage: Bacteria > Bacillati > Actinomycetota > Actinomycetes > Pseudonocardiales > Pseudonocardiaceae > Amycolatopsis > Amycolatopsis sp. NPDC043885. Next base: position 78,716 of record NZ_JBWKEA010000012.1, read on the forward strand.
CGGGGCGAGCTCGGCCTTCCAGTCGGTGATGTGCGCCCACTGCGGGTCTTCGTAGAAGGTGTCCGGGGGTTCGTAGAGCGTGTTCGCGTAGACGAGCGACCCACCGCCGACGCCCGCGCCGCTCAGTACGAAGGTGTTCTTCAGCAGTGTGAGCCGCTGGATGCCGTAGCAGCCCAGTTTCGGGGCCCACAGGTACTTCCGCAGCCGCCACGAGGTTTTCGCGAACTCGTCGTCGGCGAACCGGCGGCCGGTTTCCAGCACGCCGACGCGGTATCCCTTCTCGGTGAGCCGCAACGCGGTCACGCTGCCGCCGAAACCGGAGCCGATCACCAGCACGTCGTAGTTCATCGCGCGCCCGCCGTCCGGTAGTCGCCGAGGTCGAGCTTCCTCGTCCGCCGGTCGTACTCGGTCACCAGACCCGGCCAGTTCGTGCTCACGCGGCCGTTCTCCTGGCGGTACCAGCTGGCGCAGGCCGTCCAGACACTGCGCCCGAGGCGTCGCTGGATCTCCTCGTCGTACTTCCGCTCGACCTCCGGTATGACGTCCATATAGGACACTTCCGGTTTGGCGAGGTGCTCGACGGCTTGCCGGATGTAGCGGGCCTGCCGTTCGATCATGTAGATGATGGAGCCCGCGCCGAGGTTCGTGTTGGGCCCGTAGACGCAGAACAGGTTCGGGAACCCGGGCACGGTCATGCCGAGGTACGCCCGCGCCCCGCCTTTCCACGCGTCGGACAGCGCCCGTCCGCCGAGGCCCTCCACCTTCAGTTCGCCGAGGAAGTCGGTCGCCGCGAAACCGGTCCCGTAGACGATGACGTCGGCTTCGTGTTCGACTCCGTCTTCCGTGAGCACGCCGGACGGTGTGATCGCGCTGATCCGCCGTGTCTCGACGGCGACGTTGTGCCGCGCCAGCGCGGGCAGGTACTCGTTGGTGAACAGGATCCGCTTGCAGCCCAGGGGATAGTCCGGGGTGAGTTTCTCGCGCAGCGCCCTGTCCTTGATGTGACGGCGCCGCAGCTGGGCCGTCCGGAGTTCGAAGACCTTGGCCAGCAACGGATATTTGGTCATCGCATAGGTCGCGTACTCGGCGAGGAGGAAGATCCGGAGCCTGCCGAGCAGCTGGGTGGCAGGCAGATGCCGGAACAGCCGCTGCTGCCAGCGCCGGTAGCGGGTGTCCCGTTTGGCCATGATGTAGGGCGCGGTCCGCTGGAACACCGTCAGCTCGCCCGCCTGGCGCTGGACTTCGGGCACGAACTGGATGGCGCTCGCGCCGGTGCCGATCACCGCGACCTTCTTGCCGCGCAGGTCGACGTCGTGATCCCAGTGCGCGGAGTGGAAGCTGGCGCCCTCGAAGGTTCCTTGGCCGGGGATGTCCGGTCGGACGGGCCGCGAGAGCTGGCCGACGGCGGGGACGAAGACGTTCGCTTCGAACGTCTCGCCGCCCGCGGTCTCGACCCGCCAGAGCCCGCGCTCCTCGTCGAAGGCCGCGGCGGTGACGCGAGTGCCGAACCGGATGTGCGGTTCGAGCCCGTAGCGGCGCACCACGCGCTTGAGGTATTCGTGGATGTCCGGTTGCAGCGAGAACCGTTTCGGCCAGTCGGGGTTGGGCTCGTAGGAGAACGAATACAGCGGCGACGGGATGTCACAGCCGGCGCCGGGGTACGTGTTCTCCCGCCAGACGCCGCCGGGTTCGCCGGCGCTTTCCAGGATGGTGAAGTCGTCGAATCCGGCGCGTTTGAGCTCGATCGCCGTCCCGACCCCGCCGAAGCCCGTCCCTACGATCAGCACGCTCGTATCGCCCATGCCGATCGAAGTTACCCAGCGGTCACCCCGCTAGGAAGTACACGACCGGCCACTCAATCGAGATTTCCGGCCACCCCCTGCCCGCGTTTCGTCCTCTGAATGCGGTAGTTGGTAGTGCGAACTAGCGCATTCAGAGGACGAAACGCACCGAGTGGGACTCGGCCTTCGGGTGCGCCCAAGCCAGGAGGCGGTGGGCGGAGCTTTCGAGGGCGTCCAGATCGCGCTTCGGGACTCGCTCGAAGGGGGTGATCACCACCGAAGCCGCCTTCTTCACCGTCTTGATCTCCCAGAAGCCCTTCACGAGCCCGCCGACCAGAATGGTGCCCTTGACCAGGCCGTTCTGCGAGATGACGACCTTGCGGTACTCGTCGCTGATCACCCGCGTGCGGTCGGCGTAGGAGAGGACGGTCTGGTCGAACGGCCCCAGCAGCCGGGCGGGCGCGGGGGTGTCCGGGTCCGGGCGGGGTGCGTCTTCGAGGTCGAAGAGTTCGCGGCCGTTCTCGTCGCGGAACGTCCGCAGTTCCGTCCGCAGCCGCTCGGCGACGTCGCCGAGCTTCGTGATCCCGGCCCACGCCTGCGCGTCCTGCACACTGGCCGGCCCGAACGCGGCCAGATAACGCCGGAACATCGCTTCCGGGGACGGCGCCGAGTCCGGCTCGGCGCCCAGCCAGTCCCCGGTGGTCTGATACGTCGGCTGCCCGGACTTGCCCCAGACGCCGCGCGGCGGGATCTGCACCAGCGGCAGCAACGCCCGCGCGACGTGCACCAGCGACGACGGCGCCACGCCCTCCCAATGCTTCGCCAGTTCCGCGCCGAGGCCTGCCGACGAAAGCGGCCGCTCGCCGAGCAGTTTGCGGGCGGTGCGGGCGATCTCCTGGTGGTCGAGGTCCTTGATGTCAGGGCCGAACTGGGTGTTGCCGGTCACCGAACGGTCGTAGAGGGGCTGCACGATCGGCCGCCAGGCCAGCGCGTCCGCCGGTTTCACCAGGTGCACCGTGCCGCGCATGAGCGCGATCCGCACGACGCTCTTGGCCAGCAAGAGGTTCGCCAGCTCTTCCTGGCGGAACCCGTGCAGCCGGGTCCACAGCGCGAAGTACGGCGGGTTCGGGGCCTGCGCCTGCAACCCGGCCAGATGCTCGACCGCTTCGAGCGCGGTCATCTTCGAACGCCGGAGCAGCAGCTGCCGGTCCAGCATGGCGCGGTTCAGCGCGCGCCTGCTCAACGTGTCGGACATGCCGCTCACCCTAATCGGGATCAAGGACAGTTACGGTCCTCAATGCGCCGAGCGTTGCCGGGATCCATAATCCCGGCCATGGAACTACCGCCGCCGGTGATCCGGGACTGGGACTACCCGCGCGGCACGGCGAGCATCGTGCTCATGGCCCGCTTCGCCGCCGAGAACGGTGTCACGGGGCTGGAGTCCTACGAGCAGGCCCCCGTGGACGGCCAGGTCGACGCGCGACAGGAGCTCGCGGTGGTCCGGGCCCTGGTCCGCGGGCTCGGCGCCGGGGACGACGTCGCGCTGCGGCTGAGCAGGCGGTACCGCGTCAGCGCGTTCGGCATCTTCGGCTTCGCGTGCATCAGCAGCCCGACGCTGGGGGACGCGATGCGCTTCGCCCTGCGCTACCTCGACCTGAGTTTCACCTTCTGCATCCCGCATGTGACCGTCGAGGCCGGACGGCTCGCGCTGGCCATGGACGACAGCCGCGTGCCGGGCGACGTCGCCCGGTTCCTGGTGCTGCGCGACCTCGGCGCCATCCACACCGTCATGCGCGACATCCTGCCGGACATCTCCCTGCGCTCCTTGGCCTTCCGGCACGAGCGTCCCTCCACAGTGGACGAATATGTGTGCACGTTCGGCCTGGCGCCGTCGTTCTCCGCCCCGGCACATCTCGCCACCCTGGATCCGCTCTTCCTCGACAAGCCGTTGCCGCAGGCCAACGACCAGACGGTCGCGGTCTGCGCCGCGCAATGCGATCTGCTGGTCTCCCGGAGACGGGAACGCTCCGGGATCGCGCAACAGGTCCGGGAACGGCTGGTGCGACTCGGCGGCGTCGACGCGGGGATGGACGAGGTCGCGCGGCAGCTCGCGCTCAGCCCGCGCACGCTGCGACGGCGGCTGTTCGAAGCCGGGACCGGCTACCGCACGCTGCTCGACGAGGTCCGTCAGGCCTTGGCGGAGGAAATGCTCGACACCGGCGCGCTCAGCGTGGAGGACGTCGCGCTGCGGCTGGGCTACGCCGAAGCGTCGAGTTTCATCTACGCCTTCAAACGCTGGAAGGGGATGACGCCGGCGGCTTATGCCCGGCGGAACGCGTTGCGAGCACGGCCGGGTAGGTGACCCGAAGCAGGTGCAGGATCGAGTCGGTGAGGAAGACCCGCAGCTCGTCGCGGCCGAGCGTGCCACGGATCAGCCATTCGCGTGACGCCGCGCGCAACATCCCGCCGTACGAACGGATCATCGCGCGGAGTTCTTCGCGACCTTCGGTGACGTCGCTCATCAACGCGGCCGCGAGCACACGATCGGCGGCGATCTCGTCGGCCTCCAGCATGATCCGCTCGATCTCCGGGTCGCGGCCCACCGCCTCCGGGCCGATCGCCGTCAGCCACGCCTGCTCGTTGCGCTCGACGACCTCGATCCAGTGCTGGACGCTGATCGCGAGCCGGTCTTCGGCGGTCGTGTCGGGCAGGTTCTCGATCACCGGCGCCGGGACGATCATCATCTGCCGGACGACTTCCAGGTACAGCTCCCGTTTGCCGCCGAAATAGTGGTTGATCAGCGGCCGGGCCACCCCGGCGGCCTTCGCGATGTCCGAGGTCGAAACCGAGGCGTACGTGCCCGCGCCGAACAGCCGCCGGGCCGCGGTCAGGATCTCGGCGCGCCGGGCGGCCGGCTCGAGGCGGCGCCGCCGGATCTCCGGATCGGTGCTCATGGGCCGAGCGTAACCCGTTTCACGCGACCGCCTGTCGTTACTCATTCGGAACAACCCGCCGGTAACCCCCGGGGCCTTCGAGGCGACGTTCGGGGCGGGGGGACCGGGCGTCATGAGTAGGGACGAATGGCCAGTGCCGAACGCGAGCCGGTTCGCCGTACCGGACGGTGGGTCAGTGTGCGGCTGCAGCATCGTGACGTCCGGATCCAAGGTGACATCGGGGAGGAATCCGTCTCCTACGCGGGGATCGTGATCACCAGTTTCGAGAACGGTGCCGAGGTCGGCGAACGCTGGATCCCGCTCGGGGTCGATCCGTCGGAGGCCGACGACGAACAGCTCATCCAGCAGTTGCGCGACGCGCTGATCTGGCAGGCGCGCCGGCCGCCCAAGGCCGCGGGGGAGTAGCCGAAGGCGGAACACGCGAGTTACGCCTACTGGGTCCGGAGGCCGTCGAAGGCGATCTTGCACACCGCGTCCGCCAGTTCGGTCCCGGCCGAACCCCGTCGCGGCCGGTACCACTCGATCAACGAGTTCACCATGCCGTACAGCAGCCGCGCGGTGACCGCGGGATCGATGTCGGGCCGCACGTCGCCCTCGGTCTCGGCCTGTTTCACCAGTTCCGTGACGAGCCGGTCGAATTCCCGCCGCCGCGCCAGCGCCGCCCGTTCGATCTTGGTGTTCCCGCGCACCCGCAGCAGCAGCGTCACGAACGGCAGCTGCTCGACCAGCACGAGGACACTGCCCCGCACGAGGTGCTCCAGCTTCTCGATCGCCTTGCCCTCGAAGGATTCCGTCTCGGCGGCGACGGCGAACAGGCCGTTCAGCGCGCGGTCGACGGCGAGCCGCAGCAGCTCCTCCTTGCTCGGCACGTGGTGGTAGATCGCGGATTTCGTGATGCCGAGTTTGCGGGAGAGGTCCTCCATGCTGGTGCCGTCGTAGCCGCGTTCGTTGAACAATTTGACCGCGACCTGCAGCAGCGACTCGAGGTCGTAGCCGGGACGTCCCCGGCGGGCGGGGGTGCTCAACCGCGGTCCCGTTCGTCGAGGACGCGGCGCATCTTGCCCAGCGACCGTTCCAGCGTGTCCGGGTCGACGACCTCGACGCCGACGCTCACGCCGACCCCGTCCTTGACGCCGGCGATCAGCCGGGCGGCGGCGTCGGCGCGCTGCTCGGCCGTCGCGTCCGGGCGCGCTTCGACGCGCACCGTCAGGTGGTCCATCCGGCCCTTCGTCGATCGGACCAGCTGGAAATGCGGCGCGAGCGCGGGGGTCACCAGCACGACTTCCTCGATCTGCGTGGGGAAGACGTTGACGCCACGCAGGATGATCATGTCATCGCTGCGCCCGGTCACCTTCTCCATCCGCCGGTACGCCGGCCGCGCGGTGCCCGGCAGCAGCCTGGTCAGGTCGCGCGTGCGGTACCGGATGATCGGCAATGCCTGCTTGGTGAGCGAGGTGAACAGCAGTTCGCCCTCGGCGTCGGTCGGTTTCTCGGTGAACGGGTCGATCACCTCGGGGAAGAAGTGATCCTCCCAGATGTGCAGTCCGTCCTTGGTTTCGACGCATTCCTGCGCGACACCGGGGCCCATCACCTCGGACAGGCCGTAGATGTCGACCGCGTCGATGCCGACGCGGTCCTCGATCTCTGTGCGCATCTGCTCGGTCCACGGCTCGGCGCCGAAGATGCCGACCTTGAGCGAACTCGTCTGCGGGTCGATGCCCTGCCGCTCGAACTCGTCGAGCAGCGTCAGCATGTACGACGGGGTGACCATGATGATCTCGGGTTTGAAGTCGGTGATGATCTGCACCTGCCGCGCGGTCATGCCGCCCGACGCCGGGATCACCGTGCAGCCGAGCTTTTCGGCGCCGTAGTGCGCGCCGAGGCCGCCGGTGAACAGGCCGTATCCGTAGGCCACGTGGACCTTGTCGCCCGGACGCCCGCCCGCCGCGCGGATCGAGCGTGCCATCACCGTCGCCCAGGTGTCGATGTCTTCGGCGGTGTAGCCGACGACGGTCGGTTTCCCGGTGGTCCCGCTGGACGCGTGGATGCGGCTGACCTGCGCTTCCGGCACGGCGAACATGCCGAACGGATAGTTGTCGCGCAGATCCTGTTTGGTGGTGAAGGGGAACTTCGCCAGGTCTTCCAGCGCCTTGCAGTCGTCCGGGTGAACGCCCGCCTCGTCGAACTTCCTGGTGTAGAACGGCACGTTGTCGTAGGCGTGCCGCAGCGTCCACCGGAGACGCTTCAGTTGCAGCGCCTGGAGTTCGTCGATGGTCAGGTTCTCGGCGTCGTCGCTGAAAGTCATCGTTGGGGTGCCTTCTCGATGGTGCGGCTGCGGCCGCGGAATTCGGCGACGACCTCCGGCCCGTCGGGGGTCTCCCGGTGCACGGTGACGTCGTAGATGCCGTTGCGGCCGTAGCGGGTCCGCTCCGTGGCGGTGGCGATGAGGTGGTCGCCGAGTTTGCCGGCGGCGACGAAGGAGATCTCCGCGCCGGAAGCGACGGTCACCGGGCCGTGGCTGTTGCAGGCGCAGGCGAAGGTCGTGTCGGCCAGCAGGAAGACGTAGCCGCCGTGGGCGATGTCGTGGCCGTTGACCATCGCTTCGGTGATCCGCATGGTGGCGACGGCGTGCCCTTCGGCGGCCTCGACCAGCTCGATGCCCAGCGCGTTCGACGCCTGGTCGTCGGCGAACATCGTGTGCGCGGCGTTGCCAGTCATGCGAGACCACCTGGTTACTGACCGAATGGACGGTTGTTAAAGGGTGCCGCAAGTAAAGGCGCGCCTTCCCGCGGATGTCAAGGGTCCACCGCCATCGGGGGGTTTGCAAGACCCCGGTCACGAGCTAGAGTGAATTACTGAACGGACGGTCTGTAAATCCCACCATGGTGAAGGGTCGACTCATGGCATTGCTGCGCAGCTACGTCTCCGGCGGGTGGCACACGGCGGAAGGTGACGGAGTACCGCTGCACGACGCCTCGACCGGCGAAGAGGTCGCCCGGGTTTCGTCCGAGGGCATCGACTTCGCCGCCGCACTGGAGTACGGACGCCGCGTCGGCGGCCCCGCGCTGCGCGAGCTGACCTTCCACCAGCGTGCCGCGCTGCTGAAGGCACTGGCCTCTCATCTGCGCGAACACCGCGAGGAGCTGTACGCGCTCTCGGCGCGGACGGGCGCGACCAAGGGCGACTCGATGGTCGACATCGACGGCGGCATCGGCGTGCTGTTCGCCTACTCCAGCAAGGGCAAGCGCGAACTGCCGAACGACACCGTCCACGTCGACGGCAACGTCGAGCCGTTGAGCAAGGGCGGCACCTTCGTCGCCCAGCACATCGCCGTCCCGCTGCGCGGTGTCGCCGTCCAGATCAACGCGTTCAACTTCCCCGTCTGGGGCCCGCTGGAGAAGTTCGCGCCCGCGTTCCTCGCCGGGGTGCCGAGCCTGATCAAGCCCGCCAGCCAGACCGCGTACCTCACCGCGCGGCTGGTCGAGATCATCATCGAGTCCGGCATCCTGCCCGAGGGCACGCTGCAGTTCGTCGCGGGCAGCGTCGGCGACCTGCTCGACCACGTCACCGCGCAGGACCTCGTCTCCTTCACCGGCTCCGCGTCGACGGCGCAGAAGCTGCGCGCGCATCCGGCGATCGTGCGCAACTCCGTCCGCTTCAACGCCGAGGCCGACTCGCTGAACCTGTCGATCCTCGGCCCGGACGCCAAACCCGGCACCACCGAGTTCGATCTCTTCGTCAAGCAGCTGACCACCGAGATGACGGTCAAGGCGGGCCAGAAGTGCACCGCCATCCGCCGCGCGTTCGTTCCCGCGGACCTGGTGGACGACGTCGCCGAGGCCGCGAGCGCGCGGCTGGCGAAGGTCACCATCGGCAACCCCGCCACCGAAGGTGTGCGGATGGGTGCCCTGGCCAGTCTGGAGCAGCGCGAGGAGGTCCGGCGGTCGCTCAAGGCGCTGCTGGACGTCGGCACGGTCGTCTTCGGTGACCCGGAGCAGGTCGAGGTCGTCGGCGCGGACGCCGAACGCGGCGCGTTCATCTCGCCGGTGCTGCTGAAGGCCGACCCGGAGCGCTCCGAGCCGCACGAGGTCGAGGCGTTCGGCCCGGTGTCGACGCTGCTGCCCTACACGTCCACCGAACAGGTCATCGAGCTCGCCGCACGCGGTGGCGGCAGCCTCGTGGGTTCCGTCGTCTCCGCGGACCAGGAGTTCGTGCGCGAGGTCGTCCTCGGTGTCGCGCCGTACCACGGCCGTCTGCTGGTGCTCGACGCCGAAGACGCCAAGGAGTCCACCGGCCACGGCTCGCCGATGCCGCAGCTGGTGCACGGCGGCCCCGGCCGCGCCGGCGGCGGCGAGGAGATGGGCGGCGTCCGCGGCGTGCTGCACCACATGCAGCGCACGGCGGTCCAGGGTTCGCCCGCCGTCCTGAGCACGGTCACCGGCCGCTGGGTGACGGGCGCACCGAGGACAGAGGGCGACGTCCACCCCTTCCGGAAGTCGTTGGCGGAACTGAAGATCGGTGACTCCGTCGTCGCCGGCCCGCGCACCGTCACCCAGGAAGACGTCGACCACTTCGCCGAGTTCACCGGCGACACCTTCTACGCCCACACCGATCCCGAGGCCGCCGCGGCGAACCCGCTGTTCGGCGGGATCGTGGCGCACGGGTACCTCGTGGTCTCGTTCGCGGCCGGCCTGTTCGTCTCGCCGGAGCCCGGCCCGGTGCTGGCCAACTACGGCCTGGAGAACCTGCGGTTCCTCACCCCGGTCAAGGTCGGCGACTCGTTGACCGTGACCTTGACCGCGAAGCAGATCACCCCGCGGATCGACCAGGAGTACGGCGAGGTCCGCTGGGACGCCGACGTGACCAACGCCGACGGCGACTCGGTCGCCAAGTACGACGTGCTGACGCTCGTCGCCAAGGAGCAGTCATGACGGCCACGCTGCCTGAGGAAGATCTCGAACGGCACTTCGAGGCGACCATCGAGCGCGATCAGCGCATCGAGCCGCGTGACTGGGTGCCCGAGGGCTACCGCAAGACGATGATCCGGCAGATCGCGCAGCACGCGCATTCGGAGATCATCGGCATGCAGCCCGAAGGCAACTGGATCACCCGCGCGCCTTCGTTGCGGCGCAAGGCGATCCTGCTCGCGAAGGTGCAGGACGAGGCCGGGCACGGGTTGTATCTGTACTCGGCGGCGGCCACGCTCGGTGCCGACCGCGCGGATCTGACCGACAAGCTGATCAACGGCAAGCAGAAGTATTCGTCGATCTTCAACTACCCGACGCTGACCTTCGCCGACGTCGGCGTGATCGGCTGGCTGGTCGACGGCGCGGCGATCTGCAACCAGGTTCCCCTGTGCCGCAGCTCATACGGGCCGTACGCGCGCGCCATGATCCGCATCTGCAAGGAAGAGTCCTTCCATCAGCGGCAGGGTTTCGAGCTGCTGATGACGATGATGCGCGGCACGGAGAAGCAACGGGAGATGGTGCAGGAGGCGGTGAACCGCTGGTGGTGGCCGTCGCTGATGATGTTCGGCCCGCCGGACGCGGATTCGCCGAACACCGCGCAGTCGATGGCGTGGAAGGTCAAACGGCACACCAACGACGAGCTGCGCCAGCGCTTTGTCGACATGTCCATTCCGCAGGCCGAGGCGCTGGGCGTCACCTTCCCGGACCCGGACCTGAAGTGGAACCCCGAACGCGGGCACTACGACTTCGGCGCCGTCGACTGGGACGAGTTCAAGAACGTGTTGAAGGGCAACGGCCCCTGCAACGCCCAGCGCATCGCGCATCGGCGGCGGGCCCAGGAAGACGGCGCGTGGGTGCGGGAAGCCGCCTCGGCGCACGCAGCGAAGAAGGGTTCGTGATGAAGCACGACTGGCCGTTGTACGAGGTGTTCGTCCGGGGCAAGCGCGGCCTGAACCACGTGCACGTGGGATCGCTGCACGCTGCGGACGACGACATGGCGTTGCACCACGCGCGGGATCTCTACACCCGCCGCAACGAGGGCGTGTCGATCTGGGTCGTGCGCGCGTCGGACATCACGGCGTCCTCGCCGGACGAGAAGGATCCGTTCTTCGCGCCCAGCGGCGACAAGGTGTACCGGCACCCGACGTTCTACAACATCCCCGACAACGTTCCGCATATCTGACATGAGCTTCGACAACGCCTACGAGGCGATCACCGAGGAGAACGACTCCCGCTGGGCCTTCGGCACCGGGTTCGAGGATCCGCTGTCCGGTGTGGACACGACGATCCCGTCCGGTGTGGACGGTGACCGGCTCGCGGCCTACTGCCTGATGCTCGGCGACGACGCGCTGATCTTCTCGCACCGGCTGCAGGAGTGGTGCACGAACGCGCCCGAACTCGAGGACGAGGTCGCGATCGCGAACATCGCGCTCGACCTGCTGGGGCAGGCGCGGCTGCTGCTCGCCCGTGCGGGCAAGGCCGACGGCAGCGACCGCACGGAGGACTCGTACGCCTTCTTCCGGAGCGAGCAGGAATACCGCAACGTCCGCCTGGCCGAACTCGACGGTGGGCACTTCGGGCATCTGATCGCGCGGCTGCTGGTGTTCTCGATCTGGCGGCTCGCCTTGTTGCAGCGGTTGCAGACCAGTGTCGATCCGGTCCTGGCGGCCATCGCGGACAAGGGTGTCAAGGAAGTCGCGTACCACCGCGACTACGCCGCCCAGTGGGCCGTGCGGCTCGGGGACGGCACCGAGCTGTCGCATGAGCGGATGCAGGAGGGCCTGGACGCGGTCTGGCCGTACGTCGACGAGTTGTTCGTGGCGCACGAGGCCGAGTTCGTCGAGTCTCCGTCGCTGCGGTCCGAGTTCGACGCGATCCTGGACCAGGTGCTGGCCGTCGCGAAGCTGACGCGGCCCGAAATCGGCGCCCTCGCCGGGGTTTCCGGCCGGATGGGCCGCGACGGCGTGCACACCGAGCGGATGGGTTACCTGCTGGCGACCCTGCAGAGTGTCGCCAGGGAACATCCGGACGCGACATGGTGACCGCGTACGCCGTGGCGGCCACGGTCACCGATCCGGAACTGCCGATGCTCACCCTCGCCGACCTCGGCGTCCTGCGTGAAGTGTCCGAAGAGGACGGACGGGTGGTCGTAGCGATCACCCCGACCTACACCGGCTGCCCGGCGATGGACACCATGCGCGACGACCTCGTGCACGCGCTGACCGGCGCGGGGTACGGCGAGGTCGAGGTCCGGACGGTGCTGCAGCCCGCATGGTCCACCGACTGGATCACCGAGGACGGCAAACGGAAACTGGCCGAAGCGGGCATCGCTCCGCCGGGGGCCGCGCCGCGGCGGACCGGACCGATCCCGCTCACGCTGAGCCCGCCGGTGTCGTCCGTGCGCTGCCCGCACTGCGGTTCCGCGGACACCGAGGAGCAGTCCCGGTTCAGCGCGACGGCGTGCAAGGCCCTGCGCCGCTGCCGGTTCTGCCTCGAACCGTTCGAACACGTCAAGGAGATCTAGTGACAGCGACCCTGCGCCGCACGGGTTTCCACACCCTCAAGGTGTCCGACGTCCAGCGCCTGTGCGACGACGCCGTCGCGGTGACCTTCGACGTTCCCGAAGATCTCGCGGACACCTTTCGCTTCAAGCCGGGCCAGTCGTTGACCCTGCGCCGTGAGATCGACGGCCGCGACGAGCGCCGTTCGTACTCGATCTGCGCGCCCGCCGGCGCGGCGCCGCGGGTCGGCGTCCGGGAGGTGCCGGGTGGGCTGTTCTCGTCGTGGCTCGTGCGCGACGTGAAGCCCGGCGACGAGATCGAGGTCGCGCCGCCGACCGGCGGCTTCACCCCGGACCTGAACGTTCCTGGGCATCACGTGCTGATCGCGGCCGGATCCGGGATCACGCCGGTGTTGTCGATCGCGTCTTCGCTGCTCAGCGACTCCGACGCGACGGTGACCGTGCTCTACGGCAACCGCCGCACGGACACCGTCATGTTCGCCGACGACCTCGCGGATCTGAAGGACCGCTATCCAGCGCGGCTCGAACTCGTCCACGTGCTCTCCCGCGAGCCGCGCGAGGCGGAACTGTTCACCGGGCGGCTCGACGCGGAGAAGCTGCGGCGCCTGTGCACCGTGCTGATCCCGGTCGAGGACGTCGCGCACTGGTGGCTGTGCGGGCCGTTCGAGATGGTGACCGGCGCGCAGGAACTGCTGCGCTCGCTGGACGTCGCCGACGATCGCGTCCATCAGGAGCTGTTCTATGTGGACACTCCGCCGGAGCCGGTGCACCACATCGATCCGGCCGTCGTCGGGGCGTCCAGCGAGGTCACGCTGGTCCTCGACGGCCGGTCGACGACGATGACGCTGCCGCGCAGCTCCTCGCTGCTCGACGGCGCGCAGAAGTTCCGTCCGGATCTGCCGTTCGCCTGCAAGGGCGGGGTGTGCGGCACCTGCCGGGCGAAGATCTGCGACGGCAAGGTGGACATGCGGCGCAACTTCGCGCTGGAGAAGGCCGAAGTCGACGCCGGTTTCGTGCTCACCTGCCAGTCGGTGCCGATCTCCGACGCCGTCACCGTGGACTTCGACGCCTGACCCACCCCCGCATTTAGTCCTCTGAATGCGGTAGTTGCACACGCAAGTACCGCATTCAGAGGACTAATCGCGGAGAGGTAGGCCAGTAGCGCCTCGGTGAGCCGTCGCACGCTCGCCAGGTCGAGCCCCGCCGGACAGCGACGCCACCTCGCGGTCGGCCGCCTTGCCCCGGAACAGGAACCGGGCGAGCCTCGCGCGGATCTCGTTGTCCGTGAGCGACGGCGCGACCAGCCGCACGTTATCCACAATGGACAGCGGCTCGTCGAGGACGTCGAGCCGCTGAGGGAGCAGCTTGGCGGGCACGAACAGCCCCACCTCGCCCGACTCCGGGGTGCCGTCGGGCCAGGTGAAGGTGACGTCGGAAAGCGTCAAGGAAGAAGACATGAGACTCCCTGCGAAGGAGGTGGAAGGACGGGCGCAGGTTCGTCTCAGAAGATCATCGCGACAGGCTAGCCGACCGTCGGCTTCGGTGCGACCGATTTCTCCGGGGCGCGAACACGGTCCGCGCGGTTTCGTGCCGGTCGCCGTTTCGCGGCAACGGAGCGGTCAGGAATGGTGGCCCGGCGCGGCTTCACCGCCGCCGCGCAAGGAAAGCTGTCCCGTTGCTCACCTGAACAAGGCGCCGCCGTTTCGCGGCAACAGGGTCAGAACGGTGGTTCCTCGGTACGGGGTGTGTGCAGAGGCGGCGGTGTGCTGTCGTAGGTCTGGCCGGTCGGTGTGGTGATCGTCAGGGTTCCTTCCGGTGCCAGCCGGTAGATCCACCCGGGTTCGTCCTTGAGCCGATGGTCGCGGCGGCAGAAGTCGATAAGGTCGCCGGCGTCGGTGTTCCCCTGGAACTGCCACGGGGTGGAATGGTCGAGATCGCAGGCCTGAGCGGGCCGGTGGCACCCTGGTCTGCGACATTCGCGGTCGCGGACCCGGACGAACTCGTCAAGACCGGCCGTCGGGCGATACCGGTCCCGGCCGAGATCCGCGACCTGACCTGACAGCGGGTCGGTGATGATCCGCCGCAGCACCGTGCTGGGTCCGCTCGCGATATGCCGCGCCAGCGACGCCGGGATGTGGCCGTGTCCGGCCATTTCCGCCGGGTCTTCGTTGAGGTCGAGGTAGGTGAAGAGGTCCATATAAAGGAATACTTCGGCGCGTTCACTTTTGCCGCCGCTTCCGCCCAACAGGAGGTCGAGAGCGACGTCGGCGCGAAGCTGGTCCAGAGTGCGGGTCTCGTCGCCGGTCTTGAGCGCGCGGGCCTCCCGGTTGATCCGGTTGTAGGCGGCGGTGACCTTCTCCACCGGGCCATCCTCGATCCCCAGCGAGGCCACGCCCGCCTCACCCTGGCTTACCACGAGCCGGCGGCCTTCGCGGGCCTGCTCGCAGCGCTTGTCCGCGCCCTCACGATCGACAGTCGCCGCCGCGTGGTTCGCCGCCTTGCGGATCTGTTCGGCGTTCTTACCCGGGCAATCGGTCTTCCAGCAAGGCGTCGGCGGCGAGCGCGTGCTCGTCGTGACAGCCACGCTGTGGCCGTCACGACTTTCATCGCGCCGAACCCGTCCACCTGGCCCTTGTCCATCAGACCAAGAGTGCGGGGCAGCCTGGTGGTCAACGCGTCGGCGGCGGCGACCAGCCCGGCCGCGTACTTGTCGCCGACCGACAGGGCGAACGCGACTTCCTGAGTGACGCTACGCGCCTTCGCGATGCCGGTTCAGCTGGGACAGGGCACGGTAACGGATCGCTTCCAGCCGGGCGATCCCCGCTGACGCCGCTTTCGCGAGGGCGACGGATTCGTTGTCTTCCAACGAATCCACGGCGGTGTTGATGGCCTTCAGGTTGTCGAGGCCGGTGATTTCCTCGAGGAGTGCCACAGCGGTGGCTCGGTAAGTGTCCACCCAACGAACCTGCAACCCCCCACCGACAGTTCCGGATCAATGCGACTGCCGCACCGTCGTCGATATTCGGTAATGCTGGTCGTGGCAAGGGAAATCTGGGATGTGCGCGCTTGGCGATGTTCGCCCGGTAGTGGTAATCAGTGCGCAGGTAGGATTTCTTGAGCGCTGTCCTTGGTATGAGGGCGTCTCGTATTGCCGGATTTCGGTAATGGCTCCGGTGTGCCGACTTCGATCACCGGAGGCCCGGATCCCACGCCCAGCCGTTGCCGAATTCCGGCAACGGCGGACCTGGCACAAGCCCCACCGCCCCGAGACACGGTCTGTCGCCTCAGCGACCCGCGACCGGCCGGGGCATACTGGCGGCGTGACCGAACGCCCCCATGTCCTGCTGTCCGCCGCGGTCTCGCTCGACGGCTACCTCGACGACGCGAGCGACACCCGGCTGGTGCTGTCCAACGAGGAGGACTGGGCCAGGGTGGACGGTCTGCGCGCCGCGTCGGACGCGATCCTCGTCGGCGCGAACACGGTCCGCGCGGACGATCCCCGGTTGCTGGTCCGCTCACCGGAGCTGGTCGCCGGGCGGGTCGCGGAGGGACGTCCGGCACAGCCGGTCAAGGTCACCCTCACGCGGAGCGGGTCACTCGATCCGGCGGCTCAGTTCTTCACCGTCGGCGACACCGAGAAGCTCGTCTACGCGCCACCCGGCGTCGTCACGGGCGTGAAGGCGACCGTCGTCGAGCTGGTGGATCTGCGCGCGATGCTGGCCGATCTCCACGCGCGCGGCGTCCGGCGGCTGATGGTCGAAGGTGGCGGCGCGATCCACGCCCAGTTCCTCACCGAAGGCCTGGTCGACGAACTGCACCTGGCCGTCGCGCCGTTCTTCGTCGGCGACACGCGCGCGCCGCGGTTCGTCGGCCCAGGGGCCTTCCCGCGTGGGCTGACCCTGACCGGAACGACGAGGCTGGGCGACATCGCCGTACTGGAGTACCACGCGACTCCGGAACCATCCGAAGTGGACATTCTGCGGCTGCGCGAGGCCATCGCCCTGGCCGAGAACTGCCCGCCGCGCACGTTCCGCGTCGGCGCGGTGATCGCCGCGGCAGACGGTGAAGTGATCTCCACCGGTTATTCGGGCGACGGGGATCCCGCCAACCACGCGGAAGAAGCCGCCCTCGCCAAACTCGAACCGGGAGATCCGAGGCTGGCGGAGGCGACTATGTACACATCGCTGGAGCCATGCAGCTCGCGGACGTCTCATCCGCGAAGCTGCACCCAGCTCATCCTCGACGCCGGCATCCCGCGCGTCGTCTTCGCCTGGCGCGAGCCGTCGGTGTTCGTCGACTGCGTCGGCGCCGAAACGCTGGAGGAGGCCGGACGCCGGGTGATCGAGGTACCCGCCCTCGCCGCCGACGTCCGCCGCGCGAACACCCACATCCCGGGTGTCCGCCCCTGAACTCCTACTTGCAGGCGTCGCAGCAGCCGCAGCCCAGACCGGTGCACGCCGAGCAGCAACCGTGGCGAAGCACGACCTTCAACAGACGCTTGATCATCGCTGTCCTCCCGATCCTTGACGTCCCACCGCACTTGTCACGCTAAGTTCTGCGCATACGACAGTGGTACCGCCGGGAGTGCCATGGCGCTGCTCCGGCGGGTGAAGTCAGGATTCGAGGTCGCCCTCCAAAGAGAGGTAGACCTCGCGCAGCTGAGCCAGAAGGTCGGCGTCCGGTTCCGCCCAGAGCCCCCGATCGGCCGCCTCGTTCAGCCGCTCGATGATGCCGCGCAGCGCCCACGGGTTGGCCTGGCGCAGGAACTCCTGGTTGACCTCGTCGAGCACGTAGGACTCGGTGAGCTTTTCGTACATCCAGTCGCCGACCACCCCGGCGGTGGCGTCGAAACCGAAGAGGTAGTCGACGGTCGCCGCCAGCTCGAAAGCTCCCTTGTAGCCGTGCTTGCGCATCGCCGCCAGCCAGCGCGGGTTGACCACGCGGGCCCGGAAGACACGGGCGGTCTCCTCGCCGAGGGTGCGCGTGCGGACCGCGTCCGGGGTGGTGCTGTCGCCGACGTAGGACGCGGGCGCGGTCCCGGTCAGCGCGCGGACCGTCGCGATCATCCCGCCGTGGTACTGGAAATAGTCGTCGGAATCGGCGATGTCATGCTCACGGGTGTCGGTGTTCTTGGCCGCGACCACGATCCGCTTGTACGAGTTCTCCATGTCCTCGCGCGCGGGCCTGCCGTCGAGGTCGCGGCCGTAGGCGAAGCCGCCCCAGACCGCGTAGACCTCGGCGAGATCCTTGTCGTCGCGCCAGTTCCCGGAATCCATCAGCGGCAGCAGGCCCGCGCCGTACGCGCCGGGCTTGGAGCCGAAGATCCTCGTGGTGGCCCGGCGTTCGTCCCCGTGCGCGGCCAGATCCGCGCGGGTGTGGGCGCGCACGAAGTTCTCCTCGTCCGGCTCGTCGAGATTGGCCACCAGGCGGACGGCGTCGTCCAGCAGGGTGATCACGTGCGGGAAGGCGTCGCGGAAGAACCCGCTGATCCGCACCGTGACGTCGATACGCGGGCGGCCGAGTTCGGCGAGCGGGATGGCCTCGATGCCGGTGACCCGTCGCGACGCCTCGTCCCAGATCGGCTGGACACCCAGCAGCGCAAGGACTTCCGCCGCGTCGTCCCCCGACGTGCGCATGGCCGACGTGCCCCACACCGAGAGACCGACCGAACGCGGCCAGTCGCCCGTGTCCTCCTTGTAGCGGCGGAGAAGCGAGTCCGCGAGCGCCTGCCCGGTCTCCCAGGCGAGACGGCTCGGGATGGCCTTCGGGTCCACGGTGTAGAAGTTGCGGCCGGTCGGCAGGACGTTGATCAGGCCGCGCAGGGGAGAACCGCTGGGCCCGGCCGGGATGTAGCCGCCGTCGAGCGCGTGGAGCACGGCGTCGATCTCGGCGCCGGTGCCCGCCAGCCGCGGCACGATCTCGGTGGCGGCGAAGGTCAGCACGTGGGCGACCTCCTGGTGTTCCGGCACGTCGGCGACGACCTCGGCGACCGCGTCGGGGGACCAGTCCCTGGCCTCCATCGCCTCGACGAGCGACCGCGCCTTCTGCTCGATGGCGTCCACTTCGGACAGCGGGGCGTCGCTGTTCTCCTTGAGCCCCAAGGCGGAACGCAGACCGGGGACCGCGCCCTGTTTGCCGCCCCACATCTGCTGGGCGCGCAGCATCGCGAGCACGAGGTTGATCCGTGCCTCGCCTTCCGGTGCGGCGCCGAGGATGTGCAGGCCGTCGCGGATCTGCGCGTCCTTGACCTCGCACAGCCAGCCGTCGATGTGCAGCAGGAAGTCGTCGAACTCCGCGTCATGTGGGCGTTCCTCGACACCGAGGTCGTGGTCGAGTTTCGCCGCCTGGATCAGCGTCCAGATCTGCGCGCGGACCGCGGGCAGCTTGGCCGGGTCCATCGCGGCGATGTTGGCGTGCTCGTCGAGAAGCTGCTCCAGGCGGGCCATGTCGCCGTAGCTCTCGGCGCGGGCCATCGGCGGGATCAGGTGGTCGACGATCGTGGCGTGCGCACGCCGTTTCGCCTGCGCGCCCTCACCCGGGTCGTTGATCAGGAACGGGTAGATCAGCGGCAGGTTGCCCAGGACGGCGTCCGGCGCGCAGGAGTCGGAGAGACCGGCGGTCTTGCCGGGAAGCCATTCCAGCGAACCGTGTTTGCCGAGGTGGACGACTGCGTGCGCGCCGAACTCCTCCTCCAGCCAGCGGTACGCGGCCAGGTAGTGATGGCTCGGCGGGAGGTCCGGGTTGTGGTAGATCGCCACCGGGTTCTCGCCGAATCCGCGCGGCGGCTGGATCATCAGGATGACGTTGCCGGACTGCAGCGACGCCAGGACGATGTCCCCGTTGTCCACATAGAGCTCGCCGGGAGCGGGGCCCCAGTGCTCCTCCATGCCCTCGCGCAGTTCCGCGGGCAGCTCGGCGAACCACTCGCGGTACTTGTCGGCCGGGACGCGGATCGGGTTGCCGGACAGTTGTTCCTCGGTGAGCCACTCCGGATCCTGGCCGCCCGCGGCGATGAGCGCGTGGATCAGCGCGTCCCCGTCCGGCTGGTCGGTGCCGGTGGGCTCGACACCGGGGAACGGGTTCTCGCCGAGGTCGTAGCCCTGATCGCGCATGCGGCGCAGCAGTTCGATCGCGGACGCGGGCGTGTCGAGACCGACGGCGTTGCCGACGCGGGAATGCTTCGTCGGGTACGCGGACAGCATCAGCGCGATACGGCGTTCCGGCGGGGGAGTGTGGCGCAACCGGGCGTGGGCCAGCGCGATCTTCGCGACCCGCGACGCGCGTTCGGCGTCCGGCACGTACTTGGGCAGGCCGTCGTCGTCGATCTCCTTGAACGAGAACGGGACGGTGATGAGACGGCCGTCGAACTCGGGGACGGCCATCTGGTTGCCGGCGTCGAGCGGGGAGAGGCCGTCGTCGTTCGCGGACCAGGTCTCGCGGTCGCTGGTCAGGCACAGGGCCTGGAGGATCGGGATGTCGAGCGCGGCCATCTCGGCGACGTCCCACGCCTCGTCGTCGCCGCCCGCGCCGACCTCGGACGGCCGGGTGCCACCGGCGGCCAGCACGGTGACCAGGAGCGCGTCGGCCTTGGCCAGCTCGGCCATCATCTCCGGCTCGCGGGTGCGCAGGGACGCGCAGTGGATCGGGAGCGCGCGGCCCCCGGCGTCCTCGACGGCGTCGGAGAGGGCATGGACGAACTCGGTGTTGCCGGACAGGTGATGCGCCCGGTAGTAGAGGATCGCGATGACCGGACCCTCGGTGGTCTTGGGCGCGCGCTCGAGGACACCCCAGAGCGGCTGCACCGCGGGCGGCTCGAAGCCGTCACCTGTCAGAAGGAGCGTGTCGCTCAGGAAGCGGTGCAGCTGGGTGAGGTTTTCCGGCCCGCCCTGCGCGAGGTACGCGTGTGCCTCCGCCGCCGTACCCGCCGGGACCGTGGACAGCTTCATGAGCTGCGCGTCCGGCGTCTGCTCACCACCGAGGACCACCACGTGCGCGCCGCTCGCGCGGACCGTGTCGAGCCCTTCCTGCCAGCTGCGTTCGGAGCCGAGGATCCGGACGACGACGATCGGGGCGCCGTCGAGCAGGGCGGGCAGCTCGGCCAGATCGAGCCGGGCGGGGTTCGCCAGCCGGTACTCGGCCTCGCTGGACCGGGCGCTGAGCAGGTCGGTGTCCGAAGTGGACAGAAGCAGGATCACAGCATTCCTCACTCGGGGTGTCCGCGCCCCGGGTCGTGCGGTCGCGCCGGCCGGAGTTCCTGGCTTCCCCTCCTCGCCGAGGAGGGGTGACAGTGGCGGGACCGCCCCGGACTCTCACCGGGTTCCTCCACCTGCCGACGCGTGGGTTCTTCGGTTCACTCTCCGGTGCGGTCCGGCGGGAGTCAAGGTGATGTGCGGCCGGGGGCGGAGTCGTAACCCCGCACGTGGGTGAGCACCTGGCCCTGGTGGCGGCTGACCAGCTCCACGCCGGTGCCTTCGACGTCCGCGTGCGGCACGGCCAGGACGTCGACCGCCGCCAGGCCGTTGGCGGGGCACTGGGTGGATTTTGGGACGTTGGATGACCCGAAATCCACACAGTCGCGCGTGATCGGTCCGGTCACCCTGACAAGGTGCCCGGGGCAAGACTCACGCCGACCGCTCCGACGAAGTGTCACCTATCCGCGGGAAAGGGGCGGTGGAGAAGATGATCTCCACCGCCACCTCGAAGAA
This sequence comes from Amycolatopsis sp. NPDC043885, assembly GCF_056435685.1. Taxonomy (NCBI): domain Bacteria; kingdom Bacillati; phylum Actinomycetota; class Actinomycetes; order Pseudonocardiales; family Pseudonocardiaceae; genus Amycolatopsis; species Amycolatopsis sp. NPDC043885. Next base: position 99,644 of record NZ_JBWKEA010000012.1, read on the forward strand.
CTCCGCGATCCGCAGGGCGAGGTAGAGGCTCGGGCTGTACTCGCCGCGCTCGAGGTAGCCGATGGTCTGGTAGTGCACGCCCAGCGCATCGGCGAGTTCGCGGCGGGAAATGCCCCGTTCCGCCCGCAACATCGCGATCCGGTTGTAAACGACCTCGCTCATGAGCTAGCCAATTCGCTGCATCGCCTTTTCCCGTCGTGCCGCCACCGAGGACCCGGACTCGCGCCGCGCCATGCGCCGCAGGACGACCGGAGCCAGCGTCAATCCGATCACGGACCACACCGACAGCACGCCGAGGGTCTCCCAAGGCCGCCACGACTGTCCGATCTCGACCATCACCGTCGAGTCCGGCAGCAGCGCCGACCGCATGCCGAGGCCGAGCCAGTACATCGGGAACACCTGCCCGAGGTACTGCAGCCATTCCGGCAGCGCGGTGATCGGGTAGAAGATCCCGGAGATCGCGCCGATCCCCAGTGTCGGCAGCATGATCAGCCCGATGCTGCGCGCGTTCGAGGTCAGCGAGCCGAAGATCGCGCCGATCGGCATGGTGGCCAGCAGGCCGAGCACCAGCACCCACAGCAGGCCCAGCCACGACGTCAGCCCGCCTGGCGCGATGCCGTCGAACAGGATCAGGCTGGGGATCAGCACGAGCAGCATTCCGATGACGGTGTTCAACGACACCGTGACGACCTTGCCGACGAGGTAGCCGATCATGCCGTTCGGGGTGGCCTTGGCGCGCAGGAGCGTGCCGTCTTCACGTTCGACGGCGAGGACTCCCGCCATCCCGAGCATGCCGCTGAACACGATCGACGCGCCCAGCACGCTCGGCACGGTGGCGGCGCCGAGCGAGAACTCCGTGCCCGGCAGTTTCGCGCCGCGCATGAAGAACATGACGATCACGAAGATCGCCGGGAAGAGGAAGGTGTTGAAGAGGTCTTCCCGGTTGGTCATCATCTGGCGGGCTTCGAGCCAGCCGCGCCGGATGCCCAGCCGGACACTGTGCTGAATCGTGTTCATCGCGCGCCCACCGCCTCCAGGGACTCGGCCTTGCGGACCAGGGTCATGTACGTGTCTTCGAGCGACGCCCGCCGGACCTCCAGGTCACCGATGGCGTCGCCGTGCTGCTTGAACAGTTCGTGCACGTACTTCGTCGATTCCGTGGTCGAGTGCACGAACCGCTGACCGTCCAGCGTCCAGCGCACCTCGGCCTCGCCGGCGATCTGCCTGCTCAGCGCGTCGGCCGAACCGTCGGCCACGATGCGGCCGTGGTTCAGGATCAGGATCCGGTCGGCCAGCTTCTCGGCCTCGTCGAGGTCGTGCGTGGTCAGCAGGATCGTCGTGTCGTCGTCATCGGTCAGCCGGTGCACGAGTTCGTGGAACTCGCGCCGCGCCTCCGGGTCCAGTCCGGCGGTCGGCTCGTCGAGGAACAGCAGTTCCGGACGGCCGACGATGCCGATCGCGACGTCGAGCCGTCGCCGCTGCCCGCCCGAGAGCATCCGGACCTTCTTGTCCGCGTGCTCGGTCAGGCCGACCGCGGCGACCAGCTCGTCCGGATCCCACGGCCGCTTGATGCGGTCCGTGGAGTACGGCGCGTAATAGCCGCCCAGGTGCTCCAATAGCTCGCGCACCCGCCATTTCGCGTGGTCGCGCCAGGCCTGGAGGACGACCCCCAGCCGCGCCCTCCAGTTCTCGTCCGCGTGCGCCGGGTCGGTGCCCAGCACGCTGACCTCGCCCTCCGACCGCATCCGGAAGCCTTCGAGGATCTCGATCGTCGTGGTCTTGCCCGCGCCGTTCGGACCCAGCAGGCAGATCACCTCGCCGCGATGCGCGGTGAAGTCGACGCCGTGGAGGACGTCGTTCGTCCCGTACCGCATCCGGAGATCTTTGACGGAGATCATCACGTCGTGTGGATCTCTCATTTGGTCACCCCCATCTCAGTGCTGCGACCGAATGTAGCACACCTACTACATTCGGTCTGAGGGATACTCTCGCAGACGGTGCATATTCAAAAGATGGGCCATCTACAGTGAGCGCATGTCCACGAGCGCACGTGTCCGAGCCGACGCGTGCCCTGGTGTTTTCGCCACGCACGACGCCGCCGACGGTCCGCTCGCCCGGATCCGGCTGCCCGGTGGCGCCATCACCTCGGCCCAGCTCGGCGCGCTCGCGGATGCCGCCGACGACCTCGGGGACGGCGCCCTCCACCTGACCTCCCGCGGCAACGTGCAGCTGCGCGGCGTCACCCGGCCCGGTCTCGCAGGCAGGCTCACCGCGGCCGGGCTGCTGCCTTCGCCGTCGCACGAACGCGTCCGCAACATCCTCGCGTCGCCGTTGAGCGATACCGCGCAAAAGCTGGCCTCGGCCCTCGACAAGGCGCTGTGCGCCGTTCCTGAGCTCGCCGAACTCCCGGGACGCTTCCTCTTCGCCCTCGACGGCGGCCAAGGCGACGTCGCGGGCGAAGGCGCCGACGTCTGCTGGCGCGACGGAGCCGTGCTGCTCGCCGGTGAGGACACCGGCCTGCGGGTCGCCGCGGAGCGCGCCGTCGAGACGCTGCTCGCTGTCGCGCGCGCGTTCCTTCGCGCGAGGGGAACGGCCTGGCGGATCAGCGAACTCGCCGATACTGAGCCGCTGCTCAAGGGCATATCGGGGGAAACGACGGAACCGCGAAAGTTCGAGGTGGACCCGGGCCTCCCGATCGGGCCGATCGGCGACGCGATCGGGGTCGCCCCGGTCTTCGGCAGGCTCACCTCGGCCCAGGCGCGTGAGATCGCGAAGGCCGGAAACGCCGTGGTCACCCCGTGGCGATCGATCCTGGTCCTCGGCCGCTTGGCGGCGAACACGGGGCTGATCACCGATCCGGACGCGCCGTCGCTCGGGATCAGTGCCTGCATCGGGCATCCGGGCTGTGCCAAGTCGCTCGCCGACGTGCGGGCCGACGCGGCGCGGGTCGGGCGGACCCCGAGAGCCCATTTCGCCGGTTGTGAACGGCGCTGCGGCAAACCCGCGCGCGAGCACGTCGACGTGCTCGCGACGGAAGACGGTTATCTGGTCGACGGGGCCTTCGTCCCGGTCGGCGAGCTGGCGAAGGCGTTGGCGGAGAAGGACAGTGCCGAATTGAAGGGGCAGCAGTGATCGACTACATCCGGGACGGGGCCGAGATCTACCGGCATTCGTTCGCCACCATCCGTGAGGAGGCGGATCTCGCGATCCTGCCCGACGACGTCGCGGTGCTGGCCGTGCGGATGATCCACGCCTGCGGGATGGTCGACCTGGTCGACGATCTCCGCTACAGCCTGGACGTGGTGGAATCCGGCCGCGCCGCGCTCGAAGCGGGCGCGCCGATCCTGTGCGACGCGAACATGATCGCCTCCGGGGTGACCCGCAAACGTTTGCCTGCCGCCAACGAGGTGTTGTGCACGCTGTCCGATCCGAAGGTGCCCGGCCTCGCCGAGCGGATGGGCACCACCCGGTCCGCGGCCGCGCTGGAGCTGTGGCGCGACAAGCTGCCCGGTTCGGTGGTGGCGATCGGCAACGCGCCCACCGCGTTGTTCCGCCTGCTGGAACTGCTCGAAGAGGGCGTCGGCGCCCCGGCGGCGATCATCGGCGTCCCGGTGGGCTTCATCGGCGCAGCCGAGTCCAAAGTGGAGCTCGCGAAGCGGGCACCCGCCCCGTACCTGGTGGTGCACGGACGCCGTGGCGGCAGCGCGATGGCCGTCGCCGCGATCAACGCGATGGCGAGTGAGGTCGAATGAGCGGGCTCGGAAAACTCTGGGGTGTCGGGCTCGGACCCGGTGACCCCGAGCTGATGACGGTCAAGGCCGCCCGGTTGATCGGCGAGGCCGACGTCATCGCCTATCACAGCGCGCGGCACGGCCGGAGCATCGCGCGTTCGGTCGCCGAGCCGTATCTGCGGGACGGCCAGATCGAGGAGAAGCTGGTCTACCCGGTCACCACCGAGACCACCGACCATCCCGGCGGCTACGAAGGCGCCATCGCCGATTTCTACGAGCTGAGCGCGAAACGGCTCGCCGAGCACCTCGACGCCGGACGTGACGTGGTCGTGCTCTGCGAAGGCGACCCGTTCTTCTACGGCTCCTACATGTACATGCACGAACGCCTCGCCGACCGCTATGAGGCGACCGTGGTGCCGGGCGTGACGTCGGTCAGCGCGGCGTCCTCGGTGCTGGGCCGCCCGCTGGTGCAGCGCGACGAGGTCCTCACCATCCTGCCCGGCACGCTGCCCGCGCCGGAGCTCGCGCGACGCCTGGCCGACACGCAGGCCGCGGCGGTGCTCAAACTCGGGCGCACGTTCGGCAACGTCCGCGAGGCGCTGGCCGAAGCCGGGAAGCTGGACGACGCCTTCTACGTCGAACGCGCGACCTGGCAGGCGCAGCGCGTCGAGCCGTTCGCGGACGTCGATCCGGATTCGGTGCCGTACTTCTCGCTGGCGCTGCTGCCCAGCCCGGCCTACGCCTCCCGGCTCGCCGACGAACCCGAAGCCGCCAGGAAGCAGGAAACGCACACCGGTGGGGAAGTCGTGGTCGTCGGCCTCGGGCCGGCCGGTCCCGGCTGGCTGACCCCCGAAGCGACCGAGGAACTGGCCGCGGCGGAGCACGTCGTCGGCTACGGCCCGTACGTCGCGCGAGTGCCGCAGCGCGCGGGCCAGCAGCGGCACGCGTCGGGCAACCGCGTCGAGGCCGAACGCGCCGTCGAAGCACTCGAACTGGCCGCGAACGGCGCCAAGGTCGCCGTCGTCTCTTCAGGTGATCCCGGCGTGTTCGCGATGGCGTCGGCGGTGCTGGAGCAGGTCGCCGCCGGTCACGGCGCGGGAGCCCGCGTGCGGATCGTGCCCGGCGTGACCGCCGCGCAGGCGGCCGCGTCCAGGGTCGGCGCGCCGCTGGGCCACGACTACTGCGTGCTTTCGCTGTCCGATCGGCTCAAACCATGGGAGATCATCGAACGACGGCTGGACGCGGCGGGCGCGGCGGATCTCGTGCTCGCGCTGTACAACCCGGCGTCCCGCACGCGGACCACGCAACTCGCGCAGGCCCGCGACGTCCTGCTCCGGCACCGCGCGCCGGAGACACCGGTGGTCGTCGCCCGCGACGTCGGCGGCCCCGAGGAGGACGTCCGCGTGGTCACCCTCGGCACGCTGGAGCCGTCGGAAGTGGACATGCGCTGCCTGCTGATCATCGGCTCGTCGAAGACCAGGGCCGAGAACGGTGTGGTCTGGACGCCGCGCGCCTACGAGTGATCGCGCGTCTTCGCCGCATTTGACCACTCGGCGTGGTTGGTGGGACGGGTGAGTGTCACCGCGGGTGAGGGGTGTCCGTCGTGACCGGACCGGTCAGGCGGGCACTGTGTGGATTTCTGGTCATCCAACGCCCCAAAATCCACACAGTCGCGTCCTTGGGCGGACGCCGCGCACCTACGAGTGATGCCCGAGGCCCGCGTTGCGGGCTTGGGCGAGCAGCACCTCCCGGTCGTCCGTACCGGCCTTGGCGTGGATCGACGAGACGACGTTGCGCACGGTCTTGGGCGCGAGCCCAGCCGGGATCTCCAGCCCGCCCGCCAGGAGGTCGAGCACCTCGTGCTCGCGTGAGGTCAGCCGCGGGAACGCCCGCATCGGCTGCGAAGCGGCCAGCAAGCCGTAAAGCCGGTCCGCGGCGCGCTCGCCGAACACGATGGCGCCCGCCGCCACCCCCCGGATGAACCGGACCAGGTCGTCGTGACCCGCGCTCCGGGACAGGACGCCGCGGGCGCCCGCGAGCATCGCGGCGACCACGAGTTCGCCGTCGCCCGGTGGGGTCAGGACCAGGATGGCGGTTTCCAGTACGCGGGAAGCCACTTCGCGTGTCACCGCGAGCCCGTCGTGCCCGGGCGGGTGAACCGGCAGGACGAGGACGTCCGGACGAAGGAGATCTGCCGTCTGGCGACGCCGAGGATCACGAGGGAAGAGTGGGAGAGGTATTTCCCGGGGCTCGCGCTCCACGCCTCCGCTGACGTTGCTGTGGCTTTCGCAACCCGCCACCTTTTGCCTTACGGCTCGATAGAACGCCAACGACCCTGGGCATGAGGTGACCTGTGGACAAAGGGCCCGACGGGCCGAGAAGTGAACGAAGGTAACTCCCTCCGTAATAAACATATAGCGCATGGGGGGACTTGCCACAAGACCCCGGTCATGCCTCAAACTCACTCGCCGTAGCCGAAACCTGGTGAAATGGGAGTCTGTGTCAACTCAGGGTCATGAAGAAGAGTTGCGGTCCGAACGCGAATACGTCGCCGGGCTCTACACGCGCCTGGACGCCGAACGTGCGCGGGTGAAGGGGGAGTTCCAGGCGGCGCTGGGCGGAACCGGCGGGACGGCCATGGAACGCGACGTCGAGGTGCGGGCGCTGGCCAGGGAGTCGCGGCGGCTGGACGTCGTCGACAACGGGCTGTGCTTCGGCAGGCTGGACAGTCTCGCGGGGGAGACCTCGTACATCGGCCGTATCGGGCTCTTCGACGAGGAGAACGACTACGAGCCGGTGCTGCTCGACTGGCGGGCACCCGCCGCCCGCCCGTTCTACACCGCGACCGCGGCGACGCCGGAGAAGATGCGCCGTCGCCGCCAGTTCCACACGCACGGACGTGAGCTGCTCGGGTTCACCGACGAGGTGTTCGGCCGTCCCGGCGGCGACGCGGAGGGTGACGCGGCGCTGCTCGCGGCCGTCAACGCGCCGCGCGGCGAGGGGATGCGTGACATCGTCGCGACGATCCAGGCCGAACAGGACGAGATCATCCGGCACGAGCACCCCGGGGTGCTGGTGATCGAAGGCGGGCCGGGCACCGGGAAGACCGTGGTGGCGCTGCACCGCGTCGCGTACCTGCTCTACACCCAGCGCGAGCGGATGGAACGCCACGGCGTGCTCGTGGTCGGGCCGAATCCGGCGTTCCTGCACCATATCGGCCGGGTCCTGCCGTCCTTGGGCGAGACCGATGTGGTGTTCATGACCACCGGCGATTTCGTCCCCGGCAAGCACGTCACCGCTGAGGACGGCCCGGAAGCCACCCGGCTCAAGGGTTCGCTGAAGATGCTGGACGTCCTCAAGGCCGCCGTCGCCGATCGCCAGCGGCTGCCGGAGGAGCCGGTGCTGATCGACCTCGCCGACGTCACCGTGCGGATCGACGCCGAGACCGCGGAATGGGCCAGGGACGAGGCGCGCAAGAGCGGTCTGCCGCACAACGAGGCGCGGGGGACGTTCACCGACATCGTCACGTACGTCCTGACGGAGCGGGCGATCGCGCGGATCGGCCGCGGTTGGCTCAGCCGGGACGACCGCGACGAATGGGAGCGGCTGCGGAAGGATTTGCTGAAGGAACTGGCGGAGAGCGAGACGTTCACCACCGCGCTCGACGCGCTCTGGCCGATACTGACGCCCGAAAGTCTGCTGGGCTCGCTTCTCTCGTCCCCGGAGCGGCTTCGCGCCGCGGGCGCCGACCAGGCGTTGCTGCGTGCCGACGGCGAAGCCTGGACGGTGTCGGACATGCCGCTGCTCGACGAACTCGTCGACCTGCTCGGTCGCGACAAGGCGGCGGACGAGGCGGCGGAAAAGGCGCTCGCTCGGGAGAAGAAGGCCGAGGCCGAGTACGCCGAAGGTGTGCTCGACACGATGAAGCTCGACCGCGAGGAGATGGACGAGGACGTCATGCTGTCGGCGGAGAACCTGCTCTTCGCCGACGAACTCGCCGACCGGTTCGTGGAGCACGACACGCGCAGCCTCGTCGAACGCGCCTCCGCCGATCGGGACTGGACGTACCGGCACGTCGTGGTCGACGAGGCGCAGGAACTGTCCGAAATGGACTGGCGGGTGCTGATGCGGCGCTCTCCCAACCGGTCGTTCACCGTCGTCGGCGATCTGGCGCAGCGCCGGTCCGAGGCCGGGGCGCGATCGTGGGACGCGATGCTGAAGCCGTACGTGCCGGGCCGCTGGGTCTACCGGTCGCTGACGGTGAACTACCGCACCCCGGCGGAGATCATGGCCGTCGCCGCGTCGGTGCTCGCCGAGTTCGCGCCCGACGTCCGGGCGCCGGAATCGGTGCGATCCAACGGGGTCCGTCCGTGGGCGCGGCAGGTCGACGCGGATTCGCTGGCGGGCGCCATCGAGGAGTTCGTCAAGGACGAAGCCGGACGTGAAGGCACCAGCGTCGTGATCGGCCCGCCCGGGGTGCCGGGCACAGTGCCCGCCTCGGAGACGAAGGGGCTCGAGTTCGACGCCGTCCTCGTCGTGGACCCGAAGCGGATCCTCGCCGACGGCCCGCGCGGTGCCGCTGAGCTCTATGTGGCGCTTACGCGCGCTACGCAGCGGCTCGGCGTCCTGCACGAAGGCCCCCTGCCGCCCGCGTTGGCGGGCCTGAACCCGTAACTCGCGTGATCAGAGACCGCACTCGCGTGCTTGGAGCCGGAACTCACGAGTTCCGCCTCCAAGCACGCGAGTCACGGGTTCAAGCACGCGAGTGACGCCTAGCGTGTCGGGTCCTTGCCGTTCGGCTGCCGCGGCCCCGGACCCGGCGACCACCAGCCGGGGACGACCTTCTCGCCGTGGACGATGGTCGGCGCGATCCCCTCGGTGAACGGCTCCACCTGCAGCAGCTGGCCCCAGGACTGGCTCGGCTGGCCGATCAGGTAGCTGGGCACCTCGGGTTCGGCCGCGACCTCTTCGAGCCAGCCGATCGGGCCGCCGTTGGTGCTGGACGCCCAGTTCGCCTCGTCGGCGACGGCGCCGGCGGTGATCCGGTAGTCGGGCATCTTCGAGATGCCGTCGTGCGAGGTCACCGGCTGCACGCACGGGTAGACGAACGACGCCGGCCAGTCGACGTACACCTGCTTGCCAGCGATCTTCTCGGTCAGCGTGGTGAACGTCGGCACGCGCGGCGCGGACGCGGCGATCCAGCCGTCCTCGGTGAGGTCGTTGTCGACGATGTTGATCCGCACGGACGTCGTCTCGGCCGGGAGGTCGCGCAGGTTGATCCGGGTGTCGTTCCAGCCGTTGGTCCCGGCGCCCGGCGGTAGCACGAACTGGCTGCGGACGACCTTCACCCCTTCGCTGGTGTTGACGCCGTAGTCGAGGCTCACCGACGTCGGCCGCCGGGCCGCGCCCGCGGTGGCGACCACGATCTGGCCGTCGGCTGGCTTCTCGGAAAGGGCGTACCAGTCGCTGCGCAGTCGTCCGGCCCGCGTTTCCGGGTCGAGGAAGCTGCTCCACATCGGGACTTCGTCGGGTTTGAAACCGTGCGGCGGTTCGGCCAGCGGATCCTTGTCGTCGATCGCGCGGGTGTGGAACCCGGTCTGCACGCGGCCGTTGTCCTGCTCGGGATCGGGCAGCGGCGGCGGGGTCTGCCCGGCGGGCGGCTCCTCCTTCTTCACCGGGACCGTCCGCTGTTCGGACTGGGCCCGCAGGATGCTGGTCGCGGCGTCGCGTTCCACCATCACGTGGTCGGAGAGGTTGCAGCTCTTGCCGAACAGGTGCCCGAAGTTCGCGGCGCCGAGGCTGTAGGAACCCTGCTGGTTGTGGATCGCCCACGCCATGCTGACGAACTCGCCCGTGGCCATCAGGCCGCAGACGACCACCAGCGAGAGCGAACCGAGCCGCAGCGACCGGCTCCGCCCTTCCTGCGGTCCCGCCTGAAGACCCGGCCGGTGCGCGCGGACGTTCTCCACGAACGCGTACACCCCGGAGATCGCGGCCGCGACCAGCAGGATCGTCGACAGCGGGATCCCGCCGATCGACGGCGCCACGGCGGTCCACTGCACGCCGAGTTTCGAGACGAACCAGTACGAGTTGGGCCCGGTCGCGGCCAGCGCGCCGACGACGAGCAGCCCGGCGAGGAACGCGGCGCGGTTGCGCCTGGACCTCAGCACCGTCGAACTGGTCGCCAGCGCGGTCAACGCCGCCATCGCCGCGCCGACCGCCGCGAACGCGCCGAAGTGGTGCGTCCACTTGGTCGGCGTCAGCGCCAGCAGCAGGAAGAACAACGCGACCGTGCCGATCAGGCGGCGGCTGGGGCCGAGCGCGGCGCCGGGGATGCGGCCGCGGCGCAGCAGCACCACCAGGCAGGTCCCGGTGCACAGCAGCACCAGCAGTACGGGGAACCGGCGTGGCACGGAGCCGTCCGGCAGGCTTTCGAACAGCAGCTGGTAGCGCGCGAGTTCCTGGAACCACGACAGGTTCGGGCCGACCAGGGTGCGGATCCGGGTCGCCTCCTGCACGGTGGCGAAGGTCTGGTCGGCGAACACCACGACCAGCACCAGCAGCCCGGCGGCCAGCACCGGCGCGAGCACCGGCAGCCAGCCGTTCTCGGCACGCTGGCGGACCAGTTTGTACAGCGGGCGCGCGGCGACCAGGAACGGCGCGACCGCGATCAGCCCGGTCGGCGTCGCGGCCAGGGTGAACCCGGCCGCGGTCAGCCCGAGGCACAGCGGAAGCAGACGGCGGGTCACCAGCGCGCGCTCGACGGCGCAGATCGCCAGCAACGAGCCCAGCGCGGCGACCGGTTCCGGCCGGACACCGTTGTTGAACGGCATCCACCAGACCAGGAAGACCGCGGCGGCGGCCCAGCCCGCGGCGCGGCTCGTGCGGACCTGCGTGCCCAGGCGCGGCATGACCTCGCGGCTGATCAGCAGCCAGCTCAGCACGCCGAGCAGGAACGACGGGAGCCGGATCCACGGCGGCACCGTGCTGACGTGCGCCATCAGCTGGTACACGTGGTAGAACCAGCCGAACGGCGCCTCGGCGACACCGAACCACCGGTGGTAGTTCGTCAGGTAGCCGGTCTCTTCGGCCACTCTCGACATCGTGAGGATGTAGCCGTCGTCCGAGGTGACCGGCCCGATGAACACCCACGCGCCGAGCGCGACGATCACCGTCGCGTCTCGGGCGGTCAGCCGCCACCAGCCGACCGGCGCCCAGCGGGGCGCGCGGCGGGCGAACCCGGAGTCCATCCGCCACACCGCGATCAGGCAGCCGATGAACGACAGCGCCGCGATGACGCCGATGATCCACTTCCACACGGTCGGCGAAGTCTGGTAGCGGGTGTCCGGGACGACCGAGACGTGCAGGCCGGCGATCGGGTCCTTGGCCGCGTTGATCGACGAGTAGATCCCGACCAGTCGCGGCCGGACGTCGCCCTCGGCGTGGAACACGACGGTTTCGGCGACGGTCAGCGTCATCTGGTTCGCGTCCGCCGAGAGCTTGACATCGCAGTTCTTCTCCGGGAGGGGCTGCTGGACGATCTGCTGGCCCTGGCTGGAGGCGAGCAGCACGCCGTTGTCGATCCGCAGCTGCAGCCCGACGCCCTTGCCCGCGCGCGGGTCGGTGCGGCCGTCGGGCACGGTGGAGAACAACAGCGCCTGGCCCTGCGAGCGCGCGTCCAGCGACCGGACGGTCGTGCACGGCAGATCGACGCGCAGGTCCTGCGCCCAGTACCCGGTCAAGGGCGCGTTGACGGAGCGGGTGTCGCCGCCCGTTGGCCAGACGACCTCCGCTGTGTCCTGCACCACCGGCAGGAAGGGGAAAGCCAACGCGCACAAGGCGGACAGCAACCCCAGCGTGACAGCGATCAGACGCATCGGCGCAACGCTAACGGGTCTGGTCCGAACGGCTTACGCAGGGCTGCCCTTCGCCGTGCCGCTCAACCAGGTTATAGCGCCCTGAACTGTCGTTACGCTGGCCGTTTCCGGTCGCCGCGGCCGCTGGACGACGACCACCGGGAGGCCGAGCGCACGGGCCGCCGTGAGCTTCGCCGCGGTCATCTCGCCACCGCTGTCCTTGGTGACGAGGACCTCGACGCCGTGCCGCTGCATGAGCGCGCGCTCCTTCTCCACCGTGTACGGCCCGCGGTCCAGCAGGATTTCGTGACGGCGGGGGAGTGGCGCCTCGGGCGGATCGACGCAGCGGATCAGGAACCAGAGATCCAGCCCGGCGAAGGCGGCGAGCCCTTGACGTCCGCTGGTGAGGAACACGCGTTCGCCGAGCGCCGGGAGCAGCCGCGCGGCGTGGTGGAGGTCGTCGGCCCAGTGCCAGGTGTCGCCGGGCTGTTCGGTCCAGCCGGGCCTGGCGAGCCTGAGCAGCGGTGTTCCCGTTTCCCGCGTCGCGATGGCCGCGTTCGAGCCGATGCGTTCGGCGAAGGGATGCGTGGCGTCGATCACCGCGTCGACGTCGTTCTCGGTCAGCCAGCGCGCGAGACCCGCCGGACCGCCGAAGCCGCCGACGCGGACTTCGCCCTCCGGCAGCTTCGGTCGCGCGACGCGGCCCGCGAGTGAGGACACGACGTGCTCGCCGCGTGCCACCAGTTCCTTCGCGAGCTCGCGCGCCTCGCCGGTTCCGCCCAGGATCAGCAGCTTCATCGCGTCACGGCCGCGCGCCACCGTTCCAGCGTGCGCAGGTTGGCGAGCGTTTCCGCCCAGGTGAGTTCAGGCGCCTGGCGGTCTTCGAGGTGCGCGGCGACGTGGTCGGCTTCGCGAGCGAAGAGGCCTTGAGTCGCTTCGACTTCGATCGCCTCGGGTTCGCCGCCTTCTGGCGTGAGGACGATCTGCGACGTCTTCGGCTTGCGCATTTCGTGGATCCACGCCGGTTTCGGCACGTACAGCTGCCCTTCCGAGCCGTACACGCGGATGTGGTCGTCCTGCGTCAGCTGGAAGCCGCAGGCCAGCTGCGCGAGGATCCCGCCGGGCAGCCGCAGGAGCCCAAACGCGACTTCGTCGACGCCGTTCTCGTCGAGCCTCGCCATCCCGAGCACCTCTTCGGGCTCGACGACGTCCTGCCCGGTCGCCGCCTGCGAGACCAGCCGCGCGAGTGACGTGCAGTAACAGCCGACGTCGAAGATCCCGCCACCGCCCAGCGCGGGATCGGTGAGCCGGGGTACGGCGAAGTGGTAGCTGAAGGTGACGTCCACGGCGCGGACCTCGCCGATGGCACCGCAGGAGATCAGCTCGGCCAGCCGCCGGATCTGCGGATGCAGCCGGTACATGAACGCCTCCATGAGGAAGACGTCGTTCGCGCGGGCGGCTTCGATGACCTTCTCGGCTTCGGCGACGGACATCGTCAGCGGCTTCTCGCACAGGATGTGCTTGCCCGCTTCGGCCGCGCGGATCGCCCATTCGCCGTGCAGCGGATGCGGCGTCGAGATGTAGATCGCGTCGACGTCCGGATCGGCGAGCAGGTCTTCGTAGGCGCCATAGCATTTCGGGATCTCGAAGCGGCTCGCGAACTCGGCCGCCCGGTCACCGGATCGCGCGGCGACGGCTTCGAGGACACCGTGTTCGCTCTCTTCGACGCCCGCCGCGAACTCGGCGGCGATGGTCCCGGCGGCCAGCAGGCCCCAGCGCAGGTTCTTCACAGCGACTCCGGTTGGTTGGCGCGATCGCGGGTGGCCGAGTACAGGAAACTGTCGGGAAACCCTTCGGCGGCAAGGACTTCCCCGACGAAGATCATCGCCGCGCGGCTGATCCCGGCCTCGCGGGACTGCGCCGCGATGGTGCCGAGCGTGCCGCGCAGCACCTGCTCACCGGGCTGGCTCGCCAGCGCCACCACCGCCGCCGGGCAGTCGTCGGTGTAGAACGGCCGCAATTCGTCGACTACTTGCTCGACGCGGTTGATCGCCAGATGCAGCGCGAGGGTGGTGCCGGTGCGCGCGAAGTTCGCCAGCGTTTCCCCCGGTGGCATGGCGGTGGACCGGGCCTGGGCCCGCGTGACGACCAGGCTCTGGCCGACCTCGGGCACGGTCAGTTCACGCTTGAGCAGCGCGGCCGCGGCGGCGAACGCGGGGACGCCCGGCGTGACGTCGTAGGGAACGCCGGCCGCGTCGAGGCGGCGCATCTGCTCGGCGACGGCGCTGTAGATCGACGGATCGCCCGAGCACAGCCGCGCGATCTCGTGGCCCTTCTCGTGGGCCTCGACCATGCGCTCGACGATCGCGGGCAGGTCGAGGTTCGCGGTGTCGATGAGCACCGCGTCGTCCGGGCAGTACTCCAAGAGCGCTGTCGGTGTCATGCTCCCGGGGTACAGGCAGGTCTCGCAGCGGCCGAGCAGGTCACGGCCCCGCACGGTGATGAGGTCGGCCGCGCCGGGACCCGCGCCGATGAAGTGCACTGTCAAGGTTTGCTCCGAAAACTCCATTGTGTGACGACCCGCGCCGGGGTCCAGCCGGTGAATCCACCCAGCGGCGCCGCCTGTTCGACGGCGACGCGGATCAACTCCCCGCCGTGCTCGCCGTACGCGCGGGCCAGGGCCTGTTCGGATTCGAGGGTCACGCCGTGCGCCACGATCCGCGCGCCGGTCGCCAGGCAGGCGTCCAGCACACCGGGCACGGTCAACCCGCCACCGAGGAAGATGGCATGCGGCCTGCTCAGCCCTTCGAGGGCTTCCGGTGCCGCTCCGATCACCACGTCGAGTTCCGGTACGCCGAGCGCGTGCGCGTTCCGGGTGATCCTGGCGGCCCGTTCCGGCGACCGCTCGATCGCGATCGCCCGGTTCAGGGGATGCACGCGGGACCACTCGATACCGACGCTGCCCGCACCCGCGCCGACGTCCCACAGCAGTTCGCCGGGTGTCGGCGCGAGCCTGGCCAGCGCGGACGCGCGGAGGTCGCGTTTGGTGAGCTGCCCGTCGTGCTCGAAGGCGTCGTCAGGGAGGCCGGTCATCGGCAGCGCGGGTCCGTCGGCCTCGATGGCGAACACGGTCAGCGTGCCGGGGCCGACACGCTCGTCCGGACCGCCGAGGTCGGAGAGCGCGGTGACGCGACTTTTGCCGTAACCGCGGGCTTTGAGCAGGTCAAGGAGGTCTTCGGCGTTCGCGCCGAGGACGAGGATCTTCCGGCCGGGGGTGAGTACGCGGTTCACCCTGCCGATCGCGCGGCCGACGACGGTGACCACTTCGGTCTCCTCCGTCGGCCAGCCGAGTTTCGCGCGGGCGAGCGTGACCGAGGAGAGCGCGGGCAGGACCTCGACGTCGTAGCCGCGCTGGATCAGCGTCGTGCCGATGCCGGACAGCAGGGGATCGCCGCTGGCCAGCACGCAGACACGGCCTTCCCGCTCGGCGAGGAAGGCGTCCAGGCCGGGAAGGAGCGGGCTGGGCCAGGGTTCGCTTTTCATCCCGGCGGGCAGGTACGCGAGCTGACGCGGCGAGCCCACGACCACGTCGGCGCCGAGCAGTGCTTCCTTGGCCCGCTCGGACAGGCCGGGCCAGCCGTCGGCCCCGATCCCGACGACCGTCATGGGTGATTTTTCGCGCACCTCGGTCACGGTAGATGACGGATTTCCTATGCGATGATCGGCCAGAGGTCGTCGACGACAGGAGAGCTGTGAAGCCGTACCCGTTCACCGCCGTTGTGGGGATGCCGGATCTGCGCCTGGCGCTGGTGCTTTCCTCGATCTCGCCCGCGGTCGGCGGAGTCCTGGTGCGCGGGGAGAAGGGCACGGCGAAGTCGACGATGGTGCGCGCGCTGGCCGGTCTGCTGCCCGGTGTCGACGTGGTGGACGCGTGCCGGTTCTCCTGCGACCCCGTCGAGCCCGATCCGGCCTGCCCCGATGGTCCGCACGCCGAAGGTTCGCCCGCGCACCGCCGTCCCGCGCGGCTCGTGGAGCTGCCGGTCGGCGCGGCGGAAGACCGCGTGATCGGTTCGCTGAACCTGGAACGCGCGCTCGCGGACGGCGTCACCGATTTCCAGCCCGGTCTCCTCGCGGCCGCGCATCGCGGGCTGCTGTATGTGGACGAGGTCAACCTCCTGCACGACCACCTGGTCGACACGCTGCTCGACGCCGCCGCCATGGGGCGCGCGACCGTCGAGCGCGAGGGTGTCTCGGTGTCGCACGCGGCCCGGTTCGTCCTGATCGGCACGATGAACCCCGAGGAAGGCGAACTACGGCCGCAGCTGCTGGACCGCTTCGGGCTCACCGTCGAGGTCGCGTCGAGCCGGGATCCCGAACTGCGGGTCGAGGTCGTCCGCCGTCGGCTCGCCTACGAGGCGGACCCCGACGGTTTCGCCGGCCAGTACGCCGCGGCCGACGCCGAGCTCGCCGCGGACATCGAAGCGGCACAACGGCTTCTGCCGTCGGTCAAACTGCCGGACGACGCGCTGCGGCAGATCGCGGAGGTCTGCGCGTCCTTCGAGGTCGACGGGATGCGCGCGGATATCGTGACCGCGCGGACCGCGGTCGCGCACGCCGCCTGGGCCGGGCGCACCGAGGTGACCACCGAAGACGTCCGGGTCGCGGCCCGGCTCGCGTTGCCGCATCGCCGTCGCCGCAATCCCTTCGACGCGCCCGGGATCTCCGAGGAGCAGCTGGAACAGGCGTTGCAGGACGCCGAACCGGAAGGCCCCGGTCCGGACGACGACGGCCCCGGTTCCGGTGCCCCTCCTGAGGGCGGCGAGGCTCCGCAGTCGGAGAGCGGCGGCCAGGAACCGTCGGGCGGCGGCAAGAACGGCGGCGACCAGAAGCCGGTCGGAGCCGGGGAAGCCTTTCGTGCCAGGCGTTTCGAGGTGAAGGGCACCGGTGAAGGCGCCGCCGGACGGCGGTCGAGGGCGATCACCGACAACGGCCGGACCATCGGCGTCCAGCCCGCCGGGACCAAGGACGGGCATCCGCATCTGCTCGCGACCGTCCGCGCGGCCGCGCCGCACCAGCGGTCCCGCGGCCGCAGTGGCGCCGGACTCGTGGTGCGACCGCAGGATCTCCGGTTCGCGCGGCGGGAAGGGCGCGAGGGCAACCTGGTGCTGTTCTGTGTCGACGCGTCCGGCTCGATGGGCGCGCGGCAGCGGATGCGCGAGGTCAAGACCGCCGTGCTGTCGCTGCTGCTCGACGCCTACCAGCGTCGCGACAAGGTGGGCTTGGTGACCTTCCGCGCCTCCGGTGCCGAACTCGCGCTCCCGCCGACCATCAGCGTCGATGCCGCCGCGTCCCGTTTGGACGGTCTCGCGACCGGCGGCCGTACGCCGCTGGCCGAGGGACTTCTCGAAGCGGTCCGGGTCCTGCGGATCGAAGCCCTCCGTGATCCGTTGCGGCGTCCGCTGCTCGTCGTCGTCACCGACGGCCGCGCGACCAGCGGTGCCGACGCCGTCCAGCGCGCCCGTCAGGCGGCCGGGTTGCTGGCCGGGAACGTGACCTCGATCGTGATGGACTGCGAGAGCGGGAAAATGCGGCTCGGGCTCGCCGCCGAACTGGCGGAACACCTTGGCGCGGAACATGTCCCGGTCGCCGAGGTCGCCGCGGACACCCTCGCGGGCGCCGTCCGTACTCATCTCTCGGGAAGGGCGGCGTAATGCCACAGGGCAAACCGGAAACGGTGCCGAACGACGGGCTCACCACCCGTCAGCGCCGCAATCGCCCGCTGCTCGCCGTGCACACCGGCGAGATGAAGGGCAAGTCCACGGCCGCGTTCGGGATGGCGCTGCGGGCGTGGAACCAGGGCTGGTCGATCGGCGTGTTCCAGTTCGTCAAATCGGCGAAGTGGCGCGTCGGCGAGGAAGCCGCGTTCCGCGCGCTCGGCAAGCTGCACGACGACACCGGACAGGGCGGCGCGGTCGAGTGGCACAAGATGGGCGAAGGCTGGAGCTGGGCGCGCAAGTCCGGTTCCGAAGAGGACCACGCCGCCAACGCCCGTGAGGGCTGGGCCGAGATCAAACGCCGGCTCGCCGCCGAAACCCACGACTTCTACGTCCTCGACGAATTCAGCTACCTGCTCAAATGGGGCTGGCTCGAAGTGGACGACGTCGTCTCGACGCTGACCGGACGCCCCGGGCACCAGCACGTGGTGATCACCGGCCGGTACGCGCCGCCGGAGCTGATCGAGGCGGCGGACCTGGTCACCGAGATGACGAAGGTGAAGCATCCGATGGACGCGGGGCAAAAGGGCCAGCGAGGCATCGAATGGTGAACCGCGTGGTCATCGCCGCGCCTGGATCCGGGCACGGCAAGACCACGATCGCCGCGGGCCTGATGGCGGCGCTGCGGGCGCGGGGGCTGAAGGTCTCCGGGCACAAGGTCGGCCCCGACTTCATCGACCCGAGCTACCACGCCCTCGCCACCGGACGGCCCCCGCGCAACCTCGACCCGTTCCTCCAGGGCGAGGATCGGCTGATCCCGATGCTGCGGCACGGTTCCGCCGGTGCCGACATCGCGGTCATCGAAGGTGTGATGGGCCTGTTCGACGGGGCGCTCGGCACCGAGGGCTACGCCTCGACCGCACACGTCGCCCGGTTGCTGGACGCGCCGGTGGTGCTCGTCGTGGACGCGTCGGCCGCGTCGCGCAGTGTCGCCGCGACCGTGCTCGGGTTCGCGCAGTACGACACCCGCGTCCGGCTCGCCGGCGTCATCCTCAACAAGCTGGGCTCGCAACGGCACGCGGACGAGATCGTCACCGCGCTGGAGGCGACCGGCGTCCCGCTGCTGGGAACGTTGTACCGCAACGAAGAGATCCACGCGCCCAGCCGTCACCTCGGCCTGGTCCCGGCGGCGGAACGGGCGAGCGAGTCGGAACGGCTGCTGCCGGAGCTGGCGGCATGGATCAGCGAGGGCGTGGACCTCGGCGCGGTCGTGCAGGTCGCCCGGTCGGCTTCGCGGCTGTCGGGGGAGCCTTGGCGGCCTCCGTTCGCGTATGACGGGCGCCGTACGGTGGTCGCCGCGGCGGCCGGTCCCGCGTTCACCTTCCGCTACACCGAGGCCGTCGAACTGCTCGCCGCCGCCGGTGTGGACGTCGTCGACGTGGATCCGTTGCAGGACAAGGAACTTCCCGAAGGCTGCGCCGGGCTGTACTTCGGCGGTGGCTTCCCCGAGGTCCACGCAGAAGAACTGTCGGCGAACGTCCCGCTACGGACCGCGGTCGCGCGGGCGGTCGGTGACGGAATGCCCGTCGTGGCGGAGTGCGCTGGACTGCTGTACCTGTGCCAGGACATCGACGGGACGCCGATGACCGGCGTCCTGGACGCCTCGGCCACCATGACGAAACGCGGAAAACTCGGCTACCGCAAGGCTTTCTCGCCCGCGGACAGCGTGCTCGCCGTCGCGGGGCAACGCGTCACCGGGCACGAATTCCACCGCACGATCATCGAACCCGGCAGCGGCCCGACACCGGCCTGGGGCTGGGATCGCACTCCCGACGGTTTCGCGTCGGCGTCACTGCACGCGTCGTACCTGCACGTCCATTGGGCGGGCTACCCCGAACTCGCCGAACGGTTCGCCACCGCGGTGCGCGCCCATGGCTGACTACGACCTCTGGCACCACGGCGATCGCGAGGTCGGTGAAGGTCTCGTCGATCTGGCGGTCAACGTCCGCCTCCCGGCGCCACCCGCTTGGCTGCGCGCTGAACTGGCGGCGGCCCTGGGCGATCTCGCCGCCTATCCGGACGTCACCGCCGCTGTGGTGGCGGTGGCGCGGCGACACGCTTTGCCGGAGTCCCAGGTGCTGGTGACCTCCGGCGCGGCCGAAGCCTTCACACTGCTGGCCACGGCGTTGCGGCCGTCGTGTGCGGTGGTCGTGCACCCGCAGTTCACCGAACCCGAGGCCGCTCTGCGCGCGGCCGGTCATCCCGTGCACCGGGTGCTGCTGTCACCCGACGACGGCTTCCGGTTGGGCGGGGTCCCGGAGGAGGCGGACCTGGTCTTCGTCGGGAACCCCACGAACCCGACTTCCGTGCTGCACCCGGCCGCGGACCTGCTCGCGCTGGGCCGCCCCGGCCGGCTGGTCGTCGTCGACGAGGCCTTCCTCGACGCCGTCCCCGGCGAGACCGAAAGCGTTGCGGGACAACCGGGTTTCGCCGTCCTCCGCAGCCTGACGAAGACGTGGGGGATCGCCGGTCTGCGCGCCGGATACGTACTGGCGGACGAGTCCGTTGTGGACAGCCTGCGCGCGGTCCAGCCCCCGTGGTCGGTGTCGTCGCTCGCCGCCGTCGCCGTGGTGGCGTGCTGTCGTCCTGCCGCGCTGGAGGAAGCCGAAAAGCTGGCGGTGGCGGCGGAAGCGGATCGGGAGTACCTGGTTTCGGGCCTGACCGTGCTGGGGGTCGAGGTGCTGGGGGAGCCGCGGGGTCCTTTCGTGCTCGTGCGGCTCCCTGGCGCCGACGGTGTCCGGGAACGGTTGAGGGAGAACGGTTTCGCCGTCCGTCGGGGGGACACCTTCCCGGGGCTGGACGCGCGGTACTTGCGGATCGCGGTGCGGGACCGGGAGACGGTGGACGCGTTCTTGGGTGCGTGGCGGGTCGTGAGTGACGTTTCGGGTTCTAACCCGAAACGCCACTCACGACCCGCGCACGACAGTGGTTGGATGAGCCGGTGAACTTCGCGATCGGCGTCTTCGATCTCTTCGCCTACACCATCCCCGGCGCGCTGTACGTCGCGTTCTTCGGCTATCTCGGGACGAAACTCCACATCCTGACCGCGGCGAGCATCGGTGGCGTGCCCACCGTGGTGCTGGTCGTCGTGATCGTGCTGCTGAGCTTCCTGCTGGGCTATTTGGCCTATCCGCTGGGTGAGGCGCTGGAGCGGATCGTGCCGCGACGGCGGAGCCGGGACGCGGCGAAGGAGTTCGTCCGCCGGATGCCCGCGGCGAAGGACCGCCCGTTCCTGAAGGAGAACCCGCATCTCCTGCTGTGCGCGCTGCAACTGCAGGACAAGGAGGTCGCGGCCGACGTCTCGCGGGTGCGCGCGTCCGGTCTCATGGTGCGCAACTGCGCGCCGCCGTTGCTGTTCGGCGCCGTCGCCGCGATCGTCGAGATCTTCGCGGGCAAACGTCCGTTCATCGCCGCCGGGATCGCGGTGCTGCTCGTGTTCGCGTCGCTCACCTTGGTCACGCAGGGACGGAAATTCGGTCTCTGGGCCGGGATGAAGACCTTCGAGCTGTGCTTCTGGTTGCCGGACATCGACGAGAAACTGGCGGCTCCTCAGAAGGACGAAGCCAGCAAGACCCCCGCGACGGCGACCTCGACGCAACCCCCGAGCACGTCCCCGGTGACCCCGCCCAGCCGCTGAACGCACCGCGCCAGCAACGCCGCCGCGGCCAGGTACCCCAACGCCACCGCGGCGAGCCCTTGCCACCACGGGAGTACCAGCGCCGACGCGCCCACGAGCACGGCGAACACCACCGTCGCCGTCCACACCGGCACCGAACCGGCGACGGTCGCGCCCAGTCCTTCCGGCCGGGCCGAGGGGACGCCGCGCGCGCAGCACAGCGAGAGCACCCCGCGTCCGGCGATGACCGCCGTCGCGACCGCCGCGATCCCGTGCCCGGCCGAGATCGCCCCGGCCAGCGCGCCGGTCTGCACGAGCAACGTCAGCACCAGGGTCGCGATCCCGGTCGGCCCGGAATCGCCGCGCCGCATGACGTCCAGCGCCCGCACGCGGTCGTACGAAGCACCGAGCCCGTCCGCCGTGTCGGCGAGCCCGTCCAGATGAAGGCCGCGGCTGCCCAGCGCCACCGCGCCCAACGCGAGTGCCGCCGACGCGAACGCGGGCAGACCGACCAACTCGCCCAGGAAAACGAGCACCGAGGCGACGGCCGCGAGCGGCACGACGGCCAGCGGGGCGAGCACCATCGCGCCGCCCGCCACCCGCCGGTCGATCACCCCCGGCGCCGGCACCCGGACGGTGGTCAGGGTGCCGACGGCCATCTTCAGCGCGTCGGCGATCAAGCCAGATCCGCCAGCAGGCCCATGTCCGCGAGGATCGCCCGCGCCGCCCTCAGCGTCGGCACCGCCTGCACGGCACCGCTGCCCTCGCCGAGCCGCAGCCCGAGGTCGAGGATCGGCTCCAGCCCGAGCGCCTTCAACGCGAACGCCTGCGACGGTTCGGTCGACCGGTGCCCGGCCAGCCACCACCGCTCGGCACCCGGCGCGATCTCGCGGGCGATGAGCGCCGCGGCTCCGGAGAAGACGCCGTCGAGCAGTACCGGAACCCCGCGGACCGCGGCCTGCACGAGAAAGCCCGCCGTCGCGGCGAGACAAGCGCTGCCGAGCGCGGTCAGCACCGCGAAGGGATCCTTCAGCGCTCCGGCCCGCGCCAGCGCGGCCTCGACGACCGCGACCTTCCGCGCGCGACCGTCCTCGTCGATCCCGGTCCCCGTGCCGACGACCTCTTCCGCCGCCAGGCCGAGCACCGAAGCGACCACGGCCGCGCAGATCGTCGTGTTGCCGATCCCCATGTCGCCGGGGATGAGCAGATCCGCGCCGCCGTCGATCTCCTCGTCCGCGATCGCCAGCCCATGGTCGAACGCCGTCCGCGCCTCGCCCTCGGCGAGCGCGTCCTCGACGTCGATCGCACCGGACCCCCGCCGGACCTTGTGCGCGGTGACCTCGGCTGGCACGTCCGCGCCGTCCCAATCCACCGCGATGTCGCACACCCGCACCGTCGCCCCGGACAGCTTGGCCAGCACGCCGACGCCGCTCTTCCCGGCCAGGAACACCCGCACCATCGCCGCGGTGACCTCGCGCGGATACGCCGACATCGCGGAAACCCCGTGGTCCCCGGCGAACACGACCACGCGGACGTCGTCGAGCGGCCGTGGCGGGACGACGCCGTGCGCGGCGCTCAGCCAGGCGGCCAGGTCTTCGAGCCGTCCGAGCGAACCCAGCGGCTTGACCAGGCCGTCCAGTCTGGTGCGCGCCGCGGCTTCGGCGGCGGCGTCCGGGATGGCGATACGCATGGCAGCTCCTAAGGCAGGTCGAGCATCCGTCCGGCGACGACCAGCACGGTCCGGTCGGACACGGCGGACACCCGGTTGTTCACCGCGCCCAGCACATCACGGAACACGCGTCCGGACACCGTCGCGGGCACCACACCGCTGCCGACCTCGTTGCTGACCGCGATCACCGGCACGGAGGCCTGCTCCCACGCCGCCAGGAAGTCCTCCAGCCGGTCGTCGAGCCGCCGTTCCCAGCCCTTGCGTTGCTCCCAGGCGCCGACCTCGTCGAGCACCCGGCTGATCCACGTGCCGAGACAGTCGATGAGCAGCGGATGCGTCGCCGTGCGCAGCACCGTGGCCAGGTCGGTGGTCTCCACCGTCTTCCAGTGGCCCGGCCGCCGTGCGCGGTGCGCGGCCACCCGGGCGGCCCATTCGGGATCTTCGGCGCTCGGCGGCAGCCCGGGCGCGATGTAGGTCAGGTGCGGGTGGCGGGACGCGAGCCGCTCGGCGTGGTGTGACTTCCCAGAGCGGACGCCGCCCAGTATCAGCACCTTGCCGTCGTCGCGCGAATAGCGGCGAAGTGCCCGCGCGAGGGTCTCCAGGACCTTCGCGAGGCGATGCGTCAGCTTGGTCATACCCCGCATTCTCGTGCACGCGCTACGGTTCGCCACGTGCCACTCCGACAAGCCGCCACCGCAGCCGGACTCGTGACCGGTTACGTCGCCGACGTAGTGTTCGGAGATCCACGGAGGAGGCATCCGGTCGCGGGCTTCGGGCGGGCCGCGCAAGCCCTCGAACAGCGGGTTTACGCCGATTCGAAGGTGCGGGGCGCGGCGTACACCGCCGTCTGCGCGGGCACCGTCACCGGATTGGGGGTCGCGGCCCAGTTCTTGACCCGGAAGCGTCCGTTCGCGCGCTTCGCGCTCACCGCGGCGTCCACTTGGGTGGTTCTGGGCGGCAAGGGGCTGGCGGCCGAGGGCACCCGCATGGCCCGGTTGCTCGACGACGGCGACCTGCCTGCCGCGCGGCAGCGGCTCTCGCATCTGTGCGCCCGCGACGCCACCGGGCTCGACACCGAACAACTCGCGCGGGCGACCACCGAGTCCATCGCCGAGAACACCTCGGACGCGGTCATAGCGCCGCTGCTGTGGGGCGCGGTCGCCGGGATCCCCGGTCTGCTGGGTTACCGCGCGCTCAACACGCTCGACGCCATGGTGGGCTACCGGTCCCCGAAGTACGCCAACTTCGGCTGGGCGTCGGCGAGAACCGATGACCTGGCGAACCTGGTGCCGTCCCGGGTCGGCGCGGCGCTCACCGTGGCGTCGGCGCCACTGGCCGGCGGTTTCGCCAAACCCGCCTTCCGGATCTGGCGGCGCGACGGGAAGCACCATCCGAGCCCCAACGCGGGCCAGGTCGAGGCCGCCTTCGCCGGTGCGCTCGGGATCAGGCTGGGCGGGACGAACAGCTACGGCGGACGCACCGAACGCCGCGGCGTCCTCGGCGACGGCCGCGAGCCGGAACCGGTGGACGTGCGCCGCGCGGTCCGGTTGTCGAGGGCGGTCGGTCTCGCCGCGCTCGCCGTCGCGGTGGCGGTCACGCGGTGAGCGGCCTGCTCGTCGCGGGGACGACGTCGGACGCGGGCAAGAGCCTGGTCACCGCCGCCTTGTGCCGCTGGCTCGCGCGCCAGGGCGTGCGGGTCGCGCCGTTCAAGTCCCAGAACATGTCGAACAACTCGATGGTGTGCGCGGACGGCGCCGAGATCGGCCGCGCGCAATGGCTCCAGGCGCGGGCGGCCCGCGTCGAACCCGAAGCCGCGATGAACCCGGTGCTGCTGAAACCGGGGAGCGATCGCCGCAGCCACGTCGTCGCGCTCGGGAGACCGTTCGGCACGCTGGAAGCGGGGGAGTACGCCACGGGGCGGGAAGGCCTCGCCGAAATCGCCTTCGACACGTTTTCTTCGTTGCGACGACGCTTCGACGTCGTGCTGTGCGAAGGCGCGGGCAGCCCGGCTGAGATCAACCTGCGCGAAGGCGACTACGTCAACATGGGGCTGGCGCGGCGCTTCGGCCTGCCTGTGGTCGTCGTCGGCGACATCGACCGCGGGGGCGTCATGGCCGCGATGTTCGGCACCCTCGCCCTGCTTTCCGCCGAAGACCAGGCGCTGGTTTCGGGCTGGCTGGTCAACAAGTTCCGCGGTGACGTCGGCCTGCTGCGGCCGGGACTGGAGACGCTGGAAAAGCTCACCGGCCGCGAGGTCTTCGGCGTGCTGCCCTGGCTCGCCCAGGTGTGGATCGACTCGGAGGACGCGCTCGCCGCCGCGGGGTGGGGCGCTTCGGGTGGGTCGCTCCGGGTCGCCGTCGTGCGGTTTCCGCGTGCCTCCAACGCGACCGACGTCGACGCGCTCGCCGCCGAGCCCGGGGTCTCGGTCGCGCTGACCGCCGATCCGGACACAGTCCTTTCCGCCGACGTGGTGATCCTGCCGGGTTCCCGCGCGACCGTGGACGACCTGGCGTGGCTGCGTGCGCGCGGCCTGGCGGACGCCGTGCGGACGCGGGCCGAGGCAGGGCGTCCGGTGCTGGGGATCTGCGGCGGCTATCAGATGCTGGCCGCCGAGATCGAGGACGACGTCGAGTCCGGCGCCGGAACGGTACCCGGTCTCGGTCTGCTGCCGACGCGCGTTTCGTTCGGCGCCGACAAGGTGCTGGCCCGGCCCTCGGGGGAATGGCGCAGGCAACCCGTGGAGGCGTACGAAATCCACCACGGCACCGTGATCCCCGCCGGCCCCGCCGAGTCCTTTTTGGACGGATACCGGCAGGGCGCGGTGTGGGGCACGATGTGGCACGGAGCCTTCGAGAACGATGGTTTCCGCCGCGCTTGGCTGGGCGAGGTGGCGGACTGGTCACCCGCCGCCGGGGCACCGGGTTTCGGCGCGTTGCGGGAGAGCATGCTGGACCGGCTCGCCGACGCCGTCGAGGAACACGTCGACACCGAGGCTCTGCTGCGGCTGATAGAGAAGGGTGCCGACGGCGGCCTGCCGTTCGTGCCGCCCGGCGTCCCCTGACGCATTTAGTCCTCTGAATGCGGTCCTTGCACACGCAACTACCGCATTCAGAGGACTAAATGCTAGCTAACCCGCACGGTGTCTTTACGCCCCAACGCCTTCTCGGCCAAGGTGCCGAAGGTCAGCCCGAGCGCGGTCCAGAGCACCACCTGCGTCCCGGCCGACGCGAGCCGGAACGTCCACAGCGTGGAACCCGGGAACCCGTCGGGGACTTCGTCGATCGACGGCAACAGCGCCGCCGCCACCCCGATCAGCACTACGTACCCGCCCGCGGCGATCAGGCCGCCGCGCCAGGCGCCGAGCTTGTCGGCCAGCTTCCGGCCGAACGCCGCCGCGAGGATGCCGACCAGCAGCGAAAGCGCGACGAAACCGAAGTACAGCGAAGTCCGGCTTCCGATCGTGCCCGCCTGACCGACCGCGGGCGGATTCCCCGGGTACTTCAGGAACGGCACCAGGAACACGACCACGAAGGCGCCACCGGCGAGCAGAGCCGCGGTCACCCGCGGCCGCAAAGTGCCGAGGCGCCCGTAGACGAAGGCGAACGCGAGCGAGAACAGCCCGCCGACGGCGACCCCGTACAGGCCGACGCCGGTCAGCAGGCCCACGGTGCTCTGCACACCACGGGTGACGAGCTCTTCCTCGGCCTCGGCCGGGGCGTGTTCATGGGCACCCGGAGCACTGTGCGAATGAGCGGCGGTGCCTTCGAGACCGATGGCGGTATCGACCGAAGGCTCGCCGAAGAAGTACGCGAAAAGGGTCGCCAGGACACCGGCGACCAGGCCCGCGAGCATGCCGCGGACCAGCAAGGTCCTCATCATGGGGCGCGTGCCGCCTAGTGGCACGGGAAGGCCAGCAGATGCCGGCCGTCGTGGACGAACTCGTGGACGTACGAGTTCGCGAACACCGACACCGCGCCCTGCTCGGCGCTGATGAAGTACAGCGTGATCAGCGAAAGGAGGATGACGAGCACCGCCCAGGGCAGGATCTCGCGGACGGGGATCCGGACGGGGACGGGTACTGCGGCTACCGCTTCGGACATGGCGGTGGGACCTCCTCGGGCTAGCGCGGCCTCTTCAGGGGTGTCACGACGGCTCCGGGTCTGGCTTCCCCGATGGCTCGGGGTCACAGTGGCGCGACCGCGCGGATTCTCACCGCGTTCCGGGTGCCGTCGTCTGGCCGACCGAGCGTAGGTCGCCACGAAGCGTCCGGTCAATGTGACGGAACCCGATCGGCGCAGGCTCGTGACGTCACGGGCATCCACCGATCGGTTGATGGGGGCTCCACCGTCGCCCGCCTCAGCCGTGGCCACGCGGTTGATTCGGCGGACCCCCGCCGCGCGGCATGGTCTTCGTATGGCAATCATCGAGGTGGAAGACCTCGTCAAACGCTACGGCGACCACACCGCGGTGAACGGGGTCGGTTTCGCCGTCGAGCAGGGCGAGATCTTCGGCATTCTGGGCCCCAACGGGGCAGGCAAGACCACGACGGTCGAGTGCGTCGAGGGGCTGCGCGTCCCGGACGGCGGGACCATCCGGGTCTGCGGGATCGACCCGCGAAGCGAAACCGGCGAGCTGCGGCAGCTGCTCGGCGCGCAACTGCAGGAAAGCGAGTTGCCGGACAAGCTCAAGGTCGGCGAGGCGATGGAGCTGTACGGCTCCTTCTACCGTGAACCGGCCGACTGGCGGGAGCTTCTCGGCATCCTCGACCTGACCGCCAAGATCGACACCCAGTTCCGCAGGTTGTCCGGCGGACAGAAGCAACGGCTGTCGATAGCGCTCGCGCTGATCGGCAACCCGAGGGTGGCGGTGCTCGACGAGCTCACCACCGGCCTGGACCCGCAGGCGCGCCGTGACGCGTGGGGCCTGATCGAGCGCGTCCGCGACCGCGGCGTCACGATCCTGCTGGTCACGCATTTCATGGAGGAAGCCGAACGACTGTGCGACCGGCTCGCGGTGATCGACGCCGGCCGCGTCGTCGCGCTCGACACCCCGGCCGGGCTGGTCGCCGGCGTCGACGACCGGCAACGCATCCGGTTCCGTCCGTCCGCCCCGCTGGACCACTCCGTGCTGACCGCGCTGCCCGAGGTCACCTCGGTCGACCGCGCGGGCGACCAGCTCGTCGTGACCGGCACGGGCAACCTGCTGCTCGCCGTCACCACCGTGCTCGCCCGCAACCAGGTCACCGCGGCCGGCCTGCGGGTCGAGCAGGCGTCGCTGGACGACGCGTTCGTCGCGCTCACCGGCCGCACCATCGACTCCTGAGGAGAACACCATGTCCGCCCTCGCCCGGCTCACCGTCGCCGAGACCAAACTCTTCTTCCGCGAGCCGATGCTCGTGTTCTTCGTGCTCGCGTTCCCACCGCTCCTGCTCGTCGTCCTCGGCGCGTTCCCCGCGTTGCGAGAACCCAGCGCGGACCTCGGCGGCGCCAGGGCGATCACCCTGTACCTGCCGATCATCGTCACGATGGGGCTCGCCATGTTCGCGCTCAACAGCGTGTCCCAGCTGCTCGCCACCTACCGGGAGAAGGGGGTGCTGCGGCGCATGCGGACCACCCCGGTCAAACCGCACGTCATGCTCGGCGCCCAGCTGCTGATGTCCACGATCATGTCCGTGGCGACGATGCTGGTCGTGCTGGCCATCGGCAGGGTGATGTACGACGTGGGCCTGCCCCGGCAGCTCTTCGCGTACCTGATCGCCTATCTGCTGACGGCGCTGGCGATGTTCGCGATCGGCCTGCTGGTCGCCTCCGTCGCGCCGACCGGCAAGAGCGCGGGCGCGATCGGGACCCTGCTGTTCTTTCCGATCCTGTTCTTCGCCGGTCTCTGGGTGCCGCGCGCCGAGATGAACGACGTCCTGCGGACGATCAGCGACTTCACTCCGCTGGGTGCGGGCGTGCAATCATTGCAGGACGCCGCCGCCGGTCACTGGCCGCAACCACTGCAGGTGGCGGTCTTGCTGGGGTGGACGATCACTGCAGGCGGGCTGGCCGCCCGGTACTTCCGCTGGGAGTGAGTCGTGGGCATCGAAGCGGAGCTGCGTGCGGAGTTCGACCGCTGGGAACGGGTCGAGACGAAGGTCTTCAACGTCCTTCCGTACGTCCTGCTGGCGATCGGCGTGCTCATCGCGGTGCTGCTGCCGATCTGGCGGGTGCCGGTACACCTGCCGACAGTGCTCACGCTTTCGGCCGCGATCCTGGCCTGGACCTTCTGGTTCCACACGCTTCATCCGGAATGGCACCGGAACGGCCCGCTGATGGGCCTGTACTACACGGGCCTGATGGTGCTGACGGCCTGCCTGGTCGCGGTCGCGCCGTGGTACGGCCTGTTCGCCTTCATCGGCTACCCCCAGGCGTTCCGTTACCTGAAAGGCCGCTGGCGGTACGCCGGGGTCGCCGCCACGTCCGTGATCTCGGCGGTGGCGTACCTGGGCGGGCTGACCGGGATCCGGGACGAGAACATGTGGGCGGCGTGGGCGGCGCTCAGCGTGATCATCACCGTGCTGGCCGGGGCTTTCTCCCGGATCGCCGAGCAGTCGGACCAGCGCAACCTCAAACAGAAGCAGGCGCTCGCCGAGCTGAACGAGGCGAACACCAGGCTGGAGGCGGCGCTGGAGGAGAACGCCGGCCTGCACGCCCAGCTGCTGGTCCAGGCCAGGGAGGCCGGGGTGCTCGACGAGCGGCAGCGGATCGCCAGGGACATCCACGACACCTTGGCCCAGGGCCTGGCAGGCATCCTCACCCAGCTCCAGGCCGCCGAACAGACCCTGGACGAGCCTCCGGTGCTGCACCGGCACGTGACGAACGCGATGAACCTCGCGAGGGAGAGCCTGACCGAGGCACGCCGGACGGTGCACGCGGTGCAGCCGGAGCCACTCGCCGAGGGCAGGCTCCAGGACGCGATCGGCGAGGTGACCAGGCGCTGGTCGGAGGTGTACCACATCGAGGCGGTGCTGACCACCACCGGCGACCCCCGGCCGATGCACGCCGATGTCGAGGTGACGCTGCTCCGGGCCGCGCAGGAAGCACTGGCCAACGTGGCCAAGCACGCGAAGGCGGGCCGAGTCGGCCTGACCCTGTCGTACATGGAGGATCTGGTGACGCTCGACGTGCGTGACGACGGTGTGGGCTTCGAACCCACCGCCAAGCGCGCCAACGGTTCCGCCGACGGAGGGTTCGGGCTGACCGGTATGCGGCAGCGCGTGCAGCGCCTCGCCGGCCGCCTCGACATCGAGTCGGAGCCGGGCGGGGGCACCGCGATCTCGGCGTCCGTACCGGCGATCCCGGCCGGAGCGGAGCGGTGATCTCGCTGCTGATCGTCGACGACCATCCCGTGGTACGGGACGGACTGCGGGGCATGTTCAGCGCAGACCCGCGCTTCGATGTCCTCGGCGAGGCCGGGGACGGCGAGGAGGCCATCACCGCCGGGGTGAAGCTCCGTCCCGACGTGATCCTCATGGATCTGCGGATGCCCCGGATCGACGGCGTCACCGCCATCGAGGAGCTGGCGAAACGCGGGGTGACTTCGCGGATCCTCGTGCTCACCACCTACGACACGGACAGCGACGTGCTGCCCGCCATCCAGGCCGGTGCCACCGGCTACCTGCTGAAGGACGCGCCGAGGGAAGAACTGTTCCGCGCGGTGGAGGCGGCCGCGCAGGGGAAGGCGATGCTTTCTCCCGCCGTCGCGACCCGGTTGATGGGCCAGATGCGGCAGCCGACTTCAGGCCCGCTCTCACACCGTGAACTGGAAGTCCTGGAACTGATCGCCCAGGGCTCGACGAATCGTGAGGCCGCGAAGAGGCTGTTCATCAGCGAAGCGACGGTGAAGACCCACCTGCTGCACGTGTACGCGAAACTCGGCGTCAAGGACCGGGCGGCGGCCGTGGCCACGGCGTTCTCCCAGGGGTACCTGACACCGCGCGGCTGATGGTGCGGCGTCGGCGGAATCCTTGCGGTCCGCGGCGGGGCGCATGCCAAAATCCAGCTATGACACCTGCGGTGGCGGCACTCGATGTCGGCGGAACGTCCATCAAGGCGGCCCTGTACGACGCGGACCTGAAAGACCTCGCCAGCCTGCGCGAGCCGACGGCCCGCGGAGCGGACGGCGAGGCGCTCGCGGACCAGGTCGCGCGGATCGTGGAAACGCTGGGCAAGCAGGCGGGGACCGGGACGCCGGACGCCGTCGGCGTGGTCATCCCCGGCATCGTCGACGAAGTCGGGCGAGTGGCCCGGTTCTCGGCGAACCTCGACTTCCGGAACGTGCCGTTCGGCGAGATGCTCGACCGCAGGCTGGGGCTGCCGTTCGCGTTCGGGCACGACGTCCGCGCCGGCGGGCTCGCGGAGTTCCGCGTCGGCGCGGGCAAGGGCTGCACCGACGCCGCCTTCATCCCGGTCGGCACCGGGATCGCGGCCGCGCTCCAGCTCGACGGGAAGCTGTACGCCGCGGGCGGGCAAGGCGGCGAGATCGGGCATATCGACGTCGGCCACCGGCTGCCGTGCGGGTGCGGCGCGACGGGATGTCTCGAGGCGATCTCCTCCGCTTCGGCCATCGCCCGCCGCTACAGCGAGCACACCGGGCGGCCCGCCGACGGCGCCGAGCAGGTGGTCGACGCCGCCCGGCACGGCGACGAGGCCGCGATCTCCGTGGTCAACGACGCGCTCGAAGGGCTCGGCCACGGCATCAAGACCCTGGTCACGCTGTTGGCGCCCGAAGTCGTCGTCCTCGGCGGCGGCCTGTTCACCGCGGGCGACTACGTCCTCGAACCCGTACGCGCGTGGCTGGCGGCGAACCTGCAGTTCCAGCGGATGCCCGAACTGCGGATCGCGCAGCTCGGCGACGAGGCGGGCAGGCTCGGCGCGGCGCTGCTGGCGCTGGACCGGCTCAAGCCTTGACCACGCGCACGCCTTCCTCCTCGAAGGCGTGCACCCGCTCCGGATCCGCGCGGCCATCGGTGACGAGAACGTCGACGTCGGTGGTCGCGCAGATCTTCGCGAAGGCGTGACCGCCGAGTTTCCCGCTGTCGGCGAGCACGACGACCTGCCGGGCACGGGCGGCCATCAGCCGGTTCGTGCTCGCGTCGCCCTCGTGATGCGCCTGCGCGCCGTGCACCGGGTCGAAGGCGTCCACCCCGAGGAACACCAGATCGAGCGAGATCTGGTCGAGGAACAGGTGCGACAGCGGCCCGGACAGGTCGAACGACTGCTGCCGTGCGACCCCGCCGGTCACCACGATCTTGATATTGGGCCGGACGGCGAGTTCGTGGGCGATGTTGAGCGCGTTCGTCACCACGGTGAGCGACGGCCCTCCGGTCGGCTCGCCCATGTCCGGCCGGGTCGCGAGCGCGCGGCCCACTTCGGTGCTCGTGGTGCCGCCGTTGAGGCCGACCACCATGCCGGGGTCGACCATTCTGGCCGCGGCGGCGGAAATCCGTTGCTGTTCGGGCGCGTTGCGCGCCGCCTTGTGCCGCAACGGAAGGTCGTAGGCGACGTTGCTCGCCACGGCGCCGCCGCGGGTGCGGACCACGAGATTGCGCCCGGCCAGGTGATCGAGGTCCCGGCGGATCGTCGCGGGGGAGACACCGAGTTCGCCCGCCGAAACCTCGACGTCGACTTTTTCCCGCTCTCCCACCATGTCCAATAATGCCGTGAGTCGTTCATGCCGATTCATCCCCAGCTCCCTCCCCGAAGCCCGATGTCGCTTACCGCACCGGACAAAGTACTACGCGTCGCGAAAGGGGCAGGCTCGGGACGCCGGGAGAAAGCTAAATGGGCGGGCGCCGGCCACCCCCAGTGTGACCGGCGTCCGCCCGGTGGCCGGTACGCCCAGGACCGGCCCGTTTCGCAGGCTATCTCCGCCGACTCCAAACTGATATCCGCTTTACGCCCGTTTCGGTGACGTTTAGCGGATAACCCGATCAGCCCTTGCCGCCGAGCCCGCGCAGGAACGCGAGTGACGGCATGAAGAAGTAGTCGCCGCCCTTCAGTGTCACCGACTGCGGGATCGGATCCGCGGTCACCGTGCGGTCGCCCGCCCATTCCGTGGTGTAGACGGATTCCGGCCGCGGGCCCTGGCCGATGACCGGGTCGAGGCCCGGCGGCTTGACCCCGGCGGGCGGGATCGGGAACCCCGGGTTGTTCGACCAGGTCGCCTGGGTGAACTCGAACTGGTTGCCCAGCACCGAATTGAACGCCATGAACAGCAGCCCGACGCCGCCGCTGGGCCGGGCCGACGGTGGCAGGTCGGCGTTCGGATCGTCGGCTCGTTCGCCGTAGGGCACGCCCCGCCGCGCCATCAGGTGCAGGCGTTCCTGCGGCGGCTGTTCCGCGCCTCCGCTGCCGCGCGGGTTCGTCTTCCGGATATGGGCTTGGAAGGGGCATTTGGCGCCGGCGGCGTCACTTCCGTAGTCGAAGTTGTTCGGTACCGGACTTTCCGCACCCTCTTCCCGTTGCGCGGTCAGCGGGGTGCCGTCTTCGAAACGGCCGACGATCATCGCGCCCGCCCGTTCCCGGTCTTCGCCGACGAGGCCCAATTGATCCGCCAAATCCTCCTCGGACTGCTTGAATCGCCGCACATTCTGTTCCAGTTTGCGGAAAACGAAGTAGCTGCCGAAATGCACTCCTGGATCGGGGGCGGCGTGATCCGGGACGAGCACCTGGTTCAGCGGAGCGGTCGGATCCCAGACTCCGATGCCGTCCGTTTCCGTCTTTTCCGCGTGGATGTCCTCGACCAGGAAGAGCGGCTGGCTCCGGCCGTCGACGTAGCCGAAATGTTCGATTCCGTTCCCGTTGGCGTTCACCCGCCCGAGTCCGGTTTCCTCGGCGACGACGGAAACCGTCGACGGAATCAGTGCCAGAACCTCGTTCCGGCGCGCGGTCATCGGAGCGTCCTCGGCGTCGCCGATGATGACGACCGCGTGGATCTCGTCGTGGTATCCACCGTCGAACGTGGAGCGCGGCGGGTCGTTCAGCTTCTCGCGGGTCTCCTGCGCGCGCATGCCGAGACGGAACGATGCGTCTTGCGGCACCTCGATTTTCAGGAACCGGTAGCCGGCCGCGGTCAGTCCGGTGCCGACGTAGGGCGCCCCCTTCACCCCTTCGGTTTTGAAGCGCTCGACCTCGGTCAGGTGGGTCTTCGCGGACTTCATCAGCGGGACGAGCGACGCGAGGAACTTCATCGCGTCCTGGACCTCCGAAAAACGGAGGAACAGTGCGGAAAAATGGTCGCGAGCGTGTGCTTTGAGGATGTTCGGCTGTAGTTCGTCGAGCATCTTCGCGGCGTCGCCGGTCGCGGTCTTCCATTCCAAGGGCATGGTCAGATCGACGGACATGGCAAGGAACCCCCTCCTTGAGAACCCGTCCGGCGGCCCCGGCAGGTCTGATGCCGGTCGCCGTGCGGGTCTTACCCTTGATACAACCGATACCGAAAGCTCGCTGTCATCACCCGTAACTACACTCTTTCGGCGGTTCTTTCACTCGAAAGGACCAGTGTGCCGATCACGCCCCGCATTTAGTCCTCTGCATGCGGTGGTTGCGCACGCAACTACCGCATTCAGAGGACTAAACGCGAGAGGGAGTAACACGCGTGAAGGCCCCCTTCCCCTTGGGTTCACCCAAGGGGAAGGGGGCCTTCACGCGCTCAAGGCACCTAGGTGAGCGGCCGGTCGGTCGGCGCGATCGGGGCGGGCAGCACGTCTCGCCCGGTGAGGAACGCGTCCACCCCGGCCGCGGCGGAGCGGCCTTCGGCGATCGCCCACACGATGAGCGACTGGCCGCGGCCCATGTCGCCCGCCACGAACACGTTGTCGACGCTGGTCTTGAAGGACTTGTCGCGGGCGACGTTGCCGCGCTGGTCCAGTTCGACGTCGAGCGACTCCAGCAGGCCTTCCCGCTCCGGGCCGACGAAGCCCATCGCGAGCAGCACCAGCTGCGCGGGCAGTTCGCGTTCCGTGCCTTCGACCGGGACGAACTTGCCGCCCTCGTTGCGCACCTCGACCAGCTTCAGCGCGCGCACGCGCCCGCCCGCGTCGGCCAGGAACTCCTGGGTGTTGACCGAGTACAGCCGCTCGCCACCCTCTTCGTGCGCGGAAGAGACGCGGTAGATCATCGGGTACGTCGGCCACGGGTGCGCGTCGGACCGCGAAAGCGGCGGCTTCGGCATGATCTCCAGCTGCGTCACCGACTTCGCGCCCTGGCGGTGCGACGTCCCGACGCAGTCCGCGCCGGTGTCGCCACCGCCGATGACCACGACGTCGAGGCCTTCGGCGTTGATCGGCGAGACGTCCAGCTCTCCGGCGGCGACCCGGTTGGCGTGCGGCAAGAACTCCATCGCCTGGTGGATACCGGCGTGCTCGCGGCCGGGGATCGGCAGGTCGCGCCACGCGGTCGCGCCGCCGGCGAGGACCACGGCGTCGTAGGACGACTTGAGCTCCTCGACGGTGAGGTCGACGCCGACGTTCACCGAGGTCCGGAACTCCGTGCCCTCGGCCCGCATCTGGTCGAGGCGCCGGTCGAGCCGGTGCTTCTCCATCTTGAATTCGGGGATGCCGTAGCGCAGCAGCCCGCCGATCTTGTCGGCCCGCTCGAAGACCACGACGCTGTGGCCCGCGCGCGTGAGCTGCTGCGCCGCGGCGAGTCCCGACGGGCCGGATCCGACCACCGCCACCTTCTTGCCGGTCTTGACGACCGGCGATTCCGGCGTGACCCAGCCTTCTTCGAAGGCCCGGTCGATGATCGAGATCTCGACCCGCTTGATGGTGACGGGATCGTCGTTGATCCCGAGCACACACGCCGTCTCGCACGGCGCCGGGCAGAGGGTCCCGGTGAACTCCGGGAAATTGTTGGTCGCGTGCAACCGCTCGGCCGCGTCGCGCCAATCGTCACGCCAGGTCAGCGTGTTCCACTCGGGGATGAGGTTCCCGAGCGGGCAGCCCTGGTGACAGAACGGGATGCCGCAGTCCATGCAGCGTCCGGCCTGCTTCTGCAGCTTCGACGTCGCGAAGTCCTCGTACACCTCGCGCCAGTCCATCAGGCGCAGGTCGACGGGACGGCTCTTGGGCGTCTCGCGAGTGGTGGTCAGAAAGCCCTTGGGGTCAGCCATGTGCGGCCTCCATGATCGCCTCGTTCACGTCACGCCCGTCGCGCTCGGCCTCAGCCTGCGCCGCGAGCACGCGCTTGTAGTCCTTCGGCATGACCTTGCCGAACCGGTCGACGGCGGCGTCCCAATCGGCGAGCAGCGCACGCGCGACCGCGGACTCCGTTTCGTCGTAATGCTTTTCGAGCGCCTCGCGCAGGAAGTCCACATCGGACGAATCCAGCGGGTCGACGTCGACCATCTCCGGGTTGATCCGGTGCGCGGGCAGGTCCAGCACGTAGGCGACGCCGCCCGACATCCCGGCCGCGAAGTTGCGGCCCACGCTGCCGAGCACGACGACACGGCCGCCGGTCATGTACTCGCAGCCGTGGTCGCCGACGCCCTCGACGACGGCCAGCGCGCCCGAGTTTCGCACGCAGAACCGCTCGCCGACCTTGCCGCGGATGAAGATCTCGCCGCTGGTCGCGCCGTAGCCGATCACGTTGCCCGCGATGATGTGCTCTTCGGCGTTGTACCGCGCCACCTTCGGCGGCCGCACGATGAGCCGTCCACCGGAGAGGCCCTTGCCGACGTAGTCGTTGCCGTCACCGTAGAGCCGCAGCGTGATGCCCTTGGGCACGAACGCGCCGAACGACTGACCGGCGGTCCCGGTGAAGGTGACGTCGATCGTGTTGTCCGGCAGGCCTTCGCCGCCCCACCGCTTGGTGAGCTCGTGGCCGAGCATGGTGCCCACGGTCCGGTTCACGTTGCGGACCGGCAACTCCAGCCGCACCTTGTCCCCGGAGGACAGCGCGCCCTCGGCGAGCTGGATCAGCGTGTTGTCGAGCGCCTTCTCCAGCCCGTGGTCCTGCACCGTCTGCTGGTGCCGCAGTCCGGCCGGGGCCATGTCGGGCACGTGGAAGATCGGCGACAGGTCGAGCCCGGCGGCCTTCCAGTGGTCGATCGCCTTGCGCTTGTCGAGCATCTCCGCGTGGCCGACGGCCTCGGCGATGGACCGGAAACCCAGCTCAGCCAGGTACTCCCGGACCTCCTGGGCGATGAACTCGAAGAAGTTCACCACGTACTCCGCCTTGCCGCTGAACTTCTCACGCAGCTTGGGGTTCTGCGTCGCGACACCGACCGGGCAGGTGTCGAGGTGACACACCCGCATCATGATGCAGCCGGAGACCACCAGCGGCGCGGTCGCGAAACCGAACTCCTCGGCGCCGAGCAGCGCGGCGATGACGACGTCACGGCCGGTCTTGAGCTGGCCGTCGGTCTGCACGACGATGCGGTCACGCAGCCGGTTGGCCAGCAGCGTCTGCTGCGTCTCGGCGAGCCCGAGTTCCCAGGGGCCGCCCGCGTGCTTGATCGACGACAGCGGGGAAGCACCCGTGCCACCGTCGTGCCCGGAGATGAGCACGACGTCCGCGTGCGCCTTGGACACACCGGCCGCGACCGTGCCGACGCCGACCTCGGACACGAGCTTCACGTGGATACGCGCGGCCGGGTTGGCGTTCTTGAGGTCGTGGATCAGCTGGGCGAGATCCTCGATCGAGTAGATGTCGTGGTGCGGCGGCGGCGAGATCAGCCCGACACCCGCCGTGGAGTGCCGCGTCTTCGCGATCCACGGGTACACCTTCGCGCCGGGCAGCTGGCCGCCTTCGCCGGGCTTCGCGCCCTGCGCCATCTTGATCTGGATGTCGTCGGCGTTGACCAGGTACTCGCTCGTGACGCCGAACCGGCCGCTCGCGACCTGCTTGACCGCGCTGCGGCGCTCGGGGTCGTAGAGCCGCTCCGGATCCTCGCCGCCCTCACCGGTGTTCGACTTGCCGCCGAGGCGGTTCATCGCGATGGCCAGGGTTTCGTGCATCTCCGCCGAAATCGAGCCGTAGGAGATCGCGCCGGTGGCGAACCGCTTGACGATCTCGGAGACCGGTTCGACCTCCTCGATCGGCACGGCGGGCCGCTGCCCGATCTTGAAGTCGAACAGCCCGCGCAGCGTGTACAGCTTCTGCGCCTGGTCGTCGACGGCCTTCGTGTACTCCTTGAAGACCTCGTACTTCCCGGCACGGGTGGAGTGCTGCAGCTTGAACACCGTCTGCGGGTTGAACAGATGCGGCTCACCCTCGCGGCGCCACTGATAGTCCGAGCCGGTCTCCAGCTCGCGGTGGTTCGCGCGGAAACCGTCGCGCGGGAACGCCCGGCGGTGCCGCTCGGCGACTTCCAGCGCGAGCGTGTCGAAGCCGACGCCGCCGAGCCGGGAAGTGGTGCCGGTGAAGCAGTTCTGGATGACCTCGTCGCCGAGCCCGACCGCTTCGAAGATCTGCGCGCCGGTGTAGGAGGCCACTGTGGACACTCCCATTTTCGACATCGTCTTGCGGACGCCCTTGCCCAGTGCCTTGATCAGGTTCGCGGTCGCCTGCTTCGCGGTGACGCCGGGGATCAGGCCCTGGTCGGCCATCTCCTCGACGGTCGCCATCGCCAGGTATGGGTTCACCGCCGCGACGCCGTAGCCGACCAGCAGTGCGATGTGGTGCACCTCGCGCGCGTCGCCCGCCTCGACGATGAGGCCGACCTGCGTACGGGTCTTCTCGCGCACCAGGTGGTGGTGCACCGCGCCGGTGAGCAGCAGTGACGGGATACCCGCGTGGTCCTCGTCGATGCCGCGGTCGGAGAGCACGATCAGCCGCGCGCCCTCGGCGATGGCCGCGGACACCTCGGCCCGGATCTCGTCGAGCCGCCGCACGAGCGCCTCGCCGCCGCCGTGGACGTCGTAGGTGCCGTGCACGGTGACGGCCTGGAACTCTGGCAGATCGCCGTCGTCGTTGACGTGCACGAGTTTGGCGAACTCGTCGTTGTCCAGCACCGGGAAGGGCAGCACGATCCGGCGGCACGACGACGCGTCGGCCGTCAGCAGGTTCGGCTGCGCGCCGAGCTGGGTGCCGAGCGCGGTGACCAGTTCCTCGCGGATCGCGTCCAGCGGCGGGTTGGTCACCTGGGCGAAGAGCTGGATGAAGTAGTCGAAGATCAGCCGCGGGCGGCTGGACAGCGACGCGATGGGGGAGTCGTTGCCCATCGAGCCGATCGGCTCCGCGCCGGTGCGGGCCATCGGCTGGAGCAGGACGTCGAGTTCTTCTTCGGTGTAGCCGAAAGCCTGCTGGCGGCGCACGAGCGCGGCGTGCGGCGGGATCTCGCGCTCACGTTCGGGAAGCCCGTCGAGCGGGAGCAGCCCGTCCTCGACCCATTCGTCGTACGGGTGCTCGGTGGCGAGCCGGTCCTTGATCTCCTCGTCCTCGACGATCCGGCCGGCGGCCGTGTCCACGAGGAACATGCGGCCCGGCTCCAACCGTCCTTTCCGGACGATCGTGGACTGCTCCAGTTCCAGCACGCCGACCTCGCTGGCGAGGACGACGAGGCCGTCTTCGGTGACCCAGTACCGGGCGGGGCGCAGGCCGTTGCGGTCGAGCACCGCGCCGATCTGGGTGCCGTCGGTGAAGGAGACCAGCGCCGGGCCGTCCCACGGTTCCATCAGCGTCGAGTGGAACTCGTAGAACGCGCGGCGCGCGGGGTCCATCTCCTGATGGTTCTCCCAGGCCTCCGGGATCATCATCAGCACCGCGTGCGGCAGCGGGCGTCCGCCGAGGTGGAGCAGCTCCAGCACCTCGTCGAAGGACGCCGAGTCGCTCGCGCCGCGGGTGATGATCGGGTAGATCCGCTTGATATCACCCGGGATCAGGTCGGATTCGAGCAGCGCCTCACGCGCGTCCATCCAGTTCCGGTTGCCGCGCAGGGTGTTGATCTCGCCGTTGTGGGCGACGTACCGGTACGGGTGCGCCAGCGGCCACGACGGGAAGGTGTTGGTGGAGAAGCGGGAGTGCACCAGGCCGATGGCGCTGGTGACGCGCTCGTCGGTGAGGTCGGCGAAGAACTTCTCGACCTGCGGCTCGGTGAGCATTCCTTTGTAGACGATCGTGCGCGAGGACAGGCTCGGGAAGTAGACGTCGTCCTCGACGAGCGCGTGCTCGGCGCGTTTGCGCACCACGAACGCGGCGCGTTCCAGGGCGAGGCCCTCCAGCGCGTCCTGTCCGGCAAGGAACAGCTGGCTGAAATACGGCATGGTCTCGGCCGCGCCGGTGCCGACGTGTTCGGTGTGGACGGGAAGGTCACGCCAGCCGAGGACGCGCATGCCCTCTTCGGCGGCGACGCGCTCGATGGTCGTCATCGCCCGGCCACGGGCGTTTTCGTCCTGTGGAAGGAAAGCCGTGCCGACGGCGTACGCGCCGGGCTCGGGAAGGTCGAAGCCGACGACGTCGCGATAGAACTCGTCGGGGACCTGGATGAGGATCCCGGCACCGTCGCCGGTCTCCGGGTCGGCGCCGCGGGCCCCGCGATGTTCCAGGTTCCGCAGCGCGATCAGCGCTTTGGCGACGATGCCGTGATCGCGTTTACCGGAGAGATCGGCGACGAACGCGACACCGCAGGCGTCGTGCTCGAACTCCGGGTCATACAGGCCTTCGGGGGCCTTGCTGCCCTTGTAGCTGGCATGGTGGGTCACGGCTGGCCGCCTCCCAAGGCGTCGGCGCGACCGGTACCACTCCGTTCGGGTGGTTCGTGCGTGAACCAGTTAACGGAGTGGTCCGGGACCGCGATGGTCAGTCGAGAGGGAACGATCCCGCCCGCGGAAACGGGGGCAGGCCTCGTAGAGCCGCACTGCACTGGGCGGCCGATGCGCATATCGGTACTGCTGTGCACGTGGGTGCCGTCTGGCCACTGTGGTGGGCGGCTGACGGGTACACGTGTTACTCCCGGGTTCGCCGGTCTTATGACGATAGTGTGAAATCGCTGTTATCGACATACGTCGCTTGGTCGGGGTGGGAAATGCCACGCGGGCGTTGACTTCAAACATCATCTGCCCACTGGCTGGAATGACATGTCCACTGAGTGGAGCATCAGCACGTAGACCTGCGCTTATGACTGACAGACTCATCCAGAAGTGTGACCTGGGTCGCTCGGGAGAGTGGGTTGCGCCGGTGTTGCGATGACCCCGGGTGACCGCCGAATCGCCCGAACGGCAGAGTGACCCGGCCGGTTTGAGAGGCTTGGCCGATGGCGGATCGTTATCTCACCGTGGCGGGCACCGGGGTCCACGAGATCGAAATCCGGCGGTCGCGCTTCCTCTGCGCGCTCGCCCCGGTCACCTCGGAAGAGGCCGCCCGCGAGGTGATCGCCGCCAGGAAGAAGGCCGATCCGGCGGCCCGGCACCACTGTCACGCGTTCGTGTTAGGCGCCGACGGCAGGACTCAACGTTCGAGTGACGACGGCGAGCCCGCGGGCACGGCGGGCACCCCGATGCTCGAGGTGCTCCGCCGCCGGGAGCTGACCGACACCGTCGCCGTGGTGACCCGCTACTTCGGCGGAGTACTGCTCGGCGCCGGCGGCTTGATCCGCGCGTACGGGCAAGCCGTTTCGGAGGCCGTCGACGTCATCGGCGTCCGGGAGTACCGGCGGCTGCGGCTGGTGGAGGTCGTCGTCGACTACGACCGGGCCGGACGGCTGGAGAACGACATCCGCTCGTCGCCGTACCTGCTGCACGCGACCCGCTTCGAAGACGTCGCGCACTTCGACGTCGGACTCCCGCCCGACCAGGGAGACACGTTCCACGCCTGGCTCGCCGACCTCACCGGCGGGGAGGCCCTCGCCGAGGAGATCGGCGAAACCTGGCTGCCCACCTCGTGAGTGGTAAGGACGGTTCTAACCGTCCTTACCACTCACGAGGCCGACGCGGGCCCGCCACTCCTCCAGCGTGATGGCGTACTCGACCTCGCCCTCTTCCGTGCCGGGGATCGGGTTGTCGAAGTGCTCGTGATAGGTCCGGACGTGCCGCATCCCGATCTTCTCCATGACCCGCCGGGACCCGAGGTTCACCGCCATGGTCGCCGCCCAGATCCGCCGGGCGCCGAATTCGGTGAACCCCTTCTCAACGATCGCCAGCGAACCCTCGGTCGCATACCCCTTGCCCCAGGACGACCGGTTCAGCCGGTAACCCAGCTCGGGATCATCGGTGTGGTGACCGCGCAACGGTCGGAAATGGAACCAGCCCAGGAAATCCCCGCTCGATTTCTCGATCGCCGCCCAGAACCCGTAACCGGGGAAACGCTCGTAGTAACCGATAAAGGCGGGAAGGTCGTGGTTTTCGATCTCCGCCCGGTCGGCGGGTTCGCCACCGTTGAGGTAGCGCATGACTTCGGGGTCGTCGTAGAGCGCGAACAGAGGGTCGACGTCGGTGTCGGTGAACTGTCGCAGCAGGAGCCGCTCGGTCTCCAGAAAGACACGCATCGGCAAAGCGTGGCGACGGCGAGCCGCCCTGGCAACCCGATTACGCGGCCGCTTCGGGGCCCGCGAGGTCGTCCAGCGCCGCCGCCCCGGCCTCGGTGAGCAGGGCGGGAACGCGCTCGCCCCACCGGCCGTCCCTGGCGGGCGCCACCAGGCCGAGATGGGCGAGGCGATGCGCGGTGTGCTGGTCGCAGCAGGCGAGGCCGTCGACGAACAGGTCCGGCTCGCGGCTGCAGCTGATCTCGGCGTGGCCCTCGGCCACGGCTCTCAGGGTGGCCCGCTCACGATGATTGAGGTCCGTCCGAAGGTCCATGGCGTGCCTCCTTTCCGTCCCGCACTGACCAGTTAAACCCATACCCCCGACAGTTTCCGTCTCCTTGGCTGCGAAGTCCGGGATTTCGGGCGGACTGAAGGGCGGCGAGTCGTCCACTAAGGGGTATCACCCGGTATTCGCGGCGGAAGCGGTTCCAGTTCGGTCTTGCGCAGATGCCGGAAAATGATCGA
The DNA here is from genome assembly GCF_056435685.1 of Amycolatopsis sp. NPDC043885. Taxonomy (NCBI): domain Bacteria; kingdom Bacillati; phylum Actinomycetota; class Actinomycetes; order Pseudonocardiales; family Pseudonocardiaceae; genus Amycolatopsis; species Amycolatopsis sp. NPDC043885. The sequence continues at coordinate 142,258 of NZ_JBWKEA010000012.1, forward strand.
ACTGCGGAAGCCGATGATCTCCTTGCGCTTCGCCAAGCGATCCACGAGGAATGCGTGGAGCTGATCGACGTCCTGTGCGGCGACGTGGATCAGGAAATCGTCGCTGCCGGCGGTGACGAAGACCGAAAGGACTTCCGGCAATTCCGCGACCGAACGCTGGAAGGAGTCGATCACCTCCCGGCTCAAGGGCCGCACCTGCGCCGAGACCATCGCCTGGACGCCGCGGTTGAGGCTGCGCAGGTCGATGTCGGCGTGATAGCCGCGGATGACTCCGCGCTCCCGCAGCAGCCGCGTCCGTTCCAGGCAGGTCGACGGCGCGACGCCGACCTTGCGGGCGATGTCGCGGTTCGACTGCCGCGCATCCGCCTGGAGTTCCCGGATGATCGCCGAATCAAGTTCGTCCACGCCCACTCCTTGACCTCGTTCGCCGAATAACGTTCGGCAACTCCCCTGTAAGCCTGGGAATCAGCCTAGCTTCAGCGCAATCAGCCGACTAAATGCGTGGGAGGAAGCGAGATGTCCGTACAGGAGTTGGTCGTCCGGAGGGGACAGCGGTCCGGAGTGACCACGATGGTGGCCGTGCATTCGAGCGCCCTCGGCCCGGCCGTCGGCGGCTGCCGGTTCAAGGTCTATCCGCGTGTCCACGACGCGATCGACGACGTCCTGCGGCTGTCCGCGGCGATGACGCGCAAATGCGCGGTCGCGGGCTTGGACTTCGGCGGCGGCAAGAGTGTCGTCGCCCTCGACGCCGTGCCGACCGACGAGCTGCGGCGCGAGATCCTGCTCGACCACGCCGACCTCATCGCGTCACTCGACGGCGCGTATCTCGCCGGGCCCGACGTCGGAACCGGTCCGGAGGACATGCTCGTGCTGCGCGAGCGGACCCCGCACGTGTTCTGCCTTCCCGAGGAGCACGGCGGCACCGGTTCGTCGAGCGGGCCGACCGCTGTCGGAGTTCTCGCCGCCCTGCGAGCGGGCGCGCGGGCGGTCTTCGGTGACGACGAGATGAAGGGCCGCACGGTGGTCATCGGCGGCTACGGCTCGGTCGGCGCCCACCTGGCCGCCGGACTTGCCGGGCAGGGCGCCGAGGTCGTCGTGTCCGATGTGGACGAACGACGCCTCGCCGCGGCCCGCGCACAAGGCCTGAAGCCGGTGAGGCCGGATCAGGTGCTCGGCATCGACGCCGACGTCCTGATCCCGGCCGCCGTGGGCGGGGTCTTCGGCCCGGGAACCGAGGTCGCCGCGCCGCTGGTTGTCGGCCCGGCCAACAACCAGCTCACCGACGACACGGTGGCGGACGGCCTCGCCGCGAAGGGAATCCTGTGGATCCCGGATTTCGTCGCGAGCGCTGGGGGAGTCGTCTACACGCTCGGCCGCGAGAAGGAGGACCTCACCCACGCCGAGGCGCTCGCCCGCGTCGAAACCCTGGAAGCGACGACGCAACGCATCCTGGACGCCGCTTCGGCCAACGGCACCACACCGTTGGCCGAAGCGGACGCGCTCGCCGAAGCGAGACTCACTTCTGGTGCGGAGCCACGTACTCCTTCGCCTCGGGAGCCTCGAACAGCGGCTTGACGTAGCGGACCCCGCCCTCGGCCGACGCGTCCGGTGTCGCCGCGTACACCTGGCGTGTCGCCGGGGTACCCGCCTTCGAGAAGTCCAGCGCCGCCACCAGGTCACCCGTGCTCGCCGACGTGGTCTGCTTCAACGCCGCGGCGATGCCGTCCCGCGTGAGGTCCTTGTTCTCGCAAGCCTTTTTGAGCACCGTGCCCCAGACCTCGCCGACCGCGTAGCCGTAGGGGATCCCGCCGTTCGGTGTCTCCTTGTACGCCGCCTTGTACTTCGTCGCGACGTCCTTGGCCTTGGGGATGTCGGCGGAGAACGGCACGCTGCTGGCGACGATCGTCAGCTTGTCCAGCGCGTTCGCCGCCGGGCTCTTCAGCAGCACCGGGTCGAACACCGGGTTGTTGCCGAGCACCGGCACGTTCAGCCCGAGCGCCTTGTTCGCCGCGAGCGCGGAACCGGTCTGCGCCGGCGTGGTGGTCAGGACGATGGCCTTGACGCCGTCGCCCTTGAGTCCGGTGACGATGTTGGTGAGGTCGTTGTCCGTGGAGGTCACCTTGACCTCCTTGACCGTCAGATTGTGCTTCTTCGCGTAGAACTGCGAGCCGCGCAGGCCGTTCTTGCCGTACTCGCCGTCGATGTAGACGTGCCCGATCGTGTCGCCGTCCTTCACCAGGCCCTGTTCCTGGAAGTACGACAGCCCGTCGATGATCTCCAGGTCGTAGGTCGTTCCGACGATCATCACGTACTGGTTGTCGAGCAGTTCCGAAGACCACGACGCGGGCGCGGCGACGGTCTTGTCCGACGCGATGTTCTGCTTCAGCGCGGCCACCACGGGCGAGCCGAGCAACTGCACGAAGCCGAGGACCTTCGGCTCGATCTGCGGATACAGCGTCTTCGCCGTGTCCGCCTTGTAGCCGTGGTCGACGGTCTCCAGTTTGACCTGACGGCCGCAGGCCCCGCCCGCGGCGTTGAAGTCCTTGGCCCACAACTCGTTCCCCTGTGTGATGCCGAGCCCGAGGTTCTTGAACACCCCGGTCTTGTCGGTCATCACGCCAAGGGTGATCTCCGACGCCGTCACTCCTTTGTCGGTCTTGACGCCCGAACCGTCCGCCCCCGAGGACCCCGAGTCGCCCGCCTTCGTGCTGCACGCCGAGAGGGCGAGGACCGCCGCCAGCGCGACGGCCGGATATGTGTGCTTCATTTGTCTTGCTCCTCCGGGAGATGAGGTTTCCTTGCTGACGTGATCCGGCGACCGATCGCGGCGAGCCCGCCCGGTTCGAAGAGCACCACGAGGATGATCGCGGCGCCGTAGACGAACGAGCTGACCAGGATCGGGGTCAGTGCGCCGTCGCCGGTTCCGGAGAACCAGCCGAGATCGGCGGAGTACAGCGAAAGCACCTGCGGCAGCCCGTTGACGATCAGCGCGCCCACCAGCGCGCCGGGCACCGAGCCGAGTCCCCCGATGATCACCATGGCCAGGAAGGCGATGGAGATGTTGATGCCGTACGTGCCGAACTCGCTCTCGTCGGGTTTGAGGATGTCGAACCACAGCACGGTCATCGCGCCCGCGAGCCCCGCGTACGCCGACGAGACGGCGAAAGCGCCGGCCTTGGCGCGCGTGACACTGACGCCCATCACGGACGCCGCGGCCTCGTTGTCCCGCACCGCGCGCCACGACCGGCCGACGCGGCTGCGCACCGCCGCCTTGGCGACCACGAACGCGAGCACGGTCAGCAGCAGGAACAGGTACCAGAGCCGTTCCGCCTGCCGGATCGGCACGCCCATCAGCTCGATTTCTGGGCCGTCGTTGGTGAACGGGAAACCGAACAGCGAGAACGGTTCGGGGCTGCGCCCGGTCGACGTCCCGCCGGTCAGTGTCTCGGCCGACTGTCCGAAGTAGAGCCCGAGGAACACCAGCGAAAGCGACGCGACACCGAGATAGATCCCGCGCAGCCGTCCGGAAACCGGCGCGAACGCCAAGCCGAGCAGCGCGGCGACGACCACCGCGCCGACCAGCGAAAGCCCGGGATCGAGGCCGAGTCCGAACACGCGCTCGTCGTCGACCGGTCCGGAAAGGACGGTGTACCCGGTCGCGCCCGCCAGCAGGAAGAACGCGTGCGCCAGGGACAACTGCCCGGCCTGCCCGACCAGCATGGTCAGCCCGATCGCGCCGACCCCGCCGATCATCATGTACTGCCCGGCCTTCAGCCAGGCGGCGTCGAGGTACAGCGGGATCGCGAGCAGGACGACGAGCAGCGCGATCCAGGCCAGCGCCTTGAGCAGCCGTCCCCGGTCGCGTTTCGCGGGCGGTGTCGGCGGGGCGGCGGGCGGGGCTTTCACGGCGGTGTCAGACACGGGTGCTCTCCCTCGTCCCGAACAACCCCGACGGCCGCACCACCAGGACCACGAGCATCACCAGGAAGACCGCGCTCTTGGAGAAGTCGAACGACACGTACTGCGCCGAAAGCGCTTCGACCAGCCCGACGACCAGGCCGCCCACCACCGCGCCCGCCGTCGAGTCCAGCCCGCCGAGGATGGCCGCGGGGAACGCCGCGAGCGCGATGGAGTGCGTGCCGCGGGACAGGCCCGCGCCGGAGAAGTCCTGCGTGGCGATGAAGAGCACCGCGACCCCGGCGAGCACGCCGGCGACCACCCACGCCGTCGCCGTCACCCGGGAACTGCGGATCCCCATCAGTGCGGCGGCTTCGCGGTTCTCGGCCTGTGCCCGCATCGCGACGCCCCAGTTGGAGTACTTGAACGCCAAGGTGAACGCGGTGATCAGCACGGCGGCGACGAGCAGCGCCACCAGATGCGTGCGGAACAGGGTGATCCCGCCGATCTGGAACGGTTGCGCGTCCCAGGCGTCGCCGAGGAACGGCAGCGTGACGCCGAGGCGGCGCACGATCTCCTCGGTGATGATCACGTCCACGCCGATCGTCAGCAGCGCCAGGCTGTTCGCGTCCGCGTGCCGCGAGCGGGACAGCAGGAACCGTTCCAGCAGGAGCGCGAGCAGACCAGCCGACACGATGCCGACCAGTGAGGCGCCCGCCCAGCCGAGCGATTCGCGCGTCACGACGACCAGGTAGCCGCCGAAGAGCACGAGTGATCCATGCGCGAAGTTGACCACTTCGGTGGCCTTGAAGATGATCACGAAACCCAGCGCCAGCAACGCGAACACCGCGCCCTTGCCGAGTCCGTTGACCACGAGTTGCAGGAAAGTGTTCACGCCGTGGCCTCCGTGCCGAGATATGCCCTGATCACGTCCGGATCCGACTGGACCTCGGCCGGTGTGCCGTCGGCGATACGCCTGCCGAAGTCCAGGACGGTGACCCGGTCCGCGATGCCCATCACCAGTCCCATGTCGTGTTCCACCAGGAGAATCGAGATGCCGAGCTCGTCGCGGACGTCGCGGATCGTCCCGGCCAGCTCGGCGGTCTCGGTCGCGTTCATGCCCGCCGCGGGTTCGTCGAGCAGCAGCAGGACGGGTTCGACGGCGAGCGCGCGGGCGAGGTCGACGCGTTTCACCGCGCCGTAGGGCAGCGCGCCGACCGGGAGATCCACCAGTGCGCCGATCCCGAGGAAGTCGCAGATCTCCCGCACCCGCGCGGAATGCCGTCGTTCGGCGCGGACCGTCCACGGCAGCCGGAGCCCGCAGGCGAGGAAGCCGCCCTTGGTCAGCGCGTGCCGTCCGAGCATGACGTTGTCGAGCACGGTCGAGCCGGGAGAGAGGGCGGCGTTCTGGAACGACCGGCCGACGCCGAGGCCCGCCAGCCGGTGCGGCGGGAGTCCGGAAAGGACGGCGTCGCCGAGTCGGATTCTGCCGGTGTTCGCCCGGTAAAGCCCGCTGATCACGTTGAAACAGCTGGATTTGCCGGCGCCGTTCGGCCCGATGAGCGCGTGCAGCGAACCGGAACCGACAGTGAAGGAGACGTCGTCGAGCGCCCTGATCCCGCCGAAGCGCAGGGTCACGCTCTCGACCTGCAGCTCGGGCGGCGTCATCCGGCCCACCTCGACAGGCTCCGGCCCGCGAGCTGCTTGCGGGCGTCGGCGGCTTCGGCTTCGGCGGTGGCCTGCGATTCGGCGTGGCCGCCGAGGTAGAGCCGCTGGACCTCCTCGCTCGCGGCGAGTTCGGCCGTCGTCCCGGCGAGCGCGACCCGGCCCACCTCCAGGACGATCGCGTGATCGGCGACGCGCAACGCCATCACGGCGTTCTGCTCGACCAGCACCACGGCGGTGCCCTGGTCGTGGATCTCGCGGATGATGTCGCCGATCCGCTCGACGATCTTCGGCGCGAGACCGAGCGAAGGTTCGTCGAGCAGGAGGAGCCGCGGGCCGGACATCAGCGCGCGGCCGATCGCGAGCATCTGCTGTTCGCCGCCGGAGAGCAGGCCCGCGCGCTGTTTGGCCCGCTCGGCCAGGACCGGGAAGAGTTCGTCGACGCGTTTGCGCGCGGCGGCGCGCTGCCCGGGGGAGCGGGCGCCGATCCCGCCCGCGCGCAGGTTCTCCTCGACCGTCATCCGCGCGAAGACCTGGCGGCCCTCGGGGACGCCGACCACGCCGAGACCGACGATGCGGGCCGGGTCCAGTTTGGTCAGTGGTTTGCCGTCGTAGCGCACCTCGCCGGCGGAAACCGAGCCGCGGTGCATACGCAGCGTGCCGGAAACCGTACGCAGGAGGGTCGATTTCCCGGCGCCGTTGCTGCCGAGGACGGCCAGTACTCCATCAGGTGAAACGTCGAGGTCGACCCCGTGCAGTGCGGCCACCGATCGGCCGTACCGCACTTGAAGATCACGGACACTCAGCAAGCCGCCTCCTCCATCCGTGTGACCCGAGTCACGATCGGTGGCGGTCATCCTGCGTGGGCACCCTCCGCCGCGTTACCCCCACCTGGAGACCCACACGGCTACAAAACGGACACAGCGCATTTCGTCCTCTGAATGCGGTACTTGCACGCGCAACTACCGCATTCAGAGGACTAAATGCGTCAGAGCAGGCCGGCTTCGGAGGCCTTCCCGATGGCCTCGACGCGGTTCCGGGCGCCGAGTTTGTGCAGCGCGGACTGCAAATAGGTCTTCACGGTGTTCCGCGCCAGGCCGGTCGATTCCGCGATCTCCGGATTCGTCTGCCCCTGTGCCGCCAGCCGTAGGACCTCGTACTCACGCCGCGTCAGGCCGCTGCGCGCGAGCGCGTCGGACCGCTGGTCGTCGTCGGGGAAGATGCGCGGATCGACGACGCGCTCACCCTTGAGCACCTGCCGCAGCGCCGCCACCAGATCCGTCCCGGCGACGTCCTTGAGCAGGCAGCCGTGCGCCCCGGAGTCCAGCGCGGCCCGCACACCCTGATGGTCGCCGTGCGCGGTGAACACCACGATCCGCCCGGCCGGGTGCACGCGCCGGAGCTCCGCGATGACCTCGGGCGCGAGCATGTCCGGCAGCCGCAGGTCCAGCAGGATCAGCGCCGGCTTCAGCTCACCCGCCCGCCGGATCGCGGACCGGCCGGTCTCGGCCGAGCCGACCACGGTCATCGCCGGGTCGTAGCGCAGCAGCAGGCTCACCCCGTCGCGGACCACCGGATGGTCGTCCACGACGAGGACCGTCACCGGCGAAGGCACGGTTCCGGCACCCAGGCGCGCAGCGTGCACCCGTCGTCCTCGTCGCGGACCAGGCTGACCCGGCCGCCGAGCCGCGCGGCGCGCTCGGCCAGCGCGCGCAGGCCCATCCCGGTCCCCGGCTCGGGCTCCTCGTCTTCGGAGCGATGCCCGGTCCCGTCGTCGGCGACGACCACCTGCACGCCGTCGTCGCTGGGCAGCAGGCTGACCACGACGGACAGCGCGTCGGCGTGTTTCTCCACGTTGAGCAGGCCTTCCCGGACGGCCGCCACCAGCAGGCCGGTGCGTTCGGCGTCCAGCCGCGGCACCGGCGCGAGCTGGACGAAGCGCGCCGGGACGCCGCAGCGGGCCTGGAACGAGCGGCAGTGCTCGGCCAGCTCCACCGGCAGCGCCCGCTCCGGGCTCGACTCCGACAACGCCAGCAGCGACTCGCGCAGCGCCCTCGACGCGGCCGACACGTCGCCCTCCAGCCGTCGCAGCCGCGATTCGAGCGCCGGGTTGTCGCTGATGTCCTCGTGCAGGTTCCGGACCTGGACGCCGATGGAGAACAGCAGCGCGCCGACCGAATCGTGCAGCGCGCTCTGCATCCGGAGCCGCTCGGCGGACAGCGCGGTCTCACGGTCGGACTCGGCGACCGACGCCAGTTTCAGCGCCCGGCCGGCCTCGGTGGCGATGTCTTCGAGGGACTGGACCGCGTCGTCGCCGAAGTCGCGGCGCTCGCGCATGGCGGCGTACGCGATGGCGACCGTCTCGGTCCCGCTGACGATCGGGACGGCGATCATCGCGGCGAGGCCCTCACCGCGTACCTGCGCGTCGAACTGGTGGGTGATGCTCGGCGAGTTGACGTAGTCGTTGACCCTCACCGGCTTGCCCAGCGCGAGCACCCGCCCGCCGATTCCCTGGCCGATGGGCACGGCGAGGTCCTGCAGCGCGTCCGTGCGGTTGCCCGACATCCAGCGGATCACTGCCTGTTCGGGCCCGGTCAGCTCGGCGACGAAGCCGGAATGCGTGCCGATCGACTCGCGGATCAGGCGCGCGGTGCCGTTGAGCGCCGCGACCCGGTCGAGGGTGGCGAGCAGCTCTTCGCGCTCGCGAAGAAGCCCGCCGAGCACCGCGCTGTGCTCGGCGGCGAGGTCTTCAGCGGCGTGCCGTCTCGCCGTCACGCGCTCACGATCGCATATCCGACGTGGTTTCCGACACACCCGTCCGGAGAGGTTCGCCGATGCGTTCTCGCCCGCGGTTGTCTTGAATGGACCCGTGGAGATCCTGGCCGACGCCGCGACACTGGCGCTGTACACGACCGACGCCTCCAACTACCGGCACGTGCCGAAGGGGGTGGTGCTGCCGCGGAGCGTCGACGAGGTGATCGCGGCCGTCGCCGCCTGCCGGGAGGCCGGGCTGCCGGTGATCGCCCGCGGCGGCGGCACCAGCGTCGCGGGCAACTCGTGCGGGCCGGGCGTCGTGATCGACACGTCACGCCACTTCGGCGGCGTCCTCGACCTCGATCCGGAGGCACACACGGCGAGGGTCGCCCCCGGAACCGTCCTCGACGACCTCCAGCGGCTCGCCGCGCCGCACGGCCTCCGGTTCGGCCCCGACCCGTCGACGCACTCGCGCTGCACGATCGGCGGGATGATCGGCAACAACGCCTGCGGATCGCATTCGGTGGCCTGGGGTCGCACGGTCGACGTCGTCCGGGAGCTGGACGTGCTGCTCTACGACGGCACCCGGCTCACCGTCGGGCCGACCTCGCCGTCCGAAGTGGACGTGCGGGCGGCCATGCCCGGCACGGAAGGCCGGGTCTTCTCGGAGCTGCGCGCGCTCGTCCACGACAACCTGGCGTTACTGCGGACCGAGCTGTCCTCGTTCAGCAGGCGGGTGTCCGGGTACGGGCTGGAGCACCTGTTGCCGGAGAACGGCTTCGACGTCGCCAAGGCGCTCGTCGGCAGCGAGGGCACGTGCGTCACGGTGCTGGAGGCGACGGTTTCCCTCGCCGAGGTGCCGCGCCGCAAGGTGCTCGCGGTGCTCGGCTTCGAGTCCGACATCGCCGCGGCCGACGCGGTCCCGGCGATCCTGCCGTGGTCGCCGCTGACCGTCGAGGGCGTCGACGCGGACCTCGTCGCCCTGCTGGAGCCCGGCCGCGCCGACGGGCTTCCGCCGGGCGGCGCGTGGCTGTTCGTCGAGATGGCCGATCCGGAAAAGGCGCGCGGGCTGATCGACGGGCTCCGCGGCGCGCTGACCGGATCCGCGCTGCTGGACGACGCGGCCGCGCAGAAGCGGCTGTGGCGGATCCGGGAGGAGGGCGCCGGTCTCGCGACGCGGCTGGCCGGGGGCGAGGAGGCCTGGCCCGGCTGGGAGGACGCGGCCGTCCCGCCCGCGCGTTTGGGTGCCTACTTGCGGGAGTTCAAGCAGCTCATGCGCGAGCACGGCCGCAAGAGCGTCGTCTACGGCCACTACGGCGAGGGCTGCCTGCACCTGCGGCTGGACTTCGATCTGCTGTCGTCGCGAGGGATCGCCGGGTTCCGGTCGTTCCTCGAAGAGGCGGCGGACCTGGTCGCCGCGCACGGCGGTTCGCTCTCCGGGGAACACGGCGACGGACAGGCCCGCTCGGAACTGCTGACCCGCATGTACAGCCCCGAAATCCTCGCGCTTTTCGCGCGGTTCAAGGGAATCTTCGATCCGGCGGGCATGATGAACCCGGGCATCCTGGTGAACCCCAGGCCGGTCGACGCCGATCTCCGCGTCCGGCGCGCGCCACTGGAACTCGAAGACGTCACCGCGCTCGCGTACCCGGAGGACCGGGGGAGCTTCGGGCAGGCGATGCGGCGCTGCGTCGGCGTCGGGAAATGCCGCAACACCACCGGACCGGGCGTGATGTGCCCGAGCTACCGCGCCACGCGCGAGGAGAAGCACTCGACGCGGGGACGCGCGCATCTGCTCGCCGAAATGGTGAACGGCGAACTGATCACCGACGGCTGGCGCTCGGAAGAAGTCGCCGAGGCGCTGGATCTCTGCCTGTCGTGCAAGGGATGCCTGTCCGATTGCCCGGTCGACGTCGACATGGCGACGTACAAGGCGGAATTCCTGCACCAGCACCACAAGGGACGGCTGCGCCCGGCGTCGCACTACTCGATGGGCTGGCTGCCGCTGTGGCTGCGCGCGGCGTCGCTGGCGCCCCGGCTGGCGAACACGATGTCGCGCCGGTTCTCCGGGCTGCTGAAGAAATTCGGTGGGATCGCGCCGGAACGGGACCTGCCGACGTTCGCGAGGGTGCCGTTCACGCGGCGCCGCGACGATCTCAAACGCTGGGCGACCGGTTCGCGGCCCGTGGTGCTGTGGCCCGACTCCTTCAACAACTACCTCACCCCGGACGTCCTCGACGCGGCGGCCGAGGTGCTCACCGCCGCCGGTTACGACGTCGTCCTGCCCGATCGCGGCGTCTGCTGCGGGCTGACCCTGGTGTCCACCGGACAGCTCGACGCGGCGAAGAAGGTGTTGCGCCGCACACTTTCCGTACTCGAACCGTACCTGCGCTCCGGCTACCTGGTGGCCGGTCTGGAGCCGAGCTGCACGGCTCTTTTCCGCGGTGATCTCCCGGCGCTCCTGCCCGGCGACCCGGTCGCGGAACTGCTCGCCGAACGGACCAGGACCTTCGCCGAACTCGTCGAGGACTCGCCGCTCGAATTCCGGTCGCTGGACGTCGAAGTGCTCAGCCAGGTGCACTGCCACCAGCACGCCGTGCTCGGCTTCGACGCCGACGAGGCCGCGATGCGCGCCGCGGGTATCCACAATTCCACAATGGACTCCGGATGCTGTGGACTGGCGGGCAACTTCGGCTTCGAACGCGGGCATTACGACGTTTCCGTCGCCTGCGCCGAAGACCGCATGCTGCCCGCGATCCGTGCCGCGGCCGAGGGCACCGAAGTGGTCGCGGACGGCTTCAGTTGCCGGACGCAGATCGAGCAGCTCGACGGACGGCGGGCGCTGCACCTGGCGGAACTGTTGAGGCGTGCGTTGCCGTAGCCGCTCGTGAGTGGTAAGGACGGTTCTGGCCGTCCTTACCACTCACGAGACGTGACAGTTGCTTCCGCATCATGACCAGGTCGCCCCGGCACGACTTCTCGTCGATCGGTTCGACCGAGCAAGTGGCGGCCACCGGGCCGAACAGGTTCTCGGACTTGGCGAAGGTCCGCCCGGTGAGGCTGTGCCCGCGGTCGACCATCGCCTGGCGTCCGCCGCTGTCGATCCGCGGCCCGGAAGCCGTGCCGGTGACGTGGGCTACCACCAAGCCCGGCTGAGGCTCTCCAGAGTCGGTTCCTCCGGCGCCGGAAGAACCCTGAAGTACCAAGTGAAATTGCTGTAGACGTGCAAAAGCGCGTACGCCAGGCAGCGCCGGGAGAATTCCTCGTCCGGCTCGACGCCGTATCCGGCCAGTAGCCGCCGCAGGAAGTCCTTGTCCCCGCCCGAAACGAACAGGCCGACAGCGACGAAGTCGTACTCGGCCGCACCCCGCATCGCCGGTTCGAAATCGAAGAGCCCGGTCAGCCGCGGGCGTTCGCCGTCATGGGCGACCATGAGGTGGTCACGCATGAATTCGGTGTGCAGCGGGACGACCGGCGGGCTGCCCAGATCGACGGAGTAGAGGAACGCCGGAATCCGGCTGATCCAGGCCTCGTCGAGGCCGGTCCGGCGGTGATGCTCGACGACCTTCACGCGCTGCCCGGCGACGAACGCGGCCCAGTCCGGCGGACCGAGGACGTCGAGCCGCGGGTCGTGCAGCGAATGCAGGGCGGCCAGCGCCTCGCCGAGTTCTGGAGCGAGCCGGTGCTTGTCCTCTGTGGACAGTTTCGGCCAAGCGTCCTTCAGTGCTTCGCCGCGCAGGCGCTCCATGAGCACGTAGCCCCAGCCGTCCCGCTCGCCGGCGTCGTGCACGGCGGGGGTCGGGATCGGCAGCTTCCCGTGCAGGACCTCGAGCATCGTCCGCTCGGTCGGGAGTTCGTCGCGATGCACCGGCGGGAACAGCTTGAGCACCAGATCTTCGCCGACGGCGTAGACCGGGAGCGAGCCTTCGGTGAACGGGACGACTTCGCCGAGGCCGAGCGACCCGGTCAGCGACGTCACCGCCGGAAGAAGGTCTTGCCTGGTCAGCGCGTCGAACTCGGCTTCGGTGCCGGCGGGCGGGAACGGGATCACGGCACGACCGTAGAGCAGTGAGCCGTGGACGGCGACGTAGTTACCCGCTGCGCTCCAGCAGCGTCCGCGCCGCGCCGAGCACCAGACGGCAGACGTCGTCGGGATCCGCGCTGGCCAGTGGTTCCTTGCCGGTGATGTCGCGGACCAGGCCGATCCCGAGCAGCCAGGCGAGGACGAGGTCCGCCCGCAGGTCCGCGTCTTCGGCGTCGGTCAGCGTGGCGAGCACCTTGGCGTACTCCTCGCCTAGCTGCCGCCGGACCGCGGCGGCGGCGCTGTCGTGCCCCGTCGAGCGCAGGTACGCGTCGAGGGTGCGGTCGCGGCCGGTGTCGGATTCCAGCATGCTGCGCAACGCCGTCCCGAGCAGTTCGTCCGGTGGGGTGGTGGCGATCTGCTCGCGTCCGCCGCGCGCCAGGACCTCCTCGAACAGCGCGTCCTTCGAACCGAAGTAGCGGAACAGCAAGGCCTGATTGACTCCGGCGAGTTTCGCGATGTCGCGCACGGTCGTCCGGTCGAAACCGCGTTCGGCGAAGAGAGCCGCCGCCGCGTCGAGCAGGGCAGCCCTGGTCGCGGCCGCGTCGCGCTTGCGGACCTGCGGTTCTTCCGTCATCGCCAAAGGCTAGCCGTACGTCGCACGGTAGGCGCATTGACGCTCACCGTGATCATGGTTAGCGTTGTAAGCAGTTGCTTACAAACCGCCGAGCCGGGGGGTTTCCGGACAAATGACCACCACAGACACCGAATTCGTCTCCTATCCCTTCAACGAAGACGCCGGGCTCGAACTCAACGAGGCGTACGCGGCGGCCCGCGCCACCAAGGGCATGCTCCGGGTCCGTCTTCCGCACGGTGAGCCGGCGTGGCTGGCCACCCGGTACGCCGACGCGCGGTTCGTGCTGGGCGACCGGCGCTTCTCCCGCGCGATGGCGGCGGAACGGGACGAGCCGCGGATGGCGCCGGGCAGGCGGCCCGGCGGGATCCTGAGCATGGACCCGCCGGATCACACCCGGCTGCGCACGCTGGTCGCGAAGGCGTTCACCATGCGCCGCGTCGAACTGCTGCGGCCGCGCGTCGCCGAGCTGGCGTCGGGCCTGATCCAGGACATGAAGGCCAAGGGGCAGCCCGCCGACCTGGTCGAGGACTACGCGCTGCCGATCCCGGTCGCGGTGATCTGCGAGCTGCTCGGTGTCCCGGTCGAGGACCGGCCGAAGTTCCGCGTGTGGAGCGACGCCGCGCTGTCGACCAGCCCGCTGACCACCGAAGAGATGATGGCCAACCAGGACGAGCTGCGGGCGTACATGCACGTGCTCGTCGAGCAGCATCGCGCCGAGCCGCAGGACGACCTGATGACCGCGCTGATCGAGGCGCGCGACGTCCGCGACAGGCTCAGCGAGCTGGAACTGGTCGACATGTGCATCGGCATCCTGATCGCCGGGCACGAGACCACCGCCAGCCAGATCCCCAACTTCGTCTACGCCCTGCTCGAACAGCCGGACCGGCTCGTCCGCCTCCGCGCGGACCTGGACCTGATCCCGGCCGCGGTCGAGGAACTGCTGCGGTTCATCCCCCTGGGTGCCGGGGCGGGGTTCGCCCGCTACGCCACCGAAGACATCCAGGTGGGTGACGTGCTCGTGAAGGAAGGCGAGCCGGTGATGGTCGCGATCGGTGCCGCGAACCGGGACGCGCTCCAGTTCACGTCGGCGGACACCCTCGAATTCGGCAGGGAGTCCAATCCTCACCTCGGTTTCGGGCACGGCGTGCACCACTGTCTCGGCGCCCCGCTGGCGAGGCTGGAACTGCAGGAGGCCTTGCGGGCGTTGCTGCGAGATCTCCCCGGACTGCACCTCGACGGCGATATCGTGTGGAAGACGCAGATGCTGGTGCGGGGGCCCCGCTCCATGCCGATCGGATGGTGAGCATGAGCTGGAAAGTCGACGTCGATGGCGATACGTGCATCGGCTCGGGGATGTGCGCCGCGCTGAAGCCGGAGGTCTTCGCGCTCGAAGGCGCCACGGCGACGGTGGTCACGGGAGAGGTGGAGCCGGACGAGACGGTGCTCGACGCGGCGGATTCATGCCCCGCGATGGCCATCGAGGTGACGGAAAAGGGTGAGGTGATCGGGCCGCGGCCCTGATGACCGCTCTTTAATGCGTGGCGGTCGTCGGTGAAGAGGCGTACGACGACAGGGTGAGCGATGACGGCTTGACCCTCCGCACCCTGACCACCGACGACCTGCCCGCGTTCGCCACGATGCTCGCGCGAGCGTTCCTCACCGACGACACGGAAGGCATGCGGTTCCGCGAAGCGCTGGTCTTCGAACCCGAGCGTTCACACGGCGTCTTCGACGGCGACGACCTCATCGGGACAGGGGAACTGCTCACCCGCAAGATCACCGTTCCCGGTGCCGGGCAGACGCCGCTCGCCGCGGTGACGTCGGTCGCCGTCGCGCCGGGGCACCGCAGGCGGGGCGCGCTCACGCGGGTCATGCGGGCGCAGTTGCACGGCCTGCACGAAGACGGCGGTGAACCGATCGCCGCGTTGTGGGCCTCCGAAGCGACCATCTACCCCCGCTTCGGCTACGGGCTCGCGGCGCAGTTCCATCGCGCGAAGGTGCGCGCGAAGTCCGCCTTCCGGCCCGGCGTCGAACTCGAAACCGAGCGGGTGCGGGAAATCACCCGTGCGGAGGCGAGCCCGCTGATCAAAGCGATCTACGAGAATGAGGCGCCGCTTCGGGTCGGCGCGCTCGACCGGCCCGAATCGGCATGGAACTTCAACCTCGACGACCGCGAGGTCCGGCACAAGGGCTCGTCGGGGATGAAGTTCGCCGTCCTGCCGGACGGTTACGCGATCTACCGGGTGAAGAGCGATTGGGACGAGGAAGGTCCGTGCGGGACGCTGAGCCTGCAGGAACTCGTCGCGACCACGCCGCGGACGTACGCGACCTTGTACCGCTTCCTGCTCGACTATGACCTGATCGGCACGATAGAGCTGAACGCGGCGCTCGACGAGCCGCTCGTCCATCTGCTCGCCGACCCCCGAAAGATGACCAGGTCGGCCGGTGACTCCTTGTGGCTCCGGCTGGTCGACGTCGACCGTGGCCTCGTCACCCGGCGCTACGGAGCTCCGGTGGATCTGGTGTTCGGCGTCCGCGACACCTTCTGTCCTTGGAACACCGGGAACTGGCGGCTCGTCACCGATGCCGTCGGGAACGCAGAGGTGACGCGCGTGGAGGACGCGCCGGATCTCGAGCTGGGCGTGGACGACCTCGGCGCGATCTTCCTCGGTGGCACCAGGCCCAGCACGCTGGCCGCCGCGGGCCGGATCAAGGAGCGGGCCGCCGGCGCGGTTTCCCGGGCGACGGCCGCGTTCGCCACCGACCGCGAGCCGTCCTGTCTCGAATCCTTCTAGCCGGCATTACCTGGCGGGTAATCGACTTCGCGTGGTCGCTCTTGCCAAGGTGACCTGGTGCGAAAGATCAAGAGATTCCTTGGTGTGGCGGCGGTACTCCTCGGGGCGACGGTGATGGGAAGCGGGGCGGCGGTGGCTGAGACGACCGAGGACTGCTCGATGCCGAAGCAACTCGCAGACCTGGTCGAAGGCGCGGTGTCGCCGTCCGCCTGCGCCTTCATCACCGAACAGACCGAATTCGGGGCGATGCGTTCGGACACCCCCGAGGCGCGGGAAGCCCGCGTTCGTTTGTACGGCACCATTTTCGCCGCCGACGGCACGCTCGCGGAATCGGGCAGCGCCGCGCCGATCCAAGGCAGGGCGAATATCGAGAACAACCTGCGCACCCTGCTCGGCGCGTTCCCGACGTTCCGGTTCACCCCGGTGAAGATCGTGGTGAACGGCGACGCCGTCTTCTACGAGGCGGCCAACGAAGCGGTGATCCACGGCCGGATGGTGCGGTACCCGGCCGTCTACCGGGTGGTGCTCGAAGACGGCGAGGTCACCCAAGGCCGTCGCTATCACGATCGGACGGAATGGTTCCGTCCGGTCGAAAACGACGGCCTTCGTGAGCTTTTCGCCGGTATCGGCGACAACTGTCCTCGACCGGGCCCGGCCTTCACCGGCCCGGGGCTGACCGCGCCGGTGACGGACCCGGTGTGCCATCTCGCCTACCTCGGCAGGCTTTCGGGCGCGATGACCGACGTCCGGCTGGCACCCGATCAGGCGGCGGCGGGTCCGCACACGAAGTTCCAGGAGTACCGCGGGACCGTGCGGGCGAAGGGGCGGACGATCGACTTCGGAATGGTCGTGGGCACCGGATCCGGCCCTCTCCGCTACTACTTCGACACGCTCCCGCTGAGCTACGACGACGCGGAAACGGCCGCTCTGTTCACCAAGCTGCTCACGGGCGCAGCACCCCCTGCTCCGTGACGACCGCGGTGACCAGCTCGAACGGCGTCACGTCGAAGGCCGGGTTGAACACCTCGGCGCCTTCGGGAGCGACCTTCGTGCCACCGAAACCCAGGACTTCGCCGGGATCGCGCTCCTCGATCACGATCCCGGCGCCGTCCGGCATCGCGTTGTCCACAGTGGACGATGGGGCGACGACCACGAACGGGACTCCGTGGTGCTTCGCCGCGATCGCCAGCCCGTAGGTGCCGATCTTGTTGGCGACGTCGCCGTTGGCGGCGATCCGGTCGGCGCCGACGAGCACGCAGTCGACCAGGCCGCGGCTCATCGCGGCGGCGGCCGCGCCGTCGGGCTGGATCCGGTACGGGACACCGGCTTCGGCCAGTTCCCACGCGGTCAGGCGGGCGCCCTGCAGCAGCGGCCTGGTTTCGTCGACCAGCACGGACTCGACCAGGCCACGTGCCTGAAGATGCCAGACGACGCCGAGCGCGCTGCCCCAGGCGACCGTGGCGAGGTGGCCGGCGTTGCAGTGGCTGAGCAGCCGCAACGGCCGCCGCCCGCAGTGTTCGAGCACCACTCCGGCCGCCAGCCGGGAGGCTTCGTGATTGATCCGCTCGTCCTCGTCGAGGATCGCCAGCGCTTCGGCGAGGACGGCTTCCGGTCCGTCCGGGAGCTTCGCGAGGGCGCGGGAGACACCCCAGCTCAGGTTGACCGCCGTCGGCCGGGCCTGGGCGACGCGGTGCGCCTCGGCCTCGACGTCGCCGCCGGCGCGGGCGGCGAGCACGACACCGAGCGCCCCCGCCGCGCCGAGCGCCGGTGCCCCGCGCACCGCCAGCCGCTGGATGGCGTCGACGAGTTCGCCGACCGTGCGCAGTTCGAGCACGCGATACTCGGCGGGAAGGACGGTCTGGTCGATGATCGTGACCGCGCCACCGGTCCAGTCGATCGTTCTGCGCATGGCTCTCCCGTGAAATCCGGTTGTCCCGTCGCGACCGCCTCGGTGAGGATGCGGCTCGTGACCATTCAACGCCACCATCCGCCCGGTCTGCACCCCACGCCCACCTACCACCACGTGACCATCGTCGAAGGACGGCGGGACATCCACCTCGCCGGCCAGTGCCCGCTCGCCGATGACGGCAAGGTCGTCGAGGGCGGCGTGCTCGCCCAGGTCGACCAGGTCGTCGCGAACACCGCCGCCGCGCTCGCCTTCGCCAAGGCGACCCCGGCCGACGTGGTGCGCACGGTGATCTACGTGGTCACGCCGGACGCCGACGTGCTCTCGGCCGTGTGGGACCGGTTCGTCGAGTCGGAGATCGGGGAGGCCTTCACCACCGCGAGCACCCTGCTCGGCGTCGCGCAGCTCGGGTATCCCGGGCAGCTCGTCGAGCTCGACGTCACCGCCGCCACGGCCTGATCTCGCTGGCTTTGCGAAGTTCCGTGAAGGCCCCCTTCCTTACCCTCAGGGTAGTCAAGGAGGCCTTCACGGACCGCTGCCTTCGTCAGGTGATGATCGTGACGACAGGCTCTCCGGCCTTCGCGGCCCCGGCGAAGAAGGTCACCAGTTCGTCGTAGTACCCGCGCACGTAATCCAGCGCGTCGGGCTCGTCCCAGATCGACGGGTAGACCCCCTCGGCCTCGAGATCCGACAGCTCGACGCCTTGCGAGAGCCGATCGAACCCCGTCCGCGCCATCTCCGCCGAGATCGTCCGCACTTCCTCCGCGCTGAAATGCCGCGGCGGCCCGTCACTGTCCGCTTCCCCCAGCAAAGTCCCGCCCAGTACGAAATCGACTTCGAACCCGGCGCGCCCCGCCAGGAACCACAGCGCGTTCCACGCCTTGTCGATGTCCACCGCTCGCTCGGTTCCGGCGGCCTTTTCGGCATACGCCCAGTACCGCTCGGGCTCCTCGGTCAGTTCACGCAACTCGTCCGGCGTGACCCGCAGGTACGCCCCGCACATGCCCATCGGTCAGAGACCCGCCATCAGGTCGGTCTCGGTGATGCCCGGCCCTTGCCCGGCGCGGATGAACCACTCGACGCCGAACGCCTGCGCGAAGGTCTCGTCGGGCATCGCGAGGAAGAACGAATCCTCACTGATCTGGCTGGCGTGCGCGCGCATCGCGGCACGTTTGTACGGCAGGTACGCGGTGACGTCGACCCTCGCCGTCAGTACGGCTTCCGGCTTGCCGAACTCGGAGCCGTCTTCGAAATCGGGAAGATCCTCCGCCTTCATCTGCCCGGTCCGCACCGCCTCCTCCATGCCGCGGCGCATC
Organism: Amycolatopsis sp. NPDC043885; assembly: GCF_056435685.1. NCBI lineage: Bacteria > Bacillati > Actinomycetota > Actinomycetes > Pseudonocardiales > Pseudonocardiaceae > Amycolatopsis > Amycolatopsis sp. NPDC043885. Next base: position 161,249 of record NZ_JBWKEA010000012.1, read on the forward strand.
TCGTCACTGTTGCTGGTCGCCTCGTAGACCCGCGGCGTGCCCGCCAGCTCGGCCGCCCGCATCCCGACGCGATGCACCTGGATGTGATCCGGATGCCCGTAGCCGCCGTTGTCGTCGTAGACGGTCAGGACGTCGGCCTGCTCCTCGCGCAGGATCGCGGCCAGGCGCTGCGCGGCCTCCTCGACGTCGGCCTGCCAGAAGGTGCCGGGCACGTCGTTGCGCGGCTCGCCCATCATGCCGGAATCGGTGTACCCCAGGAACTCCACCCGCTTGGCCCCCAGGACCTCGGCGGAAGCGTGCGTCTCCTGCACGCGGCGCTGCCACAGCTCCTCTCCGTCGTCGAGGAAACCGTCCGGCACCTCGCCGACCTCCCCCCTGGTCGCGACGACGAGCACGACACGGTGACCTTCCTCGAAGGCTTTGCGCATGACGCCGCCCGCGACGATGCACTCGTCGTCGGGGTGGGCGTGAAAACTCACCAATGTGGCCATGGTGGTGAAACTACCGGGAGGCACCGACATATTCCGGAGATCGCCGGCCATCTGTGGTGCGGATCCGGCCGTCGGCGCGAGCTCACGCGGGGAAGGTCCGCCCGAGGAACTCCAGCGTCAGCGCCCAAGCCGCCGCGGCGGGCTCCGGCTGATGGAACATCGGCGCCACATGGTTGTGGAACGCGTGCCCCGCGCCCTCGTGGATGTGGATCTCCGCCCCGTCGTGGGAAGCCACCGCCTCGGCCAGCTTCCGCACCCCCTCGACGGGAATGTAGGGATCCGCGCCACCGAACTGGAACTGGATCGGGCAGGTGATCTCGTCCAGCAAGGGAAGTTGCTCCGGAACGCGCGAGCCGTAGTACGAAACCGCGACGTCCGGGTCGCCCTCGGCGGCGGCCGCGAAGGCCATCGAACCGCCGAGGCAGAAGCCGAAGACGCCCGCGCGGCCCTCGGTTTCGGGCAGCCCGCGCAGCGTCGCGAGTGTCGCGAGCACGTCACCGACGGCGCGTGCCGGGTCGAGTTGGCCGGCGACGGCCATCGAGGCCGAGACCCCGGCTTCGTCGTGCGTGGCCGACCAGCCGGGGGAGATCCGCCAGAACAGTTCGGGCACGGCGACGACATAGCCGAGGGCGGCCAGGTCGGCGGCGACCGACTTGAGGTAGTCGTCGAGACCGAAGATCTCCTGGATCAGCACCAGACCCGGGCCGGAGCCGGATTCGGGCAGCCAGAGCGGGGCGTCGAACGAGCCGTCGGCGACGGTGACCTTGGTCATCGGGTTCCTTCCAGTGCGCGCACGAGGCAGTCCGCCACCAGGGCGGCCTGTGTGCCATCGGGGTCGAGGTCGGGATCGAAGATGGTCAGCTCCAGCCCGGCGGCGCCGGGGATGGCGAGCAGGCCGCGGAGCAGTTCGACGAGGTTGTCCGGGCTGAGCCCGCCGGGATCGGGACTGTCCACAGCGGATACGAATTCCGGATCGAGCGTGTCGATGTCGATGTGGATCCAGAAACCGTCCAGCGGCGCGAAGATCTCGCGGGCGGCGGCGAGCGCGCCGCCGGTGCCGGACGCCATGATCTCCTGGCTCGTGACGACGCGAAGCCCGGCTTCCCGCGCCTCGGCGGACTCCTCCGCACGGACTCCGAGCACGAGGACGTCTTCGTCCCGGACGTAAGGACCCAGACCGTCCACATCGGCCAGTTCCGGCTGGCCACGGCCGGTGACGACGGCGAGGGCCTCACCGCCGACCGAGGCGACGTGGTCGGAATTGCCGAGATGCCGGAAGTCGTCGTGCCCGTCGAAGTAGACGATGCCGAAGCGTCCTTCGCGACGCAGAGTCAGCATGGCGGCGAGCGCGATCGAACAGTCGCCGCCGAGTACCACCGGGAAGCCGCCGTCCGCGCGGATCTTCGCCAGCCGTCCGGCGAGGGCCGCGGTGTAGGTCGCGATCCCGGCCGCGTTGCGCACGCCGCTGCCGGGCGACCAAGCGGGCAGATACCGCGGCGGGGTGACGACCCCGCCGTCCCTCGCGCCCAAACGGGTGAGCAGGCCGTGGTCACGCAGCGCGCCTGGAGCCTTGTAGCAGCCGGGGACCACACCTTCGGCGGGCGGGCGCAGTCCGAGATTGGACGGTGCGTCGAGCAGTACGAAATTCCCCATGCCCCCACCGTAGTAGTGACGCCTGGTGCGACGCCGTCCGTCCCTTTAGGTTGAAGGGGACGGACAGAGGAGGCTCAATGGCGGAGCGGACGAAATACATCCTCGACGAAGCGGACATGCCGACCAGGTGGTACAACGTCGTCCCGGATCTGCCGGAGCCGCCACCGCCGCCGTTGCATCCGGGCACCCGTGAACCGGTCGGCCCGGACGATCTCGCGCCCCTGTTCCCGCAGGCGCTCATCGCCCAGGAAGTCAGCACCGAACGATACATCGACATCCCGGAAGAGGTCCTCGACGTCTACCGGCTCTGGCGGCCGTCGCCGCTGTTCCGCGCGAGGCGGCTGGAGAAGGCGCTCGGCACTCCCGCTCGCATCTACTACAAGTACGAGGGTGTCAGCCCGGTCGGCTCGCACAAACCCAACACCGCGGTCCCGCAGGCGTTCTACAACGCGGCGGAGGGTGTCACGAGGCTGACCACGGAAACCGGCGCCGGGCAGTGGGGGAGCGCGCTCGCGTTCGCGTGCGCCACTTTCGGGCTCGAGTGTGAGGTGTGGCAAGTCCGCGCCTCGTTCGACCAGAAGCCGTATCGCAAGCTGATGATGGAGACCTTCGGCGCGACGGTGCATCCGAGCCCGTCCGAGCTGACCGAATCCGGCCGTGCGATCTTGGCCGCGGACCCGGACTCGACCGGGAGCCTCGGCATCGCGATCAGCGAGGCGGTCGAGCAGGCGGCGCGGGCGGAGAACACGCGTTACGCGCTCGGCAGCGTGCTCAACCACGTGCTGCTGCACCAGACGATCATCGGCGAAGAGGCGCTCAAGCAGTTCGAACTGGCCGGGGACACCCCGGACGTCCTCGTCGGCTGCACCGGCGGCGGATCCAACTTCGGCGGGCTCGCCTTCCCGTTCCTGCGCGAAAAACTCGCCGGGCGGATGGACCCGGTGATCCGCGCGGTCGAACCGGCCGCCTGCCCGACCCTCACCCGTGGGAAGTACGCGTACGACTTCGGGGACACCGCCGGGTTGACGCCGTTGCTGAAGATGCACACGCTCGGTCACGACTTCATCCCCGACCCGATCCACGCCGGCGGCCTGCGCTACCACGGGATGTCGCCGCTGATCTCGCATATCTACGAACTCGGGCTGATCGACGCGGTCGCCATCGGGCAGGAGGACTGCTTCGCGGCAGGCGTGCGGTTCGCCCGCGCGGAGGGCATCATCCCCGCGCCCGAGCCGACTCACGCGCTCGCCGCGTGCATCCAGGAAGCGTTGCGGTGCAAGGAAACCGGGGATGAGAAGGTGATTCTTACCGCGCTGTGCGGGCACGCGCACCTCGACCTCCCGGCGTACGGCGCGTACCTGGCGGGCGACATCTCCGACCACGCGCTGTCCGACGAGGTCCTCGAGAAGTCCCTCGCCGGCCTCCCTTAGTCCTCAGGCGGATGTCATGAAAGGGTCGTTCCTGACGTTTTTCGTCCTGAACGACCCTTTCCTGACACTCGAAAGTGAGTCAGCCGGTCACCTCGTGGCCCGACGTGAGCCGACCGTGTCCTGATTGTCCACAAGAGACACTATCCCGCGCTGGAATGCCCGGTTCATGTATATGTGTACCTTTCGTGACTGAGGTCGTGAGTGATGAAGAGCGTCGGAACCCAATGCCACGGAGCTTAAGTTGATCTTGAATGGAGCCGACTGCGCCTCTCAGTGTCCACTAAGGACATTTTCGCTGGCTCAATGTCTGATTGATGCCCGGATGGGGCGAGTTCACGAGGGGGTCGTGAGTGGCGTTTCGGGTTAGAACCCGAAACGCCACTCACGACCAACCCGACCCGCGACCAGGGCCTTCACCCGCCTGTCAACCTCGCCCAAGATCAACTTAAGCTACGTGACCTTGCGTTGGAACCCTCTTTATCACTCACGACAGTGAAGAAACCGCGAACTGCCCAAGTGGAGCACTGTCATCTCAGGTGTGTCCCCTGTGGACAGTCGAGCAGGCGTGTCAGGTCTCTTTAGGGCATTCAGAGGACGAAACGCGTGGGGGAGGGTCAGCCGGTCACCTGGTAGCCCGACGTCCGGTTCCGCCCGGTGTTCTTCGCCTCATAGAGTGCCCGGTCCGCGACGGCGAGCACCGCGTCGAGGTCGGTCACGCCCGGCCGGTCGGCGAGGCCGATCGACACGGTGACGTGCTCGGGCAGGTCACCGGCACGCGAAGCCACGCTCGACCGGATCCGTTCCGCGATCGCGTGGGCGTGGACGGCGGGGGTGCCGGGCAGCAGGACGACGAACTCCTCACCGCCGAACCGCCCGACCAGATCCGTGCCGCGCACCTCGGTGCGCAGCGTTTCCGCGATCGCCGCCAGATACCGGTCGCCGACCAGATGCCCGTGCCGGTCGTTGATCAGTTTGAACCGGTCGACGTCGACCATCAGCAGGCTGGTGTGCCGCCCCGCGCGCCGCGCGCGGTCGAGTTCGTCGGCCGCCGCTTCGCGCCACGCCTTGGCGTTGAGCAGTCCGGTCTTGGCGTCGCTGCGCGCCTGCCGTTTCAGTTGCCGCAGCAGGACGCCGCGGTGCAGCACCAGCGTGATCCCGACGACCAGCAGCAGCATCACCGGCCAGTCCCGCAAAGCCCACGCGACGATGACGCCGAGCGCGATCGTCGCCGCTTCGAGCGCGTATTCGAACGGCTTCGCCAGCGCGTCGCGCAGCCGCTCGTGCGGTGTGCCGTAGTGCACCGCGATGGTCATGAGCACGGTGTTGACCAGCAGGAAGACCCCGCCCGCCGCGACGATCGACCCGAATGCGGAGACGTCGCGGGGGAGCATGTCGAACGGGGCCGCGTACCGGGAGAGGAAGGCGGCGGCCGCGAACCCCGAGAGCACGGTCGCCGAGGTGGAGAACATCCGCCGGAACAACGGGTTCGGCTGCCCGCGGAACCAGCGGTAGAAGAACGACACGGCGATGACCAGCGCGGCGAGCGCCGGGTGCACCAGCAGCACGGCCGCGAACGTCCACACGCTGTCGAGCGAGATGTGCGGCGTTCCCGCGAACCGTTCCCGCACCCGCTCGACCGGACGCGACAACTCCGTGTACGCCACGGCACTGACGATCAGGATCGCGAAGGGGAGTGCGTCGCCCCGAGTGAACGGGATCCAGAGAAAAGACCAGGCGGATCCGGCGATCGCCGCGACGTCCACCAGGAGGACGAAGCCGATCAAGCCGCGGTTGGGTAGCCGCCACAGCGCCCAATTCGTTAGCGCCACGGAGACGAACGTAATCGGTTGGATACTAGGTGTCACTACGCTGTATGGGTAGGCGGGGGGTGCACCACGCGTGACCGGATCGGCGAAGTGGAGGGGGTGAGCTCCATGCGCGGGCAGAACTGGTGAATACCCCGTTCCGGTCAAAGGGGGTGAAGCGGGGCCACGTGGCGCCAAGCCCGGGTGGCCGGAACAGCCACTACGAGACCGGCGAGTGCGATGACCGAGACCGTCGTCGCGGGTGAACCGAGCACGCCGACGAGCAGGCCGCCGGCGATCAGCCCGATTCCCTGCACGGCGATGAGTCCCGACCCGGCGAGGCCGAACGCCTGGCCTCGTTCGGTGTCGGGGACCAGCCGCATGAACGTGGTGCTCGCGGTGACCTGGTAGGCCGCGCACATCCCGGACAGCATGAGCAGTCCGGCGGCGTAGGGGAGCGAGGGCCGGAACCAGAACGCCGCGAGCGGCACGATCGCGCCGAGCGCCAGCCCGCCGACCATGCGCAACCGGACTTCGGGCCGCACCAGACGGCCCAAGGCGAACACCCCGAGCACGATCCCCGCGGGATGCGCCGCGAGCAGCAGTCCCGCCGTCGCCGCGCCGCCGCCGATCTCCGCGGCGTAGGGCACGGCGAGCCCTTCCGGCACGATCACGAACCCTGCCAGCCACGCCAGCCCGACCAGCGCGCGCAGCCGTCGATCGTGCCAGATCGTCCTGGCACCGGCCGAAAGCCGCCGCAGGGTCGACGTCGCCGGTCCGCTCGCTCCCGAAGCCGCCCGGGCGCGGACGCCCAGCCGCAGGACGATCGCCGAGACACCGAACGTCACCGCGTCCAGTGCCAGCCCGCGGCCCGGTCCGATCGCGGCGATCACCGCGCCGCCCAAGGCGAATCCGGCGAGCTGGCCGACCTGGTTGGTGATCTTCATGAGGGACTGGCCGAGAACGTAGGAATCCCCGCTGAGCACCGACGGCAGGACCGCGGCCTGCGCGGCGGTGAACGGCGCGTTCGCCAGTTGCACCACCACGAGCACGGCGGCGAGCACGGGCAACGGGATGCCGGGGACGGCGAGCACCGCGACCAGGAGCGCGCGGACGACGTCGGAGCAGACCATCACCGCGCGGCGCGGGAACCGGTCGGCCAGACCGCCGAGCAGCGGCCCGCCGATCAGATCGGGCAGATAGGTGAGCGCGTAGGTCAGCGCGGGCCAGGTCGCCGAACCGGTTCGCTCGAACACCAGCACCGACAGGGCGACCCTGGCCACCTGGTCACCGAGGATCGACTGGAGTTCCGCGAACCAGATCGCCCGCAGTTCGCCGACCGCGAGGATCTGCCGGAAGGTCGCCTTGGACTCCACGAGGTGACCACCCCCGCCAGGTCGGGTGAGTCACCGAGCGTACCGCTCCGGACGCGGGTGGTGAACCGCCGCTAGGGACCGCTATTCCGTGCCGCAGGTGATCTTCGGCTGCGGGTTGTAGTGCACGTTCCTGGTGTGACGACGGATCTCGCGGCCGGTCGCGGCGTCCTTGATGACCCGGGTGTCCGACGTGGTGAAGCCGGGCGCGCCGTTGCTGGGCTTGCAGTTCTCGGCGGGGCCGGGCTTCGTCGGCGGCTCGGACGAGTTGGTGCGGCCGCCGGGGATCGACTCGACGGTGTACTTCTTGGTGCCCCACAGCCGGATCGTGATGTCCGACGGCGTCCAGATGGTCTGGATCGCGACACCGGTGTCCGTGTCGTTGGTGAACTTCAGGTCGATCACGCTGCCGCCGTTGTGGTTCTGGAACACGGTCGCCTCGCGCGCGGCGGGGTAACGGCTGATGTAGTAGCTGTGTTCCTTGTGCTCGGTGTCCTTCATACCGGCGAAGTACGAGGCGTTGTACAGCGTCGTCGCGAACTGCGAGATCCCGCCGCCGACCTCGCGGCCGGGCGCGCCGTCCTTGATGACACCGGCCTCGACGTAACCCTGTGCCGCGCCGCGCGGCCCGGTGAACCCGTTGAGGCTGAACGTCTCTCCCGGCTTCACGATGGCGCCGTTGACCTTCTGCGCCACGACCCGGATGTTCGTCCCCGAGTCCGGCGCGAACCCGCCGGTCTTGAACTCGCTGACGACCTCCTTGATGCCGAGCTGGTTCGCCTGCTCGGTGGTCACCTTGGCCGGGGTCTTCTTGTAGGTCACGGGCAGCTCGCGGGGAGCGGCGCGCTTGAGCACGTCGAGCACCGGCTTGAGGCTCGGCTCCCAGTCGACGACGTTGGCGTCCTCGGAGGGCTGCACGGTCGGCTTGCCGCCTTCGAAGACGATCTGTGCGTCCTTGCCTTCCTTCTCGGTGGACTTCAGCTGCGGGCCCGCGGCCTCGATGATCTTGTTGTTGTCCACCTTCGGGTTCAGCACGCCGCCGTCGACGGGCTCGAAGGTCAGCGCGGCCGCGATCTGCTCGGGTTTGACGATCGCGTCCTTGCCCTCGCCCTTGACGACCATCGGCGACGCCACGGCGGGCTTCGCGATCTGCTCGAGAGCGGCGTGGACGGCCTCCGGTGAGACCTTGACCGGGGTCTGGGTGACGGCGAGCGTGAGCGGCTCGCCGCCGGCCCAGCGCTCCAGGATGGTCTTCTTGGCGGCTTCGACGTCGAGCTTCTGCCCGGTCTTCGGCTCGACGGCGACCGGTTTGGCCTCCTCGAAGCGCACGGTGCCCTCGACCGGGTCGCGATCGACCTTGTCGCGCAGGTTCTCCAGCGCGGAGGTGAGCTTGGCGTCGTCGGTCTGCGTGACGACACCGACCTCGGTGGTCGAGAAGAACGACGCGATCCGGGTGAACGGGTTCAGCGGCTGGTCACCGGCCTGGTCGAGGGTGGCGGGCCAGTCGAGGCGCAGCCCCGCGTTGTTCGGCGCCAGCGACTCCTCGGCGTCGCCCGCGACGACCTTCACCGGCCTGGTCAGCCGCGGCTCGATGCCGCCGCGGAGCTCCGTCTCGGCCGCCGCGCGGTCCATCCCGCCGACGTCGACCCCGGCGACGGTGACGCCGCGGGGGACGCTGCCCTGGGAGACCAGCACGTCGAGGGCGTACGCGACGACCAGCAGGCCGAACACGCCGCCGCCGATGAAGGCGGCCTTGCGGTAGCTGCGACGGCGCTTCGGTGGCGCGGGCTCCTCCGGCGTGGCAGACTCCGCGAACCCGGGCGTGACGACCGGGAGAATGTCCGTCTGCTCAGCGTGGGACTCGGGCCAGCGCGGTTCCTGCGGCAACTCTCCACCCTCCACGGTCCGGCGTAGCCGGGCGTCGTGATCCAACGTCCGGGCCTTCCACACGTTCCGGACGTAGGTTCAAGATACGGGGCGCGTTTTGTGGTCGTGCAACTCGCCCGGTTGGGTGAGCGGGTCACTCCGTCGGGTGGTCACTGGGCGTCAGGTTCGGGATTTTCACCCACTCTGGCGAGAAAGTCGAAGTCACAGCCCTCGTCGGCCTGCGTGATGTGTTCGGCGTACAACGCGCCGTAACCCCGTTCGTACCGCGGGGCGGGTGTGGTCCACTCCGCCCGGCGACGTTGCAATTCCGCATCATCGACGTCGAGGCTCAGCCGTCGCGAAGGGACGTCCAAAGTGATCCGATCACCGTCGCGGACCAGCGCGAGCGGCCCGCCGACGTGGGATTCCGGCGCGACGTGGAGCACGCACGCGCCGTAACCGGTGCCGCTCATCCTGGCGTCGGAAACGCGGACCATGTCCCGGACGCCCTTGGCCAGCAGGTGATCCGGCAGCGGCAGCATCCCGTATTCGGGCATCCCCGGGCCGCCGAGCGGGCCGGATCCGCGCAGGACGAGGACCGAATCCTCGGTGATGCCGAGCGAGGGGTCGTTGACACGGTTCTTCAAGTCCTCGTAGTCGTCGAAGACCACCGCGGGTCCGGTGTGGACGAGCAGCCGGGGATCGGCGGCGATGTGCTTGATCACCGCGCCCGACGGCGCCAGATTGCCGCGAAGCACCGCGACCCCTCCCTCGGCGGCGACCGGGTTGTCACGCGTACGGATGACGTCGTCGTCGTGCACCCGCGCCGAAGCCAGGTTTTCGCCGAGAGTCCGGCCTGTGACGGTGACCCGATCGGTGTGCAGCAGGTCGGTCAGCCGGGAGAGCAGGCCGGGAAGCCCGCCGGCGTAGTAGAAGTCCTCCATCAGCCAGTCACCGCCGGGGCGGATGTTCGCCAGCACGGGGACCCGGCGCGCGATCGCGTCGAAATCGTCGACGGACAAGGGGATCCGCGCGCGCCCGGCCATCGCGATCAGATGGATGACGGCGTTGGTCGAGCCGCCGAGCGCCAGCACGGTGGTGATCGCGTCGGCGTACGCGCGCTCGTCGAGGATCTTCGTGACGGTGAGGTCCTCCCACACCATTTCGACGACGCGCGCGCCGCTCGCCGCGGCCATGCGGTGGTGCGCCGAGTCGACGGCGGGGATCGACGTGGCGCCGGGCAAGGTCAGGCCGAGTACCTCCGCGACCGACATCATGGTGGACGCGGTTCCCATCGTCATACAGGTTCCGGGAGAACGGGCCAGCCCACGCTCCAATTCGGACAGTTCCTCGTCGCCGATCAGCCCGGCCCGCTTGTCGTCCCAGTACTTCCACATGTCGGTGCCGCTGCCGAGCACTTCGTTCCGCCAATGCCCGCGCAACATCGGGCCGGCGGGGACGAAGATCGCGGGCAGTCCCGCGCTCGTCGCGCCCATCAGCAACGCCGGTGTCGTCTTGTCGCAGCCGCCCATGAGGACCGCTCCGTCGACGGGGTAGGACCGCAGGATCTCTTCGGTCTCCAGCGAAAGCAGGTTCCGGTAGAGCATGGGTGTCGGCTTCTGGAAGGTCTCCGACAGGGTCGCGACCGGGAACTCCAGTGGGAAGCCGCCCGCCTGCCACACCCCGCGTTTGACCTGTTCCGCCCGCTCTCGCAGATGCATGTGGCAGGGGTTGATGTCGCTCCAGGAGTTGAGGATCGCGATGACGGGTTTCCCGAGGTGCTCCTCCGGGTTGTAGCCGAGTTGCCTGCTCCGGGCCCGGTGGCTGAAACCGCGCAGTTCGTCGCCGCCGAACCAGCGGTGGCTTCGGAGTTCCTCAGGGTTCCTCATGACCGTGAGTATGGCATCTCATATATGATCGCCCCATGCCTTCGACCTTCAGCCTGCCCGCTTCACGGACCGAAGTGGTGCTCGAAGAGATCCGCCGCGGCATCCTCACCAGGGAGCTGAAGCCCGGCCAGCCACTGGTCGAAGCCGAACTCGCGGCCCGGCTCGGGGTGTCGAAGACGCCGGTCCGTGAGGCGCTCAAGGTGCTGTCGAACACGGGACTGGTGACCTTCAGCCCGTACAAGGGCGCTTCGGTGTGCGTGGTCGACGCGGAGCTGGCGAAGTCCGTCTACGACGTTCGCATGGTGCTGGAGCCCGAGGCCGTGCGCCGGTCGGTCGAACGCCGCTCGCCGGACCTGTTCGAAGACGCCGCGGAGGCGTTGAAGGAAGCGTCGGCGGCGATCTCGGCCAAGGATCAGGCGGCGCTCAGCCTGCTCAACCGCCGGTTCCATCGCGCGCTCTACAGCGGCTGCGGCAATCCGCTGATGGTCTCGATGCTGGACGACCTCAAGGACCGCGCGGCGCTGATCAGCGTGGTCGGCTGGGCGGCGAATCCCAGCTGGCGCAGGGAATGGGCCGAGCACAAGGCGGTGCTGGCGGCGGCGAAGAAAGGTGACGCCGACGGCGCGGCGGGGCTGCTGCGCGCCCACATCGGCGACTTCCTGGACCGGATCCTCGAGACCATCGGCGACGAATGATGCGCTTGTTGCTCATCGCCGACACGCATCTGCCTCAGCGCGCGAAGGTGCTGCCGGCCCAAGTCTGGCGCGAGGTCGAGGCGGCGGACGTCGTCATCCACGCCGGTGACTGGGTCGAGGTCGCCCTGCTCGACGAACTCGAGGCCCGGAGCGAGCGGCTCATCGGGGTCTACGGCAACAACGACGGCGAGGACCTTCGGGTGCGGCTCCCCGAGATCGCGCGTGCGGACCTCGACGGCGTCCGCCTGGCGGTCATCCACGAAACCGGCGGTAAGCAGGGGCGTGAGCGCCGCTGTGACGAACAGTTCCCGAACACCGACGTCCTCGTGTTCGGGCACAGCCACATCCCCTGGGACACGGTCACACCGAAGGGGTTGCGCCTGCTGAACCCCGGCTCGCCGACCGACCGGCGGCGTCAGCCGTTCTGCACCTATCAGACCGCCGAGATCCGCGACGGCGAGCTGCACGACGTAGCTCTTCATGAGCTGCCGCCTCGCCGCTGACCGGGTAGACAGGTAGCCATGGAACCGGCGCAGGCGTTGAGGGAGATCGCGTTCCGGCTGGAGCGCGCGGGCGAGCCGACCTACCGGGTGCGGGCGTTCCGGCAGGCGGCTTCGGTGATCGCCAAGGTCAAGCCCGACGACCTGCGCAAACGCGCCGAGGCGGGCACGCTGACCGCGTTGCCGAATATCGGCAAGGCGACCGCGGCCGTCGTCGAAGACGTCCTCGCCGGACGCCGTCCCGCGTACTTCGAGAAGCTCGGCGAGCCGAAGCTGCCCGACGGCGGCCCGATGCGGGCGGCGTTGCGCGGCGACTGCCACACCCATTCGGACTGGTCCGATGGCGGAAGCCCGATCGAGGAGATGGCGGAGGCCGCCCGCGCGCTCGGCCACGAATGGATGGTGCTGACGGATCACTCACCGCGGCTGACCGTCGCCAACGGCCTTTCGCCGGAACGGCTGCGGCGGCAGATGGACGTCGTCGCGGAACTGAACGAGACGATGGCGCCGTTCCGGATCCTGCACGGTATCGAGGTCGACATTCTCCTCGACGGCACGCTGGACCAGGAGGAAGAACTGCTGGGACAGCTGGACTTCGTCGTCGCGAGCGTGCACTCGAAACTGCGGATGCCCGCGAAGGAGATGACGCCGAGGATGATCGCCGCGGTGCGGCATCCGCGGGTTCGCGTGCTCGGTCACTGCACCGGGCGGTTGGTGATGGGAGGCCGTGGAAAGCGGCCTGAGTCGGAGTTCGACGCGGAGGCGGTGTTCACCGCGTGCCGGGACAACGGGGTCGCCGTCGAGATCAACTCGCGTCCCGAGCGCCGTGACCCGCCGACGCGCTTGCTGAACCTGGCCGTGGACCTGGGTTGCGACTTCGCGATCGACAGCGACGCGCACGCGCCGGGGCAGCTGGACTGGCTGGTCTACGGTTGCGCGCGGGCCACCGAGCTGGGGATCGAGCCGGACCGGGTGATCAACACGCGGACCGCGGAGGACCTGCTGGCCTCGTGAGTCGGGCCGGTCCGTGAAGGCCTCCTTGCCTACCTTGAGGGTAGGGAAGGAGGCCTTCACTACCTCTGGGACCGCCACGCTCGCTTAGTAGGTTCTGCCGGTGCGCGGGTGGCGGTTTCGCGTGTTCGGGCGGACGACTCGTGGCGGAACCCGGCCGCGGTCGTGTCGTCCCTCCAGTCACGAGGGGTCATCGCCTGTCGCCGGTGTAGACGACGGCGGCGCTCACCGCGTCCACCCCCGAGATCAGTTCGGCGAGCGCCTTCGGGAGTTCCCGGTGCGTGGACCCGGCCCAGGCCCGCAGGCCGGCGCGGTCGAGTTCCGGTTCGCAGAAATCGTCGAGACCGATGGTCCAGGCCAGCAGGGCCAGGCAGACCGAATGCGGATCCGGCTGGTCGGTGCCGAGGACGGCCGCCCGCACCTTGCTGCGCGCGGCCGTCGACATCAGCAGATCCCGTGGCGGATACCGGTGATTCTTCCGCAGGAGCATCCGGTCGGTTTCGCGGTCGATCACTCCCGCGGCGAGCAGGTTCACCGCGACCGTTCCCCCGAGATCGTGGCGGAGATGGCCGACCCATTCCCGGACGGTGTGCCGCTCGGGTTCGCGGAGGATTTCCGAGAACACCCGATCCAGCGGTGGATGGGCGAGGCCGCGGCGCGAAAGCGGCCGGATTCGTTTGCGTTCCACGGTGATCCGCTCGGCGAGGAGGAGATCACAGAGCGCGGAACCGGCAATTCCGATGCCGAGTCCCGTGCCGCGCAGCGCGGGTTTTCCGGTGAACTCGTCGTGGGCGAGAAAGAACAGGGAATCGACCAAGGTCAGCCGACGCATGAATGGCACGCCCTCCGGCGTTGTAGTGCGGGACGGCCAAAGTAGCGGTAGCGCGCGGACCACTGCGACCCGAGGCCCGTTTTTAGCCTGAACGGACGTACCTCGCCGAAGTGGCCGGCCCTAGGGTGGGATGGCTCTCGCAAGATCAAGAATCTTCAGCGCCAAACCGACGTCCGGGGGGACGGGTTCATGGGTACGCAAAGACCGCGGCGCGGTCTCGGCCATCGACGGCTCGGAGCCGCCCAGATCGTGTTCTTCGTGGTGGCCGCGGCGGGCCCGCTGTTCGCCATCGCGGGCGGGGTCCCGACCAACTACGCGGTCACCGGCAGCATCGGTGTGCCGCTGTCGTTCCTCCTGCTCGCCCCGATCCTGGGGCTGTTCGCGGTCGGATACGCCGCGATGAGCCGCTACATCACCAACGCGGGCGCGTTCTACCCCTACGTCGCCAACGGGATCGGCAAATCCACCGGCGCCGGGATCGCGTTCGTCACGCTGATCTCCTACAACGCCATCCAGATCAGCATCTACGGTCTGTTCGGCTGGTCGGTGTCGACCTGGCTGGGCACGCTCACCGGATCCCCGCCGCCGTGGTGGCTGTGCGCGCTGGTGATGGTGCTGATCATCGGCGCGCTCGGCGTCCTGCGGGTCGATCTCAACGCCAAGGTGCTCGGCGTGGCGCTGTGCCTCGAAGTCGCCGTCGTCGCGATCGTCGACATCGCGTTGTTCGCGAATCCGGCCGGTGGCACCGTTTCCTGGGCCCCGCTGGAGCCGTCGAGCCTGTTCACCACCGGTGTGGGCGCGGTGTTCGCGTTCTCCGCCGCCGCGTTCATCGGCTTCGAGGGCGCGGCGACCTACGGCGAGGAGACCCGGGAACCCAGCCGCACGGTCGGGCGCGCGACGTACGCGGCGATCGGGCTCACCGCGGTGCTCTACGTCGTCTCGTCGCTCGCGCTGGCGGTGGCGACCGGGCCGGACGTCATCGTCACCACCGCGGCCGCGCAGGGCCCGGACGTGCTGTTCAACCTCGCGGGCGAGCACCTCGGCGAGACGTTCTCCGATGTCGCGTACACGCTGTTCGTGACCGGCCAGTGCGCGGCGCTGCTGAGCTTCCACAACGCCGTCGCGCGGTATTTCTTCGCGCTGGGCAGGGAAGGACTGCTGCCGCGCTCTTTGGCCAAGACCAGCAAACGCACCGGCGCGCCGGTGGCCGGTTCGCTCACGCAGACCGCGCTCGCGCTGGTGATCGTGGCGCTGTTCGCGATCGCGGGCCGCGATCCGGTGACCGAACTGTTCACCTGGCTCGGCACGACGGCGTCCACCGGTGTCGTGGTGATCATGATCGCCGTCTCCCTTTCGGTGATCGGCTTTTTCAAACGGCGCCGCGACGCCGAAAACGCCTGGCGCCGCTGGATCGCGCCGGGGGCGGCGATGCTCGCGCTGTCGGCCGTCCTCGCGCTGATCCTGCTCAACTTCGATCTGCTGCTCGGTCCGGCCGGGACGTTCCTGTTGCGCTGGGGGCTGCCCGGTCTCGTGCTCGTCGCGGCACTGGCCGGCTTCCTGCGCGCGGAAGTGTTGCGGACAAAGGATCCCGAGACGTACGTCGCCATCGGCGGTCCGCTCGAAGAGGACGAACCCGTCGCGCTGAGAGCGGGGCGATGATCGTCCGGGCCGCCGAACCGTCCGAAATGGACACCGTGGTCGACGTGCTTGCCGAGGCGTTCCACGACGACCCGGTCAGCGCGTGGGTCTTCCCAGGGGACGAGCGCCGCGCGGTGGCGACGTCACCGGCGACCTGTCCGGCGCCGTCCTCTGGACGCCGGCCGGAGAGGAGGACCTGGACGACGACGCGTTCGCCGGGCTCACCGGGGAAGAAATCGGCAGGCTGACGGCGTTGTTCGAGCTGATGACGGAGCACGCTCCCAGCGGCGAGTACCACCACGCGCAGTTCATCGGCGTCCGCGAGACCGCGCGGCGGCAAGGGATCGGCGCACGGTTGCTGAAGCACGGGCTCGACCGCTACGGCGCGGTGCCCGCGTACCTGGAGGCGAGCAGCGCGGAAAGCGCGAAACTGTACCGGCGGCTGGGTTTCCGCGATCACGGACCGGCTTTCGCGGTCGAGGGCGGGCCGCCGATGCGGCCGATGTGGCGCGAGCCGTGACAGATCTCTCGTCGATATGTCTATAAAGGACTGGTAAAGTGGCGGGCAGATGACGACGAACCGTGCCCCCGCCGCGCGGCACCGTTCCGTCTTCTTCCTGCTGATCTTGCTCGTCTTCGCCTTCGTCACGCCGACCGTTCCCCACGGGCACGGGCGGACCGCGATGGAAGATCCCGTCGCCGTCTTCGCGACCCATCCGCTGCCCGCCTTCCACGGCGGGCAAGCCGTTCCCCTCGCCGACGCTCCCGCCGAAGCGGAGACCGTCGACCTCCCGGACGCCGGCCACGCCCCTGAGCAGGGCGAACCCGTCGTCATCACCCGAGCGGTGCCCCAGGCGCCCGCACGGGCTCCTCCGCGCTGACCGGTTCTCACATCGCCGCATCAGCCACCATCGGAGGTCTCCATGAGTTCCGGTCATGCCTTGCTGGCCGTCGGCGGGGCGTTCCTCGCCGCCGGTGTCATCGCCAGAGCGGGCGCCCGTATCGGGCTGCCGACCATCCCCTTGTTCATGCTGGCCGGTTTCGTCTTCGGCCCCAACACCCCCGGACTGTCCCTTGTAGACGATCCGGCCGAACTCGGTGTGCTCGCCGGGCTCGGTCTCGTCTTCCTGCTGTTCTACCTCGGCCTCGAATTCTCCCTCGACGACCTGGCCAAGGGCGGGCGCAAGCTCGTCTGGTCCGGGCTGATCTACCTGATCCTCAACATCGGCGGCGGCCTCGCGTTCGGCTTCCTGCTGGGCTGGGGGACCAGGGAAGCGCTGGTCATCGCCGGTGCCATCGGTATCTCGTCGTCCGCGATCGTCACCAAGCTCCTGCTCGAATCACGCCGGATGAACAATCCCGAATCCCGGCTGATCATGGGCATCATCGTGATCGAGGACCTGTTCCTCGCGCTGTACCTGGCGTTGCTGCAGCCGGTGCTGTCTGGCGCCGGGAGCTTCGGTTCGGCGCTCGCCGACTTCGGCAAGGCCTTCGCGTTCCTGATCGTGATGGCCGCGCTCGCCCGGTGGGGTGGCCGGGTGGTGTCGAAGCTGTTCGGTTCGGCCGACGACGAGCTGCTCACCGTCTGCTTCGTCGGTGTCGCGGTGATGGGTGCCGCTGTCGCCGAAGAGGTCGGCGTGTCCGACGCCATCGGCGCGTTCATGGTCGGCATGATGCTCGGCGGTTCGAAGGTCGCGCCGCGTATCCACAAGCTGGTGCTCCCGCTGCGGGACGCGTTCGGCGCGCTGTTCTTCTTCATCTTCGGGCTCAGCATCGATCCGAACGCGGTCGGCTCGGTGGTCGTGCCGGTGCTGATCGCGGTGGCGCTGACGATCGTGCTGAACCTCGGAGCCGGCGCGCTGGCCGCGCGGCTGCACGGGTTCGGCCGCCAGGCCGGCGTGAACATCGGGCTCACCGTGCTCACCCGCGGCGAGTTCTCACTCGTGCTCGCGGCGATGGCGACCGCGGCCGGGCTGGACTCTCGGGTCGCGCCGTTCGTCGCGGGCTACGTCCTCCTGCTGGCCGTGATCGGTCCAGTCGCGGTCATCCGCTCCGAGAAACTCACCTGGTTGCTACCGGCGAGTATTGTCCGAGGCTCGACCCGCCGCGACGAGCCGGCCAGGGCGACGTGACGAGGAGGCCTGGGTGACCGAACGGTTCGGCGGCTACCAGAACGAGATCTACCTGCGGGGGCTCGGCGGGACCTTCCCGCCGTGCTCCACCGACGCCACGAAACTGGAGGAGTCGGCGCGGGAGATCCTCGAGCCGGGGCCGTTCTGGTACGTCGCGGGCTCGGCCGGATCGGGCGCCACCGCGCGTGCCAACCGGGAGGCGTTCGACCGCTGGCGCCTCGTGCCCAGGATGCTCACCGGCGCCACCGAACGCGATCTGTCGACGACGGTGCTGGGGACGCCGGTGCCGGCGCCGGTGCTGCTGGCGCCGGTCGGCGTCCAGTCGATCGTGCACGAGGGCGCCGAACCGGCGGCCGCGCGGGCCGCCGCGTCGGTCGGCCTGCCGTACGTCATGTCGACGGCGTCCTCCACGAGCATCGAGGACGTCGCCGAGGCCAGTGGAGACGGGCCGCGCTGGTTCCAGCTGTACTGGCCGACGGACAACGAGGTCTGCGCGAGCATCCTGGCGCGGGCGAAGGCCGCGGGCTTCACGACGCTCGTGGTCACGCTCGACACCTGGACCCTCGCGTGGCGCCCGAACGACCTCGACCACGCGTACCTGCCGTTCATCAAGGGCATCGGGCTCGGTGTCCCGCTCAGCGACCCGGTGTTCCGCGGCCTGCTGGAGAAGACGCCGGAAGAGGACCCGCCCACCGCGATCCTGCGCTGGATCTCGATGATCACCGGCACCGACAGCACCTGGGACCGGCTGCCGTTCCTGCGCGAGCACTGGGACGGGCCGATCGTGCTCAAGGGCATCCAGCACCCCGACGACGCGCGCCGCGCCGTCGAGGCCGGGATGGACGGGATCGTCGTGTCCAACCACGGCGGCCGTCAGGTCGACGGCGCGATCGCCTCGCTCGACGCGCTCCCGGAGATCGTGGCCGCCGTCGGCGACCGGCTGGAGATCCTGTTCGACTCCGGCATCCGCACCGGCGCCGACATCGCCAAGGCACTCGCGCTCGGGGCCAAGGCCGTGCTGGTGGGGCGGCCGTGGGTGTACGGCCTGGCGCACGCGGGGGAGGACGGCGTCCGGCACGTGCTGCGGGGCCTGCTCGCCGACCTCGACCTGACCATGGGCCTGTCCGGGCACCGGACCCTGGCCGACCTCACCCCCGCCTCCCTCACGCGCTCCTGACCCCCCGCATTTCGTCCTCTGAATGCGGTAGTTGGTATCACGAACTACCGCATTCAGAGGACGAAATGCCCAGGTGATGTCGCCTCCGGCATATTCGGAGGCCCGGATCGTCACGCACGGCTATCCTGGTGCCGGTCATGGCTTCTCAACCTTCCCCGCTCGGCGCCCTGCGCGCTCGCCTGCCCGAACTCATGTCGCGCGACGAGCATCGCCTCCGGCGCCGGCTCGACGGTGCCCGGAAAGCGCGTAACGCCGAGTCGATCGCCGCCCAGATCGAGGCCGACATCGAGGCCGCCGAACTCCGGATCACCCGGCGGCGGGACAGCGTCCCGAAGATCTCGTTCCCCGAAGAGCTGCCCGTCAGCCAGCGCAAGGACGAGATCGCCGAGGCCATCCGCGACCACCAGGTGGTGATCGTCGCGGGCGAGACCGGGTCCGGGAAGACGACCCAGCTGCCGAAGATCTGTCTCGGACTCGGTCGCGGCATCCGTGGCCAGATCGGGCACACGCAGCCGAGGCGGCTGGCCGCGCGCACGGTCGCCGACCGGATCGCCTCCGAGCTGAACACCGAGCTCGGCGAGGCCGTCGGCTACAAGGTCCGGTTCACCGACCACTCCGGCCAGGACACGCTGGTCAAGCTGATGACCGACGGCATCCTGCTCGCCGAGATCCAGACCGACCGGATGCTGCGGCAGTACGACACGCTGATCATCGACGAGGCACACGAGCGCAGCCTCAACATCGACTTCATCCTCGGCTACCTCAAGCAGCTCCTGCCGCGCCGCCCCGATCTCAAGGTGATCATCACCTCGGCGACCATCGACCCGGAGCGGTTCTCCAAGCATTTCGACGACGCGCCGATCGTGGAGGTCTCCGGCCGGACGTATCCGGTCGAGGTCCGTTACCGGCCGATCATCGATCCGGACGACCCGGACGCCGATCAGGACCGCGACCAGACGCAGGCCATCTGCGACGCCGTCGACGAACTCCACCATGAGGGACCGGGCGACATCCTGGTGTTCCTCTCCGGCGAGCGGGAGATCCGCGACGCCGCCGAAGCACTGTCCAAACAGGACCTCAGGAACACCGAGATCCTCCCGCTGTACGCCCGGCTTTCGTCGTCGGACCAGCATCGGGTGTTCCAGCGCCACACCGGGCGCCGCGTCGTGCTCGCGACGAACGTCGCCGAGACGTCGCTGACCGTGCCCGGCATCAAGTACGTCATCGACCCCGGCACCGCGCGGATCTCGCGCTACAGCCACCGCACCAAGGTGCAGCGGCTGCCGATCGAGCCGGTGTCGCAGGCGTCGGCGAACCAGCGCAAGGGCCGCTGCGGCCGGACGTCCGACGGTATCTGCATCCGCCTGTACTCCGAAGACGACTTCGACGCCCGGCCCGAGTTCACCGATCCGGAGATCCTGCGGACCAACCTCGCGTCGGTCATCCTGCAGATGACCTCGCTCGGCCTCGGCGACATCGCGGCGTTCCCCTTCGTGGAGCCGCCGGATCGCCGTCAGGTCACCGACGGTGTCCAGCTGCTGCAGGAGCTCGGGGCGTTCGAGATGTCCGACGGCAAGAAGCTCACCGAGACCGGCCGCAAGCTCGCGCAGCTCCCGGTCGACCCGCGGATGGCGCGGATGGTGCTGGAGGCCTCGCGCAACGGCTGCGTCCGCGAAGTGATGATCATCGCCGCCGCACTGTCCATTCAGGACCCGCGCGAGCGGCCGGCGGAGAAGCAGCAGGCGGCGGACGAGCAGCACGCGCGGTTCGCGGACAAGACGTCCGACTTCCTCGCGTACCTGAACCTGTGGGAGTACGTCACCGAGCAGCAGAAGACGTTGTCCACCAACCAGTTCCGCCGGATGTGCCGCAACGAGTACCTGAACTACCTGCGCATCCGCGAATGGCAGGACATCTTCAGCCAGCTGCGTCAGCTGGCCAAACCGCTCGGCATCACCCTCGACACCTCCGGCCCGGTCGATCCGCAACGCGTGCACACGTCGCTGATCGCCGGGCTGCTGTCGCATGTCGGCCTCAAGGATCCGGCCAAGGGCGACTATCTCGGCGCGCGCGGGGCACGGTTCTCGGTGTTCCCGGGTTCGGCGCTGTTCAAGAAGCAGCCGCGGTTCGTGATGTCGGCCGAACTCGTCGAAACCTCCCGTCTGTGGGGCCGGGTCAACGCGAGGATCGAGCCGGAGTGGGTCGAGCCGCTCGCCGGGCACGTGGTGAAGCGGAACTACTCCGAGCCGCACTGGGAGCGCAAGCAGGGCGCGGTGATGGCGCTCGAGAAGGTGACCCTGTACGGCGTTCCGCTCGTCGCCGACCGCCGGGTCAACTACGGCCGCATCGACCCGGAGACGAGCCGCGAGCTGTTCATCCGGCACGCGCTCGTGGAAGGCGACTGGGAAACCCGGCACCACTTCTTCCGCGAGAACCGCGCGTTGCTCGACGAGGTCGAGGACCTGGAGAACCGCGCCCGCCGCCGCGACATCCTGGTCGACGACGAGACGCTGTTCGAGTTCTACGACCAGCGCGTCCCGGCCGACGTCGTCTCCGCGCGGCATTTCGACAGCTGGTGGAAGAAGGCGCGCCACACCGAGCCCGACCTGTTGAGCTTCGAGAAGACGATGCTCATCAACGAGACCGCCGGCGGCGTGCGCGAGGCCGACTACCCCGACTTCTGGACCCAAGACAGCCAGACCTTCAAGCTCACGTACCAGTTCGAGCCGGGGGCCGACGCGGACGGCGTCACCGTGCACATCCCGCTGCCGGTGTTGAACCAGGTCACCGCGGACGGCTTCGACTGGCAGGTCCCCGGCCTGCGGGAAGAACTGGTGACGCAGCTGATCAAGTCGCTGCCCAAGGCGATCCGGCGCAACTTCGTGCCGGCGCCCGACCACGCGAAACTGGTGCTGTCGCGGGTCGGCCCGGCCGAGGGGCCGCTGCTGCACGTCGTCGCCAACGAGCTGGAAGCGTTGCGCGGGGTGGTGATCCCCGACGACGCCTGGCAACTGTCGGCGGTTCCCGAACATCTGAAGATGACCTTCCGCGTGGTCGACGTCCGCGGCAAGAAGGTGTCCGAGGGCAAGGACATCGAGGCGCTCAAACGAGATCTGAGCGGCCAGGTGCGCGCGACGATCTCCAAGGCCGCCGACAGTATCGAGCGTGAGGGCCTGACGACGCCCGCGTTCGGCGAGCTGCCCAAGGTGTTCGCGAGCAAGCAGCGCGGGCACGACGTCAAGGCGTATCCGGCGCTGGTCGACGAAGGCGGTTCCGTGGCGGTGCGGCTGCTGGACACGCCGGGCCAGCAGGAACAGTCGATGTGGGCGGGCACTCGGCGGATGCTGCGGCTGAACATCCCGTCGCCGATGAAGTTCATCACCCGCAACCTCGGCAACTCATCGAAACTCGTGCTGAACCGGAATCCGCACGGCTCCGTGGCGGCACTGCTCGAAGACTGTGTGGATTGCGCGGTCGACAAGCTCGTGGCCGACAACGGCGGCCCGCGCTGGGACGAGGCCGGATTCGCCGTCCTGCTGGAAAAGGTGCGCGCCGGGCTGAACCCCGGGGTGCTCGACGTGCTGACCAACGTCGAGAAGATCCTGCGCGCGGCCAACGACGTCGAAACCCGGCTGGCCGACACGCGCGGCCCGAAGGACTCGCTCGCGGATATCCGCGCGCAGCTGGACGGCTTGGTGCACAAGGGTTTCGTCACCGAAACCGGGCAGGACAGGCTGAAGCACGTCATTCGGTACCTGCGGGGGATCGAACGGCGGCTGGAGAAACTCCCGACCGAGCCGACGCGGGACATCCAGCGCACCGGCGACATCGCGTGGCTCCGCAACGAGTACCAGGCGGCGCTGGACGCGTTGCCGCCAGGCACCTCGTCGCCCGCGCTGCGGGAGATCCGGTGGATGATCGAGGAGCTGCGGGTCAGCTTCTTCGCCCAGACGCTCGGTACCGCCCACCCCGTCTCGCTGAAGCGCGTCATCAAGGCACTGGACGACGCCGCCTCTTCCTGACCCCGCGAGTTCCGCCTTCAAGCACGCGAATCCCGCCCTCAAGCACGCGAATCCCGCCTTCAGTCACGCGACGCGTCCCCGTGATCACGCGAGTCGCCCCGTGATCATGCGTGTTCGCCGCCTGATCACGTGTGTTCCGTGGAGTGGAAACGGGCCGCACGTGCTTGGGTGCGGAACTCGCGTGCCTGGGGGCGGGTCTCGCGTGCTTGGGGGCGGGATTCGCGTGCTTGGGGGCGGGTCTCGCGTGATGGAGGGCGGGGTCACTTCGCGTCGGCGTAGGTGTCCACTGCGGCGATGTGCAGCGGGAACCGGACCGGGCAAGCGGGACCGAAGAGCATCCGCGCCGCCTCGGTCATGCTGTCCACAATGGACTGCGAGACCTCGTCGGCGAACTCGGCCGGGGTGTGCACCAGGACCTCGTCGTGCTGGAAGAACACCAGATGCGCGGGGGAGGGGAGTCTGCTCCGCAGGGTCGCGAGCAGGACCGCGGTCATGTCCGCCGCGCTCGCCTGCACGACGAAGTTGCGGGTGAAGCGGCCCCAGTTGCGGGACGCCTGGCGTGCTTTCAGCTCGGCGGCCTCGTCCTCCGCGACCCCGCCGGTCAGCGCTCGCCAGGCTTCGGACGGCGCGGGCGAAGTGCGGCCGAGCCGGGACCGGACGCGCTCACCGCGTTCCCCGGCCTGCGCGGCACGCTCCACATAGGACACCGCGTCGGGGAACCTGGTGCGCAGCAACGCCAGCAACGGTCCCGCCTCGCCGGACGTGCCGCCGTACATCGCCGACAGCATCGCGATCTTCGCGCGGTCTCGGTCGTCCCGGTCGTCCCACGCGGGCACCGGAACGCGGCGCACTCCGGAGAACATCGCCTCGGCGAGGCTCGCGTACAGATCCGTGGCCGCGGCGACCTCGGCCAGTTTCCGGTCTCCGGACAACGCGGTGAGCACCCGCGGCTCCAGCTGGGCGGCGTCGGCGACCACGAGTTTCCAGCCCGGATCTGCCCGGACGCAGGTCCGCAGGATCTTCGGGATCTGCAGCGCGCCCCCGCCCCGGCTCGCCCAGCGGCCGGAAACGACCCCGCCGACGACGTAATGCGGGCGGAACCGGCCGTCGTGCACCCACTCGTCGAGCCACGTCCAGCCGTTGGCCGAATGCAGCCGCGCGAGCTCCTTGTACTCCAGCAGCGGCGGGACGGCGGGGTGGTCGATGTCGCGCAGCAGGTACTTCCTGGCCGACGAGACCTCGATGCCCTCCCTGCCGAGCGCGCGGACGACGCTGGCCGGAGCGTCGGGGTTGACCGGACGCCCACCGAACGCGGCACTGATCTCGGCCGCCAGCTCGACCAGCCGCTTCGGCCGGTGCCCGGCCGGAACGCGGGGCCCGAGCTGGTCGGCGAGCAACGCCAAATGCAGGTCCGCCCGCCACGGCAGCCCGTCGGCCGACATCTCGGCGGCCGCCAGCGCGCTCGCCGACTCCGCCGCGAAGAGCAGCCGTAACCGCTCCGGGCGCTCGGTGGCGGCGACCCGCTTCTCTTGCTCGGCCAGCACCCGGCGCGCCGCGTCGATCACCGTGACACCGGAGGGGAGCCGCGGCCCCCGCGTCTCGAACAGCGTCGGCTGGTCGTCCTCGGCCCAGAGCGGCGGCTCGTCGGCGGGCGCCTCTTGGCCGTTCGCCCTGGCCAGCGCGGCACGGAGGCTCCGCGACTCCTGCGGACGGCCTTCGTGGGCCAGGAGCAATCCCTCGGTCAGCGCCAGGTCATGACAGCGCCGCACCCGGACGCCCGCCTTGATCAGCGCCGGATACGTCCCGTCGACCGACGGGAACACCCAACGGGGTGAGTGCTCGGCCTCCAACCGCCGTACTTCGCCGACGAACTCCGGGAGCTTCATGCCCTGCCGCGGCGGCTGCCCGGAAAAAGCGATCGCGAAGTCGCCATCCTCCTCTTGACCTGCGATCGCCTGCACACTCACATTGTGGTGGTTCCCCCCGACATTTCTGTCACTTGGGTGTGGAGGTCAGCGCAGCTGTCCGTTGAGGGTGGTGGTGGGGCGGGGAGGGCTAGTGCGCCTGCGCTATCGGTCGGCTACTGTCGAGTAGCAACCCCATACCGCCGGTACGCGAACCCGCCGGGGGCATGGTGTCTCGCCGCAGCAGCAACGGAGGTGCCCGGATGAGAAACCCCACCGGCCTCGCCACCCTGGTGGCGGGCAAGGTGACCGAGACCGTGCGCAGCATCGACGTGATGCGCCAAGCGGGCCTGCTCCCCATCCCGCGGGTCGACGAGGGCCTGCGTTCGCTGGTCATGGTGCGCAAATGGGGCCCGTTCGCCGGCGCGAACATGATCGCCGCCCGCCGGGACCCGACCGCGACCGGCATCATCGACGAGCTCGGCCCGCTGACCTTCAAACAGCTCGACACCCAGTCGAACGCGCTGGCCAGGGCGTGGTCGGAACGCGGCCTCGGCCCGGGCTCGGTGATCGCCGCGTTGTGCCGCGACCACCGCGGTCTCGTGCTGACGATGCTCGCCTCGGGCAAGCTCGGCGCCAAGCTGCTGCTGATGAACACCGGGTTCGCAAAACCACAGCTCGCGGACGTCGCGAAGCGTGAAGGCGTCACCGCGCTCGTGTACGACCAGGAGTTCACCGACCTGCTGGACGCGGTCGAGGGCGACGTCGACCACTACCTCGCGTGGGTCGATTCGGACGCCGAGCTCTCCGGGCACGAGATCCCGATCGTCACCGAACTGGTCGCCAGCACCGACGACCGCCCGTGGCCCGCGCCCGCCAAACCGGGCGGGTTCATCCTGCTGACCAGCGGCACCACCGGGACGCCGAAGGGCGCGCCGCGGCCGCACACCTCCGCGCTGGCCTCCGCGCAGTTCCTCGACCGCATCCCGTTGAGGACCGGGGAGGCGACCTACATGGGCGCGCCGCTGTTCCACGGCACCGGGTTGTCGCAGTTCATCCTGTCCTTCGCGCTCGGCTCGAAGGTCGTCATGCGGCGCAAGTTCGTGCCGGAGGAGACGTTGCGCGGGGTCGCGGAGAACCGCTGCACCACGCTGGTCCTCGTGCCGACGATGCTGCAGCGGATCGTCGACCTGCCCGAGGAGGTCCGCGCGAAGTACGACACGTCGTGCCTGCGGATCATCTTCGTCGCGGGCTCCGCGCTGTCACCGGATCTGGGGAACCGCGCGACCGCCGCGTTCGGCGACGTCGTGCACAACCTCTACGGGTCCACCGAGGTCGCGGTCGCGACGGTCGCGACGCCCGAGGACTGGCGCAAGGCGCCGGGCACGGTCGGCCGCGCTCCGGTGGGCTGCAAGGTCGCGCTGTACGACGAAAAGGGCACGAAGATCACCGAGCCGCACGTCACGGGCCGGGTGTTCGTCGGCAGCGGGCTGAGCTTCCAGGGCTACACGGACGGGCGTAACAAGGAGATCATCGACGGGCTGCTCTCCAGCGGTGACGTCGGCCATTTCGACGAGGACGGCCTGCTGTTCATCGACGGCCGCGACGACGAAATGATCGTCTCCGGCGGCGAGAACGTCTTCCCGATCGAGGTCGAGAACCTCCTTGTCGAACGCGAGGACGTGATCGAAGCCGCCGTGGTCGGGGTCGACGATCCCGAGTTCGGACAGCGGCTGAAGGCTTTCGTGGTGCGGGCCGAGAAATCGGAGCTGGACGTCGACGGCGTGCGCGAGTACGTCAAGGCCAACCTGGCCCGGTACAAGGTGCCGCGCGACGTGGAGTTCCTCGACGAGCTGCCGCGCAACGCGACCGGGAAGGTGCTGCGCAACAAGCTGCACTGAGGCGATCAGTACTCCCAGTCGATGCCGAAGACGCCGGGGCCGAAGTCGAGCGCGACGGCGTGGACACCGTTGCCCTGGTCCGGTTTGAGCTCTTTCCGGTCCATCGGCGAGGTGCCTTGGCGCGAATATTGCCAGCACTTGGCCGGGACGGTGCCCGGGGCGAACCGGACCTCCAGCAGGTATTCGCGCACGGGACGCCGGAACTCGCGGTAATGCGTGTTCCGGCATTCCGGGTACGGCGGTCCGGGATTGGTCAGCGAGTACTCGATCAGATGCGTCTCGCCGCGGTCGATGGGCCGATCGAAGAGCAACTCGGCGACGGTGAGCCCGTGCTCATCGTCGACCTCGGCGCGGCCGACGTGACAGTTGCGCAGTGTGTTCAGTACCGGCGGCCCGGCCTCCGGATCGCCCTGGGCGTAGACGAGCAACCAGCGGTCCTGCCCGTCCGCGCCCGCCTGGAACACCGCCCGCGCGGTCACCGCGCGTTGCCCGCCGTCCTCGGCGATCTCGCACAGGTCGTGCAGGCCGACGAGTTTCAGCTGATGGTGTTGTTCGAGCGCGTTGGGTGCACCGACCTTCTCCAGCAGCGCCTGGAGCGCTTCGAGCGGGAAGGTCAGCGGCTGCTCGGTGGTCGCCCGGCTGCGGCGTGACGACGCCCCGCGCGGCCGCGGCGGCGGCAGCAGGCTGAGCAGCGAACCGGCGGGGATCGCCAGGACCTCCTCGAGAACCCGGACCGCGGACAGCGAACTCTGCCGTTCCGGCTGACGTTTGCCCGATTGCCAGTAACTCAGCGCGGTCACGCTCACCGACGCGCCGCGTGCGAGGAGCCGGGCTTGGATACGGTCGAGACTCAGGCCGCTGGTGGCGATGGCCGATCGCAACGCGGTGGCGAACGCGGTACGCGGCTGGTCTTCATCGTCCGTGGTCACTCGGTCCGCCGCGCTCCCCGCCACCATATGCTGCCCGACCGCCCCCGTCTGCCGTTCCCTGACACCGCCCGGTTGGATAACAACACGAATAACTTTAACAGTCTGAGGTAACGCTTCAGGGGCGCCTTCTGCCAGGCGAAAACGACTTTCCGGACGAGCGTTGTTACGCCGTATGGCCTAGTACTGGTAACTGTGAATCATTGCCCGGCCACCAGCGCACCGGCTTGCATGGCTCTCAACAACGATCATCCTCCCGGGTGATCCGCACGGCGCGGCAGGAAGGGAACCAGTGAGCAAGTCCCGGAAGAACCTGAAGTCCCGAAAGACCCGTAGCGGCCTCGTGGCGGGAGTCGCCCTCGCCGGTGTGACCGCGGCGGTCGCCACGTTCGGCGCGGGTGCGGCCAACGCCGAGCAGCAGGGCGAGATCCGCGGCGCGGGTGCGGCCAACGCGGTCGGCGGCAGCTACATCGTCGTCCTCAAGCCCACCGCGGTCGGCCAGGGTGTGGCCGCGGCGAACGAGATCACCGCGAACGTGGCCGCCAAGGCGCAGGGCCTCACCGGTCAGTACGGCACCACGCTGTCCCGCACGTTCGGCTCGGCGCTGAACGGCTTTTCGATCAAGGCCGACGAGGCCGCCGCGAAGCGTCTCGCCGCCGACCCGCAGGTCGCGTACGTCGTCCAGAACAAGACGTTCAAGATCAGCGAGACTCAGGACAACCCGCCGTCGTGGGGCCTCGACCGCGTCGACCAGGCCGACCTGCCGCTCGACAACAAGTACACCTACCCGACGAAGGCCGACAACGTCACCGCCTACGTCATCGACACCGGTGTCCGCGGCTCGCACGCCACCTTCGGTGACCGTGCGACCGGCGGCAAGGACTTCGTCGACAACGACGACACCCCCAACGACGAGCACGGCCACGGCACGCACGTCGCCGGCACCATCGGCGGCACCGAGTACGGCCTGGCCAAGGGTGTCAAGATCGTCGGCGTCCGCGTGCTGGACGCCAACGGCAGCGGCACCACCGAAGGCGTCGTCGCCGGTGTCGACTGGGTCGCGGCGAACGCCAAGGGCCCGTCGGTCGCCAACATGAGCCTGGGCGGCGGCGCGGACGACGCCCTGGACGCGGCGGTCAAGGGAGCCATCGACAAGGGCGTGACCTTCGCGCTCGCGGCGGGCAACGAGTCCTCCGACGCCGGCACCACTTCGCCCGCCCGGGTGAAGGAGGCCATCACGGTGGCGGCCAGCGACAAGACCGACAAGCAGGCCAGCTTCTCGAACTACGGTTCGGTCGTGGACCTGTACGCGCCGGGTGTCGACATCACCTCGTCCTGGGCGACCGGTGACGACGCCAAGAACACCATCAGCGGTACCTCGATGGCCGCGCCGCACGTCGCCGGTGCCGCCGCGCTGTACCTCTCGGCGCACCCTGACGCCACCCCGGCCCAGGTCGCCGAAGGCCTGGTCGGTGCCGCCGCGGACGGCAAGATCAGCAACCCGACCGGCGGAACGGCGAACAAGCTGCTCCAGGTCAAGTAAGACCCTTTCGGACAGGCTGCCCCCGGCGTACTCCAGGCGCCGGGGGCAGCCCCTGTCCGAGGGGCTCCCAGACTTGTTACCAACGGGTAAGCTCCAGTCCATGGTCCTGCGGAAGAACATCCTGATCACCGGGGCGAGCTCCGGACTCGGCGAGGGAATGGCCAGGCAGTACGCCGCCAGAGGCCGCAACCTGGCGCTGGCCGCCCGCCGGGTCGACCGGCTCGAAGCGCTCGCCGCGGAACTCAAGAAGGCGTACCCCGGGATCACCGTGGTCACCCGGAAGCTGGACGTGAACGACCACGACCAGGTCTTCGCCGTCTTCGAGGAGTTCCGCGAGGAGCTCGGCTCCCTAGACCGCGTGATCGTGAACGCGGGGCTCGGCAAGGGGCAGCGGATCGGCACCGGCCGGTTCGACGCCAACCGCGAAACCCTCCAGACGAACTTCCTCGCCGCGGCCGCCCAGATCGAGGCCGCCGTCGGCATTTTCCGCAAGCAGAAGAACGGCCACCTGGTGGTCGTGTCCTCCTTCCTCGCGCTTCGCGGTGTGCCCGGCAACGCCACCGCGTACGCCGCCTCGAAGGCGGGTATCTCGGCCTTCGCCGAGGGCACCCGGATCGAGCTGCTGAAGACGCCGATCAAGGTCACCACCCTGCATCCCGGGTTCATCGAATCGGAGATGAACGAAGACATCTCGAAGCTCCCGGGCGCCGTGAGGGCGGAGCCCGGCGCGCAGGCGCTGGTGAAGGCGATCGAATCCGAGACGGCGAAGGCGTTCGTGCCGACGTGGCCGTGGAGCGTGCTCTCGAAGCTCTTCCCGCTCGTCCCGGCGCCTTTGCTGAAGAAGTTCGGATGACGGTGGCCCCGGACAAGACCGTCGAGGTACGCGGTGAGGACTCGTTCGACCCGGCGGCGGTGCACACCTGGCTGGCCGGACGGGTGCCCGGGCTCGGCGACTCGCCGCCCGAGGTCCGCCAGTTCCCCGGCGGCGCCTCGAATCTGACGTACCTGCTGGCCTATCCGGATCGCGAGCTGATCCTGCGGCGGCCACCCCTCGGGCACAAGGCCGCGTCCGCGCACGACATGCGCCGTGAATTCCGGGTCCAGCAGGGGTTGCGGCCCGTCTTCCCGTACGTGCCCGAGGTGCTCGCCTTCTGCGACGACGAATCCGTGCTCGGCGGCGACTTCTACGTGATGGAACGCCTCGAAGGCCTGATCCTGCGCGGAGATCTGCCCGCCGGTCTCGAACTGCCGCCGGACGGTGCGCGCGAGCTGTGCGGCAAGGTCGTCGACCGGCTGGTCGAGCTGCACGCCGTCGACGTCGAGGCCGCCGGCCTGGCCGATCTCGGCAAGGGCGCCGGATATGTCGAGCGCCAGGTGCGCGGCTGGTCGGAGCGTTTCCTCAAGGCGCGCACGGAGAACGTCCCGGACTGCGCCGAGGTGATGGCGTGGCTGAAGGACAATCAGCCGTCCGAGGTCAAGATCTGCTTGATCCACAACGACTACCGGCTCGACAACCTGGTGCTCGACGACGATCTCGACATCGTCGGCGTACTCGACTGGGAGATGGCCACCCTCGGCGATCCGCTGATGGAACTGGGCAGCACCCTGGCGTACTGGGTGCAGGACGACGATGACGACGTCATGAAGCTCAGCCGCCGTCAGCCGACGCACGTGCCGGGGATGTACACGCGCGAGGAGTTCGTGCGGCGGTACGCGGAGCGCTCCGGCCTCGCAATCGGCGACTGGACGTTTTACGAGGTGTACGGCCTGTTCCGGCTCGCGGCGGTGATCCAGCAGATCTACTACCGGTTCCACGAAGGGCAGACGACCAACCCAGCGCTGAAGGATCTCTGGCAGTTCGTCGGGTACCTCGACGGGCGCTGCCGCCGGATCATCGGAGGAGGGCACGCGTAGATGGGTGCGATCTACCTGGTCCGGCACGGGCAGGCGTCGTTCGGCGCGGAGAACTACGACCAGCTCTCGCCGCGCGGCTTCGAACAGTCCACTGTGGTCGGTGAGGAGCTGTTGCGGCGGGGCGTCGAATTCACTCAGGCGCGAGCGGGTTCCCTCGCCCGTCAACGGGACACGGCCGCGACGGCGTTGAAGGTGCTCGGTTCCGGGATCGCCGTCATCGAGGACGAACGCTGGAACGAGTACGACCACGTCGACATCGCGAAGCACCACGCCGCTGGAGTTCAGCAGACCGACTCGCGGGCGTATCAGGCCGCTTTGGACGGTGCGCTGAACGCCTGGGTCTCAGCGGGAGCTTCCGGTCCGTGTGCCGAAACCTGGCCCCGGTTCCTGGAACGGGTCAAGGGCGCGCTCGCCGATGTCGTGGCGTCACTGGGCAAGGGCGAACACGCCGTGGTCTTCAGCTCCGGCGGCGTGATCGCGACGGTCTGCGGCGTGCTCATGGGCACGCCGGAAGCGGGACTGCTGAAGCTGAACCGGGTCACCGTGAACGCGGGCATCACCAAACTGGTGTCCGGCCGCGGCGGGGTGACCTTGTTGTCGTTCAACGAACATCCGCATTTCGAGGCGGAAGCCGCGGAACTACTCACTTATCGCTAGGAGAAACGCGATGGCGTTCGGCGAGGTCACGGTCATCCCGGTCAACGGGCACGGTCCCGAGGACGTCGTGGTCGACGACCAGGGGCGGATCTACACCGGCGTCGACGACGGGCGGATCCTGCGCGTCACGCCGGACGGCAGGCGGATCGACGTCCTCGGCGACACCGGCGGGCGTCCGCTGGGGCTGGAGTTCTACGGCGAAGACCTCCTGATCTGCGACGCCAAGGCCGGTCTGCTCACCATGCCGCTCGCGGGCGGCCCCGTCACCACCTTGGCGACTTCGGCGGTGGGGCTCGACTTCGTGTTCTGCAACAACGCCGCCGTCGCCTCCGACGGCACGGTGTACTTCACCGATTCGTCGCGCCGCTTCGGCATCGAGAAATGGCGGGACGACCTGATCGAGCAGACCGGCGGCGGACGGCTCCTGCGGCGCACGCCGGACGGGAAGATCGAGCAGCTCGCCGACGGTTTCCAGTTCGCCAACGGGGTCGCGCTGCCGCCCGACGAGTCCTATGTGGCCGTTGCCGAGACCGGCGCCTGCCGGGTCGCGCGCGTGTGGCTCACCGGCGACAAGGCGGGCACGCGGGACTACCTCGTCGACGACCTGTGGGGATACCCCGACAACATCTCGACCGGCAGCGACGGGCTGATCTGGATCACCGTGGCGAGCCCGAAGGTTCCGGCGCTTTCCCTGGTGCAGAAGCTCCCCGCGCCGTTGCGGGCCGGAGTCCGGGCGCTGCCGACGGCCCTGCAACCCGCACCCGCGCGGGAATGCGGGGTGCGCGGCGTGACTCCGGACGGGAAGCAGGTCCACGAACTACGCGGGGAGATCGATGGGTTCCATGTGCTCGTCGGCGTCCGCGAGCGGGCCGGGACGCTTTACTTCGGCTCGCTGGAGGACAACGCGATCGCCGTGACGACGGTCTGACTCAGTCGAGACAGAACTCGTTGCCCTCCGGATCGTTCATCACGATGAAGCCGAGGCTCAACGGCTGCTCGGGCTCGAAGCGCTGAATCCGCTTCGCCCCCAATGCGACAAGCCTGTCGCACTCGGCTTCGAGCGCCGCCATGCGCTCGTCTCCCACGAGCCCGGGTGCGGCGCGGATGTCGAGGTGGACGCGGTTCTTCGCGATCTTGTCCTCCGGGACCTGCTGGAAGAAGATCCGCGGCCCTTCACCGTCGGGGTCTTCGAGGGCCGACCTGGTGTTGCGCTGATCCTCGGGCACGCCGACCCGCTCGAGGAACTCGGCCCACGCGTCCAGCGGGGCGGTGCCTTCGGGCACCTCCACCCCGGGAGGGCCGGGGTGGACGTAGCCCAGGGCGTCACGCCAGAAGGTCGACAGGGCTTGGGGGTCGAGGGCGTCGAAGCTGACCTGGAATTCGCGGCTCTTGCGGTTCATGGGACCACTCTGACATGCCTAGCGGACAGGATCGGTCCGCTATCTCTGGCACAGTGGGTGACATGGAGGACGAGCGCGGGACGACCGAACGGGTGCTCACCCTGCTCGGCCTGCTGCAGCAGCGCGCGGTGTGGACCGGCCCGGAACTGGGCGAACGGCTCGGCGTCACGCCGCGCACGATCCGGCGCGACGTCGAACGCCTGCGCGCGCTCGGGTATCCGGTGCAGGCGAGCAACGGCGTCGGCGGCGGCTACCAGCTCGGGCCCGGCCACGACATGCCGCCACTGCTGCTGGACGACGAGGAGGCGATCGCCACCGCCGTCTCGCTGCTCGCCGGCGCGGGCAGCGGTGAGGCCACGCTCCGGGCGCTGACGAAACTCGACCGGGTGCTGCCGACCAGGCTGCGCCACGAGGTGAGCGCGCTGTCCGGTTCGGTGGTCGCCTTCGACGGAAGCCGCGCGCCGATCGACCCCGACGTACTGATGACCCTGGCCCGCGCTTGCCGCGACGAGGTCGAGGCGGGCTTCGCGTACTCGTCCTCCTCGGGTTCCGCGGTGCGGCGGGTCGAGCCGTATCGGCTGGTGGCTTCCGGGCGGCGCTGGTACCTGCTCGCCTACGACCTCGACCGGGACGACTGGCGCACCTTCCGCGTCGACCGGATGACCGAGGTTTCCGCGCGATCGTGGCGTTTTCGCCCGCGCCCGTCTCCCGACGCGGCGGCCTACGTGCAGGAGAACATCGCCAGCCGCGTCTACCGGCACCAGGCGCGATTCCTGGTGCACGCCCCCGCTCCGGTCGTGCGGGCGCAGATCCCGGCTTCGGCGGCCGTGGTACGGGAACGGGGCCGTTCGCGGTGCGAGGTGGTGAGCGGGGCCGGGGATCTCGACTTCCTGCTGATGCACGTGGTGGTGCTGGGGCACGCGTTCGAGGTGATCGAGCCGGTGGAGCTGGGGGAGCGGTGCCGGGTGCTGGCCGAACGGCTCTTGGGTGCGGCTGGTTCGGAGACCCCGCAATCAGCCGACTAATTGCGGGGGAAAGACTTCATCGCCCGGTCCACCGGGGCGAACGCCCGGCCGTCCACGCCGCGTAGAACTCCCCGTGGTCCTTCGCCGTCATCAGCAAAGCCTGCGTGATCGCCTCCAGCTCGATGGAACTCCCCAGGTCCATATCCAGCTCCCGCGTCAACAGGACCTTCGTCGTCCCATACGCCAGAGCAGGTCCATCGGCCAAACGCCGAGCCAGCGCGGAAGCTTCGGAAGCAAGCTCAGCGTCGGGCACCACCTTCGAGGCCAGGCCGATCGCCTCCGCGCGGGTCGCGTCGATCTTGTCGCCCAGCATCAGCAATTCGGTCGCCCGGCCCAGGCCCACCAGCCGCGGCAGCAGGTACGCCGAGCCCATGTCCGCGCCGGCCAGGCCGACCTTCGTGAACAGGAAGGCGAACTTCGCCGAGGACGCCAGCAGCCGGAAGTCGCTCGCCAGCGCGATCACCGAACCCGCGCCCGCCGCGATGCCGTTCACCGCGGCGATCACCGGGAGGGGGCACTCCCGCAGCGCCTTCACCACCGCGCCGGTCATCCGCGTGAACTCCAGCAGCTCCGCGGACTCCATTTTCTGCAGCTCGCCGATGATCTCTTCGACGTCGCCGCCGGAGCAGAAGCCGCGGCCCCGGCCGGTGACGACCAGCACCCGGACGTCGCCGCGGTGCGGCAACTCGGCCAGCAGATCGCGCAGGTCCGCGTAGACCTCGAAGGTGAGTGCGTTCAGTTTTTCGGGGCGGTCCAAGGTGACCGTGGCGACGCCATCGTCCACGGTGAACTCGAAGTGCTCCCAGTCCGCCGTGATCGGCGGCGTGGCGCGGAACGGGCTCATGACTGGATCCCACCTCCATCGAGGACGAGTGTCTGTCCGTTGATCGCGGCGGCTTCGGGCGCCGCGAAGAAGGTCACCGCGTGGGCGACCTCGTCGGGTTCGAGCAGGCGGCCAAGGGGCGACGCGGCGGCCAGGGCGGCTTCCGCGCCGGCTTCGTCGCGGCCGGTCCGTTCCTGGATCCGGGCGACCGACGCGGCCGTCATGTCCGTGCGAACGAAGGCCGGGCAGACGGCGTTCGCGGTGACGCCGGTGCCCGCCAGTTCCGCGGCGGTGGCCCGCATCAGGCCGACGGCGGCGTGCTTCGACGCGGTGTACCCGGCCGTGTAGCGGTAGCCGATATGCGACGCCGTCGAGGCGACGGTGACGATCCGGCCGGTGTCGCGCGACCGCATACCGGGCAGAACCGCGCGTGTGCACAGGAAAGCACCGGTCGCGTTGACCTCGATCTGGGTGCGCCACTGCTCCAGCGACGTCTTCGCCAGCGGGGCGCTCGCCGAGATCCCGGCGTTGTTCACCAGCACGTCCACCGGGCCGAGGCCGTCGAAGTACCGCGCGACGGCGTCTTCGTCGGTGACGTCGCACTCGGCCCGGCCGGGGGCGTGCACCTTGTCCCCGGCGGCCCGGAACCGGGCGGCGATGGCCGCGCCGATCCCGCGGGTCCCGCCGGTGACGACGACGATCCTGCTCACTCTGCCTCCACCCGGCGCAACGCGCGCCGATCGAGTTTTCCGTTGGCGGTGCGGGGGAGTTCGGTCACGAACACCACCTCGCGCGGGTACTTGTGCTTCGCCAAGTGTGCCCGAGCGTGGTCTTTCAGTTCCTCGGCCGTGGCGGAAGCGCCCTCCGCCAGGACGACGCACGCCCGCGGGACGACCAGGCCGTCGACCGTGACACCCAGTACCGCGCAGTCGACGACCGCGGGATGACCGATGAGACAGTCTTCGATCTCGCTCGGCGCGACGAACACACCCGACACCTTCAGCAGGTCGTCGGCGCGGCCGTGGTGGTGGAAGTACCCGTCGCCGTCGCGGCTGAACAGGTCGCCCGTGCGCAGGGTGTCGCCGCGGAACGTCCGCGCGGTCTTCTCCGCGTCGCCGTGGTACTCGCGCGCGATGGTCGGGCCGGTCACCTCCAAGGTGCCGATCTCCCCATCCGGTAAGGGATCGCCGCTCTCGTCGAGAACGCGAGCGGTGTAACCGGGTACCTCGCGGCCGAGGCTGCCGACCCGCTGAGCGCCGGGCACGTTGGAGAGATAGATGTGGTACGCCTCCGACGAACCGATCCCGTCGATCACCGGGACACCGAACAGGTTGTCCCACTTGCGATGCAGCTCCGAAGGCAGTGCCTCGCCCGCCGACGTCGCGAGCCGCAGCGAGCTCATGTCCACGCCTGCCGCCGCAGGGTGGGCGATCATCGCGCTCATCATGGTCGGCACGTTGACCAGGATCGTCGGCCGGTAGCGTTCGATCAGGGAGAACAGCAGGTCGGCGGTACTGCGCTGCGGGAACACGATCCCGGAGGCGCCGACGCCGAACGGGAACAGCGCGGTCAGGTCGCGCGCGTAGCCGAAGAACAGCTTCGGCACGGCCAGCACGCGGTCGTCCTCGCGGAGGCCGAGCACGCCGAGCGCGTACCGGTCGAAGCTCTCCAGCGCGCTGCGCGCCGGGTGCACGCACGCCTTGGGGGAGCCGGTGCTCCCGGTGGTGAACTTCCAGATCGCGACGTCGTCCAGCGTGGTCGGCGCGGCCTCCAGTTCGGCTGACGCGGATGCGGCCAGCGCGTCGAACGAGTGCTCGCCGGGCTCCAGTGCGACATCGCCGACGACCAGCAGGTTCCGCGCCCCGGCTTCACGCAGCGCGGGCAACGTCGAGCCGTCCGCGATGACGACGGCGGCCTCGGTGTAGTCCAGGTAGTACGCGTAATCCTTGGGCTGGAGGAAGGAATAGACCTCGGCGGTGACCGCGCCGATCTTCTGCGCCGCGTACCAGACGGCCACGAACTCCACGCCGTCGTTCAGCGCCAGCAGAACCCGCTGTCCACTTCGGACACCCAGGTCCCGCAGCACGTTCCCGGCCCGGTTCACCCGCGCCGCCAGATCCGCGTAGGTGACTTCCTCGTCGCCGCACAGCAACGCCGTCCGCTCGCCGGGAAGGCGGTCGACGAAATGGGTCGCCAGATTGAAGGTCATACCAGTTCTCGGATCGCTTCGACCAGGATGTCGGTGAGCACCGAGAACGTCTTCTCGCCTTCTTCGGCGGTCGCCTGGGCGGGCGTGCCGCAGTAGGCCTCGGTCATGCCGGCCGAGGTGAAGTCCGTGATGGTGGTGCGCGCCAGGTCGACGTGGACCGGCGGAAGGTCGCGCTGGACGGCGGCGTCGACGAGGTCCGGCCGGTCGGCGAGCACCAGTGACGTCTCGTACTGCCCGGCGTGACACTCGCCGGAACGGAACTCGTCGGTGAGCCGTTCGGCGTACCGGCGGCGGACCAGGTCGACGAAGCCGACGCCCGCCGTCTCGGCCACGCGCCGCAGTACCGCCAAGTGAGCCGGTTCGAAATGGTTGTTGACCAGCAGGATCCGGGTGAGTCCCTGCCCGCTGAGCGCCCCGCAGATCTCGGTCAGCAGCGCGTACAGGATCTCCTCGCCGATCGAGATGCCCCCCGCGAACCCGGCGGCGAGCCGCGTCACCCCGTACGGCACCTCGGGCAGGATCAGCACCCGGACACCGGGATCACCGGCCAGCCGCGCGGCGGCGCGCTCGCACATCCCGCGGGAGATCAGGGGATCCGTGCCCAGCGGCGCGTGTGGTCCATGCGGCTCGACGGCGCCCACCGGCAGCAGTAGCACGGGAACGCGCTCGTCGGACGCGAGCGCGGCGACCTGAGGTGAGCTCAACTCCGCGAAGTACGTCACCCGAGTCAAGCTACACCGCAGCGGCCTGAGGTGTATAGAGTTGCTCGTATGCCCGAATCGGCCGCGCCCCACGGCGACCCAGGTCCCCAGGAACTGGTGATGACGCTGCTCGGCACCTACGTGTCGCCGCGCGAGAGCCGCCGTGTCTGGTCCGGCGGCCTGGTCGGCGTGCTCGCCGGGCTCGGCTTCTCCGACGGCGCCGCGCGGATCGCCCTGGCCAGGCTCGCCCGCCGTGATCTGCTCGCGAGACACAAGGCGGGCAGGCTCGTCCACTACTCGCTGACCCGCCGCACGATCGCGCTCCTGGAGGACGGCGACCGCCGGATCTTCTCGCTCGGCAGGCGCGAACGCGAGGTCGGGGAGTGGACCGTGCTGTGGCAGAGCATCCCGGAGAGCCGCCGCCAGGCCAGGGAACGTTTGGTGCGCCGCCTGCGCTTCCTCGGATTCGGGCCGGTCCAGGACGGCACCTGGATCGCCCCGCACGACCGTGAGGCCGAGGTGCTCGCCCTGCTGGCCGAGCTGGACGTCTCCGAACACGCCGGGCTGATGCTCGGGAAACCGTCGGCGAGCCTCGACGTCCGGCGCTTCGCCGCGAGGGCCTGGAACCTCGACGGCCTCGCCGCGCGGTACGACGCGTTCGTCCGGGATTTCGGCGGATACTCGGGCGACCTGCCTGACGCCGAGGCGTTCCGGGTCCGAACCTGGCTGACGCACACGTTCCGCGCCTTCCCGTCACTCGATCCGGAGCTCCCGGTCGGGCTGGTGCCCGCTCCGCCGAGCCGGGCGGCCGCGGTCGACCTGTTCCACGATCTCTATCACGCGCTGGCCCCGGCGGCGCAACGCCATTTCGACGAGGTGACGGAAAAGTGACAGGTGACCGGGAGAGGCTCTTGATCTTTTCGGGATCGCGCCGGCGGCGCGGTCAAGGTCGGCGCGATATCGATGGAGTGACAGAAAAATGAACGACACTCAGGCCGCATTGAGTTACACATCCTACCTTTCGCTGGACGAATTGCTGGACGCACAGCGTCCGCGGTCCGACGAACACGACGAATTGCTCTTCATCGTGATCCACCAAGTGTATGAACTTTGGTTCAAACAAGTTCTCCACGAGGCGCTTTACCTGCAGGAGCAACTCGAAGGGGGTAACACCGCTCACGCCGTCCGCACACTGAGGCGAATCCTGACTATCTTCAAGGTGGTGGTCGCGCAGATCGATGTGCTCGAGACGATGACTCCGAGCCAGTTCACCAGTTTCCGTGCGCGACTCGACGCTTCGAGCGGGTTCCAGTCGGCCCAGTTCCGCGTTCTGGAGGCCGTCCTCGGCCGCCGGGACGAGCGGGTGTTCGCGCACTACCCCGAAGGAGGTGACCAGCGTGCCCAGATCGCGGACGCGATGTCACGGCCGTCGCTCTTCGACTCCTTCGTCACCTACCTCGCGGTGAAGGGGTACGACGTCCCGACCGGGCGCGATGTCACCAAGCCACTCGAACCCTCTCCGGCGCTCCAAGAAATTCTGTTGCGGGTCTACCGCGACGACACCGGGCCGTCCGTCGTGGCGGAGCACCTGGTCGATCTGGACGAAGGGATGCAGGAGTGGCGGTATCGGCACGTGAAGATGGTCGAGCGGACCATTGGAGACAAGACCGGGACGGGGGGTTCGTCGGGAGCGCACTATCTGCGTACGACGCTTTTCTCCCCGATGTTCCCGGATCTCTGGGCTGTGCGGAGCAGGCTTTGACGAACCTCGACGAACTCCGCCGCGACCCCAACGCGCTCGCGGCGCACTACACGGAATTCGGTGTGGCGGACCGGATGCTGTTGACCGGGCACTCGCACCAGGCCTGGCCGGACGTCGCGCGCGAAGGCCTTCTCGAAGCCTTCGCCGACGCCGCCGAAGAGGTCGACACCAAGTGGGCGCGGGCCTTCGCCAAGGCGGACGAGATGCGGGCCGGGTTCCGGGCGCTGCTCGGTGACCCGCACGGCGATATCGCGCTCGGCGCCAGCACCCACGATCTGGTGATCCGGTTCCTCTCGGCGATGGACCTGCCGCGCCGTCCGCGGCTGGTCACCACCGACGGCGAGTTCCACACGCTTCGCCGTCAGCTGGGCAGGCTGGCCGAGGAAGGGGTCGAGGTGGTCCGCGTCCCGGCGGCGCCGGTCGGCACGCTGGCCGAACGCGTCGCGGCCGAGGTCACCGAAGACACCGCCGCCGTGCTCGTCTCGGCGGTGCTGTTCGAGACCTCCCGCCTTGTGCCGGGTCTCGCGCATCTCGCCGACGTCTGCCTTTCGAAGTCGGTGAACCTCGTCGTCGACGCCTACCACGCGCTCGGCGTCGTCCCGTTCTCGCTGCACGACCTCGGGCTCACCAACGCCTGGGTCCTCGGCGGCGGCTACAAGTACCTCCAGCTCGGCGAGGGCAACTGCTTCCTGCGGATGCCCGCGCACGCGCAGGAACTGCGGCCGGTCGTCACCGGCTGGTACGCCGAATTCGGCGCGCTCGCGGACGAGCGCCGGCCCGGCCAGACCGCCTACGCCTCCGGATCGGACAGGTTCGCCGGAGCGACCTACGACCCGACGAGCCACTACCGGGGCGCCCGCGTCTTCCGGTTCTTCGCCGAGCACGGGCTCACACCCGAGTTCCTGCGGGAGGTGTCGCGGCACCAGGTGGGCTACCTCGCCGAGGGCTTCGACAAGCTGGGGCTGCCCGAGGACGTCATCACCCGTGACCGGGAGACGCCGCTGGACCGGATCGGCGGATTCCTTTCGCTGAAATGCGCCGACGCCGGCGCGCTGCGGGCCGCCCTCGGCGAACGCGGCGTCCGGACCGACAGCCGCGGCGCGTACCTGAGGTTCGGGCCGGCACCGTATCTGTCCGACCGGCAGCTCGACTCCGCGCTCCACGTCCTGAAAGAGGTCGTCGACGGCTGAGACAGCTCGCCCCCGGCTTGGCGAACGGACCGGGGCGATCTAGGTTTGCGATGTGGCACCGTCGCCGCCGGACGACCTTCGTCGGGGACTGTGCCTTGTTGCAGGAACTTCGCACGTGAGCCACAAGCAGCGTGCACTCCAGGACAAGGAGTCACCACAGTGACCGAAGTGTTCGGCCAGGGAACGGGCCATGAACAGGTCGTCTTCTGCCAGGACCAGGCCACCGGCCTGAAGGCCATCATCGGGGTCTACTCGACGGCGCTCGGGCCGTCACTGGGCGGGACCCGCTTCTACCCCTACGAATCCGAAGACGCCGCCCTCACGGACGTCCTCGCGCTGTCGAAGGGGATGGCCTACAAGAACGCGCTCGCCGGGCTCGACCTCGGCGGCGGCAAAGCCGTCATCATCGGCGACCCCCAGAAGCACAAGACCGAAGCGCTGCTTCGCGCCTTCGGCCGGTTCGTCCAGTCGCTGGGCGGCCGCTACATCACCGCCTGCGACGTGGGCACCTACGTGCAGGACATGGACATCGTCGCCCGCGAATCGGAGTTCGTCACGGGCCGCTCGCCGGAGAACGGCGGCGCCGGCGACTCCTCGGTGCTCACCGCTTTCGGTACCTACCAGGGAATGCGTGCCTCCGCGGACGCCGT
Source organism: Amycolatopsis sp. NPDC043885 (assembly GCF_056435685.1). Lineage (NCBI taxonomy): Bacteria > Bacillati > Actinomycetota > Actinomycetes > Pseudonocardiales > Pseudonocardiaceae > Amycolatopsis > Amycolatopsis sp. NPDC043885. Next base: position 202,368 of record NZ_JBWKEA010000012.1, read on the forward strand.
CTGGGGCGTTCCGGACCTCGCGGGCCGCAAGGTCGGCGTCGCCGGGGTCGGCAAGGTCGGGCACATCCTCGTCGGGCACCTGATCGAGGCAGGCGCGCAGGTGGTCATCACCGACGTCTCGCCCGCGGCGATCGAGCGCACCCGCGCGGCGTACCCCGGCGTCGAGGTCGTCGCCGACATAGACACGCTGATCCGCACCGAGCTCGACGTTTTCGCGCCATGCGCGCTGGGCGGGGTGCTCACCGACGAGACCGTCGGCGTGCTGCGGTCCAAGATCGTCTGCGGCGCGGCCAACAACCAGCTCGCACACCCGGGCGTCGGCAAGCAGCTCGACGACCGCGGCATCCTCTTCGCGCCGGACTACCTGGTCAACGCGGGTGGCGTTATCCAGGTCGACGACGAGCGGCACGGTTTCGACTTCGCGCGCGCCAAGCGCAAGACGACGGCCATCTTCGACACCACCAAGGCGGTGTTCGCGCTGGCCAAGGCCGACGGTGTGCCGCCGGCGACGGCGGCCGACCGGCTGGCCGAGCGCCGGATGGCCGAGGTCGGTGGACTGCGGTCGATCCTGACGGTGTAGCTCTCGCGTCCGGTAACGCCATGAAAGGTCCTTTCCTTGCAAATTTCGCAAGGAAAGGACCTTTCATGGCACTTGCCGTGGGTCGGCAGGGTGCGAGAACTCAGCCGCTCTTGCGACGGAAGGTGCGCTTGTTCGCGGCCGGACCGTGCGCGTGCAGGTTCTTCCCGCCGCCGTTCTCGTGCGCCGAGCCCGAGCGGGCCTGGGCCTGCTTGCGCTCCAGGGCCTCGCGGAACTTGCGCTTGGTGTCGTCCTCTTCGCCATCCGCTGGGGACGGTGCCGGTTCAGTCATTGCTACCTCCGAGGTGACGACATGTGACGTTCTCACCCTGTCAGGAACCGACCGGCTTGGCGAGTCGATTTACGTCACCTGGGCGGCGTGGGCAGCTGGACCGGGCCGCCGAAGCGGACCCGGTCGCGCAGCAGCGGCCGCCAGCAGTGGTCGCACAGCAGGATCGGCTTCAGCCGGTTACCGCAGTCCACGTGGTCGAGCGTGATGTCCGGCTCCTGACCCGGGACCTCGAAACCCCGCGACCACTCGGCGATGAAGGCCAGCGCGGGGAAGAACGCGAGCCCTTTCGCCGTCAGCCGGTAGTCGTGCGCGTCGGTGCGGGTCTTCGCGGTCCCGGTCCGCAGTACGCCGACGTCCACGAGCTTCGACAGCCGTCCCGAAAGCACGCTCGGTCCGATGCCGAGTTCGCGTTCGAACTCCGAGAAGTGCCGTGCCCCGAGCAGCGCGCTCACCACGAGCCCGGTCGACCACCGGTCTCCGAGGAGCTCCATGGTGTCGGGGAAGAACATCAGCGGATCGCCCGCGAGGGATTCGGCGTCCTTGCGGCGAAAGCGTTTCGACGCCGTCGCTTCGACGACGCCGGTGTCGTCGAGCCGTCGCGCGCGGACGTCGCGGGCGTCGACCCGCCGTTCGCAGGAGGCGCAGCCGAGCGGCGCCGAAGTGGCCAGCTCGCAGTCGAGGTGGATCAGCGTCGGCAGCACGGCGCGCCGTCCCTCGACCCATTCCCGTTCCCAGGCCCAGATCGAGATCAGCAGCGGCCACAGGTCGAGGCCGCGTTCGGTGAGCCGGTACTCGTGCCGCGTGCGGCGCGCGTCCCGGTACGGCGTGCGGACGAGCACGCCCGCCTCGACCATCGCGCGCAGCCGCCCGGACAACGCGGTGGGGGAGATACCGAGCCGCAGCCGGAGTTCCTCGTAGCGGCGGAACCGCAGGAAGAGGCTCTGCAGGATCAGCAGGGTCCACTGGTCCCCGAGCAGTTCGAGCGCGTGGCGCAGTGGATCGCCCGCCGGCCGGACGCGCTGCGCCGTCGCCTCTGTCACGTGGTTCCTTCCGAGGGGGTGTCGCTGTCAGCGTACTACTGACTACAACAGTAGAAGCCTATTGACACCTGACTACAGCAATCGTAGTGTCTCGGCCATGGCCAGTACCTCCGAACAGCCGGTGCTGGTGGCAGCCGCCGCCGGCGAAGCCGAGGTCAACCCGTATCTGATGGGCGTCTACGCCCCGGTCGGGGAAGAGATCGACGCGAGCGATCTCGAGGTCATCGGCGAGATCCCCGCGGATCTGAACGGCGTGTACCTGCGCAACGGGCCCAACCCCCGGTTCAAGCCGGAAGGGCGCTACCACTGGTTCGACGGCGACGGCATGATCCACGCCGTCCACCTGGAGAACGGCAAGGCCCGCTACCGCAACCGCTGGATCCGCACCAAGGCCTTCGAGGCCGAATCCGCGGCGGGCAGGGCGCTCTGGAAGGGCGTCATGGAATCGCCCAAGGGCAACCCGTTCGGCAACACGCACGGCCTGAACGTCAAGGACAGCGCCAATACCGACCTGATCTTCCATCGCGGCAAGGTGCTCTCCACCTGGTACCTGTGCGGCACGCCGTACGCGGTCGACCCGCTGTCGCTGGAGACGCTGGGCGCGGAGGACTTCCTCGGCACACTGGCCGGCGACATGATGGCGCATCCGAAGGTCGACGAGCGCACCGGCGAGATGTTCTGGTTCGACTACGGGCCGCGGCCGCCGTACCTGCGTTACGGCGTGATCAGCGCGGACGGCAAGGTCGCGAGCACGACCGAGATCGAACTTCCCGGCCCGCGCCTGCCGCATGACATGGCGATCACCGAGAACTACGCGATCCTGATGGACTTGCCGCTGGTCCAGGACATGGAGGCGGCTCGTAACGGACGGCACAAGCTGCTCTTCGACCGTTCACTGCCGAGCCGGTTCGGGGTGCTTCCTCGCTACGGTAACGGTAGCCAGATCCGCTGGTTCGAAGCCAGCCCCTGCTACATCTACCACGTCGTCAATTCCTGGGAGCAAGGCGAGGAAATCGTCCTCGACGTCTGCCGCGTGCAGCGGCCGCATGATCAATTGGCCACCCCGGCAGCCGACGCGCACACCCCGCTCGCCAAGATGCTGTCGTACCTGCGGCTGGACGCTTCGCTGCACCGCTACCGGTTCAACCGGCGGACCGGGCAGTGCCTGGAGAACCAGCTCGACGACGACAACACCGAATTTCCGTCCGTCGACTCGAGGGTGGTCGGCGGCCGGAATCGCTTCTCCTACGCGGTGCACATCTCGCCGGATTCGACGCTCAAGTTCGACGGCTTGGTGTGCTACGACAATCGTGCCGACGTCAAGACGGAACACCGTTTCGGTCCTGGCCGGTGGGGCAGTGAGGCGCCGTTCGCACCTCGCGACGGAGCGGCCGCCGATTCCGACGACGGCTATCTGGTGACCTTCGTCCAGGACGAGCGTGAGGGTCGCTCGGAGCTGGACGTCTTCGACGCCGCCGATCTCGCTGCCGGACCCGTGGCCAGGGTCCTGTTGCCCCAGCGTGTCCCGCTCGGTTTCCACGCTACCTGGGTCCGGGCGGACCAGCTGGAACCTTCCCGTACCCGATGATCCCCTTCGTGCCCGCCCACCGGAGGGGTGTGGGCAGGCGCAGGGCCGGAAAGCCGCGTCCGAGTCGCCCCTTCCAGGGGGTGGGGCGACTCGGGCATGGTGGCCGCCAGGCGACGCCGTACCACTCCGGCGAGTGAGCCGATCGCGGTCGCGGCGGCGAAGACGACCGCGGCGACGCCGGTCTCGGCGGTGAACTGGAGCGCGCCCAGCGTTCCGACGGTGAATCCCGAATGGACACCCCAAGCGATCACCGCCGTCCCGGCGGTCGCGGTCGCGCTCGTCGCGATACCGGTGACGAGTACGACCAAACTCAAAGCCGGCAAGGAAAAGACGTGATGTCGCGCCGAACCGAGGAGCCCGGCCGCCGACGCCGCGGCGACGACGGCGACACATCCGAACGGGAAGCCGAAACACTCGGTTCTCCTCATCCGTCCAGGGAACACCGCGTCACCGGACGGGTCGCGGGCGTGAACGGCTTCCCTACGTCTCCGCCGGGATTCTTGACGGGATCCTGACCCTCAGGCCTTACGCGCGTGCGCGACGATCGCGTCGGCGATCGCGGGCCACAGCTGCCGCGGCAGTTCGTGCCCCATCCCGGGGAGCAGCAGCAGTTCGGCGTCCGGGATCGCTTCCGCGGTCGCCTTCCCGCCGCTGACGTTGATCAGCGGATCGCTCTCGCCGTGGACGACCAGCGTCGGGACCCGGACCTCGCGCAGTTTCGCCGTGCGGTCACCCGAAGCGACGATGGCGGCGGCCTGCCGCAACGCGCCCGCGGGGTGATTCGCCCGGTCGTAGTTCCGGGTGGCCTTCATCCGCAGGAATTCCTCGTCGGACGGGTGACCGGGCGAACCGACGAGCTTGAACCACTCGACACCGTCTTCGATCGCCCGCTCCCGGGTGGCCGCCGGCGGCCGCGTCAGCCCGGCGAGCGCGGCGGGCTCGGGATGCCCGACCGAGGGATCCCCGGTGGTCGACATGATCGACGTGAGGCTGAGCAGTCGCTCCGGCGAGTCGATCGCGAGCTGCTGCACGATCATCCCGCCCATCGACGCGCCGACGACGTGCGCGCGGCCGAACCCGAGCGCGTCGAACAGCCCGGTGACGTCGGCGGCGAGATCCGACAGCAGGTACGGCGCGGAGGTCTGGTCGCCCGCGGCGAGCGCGGCCAGATCCGGCGCGGGGAGATCGTCCAGATAGGACGAAAGGCCGACGTCGCGGTTGTCGAACCGGACGACGTGGAACCCGTCGTCGGCGAGCAGCTCGCAGAAGCCGACCTCCCACGTCACCATCTGGGCCCCGAGTCCCATCACCAGTACCAGCGGCGGATCCGCGGGGGAGCCGAAGGTGTCGTACTCGAGTTCGAGGCCGTTCACACGCGCGCGGGGCATGGCACGATCCTGCCGGAAGCCCCCGCCGTACGACCAGACGAATGCGGATACGGTAGCCCGCATGCCGACTTTCCCCGAAGACGCGGGTTCGCGCCCCAGGTCCCGCGCGGCTTCCGGACGGCCGGCCGTCACCAGGGACCGGATCGTCGACGCCGCGCTGGAGCTGTCGGCCGAGTCGGGCCTGGAGAACTGGACGCTGCGGCAGCTCGCGGCCGCCGTCGACGCCTACCCCGCGGTCGTCTACCACCACGTGGGCGACCGGGACACCGTCGTCGTCGCGGTGCTGGACCGGGTGGTCGGCGAGCTGACCCTGCCCGACGAGACTCTGCCGTGGCGGGAATGGTTCGACGAGTTCCTGCCGACGGTGCGGAGGGTGCTGCGCCGCTATCCCGGTTCGGCGCGGCGGCTGGCCCTGTTCGGGCCGTCGGTCGCCGCCGCTGTGCCGACCATGAACGCCGGCATCGGCCGTCTCCTCGCGGCGGGCTTCGGCACCGAGTCGCCGTTCGCGTACAACCTGCTGCTCGCCACCGCGTGCCAGTTCGTCGCGATGGAGGACGACCGCGAGAGCGCGATGGCGCTCCAGCTCGACCGCTGCGAGGGCTACGCGTCGTACCGCACGCGCGAGGACCTGCCGGGGATGGCGGCGCTGGGCGAGTCGGTTTCGGCGCTGGTCGCGGACCCTGACCTCGCCGCCGGTTACTACGAGCGTCTTTACGACTACGCCGTGCAGCGCTGTCTCGACGGATTGGAACTCAGGCTCACCCAGTTGAACGCTCTCAGAAGTTTGACAGAGCCGTGACAGGGAATCGGCGTAGTGTGGAGGAATACCGGTGCTCGTCACCGGTCCCGAAGCCCCTGGCACCCACCTCCCCCTCGAGGTGCCGGGGGCTTCTCCCTGAAGATGACACCGATGGCGTATCGGTCGGAGTGGTGTCTTAGGTACCTGCCGCAGCATGTAGCGGGAGTTGGTTGCAGGTCCGTGAAGGCCTCCTTGCCTACCCTGAAGGTAGGGAAGGAGGCCTTCACGGACTGTGCGATCGCCATCCGCGGCCCCAGCGACACCATCAGCCCCAGCAGTCACAGCGGCGGCGCGTGAAGGACCCCTTCCCCTCAAGTAGCTGGAGGGGCCTTCATGTACGCACGGCTCCAGTCGCGGGGATAGCCACTCACGATTACCCCAGCCGGCGCCTCAGCCTCGCTGGATCTCTGGGAAGACCTCGCCGACCAGCGTGACCAGTGACTTGCTGAGCAACGTGTGCACCTGCGCGCGATCGAGCGAGCCGCGTACGAGCCATTCGCGGCCCGCCGCCTTGACCATCCCGCCGAACGCGCGGACCAGCGCGTTCAGCTCCTGCCCGTGTTCGCTCTCGCGGGAGAGCCCGACCGCTTCGAGTACCCGGTCCGCCGATTCGCGATCGGCCTCCTCCAGGATCCGTTCGACTTCGAGGTCGCGGCCGATGCCCTCCGGCGCGATCGCGGCCAGCCACATCTTCTCCTGGCTGGTGACCATGTCCAGGAACCAGTCGATCGCGACGTCGGCCCGCAGTTCGAGCGGCCCTTCCGGCAGGATCTCGACGGCGAGCCGCGGCACGGTCAGTGCCCGCCGGATGATCTCCAGATAGAGCTCGCGTTTGGTACCGAAGTAGTGGTTGAGCAGACCCCTGGCGACCCCGGCCTCCGCCGCGATGTCCGAAGTGGACACTTCCGAGTACGGGCGGTCGGAGAAAAGGCGGGCCGCGCAGGCGAAGATCTGCTCCTTGCGTTCGTCCGGTTCCAGTCTCCGCCATCTCGGCGCCGGCTCGGTGGTCATGTGGTCAATCTTCCCACGATCGATTCAGCGGGGCCGGGCAGCGGCCGAATCCCTTTTCGCCGCCGAAAGGCGCTGTGACATCCAAAAGCAAAGTGTCAGTTAATCCGGCGTGTACCGTCTGTTGGCCCGCTGGTCTTTACCGTCTTCATTCAGGTGGCATGCCGTGCGCGCTGTCGGGGCGCGTTTGCCTCCTACCGGCCCGGCCTGGCGAGTAACCCCCCCTAGCTCGCCAGGCCCGGGCCTTCTTCTTGCGGTGAGGGACGTTCGGCGGGCAGAAGCAGCGTGAACGTCGTCGGCGACGGGCTGGTCAGCCGCAACCGCCCGCCCTCCGCCTCGGCCAGGCTCCGCGCCAGCCGCAGCCCGATCCCGTTGCCTTCGTGTTCCTCGGTCCGGTCGGCGGTCGCGAACGGATCGCGACCGTCCGGGATGGCGCCCTCGTCGCTCACGTCGATGGCCAGCGCGTCCCCGGCGTCGCGCGCGAGGACGGAGACCGTGCCGCGCCCGTGGGTCGCCGCGTTGTCCAGAAGCACGGCGAGCACCTGCCGCACCGCCGCGTCCGCCGCCCGCGCCGGGAGGGCCTCTCGTCCGCTGATGCGCAGCGCCCTGCCACGTCCGGCGAGCAGGCCGTGCCAGGTCTGCCGGACCTCTTCGAAGAGTTTGCCCAGTTCGAGCCGCGCTCGCGGGGCCCTGGTCTGCTTGGCCAGCGCCAGCAGGTCGTCGATGGTGCGCTCCAGGCGGTCGGCCGAGGCGATGCCGTCGCGGATCGTCGCGTAGGGGTCGCGATCGGGGCTCTCCAAGGCCGCCTCGAGCTGCAGGCGCAGGCCGGTCAGCGGCGTCCGCAGCTGGTGGGAGGCGTCGGAGGAGAAGGTCCGCTCGCGTTCCAGCGTCTCGCCGATCCGCTCGGACGTGACGTCGAGCGCTTCGGCGACCTGATCGATCTCGCGGACCCCCGTCCGGCGGGCGCGGACGGTGAAGTCGCCCTCGCCGAGGCGTTCGGCGGTGGCGGCCAGTTCCTCCAGCGGGCGCGCCAGCCGGGTGGCGATCCGGCGCCCGATCAGCCAGCTGGCCCCGATCGCGAGCCCGGCGAGCACGATCATCTTGAGCCAGGTCAGCCGGATCTGGGCGTCCAGTTCGGACCGGGGGTGGGCGGCGCGGACCACGCCGACCAGCGACTGTCCGCTGAGCACCGGGACGGCCAGGACGACCTCGTCTTCGCGGGTCCCGGTCGCCATGTCGGTGTAGTGCGCTTCGCGGACGTATCGGTCTTCGCTGGCCGGGCCGTTGCCTGCCAGGAGCCTGCCGGTCGGGGTGTAGACCGCGACCCTGATCCCGCGGATGCGGTCCTTGTCCGGTTTGACCGGCCGGAGTTCCGGGACCCGGCCGTTGGCGAGATCGCCGGTCACGTCGAGCACGACCGTGTCGGCGACCCGTTCGAGGTCGTGGGTCGAGTTGCCCTCGTGGAACCTGGCGACCGCGACGGCCAGCGGTGCCCCGAACAGGGTGATCGCCAGCACCGCGGCCAGCACGGTGAGAGTGACGATCCGGCGGCGCACGGACAGAGTGTGGCCGACGAGCGTGAGGATCACCCACCCGACGCGATATTTTGCCGTCCGTTGACCTGAGATCAAGGCGATGTTGACCCCGTTCGCCTTACCTTGGGGCCATGCGCCGACGTGCCGCCGTCATGGCAGGCCCGGGGCCCGGATCCGTCCCCCTCGTCCGGTTCGCCGTCCCGGGCGAGTGTGTGGCCGTGCTGCCCGCCGGAAGCGGTGACGCCCCCGGCGGAACTCCTGGTGTCGGCATGCTGCTCAGACGCGGCAACCTCTTCGATCACCTCACCGTCGCACGGAACGTCGTGCTGGCGGGACGGCTGGCCGGCCGCTCTCTCCGCGCTGCGGACGACCTGCTCGACCTGGTCGGCCTGGCCGGACGCGGTGACGACTACCCTGGCACGCTGTCGGCGCTGGAAAGCGCGCGTGCCGGAGTCGCCGTCGTGCTGGCCGGAGCCCCTGAGACGGTCCTCGCCGACGAGCCGGCCGGTGAACTCGACGGGCTCGCCGCACTCGAACTGATGGATCTGCTGTGCGCCGTCGCGGCCCGCGGGACGGCCGTCGTCGTGGCGACCCGCGACCCCGAGATCGCGGCGGCCGCGCACCGGATCGTGAGAGTGGCGTGACGGCACCACTGGTCCGCACCGACGAGCTGGCGCACACCTATGGTTCCGGGCTGACCGCCGTGGTCGCCGTGCACGGCGTCACCTGCGAGATCTGCGCGGAGACTCGCGCGGTGGTGACCGGCAGGGCCGGTGCCGGGAAGACCACGCTGCTGCATCTGCTCGCCGGGATGAAGAAACCGACGGCGGGCACCGTCGACTGGCCCGCCTTCGAGCCGTCGCCGCCGGGCCCAGACCTGGTCGGGCTGATGCTGCAGGACGGCGGGCTGCTGCGCGATCTCGACGTCCGGCTCAACGTCGCCCTGCCGCTGGTGCTCGCCGGCCGGACCGGCACCGCGGTCCGCGACGCCGTCGACGGCGCGCTGGAGCTGGTGGGCCTGGCGGGCTTCGCCAAGAAGGCCCCCCGCGACCTGACCGGTGAGCAGATCCGGCTGGCCGTCCTGGCCAGGGCGCTCGCGCCCGCGCCGAAACTGATCCTCGCCGACGACCCGGCGGGCTGGCTCGACCAGCGCGAGGGGGAGCGGCTCCTCGGCAGGCTCCTGGGGGCCGCGGACCAGCTGGGCGCCGGACTGCTGGTGGCCACCGCCGAAGAGGCCCCGGCCGGGCTGTTCGGCGAGCGCTGGGGGATGGTCGACGGGAAGCTGGTGCGGGACCGGTGATCGCGGCGATGGCGTTGTGGGTCGGCGGGATCGCGCGCGTGCGCCCCGCCAGGCTCGGTGTCCCCGCGGCCGGGGTCGCGATCGTGACCACACTGCTCGCGGTGCACGACTGGGCCTGGACCCCGGCACCGCGCTGGATACCCGCGATGGTGCTCGTGGTACTGCTGGCCACCCCCTCGGCGCGGGTGCTGCGGGCGGATCAGGACCTGCTGCGCGCCCGCGGCGCCACCGGCGGGCAGGTATTCGGACTGGCCGCCGCCGAAGCCGCGGCGGCGGGGCTCGCCGGCGGCGTGACCGGGGTGACCCTGTCCCTGGCCTGTGGCTTCTCGGCCGGCACCGGCATAGCGGTCGTCCGGGAAATCGTTCTCTTGCTGGTCGCCGGGCTGCTCGTCGCGGCACTCGCCATCCTGCCCCCGGTGCTGCGCGAGTGGTACTTCGTCCCGGCCGACGGCGGACCGCCCTGGTGGTCGCCCTACGGCATCGACCTCATCCTGCTCGCGCTCGCCTTCGTCTGGCCGCTGTTCGGCTGGGCGGGCGGCACGATGCTGTTGTGGCGGTTAGTGGAGCTGGGTCTGCGCAAGGGGAAGCGGGCGATCGGCGGGATACTCCGGCCGCTCGTTTCGGGGCTCGCGGGCGTGATCGCGCTGTCCATTTCGTGGCGGAGCGCGCTCCTGGCGCGATCGGTGGTGCTGGTCGCGCTGGCGGTGGCGTTCGCCATCTCGACCGCCCTCACCAAGGACGGCTGCGGCGAGGCCGAGGTGGATCTGATCGCGTCCCTGATCCTCGCGGCCGCCGCGGCGGGCCCCTCGTTCGGGGCGGCGCTCAACGAACGTCGCCGCGATCTGCTGATCGTGAGCACGCTCGGCGGGAAACGCCGCCAGGTGGCGGCGTTCATCGCGGGCGACGCGCTGGTGGTCGGCGGCGGTGGCCTGATCGCCGGGCACCTGCTGGGCGTGCTGTTCGTGTTCCTCGCGCAGGTGGAGAGATCACCTTCGCGGCACGGGTACTTCGGGTTGCTGGCGGTGGTGGTGATCGTGTCGTGTGTGGCGGCGTCGGCGCGGATCGCGCAGCTGGCCGCCCGGGACGAGGTCTCCGACCTGCGCGACTACTAGCCGCACTCGCGTGCTCCAACTCCGCACACACGTGTTTGAAGACCGCACTCGCGTGCTTGGAGACCGCACTCATGAGTGCGGTCTCCAAACACGCGAGATCCGGGTTCAAGCACGCGAGATCCGGGCTTGAGCACGCGAGTGCGGTGTTCGCGCTCGGATCCCTAGCCCTCGAAGGGCTGTTCGAGACGGTAGCCGTGGCCGCGCAGCGTCGAAATCCTCGGCGCCTGCTCGGGGGTGGGCGCCGACTCGGTCAGCTTCCGGCGCAGCGCGGCGATGTGGACGTCGAGGGTCTTCGTCGAGCCGTACCAGTGCGCGTCCCACACCTCCGACATCAGCGTGTCCCGGCTGACCGCGACGCCCGGCTGCTCGGCCAACCGGGCGAGCAGGTCGAACTCCTTGGCCCGCAACGAGATCTCCCGTCCGCCGACGCTGACCCGCCGTCCGGCGGTGTCCACCCGCAGATGGCCGATGGCGATCGCGGGCCTGCTCTCCGGCGGAGCCGTCCCGCGCCGCAGATGTGCCCGGACCCTGGCGAGCAGCTCGCCGAGCCGGATGGGTTTGGTGAGGTAGTCGTCGGCGCCGGCCTCCAGGCCGACGACGACGTCCATCTCCTCCTGCCGCGCGGTCAGGATGACCAGGACGGCGCCGGGAAGCTCCGCCCTCAGCCGACGGCAGACCTCGACCCCGTCCAGATCCGGCAGGCCGAGATCGAGCAGGACGAAGTCGATGCCGCCGTCCGCCGCGGCCGCGAGCGCGGTGCGGCCGTCCCGCTGCCAGGAAACCTCGTAGCCGTGCAGGCGGAGAGTCGATTCGAGGACACCGCCGATCGCGTCGTCGTCTTCCACCACCAGCAGTTTCGGCATGCGAGGGAGCTTAACCGTTGAACACTGTTCTTTTCGGGTATGACGTTAGGAACACCACGCATTCCGTAACGGGGCGCTAACGGTTCCTTCGATATGTCCATAAAGGACAGAGCGCGGCCGCGACGAGGCACAGCCAGGCGAACACGTCACCGACACGGCTGTACACGGTCTGTGTTCTCGGCTGCACCGGCAGATCGGCGACGAGCGTCTGCTGATCCGTGCGGTAGTAGTCGGCGTGCCCGAGTACCCGGCCCTGGCTGTCCACAGCTGTGGAATTCCCGTGGGTGGAGTGCCGGAAGAGGGAGTAACCGTTTTCCACCGCGCGGAAGCCCGCCTTCTCAGCGTGCAACGAGCCGAAACCCGGCCAGTCGTTGGCGGGGACGAGCATCAGCGAGGTCCCCTTGTCCGCGGCTTGGCGCATCAGGCCGGGAAAGTCGGCGTCGTAACAGATCACCGCCGCGAGCCGTCCGTACGGCGAATCCGAGGTCGGGACGTTCCCCGGGCCAGGGGTCATCGGCTCCATCGGCGTCGGATGCGTCTTGTCGTAGGTCCACAGCACCTCGCCGGACGGCCCGACGAGCACGGCCACGTTGCGGATGTAGGGAGCCTGCGACGTGTAGAGCGCGTACGCGAGCCCGACGTGGATACCGGCTTGTTTCGCTTGCTCGCCGACCCGCTTCAGCAGCGCCGCCTGATCCCGTTCCAGGACGCGAGCATGAGTTTCCGGCCAGAGCACGATCTTCGCCCCCGCCGACGCCTGCTGCCCGGTCCTCGTCACGAGATCGTCGGTGACCGGCGCGAACGCCGTACCTACCGCGACCGGGTCGGCGGCGGCGACTTCCTCGGCACGCCAATACTTCACGCCGATGCGCTCCAGCGCGTCGGAACTCGACCGGTCCGCCTCGGACGACGGGCTGATCCCCGCGATCCGCACGGTCTCCGTCGTGGGAGCGTCGAACAGCAACCGCGCGCCACCGGCGGCGAACACCACGCCGAGCAGGCACACGTGGACGAGGACCGTGCGCTTGACCGGCTGCCATCCCTCCGACCAGACGGTGTTCGCCACCGAGGCGAACCACGCGAGGACGAAGGTGAGTCCGTACACGCCGGTCACTGACGCCGTCTGGAGCAGGGGCAGGTTCGTGGCCTGGGTGCTGCCGAGCGCGCCGAAGTCCCCGAAGCCGGTGATCACCGTGAAGAGGTACTCGCCCGCGACGAGTGTCACCGGGAAAACCAGTGTCCTCACCGGCCCGGCACGGTCGGCGAGCAGCCGATCGGCCAGGAACGCCGTCGTCTGAAGTACCGCGAGCACGGTGAAGGCGAGCAGCGCGGAGAGCACGAACAGCAGGCCGGTGACCCCGAGCCAGAACAGTTGCCCGATCAGCAGGGACAGGCCGACCATCAGGATCGCGCGCCGGAGCGGGACCAGACGGGCGTAGTGGAGAAGGAAGACCGGGAACACCCATGCTGCGAGCGGGACGTTCCAGTCGGTGTGGACGGCGAGCAGGAGCAGCGCTGTGCCCAGCCACCAGAGCAGCCGTGGTTTCATACCGCGAACGCTAGGAAACCACGGCCGCCCGGACAGCGGACCAAGGGCAGCGAGGGACCCTTACTTTCGTCAGGAGACGTGGTCCCGGTAGGCCTGGACGGTCTCCGCGAGCACCTCGCCACCGGGGCGGCGCCAAAGGTCGGCGTCGAACACCTCGACCTCGATCGGCCCGGTGTACCCGGCGGCCTCGACACACGCCTTCAGATGCCGATGGTCGATCGGGCCGTCACCGGGCAGCGCCCTGCCGAGCAGGGTGTCGGTCAGGGGCACCTTCTGGTCGCAGACGTGGAATCCGGCGATCCGGCCCGCCGCCGCGGCGATCGACTCCTCGATCCGCGGGTCCCACCACACGTGGAACTCGTCGACGATCACGCCGACCTGGTCGGCCGGATGTTCCCGCGCGACCGCCAGTGCCTGGTCCACTGTGGACAGGACCGAGCGTTCGGCGCACTGCATGGGGTGCAGCGGTTCCAGGCCGAGGCGGACCCCGCGCTCACCGGCGTATGGCGCCAGCTCGCCGACCGCGTCCGCGACCCGCTGCCTCGACGACGCCAGGTCGCCGTTCACCCCGCCGACGACCAGGACGAGGACGTCCGCGCCCAGTGCGGCGGCTTCGTCGATCGCCTCCCTGGTCTGCGCGACACCGTCCACAGGGGACCCTTCCGGGGTGATCCCGGTGAAGAAACCACCGCGGCACAACGACGACACGCCGACGTCGTACTCCTTGAGCAGCCGGGCGGTCTCCTCGACACCGGTCTCGGCGACCTTGTCCCGCCACAGGCCGATCCAGCGGACGCCCGCTTCGGCGCAGCCCGCCACGGCTTCCGGCAGCGACCAGGCCTTGGTGGTGATCTGGTTCAGGCTCAACCGGTCCATCAGAGCACCCCCGCCGCGGCCAGCAGCGGCCGCATCCGCGCGACGGCGAGATCCGGGTCGGTGAGCACCCCCGCGGCGTCCGCCAGGCGCAGCAGCTCGGCCAGATGAGTGATGGAGCGGGCCGACTCGCGGCCGGCGACCATGCGGAAGTGGTCCTGGTGCCCGTTGAGATAGGCGAGGAAGACGACACCGGTCTTGTAGTTCCTGGTGGGCGCCCGGAAGATGGCCCGGCTCAGCGCCACCGTCGGATCCAGCAGGCCGTGGAAGCCGTCTTTGTCGCCTTCGTCGAGCCGGGCGAGCGCGGCGCCGGCGACCTGCGCGACAGCGTCGAAGATGCCCAGGAGCGCCTCGCTGTGCCCCTGGTCGTCCCCGGCGATGAGCTCCGGGTAGTTGAAGTCGTCGCCGGTGTAGCACTTGACGCCGTCGGGCAGCGCGCGGCGGAATTCGGTCTCGATCGAGGCGTCGAGCACCGACACCTTGACCCCGGCGATCACGCCGGGGTGCTCGGCGCAGAGCCTGCCCAGTTCCTTCGCGGCCGCGCGGACGTCGCCGTGGCCCCAGTAGCCCGCCAGCGCCGGGTCGAACTGCTCGCCCAGCCAGTGCAGCAGGACCGGGCGGTCCGCGCCGGAGAGCAGTTTCCCGTACGCGGCATGGTAGTCCGCGGGCCCGGAGGCCGACGCGGCGAGCGCCCGGCTGGCCATCACGACCGGGATCGCGCCCGCCTCGCCGACCAGGTCCAGCTGCTCGCGCCAGGCGTCCACAATGGACCCGACGGTCGCTTCGCCGTGGGGAAGCTGGTCGGTGCCGACACCGGCCACCCACGGCCGTCCGGCGGCGAGTGCGCCGGTGCGCCGGATGAGGTCCTTGGTGGTGGCCCAGTCGAGGCCCATCCCGCGCTGCGCGGTGTCCATCGCTTCGGCGACGCCGAGACCGCAGGACCACAAGTGCTCGCGGAAGGCGAGCGTGGTGTCCCAGTCCAGCGCCGCGCCTTCTTCGGGATCGGCGAGGGCGAGCGGGTCGGCGACCACGTGCGCGGCCGCGTAAGCGATCCGGGAGGTCGGCGGCGTCGCCGGTTTCGCGGGCGTTTCCGCCCCTCGGGGCGTCCACTCCGCCAGTCCGCCGTCGGCGGTGGGCAGGGCGATCAAGGTCATCGGGTCTCCGTGGCGCGGGGGTGAGAAAGCGCTTTCTCGGGCCACGGTAAGTCACCTCGTGGGCCGCACACAAGGGTTTCAGCGAGCGGGGGCGGCGGTGCTGCGGCGCAGGACGACCTCGCCGGACATCCGCACCATCCGCGGCCGGGTGCCGGGGGAGGCCTTGAGTGCCAGGTCCATGGCCCGTTCGCCCAGCTTCTCCAGCGGTAGCGCGACCGTACTCAGCGCGGGCGTGAGATCGCGCACTACCGGGATGTCGTCGAAACCGGCGATCGACATCTCGCCGGGTACGGAGACGCCGGCGTCGCGCAGCGCCGACATCGCGCCGATGGCCATCACGTCGGTCACCGCGAACACACACGTCGGCCACTGCTTCCGCGGCCGGGCGAGGACCTTCTCCATCGCCTCGTAGCCGCCGTCGCGGGTGAACGCCGCCTCGAAGACGTCGTCCTCGGCCAGCTCGACACCGTGCTCCAGCAGTTCCGCCGCGAAACCGTCGAGACGGTCCACGACGGTCGTCAGGCCCTTCGGCCCGGCGAGCACGGCGAATCGCCGGTGCCCCAGGTCCAGCATGGCCTTCGCCAGTTCGGCGCCCCCACCGCGGTTGTCGGGCTGGACGGTGTCCACCTTGAGCCCGCGATGCCTGCTTACCGCGGCGACGTGCCCGCCGCCGCGCCGGTACGGCTCGAGTTCGGCGGCCATCGCCTTTTCCCACGCCTTGTCCTCGAACGCGGAACCGATCAGCAGAATGGCCGACGCGCGCTGGGCGCGCAGCGTCGAAACGTAGGCGACCTCCTTGGCCGGATCGCGGAACGTGCTCGCGAGCATCACCAGAAGATCGTTTTCACTCGCCACGCGCATGACCCCGCCGGCGATCGCGGCGAAATACGGATCGCCCACGTCGTGGCAGATCACCCCGACGGTGGGCTGTGAGCCACCGGCCAATGCCTGAGCGTGAGCATTGGGGGTATAGGACAGCTCGGAGGCCGCGGCGATCACTCGTTCGCGGAGATCTCCCCGGACGGTGGCGGTGCCGTTGAGTACGCGGGACGCGGTCGCTAGCGACACGTCCGCGGTGCGCGCCACATCTTCCAGCGTCACGTGGGGGCGGGCCTTCATCGATCCTCCAAGCTGGCGTTTGGGGCATAGTGGCGGGCATGCTCGGCCTTTATCCGGAAATCGAACCTTACGTCCAAGGGATGTTGCCTGTCGGTGACGGCAACGAGATCTATTGGGAGGAGTGCGGCGATCCCGAGGGCAAGCCGGTGATCTTCCTCCACGGTGGCCCCGGTGGCGGTTCGACTCCGAGACATCGCAGACTGTTCGACCCCGACCGATACCGGATCGTCCTTTTCGATCAACGCGGTTGCGGGCGCAGCACGCCGAACTGCGCCACCCCGGAGGCCGATCTTTCGGTCAACACGACGTGGCATCTGGTCGCCGACATCGAGCGCTTGCGCGAGCATCTGGACATCGAACACTGGATGGTCTTCGGCGGCTCGTGGGGGAGTGTGCTCGGGCTGACCTACGCGGAAACCCACCCCGGCCACGTCACGGAACTCGTTCTCCGCGGCGTCGCCACTTTGCGGGTGAAGGAACTGCAATGGCTCTACGGCGGGGGAGCGGCGTTCCTCTTCCCCGAGGCGTGGTCGCGTTTCCTCGCCCCGGTGCCGTATTCGCGCCGCCAGGAGAACCTGATCGAGGTCTACCACGAACTGCTGAGCCATCCGGATCCCGCCGTGCACGGCCCCGCCGCGATCGCGTGGAGCCGCTGGGAGGGGGAGACGGTCAAACTGCGCCCTCAGGACGAAGTGATCGACGCGTTCAGCGATCCTTCGTTCGCCCTCGCGATCGCGCGGATCGAGAACCACTACTTCCGGCATGGCGGCTGGCTGGCCGAAGATCAGCTGCTGCGCGACGCCGGGAAGCTCCGGGACATCCCGTGCGTTCTGGTCCAGGGACGCTACGACGTGGTCACCCCGGCCATCACCGCGTGGGAGCTCAGCCAGGTGCTGCCCACCGCGGAACTGAAGATCGCGGGCGACTCGGGTCACGCGTTCGACGAACCCGGCATCCTGCACGAGTTGATCAGCGCGACCGACCGGTTCGCGTCAGACTGGCAGGACGCCGGTATACGCCAGGACGAGAGGAACTCAGACATGCTTTTCGGTGACGAGCACGTCCGTCGCTACGAAGAGACCGACGGCGAGGTGGGCCACGACTGGGAGAAGGGCGCCCCTTGCCTCATCCTCACCACCAAGGGCCGCAAGACCGGCGAGGACCGCAAGTTCGCGCTGATCTACCAGTTCGACGACGACAACAACCCGGTGATCGTGGCGTCCAAGGGCGGCGCGCCGGAGGACCCGGGCTGGTACAAGAACCTGCAGGCCAACCCCGAGGTCAAGGCCCAGGTCAAGGCGGACAAGTTCACCGCGCGGGCCCGGACGCTGGAGGGCGAGGAGCGCGCGAAGCTGTGGGAGAAGCTCGCCGCCGTCTGGCCGGACTACAACGAGTACGCGAAGAAGACCGACCGTGAGATCCCCGTGGTGGTGCTCGAGCGCGTGTGATCCCCGCCGCGTTCGCGCGTGGTTTCAGCCGAACCCGGGCGGGTTCGGCTACGAATTACGTCCATGGTGCTGAGACCCCGTGAACGCTGGACCGCGCTGAGCCCCGCTGCGGGTGACCTGCTGACGTTCCGCCAGATGATCGCCTTCGGCCGGCGCTTCGCCCGCGCCGGCCGGGGCGCCTGGTTCGCCTTCGCGATCAACGTCGTGTGGCCGTTCCTGGTGCTGTTCACCCGGTTCAGGGTGCGCGGCGGGGAGCACCTGCCCTCGTCGGGCGGTTTCCTGGTGGCGTCGAACCACCTCTCGTTCGCCGACCCGACGACGGTGACCGCGTACTGCCTGGCCCACGGGCGCGTGCCGCGGTACCTGGCGAAGGCGAGCCTGTGGGACGCGCCCGTCATCGGCTCGGTGATGCGCTCGGGCAGGCACATCCCCGTCTACCGCGGCGCGGCCACGGCGTCCGACGCGTACCGCGACGCCGTCAGCGCCGTCCGTGAGGGTGAATGCGTCGTCATCTTCCCGGAGGCGACCTTCACGGATCACCCGGACGGGTGGCCCATGCGCGGCAAGACCGGGATCGCGCGGATCGCGCTGGAGACCGGTGTCCCGGTGATCCCGCTGGCGAACTGGGGCACGCACCACCTGCTGCCGTCCGACGCCGTGCTTCCGCGCGCCTTCCCGCGCAAGACGGTGAACCTGGTCGCCGGTCCGCCGGTGGACCTCTCGGACCTCATGATGCCCTCGCCGTCCCGTGAGGTGCTGGAGGAGGCCACGAAGCGGATCATGACCGCGGTGACCGACCTGCTGATCGAGATCCGCGGCTCGCGCCCCGAGTAGGCAGTCTCACCCTTCGGACCGTCCCGGTGAGGGGTAGGTTTCGGGGTATGAGTGCACACTATGACGTCGTTGTCCTGGGGGCCGGAGTCGGCGGTTACGTGGCGGCGATCCGGGCGTCGCAACTGGGGCTGAGCGCGGCGGTCGTGGAGGAGAAATACTGGGGCGGCGTTTGCCTCAACGTC
This sequence comes from Amycolatopsis sp. NPDC043885, assembly GCF_056435685.1. NCBI lineage: Bacteria > Bacillati > Actinomycetota > Actinomycetes > Pseudonocardiales > Pseudonocardiaceae > Amycolatopsis > Amycolatopsis sp. NPDC043885. Next base: position 221,029 of record NZ_JBWKEA010000012.1, read on the forward strand.
GGCTGTATCCCGTCGAAGGCGCTGCTGCGCAACGCCGAACTCGCGCACATCGTGACCAAAGAGGCGAAGTCGTTCGGGATCCAGGTCGAAGGGAAGGTCAGCTTCGACTACCAGGCCGCCTTCGACCGCAGCCGCAAGGTCGCGGACGGGCGCGTCAAGGGCGTGCACTTCCTGATGAAGAAGAACAAGATCACCGAATACGACGGGCACGGCACCTTCCTCGACGCCAACACCATCGAGGTCAACGGCGAACGGGTCACCTTCGACCACTGCGTGATCGCCACGGGCGCCACCGCGCGCCTGCTGCCGGGCACCACGCGCAGCGACCGCGTGGTCACCTACGAACAGCAGATCATGGAAAATGAGCTGCCGGAGAGCATCATCATCGCCGGCGCGGGCGCGATCGGCGTCGAGTTCGCCTATGTGCTGCACAACTACGGCGTGAAGGTGACCATCGTCGAGTACCTCGACCGGATGGTCCCGCTCGAGGACGCCGAGGTCTCCGCGGAACTCGCGCGCCGCTACCGGAAGCTCGGCATCGAGGTGCTGACCTCCACCAAGGTCGAGTCGATCGACGACACCGGCTCCGGCGTGCGCGTGACCGTGTCGAAGAACGGCGAATCCCGCGTTCTCGAAGCGGGCAAGGTGTTGCAGGCCATCGGTTTCCAGCCGCGGGTCGAGGGATACGGCCTGGACAAGACCGGCGTGGAACTGACCGAGCGCGGCGCCATCGCCGTCGACTCGCGCGGCCGCACCAACGTCCCGCACATCTTCGCGATCGGCGACGTCACCGCGAAACTGATGCTCGCGCACGCGTCCGAGTCCATGGGCGTCGTCGCCGCCGAAACCATCGCGGGCGCCGAGACCATGGAGCTCGACTTCGTGATGATCCCGCGCGCGACTTACTGCCAGCCGCAGATCGCCAGCTTCGGCTGGACCGAAGAACAGGCCCGCGAAAAGGGCTTCGACGTCCAGGTGGCGAAGTTCCCCTTCACCGCCAACGGAAAAGCGCACGGCCTCGGCGAGGCGGTCGGCTTCGTGAAGATCCTGAGCGACGCTACGCACGGCGAGCTCTTGGGCGCGCACCTGATCGGCCCCGAGGTGACCGAACTGCTGCCGGAGCTGACTTTGGCGCAGCAGTGGGACCTGACGGTGCATGAGATCTCGCGGAACGTGCACGCTCACCCGACTTTGGGGGAAGCGGTGAAGGAAGCCGTGCACGGACTCGCGGGCCACATGATCAACATGTAAGCGTGAACCTGCCCTGACCTGCGGTTTCGCGGGTCAGGGCAGGTGTCAGGCCGTGGCCAGGCCGTCATGCAGCCTGGTCGCCGAGCGCGCCATCGAAGAAGTCGTCGACGGCCTTCCGCGTCCGGGCGTGGCTACTCGGCAGGAGATGCGTGTACACCCGGAGCGTGAAGCCGGGGTCGGTGTGGCCGAGGTACTGCGACAGCGCCTTGATCGACTCGCCAGCGTCGAGCAGGACCGAGGCGTAGAGGTGCCGCAGCGCGTGCACGCCGTCGGCCCTGGTCGGCTTCTCCACTCCGGCGTCCTTGAGCGCGGGCAGCCAGAAGTTCACCCGGAACCACTCCGCCCGGAAGACCCACCCGTACCCGTTGACCATGAGCAAGCGGACCGTGGTGGGTTCGCCGCCAGGATGCGACCAGGGGAGCGTGACTTCGGTCGCCGGGAACTCCTTGGCGTACTCGTCGAGGAGGCCGAGCAGCTTCCGCCCGATCGGCACCTCACGCGTCTTGCCACCCTTGGGCGGAGCGAACACCGGTTGTCCGGCGACCACTCGCACCTGCCGGGTGATGAGCGCCAGGTCCCTGCTCCGGTCGACGTCATCGAGCGAGAACCCGAACAGCTCGCCCTTCCGCAGGCCCAGACCGGCCGGGACGTCGACAGCGGGCTTGTACCGCCTCGGGAGGTTGTCCCGCACCGCCCGAGCCCGCTCCCGCGACCACGGCACGACCTGGTTACGACTCGCCCTCGGACGGGAGATCACCTTGGACAGCGCCGGATTCTCCGAGATCTTCTTGTCCGCCATCGCGAAGTTGAGGATCGAGACCAGGTGCCCGAAGTAGAGCGCCCGCGACGTTTCCGAGGCTTCGTCGTCCTGGAGCTTCCGTAACCACGTCTGGATGTGACTCGGCCGGATCGAGCCGACCGCCTTCTTGCCGAAGTACGGAAGCAGATGGACGTTGACGCGCGTCGCGAAGCGCTCTCGGCTGGTGTAGTCGACCGTCTGCGAGTCCAGCCAGCTTTGCGCGACGACCTCAAAGAGCACCAGACCCGCACGCGGATCGATGTACTTGCCCTCGCGCTTGTCCGACTCCATCTCGATCAGGAAGTCTTCCGCACGCTTCTTTTGCTTGTCCGGAAAGGACTTCGACCGCTCACTACCGTCCGGGTCGAGGTAGCGAACCTTGTACCGCATCCCGACGCCGTACAGCTCGGTCTTCTCCAGAATCGGACGTCCACGGGCGTTGAGCCGCAGGTTCCCCCTGGCGTCCTTGGCGGGTTTGTACCAGCGGTCTTGGATATGTCCCATCAGGCGGCCTCCTCAGCAACCCAGGCCCGGACCTTCGTCGGGTCATAGCGGAGGTGACGGCCGATCTTCCGTACCGGCGGGCCCTCGCCGAGCCATTTCCATTGGTAGAGCGTCTTTACTGGCACGCGCAGGTAGTCCGCGACGTCTTCGACTGACCACAGTGGATCGATGCTGTCCATGCCTTCCCCCTTAAGCCGCGAGCGGAGTTGCCGAAAGATCCGGCGGACTCTGCGCGGCTAGTAGTGCCTTGTCGTACTCGGCTTTCCAGGTGATCCGTTCTGAGATCGCGTGCATCACCAGGTGGTCCCGAGGCGGCACGGACGGGTCTCCGGAGTCGACCTTGCGCCAGACCAACCGAGCTGGGTCGGGCGCTGGTTTCTCGATCCCGACCGCCGCCAGCGCTTCGAGGACGAACGCTTTCCGGTCGGCCTTGTGGTCGACGAGCGTCTTCCCCGACCACTTGCGCGACACCAGCACCCGCCGACCCGGCAACCCGAGCGTGGTCCGCCGGTGGGCCCGTCCCTTGCAGTGCCCTGGAGTCGTTTTTCCGTTGGCGCCCTTGGGGTTGATGCCGTAGAGCAGCCACACCGCGCAGCGAGGCGAGCAGGGCGTCACCGACAGCTCCGCGTGCAACCGGTCGTGGTGATCGCGCTGCCTCGCCGTGTCGGCCTCCACCACTTCACCTGTCGACTTGGTGAGGTACTTGGTCAGGTAGCCGATGTGCCGCCCGGCCTCTTCGGAGCCGCCGAGGATGCCCTTCGAGTGGACCTGCCGCCCGAACGTGACCACGTGCGCCGGGTCCTCCACGGCCTCTACCGCGTCGTCCCACTCGGTCAGCGGTTCGCGGGTGTCCGGGTCAACGAACACCCTGGCGTCGCCGTCCCACAGCGGCATCCGGTCGACGTAGACCACTTCGTCGTGGTTGGGCCACCACACCTGGTGATAGGTCGCTTCGGTGACCTGCCGGATCACGTCGTGCGGCACCGATCCCCGGATAGCCGCGTGCAGGTGCGGGGCGGCCCGTCGTTGGGGTTCGACGGTGGCGAAGTACTGTGCGTCCCAGCCGACGACCCGCCGGAGGTTCTGCCACCACCGGTCCACCAGGGCCGAGAAGTGCACAGCGTCCCGAGCGGCCCGCCGGTAGTCATAGGTCGACGGGTCGACCGGTGCGCCGTCGGAGCGGACCGGGCCGTAGGTGTCGCAGGTGAGCGTCACGAACATCGACGGCCGGAACCTGCCCGCGTACTCCCTGCCGAGCGTGGTCTTGGCGACCTTCCGGCGAGGAAGGTTTGGCGCGTCCTGCCGCCGTTTCGTCGAGCGCTTCACCACCTTCTTTGTGGGCAGGTCGATCGACGGGAGACGGCCCCGCATCCCGAGTTGCCGAAGTTCTTCATCGACACTCTGGATCTCCTCCCGCAGCTCATCCGCTTCGGCCTGGTTCGTCTCTTGCCGGTAGGCCGCGACGAGGTCAGCCCGGAACGCCAACAGCTCCGTCTGGACCTCGGACGGCGGCTCCGGGGTGAAGTCCGGTTCGGTGTCCATGTGCCAGCCCTCACGGCACTGGACCTGCCGCAGCGCCTTCGCTTTCCGAGCACACGGCAGGCACACCGATTCGACGGTGGAGCCGCAGGGGACGGGGACGTAGCGGAGTTCGCCGGTATCGGTGTCGCCGACTTCCATCGTGAACGGCCGGACACAGACCCCGTGCTTCTCAGCGGTCGCCTTGACCACGTCCGAGGCGAGGGGTTCCCGCATCCGGGCGGCCCGAGTTTTGGCCGGCGGGGTCACCGCGGCTTCCTTGGTGCTCGTCACGCTGCCACCTCCCCAGGTGTGTCCCACTGCCGCAGCACGAACACCGGCATCTCCTGCCGCATACCGGAAGGCAGGTCCGGGAACGTGGCTTCGTCGAACCAGACGCCGCCGTAGACGACCACGGGGATGCCGCAGGGAGTCCGGCCGCTGAGTTCCAGGTGCACCGAGGCACCGCCCTCGGGACGCCACAGCGACGTCTTCACATCCTCCAGGGAGTCAGCCCAGGCGAGCAGGCCGCGAGCGACGTCCTCAAGCCGACGCGAATCGAGCTGCACCGTGATCGGGTCAGGCCCAACCCCAACCCGCACGGACGCGACCGGAGGCAGCGCGAAGGAGTCGAGGTGATCGCGGATCGCATCGAGGAAGACCATGAGCCGGTTCACGCCGCCACCCCCTCAGGACCGCGACGGGTAGCCAGGTCGACGACATGAGCACCGCCGTTGGTCACGTAGGTTTCCAGCGCCTTGACCGTCTCGTCCGGCACCCAGCCAGCCCGGACCCGCAGCGGTTCGCGGATGCCTTCACCCCAGATGTAGCCAATCCCCGCAGCCGACTCGTCGATGCGATTCGCCCACGCCCCGCGCTCATAGGCACCGTCGCCGAGGACCATCCCGACATGCGTCTTCGACGTGACGCGCAGACACACCCGGCGCGGGAACAGCTCCCGCACGGGAACGGTGTCCTTGGTGGGTTCCTGGACATAGCCGCGCACCGTGTAGCCGAGCGCCCGACCTTGTGTCGTCAGGATGGCGACCCGTTCCACGATGGCTTCGCGGGTTTTGCGGTCGGTGTACTTGGTGAGTGCGCCGATCTCGTCAAACTCCAGCACCTCCAGGGGGTGCTCGATGGAGATGGGGACGTTGCGGGTGTGCCCGGCGAACTCGCGCTTGCGGGACTCCAGGCCGTCGAGCAGTTCGTCCAGGACCTCGATTGCTTCTTTCCCCGCGACGCCGTAGCGGGCGAAGATCCCGCGCCCGTAGGCGAGTTCCATCCCCTTCGGGTCGATCCCCGAGACGCGTACCGTCCCGGCGCTAATCGCCGAGGCCGCCGACACCAGCGGAGACCAAATGACCGAGTTCTTCCCGGCCCCGGTCGCCCCGGCGACGAGCATGTGAGCACCCGGACCGGTCAGCGGCAGCCGCCAGTCCTTCCCGTACTCGGTACGTCCGGCGAACACCCGCCGCAGATCCACGGCGTCGACGGCCGCCAGCTCGGGCAGCTCCGCGCAGTCCACCGAAGCTTTGAGAAGGTCCCGGCGCTGGAAGTCCAGCGAGACGACGTTGGGTTCCAGCTCCCGGACCTGGCACCGCGTGACCTGGCGAGCCACGGCCAAGGCGCGGGCGGCGTCGTCGAAGTCCTCCGGCTTCTGGCCAGGCACGAGCCGGACCCGGACCTCATCCCACGACGGCCCCGACTTCACCCCGAGCACCTTCGGGACCTGCACAGCCGTGCCACCCGCAGTGCGCGAGACTGCCTTGCGACGGCGGCCGACGAGGTTGACCGTCACTTCGACGGGCACGGTGCCGTCAGAGATGGACAGGCCGCAGGCGTGCAGCCAGCCCGGCAGTTTCCGGGCGTAGGTGAACCACCGCAGCCACCACGCCCGCAGGAACCGGCCACAGCACCAGTCGAACGACACCAGGTCGAGCAGCCGCCACGCCACCAGCACCACCGCGACCGAAGCGACGGTGATGGCGAGCGAGCGCCAGCCGAGCCACTGCCACCAGGCCACCACAGCAAGGACGCCGAGGCTGGTCCGCCAGTGCGTGAAGACCTGCTTTCCCAGCCACACCAACAATTTCACGGCCGACCACAGAGCGATGAAAACCACCGCAGCGGCGGCGAGGACTTCCGCGATCGTGGCCAGGGCGCGGCCGAGCTTGTGCAGCAGCCACACCACCACACCGAGCACACCGCCGCCGACGAGGAGAAGACCGATCCCGTTCGCGTTCATCGGCGACCACCGCCGGTCAGGTCCAGCGGCAGCATTCCCCGGCAAGGAGCACATTCGGTCTCGCCGGGCAGAAGCTTCGCGAACCGCTTACAGACTGCGCAGCGCGTTCGGGTGACCCCATCTAGCGCACGCTCGTTGCCATCGTTTAGCGTTGTCATTGTTCACTTCCAAAGGTTGTGGACAGCGCAGAACCGGCGAGGTTCCTAGGCCAGTTACCGGTTCTGCGCCTTACGAGACGAGGGAAGCGTGCGAGGACGTGTTTGTACGCCGCGCGTCCCCACGCGCGTTTTTCGCTCTGTCATTCAATTTCTAGCTGGCTTGCGACTTCTCCTTCTGGATCTGGGCGGCCACCTCCTCGGCCTTCCGCTCCTCATAGCCCACCCAGTAGCGGAGTTCGTGGTGGTGCCCTCGGTCCACATCGGACACCGCGCGATACATGCGCGCGTTGGCCTGATGGAACGTCAGCCACGCCGACAGATTCGACCCCGGCTTCGGCCGACGAGCCGAGGCAACGGCGTGCGCATCCTTGAGAGTCTGCGGCTCATTCCGGTCGAGAGTGGTCATCCCGCACCGCCTTGTGCTTGTCGAGGAACACGGCCAGTTCGTCCGAGCCGTCGCGGATTTGGCGAAGGAGCCGGATGAACTCCGGCCACGCGGCCGGATCGGACGGCGGCAGGATCGCCAGACTGTCCGGATCCAGATAGATCACCAGGGCCGGGTTCGCCGAACCATTGCCCTGCATCCCCGCGACCGCCTGCCGTCCCGGCTTCCACATCGCGTTGAACGCCACGACCCTGACTCTCCTCGCTGTAGGCGCGCATCTCCCACGACCGCGCGTTCTCCTCGAACCCCTCGGCAGCCGCCGACACCGCAGCCAGCACCCACCACGGCAACTGGCCTTGAGTCGCCAGCTCTCGCCATGCCGACGCCACCGCCCAGGAAGCGACTGCCATGTCATGCGCCGCCAGGGCATCCCCGCTCTGCGCAGTCCGCTGTGTCATCGCGCCGTAGTGGCGGTAAGCGGCTTCCCAGGTTTGGACCAGGTGCGGGGATGCCACCCCCAGCGCCCGCCCGTCATCACGCCGCCTTGGGCGTTGACTCGGCAGCGGCGGAGGCCCGGCCCGACTTCGCTCCGCCACCGGACGCCGCAGCCTTGAAGCCGGTCGCGCGGAACAGGTAGGACTGGTATTTGAACTCGCCCTGACCAGCCACCTTCGGCTCAGCCGTCAGGCCCTCCAGTTCGATTGGCCGCATACCCGGCAGCACCTCCGACGTCGTCGGCACCGGCTGCACATCGGCCAGCAACGTGATCTCGAAAGATGCCCGCTTGGCCTTCGTCTCGTCCGGGTCCGTCACCGTGACCTTCCACTGACGTTTGCCTGTCACTTCGTCGATCCGCTGCCGCGCCGGACGACCCGCAGCACGGTCTTCCCGTGACTGGTACTCGTTGTCCGGCGAGACTTCGCCGACCATCACGAGGCCCTGCCCAAATGCTTCGTCGAAGTCGATGGCGAAGCGGTGTCCTTTATAGATAGCCATGTCGTTAGTTCCCTTGGTTGTCTGTGTCTGTCGGCACTTCGTCGCCGTCTTTGCCCCTTGCGGCAGCCGCGCTCAGTGCGGCCTGGACCTCTGCGAGTTCTCTCCCCAGCACCGCTATCGCGTCGGAATCGACGAGCAGGACCACGGGGAACGCCTTGCCGAAACGGATCTCCGCCCGGTTGGCGTAGGTGAGCGCGCGGACGCGGATCGGCAGGTCTGCCGTGACGTGGATCTGAACCGTGTCGCGCATCGGGCGCTCAGATCACGAACCGGCGAGCTGTCCACGTTCCCGAGCCGCGTGCGGACGCTGCCCGACCGGCGGTTGGAGTCGTCATGCCTGCCTCCCTCTTGGTGTCGAGGTGCTGGGGCGAGTCCCCGGCAACCTGGCACCTAATCTCCGCCAAAACGCGGGACGTGATCACCACGTGGCGGGACATCTAGGGACGTCCCTGGTACGGTCGAAGACGTCCCTACAAGTCCCTAGGAGGGCGGATGCCGAACGAACGCTTGCGGGACGCCCTGCTGCGCAACGGCCTTACGCCGAAGCAGGTCGCCGACGCCACCGGGGTCGATCAGAAGACCGTGGAACGGTGGATCACCAAGGGGCGGACGCCGTACCCGAAGCACCGGCACAAGATCGCCGCGATGGCGCGCGAGTCCGAGACCTACCTGTGGCCGGACTCGGTGGCCCCGGAGCGCAAGGCCGAGACAGCAGCCGCCGAGGTCGTACGCGTGTTCCCGCACCGCAACGCGATCCCCGTCGAACTGTGGGACCGGCTGATCAAGGAAGCGTCGGACACCATCGAGGTGCTGGTCCACGCCGCGCTGTTCCTGGTGGAGCGCCCGCGGTTCATCAAGGACTTGGCCGCAAAAGCCCAGGCCGGGGCGAAGATTCGGCTGATTTTCGGAGATCCCGAAGGGGAGAGCGTCGCTCTGCGCGGGGACGAGGAGCAGCTAGGCGACGGGACGCTTGCGGCGCGTATCCGCAACGCACTGGCGTTCTACCGGCCGCTGATCGGGGTAGACGGGGTGGAGATGCGCTTCCACAACACGACCCTCTACAACTCGATCTTCCGCTTCGACGACGAAATGATCATCAACACGCACGTCTACGGCTTTCAGGGAGCCCATGCCCCATCCCTGCACCTCCGCCGGCTATCCGCCGGGGACCTCTTCGAGACCTACTCGGAGAGCTTCGAAGCCGTCTGGAACCTCGCCAAGCCCGCCACCTTCTAGGAGGCCACACATGGCACGCGTCGACTACTACAACGACCCGAACGCCCCGAAGGCGAACAGCATCGCGGTCGCGGTGTCCGCGTTCATCCAGGACGACGAAGGCCGCATCCTCATGATCCGGCGGACGGACAACGACCTGTACTCGATCCCCGGCGGGCAGCTCGAACTCGGCGAGACCCTGTCACAGGCCGCCGTGCGGGAGGTCCGCGAGGAGACCGGGATTGAGTGCGAGGTGACCGGGGTCATCGGGCTGTACTCGAACCCGAACCACGTCATCGCGTACGACGATGGCGAGGTGCGGCAAGAGTTCTCAATTTGCTTTCGTGCGAGTGCGCTTAGTGGAACCCTTGCGACCAGCAGTGAGAGCAGGGAAGTGATCTGGGTAAACGCCGATGCTCTGCGCAGTCTTAACATTCACCCTGCAATACGACTCCGAATCTCTCATGCTACAAGTAACAGGGACAATGTCTACTACGCATAGTGAGTTTTCAGAGAAGTCCTAGCTATGGAATTTCAAGAACATCGTTGCTCTCTTCGATAAATGCAATCTCTAATTTTAAGCCTAATGTTGCGATCCTTTGCTCGCAGCGCACAAGGCTGACCTGAGAAAACGTGAACAAGTCGCCGGGTGATCGACCTTTGCCGGCGAACGCAATCACGACTAACTTGGGCTCAAAGTCGTCAGAAAGTGTGTGCTGTCCGCCGCTGACAACCGAAACCTTTTCTCGAAATTTTTCTAAAGCGTCTGGCTGTCTGACCAGGGCCTCTGCTGAGTTGCTGGCCTGGTTAAAGAGGTGGCTTGCTGCAATCGAATCGTCGAGTCGCTTCACGTGTACAAGGCGGCCGTCTGGTGTCAAGATGTCGCAAGCCTCGAAGCCATGAGGGTGCTGCTCTGTGTGAATTAGCTGCCTGTCGAGTGAGACGTGGCCTTTTATTTTTCCTACCACGTGGTCATTGTAGTGACGCTCATTCGCCCACCCTAGGTACTCCGATGAATCGGACTTGCGGATCTTCTTCTGCTTCGGCCATCCAGGAAGGGATAGATTACTTCTGTTCGAGAAGATCCGGTCGAGGCGCGAGTTTAGCATTGTGAGGTATGCGCCTCCAATGTTGTACCAGCGGCCTCGGTGAAACACGTAGGACTCGCCGTTCAGCTTCGTCTGATACAGGATCCATTTGTCGCCGGATATTTCCCGGGTTAGCGCTGTTCCCTCTTCGCTTTGGCCTTGGATCCTCATGGTTCGTAGGCGAGACAAGCGCGCGTTTGGTTCCAGGTGCGCCAAGGGTGCAGTCAGGCAATGTAGATCGAGTTCTTCATAGAGCGGAGGTTTTGTGGAGCCGGATCCAAATACTTTGTACTGTGCGATTTCGCCAGGTTCGCTATCGAACTCCGCAGGCCAGCATAGTGACATACTAGCAGTGTCTTCCTTGAGGTCTGCCGAAAGTGCGGCCTCCAGCATGGAAATCTTGCCATTTCCGGGCTTAAGTGGTTGTGTATCTTCGAGATGGGCAAGCTCGGACTTTGCCTCTTCGGTCTCGATTACGCTGTCGATTTGTTTAAGGTCTGATAGCAGGCCTCCGGGAAGCTTTGCCAGCGGAATGCCGAGAGAGTCGGCGCCTCGGACGGTGATCTTGCGGGCTGCTTGCCGTACGGCTTTGGAGCGAGGTTTTCCGCCTGTTGGCTGAACATCGCAAGTCAAGCCATCTGTCTCAATCTTTCCGACGAATCGGCTTACGATTTCACCGATCTCTTCCAGGCCGAAGGAGGGGAGAGATGCGCCACCGAACACGGTAGTTCGCGCTGTACGAGGCACGGTATCCAAAGCGTGTGATGTTAGAGCGGAAACCGATTCAGGGTGCGCGCGGCGCAAAGCGAATTTAAGGCCAAAGCCGTCGTCGATGCAAGTCGGGTTAATGACAAGGTGTCCCATGCTCCAAGACAGCCCGTAGCAATAATCGTGCGTCGATTCAATTCTCACCAGAAGTAGTCCGGCGGAAGTTTGATTGGTTAACTGAAAGGGAATCGATGAAACGCTCGCAGCATGCCTTACCCATGTGGGGCTGTCATTCAAAATTGTACCGTAGACCAACAGTGCGTCACTCTTGTCAACTGTGGTCCGAATTGCTGTAAAGCCTTTTTCTTTCAGATACTTGTCTTGTACGGCAGTCTCAAGCTGATCATTCGCTGGCAGGCGAAGTCTGTAAAGGGATGTCTTCGCTGATTTCGACGGCTGCCTAGGCACTGCCCACCTCATTCATACGTTCTGTTCTGCCGAACTTGGCTCTATGGGATCAAGGCGCGCCGCCGTCGGCGGCGCGCTGGTCACCTTGCGTACGCGTCTCGCCTGCGGGCGCACCTGGCCCGACACGGCGGGCTGCCGCTCCGCTCCGCCCACCGGCCGGGCGGTGCACCCGCTGAAGCCGTGGACAGGTGTTGCCGCCGCCAGCGGCGCGCAGGTACGCCAATGAGCACGTCGGCCTCCTCGCTGAGACATTCGTGCTCAGAGGTCGCGAACGGACCAACGGCTGTTACGCGAAGCCATCGCCCCGATGCCAGATCGTCACAACGGCCGTCACGCCGCGTCAAGGCGGGAAAGCGTGCCTTGACCCGACGCGACGGCCGCGTGGATGGCTTCGTATCGGGGGGATGGGGGAGGAGTGGGCGAGTGCCAGGCCGTCTCCAGGCCGTCAGACGTCGGGTAGGGGTGAGAACACGCGAGAAGTGCCCAGCCCTGTCCGCGCAGGTCAGCGGCCAAAAGCAGCGATCATGCCCACGTCAGAAAAGCCCCGGGCCCAAAAGATCAACATGTAACTGGCCTCGTGAGTGGTAAGGACGGTTCTAACCGTCCTTACCACTCACGAGCACCTGTACCGCACCGGCGGTCTCACGTGCTTGTTGGGACGACACGTGTGATCCGGCGGGCGACGTGCGTGACTGGATGGACGACGCGCGCGACGGGTGTTTCGCCGCGAGTCGTCCGCCTGAACACGCGTGTCGTCCCGTCAATCACGTGTGTCGTCCGTCCAATCACGCGAAACGGCCACCCGCGCACTCGCGAGACGCAGGCGACCAGCGTTGCGAAAGCCACAGCGCAACACCCGGGGCAGCAGGGACCAAGATCGGCCAGGTGGGTCGTGAGTGGCAATAAGGGTTAGAACCCGAATCGCCACTCACGACCCACCGGGCCCAGCGCCCACCGCAGCCCGCCTCCCGCAAGCAGCCGGCGAGCTAAAGCGTGTGGGTGGCGATCAGTTGCCCGATGGCGCGGATGTCCGAACCCCGGAACTCCAGCCGCACGTTCCCCAGCCCGCTGAACCAAAGGTCCAGCTCGGCATCGAGGTCGAAGGTGCCCGCGGTTTCGATCGAGAAGGCCTGGATCCTGTTGTACGGCAGCGAAGTGAAGTCCTTCTTCTTGCCCGTCATGCCCTGGACGTTCACCGCGATCAGCCGCTTGTTCGTGAACACCACGAAGTCGCGCACCGCCTTGAACGACGAGATGATCTCCTCGCCGGGGATGATGATCGGCTGCACCGTCGGCGCGATGTCCTTCGGCTTGCACGGCGTGAGTTTGAAGACGGTGTCCTTGGAGAAGTCAATCATGTAGTCCAACATACGGACGAACGCGACATCGGGACCCGTCCCCGGCTGCGTCCCTCATAATGCCGGGCAACAGGAGGAGGCACGATGAAGCGGCTCACGACGACGCACGAGAGCCTGGCGCTCGGCGTGCCGCCGTCGGCTCCCGGCGCGGTGTTCGCGCTCACGCTCGCGGGCGGCGTGTCCGTCGACCCCGGCGAAGGCGGCGAGATCACTTTCGGACGCAATCGGCCGCAGGTCGACGTCTGTGTGGGGGAAAACGACCTGCAGGTCAGCCGCAGGCACGGGCTGCTGAACTTCACCGACGGGCGATGGTGGGTCAGCAACACCGGCCAGCTGCCCATCCGCTTGCCGAATTCCCGCTGGCTGTCCCGCGGCGAGGAGCCGATCCCCCTGTCGGACGGCTATACACCGCTGTTCGTGCGCGGTTCGGGCAGGCGGGAGCACCTGCTCGAGTTGTACGTCGCGGGGCCCGAGGAAGGGCAGCCTGTCACTCGGCACGACGACGTCACCGTGCCGCCCCGCCGCTGGCGCCTCAGCGCGGAAGAACGCCTGGTCCTGGTCGTCTTCGGGCAACGGTATCTGCTGCACGACCTCAATCCGCAGCCGTTGTCCCGTCAGCAGACGGCCGAGGTGCTCGCCGAACTCCGGCCCGGCGAGACGTGGACCGCCCGCCGCGTCGAGCACGTCGTCATCGACGTCCGGGCGCGGCTGTCCGCCGGCGGCGTTTTCGGGCTGCGGCGCGAAGAAGTCGGCGAGCCGGTCGGCAACGCGTTGAACGACAACCTGTTGCGAGAGCTCGTGCTGTCCACGACCCTCGTCCCGCCGGATCTCGCCCTGCTCGAGGCGCTCGACTGAATATGTCCATAAAGGACAGTCAGCTCACGCCTTCCATCGCCGCCTTCGCGACGTCGCTTCCCCTGTCCGCCTCGCCCGCGACCTTCACCAGCGCCGCCGTCGCCTGATCCCGGCTCTCTTCGGCCTTCACGCGTCCCGCCGAGGCCGCGTTCACGCCGAAGAAGGCGCCCACCACGGTGCCGATCACCGTGCCCGCCGCGGTGATCACCGCCGTGACGTCGGAGGTGTTCGGGTACCGCCAGACCGCCGCGACCGCGATCACCGCGAGCGCGCTCAGCCCCGCCAGCACCGTCATGAATCCGTAGTTCTTGCTCATGGCCCGCTCCCTTCAGGCTCTTTGGCGGCTGCTTCGCCCGAACGGCGCCCATCGTTACGGCGAAAGGCCCGACTGTTATCCGCCGATGCCGAAATGTACGTCGTGCTCCGTGCCCGGCACTACGAATTCCAGGAGCCGTGTGCCCTCTTCGGCGATCGAATCCTGATCTCGCAACGGCTTCCGCGATTCGATCGTCAGGGTCGCCCCTTTGATCGCCCAAATGGCCAGGAATTCACCATCGACGAGCAGGGTGCCCCGTCGGCCGCCGTTACCCGGTGGCAAGGGCACGCGACGGCCATCGGGGATCACTCGGACGCGGTCGGCGTGGGAGAGCAGGACGTTGTCGTACTCGGGAAGAAACCGGGTCGGCGCCGGGGTTTCCGGGTCTGGCCGCGGGGCGTCGGGAAGGTCGAACAGTTCCTTTCCCTCGGTGTCGCGGAAGGTGATCAGCCGTGGCCGGAGTCGCTCGAAGACCTCCTTGAGCCTGGTGAGCCCCGACCAGACCTGCGCGTCGCGGACGGTCGCCGGGCCGAACGCGTTCAGGTAACGCAGCACCAGGTCGTCGAGGGAGATCCCGGACGTGACCGGCTCACCGACCCACTCTTCGAGCAAGGCGAACGCGGCCGGGCCGGTCTGGCCCCACAGGCCACGCGGGGTCACGTGCGCGAGCGGGAGCAGGCTGTTGACCGCGTACGCGAGAGTCTGCGGGTCGGCGTCGGGCCATCGAGGCGCCAGCGCGGTCCGGATTTCGGCGCGTGTGCGGGGCCGTTCGGCCAGCAGTGCCCGTCCGGCTTCGGCGATCGCGGCGAGGTCGAGTCCGGCGATCTCCCGCGAGTAGTGGCCGAGGAAACCGCGCTCGACCACTGATCTGACGGTCGGCCACAGGGCGAGGCCGTCTGCGGCCGTGACCAGGTGGACCGTGCCGCGCATCAGCGTCGACCGGACGACCTCGCGGGCGGCCAGCGGTTTCGCCAGCTCGTCCACCTGGAAATCCCGCAGTCGTGACCACAGCCCGACATAGGACGAGTCGGGGGCCTGCGCCTGGAGGCCGGCCAGCCGCTCGATCGCGGTCACGGCGGGCAGATCGGCGCGATCGAGCAGGAGCTGCCTGGCCAGTGTCGCGCGGTTGAGGGCCCGTGGGCTCAGCTGGTCCATGGTCAGACGCACTTTCGCAGGAAGGAACGGAGGTCTTCGGCGAACAGACCGGGGACCTCCATCGCCGGGAAGTGGCCGCCGGTGTCGTACTCGGACCAGTGTTCCACCGGGCCGTCCTGCAGGCTCCGGATCGTGGTGTCCCCGGCGAAGACGGCGATCCCACGCGGCGGACCGGCGGGCGCCTCGCCCCAGCCGCCTTGCGACATCTGCCGGTAGACCTCCATGCCTTCGTACACGGCGTGCGCGGAGGAGGCGCCCGCGCCGGTGAACCAGTACAGGCTGACCGCGGTCAGCAGGTGGTCGCGGTCGACGGCGTCGTCCGGCAGTTCCTTGGCCGGATCGGTCCATTCGGCGAACTTCTCCACGATCCAGGCGAGCTGGCCGGTGGGGGAGTCGTTCAGCGAATAGGCAAGCGTCTGCGGCCGGGTGGCCTGCAAGTGCAGGTAGCCGAGGCCGTCGGACTGGAACCGGTTGAAGCGTTCGCCGCGCTCGCGGTCCTTGTCGTCGAGGCCGTCCAGGTCGACCGCGGGTCCGAAGGGCATCCCCGCGCTCGTCCCGGTGAGGTGCACGCCGACCACACGGTGCGGGGCAATCATCGACAGGATGCCTGCGACCCCGGCGCCCGCGTCCGTGCCGTGGACGCCGAAGCGCTCGTAGCCGAGGCGGTCCATCAGCGTGGTCCATGCCTGGGCGACGCGGAACAGGTTGCCCCAGCC
The DNA here is from genome assembly GCF_056435685.1 of Amycolatopsis sp. NPDC043885. Taxonomy (NCBI): domain Bacteria; kingdom Bacillati; phylum Actinomycetota; class Actinomycetes; order Pseudonocardiales; family Pseudonocardiaceae; genus Amycolatopsis; species Amycolatopsis sp. NPDC043885. The sequence goes on from NZ_JBWKEA010000012.1 coordinate 236,767, forward strand.
GGGGCCGCTCACCGGGTTCGAGAACCCGTAACCGGGCAGGGACGGGATGACCAGGTGGAACTCCTCGGTGAGCTCCTCGACGACCCGCCGGAATTCGAACGGCGAGCTGGGCCAGCCGTGCGTGAGGAGCACCGGCAGCGCGTCCGGGGCGGTCGAGCGGATGTGCAGGAAGTGGATGGTCTGGCCGTCGATCTCGGTGGTGAACTGCGGGAACTCGTTCAGCTCGGCTTCCTGGGCGCGCCAGTCGAAGCCGTCGGCCCAGTACTCGGCCAATCCCTTGAGGTAGGCGACCGGGACGCCTCTGCTCCAGTCGCCGGTGACCTCGCGGGGCCAGCGGGTGCGGTGCAGGCGGTCCTTGAGGTCGTCGAGTTCGGCCTGGTCGATGGCGATGCGGAAGGGCTTGATTTCGGTCATGGGGCTAGATTAGGAACGATTGCGGAAAGGTTCGTTCCGCGATTGCGGACAAGGTGGAATCCATGGCGGAAACTTCGGCGAGACTGCTGCGACTCCTGTCGTTGCTGCAGGCCAGGCGTAATTGGACGGGGCCGGAACTGGCGGACCGGCTCGACGTCACCACCAGGACCATCCGGAACGACATCGAGCGGCTTCGCGGCCTGGGCTATCCGGTCGACGCCACTCCCGGCGTCTCCGGTGGCTACAGCCTGGGCGCCGGCGCGGCGATGCCCCCACTGCTGCTCGACGACGAAGAGGCCGTCGCGGTGGCGATGGGCCTGCGCACGGCCGCGGGCGGCACGATCGCTGGGATCGAGGAGACGTCGGTGCGCGCGCTGGCGAAACTGGAGCAGGTGCTGCCGTCGCGGCTACGGCACCGAGTCGCGGCGCTGAATTCCGCGACGCTCGCGGTGCAGGGCGGAGGGCCCACGGTCGACGCCGAGGTGCTCGCGGCCATCGCTGCCGCCTGTCGTGACCGCGAGACCCTGCGCTTCGACTACGTGGGGCACAGCGGATCCGAGACACGAAGGCAGATCGAGCCGCACCGCGTCGTGCACATGAGCCGCCGGTGGTACCTCGTCGGCTGGGACGTCGACAAGCAGGACTGGCGCACGTTCCGCGCCGATCGGGTGCGGCCGCGGATGCCCAACGGCCGACGGTTCGAGGAACGCGAACCACCCGAAGGCGGCGTGGTCGCCTACCTCCAACGTGGCGTCGGCGCCGCGTTGTGGCGGCACCACGCGACGATCCGGCTGCACGCCCCGGCCGCCGAGGCCGCGGCGAAGGTGCCGCCCGCCGTCGTCGTCGAAGCCGTCGACGAGCGGACCTGCTTGCTCAAAGCCGGCGCGGACACGCTGGAGTACCTGGCGCTCTACCTGGGCCTGCTCGACACCGACTTCGAGGTCGTCGACTCCCCGGAATTCGCCGGGCACCTGCGCAAACTGATCGGCCGGTTCAGTCGTGCGGTGGATGCTTGACGTCGAAGACCAGTTCCGGGCGCTCCCAGGTGATCTTCGGCGGGCTGGGCGGTACGACGCCGACGCGGCGGGCGCCCATCCGCTCGTAGAACCCGGCCGCCGGCGGATGGGAGACGACGCGGAGCTCGGTCATGCCGAGGTCCGCGGCCTGCCCGAGCATGTGCTCGATCAGCCACGCGCCGATGCCCGTGCCCTGAGCCGAATCGGCGACGAACAGCAGGTCCAGCTCGGCCGGGTACTCGATCAGGCTGTAGAAGCCCACCACATCCCGCTGCGCGTGGGCGACGAACGCGGGATGGGTGGCGAGGTAGTCCTCCGTCACCTGGTAGTTCTCGAGGATCGACGCGTACTCCCCTTGGTAGGCGGCCGATTCGTGCATCAGCGCCGTCAGCCTGCCGGCGTCGGAAGCGCTTGCCCTGGAGATGCGGTAGCTCGTCACGAGCGCAGCTTAGAACTTCACACCGACAATTCTTGACCTCCAGCTATCTGGAGGTATGAGGCTGGGTTCCTACAGCAGGGACGAACTGGAGGTACAAGATGAAAGCGGCTGCGTTCACGGAAGCCGGTGGCCCGGAAGTGCTCCGGGTGCTGGAGCTGGAGGAGCCGCACGCCGGGGCGGGGGAAGTCCGGGTGCTGGTGAAGGCGGCGGGGGTGCAGCCGTACGACGCGGCCGTGCGGGCGGGATGGGAACCCGCGGGGCTCGAGCTGCGTTGGCCGCGTGTCCCCGGGAACGAGTTCGCCGGGGTCGTCGACGAGGTCGGTTCCGGGGTTACCGGCCTCGTCGCGGGGGCCGAGGTGCTCGGCTTCACCGCCGTGCAGGCATACGCCGAGTACATCGTGGTGCCCGCGGAGAACGTCACGCCGAAGCCGGCGGAGATGCCGTGGGAGGTCGCGGGCGGGTTCACGGCGGGGACCCAGACGGCGTATCTGGCGCTGGACGCCCTCCGGGTCGCCCGCGGCGAGACACTGCTGATCCACGGAGCGGCGGGCGCGGTGGGCACGGCCGCCGTCCAGCTCGCCGGGCTGCGCGGGGCGAAGGTGATCGGGACGGCGAGCGAGGCGAACCAGGACTACGTCCGTTCGCTCGGCGCCGAACCGGTGGTTTACGGCGACGGCCTCGCGGACCGGGTGCGTGGCCTCGCGCCGTCCGGCATCGACGCGGCGCTGGACGGCGCGGGCGGGGAAGCCTTCGACCTTTCCCTGGAGCTGGTCGGGAATCCGGACCGCGTGCTCACCCTGGTCGAGCACGGGCGCGCGCCCGAGGCCGGGGCGCGAGTGGTCACCGGGACGCGGTCGGCCGAGAGGCTGGGGATGCTGGCGTCGTCGTACGTCAAGGGGGAGTTGCGATTCCTCGTCCGGCGGACGTATCCGTTCACCGAAGCCGCGGCGGCGCACCGGGAGATCGAGACCGGGCACGGGCGGGGCAAGGTCGTGCTGACGTTCCCGTAGAGACCTCGTGAGTGGTAAGGACGGTTAGAGCCAACGGTGTCTTGCGTACCTACCGGCGGTGACTGCCGGTCGATCGCGGGTCCGTGAAGGCCTCCTTCCCTACGCTCAAGGTAGGGAAGGAGGCCTTCACGGACACCAGAACGCCGGCAACGGCACGTTAAGGCTGGTCCAGGTCCCCTCGTGAGTGTTTCGGGTCGCTAGAACGACCCGAAACACTCACGAGCCCCAAGATCCCCGCAGCTTCCTCACCACTCCGCGCACCACGAGCGGCGTCACGATCGCCACGAAGAGCACCAGCGCCGCCCAGCCCCCGAAGCCGCCGAACCCGCCTTCGTCGTAGGCCGCCGGTGCGGCTTCCCGCCAGTTCTTCGAGCCGCCGCCCGCCGATTCCTCGTCGGGGCTCGCCGTCGCGGTCGCGGTCTTGTCGCCGGTGGCCGGACCGTTGGCGGGCCCCGCCGACTTGCTCGGCCCACCCGCACCCGGCCCGGCCGCGGGTTTGCCGTTCGGGGCGATGATCCCGGCGGTCACCAGCGGGTCGGGCGGGCTGGTGGCGCCCGCGCCGAGACTGCCGCGGAAGGTCGGGTTGGCGCAGTTGCCCGCGTTCAGCTGTTTCGGTGGCTGCCCGGTGAGCCGCGCGTTGGAGTTCATGATCTCCTGCGACAGGTTCGGCGGCAGCGGCGAGTAGCCGATACGGGCCATGTTGATCTGGCCGTCGCAGGCCACGTGTTCGAGGAACGCGGTCATCGTGTCGGTCTTGCCCTGGTCGCCGTAGCCACCGCGGCAGGTGTCACGGCCGCTCGTACAGGGCATCATGATGTAGGAGTACGCCGAAATCGGGTAAGTCTTCGGGTCCGCGTTCGAGTAGACCTTGTCGAGTTTCTGGCTCAGGTCCGGGCGGAGTTCCGCGAACTTCAGCGCGGAGGCGATGTTCTCCGCGTAGGGCTGTGTGTACTGACCCGCGCCGTTCTGCACCCAAGCCGACGGCACGTTGTGGCGCTGCGCGTAGGCGAATTCGTCGTAGGCGATCGAGAACGGGATGGTCGCTTTGCCGATGGCCTGCGCGATCTGGTCCGAGTCTGCGAGCAGCCGGTACCAATCGGCGTCCGGTCCTCGTTCGGGCAGCTGGATCGGGCGCACCCCGGCGGGCAGGCTGCCCATCCCGTTGCCGACGTTGCGGGAGACGAAACGCTGGTAAGCGTCGGGTGCCGCGTGCGCGACGAAGTCGTAGAACAGTGCCGTCGTCCCGGATTGCCCGGTCCGCCCGACGAGGGTGATGGGCTGGTCCGGCAGCGACTTCCCGCCGTTGGTCGCGGTGATCGCCGGATCACTCCAGCGGGTGATGTCCCGGCTGAAGATCCGGCCGATCACCTCGCGCGTGAGGTGCAGGTAGTCGACCCGCTTGCCCGCCTGGTCGGTGACGTTGTACATGACCGCGACCGCGCCGGCGACGTCCGGAACGTACTGGTAGCCGCGGGTCTGCGCGGTCACGCCGCCACCGCCGGCCGCGAGGAGTGAGGAGACCTCGGCTTCGGTCCCGCCGAAGTCGACCGTCCGGTCGCCGTACTGGTTGACCCCGGCCGGCGAGTTGGTGGCCGAGTAGTTGACCGGGATACCCCGCGACGTCGCGCCGTTCTGCCAGTCGGTCATCGCCACACCGACGTAGCTGGACCCCGAGCCGGTGACCCTGCTGAGCGCCGCCGCGCCGGGCGCGCCCGCCACCGAGATCGAGAGCAGCAGCGCCGAGATCCCGGCCAAAGCGCCCACCCCGCGCAAGGCCGTCATCCGAACCGCCCGTTCACGTAGTCGAAGGTGCGTTCGTCCGACGGCGCGTTGAAGATCGTGTCGGTCGGACCGTGTTCGATCACCCGGCCCGGTTCGTTCTCGGCCGCGAGGAAGAACGCGCAGTGATCCGAAACCCGTTGGGCCTGCTGCATGTTGTGCGTGACGATCACGACGGTCACCTCGTGCCCGATCTCGGCGATCGTCTGCTCGATCCGCCGGGTGGAAGTCGGGTCGAGGGCGGAGCAGGGTTCGTCCATCAGGAGCACGTTCGGCTGGACCGCGAGCGAACGGGCGATGCAGAGCCGTTGCTGCTGCCCGCCGGACAGGGCGCCGCCGGGCGAGCTCAGCCGGTCGCGGACCTCACGCCACAGCCCGGCGCGTTCGAGACTCTGTTCCACGAGTGCGTTCTTGTCGTCGCATTTGACCCCGGCGAGTTTCAGCCCGGCGAGCACGTTGTCCCGGATGGACATCGCCGGGAACGGGTTCGGCTTCTGGAACACCATGCCGATGCGCAGCCGGACCTGCTGCGGCCGGGTTCCGTCGGCGTAGATGTCCTGGCCGTCCAGCAGGACTTCGCCGGTCAGTGACGCCGACGGGACGAGCTCGTGCATCCGGTTGAGAATGCGCAGGAAGGTCGACTTGCCGCAGCCCGACGGACCGATCAGCGCGGTCACCTCTTTGGCTGGCATCCGCAGCGACACGCCTTCGAGGACCAGCCGGTCGCCGAACCAGGCGCCGATCTCGCGCGACTCGAGTTCCGCCGCACCGGGCGGCGGGCCACCGGTCAAGGTGACCTGAGGCCTGCCGTCCACAGTGGACAAATCGATGGTGTCGGTCACCGGTTCTCCTTCGTTCTTTTCGCCTTGCGCTTCGACCGGTCGCGTCCGACGATCCTGGCGATCGCGAACAGGCCGAAGATGAGCAGGATCAGCACGAGCGCGCCGACGTAACCGCGCTGCTGGACGTTTTCCAGCGGCTGCTTGATGAAGCGGTAGATGAACAGCGGGATGCTCTCCTGTGGAGCGGAAAACGGGTTGGCGTTCATCGCGAGCGAGCCGAACGAGGTGAACAGCAGCGGTGCCGTTTCGCCCGCCACCCTGGCGATCCCGAGGATCACAGCGGTGGTGACGCCGGTGCGCGCGGTGGGCAGGACCACCGACCACACCGTCCTGGCCCGGCTCGCGCCGAGTGCCAGCGACGCCTCGCGCAGCCCGTCCGGGACCAGCCGGAGCACCACGTCCACGGTCCGCGTCACCGTCGGCAGCATGACCATCGTCAGCGCCAAGGTGGCCATCAAACCGTTGTAGCTGAACAGTCCCACCCCCGCCTGGATCCCGGGGATGATCAGCGCCGCGTAGATGAACAGACCGGCCACGATGGACGGGAGCCCGCTCATCGCGTCGACCATGATCCGCACCGGGCGGCGGAACCTCGACCGGGTCTCGTTCAGGAAGATCGCGGTGAGCACGCCCAGCGGAACGACGAACACCAGGGTCAGCGCGGTCTGCTGAAGGGTGCCGACGACCGCGTGCAGACCGCCGGTCGCGGTGACCGGATCGGTCGGCGCGACCGCGGACATGTCGTGGGTGAAGAAGCCGAGACGCAGGTACGGGGCGCCCTCGATCACGATGTAGGTCAGCAGGAACAGCAAGGGGACGAGCAGGGTGAGCGCCCCGGAGACCACGATCGTCGACACGAGCCGGTCCGACGCGGCCAGTTTGCCCAAGCGGTCGCGGGTGACGAGGTAGAGCATCGCCAGGTACAGCAGGTAGGCGACGATCAGATCCGCCAGCCGGCCGGGGGAATCCAGCAGCAGGTGCATGACGAACCAGGTGAGCAGCGTGGCCGACACCGCGCAGCCGAGCGCCGCCAGCCGGTCCTGCCGCGTGGTCTCCGACGGGCGCCGTTTGACGAGTTCGCGCGGGCCGGACGCGACCGGAGGAGTCAGTGTCGTGGTCATCAGGCATCCACTCCCGCACCCGACCGGCTCTTCGAGATGATCACCGACGCGGTGAAGTTCGTAGCGAGGGTGAAGACGAACAACACCAGGCCCGCCGCCATCAGCCCGGACAGCGAAAGGCCTGAGGCGCCGGAGTTGTTGGCGATGAACCCGGAGATGGTCGCGCCGCCGAACTGGAGGATGTGCTGCGTGATCTCCGGAACCTGGGGCAGCAGCAGGGAAACGGCGATCGTCTCGCCGAGCGCGCGGCCGAGCCCGAGCATCGAACCGCCGATGATGCCGCCCCGGCCGAAGGGCAGCATGACCGTTTTGACCATCCCCCACCGCGTACTGCCCAGAGCGAGCGCCGCTTCCTTTTCCCCGGGCGGAGTCTGCGCGAACACCTCACGGATCACCGAGGTCGTGATCGGGAGGACCATCAGGGACACCACCAGCCCGGCGATGAACATGGACTGGATGTACAGCGTGTTCTCTTTGGACGCGAACAACGGGAACCAGCCGAGGTTCTCGGTCAGCCACGTCGAAACCGGGACGATCTGCGGGCCGAGGAAGCTGAATCCCCACAGGCCGTACAACAGGCTGGGAATGGCGGCGAGCAGGTCGACGAGGCCGGTGAGGAAGCCGCGGATCCGGCCGCTGGAGTATTCGGTGATGAACAGCGCCGCGAGGATGCTCAGCGGCACGGCGACCAGGACCGCGATGAGCGCGACCACGATCGTCCCGTAGAGCAGGCCCAGGACACCGAGTACGCCGGAGGCCGGGTCGAACCGGATGGTGGTGAAGAACCCGAAACCGCTGTTGTCGAAGGCGGGCCCGGACCGGTAGATCAGGAAGAAGCCGATGACCAGGAGAATGCCCAGCATGGCCAGCCCGGCGCCGGTGGTGACCCGGCGGAACGCCCGGTCGGCCCGGGAAAGGACTTCGGTGATCGCCCGCCGCACCGGGGCTCCCGGTGAGGACGGGTCGGGCCGGGGTGGCGCGACGGTCACGAGCGGCCTTCCTTCGTATCGGTGGGCAAACGAGTTCAGGGCACACCACGTCGCCCCTCGATGCGGCCAGTATGTGGTGCCCGATACCGCGAAAGGTGTCCAAGCGGGGAACGCCCGACGGGGCGCGTGTGAATCTGTGCCGGGGCGGGTCCGGGGGCGGTTGACCCCGAACGGGCGACTCGGGGACGTTGGTTTCGGCGCGGCTCGTGATCGAGTCCCGCTCTCCGCCGTATGCCCGCGCACCTTGGGAGTCGTCCGTGTTCTTCGTCCGCGCAAGACAAGTCGGGATCTTGCTGATCTGCGGGGTGCTGATGGTCACGGGGGTGTCCGTCCCCGCGGCGCAGGCGCAAGCGCCGGCGAACCCGCCGTACACCCTCAAAACCGAGCCCGCCGATCTGTCGGCGGCCCGGAACGGCGACCCGGTGCGGATCACGGTGTCGGGATTGGCGAGCGGTGCGCAGGCGTCACTGAGAGTCTGCCCCAAGAGCTTGCCGGACAATCTGATCAAGGTCGCCGGTAAACCGCCTTGGGCGCGGGACAGCAGCGTCAGCGCGCGCGTCCGGGCCTACTGCGGAGAGCTGAAGGACGAATTCATCGCGAACGCGGCGCATATGGACAGTGCCACGGGCCGCCGGAGCAGCAGAACCGGCGACATCGTCATCGACACCCAGATCCCGCTCGGTTCCTCCACCCCGAAACCGATCGTCTGGGACCCGCTGTACACCACCTTCAACAAGAACGCCGAAGGCCAGCCGGACAAGCCGCCCACGGTTTCCTGGGCGGCCAATCCCGACGTCGTCGATCCGGCGACCGGTGCGAAGACCCGCAACAAGTATTCGTTCCGGTGCGACGAGAACAATCCCTGTTCGGTCGCGGTCACGATCACCGCGAAGAACGCGGACGGCGCGTTCGTGACCTGGATCGACAGCTCGATCGAGTTCACTCCGTCGCAGCAGGCGATCGGCGTCGAAGGCTGTAAGGGCGCCGGTCAGAACACGCTCAGCGCCAGCATGCCGGAGCGGCTGGGCCGCACCGCGGTCGCTTGGAACCAGGCGCTCTGCGCGCCCACCCAGGCCGAGCAGCCGGCGAACATCGTGAGCGAGACGGAAAACGCCGGTCTGACCGCGTTCGACAAGGGCACCTCGGATCTCGTGATCACCGGCAGCGGAAACGCGCTCGCCCCCCAGACCGTCCGGGACCGGCAGTACATCCCGGTCGGGATCAACGCGGCAGTCGTGGCCGCGGTCGGCTGGTCGCCGACCGACACCGACGACAACGGGAGTTCGCTCAACGCGAAGTTCACCGGCACCCTGCGGTTCACCCTCGACGAAGTGGCGAACATGGTCACCAAGGGGGGACAGCAACCCGATCTGGACGGCCGGGGCGGCATTTTCCGGAACGGTACCCCGCTGGTCGGCCGTAATCCGGGGCTCGCCGCCGTCACGCGGGAGAACGAGGCGAACGCGGCCAGCGCCAGGGCCGGCGCCGAGAGCCTGGATTTCTTCGGGGTGACCGGGGAATCCGGGCCGGGCACCGTGCCGCTCGCGCTGAGCAGGGTCCTCGCCGGGGCGGCGCCGGAGGCCTGGGTGTTCCCGAAGAAGGGGACCGAGTACTTCGGTGAGCTGAACGGGAAATCGCCAGGGGTGATCTCCGATCTCAACGCGCTCGATCCCGGTGCCCGCTCGCTGCACAACGTCGACGCGAAAACCGGTCAGCTCGCCGTGCGCAAGACGGTGCAGAACGGTGTCGTGGGAACGGGATTCGTCTGCACCGGCGGCTGCATGAGCTGGGTGATCACCGATCTCGCGACGGCGAGGGCCTATGGCTGGGCGCCGGTCGCGCTCCCGGACGGCAAGGGGAACTTCGTCGCGCCGACCAGGGAAAGCCTGCAGCTGGCCGCCGATTCGATGGAGGTCGGCGCGGACGGGACCGTGCAGCCGGGCACCGTGACCAAGGACGGCGCGTACCCGCTGACCTTCGTGGAATACCTGGCGGCACCGGTCAATCCGTTGATCGACGCGACCTGCAAGCCGATGACCGAAAAGCAGGCGCAGCTGAAGGCGGTCGCCGAACTGGCGAGCGGCTACGGCCAGTCGCTGCTCCCACCGGGGATGACCCCGTTGAGCCCTGGCCTGGCGGCCACCGTTCCCGCGCGAGTGGCCAAGATCGGCACCGGGACGGTCCAAGACGCCTGTCAGGAAAGGGAAGAAGCGAAGAATCCGCCACCGGCGGGCGGGAACGGTGCCACGACGGCCGCCAATTCCTCGTTGACCGGTCCCAGCGGGGGAACGGGTTCGCCTGCGGGGACGTCGGCGACGGCGGCCGCCTCCGGTCCCGCCGCCGCGGCCGCGCCGACGCCGGAAAGCGTGCTGGCGGCCAAGAATCTCGCCGAGTCGATCGACATCCCGAAGTTCCCGGGGGCGGGCGTGCTGGGTGCGTTGATTCCCTTGGTGGCGTTGGTGATCCTGGCGACGTTGCCGTCCGCGACGGCGTACGTCGCCGCCGGACGCCCGGTGCCGAGGTGGCTGGTCGTCGCCTTGGCCGAGATCGGGGCCGCGTTCGCGATGCTTTTCGGTCTCCTGCGGCGTAAATCGGCCGGAGGGACGGCGTGAGCACCTCCGTCGAAGAACCGGAAACCCGCTTCCTGAGTTTCGGTCCGGGATGGATCGGCACCGTCCTCGCCGCTTGGCTGGTCACCACCTTGGTGGCGCTGGCCCTGGTCGTCTACGCGCTGGGGCCGATGCTCCAGGCGAGCGACCAGCGGAAGGCACTGGGCGAGATCCGCGGTGAGATCGGCCTGGCGCTGGGGGCCGGCCAAAGCCTCTTCGGTGCCGCTCCGCCCACCGAACCGGTCGAGTTCGGCAAGCCGGTCGCCGTGCTGGAGATTCCCGCGCTGAAACTGCGGCAGGTCGTCGTCGAAGGCGCGTCGAGCGGGGAAACCGCGTCCGGGCCGGGCCACGTGCCGGGGACCGCCGGTCCCGGGCAGCCGGGCAACGCCGCGATCGTGGCGCGCAACGCGGGTTACGGCGGTCCGTTCGGTTCGCTGGAGGCACTGGGGCCCGGTGACGAAATCGTCGTCGCGACGACTCAGGGCAAATCCGTCTACCGCGTGACCGAGAAGGCCACGCGCCCGCTCGACGAGGGTGCCGACTACGGCAAGACCCAGAACGATCGGCTGACCTTGGTGACCTCCGCGTCCTGGTGGCCGCTGGCCTCGCAGGAAGCGACCGTGGTGACCGCGGTCCTGGAGGGCAGGCCGTTCCGGCCCACCCCGCAGAACGGCAAGGCGGACGCGCAGGACGGGCGGACCGGCGACGGCGACGCGTGGGCCGGGCTGGTGCTGGCCTTCGGCGGATTCGTGGCGGCGGCGGCCGGGGCGACCTTCCTCTACCGCCGGTGGCGGCCGGTTTCCACCTACGTCATCACCGGGCCGGTGCTGCTCACTCTGGCGTCGCTGGCGGCTTTGGCACTTTGGCGACTGTTTCCGGCTTGGGCTTAAGAGCGATTTCGGTCTTTTCGGACCGAAATCGGTCTCACCATGTGGCGCTTCCCCCGATACCGACTTTGGTCGGTGGACTCCTCACTGATCGCTCTTTAGATTCTCCCCATTGCACCCGGTCAGGGTAATTCATTCGGGCGACCGAAGGAATTCCTGTCACGGGCTGTGCCGGTGAAAAACAGGGAGAGAGTTCGATGAGCAGATTCAGCCGGGTGGTCACATGCTCGGTTCCGGTCGCGGTCGGTGCTTTGCTGCTGTCGACCGCGGTTTCCAGTGCCCAGCCGTCGGAAGAGGTGCGCACCCAGGCCGGGATCAGCGCACTGCAGAGCATCAAGAAGAGCCTCACCCCGGCCGAGCGCAAGCAGTCGAGCCAGCTCGTCGTCGAGAAGCGCCTCCGCGCCGACAAGGGCCTGGCCGGCAAGCTGCCCGAGTACCGGACCGGGCTGGGCGTCAGTGACGCCGGCACGGTCGCGGTGGACATCAAGGGCGCCGGACAGTCCCTGGTGGACGCCGTCAAGGCGGCGGGCGGCACCGTCCGCTACGCCTCACCCGCCGGAGCGATCCGCGCCGATCTCCCCCTGACCGCGGTGGACGCGATCGCCGGACGCGGTGACGTCGCCGAGGTCAAGGCCGCTTCCCAAGCCATGACCTGGAACGAATCCGCACCGCAGGACCGGCGGCAGGCCGCGGCCAAGAAGACCGCCGCCGCGCTGCAGGTCGCCGAGGGTGACAAGGCGCACGGCAACGACACCGCCCGGACCAAATACGGCGTCACCGGCGCGGGCCAGAAGGTCTGCGTGCTCTCGGACGGCATCAAGTCGCTCCAGGCGTCGCAGACCGCCGGCGAGCTCCCCGCCGTCGACGTCCTCCCCGGCCAGGCGGGCAGCGGTGACGAGGGCACCGCGATGCTGGAGATCATCCACGACATGGCGCCCGGCGCCGCGCTCGGTTTCGCGACCGCCTTCACCAGCGAGCAGAGCTTCGCCGACAACATCCGCGCCCTGCGCGCCACCGGCAAGTGCACGATCATCGTCGACGACGTCTCCTACTTCGACGAGTCGCCGTTCCAGGACGGCCCGGTCGCGCAGGCCGTCAACGACGTGACCGCGGACGGCGCGCTCTACTTCTCCTCCGCGGGGAACTCGGGCAACCTGACCGACGGCACCAGCGGCTACTACGAGGGTGACTTCCGCGGTTCCGGCAGCAAGATCTCCGGGATCACCGGGACGCCGCACGACTTCGACCCGAGCGCCACGACCCAGCTGTACAACGCGCTTTCGCCGAACTCCGTCGGCCGCTACGTCACCCTGTTCTGGTCCGACCCGTGGGGCAAGGCCACCAGCGACTACGACCTGTTCGTCCTGAACTCGTCCGGTGCGGTCGTCGCCTCCAGCGAGGGCGCGCAGAACGGCACCCAGAACCCGTACGAGATCGCCCAGGTCCCGGCCAGCGGCTCGGGCTTCAAGGTCGCCGTGGTCAAGTACAGCGGCGCCGACCGGTTCATCGCGCTCAACGTGATCCGCGGCCGCTTCGTCGCCTCCGGTGACCTGAAAGCCTTCAGCACCAACGGTGTCACCTCCGGCCACTCGGCGGCCGTCAACGCCTTCAGTGTCGCGGCCGCCCCGGCCGCCGGTGCCTTCGGCCGCGCGCTCGAAGCCGGTGACCCGGCGAACCCGGCCGGTCCGTACCCGGGTCTGTTCACCGCCGCCAGCAAGTGGGAACGGTTCACCTCGGACGGTCGCCGTCACCAGTTCTACCACCCGGACGGCTCGGTGATCACCCCCGGCAACGTGTCCTCGACCGGTGGCGCGACGCGGAACAAGCCGGACATCACCGCGGCCGACGGCGTCGCGACCTCGGTGAGCGGCTTCCAGCCGTTCTTCGGGACCTCGGCCGCCGCGCCGAGCGCCGCCGCCATCGCCGCGCTGCTGAAGCAGGGCAAGCCGACCGCGACCCAGGCGGAGATCAGGAACGCGCTCGTGTCGACCGCGATCGACCTCGGTGCCCCGGGCTTCGACCCGGTCACCGGCGCGGGCGTGATCATGACCGACCCGGCGCTCGCCGCACTGGGCGTCGCCCCCAAGTAGTCCCGTTGCGCGTGAAGGCCCCCTTCCCTCGGCTCAGCAGAGGGAAGGGGGCCTTCACGCGCTAGGAGGGTCAGGACTTGACGCAGGACAGGCCGTTCGGGCCCGAGACGGTCAGGAAGCCGTACCGCTTGATGGTGGTGGCGAGCTGGCCACCACACAGCGGGCTGGCGGTCGCGGCGGTGTCACCGGCGGCGAAGCCGACGGCGCGCTGGGCCTGGTCGTAGCTCGGCGTGCGGGTGTCGAGCACGTGGTAGACGCTGCGCGAACCCAGGAACGCCGTGGTGAAGGCCGGGGTGTAGTTGCCCGCCGAACCGGCGACCGGGGACCCGTTGAAGCCGGCGCCGGTCAGCGGGTTCACGGTGAAGCCCGCGCGCTTGTCCGCGGTCACCGCGTTGCCCTGGGCGATCCACTGCGCGATGGAGAACGGGGCGATCGCGTTGGCACGGTCGGCGGCGAGGATCGAGTTGCCGTCGTGCTCCTGGAACCGCTTGATGGTGACCGGCTTGGTGGTGGGGTCGAAGCCGAGGACGGTGGTGGTGAAGAAGCTCAGTGTGCCGGAGCCGGTCTGGGGCAGGTAGACGACGATGGCGGCGTTGGCGCCACCGACCTGGTTCCAGTTGGTGATGGAGCCGTCGTAGATACCGCGCAGCTGCGCCAGCGTGAGGGACAGGCCCGCGCCCGAGCCGGTCGCCGAGGACGACCAGGTGACACCGTCGGTGGCGAAAGCGTAGTACTCGAACGACGCGGGGTCGGACGAGCCGCGGGGCGACGACGACCGCGCGATGTCGATCTTGCCGTCGCCCGCGTCGCCGGAGGCCTTGAGCGCGGCCTTGCCCTGGGACGAGCCGTTCGGCGGCAGGGTGGTCGTGGTGTTGTAGACGACCTCGTCGGCGTACAGGTCACCGGGAACGGTGAAGGTGCCGCCCGGCGCGAGCAGCGGCGGGATGTTGACGTGGTTGTCCGGGTCGGTGTTCCAGGCGGCGCCGTTGGCGTTGGCCAGGATCGCGCCGGTGATGTCGACGGTGGTGTCCGAGCCCGCCGCGGCCAGGACGTCTTCGAGGCCGTTGGCCGGGGCGACCGCCGAGGCGGTGCCGGTCAGGGTGAGGCAGGCACACGCGGCGATCGCGGTGGCGCCGAGAAACCGAGTGGTACGAGCACGCATCTTGTTTGCACTCTTTCTCTAGTCCCCAAGTCGTCACGGGATTCCGTGACTTGCCACAATCCTCGCTCCGCAACACTGTCCGGCGACGGTGCTTCGCGTTCCCGCCCGACGTCCTGGTGGTTAATCTCCGGGGAACGCACTTTCCGTGAGCGGTCGTCACGGAGAACGATTCGGTGAAATACCGCCGGAATCGCGACGGTATTTCCGGCGCCAATCGGCGATGGTCTCGATGCCTTCGCCGATGGACGCCTCGGTGGTGGCCGAGCGGAATCGGTCGAGGCCGCGTTGCGCCTCGATACGCCGCCCGTAGGCATGGCTGGCGATCGCGACGATGCGGTCTTCCCGATGCAGGCGCCAGCGCCAGCGTCCCCCGCTGAGATGACTGAAATCGCTGGTCAGCTCGGAAACATGGGCGCTGAGCCAGGCGATCGCGGCGAGGCATTCCTCGGCTCGCGGATAGTCGTCGGGCGCCGAACCCAGCGACACGTTGTTGCCGCCGAGCAGCCGCCATCGGATGGTCTGTTCGCCGGTCTGGACCAGCTGGAAGCGCGGATTCTTCTTCACTGTCCACCACTCCGGCGACGAAGTGAACGGTGTGAATTCCCCCTGGGCACATCCGGTGAATCGCCTCGACGCGGTGAAGGGGTTACCGATTTTCGTGAAGGCGCGACGGCCGACGGGTGAACGTTTTCCGCCGACGGCGGCGCGCTAGCCTGAACGGACGCGGGTAATCGGAAAACAATCACCGAGCCGGATCGGTCCGGCACGGTCTGCGAGGAGGTTCGATGGGCAACGGCAGGACCGCGGTCGTCACCGGGGCGGGTTCCGGGCTCGGCAGGGAGATCTCCCGCGCGTTACTCGGCGCCGGTTACCGGGTCGCCCTCGCCGGCCGCCGCGCGGACGCGCTGGTCGAGACCGCCGACGGCGACACGAACGCGCTTCCCGTACCCACCGACGTCGCCGACCCGGAGTCCGTCGCCGCGTTGTTCGAGACCGTCCGTGCGGAATGGGGGCGGCTGGATCTCCTGGTGAACAACGCGGGTGTTTCGGTGGGCGGGACCGTCGACGAACTGTCCTTCACGGACTGGAAACGCGCCGTCGACACCAACCTGACCGGGATGTTCCTGTGCGCGCAGCAGGCCGTGCGGCTGATGAAGGCGCAGGACCCGCGCGGCGGGCGGATCATCAACAACGGTTCGATCTCCGCGCACGCCCCGCGCCCCGCGTCCGTCGCCTACACCGCGACGAAACACGCGGTGACCGGGCTGACGAAGTCGATCTCCCTCGACGGGCGGGCCTGGAACGTCGCTTGTGGACAGATCGACATCGGCAACGCCGCCACCGAGATGACCCTGCGGATGGCCGACGGGATCCCGCAGGCCGACGGCAGCGTCAAGGCCGAGCCGACCTTCGACGCCCGGCACGTCGCGGACGCCGTGCTGTACATGGCCGGGCTGCCGCTGGGCGCGAACGTCCAGTTCCTGACCGTCACGGCGACCGCGATGCCGTACATCGGGCGGGGTTAGCGTCAAGCCTCGTGAGTGGTAAGGACGGTTATAGAGGGGTAAGGCAAACGTGGCGTGCCGGAGTCGGCGGCAGGAGCGGGACTCGCCGACGAGACACCTTCCTGACTGTCCATAAGGGACGTTTTCCGAGGTGTCAGTGCCCGAGTTGAGCGATTCGTGCGGTTTGGCGAGGGGGTCGTGAGTGGCAAAGAGGGTTATTGAGGGGTGAGGCAAACGTGTCGGGTGCGGTGGGCGGTCCGCTCATGGCCGCCTTCGATCGTGTCGCGAAAGCCACGTCGACGGCGTAGCGAAGGGCCCCTTCCCTACCTTCAGAGTAGGCAAGGAGGCCTTCACCACCACCCGGGTCGATCACTTTGAACTGACGGTGCGAAAGTGGCTTTCGCAACACGCCACATTTGCCTTACTCCTCAATAGAAACCCTACTTGCCACTCACGACCCCCTTGGCAAACCGGACATATGCCCTTTGGGTCGACATTTCGTCGCTGAAAAGCGTCCCTTGTGGACACTGGGAGCGCGGTCGACTCCTGTCGGCCAGTTCAGAACCACGCCGCGAAGGCCTCCTCTCTGCCCTTGACCCAGCGAAGGGGTCTTTCATCGCAGAGGCTCTATCACGCCCACAATTGACTTACCGCTCAATAGAACCGTCCTAGCCGCTCACGAGAGCGTCAGGGGATCACCTTCGCCTTCCGGAACTCGTCGAACAGCCGGAAGAACATCGCCGAGGTCTCGGTGTATTCGTGGAAACCGGCCCGCCGGGCCTTCGAGCCGTCCGCGAACATGTCGTAGTCCCAGCCGAACACGAAGTCCGCGAACGCCCACGACGACGAAACGGCGCTGTACGGCACGTCGAGGCCGTACTTCGCGGCGATCGACGTCCAGAGTTCTTCCTTGTCCGCCATGACGACGTCCAGCGACATCGGCAGCGGCGGCGCCACCTCCAGGTCGAAGTACCGCGCGATCCGCGGCCAGAGGTCGCTCCATCGGAACAGGTCTCCGTTCGCGATGTTGTACGCCTCGTTCTCCGAACCGGTGGCCCACACGGTGGCCTTCGCCAGCAGCCCGGCGTCGGTCATCTCCAGGAGGCTGTCGTACGCGCCGGGTTTGCCGGGGAAGCGCAGCGGCAGGCCGAGTTCCTTCGAGATCGACGCGTAGACCGCGATGGCCAGCGCGAGGTTCATCGGGTTGCCCAGCGCGGTGCCGCCGACCACCGACGGCCGGATCGCCGACCACGTCCAGGATTTCCCGGCCTGCCGCTTCTCCAGGAACTCCTGCTGGTCCACATTGAACTCGGGCGGCATATGCCCGGCGTCGTCTTCGCGCGCCGGGGTCTTGAACGGGCCGAGGTGGGCGCCGTAGACCTTGTAGCCCTGCATGAGGCTGATGTGGCGCAGTCCGGGCGCGACGGGCTCGATCGCGTCGACGAGGTTGGTCAGCATCGCCAGGTTCGGCGCGACCAGTTCGGCCCAGGTCGGCTTGTCGACATAGGCCGCGTAGAACACGTGCGTGACGTCGTCCAGGCCGCCGAGCTTCGCGCGAGTGTCGTCCGCGTCGAGCAGGTCGACCGCGATCTGGCCCGGGCCGCCGCGGCGCGACAGGCCGATGACATGCCAGCCGGACAGGGTCTCCAGGTGTTCGATCAGGTTCTTGCCGATGACCCCGTTGGCCCCGGCGACCAGGGCGACCTTGCGTTCTTCGTTCATGTCTTCAAGCCTGGACCCGCCGCAGAGATAAGTCCAAGGCATAGATATCACCGCTCCGATAAACTCTCTTCATGACAAGCTTGCGGCAACTCGAGTACCTGGTGACCGTCGTCGACACCGGCTCGTTCACCAAGGCCGCCGAGTTGCTGCACGTGACGCAGCCCGCGCTGTCGCATCAGGTGCGCGCGCTGGAGAAGGGCGTCGGCGGCCCGCTGCTCGAACGGCTGCCGCGCAGCGTCCGGCTCACCCCGATGGGCCGCGCCATGCTGCCGCACGCCCGCGCCACCCTCGCCGACGCCGAACGCGCGCGGTGCGCGGCCCGGCAGGCGTCCGGGCTGGAGGCCGGGGAACTCCAGATCGCGACGGTCTACTCGGTCGGCATCGGGGTCCTGCCCGCGGCGTTGCGGGTCTGGCGCCGGGAGCGGCCGGAGGTCGACGTGCGGCTGGTGGAGTTCCGGCACGCGGACGAGCTCCGGGAGGCCATGGCGGCGGGGGAGGCCGACGTCGCGGTCGGCCCGGTCCCGCGGGCTTGGGAGGGGCCGGTCCGCGAAATCGGTGCCGAGGAGTTCGTCGTGGTCCTGCCGATCGACGGGCCGCGCGAGGACGACGGCACCGGCGTCGTCGATCTGGCTACCCTCGCCGACTGCGCGTGGGTGCACTACGCGCCGGGCAACGGCCTCGCCGACCTCGTCGACCAGGCGTGCGCCGCGGCGGGGTTCCAGCCGAGGGCGGCGGTCCGGACCGAACAGAGCGCGGCGGCCCCGGTACTCGCGGCGGCGGGGCTCGGTCCCGCGCTGGTCCCGGCCAACGTCCTGCCCGCAGGCTTCCACGGCCGCGTCCTGCGGCCCGAACCGGCGATCCGGCGCACGCTCGCCGCCTATTGCCGCGGCACGCCCGACCCGCTGACCTCGGCCTTCATCGACGTCGTCGCGGGCGAGTGCACGCTCGGGTCACCGCACGGAGGCGCCTGACAGGTCCACCCCGCCGAACGCCGTCGCCTTGACGTCGCCCACCCTGTCCGCCCAAACGGCGTGCCCGTGCCCGGACCACAGTGGCACGACCGGGAGATCCCGGAGCAACTGGTTCTCCACCAGCCGGTAGACCTCGCCGCTCTCGCCTGCTTCGATCTCCTCGGCCGATTTCAGCAGGTCGGCGAACCCGTCGCTCTGATATCCGGTCGCCTTCGCGAGCTCGGCCAGCACCTCCTGCGGGCTCGGCGTCATCAGGGCCACGTCGATCGCGAACGGTCCCTGTCCGGGCTCCGCGGCGAGCGGGACGCCGACCGCCGCGCCGACCTGCTCCGCGAGCGGACGCAGCCAGCTCGCCTGCGACTGTCCGAAGTGGACGGATGTGGCCGGGAACTCCGCCTGGGACAGCAGGGATTTTCCGGCCTCGGCGTCGAACGTGCAGGGACGGCAGGTGCTGCTGCGCTCACCCGGCGCGACGGCGGGCGGCAGCAGCGATTTCGCCGGGTCCACCTGCTTGCCGAGGACGCCGGCCTCCAGCGCCGCGCGGTCGATCCCGAGCGCGAAGCCGTGCCGGACGGTCGCGTCGGAGAAGTGCTGTGCGGTCAGGGGAAACCCGAGGTAGGCGACGGTGGGCAGGGCCCACATCACGTGCCGCCGCGCGAAATCGGCGTGCATGGCTTCGTGGCGATCGCCGGGGACGAAGGTGGAGAGGTCGAGTTTCCCGGCCTTGACCTCGTCGTACTGCGCCGCCGCGTCGCCGGTCTTGAGTTCGATCACGCGCGCCTTGCCCGGCGCGTCCGCCACGCGGATCAGTTTGCCGCCCGACGGCTGCCACGGGCCGTCCAGCCGGAACGGCCCGTTGCCGACGGGACGCTGCGCGAAACCGGTCCAATCACGGGAAGTCAGTGCCGACGCGGGCAACGGGACCAGCGCGGGCGAGGAGAGCAGGGCGGGAACCTGACCGGACGCCCGGTCGAGCACGAGCCGGATGGTCAGCGGATCCGGTGCGGTGATCTCCTTGGCCCGCAAGAGATCCTTGATCACCCGCGACGCCTGCCACTGTTCCGCGCCGATCGTCTTCCAGGTGTCCACATAGGACTGCGCCGTCACCGGGGTGCCATCGTGGAACGTCCCGCCGTCCTTGAGCTTCACCGTCCACGTGATCCGATCGGAGCTGGTGAACGCTTCGGCCGCCCGCGGTGTCGACCTCCCCGTCGCCGGGTCGTAATCGGCCAGCGGTGTCCACAGCGCGCCGGCGAGCATCCGCCCGGACTGGTCGCGGACGTCCGCGGGCAGCAGGGTCGCCGGGGCGGCCAGGCCCACGCGAAGAACGTCCGGTGCGGGCGGTTCGCCGGATTCCGAGCAGCCCGCCGCGACCAGGGCGGCGGCCAGGAGTGGGACCAGAAGACGCAAGCGCATGAGGATGTCATAGCAGTCCCGCGCCGAGCAGTCCCACAGACCAATGGCGGTTGTGCGGGCAAAGTGGCGATCATAAGGTGCAGGGACCAGCCTGGGAGGTTTCTGTGCGAGGAAACTGGTTGCTCCGTTCGTGCTTGGCGCTCGCCACGGTCACCGCGACCCTGATCGCCACCGGTCTGCCCGCGGCGGCCTGCGGCGAGGAGGACAAACCGGCCGGCGAGAAGGTCCGGGTCGCGGGTGCCCCCGGCGCGGTGAAGAACGTCAAGGCCGTCGGCAACGTGCCCGACGCGCAAGGCGCCATCGCCATGGGGTTCCTGCAGTACGGCAACCGTGACGTCATGGCGGTTTCCGGCGAGTTCGGCCTGAAGGTCTACGACCTCACGAAGAACCCCACCGCACCGAAGCTGATCGGTGAAGTCAGCCTTCCCGGTCTGTGGGAGACCGAGGACACCGAGGTCGACGTCAAGCGCAAGCTCGTCTTCCTCGCGCGCGACCCGCGGGCCTACGGCGGTACCACGCAGACCGGCGAGTCCGGTATCTACATCATCGACCTGAAGAACCCGGACAAACCGGCCATCCTCAGCTATACCAAGGTGCCCGCCGGCCACACGACCAGCTGCGTCGACGACTGCCGGTATCTGTGGACCGGCGGTCCCGCGAAGGCCGCGAACCAGCCCGCGGAGTGGGGCGGCCGCCCGATCTGGGTGACCGACATCCGCGACCCGCGCAACCCCAAGACGTTCCCGAACCCGATCGAACTCGCGCGCAACGACGGCAAGACCGACTACGTGCACGACGTCCAGGTCGACGCCGAGGGCGTGGCGTGGGTGTCCGGACGAGGCGGCGTCCGCGGTTACTGGACCAACGGCTACCACCGCGATCCCGTGCGGGGGAAGGTCCGCCGCGCGACCGCGTTCGACCCGGTGCCCTACGCGGGCGGCGGGATCGAGGAGACGGCGGCGCCGTCGAAGTTCATGCACAACAGCTTCCACCCGGCGGGACACCGCTCGGCCGACGGCGCCGAATCGAACCGCTGGCACGGCCGAGACCTGATCTATGCCACCGAAGAAAGCTTCCTCGACGGCTGCGCCGGTGACGGCGTGCTGACGATCTCGTCGCTGAAGAACTCGTACAACGGCGAGGGCTGGCGCTCGACGCCGGAGAAGCCGTTCCGCCTCGAGTCCGTCGGCACCTGGAGCGTCGCCGGGCAGGAAGGCAGCGACCCGGCGTCGGGTGACTGCTCCGCGCACTACTTCGACATCCGCGGCAAGGTCCTCGTGCAGTCGTTCTATGCGCAGGGCACGCGATTCCTCGACGTCAGCGACCCGACCGACCCGAAGCAGATCGCCTACTTCCGCCCGGCGGACGCCAGCGCGTGGGCGCCCTACTGGCACAAGGGTTACGTCTATGTCGCCGACAACACTCGCGGAATCGACATCCTGAAGCTCACCGCCTGAGGGAAGATGTTCCCCATGCGCACCATGGGGAAGACGTTGGGGATCACGGCCGCGGTCGTCCTGATCGCGGCCTGTGCCCCGGCACCGCCGGAGGAAATGGCCGTCCGCACCGATCCGGCGCCGGTCGCCGAGGATTTCCCGGAGGTCGGCGAGATCGTCCAGGCGTCCTGGGTCGAGGAGAGGATAGGCGCCTCCGAAGGGCGGGAGGCGGCACCCGGACCGAGCGACCTCCGGTTTTCCGCTCTGGTGAAGCTACGTCGTGAGGCCGTCGCGAAGGTGCTGGACGGCTACAAGTGCCAAGCGGGTTCTCCGGCCGTGCCCGAGTCCTTGACGGGACTCTTCCCGTCCGGGGTGAAGTGGCTTTCCTGCGAGCTGCCCACGACCACCAAGGCACGGACCGCGTTCGTCGCCGACGGGTCCGAGCAGGCCTTCCTCACGTCGACGACCATGTGACAGAACCGTGCGAAGCCGGTGATCAGCGGTCATGGTGGTGACATGATCCGTTTCTAGCTTGGCGCCATGACCACTTTGCTCGACCGGGCCCCGGTGCACGCTCCCGGGAAGACCCCGCGGCGAAGCGTCACCGCGCTGTTCGGCATCGCCGTCCTCGTGGCCGGATACACCGGGTTCCGGTTGCCGGGGGAGTGGGCGGCGACCCTGCAGTCCGTGTCCCTGGCCGACGGTTTCCACCGGCGTTTCCTCGTCGGGACGCTCCTGAAGCCGTTCGGACATGACTACCTCGTCTTCGCGGTCGCGAGTTTCGTGGTCCTCGGCGCGGTGCTGGCGACCGTGGCGCTCGCCTTCTTCCACAGCCGCACCGAAAGCCGTCGGCTGCTGATCGTCGCCTGGCTCCTGCTGCCGTGCGGCGGCTACCTGTTCCACGAGGTCGGCTACTTCGACCAGGTGCTGTATCTCCTGCTGTTCGGCGCGCTGTGGGCGTTGCATCGGAACAGGCTTGTGTTCGCGAGCGCGGTGATGGCGCTTTCGGTGACGGTGCACGAGATCGCGCTGCTCACCGTGCTGCCGGTATTCGGGTTCGCCCTGCTGCGAAAGCTCCCGTTTCGGCGCGCGTGCGCACTGCTCGCTCCGGGCGC
This sequence comes from Amycolatopsis sp. NPDC043885, assembly GCF_056435685.1. Lineage (NCBI taxonomy): Bacteria > Bacillati > Actinomycetota > Actinomycetes > Pseudonocardiales > Pseudonocardiaceae > Amycolatopsis > Amycolatopsis sp. NPDC043885. Next base: position 259,290 of record NZ_JBWKEA010000012.1, read on the forward strand.
CGTGCTCGGCCTGGGGATCCTCGCGCTGCCACCCGCCGCACCCGGCGCTGTCGAAGGACTCCGGCGGTCACTGTCCACAGCGGACTTTCCCTACCGCGTCGACGCGCTGGATCTGTTCGGGCGCACCCAGGCCGAGAGCTGGCGGCTGTACTCGATCACCGCCGTGCTGCTCTATCTGCTGCCCATCGCGGCCGTGGTGATCGGCGGTTTCCTGTACCTGCACCGGCCCACGCTCGCGGCCGTGGTGCCCGCCGCCGCGATCGGGGCGCCGGTGCTGCTCGCGTTCGGCGGCTGGGACGACGCCCGGTGGGGCTTCCTGCTGGTCACGAACTTCGTCCTGGTGATGTGGCACCGGCTCGGTCACCGTGAGCTGAAGCTGTCCCAGGCAGGAGTGCTGACCGCGTTGTTCCTGATCCTCACCCACGTCCCGATGCCGTACTTCGACGGCTACGCGCCACGCGGGCTCACGCTGGTGACTCCCGTGGAAGACGCACGGTGAAGACGGCGCCGCGGTCGTTGCGCACGGTGATGTCCCCGCCGTGGATCAGCGCGTTCTCCCTGGCGATCGACAACCCCAGCCCGCTGCCCTCGGTCGCCTGGCGCGCGTGATCGCCGCGCACGAACCGGTCGAACAGGATCGGGCGCAACTCCTCGGGCAACCCTGGCCCGGAGTCGGCGACCCGGATCGTCACCGAGTCGGAAAGGCCTTCCATGGACACGGCGATCGGGGTCCGGCCGTACCGTTCGGCGTTGACCAGCAGGTTGCACACGATGGTGTGGACGCGGCGCGGGTCGGCGGAGACGGTCGTGTCGCCGGTGCTCGTCACCTGGACGGGCGTCTCCGGCACGCTCACCTCGATCGCGTCCTCGACGAGCGCGGGCAGGTCGACGAGTTCGGGGCGCAGGTCCGCGGAACCCGCGTCGAACCGCGAGATCTCCATCAGGTCTTCGACGAGCCGCGCCAGGCGCCGGGCCTGCGTGCCGAGCAACTCGGTCGCGCGGGTCCTGATCTCGGGGCTGGCGTCGTCGAGGGTGTCGACCGTGGCGACCATCGACGCGAGCGGGGTCCGCAGGTCGTGGGCGACGTCGGCGACGAACCGTTGCTGCTGACGGTCCTTGGCGCGCAGTTCTTCGATCGCCGCGCCGACCCGATCGGCCATCGTGTTGAACGACGCGGCGAGGTCGGCGAGTTCGTCGCGGCCCTTCACGGGGACACGCACGTCGAAGGCGCCGTCGCCGAGGTCGCGGGCGGCGGAGGCGACTCGCAGCACCGGTCGCCGGACCCGGCCCGCCGCGAAGACGGCGGCCGCCACACCGAGGACGGCGACACCGAGGGCGATCCACCCCAGCTTCCACCGCTGGGCCGCCAGATCCTGCTCGAACGTGGTGAGGTCGAAGAACTGCACCACCCAGTACGCGACGAAGTTCGCGCTCACCACGAGGAGCCTGCGGCCGGTCGCCGGATCGGTCGTGACCGTCGACAGCAGCTTTCCCGGGCCTGTGGTTCGCAGGAGGACCACGTCCTTCACGCTTTCCAGCGCGGCTCGCCGGTCGGGAGGGTTCACGTTCTTGGTGCCAGTCGCCCAATCGAGGCTTAGTGGCGAGGGCTTGACGACCACGGGAGGTCCTTCGGGTGCCTTGAAGTCGTCGTTGGTCAGTTGGGGATGGCTCGTGACGAGCATCCAGTCCGCCGCCGCCGTGTCCATCCCCTGGGAGAACAGGTCCAAGGCCTGCGGGTTGCCCGCCATGAACTGTTCGAGATGGGGCCATGCCTGTCCGAACGTCGCCCCGAACGACGTCTTCGCCGCGGCGGTGAAACTGTCGAGCGCGTCGTCCTCTTGGATTTTGGCCGCACTGAAGGCCATCAAGACCGTCGCCGTCGTGGTCACCACCACGACCGCCGCGGTCACCCGGGCACGGAGTCCGAACCTCATTCGCCCACCAGCCGGTAGCCGAGTCCGCGCACGGTCTTCAACACCACGGGATTCGCCGGATCGTCCTCGATCTTCGCCCGCAGCCGCGCGACCGCCGCGTCGACGATCCGCGAGTCGCCGACGTAGCCGTAGTCCCAGACCCGTTTCAGCAGCGTCTGCCTGCTCAGTACCTGGTTGGGATGTTCGGCGAACTCGACCAGCAACCGGATCTCGGTCGCGGTGAGCGCCAGTTCGACGCCGTCGCGCGTCACGCTCATCGCGGTCGCGTCGATCTCCAGCCGTCCCACCCGCAACTGACCGGCCGACGGCCCGGGAGCGGTGACGGCACGCCGTCCGATCGCCTTGATCCGTGCGTCGATCACCCGCGGTTCGGCGGGTTTGACCACGTAATCGTCGGCGCCACACTCCAGGCCAGCGACGATGTCGATCGGGTCGCCGCGGGCGGTCAGCAGGACCAGCGGCAGACGGCTGCGGGCGCGGATCCGGCGGCACACCTCGAAGCCGTCCATCCCGGGCAACATGACGTCGAGCAGGACGAAGTCAAGTTCGAGCCGGTCGGTGAACAGCGCCTCCAGCGCCCGCTCCCCGGTCGGCGCGACGTCGACATCGTGCCCGAGTGCCTTCAGCGCGAGTGTGAGCGCTTCGGCCAGTGCTACGTCGTCCTCGACGAGCAGGATGCGCGGCATGGTTCTCCCAAGATCGAAAGGCTCACCGATCGTAAGGGCGCTCTGTCGCACTTGCCCGGATCGGCGGCGGAACCGTCGCAGAGCCGTGCGGTCTCGTCACAAACCCCGGTTCTCTGTTTCACTGTCGTATTCGCGAGCGAGGGGGAACCATGTCGGTCGAGGTGGGGAACGATCCTGCGGGAAAACGCGCGTCCGGCTACTTCGGATTCTCCGATGTGGCGGTGATCGCGGCCGGTGCGGTGTCCGGTGCTGTCGGCGCCTACGCCTACTACAGCGAGCCGCTTCGGCCACTGGCGCACAGCTTCACCCTTTGGATCGTGCTGATCGTCGCCGTCGTCCCCGGGATGCCGAGGCGTCGGGCAGTGGTTCGAGCGGTTTGCGCGCTGATCGCGGCGGTACTCGCGTTCTATCTCGGCAAGGCGGTGATGTACGGCGTCAAGTACGCGGGCATGCCCTACCGGATCGACCTGCCGACGCTCGTACTGTGGTGTGGTCTGGCTGTTGCCGGTGGCCTCGTCGCCGGACTCGTGCTCGATGCCGTCGGGCGGACCGACCGGCGCGGCACCGTGGCCACCGCGGCGGTCGTGGGTCTGCTGGTCGCCGACCTCGTCCGGCGGTCCGACCGGTCCGGAGTCGGAACCTTGGCGGTCGTGACGGCCCTCGCTATCGCCTTCGTGGCTTGGCGGGGAATCCGCTCGCGCCGGCAGGCCGCCCAGGTCGCCTTGGCCGCTCTGCCGATGGGACTTGCCGGTCTCGTGGTCGTGTCAGCGCCGGACTTCTTCGAGGGCTTGTTCGGCAACCTCAGTTTTTGAGCTTCGGGTTCCAAGCCGTCAGCGTCAGCTTGCCCGTGGTCCCGAGGTCGGTGTCGACCGTGATCCGCTGCTCCGGGTCACCCTTCGCGGCCGCGACCGTCACGTAGGCGCCCGCTTCCGGCGAACCCACGGTGACGGTGTTCGACCACGAGACGACCGAGAGCAGTGTCCCGCCGGGCTGAACCGTCTGCGCGCTGACACCGGGATCGATCGCCATGTACGACGTCCCGTGCTCGACCTCGACCGCCATCGGCCGCTTTTCCTTGTCCAGCAAGCGGACTTCGGGATAGCCGGTGAGCGTGCGCGGTGTCGTGCCGCAGTTGGTGAGGGTGAGCACGATCGCGCGATGGCCCAGCGCGGCCTCGACCGGCCCGGATTTCACCGCCACCCCGGTGCCGAGACAGCCCGCCGGTTCGACGGTGCCCGGCACCGGCGTGGGCACGGGCTGAGGGACCGGCGCCGGGGGCGGGGGCTCAGCGCACCCCGCCACGAAGAGCAGTAGTCCGCCCAGCAACCCCAGTTTTCCCAGCACGCCGGAACCCTATCGATGTCCGTGAAGGCCTCCTTCACTACCGTCAGGGTAGGCAAGGAGGCCTTCACGGACACGCCATGGTTTGCCTTACCCCTCAAGAAGCCAGCAACTCCTGTAACTCGCGGATGGCGTTGGCCAGTTCGGTCGCGAACAGCTCCATCTCGTGTGCCACGTGCTTCGGCGTGCACAGGTACAGATTCAACGACTCCGGCAGCAGCACGTACGCGACACCGATGCACTGCGGGCTGGTCGACCCGAAGCCGAAGTACTGGATGTTCACCGACGGCGCCGAGCTCGTGCTCAGGTAGTCGTCGCGCATCTTCAACCAGCCGGGTGACGAGTACAGCGCCGGAGAGTCCTCGACGCCGCGCCGCTTCTGGATCAGCTGCAGCTCCCACAGGTGCTGCTCCGGCGCGTCACCCGCCTGACACTCCTTCGCCCGCGTGACGTGCTTCGCGGCCGCCGCGCGGAAGGCCGCCTGACGCGTCTGCCGGTCGGCCTGCGGGTCGTCCATCACCTGGACGAACCACTGCACCTCGGGCGTCACCACGCGCATCGCTTCGGTGCGCCCATTCTGGTACTGCCGCGTCGCGATCGACTCGTACGTCGCGCCGGTGATCCCCTTCGCCCGCTTGTGCGCGAGCTGGTACGCCATCTGCGCGAAGGCGTCCGGGGACATCCCCAGCTCCTTCGCCCGCTTCGCGCCGAAGTCGGTGAAGGACACCGTCTTCGTAGCGGTCGCCTCGGCGTACTCGGCGAAGGACGCGGCAGCGGCGCGGGCGTCCTCGCGCAGCGCCTCACCCAGGACGAACTCGATGAGCTCGGACGCCGGGACGCCGTCGGCGGGCGGCCGCTCCAGCCGCGTTCCGCTCAGCAGCGCGTCGGTGAACCCGAGGATCGTGGTCCCGTCCAGTTCACAGTGCTCGACGTTGATCCCCGCCGTGCCGTCCTCGAAGACGATCAGCGAAACGGCCTTGTCGAACCAGCGGTTCCCACTGTCGCCGTGCAGCAGGTTGTCGCACGCCTCCTGCGTGTTCGCCGGCGTGAAGTCCTCCAGGCACAGGCAGAACAACGCCGTCTCGATGTCGTCGAGCGCGGCCGCGTTCCCGGCGGCGAGCAGCGCTTCCCGCGTCGCCGCCCACTCCGCCCTGGCCTTGGTGGTGAAATGCCCGGCGGCGGTCCGCGGGTCTTCGATGAAGTTCCCCGACTTGACGATCACCTGCAGGCCCGCGACCAGCTGTTCGGGGGAGTACGGGCGGCCGTCCGGCGCGATGACGTCCATCCGGAACGGGGTGTCGCGGTGGAAGACCACGATATGCCGCGCCCTCGACGGCCCCGGCCAGTCCTCGCGGTACGGCGTGCGCGCGGTGTCCTGCACGGCGCCGGGGATCCGCGTCGCCGAGAACAGGTACTTGTGCTGCACCATCGACTGCGGCTGCCCGCGCAGCACGATCGGCGGCACCAGTTCCTCGTCGAGCTTCAGCTTGTAGTCCACCGCCGACGCCGCCAGTTCGGCCGCGCGCTCGAGCTGTCCCAGCGGGGATTCGGTGAACAGGAAGAAGAAGTTCGCGTTGAGCGCGATCCGGTCGCGGCGGCCGAGGTAGCGGTACGGCCAGAAGGTGTCGAGCCAGCTGCGGACGCCTTCCCGCTTGTCGTAGGCCTCGAGCGCGCTCTGCAGTTCGTGCGCCGGGCTTCCTGCCGCGAGGAACTCGGCGACGGCGCCTTCGGTCTCCGCGAGCTCCCCAGGGGTCAGCAGCGGCGAGCACCACTCGAGAAACCGGCGGCAGGTGTCGTCCAGGCTGGGGACGGGGACCCGCGGCAGGATGTCCTCGTTGCCGAACGTGCGGGTGGACGGTTCCGGACTGCTCACGATCATCCTTGATCTCGAAGGGGAAGGGCGTTCAGCGCGGAGGCGAGCTCGCCCGCCGCGCCGTTCGGCCGGGAGACGAACAGCCGCGCGTACAGCCGGCCGTCGGCTTCCAGCCCACGCGGGTCGACGCCCGCGACGGAAAGATTGTCCAAGATCTGCGACTGTTCCTCAGCAGAAGCGAATCTCCGCTGCCGGAAGAGGCCGTCGACCCCGGTCGTCTCGTACTCGAATTCGGCGAGGCTCTCGGCGACCGGCCCATAGGAGAACATCCGGAGGACGAAATGCGCCATCCACGGCCGGTTTTCCCGCGCGATCCGGACGAGGGTCTTCTCGGTGACGTAGCCGACGCAGCCGGTCGAGATGACGATGTCGACGTCGGCCAGCAGCGCGCGCTGCTCCTCTGTCGGGTCTTCGCTCTCCAGATCCGCGTGGATCGCGTCGTCGATGAAGCCCGCGGCGAGCGCGTAGTCCAATGCGGGCGCGGAGGCGTCGAGGCCGATGAAGCGGACACCGTCGCCGACGGCGAGCTTCTCGACCATCCGGCGATCGCGCGCGATCAGCTCGTCCCGGCTCAGCGACTCGCCGTCCCGGTAGTGGTCGTACAGCCGGTCCATCGAGATGTCACAGCGATGCAGCGCCGCGTTGACGCCGTAGGAACAGCCGAGGTCGAGCACCGTCGGGACCTTGACGTCGGCCTCCGCGCGGTACTCGTCGATCAGTTTCGCGAAGTACGCCTTGGCCTGCTGGGGGATGTCGTAGTCCAGTCTGCGCAAGGTGCCGAAGAACGCGCGAGGATCGGGCTCGGTGTAGATGTCGTCGAAATTGATCTTGCCGGTCGAATCCAAAGGCACGGCCATGCTCCTGACTTAGTCGAGCAGCTGATCGCCCCGGACCGCCGCGGAAGCGACGTGTTCCGGCAGGACCCGGCCGAACAGCTGTCTCGTCCGTTCCGGACTGCCGATGACCCCAGGGCGCTCGCTGTACGCGAAGATCGCGGAATGGCGGGCGACTGCCCCTTGAACCCTACTCACCCGGTGCAGCGCGAAGCGTCCGCGAAACAGCTGAAGATCGCCAGGACGCAGAGTGAGCCGCTTGATCAGATGATCACGTTCGCCCGCCAGCACGGCGCGGACGTCGTCGAAGTTCTCCGCCGTTTCGGAGCGGATGTTCGGGCAGTATTCGAAGACTCCGCCGTCGGCCGCCTCCTGGGTGAGCATGCTGACCGTGTACTCGTTGGTGTCGAAATGCCACGGATGCGAGCGGCCCGGCTCGATCACGTTGAGCACCAGGCCGGACAGCGGATCGGCGAGTTCGTGCAGCTCGGGGAGTTCGAAGCAGTCGGCGACGAACCGCTGGAACTCACGGCTCGAGTACAGCTGCTGGATCACCGCGGTCGCCGGGATCCGGTCGCGCGCCACGAAGGCGTTGCCGCGTTCCATGATCGTGCGGCCGGGGTGGTCTTCCGGCAGCGGAGTGTCGATGGCGATGTTGTAGGCGTTGACGCGTTCGACCTTCGCGTACGCCTCCGGAGCGATCTTCGCGCCTTCGTCGCGAAGGACGTCACGCAACTCCGGACGGATGAAGTCGGCCAGCACACTGCAGCCCGTTTCCCGCAGTTCGGCGCGGGTCCGGGAAACGATTTCGCGCCACGCGGGGCTTCCCGGTTCGGACAACGGATAGCGGGCGGTATCGGCCACCTGGACTGCGCTCGCGGTCATCGACGTCCTCTCGGCTGCCCGGAAGTGAGTCTCGGGTTTAGCACAGAAAACGCCCGCGAACCCCGCGCCTTGTGAGCGGTGCCACACGGAACGTGACGGCCCCCTTGCCCGCGGTCGTACGCGGGTAAGGGGGCCGTCAATGACTTTTCGTCAGCTGGTGACAAGCGGCAACAGCGGCCGCCGCACCGCCGTCGCGACGCCGTCGGATGCCTGGGCCGCGGCGATCCGCTCGGCCGTCGGCGTGCCGTACTCCGTGGTCCGCTGCCGCAGCGGACGGCCCAGCGGTTCGACCATCGCGCGCATGTCGCTGATCGTCTTGTACGACCCGTTGGCCGCCCCCGCCATCCGGCTGATCGTCTCCTCCATCAGCGTCCCGCCGATGTCGTTGACCCCGCCCTGGAGCACCGCGCGGCTGCCTTCCTCACCGAGTTTCACCCACGAACTCTGGATGTTGTCGATCATCCCGTGCAGCAGCAGCCGGGACAGCGCGTGCACCGCGCGGTTCTCGCGCAGCGTCGTCCCGGCCCTGGCGAGCCCGGCGAGGTAGATCGGGGAACTCTGGTGGATGAACGGCAGCAGCACGAATTCGCTGAAGCCCCGCCGTCCGTTGCGCTCCAGGCCCTCCCGCTGCAGCTTCGCCAGCAGCTTCAGGTGCCCGACCCAGTGCGCCGGCGTGTCGACGTGGCCGTACATCATCGTCGACGTCGTGGTGATGCCGAGTTTGTGCGCGGTGGTGACGACGTTGATCCATTCCGACGTCGGCAGCTTGCCCTTCGTCAGCACCCAGCGGACGTCGTCGTCGAGGATCTCCGCGGCCGTGCCCGGCAGCGAGTCGACGCCGGCCTCCTTCGCGCGCGCCAGCCAGTCCTCGATCGAGAGGTTCGTCCGCGAAGCGCCGTTGACGACCTCCATCGGCGAATACGAGTGCAGGTGGATGTCCGGCTGACGGCGTTTCACCTCCGCCGCGAGGTCGAAGTACGCGGTGCCCGGCAGATCCGGGTGGATGCCGCCCTGCATGCAGATCTCGGTCGCGCCCGCGGCCCACGCCTCGTCGACCCGGTCGCCGACCTGCTCCAGCGAGAGCGTGTACGCGTCCGCGTCGGTGCGCCGCTGGGCGAACGCGCAGAACCGGCAGCCGGTGTAACAGACGTTGGTGAAGTTGATGTTCCGCGTGACGACGAAGGTGACGTCGTCGCCGTTCACCTCGCGACGCAGGTCGTCGGCGATCTTGGTGAAGGTGTCAAGCTCCGGCCCGTCGGCGTGCAGCAGAGCCAGAGCCTCGTCGTCCGAAAGCCCGGCGGGGTCCTTTTCCGCGCTGCGCAAGGCATCCCGGATATCGAGGTCGAACCGCTGCGGCGCGGTCTTGATATTGCCCTTGATCTCGGCCCAGTCGCCGTAGACCGAGTCGAAGTCGCTGCGGCGGTCTTCCGTGCGCCCGACGGTGTCGACCTCGACGTGCAGATCGGTACGCCCGGCCTCCTTCCAGCCGCCGTCCGGCTCCTGCCATGGGATGCCCACCGGGATCGCCTCTTCGATGGCGAGCCCGGTCTCGGTGTCGGTCAGCGGCGCGAGATGCGCGTTCATCCGCGGGTCCAGCCACGGCTCGCCGGCCTTGACGTACTCCGGGTAGATCGGCAACCGCTCGCGCACGGTGAAGCCGAGCGCCTCGGTGCGGCGTTTGAGCTCGTCGATCTGCGGCCACGCGCGTTCGGGGTTCACGTGGTCGGGGGTCAGCGGCGATACGCCGCCCCAGTCGTCGATACCCGCGTTCAGCATCAGTTCGTACTGCTGGCCGATCAGGTTCGGCGGCGCCTGGATCCGCATCCGCGGCCCGAGCACGAGACGCGCGACGGCGATGGTCGCGGCGAGTTCTTCGAGATCGGCGTCCGGGGTCGCGCGCATCTTCGTGTCCGGCTTCGCGCGGAAGTTCTGGACGATGACCTCTTGAATGCCGCCGTAGGTCTTCGCGACCTTGCGGATCGCGAACAGCGAGTCGGCGCGTTCCTCGAAGTTCTCGCCGATGCCGATCAGGATCCCCGTGGTGAACGGCACCGAACTGCGTCCGGCGTCCTCCAGCACCCGCAGGCGCACGTCGGGGTCCTTGTCGGGCGAGCCGTAGTGCGGGCCGCCCTTCTCCGTGTACAGCCGCTTCGCCGTCGTCTCCAGCATCATGCCCATGGACGCCGAAACCGGCTTGAGCCGCTGGAAGTCCTGCCAGCTCAGCACGCCCGGGTTGAGGTGCGGGAGGACACCCGTCTCCTCGAGAACCCGGATCGCCATCGCCCGGACGTAGGACAGCGTGTCGTCGTAGCCGTGCGCGTCGAGCCAGTCCTTCGCCGCCTTCCAGCGGTCTTCCGGACGGTCGCCGAGGGTGAACAGCGCTTCCTTGACCCCCATTTCGGCACCCTTGCGGGCGATGTCGAGGACCTCGTCGGGGGAGAGGAACGGCGATTCGACGCGGCCGGGGACGGTCGCGAAGGTGCAGTAGCCGCATCGGTCCCGGCACAGCCGGGTCAGCGGGATGAACACCGAACGGCTGTAGGTGACCACGCCCGGACGGCCTGCCGCGACGAGTCCGGCGTCGCGGACCCGGGAGGCGTGCTCGGACAGCGTCTTGAGATCGTCGCCGCGCGCCTGGAGCAGGATCGAGGCCTCGGTGAGGTCGAGGGTCTTCCCGTCGCGCGCCCTGGCGAGTGCCCGGCGCATCGCCGAGGTGGTGGGGGCGTTCGCGTCAGCAGGGGATGCCATTCCCGCACGCTATGGCCGGACCTGCTCCACCTGCCAGTGTGCATCCCGCCACCGCGTCACCCACGTGGGTGTGATCACTGTTCTCGCTGGTCAGGGCGCGATCTTGGTTGCCGATCGATGGGTCGGAGTGTATTACCTAAAGTGTGGCTTCGGTGATCGGCAAGAAGGTCGGCGGGCGGACGTACTACTACCTCGTCACCTCCGCGCGGGTCGACGGCGAGCCGAGGGTCGTGTCGCAGCGCTACCTCGGGACGGCCGAGGAGATCGGGCGCGCGATGGAGGGCGATGTCTCCGCCCCGGGCGAAGCGCGTCACCGGACCTTCGGTGACGTCGCGGCGGTGTGGGCCACGCTGCGACGGCTTGACTTCGTGCGCCGGGTCGACGAAGCCGTCGGAGCCCAGCGCGCCGCGACCACTCTCGGGACGCATCTCGCGCTCGCCGTTCTGCACCGGGCGACAGCGCCCGAAACGCAGTTGGCCGACTGGTGGCGTGAGTCCGTCGCCCGGGAATTCATCCAGGCAGACCTTCCGAATCACTGGCGGGCGCTGCACCGTCTCACCGGCGAACGGATCGCCAGGATCGAGACCGCCGTCGCCGACGCGGTGCTCTCCTGGCTGGGGACGGGCGACGCCGCGCTCGCCGTGGACGTCGCGCAGTTCGCCACCTTCACCACGGCAGACCCCTGCCGCTGCGAACTCGCCGGACTCGGCCTGGTGGTGACCAAGGACGGCGCGATCCCGCTGGCGTCACACGTGTACCCGCGGGAAGAGGCGCCGCCGTTCGCCGCGCTCGCCGAGCGACTCCGCTCGCTGTACCCCGTCACGCTGGTCTTCACCGCCGGCCAGGCCGCGCAACTGGACCTCGGACGGCACTTCGTCGGCGCGCTGCCTCTTTCGGAGCATCCGGAGCTGTTGGCGAAACCGCCGTCCGCGCGCAAGCCCGTCGACCCGGAGCGCTTCGCCGGGCTGACCGCTCTCGACACCAGAGCCGTGGTCGCGGGTGTGCGGCGGCGCGTGATCCTGACCCATTCGGAGACCCTGCACAACGCGCAGGCCCGCGCGTTCGGCGAGGAACTGGGCACCGCGACGCGGGAACTCGCCGGCCTCGACGCCGCACTCGCGTCGGGCGTCCACCGGGGTGACCGCGGCCAGGTGAACGCCGAAATCGCGCGGATCACCCGCGGCCGCCGCGTCGAACGGGTGCTCTCCCCTTCCCTGACGGGGACGAAGCCGGGGGAGATCCGGCTGACCTGGAAGGTCGACGATGCCGCCGTGTCGCGGCTGCACGACGAGTTCTTCGGCAAGCAGGTGCTGGTCACCGACCACGACTGGCCGGTGTCCGAAGTCGTCACCGCGTACCGGGCCCGGACCCACCTCGACTCGACGTTCCGCTGGCTGACCGGTCCCGCCGTCACCGGCCCGGCCCCGCGCTGGGAGTGGACGCCGCATCGGATCGCGGTGCACACCCTGGTCACGGTGCTCGCGTCCACGGTCACCCACCTCATGCGGCGCGAGGCCGACCGGGCCGGGATGAACCTGTCGGTCCGTGAGCTGATGGACAGCCTCGCGGGGATAGGGGAGACGGTGCTGCGGTATCCGTCCACCGGCGGCCGCCCTCGGACGCGGCGCCTGCTGACCGAGCGGAGCCCGGAACAGCAGGCGCTCTTCGACCTCTTCGGTCTTAGCTCTCTCGGTGAATATGAAGCGCGGAGAAGCTCTGCACCACCGGCATCAACTCGATGACGTTGATGTTCACGTGCTCCGGCTGCGAAGCCGCCCAGAAGACGGACTCGGCGACGTCGGCGGCCGTCAGCGGCGTCGTGCCCTTGTAGACGTTGTCGGCCTTGCTCTGATCACCCTCGAACCGGACGACGGAGAACTCCGTGCCGCCGACCAGGCCCGGCTCGACGTTGGTCACCCGGACGCCGGTGCCCTGCAGGTCCGCGCGCAGGTTCAGGCTGAACTGGTGGACGAACGCCTTGGTCGCCCCATAGGCGTTGCCACCGGGATAGGGGTAGGAGCCCGCGACCGACCCGATGTTGATCACGTGCCCGCGGCCGCGCTCGACCATGCCGGGCAGCAACGCGCGGGTGAGGTGCGCGAGCCCCCTGATGTTCGTGTCGATCATCTGGTCCCAGTCGTCGAGCTTCGCCCGATGGGCGGGTTCGAGTCCTTTCGCGAGGCCGGCGTTGTTGACCAGCAGGTCGACTTCGGCGAATTCGGCGGGCAGCGTGCCGGGGAGCGCGGCCACCGCGTCGGCGTCCCGGACGTCGAGCTCGAAGGGGAGGACGTTCTCGCCCAGCTCGACGGCCAGCTTGTCGAGCCGGTCCTTACTCCGCGCGGCCGCGACGACCTTGGCGCCGTCGGCGGCGAACCGGCGGACGATCTCGACGCCGAACCCGGCGCTGGCACCGGTCACGAAAACGGTCTTCTGGGACATGGAAGGCATCACTCGATCTCTTTCAAGAACTGTGCGAACACGGTGTTGAACTCGGCCTCGCGCTCCAGGTTAGGCATGTGAGCGGCGCCCTCGATCACCGCCAGGGTGGAGCCAGGGATGAGGTCGTGCATGAGCTCGGCGTCCGCGACCGGCGTGAACTCGTCCTCAGTCCCGACGACGACCAGGGCCGGCACTTCTACGCGAGTGAGGCTGTCGCGGTAGTCCGGACGCTCGGCGCGCCCCCTGAGTGCGGCCGCCGCTCCTTCCTTGGGCGTCGTGCGCATCATCCCCAGGACGTGCGCCGCCACGTCCGGCATCGTGCGGACGTTCTCCGGGGAGACCATCTTCGTCAGGACTTCCTCCGCGTAGGGGTTCAGTCCCTCCGCGAGGATCCGGTCCGCCATCTCGTTGCGGACGCGTTTGCCCTCTTCTGTCTCTTCCTGGGGAGAGGTGTCGGCGAGCAGGAGCCCGGCGACGCGGTCGGGGTAGGTGCGGTGGAACTCCATGACGATCTGCCCGCCCATGGAGAGGCCGCCGAGGACGAAGCGCCCGAGGCCGAGTCGATCCGCGAGACGCGCGATGTCCTTGGCGAAGACGTCGAGCCCGGTCTTGCCCGGGACCACCGTTGTCTCGCCGTACCCGCGGAGGTCCGCTGTGATGACCCGGTAACCCTCCTGACTGAAGCGCTCGGCCTGGGGACGCCACATCGAACGGTTGAAGGGGTGGCCGTGGACGAGGACGACGGGCAACCCGGTGCCGAGGTCGTCGTAGGCGACGGAGATGCCGTCGAGTTCCGCAGTGCTCATGAGCCCGACGCTAATCGGAGCAATCATCAGGATCAATACGGTGCAATGTACTCGGAGCAATATTCTTCGCCGGAAGTTCGCCGGGTGGTTCCCCGGCCGCCTGTGGGGCGATCGCCGGCTTCGACCTTGTATATGGCCTCTGACCTGCGTAAACGCCGTTAAGGTACCCCCCTGTTTTCGGGGGTTTCCGGACGTGTAATCTTCTCTTCGTCGCCAGGGAGACCGGGCGGCCGACCGGGACACGAACCAAGCTCTCGCTCACTGCGATTGAGTGGGTGTCTCACCAAAAACTGCTAGGAATGACTGCTTCGGATAAGGCCGCGTGATGGCGGTGCGATCTGGGGTGTGTTGCTTGAGAACTCAACAGTGTGCTAGTGAACTAAGCCAGTAGAGCTTATG
>NZ_JBWKEA010000013.1:0-257585 GCF_056435685.1 Amycolatopsis sp. NPDC043885
GTCATAGCTTCGGCCTTCATCGGTGTTCTGGTGGTGTGGGATCTGGTGGGCCATCTGCCCTTGCCGCTCGGCGTGGCCGGGCATGAAGGGTCCACGGTCATCGTCGGCCTCAACGGACTGCGGCTGCTGCGCAAGTCGGCCTGGGAACGGGCCGCCTCGGCGACGAAGGAATGACACGACGTCAGATGGGTGGGTGCAGCCAAGTCGGACGGCCGGACCGCGGGCTCTCGGATCCGTGGCGGTCCCTGCGGTGCAGCAGGAGGTAGCCGATCCCGACCCCGAGGAGGCCACCGGCGATCTTCAAGGTCAGATCGGGGGCGCTGCAATGCCTGCCGGGAATCATCGTCTGGGCGCTCTCGACGATCATCGGAATCACGAAGGCCGCGATAGCGGTCGCCCGGACACGTCTCGTGGCCAACACCGCGAAACAGGTGGCAGGCAACAACGCGAGCAGGCTGGTGACGACACCGACGAGCCCGCCGGTCGAATGCAGCGTTCCGTGCACCAGGTAGGGGGATTCGCCTGGCAGGCAGCGATGGAAGTCGCCGCGGTGCGACTCGGCCCCTGGAGTGAGGGAAACCGCCAGCGAACCGGTGAGCAGCAAGAGCGCGGCCAGTAGCGCGTTCTTGTGCCACCCGGTTCGGGCGGCCAGCCTCGGTGCGGCAAGCACGCTGAGACCGGCCCCGAGGACAAGCGCGGCGCCGGTCCGGAGCGAGACCGGCAAGTCGGTACCGAAGATCGTCACCGCGACTCCCTCGTCTGCATGCGCGTCGTGATGGCTCCGCCCGAAAGTTCGCGGCCATCATGTCAGTGTCGAGGGTGTGGTGGGCGGCCGTCAGGGCAGCAACAGGTCCGGCGGGATCTGCAGGGCGATGGTGATCAGCGAGTGGACCCGGGCGGCGATCGTCGCGAGTAGGCCCTGCATTTCGGGGGAGGCGCTCTCGGCGGCGGCGTGGAGGGCGCGCAGATCAACGTCGACGAGGGCGAGGATCGCGGCGACGTCGGCCTGCCGGCCGGTGAGCGCGGCCGCGATCTCGTCCAAGGGAACTCCCTGGAGTTCCAGGCGTTGTACCAGCTGGATGCGGTCGACGTCGGTCGCGTTGTACAGCCGGAAGTTGCCCGTGCTGCGTTCGGCGGGGGCGATCAGTCCCAAGCCGGTGTAGTAGTCCACGGTCCGGGTGCTGACCCCTGCCCGGGTGGCGAGTTCGCCGATTTTCAGCAGGCCTTCGGCCATGACGCCACCTCCTCCGGGACAGCGCAACCATACAGTCGCACGTGCTAGTGTGAAGTATGCCTGATGATGCCGATTTGGACGGCTCCGACATAGACAGTTGCAGTACGCGGCCGGGTGAGACGACCCGGCTGAACATTTCTCTCAGGTCCGCGGCGGGTGCGCCGTGTTGATCTTCACCGGATTGCTGGCGATCGTGTTGCTCACGGTCGCCACGGGCTATTTCGTGGCCCAGGAATTCGCGTACATGGCGGTGGACCGGGGCCGGTTGCGGCAGATGGCGGAGAACGGCGACAAGGCCGCCGCGCGAGCGGTCACGGTGACCCAGCGGTTGTCGTTCATGCTCTCCGGCGCGCAATTCGGGATCACCGTGACCGCCCTGCTCGCCGGCTACGTCGCGGAACCCTTGCTGGGAACGGGATTGACCGGTTTGCTCGGCCTGACCGGGTTGCCGCAGGCCGCCACGGTGTCGGTATCGATGGCCCTGGCGTTGATCTTCGCCACCGTGGTGCAGATGGTGCTGGGCGAGCTGCTGCCGAAGAACTTCGCGATCGCCCGCCCCGAACAGCTGGCGAAGGCGCTGGCCGCGTCGACGCTGATGTATCTGAAGATCATCGGCCCCGTGATCCGGCTGTTCGACGCGGCGGCGAACCGGCTGCTGCGCACGATCGGGATCGAACCGGTGGAAGAGCTGCCGCAGGGCGCCACGCCGGAGGATCTCCGCCAGATCATCGCCGAAGCGAGCGGCCAGGGACATCTGGACGCCGAACTGTCCACATTGCTCGAACACGGACTCGGGTTCCGGGACCTGGTCGCGGAACAGGCCATGACCCCGCGCGTCTCGGTGCACGCGATCCAAGCCGGGGAACCGGCCGTGCGCGTCGTGGAAATGCTGGACACCGGACATTCCCGGTTCCCGGTGTACGGCGAGGACCTGGACGACCTGCGGGGTGTGGCCGGCTTGGCCGAGGTCCTGGCCGTGGCACCGGACAAGCGTGCGAGCACCCCGGTCGGGGAGATCGCCTCGCCCGCGCTGGTCGTGCCGTCGTCGCTGCCGTTGCCTTCGGTCCTGGAGCGTCTCCGCGCCGAGCATCGCCAGCTGGCCTGTGTGGTCGACGAATTCGGCGGCTTCGCCGGCGTGGTGTCGCTGGAGGATCTGGCCGAGGAACTCGTCGGTGACATCCTCGACGAGGACGACCTGGTGGAAGAAGGCATCGAAGCCGCGGGTGACGGGGAATGGCGGATGCCCGGCCGGATACGCCTCGACGAGGTCGCGGACGTCACCGGGGTCGAACTGCCCGAGGGCGACGATTACGACACCGTCTCCGGACTGCTGATGAGCCGGCTTGGCCGGATCGCGCGGACGGGCGACGAAATCGAGATCGACGGTGTGCGGCTGCGGGTCGCCGGGGTCACGCGCAACGTCCCCGCGAGCGTCCTGCTCAGCGTTCCCGTCGCGAGCCGGGAGGAAGCGCGATGAGTACCACGTGGTCGTTGCTGATCTCACTGCTGTTGCTCGTGGCGAACGCGTTCTTCGTGGCCGCCGAGTTCGCGCTCATCGCCGCGAAACGGCACCGGCTCGAACAACGCGCGGAAGGCAGCCGTGCCGCTCGCGCGGCGCTGGCGGGAATGCGCGAGCTGTCCCTGATGCTGGCCGGTGCGCAGCTGGGTATCACCTTGTGCACCTTGGGTTTGGGCGCACTGGCCAAACCCGCCGTCGCTGACCTGCTCGATCCGCTGCTGGGCCTGACCGGTCTGCCGTCGGGTGTGTCGTACGCGATCGCGTTCACGATCAGCCTGGTGCTGGTGGTGTTCCTGCACATGGTGGTCGGTGAGATGGCTCCGAAGTCCTGGGCGATCGCCCACCCCGAGCAGTCCGCGGTGCTGCTGGCGCTGCCGTTCCGGGCGTTCGCGCACTCGGTCCGCTGGGTCCTGAGTGGACTCAACGGGGTGACCAACACGGTGCTGCGCTGGGGAAAGGTCCAGCCGAAGGATGAACTCGCCCAGGCTCATCGCCCGGACGACCTGCGCCTGCTGGTCCGCCAGTCCGGTGAGCACGGCCTGATCCCCGAGGCTCAGCAGCGGATGCTGACTCGGATGCTGCAACTGCAGAACACCACCGTGGCACAGGTGATGGTGCCGATCGGAGAGACGCTGGCCGTCAGCGAGCACAGCAGTGTGCGAGCGATCGAGCGCCTCAGCCGGGAATCCGGGCGCTCCCGTTTCCCGGTGACCGACCTGCGCGGCCGGTACGTCGGCCTGGTGCACATCCGCGAAGCCGTGCGCGCCACCGCCGCGGGCCGCGAGGCGACTGCTCGCGACCTGATGGCGGACGCCCTCACCCTCCGCGCGGACTTGCCCGTCGCGCTCGCGGTCACCGCGATGCGCGCCGACCGTGCTCAGCTCGCGCTGGTCGCCGACAGCGAGGATCGCGTGGTCGGCATCGCCGCGCTCGAGGACCTGCTCGAGGAACTGATCGGCGACTTCTACGACGAGACCGACAAACCCGTGCCCGCGACCTTGTCCTCCGGAGGAAAGTCCTGATGGTCAAGCCCTGAGCTGCGGCGCCGGACAAGCCGGTCCGTGCGTTTCGGTGTGACAGAGCGGATCGGCGGCCAAGGCGGTCCAGGTCTCCTGCGGGTCGAGGAATCGCCATGCCGGGTGGAGACTGGTCGCCTTGCTCGCGAGGACGGCTTGGACGGTGAGCGCGGCGACGACACCGCTCAAGCGGTACGGGTCGGTGGTCTGGAGCAGCCGCCAAGCCGGCGGTTTCCGTTGGTCGAGGTCGCGGCGTCGCACGAGGATCGTGTAGCGGGGTGTGTGTTCGGAGAGGTCTTCGGTCGCGGCCTTGGCGAGCTCTCCGGCCCAGGTGGTGGGGTCGTCGGGAGATTCGGCCCAGGCGGTGGCCAGTGTGGTCGGGATTCGTTCGGACACGTACACCGAGTAGGTCCGGAGCTCGCCGATGCCGTGGTGTCGCGCGAAGTCCGCGGATTCAGTGGTCAGATAGGGCAGGGCGTGCACAGCGGGGCCGAAGTGGGTGAGGTTGATATTCCATTGTGGACTCACGGAGCCGCGGACGACTTCGCCGTCACGCCATGACGCCAGCGGCGTGCCGAAGTCGGGGCCGGTGGCCAGCAGGATGTCCTGTGCCGAGACCGGCGTGATCCGGACGGGGCCGCCGACGTGCAGGTCGATGCCGGTGCGTGCGGGATCGTCGCCGAGCAGTCCCCGGGGCAGGATCGCGGTCAGGCCGGGCATGACGCCTGCCGAGATGACGGCGAGCCGATCGGACGGCGGCAATGCGCTGAGTCGTCGGAACAACGGCTGGTCTCCGGCGACGTCGACGTAGTGGGCGCCCGCGGCACGGGCGGCGAGTGCGACGGTGTCGAGGACGCGATACGACGGGCCGGCGCAGTTGAGGACGACGGTGGCGCCTGCGCAAAACGTGGCCAGGGAACGGCTGTCGGTCAGATCGACGGTGTGCGCGGATGCGTTTTCACCGAGTTCTTCGCACAACGCGGACGCGGACCGAAGGTTCCGGCCGCCGACGCGGATCGGATTGCCGGCGGCGAGCCGCCGGGCCGCGGTGGCGCCGACGGCGCCGTAGCCGCCGAGGATCGCGATGGTCATTGCCAGGACCTTTCTGAGTGGGGGCGTCGACCACCCAGGCTATTTCTGATAGTGATAGTCATTATCAGGACCTGGGTTGAGGGAGTGTGACCGTGTTCGATGTCATCGTGATCGGCGGCGGGGCCGCGGGGTTGAGTGCCGCGCAAGTGCTGGGCAGGCAAAGACGTTCGACGCTGGTGCTCGACGCGGGGCAGCCGCGGAACGCTCCCTCCGACGGCGTGCACATGTTCCTGAGCCGGGACGGGTTCTCCCCGGCGGAGCTGCTGCGTGCCGGCCGGGAAGAACTGTCCGGCTACGAAGCGGTCCGGCTGGAAACCGCGCGGGTGACGGCGGTTTCCGGGGAACTGGACGATTTCCGCGTGGAGCTGGCGGACGGCCGCGTCGAGCGGGCACGGCGGCTCGTGCTCGCCACCGGGCAGGTGGACGAGCCCTGGGACATCCCGGGACTGGCCGAGCGGTTCGGCAAGTGCGTGTTCCACTGCCCGTTCTGCCACGGTTACGAGACCACCGGCAAGACCCTCGCCGTACTCGGCCGTGACGTGCCGCAGGTGATGCTCGGGCTGTACGTCGCCGACCGGTTCGGCAAGGACGTCGTGGTGCTGACCGACGGCGCGCACGAGCTGCCCGCCGAAGCGTTGGCCCGCTTGGACAAGGCGGGGATCCCGGTGCGGAAGGACCGCGTCGAGCGGGTCGCCGGTGAGCTGGACGCGGTGGAGGTCCATCTGGCGGGGGGCGAGGTCGTGCGCCGCGAGGCACTGTTCCACCGAGCCCCGACGCGCCAGGGCGCGCCGTTCGCCGCCGACCTCGGCTGCGAGATCTTCGAGGACGGCTGTGTCCGGGTCGACGAGTTCCAGGCCACCACGGTGCCCGGGGTGTCCGCGGCGGGAGACCTGGCGAGGCTGCCCGCGCTGCCGGACGCGTTGACGCTGGTCAGCCAGGCCGCCGCCGACGGAGTGCGCGCGGCGGTCTGGCTGGAGCAGGGCCTGTTCCGCGCCGGACTGGCCGGCGCGGAACAGGCCTAGCGGCCGGTTCACGTCGAATGTGGCCGTGCGGCGCGGATCCGGGCGGCCACACTCGCGATGGTCGGTGAGGCGAGGAAGTCACGGACGCTCACCGCGGTGCCGGTCTCGCGGGCGACGCGGGCCAGTGCGCGCACGGCGAGCAGCGAGTCCCCGCCCATCGTGAAGAAGTTCCCGGCCCGGTCGACTTCCGCGACGTCGAGGATTTCCTGCCACAGCGCGGCGATCCGGCGTTCCACGTCGTCACGCGCGGGGCCGGATTCCTCGGCCTCCGCCGTGTCGGATCGCGCATACCGGCCCAATACCAGGGTGTCCGGAGCCGGATCGGGATGTTCCCGGCCGGGCAGCGGGACGGGCAAGTCCCAGGTGCCCGGCTCGGCGAGCGTCCGGACGTGGTCGAGCAGTTCGGCGAACATGCCGGTGATGAGGCCGGGTTCGAAGATCTCCTCGACGTAGGAGAACACCGCGGTCATGGTGTCGTCGAGTTCGAACAGCCGGACTTCGAGCGCGACCTGCGGGGTGCGCAGCTGCTGGTGGTGGTCGTGCATGTCGATCACCCCGAGCGGCCCGGCGTCCCCGGGCAGCCGCTGGCCCATCGCCGCGTCCATGCCGAGGGTGCTTTGGAAGACCACGGGCGCCACCGGCCGGTGTGTTCCGCGGTGCCTGCCCAGCTCACGGGACACCTCGACACCGCTGACGAGGTTGTGCGCGGCGGCGTCGCCGAACTGACGCTGGCATGCCAGCGCGAGGTCGGCGAAGGAAGCCGAAGCGTCCAGCTCGACGGGGATCAGCATGGTCGAGGCGAACGCGCCGATGATGCGGTGCACGTCCTGATGCAGGGGCAACCGGTTGAGCTGCAAGGAGTTCAGCAGCATGACGCGATGCCCGGCGGCACGGGCGAGAACGCACGCGTAGGCGGTGAACACGGCCGCGGAGGGGGTGACGCCGTGCGCGGCGCACTGTGCTCGCACGGCGGCCCAGGTCGGCGCGTCCAGCGTCTGCTGCGTCGTGGCCATGAGATCGGGACGCGCCTCGGCGGGGTCGAGACGCAGCGGCAGCGCGGGTGGCTGCCCGAAACCGGGGAGCCGGTCGAACCACCAGTCGCGGTCGGCCTCCCACGCCGCGGTGCCGGGCAGCCGCCGAACCGACGTCACGTAGTCGCCGTAGTCGACCTCCAGCGGTGCGAGGGTGGCGTTCCAGTCGGCGACCAGTGCGAACAGGTCGCGATAGAACACATTGGACGACCAGCCGTCGATGATGAGCAGGCTCACCGCGCAGTGCAGCCGCGCGTTGCCGTCGTCGAGCAGTGTCAGCCGGATGTCGATCCCGGGGCGTTCGCCGGGATTGGGACCGTTCGTGCTCATCTCGTGCCGCAGGGAGGCCAGTGAGCGTGCGACGTCATCGGCCGGGACGCCGCGAAGGTCGGTGACGACGAGGCCGGGCACAGTGGCCGGATCGTCGGCGGGAAGGATCCGCTGCCGTCCGTCGGGCAGCACGCGGGCCCGCAGCGTCGGCTGGTGCACGACCAGGCGACGCAGCGCGTCCTGCAGCGCTTCCGGTGCGTCGTCGGGATCCACTTCGGACAGTCCGATGTCGACATAGTGGTGCGCCGACGGGTAGGACAGTTCCCAGCCGTCCTGCTGGCCGACGAAGTACCCCTGCTGCAGGGGAAGCAGGGGGAACGGCTCGTCCGGGTCGGCGCGCTTGGCGACCTCCACGGGCAGGGCCCGGCCGCCGCCGGTGGCGCGTCGGGCGATCAGCTCGGCGAGCTCGGTGAGGGTGATCTCGACGCGGATGTCGGACAGCGCGAGCACGACGCCGAGCTGCTTGCGGACCTGCGCGGACATGCGCACGGCGAGCACGGAATCGCCGCCGAGGGTGAGGAAACCCGCGTCGTGCGGGACCTCGGCGGGGTCGAGCCCGAGCAGCTTGCCCCAGATCTCGGCCAGGGGCTCCCGGTGGTCAAGGGTGGTGGTCATGAGAGTGCTCCAGGTTCCGAAGGGGTGGCGGCCAGCAGCGACTGGCCGAGTGTGCTGAGCGGGTGGTCGTGACGGGGCAGGTCCAGCAGTGGCCGCAGGCCCGCGTGGCGGAATTCGCCGAGCCATTCGTCGCGGGTGAGGAAGATCCGGTCGCTCCCGGCGCGCAGATCCGCCGAGCCCGCGGCGGGACGACCGGCGGCCGGGGACATCAGGAACTGCATGGAGACCGCGGCCTGGAGGAGGTCGCCACAGGACTCGACGACGAGCAGCAGCCCGCCGGGCCGCAGCCAGGACCGCACCGTGGTGAGAACGGCACGGACGTCGACGGCGTTGTGCAGGACGTTCGCCGCGATCACGGCGTCACAGGATTCCGGCTCGACCAAGTGCGTGCCGGGGTCGTTGATGTCGAGTTCGCCGAACCGCACCCGCTCGTCGTGCGCCAGGATCTTTTCGGCGCTGTCGAGGAAATAACGGGACACGTCGGTGAACAGGTAGTCGAGGTCGCCGGTCAGTCCACTCAGGACGGGGATCGCGGTGGCCCCGACACCCGCGCCGAGTTCCAGGATGCGCGGCGTCGCGGGCGATTCCGTACGGAGGACCTCCACGAGGGCCGCGTTGAGGTAGCTGTTGATCACGTTCTCGCGGTAGACACCGTCCGCGGTCGCCATGCTGTCGGTCCCGAAGAGCACGGACTGCAGGGTGACTTCGTCGCGTAGCAGCTCGAGCAGCCGCGCCGCGGTGGCGTCGAAGAACCCGCTCACCTCGGCCGGATAGCCCAGCCGTGCGCACAATTCGGCCAGTGGCGCGGGATGCGCGGGTGCGGGGGCGAGGTCACGCAGCACCGTGCCGTCCTCCGACGCGCGCAGCTTCCCGTGGCCGATCAGGGCACGCAGCCAGCCGCGGACGATCCAGCGGTGCCGTTCGGCGACCCGCAGCCGCTGGACGATCTGCTCGGGGCGGTGGCTGACGCCAGGTCGGAACAGCCCCGCCCGGCGGAGCGTGGCCGCCATGGTGTTCGTCGCCGCGTCGTCCAGCCCGCGCATCGCCTCGGGCAGGGCCGCGAGGTCGACGCCGTCGATGGCGGCCAGACCGGTCCGGTGGCAGGGTTCCGCGGCGATCACGACGTGCTCGCCGGGTACGGAACGGGGTCGACCTCGACGGTGACACCGTGGGCGTCGGGCAGGTCGCGCAAACAGGCGCGGGCCGTGGCACGCATCCGCTGCAGGGTGAAGCGCCGCAAGGGTTCGTGGGTGTTCCCGCCGGGCAGGGCGGCGACTTCGGCGGCCGGGCGCCAGGCAGCCGAGGCGGGGGACACCACCTCGAGCAGCCGGGGATCGTGGGCGGCCAGCGTCACGCGGGCGTCGTTCCGTGCCACCAGCGTGGCCAACCGGGCGGCGGTGATCGACGATCCCGGCGCGTCGGGGAGCGCGCCGTTGGGAATGTCCGGGATCCGGACGCCGGAGCCGTCGAGCACGGTGTCCAGCCGGTCCGCGACGTCCGACCAGCGCAGTGGGCGGGGATCGGTCGACGGGAAGCCCGGATCGACCGCGAGAACGCAGTCGAAGCGGTAGCGGGTCAGCTCGGAATCCGCGTCGAGGAGCTTGGGAAATGTCGCGATCCGGATCTCGCGCCCGGCGTCGGCACCGGCCTTGGTGGCGATCCGCGCCAGCGCGACGGGGTCGAACAGCAGTTCCTCGTCCCTCGCGGCCCTGGCCGCGGCACGGTCGCCGAGTTCGGGACCGGCGCCGCGCCGCTGTTCGACCCACGTGCTGAAATCGGTGTGCAGCCCCGCGTGCCGGTTGTCGCCGATCACCACATACCCGCCCGGGGCCACCGTGCGCACGGCCGCGCGCACTACCGCGTCCAGATAGCCGGTGTCGGGGAAGCACTGGGTCACGGAGTTGAGCACCACGCAGTCGGGCCCCGCGACGGGGAAGCCGGCGGTGGTCATCGCGGAGGACACCACGGGAGCGTCCGTTTCGTGGGCGGCCGCGCGCACGGTCTTCACGGTGCCCGGTACGGAGGGGAGCGGGCGGACGGAATCGGCGACGACGTCGGTGCCGACATAGCCCCGGACGTGGGGAGCGAGCCGGTGCAGGAGCATGCCGGTGCCGCAACCCAGCTCCAGTATCCACTCCGGCCGCAGGCCCGCGATGAGGTCGACGGTGCGCTCCACCCACTGTCGCATATGGACGGTGGGCAGCGGTTCGCCGGTGTCGGAAGCCCGCCAGCCGCTGAGGTCGAGGTCCCCGGGGACATCGCGGGGAGCGGCGCCATAGGTCAGCTGGTAGACCTCGCTCCAGTGCTCGAGGTACTCGGTGACGAGCGCGCCCGGCGCCGGCGTCGTCGCGAGCAAATGCGCGGCGGGATGGATCCGTACGCCCGAGTCCGTGGGCTCGGCATGGCCGATCCACGGGTGGGCGCGCAGCTTCGCCGCCGCCGTGGCGAAGAGTGTGGTGTCGGGCCTGGTCAGCGGTTCGGGCACAGGGTGATTCCTCCTTCGTCGCGCGGGTTCACCGCGGTTTCGGCGAGCAGGCTGTCGTGCAGCCGCAGGACTCGGTCCGCGTGGCGGACGACGCGGGGGTCGTGGGTGGCGGCCAGGACGGCCATACCGTCGGCTCGGTGATGGGCCAGCAGCCCGAGCACGGTCTCGGCGGTCTCGTCGTCGAGTGCCGACGTCGGTTCGTCGGCGAGCAGCAGCCGCGGCCGGGTGGCGAGCGCGCGGGCGAGGACGACACGTTGCCGCTGGCCGCCGGACAGCGCGCCGGGACGTCGTCGTCCGGTCGCGGGGTCGAGCCCGACGGCGGTCAGGAGCTCCTCCGCCGCCGAACGGGCCTGGTGACGAGAGAATTCGCGCAGGACCCGGGCGGGGCGGGCGATCGCGGTGACCGCCCGGTGTGCGGGGTTGAGGGCGTCGAGCGGATCTTGAGCCAGGTACTGGATCGCGCGCAGCTGGTCCCTGTCTCGGGTCCGAAGCGACGGCAGCGGACGGCCGTCCAGGATGATCTGTCCGGTGTGGACATCGTGAAGTCCCGCCAGCGCCCGCAACAACGTCGTCTTCCCGCTACCCGACGCGCCGACGAGCGCGACCAGTTCGCCACCGTGCACAGTGAACGTCGCGTCACGGACCAGAGATACGGGTCGCTCGATGCCCACTGCGGACACCGTGAGGACTGCTTCGGTGGTCGGCGGTCGTGCGGGCGACGAAGGCAGGACGAGCGGCGGCGAGCCGAGATCGACCACGCGATCGGCCAGCGCGGCCACGAACTCACGGTCGTGCGAGATCATCAGGGTGGCGCCGATACCTTCGTCGCGACGTCGGCGGACCACGCCGGCCACGCGGCGGACGGCGTCCGCGTCCAGCGCGCTGGTCGGTTCGTCGAGCAGCAGAAGCGGGGGACGACCGGCGATCGCCCGGGCGAGGGCCACTCGCTGAGCCTGCCCGCCGGAGAGCTGATGCGGCCGTTTCCTCCGGACCGTGGCGGGGTCCAGTCCGGCGGTGAGCAGCGCCTCGTCGACTTGGCTCCCACCCGATTCGGACACCAGGCGCTCAACCGTCCACAGAGGATTCATGGTGCCCGCCGGGTCCTGGCCGAGAAGGCCGGTGGCCCGGCGTCGCCAAGCGGCCGACGAGCGGCCGGGTGGCACCGGTGACCCGGCCCACGTGATTTCGCCGTCCACCCTGCGCAGCCCGGGC
Organism: Amycolatopsis sp. NPDC043885; assembly: GCF_056435685.1. Lineage (NCBI taxonomy): Bacteria > Bacillati > Actinomycetota > Actinomycetes > Pseudonocardiales > Pseudonocardiaceae > Amycolatopsis > Amycolatopsis sp. NPDC043885. Next base: position 11,557 of record NZ_JBWKEA010000013.1, read on the forward strand.
GGCAGGACGTCGAGGATCGTCCGCAGCAGGGTCGTCTTCCCACTGCCGGACGGGCCGGTCACGGCCACCACGGTGTTCGCGGGTACGTCCAGGCTGACGTCGTCGAGCACGGTATGGCCGAGTCCGTTGTGGACGGTCAGGCCGCGCACGGTCAGCTCCGCGGGGGTCATGCCATCACCGGTTCCCGGCGGCGTGCTCGCAGCGCCCACGTGACCAGGCAGGCCAGCGCCGCGAGCAGGAGCGCCGGCGTGGCCACGGCGGCGGGGTTGTCCGCGGCCCCTGGCAGGTTTTCGCGCAGCATCAGCGCCCAGTCCGGCTCTGGCGGCTGGGCACCGAACCCGAGCAGTGTCATCGTGCAGGCCAGTTGCAGCCCGAGCACGAACCGCAGGCCCGCCTCGGCCACGATCAGCCCGGCCATGGCCGGAGCCATTTCCCGCACCAGCAGCACCGCGGTGTGCTCGCCCCGGCAGCGGGCGGCGTCGGCCCAGCCCGCCGCACGGGTCCGGCGGGTGGTGTCGCGGACGATTTGCGTCGTCAGCGGCGCTCCGCCGCACACCGTGGCCACGACGACCGCGACCGGACCGGGCACGGCCACCGCGAGTACGAGCGCGACCAGCAGCAGTGGCAGCGCCACGAGGACATCGGCGAGTCCGGTGATCAGCCTCCCCGGCAGGCCGTCATTCCAGCCCGCGACCAGTCCACCGGCGACACCCGCCACGCAGGCGAGCGCCCCCGCCACGGCCGCGAGCAGCACCAGGCCCGCCCCGCCCGCCAGCGACCGCGACAGCACGTCCCGGCCCAGCACGTCGGTGCCCAGCAGGTGGCCGAGCCCAGGTGGCGTGAACGGCGCACCCGAGACGGCCGCCGGATCCCGTGGTGCCAGCAGGCCTCCGGCGAGCGTGACGACCGCGAGCGCCGCCGCGGTGAACCAGCCGGTCTTCATCGCCGTTCCCGCCGGACATCGGCGGCCGTGGCCGCGAGGTCCGCCAGGGCGGTGCCCGCGACGACGATCAGCGCGCCGATCAACCCGACCGCCGCGACGACCGGTGTGTCCCGGCCGGCGACCGCGGTGACGAGTAATTCGCCCAGCCCCTGGTAACCGAGCATGGTTTCGACGACGGCCGCCGCGGTGACGGTGCCGGCGGTCAGCGTCGCGGCCGCGCGGATCGCGGGGGACAGCACGAACGGCAGCACGTGCCGGACGTGCAGTCGCAGGCCGGTGACCCCCCGCGCCACGGCGTCACGGACGTGGGGTGCCGCGCAGGCGTCCGCGACGGCGCCACCGAGCAGTCCGCCGCCCCACGCCGCGGCGGGCAGGGCGAGCGCGAGCGACGGCAGCACCAGCAGGTCCGGCCGGTCCAGCGGCGACCCGCCGGGCAGCAGCAGGGATACCGGCGGCAGCCAGCCGAGCAGCGCGCTGAGGACGAGGACGAGACCGGCGACCACGACGACCTGCGGGATCGACGAGACGGTCGTGCTCAGGGCGGCCCACCGCCGTGCCCAGCCGGGCCTGCTGCCGCCGATGGCCCAGCCGAGCGCGAACATGAGCGGCAACGCGAGCAGCACCGACGCCCCCGTGAGCACGGCCGTGGCTTCGAGCCGGGGCAGCAGCAAATCGGCGACCGGCCGGTCGGTGACGAGCGAACGTCCCCAATCACCGCGCAGGATCGCCGCGGTCCACTGTCCCCAGCGCTGCCACAGCGGTGCGTCCAGTCCGAGGGTTTCCCGCAGCTGCCGCAGGGTTTCCGCGTCCGCGCGGTTCCCGGTCCGGGTCTCGGCCGCGTCCGAAGGCAGGGCATTGACCGCGGCGAACACCACGGCCGAGACCACGACGGCGGTCGCGGCGGCCCGCACCAGCACGAGGCTCCCCGTGCGGGCCAACGACGAACGAGCACTCACGCGGTGATCCGGACCTGGTCGATGAACAGCCGCGCGAACCCGAGCCCGGTCGGCAAGCCGCCGACGCCGGGACGTGACAGGTCGAGCCCGTCCCCGACTCCCCAGACGAGGTAGCCGCCCTCGTCCCGAAGTTTCCCTTGCAGGACAACGAAAGACTGGGTGCGGCGCGTGGTGTCGGGGTCGGCGAGCGCGGCATCGAGGTCGCGTTCCCAGTCAGGGCGGTTCCACGCGGTCTCGTTGGTGGGTGAGGCCGCGCGCAGCGCGATGCGGGAGACGTCGAGGAAGCCGATCCCGCCGAGATAGCTGACGTAGAAGTCGGCCTGCGCGTAGGTCTTCGTCCAGAAACTCTCCGGCGGATCGACCTTCACGGTGACCTTGAGGCCGATCGGTGCGAGTTGCTGGGCGAGCAGCGTCGCGGTGGAGTCCATCCCGGGGTAGGCGGTCGTGGTGTGCAAAGTGACGTCCACACCGCCCGGGAACCCGGCTTCGGCCATCAGCGCACGGGCCCGATCGAGATCGCGAACCCGTTGAGGGAGCTGAGGGCTGCTCGGATCGGCCGGGGTGAGCAGGTCGTTGCCGACCTTGCCGTACGCGCCGAACACGGTGTCGGTGAGTTGCTGGCGGTCGGTGGCGAGCTTGACGGCTTCGCGCACCTGGGGCTTGTCGAACGGCGCCCGGTCGAGCCGCATCACCACGGGGTAGGTGGTGACCGCGGGACGGCGGACCACCTGTGTCCCGGCGCGTTCGGCCTGCGCGGCCGCGGCCGGGCTGACACTGCCCGCGACGTCGGCCTGCCCCGAACGGACCGCGTCCGCGCGGGCCTGCGGGTCGGCCAGCGCGCGGATCTCGATCCGCTTCGTCGGCGGTTTCGTTCCCCACCAGCCGTCGTTGCGTTCGAGGACGGCGTTGGCGGGGTCACCACCGGTCATCCGGTACGGCCCGGAGCCCGGCGCGGGCGTGCTGAAGTCCGTCGTGCCTTCGGGCACCACGAAGGTCGCCGACTGCAGGGCTTCCGGCACCGCCGCGAACGCCGTCCGCGTGCGCAGCTCCAGCGTCGACGCGTCGATCGCGCGGGAGGCGTCCAGATCGAACATCGCCATCCGGCCGTAGTTCTCGGCCGCCTTGGCCTGCATCCGGCGCAGCGAGTACAACGCGTCTGCGGCGCTCACTTTCCGGCCGTCGCTGAACGTGGCGTCCGCGCGCAGGGTGATCTTCCACCTGGTCAGCGAGGCGTCCGGTTCCCAAGCGGTGGCCAACCGGGGCGCCGTGGTGCCGTCGGGGCCCGCGACGGTGAGCACGTCGTAGAGCAGGGCGAACCGCAGCGCGTCGGATTCGTTGCCGAGCCCGCCGTGCGGGTCGTTGCTCGCGGTGGCCGCCGAGCCGACCGCCGCGTAGCGCAGGAGATCCCCCGAGGCCGGGGTGGCGTTGCCCGAAGTGCAGGCGGTGGCCGTCAGGGTGGCCGCGACCAGGAGGGCGAGGCGGCGGGAAACGCGGGTCAAGGGGTCGGCCTTTCGAGGTGGGTGAGTTCGTCGTTGATCAGCGCCGCGATCGCGGCGACCGTTTCGCCGCGTAGCAGGGCGTAGTGGTGTGCGTCCACTGTGGACGTAGTGGGCGGCCGGGTGAGGAGGGGCGTCCAGCCGAGGTCGGCGGGATCGCCGGGGACGTCGTCGACGCCCATGCCGATACCGGAGTTGACCGGAGACCGCTGCCCCGCCTTGATGATCAGGGTGCGGGTTCCCGGGTCACCGAGCCGCGGTGGCCGGTAGGCGGCCAGCCCTCGCAGGTGCCGCGCGAACACCTCGACGCGTGCGGCGGCGCTGGTGCCCGCGCGAAGCAATCCGTGCTCCCCCAACACAGTGTCCACTTCGGACTGAGTGGGCTCCTGGTCGGCGACGAGTTCCGTGTCGAGATAGCCCGCCAGCGACGCGAGGTAGCGGCGGCGGATCTCGGCGGCGCCGCCCTGGACATCGGTGATGTGACTCGGCTCGTTGGAATCCAGCAGTACCAGCAGTTCGGTGCGCTCGCCGGTCTCGTGCAGCAGGCAGGCCACGCGCTGGGCCAGATCGCCGCCCATCGACCAGCCGCCCAGCAGATACGGGCCGTCGGGCTGGTGGCGGCGGATGACACCGAGGTATAGCGCGGCCAGTGCGTCCACGCTGTCCGGCGCGTCGCCACCGGACAGGCCGGGATCGGTCAGGGCGACGACGGTGGTCTCTCCGTCGATCAGCCGGGACAGCTCCGTGTAGCACAGCACGTCCCCGCCGGAGGGGTGCAGCAGGAACAGCGTCCGGCCGTTCGGGGTGCCTTCCCGCAGCAGCAACGCGATGTCGGCGTCCTCCACCGGCGCCTCCGATCCGCCGGTCCACGACGCCGGATCGTCGGCGAGTCGCTTGACCCGGGCGACGTGGTCGGCGATCGCGGTGGCGACCTGCCCGGGCGGCACCACGGGGTCGAGGACATCCCATTGCAGCAACAGTTCCTCGCCCTCTTCGAGCACCTGGTGGTCGAGCAGGGTCTGCGGGGTCTGGCTCAGCGCGGCGACCTTCCGGCCGATCCAGCGCGGGTCGTGGCCGGCGCCGATGACCTCTGTCAGCCCGAGCGCGCTGGTGAACACGACGGGCACGGCGGCGACCTCGCCCTGGGCGCTGGACTTCTCCGCGAGCACGTCCAGCGCCGAGAACTCGCGGTGGTCGAGGTCGTCGAACAGCCGCCGCTGGGTGCGACGGGCCCGTTCGGCGAAGGTGCCGATGTCAGCCTCCTCGGTCGCGTGCAGGACCAGGGAGGTGAAGTCGCCGACGACGTTCGGGACGTCCGGGTGGATGTCCGGCCGGTCGAACAGCGTGAGCATCACACTGAACGCGTCCCGGCCCGACCAGGCCGCGAGCACGTCGGTGTACACGGTGAGCAGGACGGCCGTGGGGGTGACGCGGTGCTCGGCGGCGAGCCGCCGTAAGCGTTCCCAGCTCGCGGTGTCGAGTGTCGCGGCGTGCCGGACGAAGCGGCCCGCGGTGGCGTCCTCGTCGACGGGGATGGACGGTGCCTCGGGGATCGCCGTCAGCCGGGCACGCCAGTACTCGGCGGCGCGGGCACCGTCCGCTCCGTCACGTCGTGCTTCGAGCGCCTGGACGCAGTCGGCGGGGTGGATCCCGACCGGCTCGAGCACGCGGGTGGGATCGGTGTAGCAGGCGTGCAGGTCGCGATCGACGATCCACCAGCTCGCGGCGTCGCAGATGAGCACGTCCACGCCGAGGAACAAGCGGGTCCGGCCGTCGGGCAGCAGGGCCGCTTGGACCGTGAACAGCGGCCAGCGGTCGGCGGGGCCGGGTTTGAGACTGACGCGATCGCGGATGGCCGAAAGGCGACGGTTGCGGTCCACTTCGGACAGTGAACGCAGATCGTGGGTGCGGATCCGGTACCGCGGCAGATCGCGCAGCACCCGCGCCTGGCCCTGCGAGTCCACGATGGAACGCAGCATCGGGTGCCGGGCGATCACCTTGTTCCACGCGTCCTCGTAACGCGCCAGGTCCAGCTCGGCACAGTCGTACTCGAGAAAGAAGTGACACGGCACGTCCCCCCAGCGGTAGCCGCCGTCGCGGCCGATCCAGTACGCGTGCTGGACCCGGGTCAGCGGAAAGGAATCGGGCTCGGCGTGGGCCGCCGGAGCCGGAGTCCGGGGCGATGGGGGAGTGACGTCGCGCGCTCGCAGCAGGCTCGCCAGCCCGGCCACGGTCGGGGCGGCGAGCAGATCGGCCAGCCGCAGCCGGACACCGTGGTCCTGGGTGAGGGCGGCGAGCATGCCGGTCGCGAGCAGGGAATGGCCGCCCAGCGCGAAGAAATCCGCTTCCGGCGAGGTGATCGCGACGCCGAAGAGGTCGCTCCACAGCCGTGCGATCCGCTCCTGCAGTGGGTCGGCGAACACACCGGCCTCACCCGGCTCACCCGGTGCGGTGTACGCCGCGGCGGCCATGCGTTCGGTGAGATCAGTGCGGGACACCGCGACGACCGGCGGCACGGATCCGGCGAGATGCCGGTCGAGTACCAGGTCGAAGGCCCGGCCGCCGGTCGCGGCGTCGAGCGCGTCGCGAAGGGCCACTTCCCGGTCCGCGCCGCCGGGCCCGACGCTCCAGCCGTCCCAGACGACGCTCGTCCAGCCGGTGTTGGCGGTCGCGAGCGCGTCGAGCGCGGCGTTGGCCGCCGCGTACGGGCCGGTGCCGATCCCGCCGACCAGTGTGGCGGCCGAGGACATCAGTACCACCAGGCCGGGCCTGGACGCCTCGGGCAGCGCGTCGATGGCCGCCTGGAGTGCCCGTGCACCACCGACCTTGCCCCGCAGCTGCGCGGTGACGTGGTCCGGCGTGATGTCGCGAAGCGGAACGGCGCGGGTGGTGGCGGCCGCTCCGGCGGCGTGCACGATCACGTCGGGCTCGTGTTCGGCGAGCAGGCCGCGCCAACCGTCCACATCGGACGCGTCGAGCGTCCTGGTCCGGATGTCGAGGCCGTCGGCTTTCAGCGCGTCGAGGGTCCGGGCCGCGTCGGGCACGTCGGCGACCGGGCGCCGCGAGGTGATCACGACCGCGGCGCCACGCCGGGCGAGGCGTTCAGCGACGACGAGTCCGACGTCACCGAGACCACCGGACACGACGGCTCGCCGCGGTCCCTGGACGATCGTGGACGGCGGGGTGAGCGGCCAGGGCTCGATGTCCCGTTGCCAGCGGACGCCGGATCGCCAGGCGATCTGCCCGCCGCGTTCGTCCGGCGACCGGACGAGATCCGCGAGTTCGTCCAGTATCGCTTTCGCCGCGAGGTCCGGGTCAGTGGCAGGGGGAAGATCCACCGTGCGCCACCGGATCCCGCGATGTTCCTGGGCTAGGACGCGGCTGAGCGCACGGGCCGCGGCGGCGCCGGCCGCCACCGCGTCGAGGCTTTCGACCCGGTCCGCGCCGAAAGTGACCGCCAGCAGCTTCGGCACGGTCATCCCGCTGAGCTTCCTCGCGAGCTCGGCGTGTGCGAGGACGACATCGCTCACGTCCTGCCCGGGTGCGGTCAGCACGACGACGCCGTCGATAGGTGTTCCGGGTTCGTGATCCTCCACTGTGGACATAGCGAGTGCGTTGGCCACCGGTGACGCGGAATCGGCGGCCAGCAGGAAGCGGCCCGTCGGCGTCGTGCCGGAGAGCGGGGGAAGCTGACGCCACCGGGGCAGCCGGAGGAGCCCGGGAGCACGGGCAGGCGTCACCGGTCCGGCAGGTGGGTCGATCCAGAGCCGCCGGGGCTGGAAGGCGTACCCGGGCGCGGCGACACGTGCACGCTGACCGCGACGTTGCGCGCCGAGGCTGACTTTCCCGCCATACGCCCACAAGCGGGCGACGGCGGCGCGAGCGGATTCGGCTTCGAGGTCTGCGCGGTCGTGGTCGAGCGTGATGGCCGAATCGAGTAGCGCCGGGTCGCCGTGTGCACGGGCCAGCGTCACCAGGCTGCTGCCGGGACCGACCTGGACCAGTACGGCCGGCGCCGGATCGAGCGCGGCCCGCAGGGCTGGGGAGAACAGGACGGGGTCCCGCAGCTGTCGCGCCCAGTGTTCGGCCGTCGCGAGTTCATCGGTGACCGTGGTACCGGTGAGCGTGCTGACCATCGGGATTTCCGGGGCGGTGGCGGCGAGCTTCGCCGCCGCGGCACGGACGGCGGGGATCGCGGGGTCGACGAGCCGGGAATGCAGTGCCGTGTCGACGTGCAGCCGTCGGCACCGGGTTCCCGCGGCGGTCGCTTCGGCTTCCAGCGCCGTGATGGCGCCTGCCGGACCGGACACCACGGATCCGGCGGGCCCGTTCAGCGCGGCGAGGTCGACATCCGGATGTGCCGCCAGCAGGCCGGAGACGTCGGCGAGGTCCAGCGACAGCATCGCCCCGCCGCCGGCGGCACGCGACACCTCGGTGCAGCGCACCGCCACCAGCCGGGCGGCGTCCGGCAGGGCGAGCCCTCCCGACACCACGGCGGCGGTGTACTCGCCGAGGCTGTGCCCCAGCACGACGTCCGGCCGGACCTCCCACGACTCCAGCAACCGCGCGGTGGCCAGCGAGACCGCGAACAACGCGGGCAGCCCGATCGCCGCGTCCCGGACCTGGTGTTCACGGCCGTCGAGTACGTGCCGGATGTCGTGGCCGGTCAGGGGAAGCAGCAGCTCGGCGCAGGTGTCGACCGTCCTGGCGAACACCGGTTCGCTCGCGTAGAGCGCCGATCCCATGCCCGGGTACTGGCTTCCCGCTCCTGGGAACGCGAAGATCACCCGGGGGCGGGAAGCCGGTACAGGCCGCGCTTCACGCAGTGCGGCCGCGGCGGCGTCGATCCGGGCGGGCGCGCAGACGACGGCGATGCGCCTGCTGTGCCGGGTCCGGCCCTCGTCCAGGGTGTGTGCCAGGTCCGCGAGGTCGGCGGAGTCCTTGAGGCTTGGGAGATGCTCACTCAGATCGCGGGCCGCCTGGCGGGTGGCGGCATCGGTCTGCCCGGACACGACTAGGATCTGCGGCCGTTCGTCCGGTGTGGACGGTGGCCGCGCCGGTGCGGGGCCGAGGACGACGTGGCAGTTGGTGCCGCCGATACCGAAGGAGCTGATGCCCGCGAACTCCGCGTCCGCGGGCCACGGCCGGGCATCACCGGAGAGCGCGAAGGCGGAACCCGCCAGTCCGAGCCGCGGGTTGACCGGCTCCGAATGCGGTGCCGGGGGCAGCACACCGTGGGACCGCGCGAGCACGGTCTTGATCAACGACGCGATCCCGGCGGCGGTGTTGGCGTGCCCGATGTTCGCCTTGACCGAGCCAAGCCCGCACCACGGCTGGTCGCTCGGCCCGAACACGGTGCGCAGGGCCGAGACTTCGATGGGGTCGCCGAGCGCCGTCGCGGTGCCGTGGCCCTCGACGTAACCGACCTGGCGTGGCGCGACGCCCGCGACCGTCTGCGCTTCCGCGATGACCCTGGCCTGGCCCCGCGGTGACGGCGCGGTGAATCCCGCCTTGACCGCCCCGTCGTTGTTGACCGCCGAGCCGTGCAGGACCGCGAGCACGGGGTCCCCGTCGGCCAGCGCGTCGGCCAGCCGCCGCAGCACGACCGCGCCGACGCCCTGGGTGTAGACGATTCCGGTGCCGTCCGCGCTGTAGGGCCGGACGACGCCGTCTTCGGCGTAGATCCCGTCCGGCACGTGGAGATAGCCGTGCCCTTGCGGCACGATGAGCGAGGCCCCGCCCGCGAGCGCGGTGTCGCATTCCTCGGCCAGCAGTGCCTGGGCCGCCATGTGCACCGCGACCAGCGAGCTCGAACAGGTGCTGGTGATCGACATCGCGGGCCCGGTCAGGTTCAGCCGGTACGCGACCTGCAAAGGCAGGTAGTCGCCGTGCGTGGCCATCGCCGTGCGCAGACTTCCGACCGGATCGGCTCCGCCGCCGGTCGGATCCCAGCGCCTGCCGAGATTGCTGGCCAGGTAGGCGCTTTGCGACGCGCCCGCGTAGACGCCGACGGTGCCCGCGCCGATGCCGCCGCCATGGCCCGCCTGCTCCAGGGCCTGCCAGGACATTTGAAGGAACAGCCGTTGCTGCGGGTCCATCAGCGCGGCTTCGGCGTCGGTGAGCCCGAACGGTTCGGGATCGAACATGTCCTGGCCGTCGATGAGCCCACCGACCGGGACGTACCCGGGCACGGTGGCCAGGTCCTCGGGCACTCCGGCCGCGCGCAGTTCGTCCGGGCCGAACCGGGTGAGGCCGCTGCGGCCTGCCAGCAGCAGGTCCCAGAACGCGGCGGCGTCCACCGCGCCGGGGAAACGGCAGGCGAGTCCGGTGATCGCGATCATCGGGCGACCTGCTCGGCCTGCTGCCGGGCGGCGCGGCGTCCACGCGGTGCCGGAGGTGCCGACGCTTCGACGGGCGACGGGCTCTGGCGCGGTGCCAGGAACGCCGCGAGCGCGCGGACGGAGGGGTGGCCGAACAGGTCGACCACGGTCAGCGTGTCGAATCCGTGCGCGACGAGCTGCCGGTGCGCCAGCACCAGTGTCAGGGAAGTGGCACCGAGCTCGAAGAACGCGGTCGTGGCGTCGACACCGGAGCCGAGCAGGGACCGGAACACCCCCAACACGGTTTCCTCCAGCTCGGGGCTGGCGGCCACCGGTGCTGCTTCTCGTCGCTCGGGTTCGGGTGGTGCCGCCGCGGCGTTCGGGGTAGGCGCGGCGTCCTTTGTGGACGAGGGAAGGGCGAGGTTCAAGAGGCCGTCCGCGCTGAGCCGTTCCTCGAGGTCGATGCCGTGGGCCGCGGACGCCGCCCTGGTACGGCGGCTCCATTCCGCGGCCGAGGCCAGTGCGTCGGCCGGGGTGAGTGTGCCGGGGGAGACGGTCAGGGACACCTCGAGCCCCAGGCCTGCTGCGCGCGTCAGGGCCTCGGTAAGCCAGGTCCGCGGGGTGCCGGGTTCCTCTTGGTCCACTGTGGACGGTTTGGTGGCGGTGGTGGGTTCGGTGCGACGGTAGGGGTTGGGCAGGGCGGCGTAATCGATCTTGCCGTTCGCCGTCACCGGGAACCGGTCGAGCACGGTGAACCGCGATGGCACCATGTACTCGGGGACCCTGGTCCGCAGGTGTGCCGCGAGTTCCGCGGTGTCCGGGATTCGCCCGGTGTCCGCCGGGACGAGGAAGGCGACCAGCCGCGGCCGGTCGTCGGGGCCGGGTACGGACAGTGCCACGGATTTGCGGACGCCGTCCGCACGGTCGAGCACGGACTCGATCTCGCCGAGTTCGATGCGGTGGCCGCGGATCTTGACCTGCCGGTCGACGCGGCCGAGGAATTCGATCGTCCCGTCGTGACGCCACCGCCCGAGATCCCCGGTCCGGTAGAGCCTGCGGTCCAGTACCGGATGCCGCACGAACCGTTGCGCGGTCTGCTCCGGGTCGCCGATGTAGCCACGGGCCAGGCCGTCGCCGCCGATGTGCAGTTCGCCCGGCACACCGACCGGCACCGGAAGGCCCGCCGGGTCGAGGATGTCGAAGCTCTGCCCGCGTAGCGCGCGGCCGTAGGGAATGCTGCGCCAGTCCGGATCGACGTCGCCGATCGGGTAGCAGATCGACCAGATCGACGCCTCGGTCGCGCCGCCGAGGCTGACGATCTCGACGTGCGGTGCGAGGGCGCGCAACCGATCGGGCAGCGTCACGGGAATCCAGTCGGCGGAAAGGAAGACCAGCCGCAGCGACCGCAGCGCGCGGTCGGCGAGGCCGGGATCGATCTCGGCGTATTCGACGAGCATTTCCAGCAGCGCGGGTGCGGTGTTCCACAACGTCACGCGGTGCTGGGCCATGAGCTCGAGCCAGTGCCCGGGGTCGCGCTGGCGGTCGGCGCTTGGCAGGACGAGTGCCCCGCCGGCGCCGAGCACGCCGAACACGTCGTGCACGGACAGGTCGAAGCTGAACGCCGAGAGAGCGAGCATCCGGTCGTCGCGGGTGAGGGGGAACCGGTCGACGAGGTCGTCGATCGTGGTGCGGGCCGCGCGGTGCTCGATCGCCACACCCTTCGGCTTTCCCGTGGAACCGGAAGTGAAGATCACGTACGCGAGGTCGTCCGGCGCGGGACGGTTCGCCTGACCGGCGGTGCCGGCCGCGGCGTCCAGGACGACGGGGTGGACCTCGACGGTGCCGGGCCAGCTCAGCTCGACGTCGTCGGTGACGAGCGCGTGGCCGATCCCGGCCTGCGCGCACACCGAGGCGACGCGCTCGGCCGGCCAGGCCGGTTCGACCGGGACGTAGCCCGCACCGCTCGCGGACACCCCGAGCATCGCCACGATCTGGGCCGGGCCCTTGGGCGCCGAGACCGCGACGAGGTCTCCCGGGCCGACGCCGGCCGTGGTGAGCCCGTGCCCGATCACCTCGGCCGCGCGGAGGAGTTCGCCGTGGCTGAACGCGGATTCGGCGGCCAAGAGCGCCGGCGCCTCCGGAATGTCCCGTGCGGCGGCGCGCAGAGGGTCGTCCAGCAGCGGGCCCGCCTCGCCGAACGGCGCGGCGTCCAACGTGGCGTGCGGCGCGAAAGCGGGGATCCAGCCCAGCGTCGGGTCCGACCACCGATCCGGGTGATCGGCCAGCGTGCTCAGCAGACGCAGATGCGCGTCGGCCATGCCGTCGACGAGGCCCGCGGGATAGGCGCCGTCGACGCTGTCCCAGCACACGCGAAGGCGGCCGCCCTCCTCGTAGACGATGTGGTCGAGCAGGACCTGAGGCGTCTGCGAGATGCCGAACACCTCGGTGCCGAGCCAGCCGGCCGGGGTGTCGCCGCCGGGTGAAAGGCCGAGCCCGCTGGTGAACACCACAGGATGCTCCGGCGCGCCGAGCGAGGCCGGACTCCGGCGGGCGGCCTGCATGCCGTCCACCTCGCGATTGTCCATATCGGACCAGAACTGCTCGTTGACTGCGCGCACGTAGGCGCCGAAGCCGGTTTTCGGTTCCCATACGGGCATCTGCACGAGCACCGTGGAGGTGAAGTCGCCGACCACATGCGCCAGCTCGGGATCATCCGGGCGGTCGAACAGGGTGGTGTTGAGACAGAAAGCCGCGATGGCACCCCATCGAGTGAGAGTGAGTCCGTACGCGGCCAGCAGCAACGCCGTCGGGCTGACCCCGTGCGACGAGGCCGTCTTCTTGACCGCCGCCCAGTGATCGGCGTCCAGCTCGGTGGCCCGCCTGCTGAACCGGTGCGCGCCGATCGTGGCGACGTCCGTGACCGTGGGCAGCGCGGGACCCGGCGGCAGGGTGCGGTCGGCCCAGTAGCGGCCGGCACGTTCGGTCTCCGGGCCCGGCGGGCGCGCGGCCCGCCGGCGCGCCAACTCGGCGAACGTGGTGCCGGGTTCGGGCAGCGCGGCGGCGGGGTCGGCCACCAGCGCACCCCATTCCGTCATGATCTGCATCCAGCCCGCGAGGTCGAGCGCCAGTACGTCCACGCCGACACACACCCGGGTGCGCTGCCCGGGCAGTAGTACGACATGGAGGTCGAACAACGGCCAGCAGCCGGTGGGCCGGGTCTGGTGGGACCACTCGTCGCGTAGCTCGTCGGCGACCCGCGCCGCGTCGGGATCAGGCAGTGTCCTCAGGTCCGTCACCGGGATCCGGTAGGGCGGCACCTTGGCGAGCACCCGGCCGGTGGCGTCCGCGTCGACGACCATGCGCAGCGCGGAATGACGCTCCACCAGGGTGTTCCACGCGGCACCCAGCAGAGCGGCCTCGTCCTCGCCGGGCGGTGTGTCGCGCTCGAACTCCCGGTAGTAGAAGGTGGCCACGCCGCCGAGCGGAAACGCCGGATCGCGTCCCACCCAGTACGCGGTCTGGATGGGCGTGAGCGGGAAGGTCTCGTCGCGCGGTTCCGGATCGTCCTGCCGTGCCCGGTCATCGAGGGCGGTGGCGACGGACCGGGCCGTGGCCTGGTCGAGGAAGTCGGTCAGCGCGAGGGTGACCCCGGTGGTGTCCAGCAGCAGCCGCCGCAACCGCACCGCGGTGAACGACTCCAAGCCCAACGCCATCAGCGGGATGTCCGCGCCGACCGTCGCGGGCGCGATGTCGAGTGTTTCGGCGACCGCCTCGATCACGTCGTCGAGGGGGATTGCTGCCTCAGCCGGGACCGCGCTCACCCAGATCTCCTTCACGGTCGTGGGAACGAAACGGCGGAAACCGTCACGCGCTGTCCTTCATACACGAAAACGGCTATCATTTTCATCTGATGGAGCAGTATTGCTCCGTGTGGACGAACACTCTGTGTGTCGAATGAAGGGGGACGCATGAATCGCGCCGAGCCGGCGGTCAGGACGTGGCGATGCCCCGCGCCGAACCCCGATGCCCGGATGCGGCTACTGTGCTTCGCCCACGCGGGCGCAGCGGCGAGCGCGTTCCGGCCGTGGACGGAACTGCTGCCGCCGTGGATCGAACTGCACGCCGCCCAGCTCCCCGGCCGCGAGGACCGCTGGGGCGAACCGGCGCAGACGACGATGTCCGGTGTCGTCGCGGATCTCCTGCCCGGGCTGACCGCGTTGGCCGATCGGCCGACTGTCCTCTTCGGGCACAGCCTCGGCGCGACCATCGCCTACGAAGCCGCGTGCGCGCTGGGGAACGCGGGGCATCTGGTCGTATCGGGCAAGGAGACGCCGCACCAGCATCGGCGCGACAGCTTCCACACCGCGCCGGACGCCGAACTGGCCGCCGAGATCGCGCGACTGCGAGGCGAGCGGCCGACGTCGATGGCCGCGCTCGGCGGCGACTACCTGCTGCCCATCCTGCGCGCCGATTACGCCGTCAACGAGACCTACCGGCCGGTCATGGGCAGGGAACGGCTGGCGTGTCCCATCACAGCACTGACCGGCGTCGACGACGGCGAACTGACGTCCGCGCACGTGCACGCCTGGGCGGGATACACCCGCGCCGAGTTCCGGGCGGTGTTCGTGCCCGGTGACCACTTCCACGTCTTCGACCACCCCGCGGCCACGATCGCCGCGGTCGTCACGGCCGTCGGCCCGCTCGCGGAAGGAACCGCATGACCGAGGATTTCTACCACCGGACCGCGGAGTACGTCGCCGTGCTGCTCCGGCAGGCATGGACCGGCCTGGGCCCGGTGCTCACCGACGCACTGTCCGGTGTGGACACCAGCGGTGGGCCGGTCGTCGACGTCGGCGCCGGGACCGGGCTCGGCACCGCTGTCCTCGCGGCCGCGCTGCCCGGTGCCGACGTCATCGCCATCGAGCCGAATCCGGCCCTGCGGACGGCGCTGCTCACCCGGTGCGTCGAGGACGACGACCTCGCCCGCCGCGTCACCGTCCTCGGCGCCGACGCGCTCGTCGCGCCACTGCCGGACCGGCTCTCCGTTGTCCTCGCGATGAACGTGCTCGGCCACTTCGATCCCAGGGAACGCCAAGCCTTGTGGGGCATGCTCGCCAACCGTCTCACTCCCGGCGGACGGGCGATCCTCAACTTGCAGCCACCTACGACAGCTGTCGCCATCCCCGCGACCCCCATGGCGCAGGTGCGCATCGGTGGCCGGGAGTACCTCGGCGTCGCCGCCGCCGAACCCGCCGGTCCGGACGCCGTCACCTGGAATATGACCTACCGGGTCGATCAGCGAGGAAACGTCGTCACCGAGCTGACCGCATCCGATCTTTGGCATGTGATCACCGCGTCGGCGCTGGCGGACGAAGTCGCCAAGTACGGCCTCCGGCTCACGGTCACCAACCCGGACCACGAGCTGTACACGATCACTCGAATCTGACGTCTTGCCCGTCGCCACGGTGGTGCGTGAGTGTGGTCCGGAACGAGGTGGATTGCAGTTGTCGGTGGTGAAGGAGCGTTCGACGCGGCAGAAGGCTGTGGTGGCGTCATTGCTGAAGTCCGAGAGCCGTTTTCGATCCGCACAGGCCCTCTACGCGCAGCTGCGTACGCGCGGGGAGACGATCGGGCTGTCGACGGTCTACCGAAATTTGCAGTCCATGGTCGAAGCAGGCAAGGCCGACGTGCTCAGGATCGGTGGTGAGACCCTGTATCGGTACTGCTCGGACGAACCGCACTACCACGTAGTGTGCCGTTCGTGCGGGTACACCGTCGAAGTCGCGGAGAACTCCATCTCGACGTGGGCCGGTGATGTGGCTGCGGAGCACGGATATCGCTATGTCAGTCACATGGTCGACGTCGTCGGTGTCTGCGGTGCCTGCGGAGAAGAGAGCGTCGGCGGTTCCCGTGGTCCGGCGCGGTGACGCCGGACCACGGACGCGCTCAGACGACGGTGGGCTCCTTGGCCAGGAAGAAGTACGCGTAGCGTTCGTCGAGGTCGTTGCGTGGTACCAGCCGGACCGTCTGGGGAGTGAAGCCGCAGCGTTCGGAGAGTTCCCAGAACTCGTTGATCGGGTAGGTCGTCATGTTCGCCAGTCCGCGGCGGTAGGCGCGGCGTCGTGGTTTGGTGAGCCAGCTGCCGGTGTCGTACTTGATCTGGATCAGGGCCAGGCCACCGGGCGCGAGAAGGCCGTGGGCGATGCGCAGGAGCCGCTCGCCGTACTCCGGCGACGGGATCAGCTCGAAGACGTAGAAGGACAGAAACACGTCGCAGAGGCCGTCGATCTGTCCGAGCGCGGCTTCCGGGTCGGCGACCTCGATGGCCACCGGATGGAAGGGGGTCTCGCAGACTTTCGCGACCTGCTTACCGCATTCGGCAAGGGAATCGCGAGAGATGTCGACTCCGATGAACTCCTTGGCACCCGGGGCGAAGTGGACCGCGTTGGCCCCGCCGCCGCAGCCCCATTCGACGATCCGGTTCCAAGGCCGGGCGAACTCGGCCATGCGGGCGCCGGCTTCGAACAGGGCGAGGTGATCCGCGCCGATCCGGTGCCACAGGTCGTTGTCCCGGAAGACCGGGGCGTCGCGCCAGTGGGAGTCGGCCGCCCAGCGGGAGCCCGCCGGTCGTCGCCAGTAGTCCTGCGCGTCGGCGGCGATCGCCGAATCGGGTTGCCGGAGGCCCGCGGTCACCAGAGCGCGCTGCAGGAGGTCCTCCGCGGTGCTGGCGAGCCGCTTGCCGCGGGCGAGGGCGTTCGGTCTTTCTGCCATGGGTGAAGCCTTTCGCTGAAGGTCACGGATGCCCGCGCCGAAACGGTTCGGGGACATCCGTGCGGTGAGGCCGTCGCACGTCTCAGGAGCAACGGGTGGGTAAGAAACCTCAGCGAAAGACAGGGGGCCCACGCCGCGGACGAGCGCGTCGCAGCAGGACTGCCGTCATGATGTTCGGTTCCGCCGCACGGAGAACCAGTGCTCGCAACGGGGGATGGGAGGTGGCGACCGGCGCCGGAATCCAGCCGAGCGCCCGCCACACCAGGCCACGCAGCGCGATCGCCGCGGTATCGGCGCGGGTGAGCAGGAGGCCGAGCAGCACGACGGCGAGCGCGTGCGCGCCGAAAAGCTGGACCGGATCGATCTCAGTCAGGACCGGGGCGATGTGGAGGTGGGTCAGGTGCGAGGGGAGCAGGAGAACGGCGTGCAGGACGCCCTGCGTGGCCGCCAGCGCCCCGATCGCGGCGACCGGTCCTCGGCTGCGGTCGGCGATGGCGGTGCCCGCCCACCCGATCACGCCACCGATGGCCAGCGCCATCCCGATGTTGGGAACGACGCCCCCGCCGAGAACGTGGGCGGCGAGCCCGAGCGCCGCCGCCGCGCCGGCCAGCACGATGCTGCGGGCAGCGTTCACCGCCACCGGAAGGCCTGCGCTGTCCCGTGCCACATTCGCAGCTTACGTGCCGCGCGGACCGGCCGGTTCCGCCAAGTGCCGCCCGCTGACGGTCAGCGGACCGCCGTGACATAGGACAGCCAGCCGAGTTCTCCTTGCGCCTCAACGGTAAAACCGGCTTCCCGGATGAGTCCGGGGAGACGCCCGTCGGGGTCGTCCAGCATCCGCGGCCCGGATGCCAATCCGACCAGATGCCTGCCGAGTGACGACCGGGGCGGCCGGAAATCGGCGAGGGCGAGCCGTCCGCCGGCGCGCAGTACCCGCCGCATCTCCCGCAGCGCCGCGGCCTGGCCGCCGTCCGGCAGGTGATGCAGCATCAGGCTGGAGAGCACGACGTCGAACTCGCCGTCGCTCCCGGGCAATTCCTGTGCGGTGCCCACCTCGAACCGGCACTCCGGCGCGGCCTTGGCGCGGGCGAACCCGATCATCTCCGCCGACGCGTCGACCCCGAGCACTTGCCCGTCCGGTGCGACCGCGCGCGCCGCGATTCCGGCGAGATGTCCTGTCCCGCATCCGACGTCGAGGACCCGATCGCCGCTTTGTGCTGCCGACAATCGCACCAGCTCCCGGTACAGGCGGGTGCGCCCGCGGAACCCGATCCGGCTCAGCGCTTCGTACCAGCCCGGATGCGTGATCAGTGTGCCGTGTTCCCGGTGGCCGCCATGTCCGACCAGCATTCGTCCGATTCCCATCGCACACCTCGCTACTTAGTTGTGACTAAGTTACTGTCTCCAAGCTAACTTAGCGGCAACTAAGTTCGAGTGGTAGGCGGTTACGATGACCGGGTGACCCCGACTTCCGGCCGCGTCCGGCTGACCGCCGAGCAGCGCCGCGACACGATCCTGACCGCGGCGACCACCGTGTTCAGCGAGTACGGGTACTCCCGGGCCAAGGTTTCCGACATCGCCGCGCGGATCGGGGTCAGCGAACCCGTGGTGTTCCAGAACTTCGGCTCCAAGGCACGCTTGTTCGCGGCCGTGCTCGACCGCGCGGCCGATACGGCGATCGGATTCCTGGACTCCCTGCGAACATCCGAACTGTCTGTGCCGGACGTGCTGCGCACCTTGCTGGAGCCCGAACACATCGACGCCCTGCACGCGCCGGGATCGCTGGGGGTGCTGTTCGCCGAGGGCAGCGCCGCCGACGTGGATCCCGCTGTCGCGGAAGCCAGTCGGACCGCGATCGGGAGGGTGGTCCGCGGTTTCGCCGCGCTGCTCGAACGAGGCAGTCAGGCCGGGCAGCTTCGTGCCGATTTGGACGCCGACGCGGCGGCGTGGTGGCTGATCTCGTTCGTGTCCGCTCGACCGCTTCGCCGTGCCGTCGATGGTGAACTCGAGGTCGACCGGCGGATGATCGACATGGCGCTGGAGATGTTCCGGGTGGCATCGCCCGGCAGGTGACGGATCGCTTCCAGCGTGCGGTGTCGCTGGTCGCCGGAGGGGGTTCGGTTTAGGCTGCCGCCCATGGACTCCGTCGCGCCGATCACGCGTGGCGTCCTGCGCGCCGTGCGCGGGTGCGTGTTCGCGGTGACGTCCACGGCGCTCAGCTACGCGGGCCACGTCGCCGCGGCAGGCGAACTTCCGGACACGGGCAGCGCCCTGCTGCTCACCGCGCTCATCGCCACTGGTGGCACTTCACTGGCGGACCGGCAGCGCAGCGTGCCGGTCGTCGTCGCCACGCTCGGCGGGACCCAGGCGGCACTGCATCTGATGCTGTCCTGGCTGTCCGGTCTCGGCCATCACCACGGTCTCGCGTGGCCGAGCTGGTCGATGATCGCGGGCCACGTCTGCGCCGCCGTGCTCATCGGGCTCGTGCTCGCGCGCGCTGACGCCGTGCTCTTCGCGGTGGCGCGGCGTTGCTCCCGCGACGCTCGTCGGTGTTGCCCGCATTGCGGCCGCTCTGGGTGGCCGTCGTTCCGACGCTGGTCCCCGCGCATGAGGTGGTGCTCCGGCGGGAGCACGGCAGGCGCGGGCCCCCTTTCCGGCTCTGACGGAATTCCTTGTGCTCGCTGCTGGTCAGGCGGCGGGTTCTTCACACTTTCCCAGGAGCTGTGACAACCATGTCTTCTTTCGACCTGTCCGGGCTGCCCGGACGCACGCGAGCCGGAACAGCGGCGTCGCGATCGGCCACCATCACCGCGGCCTGCGGAGCCGCTCTGCTCGTCCTCACCGGCACAGCCGCCGCGCATGTCAGCGTCACACCCGGTGAGATCAGCAAGGCAGGATCCACCGAGATCACCTTCCGCGTACCCAACGAATCCGCTTCGGCGGGCACCGTCAAGCTGGCGCTGACCCTGCCGGCGGAGTTCCCGATCAGCTCGGTTCGCGCCGAACCGAAGCAGGGGTGGACGGTGCAGATCACCCGCGCAAAGCTCGACCAGCCGGTGAAGGTCGGCGCCAGGGAGGTCACCGAGGCCGTCCGCTCGGTCACCTGGACGGCTGAGCCGGGCGTGCGCATCGGCCCTGACCAGTACGGGAACTTCGCCCTCTACGTCTCCGGGCTCCCAGAGAACACCGACAAACTCGTCATCCCGGCCGCTCAGACCTACGACGACGGCAAGGTCGCCAACTGGGCCAATCCTCCCGCTCCGGACGGGACGGAGCCGGAGGATCCGGCGCCTGTGCTGAAACTCGCCGCGAACGGCGCCGGACAGGCAGCGAACGGGAATTCGGCACAGACCGCCATAGCGCCCGAGCGGGACGACTCGTCACTCTGGCTCTCGGGCATCGCGCTGGCCGTCGCCGCGCTCGCGCTCGGCTTCGGAGTCGGTGCGACAATGCGCGGCCGCCGGGCGGCCAAGGAGAAGTCGTGATCAGCCGTCTGATTGCCGTGGT
Organism: Amycolatopsis sp. NPDC043885; assembly: GCF_056435685.1. Lineage (NCBI taxonomy): Bacteria > Bacillati > Actinomycetota > Actinomycetes > Pseudonocardiales > Pseudonocardiaceae > Amycolatopsis > Amycolatopsis sp. NPDC043885. The sequence goes on from NZ_JBWKEA010000013.1 coordinate 31,550, forward strand.
GGCCACCGCGTTGGCGCTCGGGCTGCTCGGGACCGCTCCGGCGAACGCGACCGCGAGGCTGGAGAGCAGCGATCCGGCCGAGGGATCGTCGTTGACCGTGGCACCGGCCGCGGCCACGCTCACCTTCAGCGAACCAGTGGATCTCTCGTCGGCGGCGATCACCCTGACCGGGCCGGACTCGCAGCCGCTGACACTGCCCGCTCCCACGACGGCTGAGCGAGTGGTGACACAGCCATTGCCCGCGCTGTCCAACGGTTCCTTCGTGTTGAACTACAAGTTGCGGTCGATCGACGGGCATCGGGTGAGCGGAGCAGTGAAGTTCGCCGTCGCCGCTCCGGCGCCGACCACGACCACCACAGTGGCATCGTCGACCACTCCACCGGTCACCGCCACCTCCTCGGTGACCGCGGCCGAACAAGCCCCGGAGTCCGAGGGTTCGTCGGCACTCGGCTGGGTCCTCGGCGGCGGCGCGGCGCTGCTCGTGGCCGTCGGCGTGGCGATCTGGCTCGTCCGGCGGCGGGCGTGAACGCACCGGCGGGGTGGCTCCTCCTGATCGGGGGAGCGCTGATCAAGATCACGTTCGACGGCACCTACCTTCGCTACGTGAAGCCGGGCATGGCGCCTTGGCTGGTCGGAGCCGGCTTCACCGCCGTGGCGCTCGCCGTCGTCGCGATCGTGAGAGACATCCGCGGAGCCAAGGCGTCGGCGGGCGCCGGACACGAGCACGAACACCGCACCCGCAGTACCTGGCTGATGCTTCTGCCGGTCCTCGCGATCTTCCTGATCGTTCCGCCGGCGCTGGGTTCGGATTCAGTCAACCGAGCCGGTTCCCGAACCGTGACCGCACCGATCGCCGATGACACGGGGAAGGTGCCTTTCGCGCCGCTGCCGCCTGGTGACCCGGTTCGAATGCGATTCTCGGACTTGGTCACCCGCGCGGGCTGGGACAGCGCTGGGACCCTCAACGGCCGGGTCGTCGAGCTGACCGGCTTCATCGTCCATGACAGAAAGGGAAGGCCGTACCTGGCCCGGATCGTCATGGGATGTTGCGCGGCCGACACGTTCCCGGTGCACACGATGCTCGCCGGAGATCGATTGCCGCCGTGGCGCGACGATCAATGGTTGACCGGGACCGGCACGATGATTCCGTCGACCGCGACCAAGGCGAACAGATACACGCCCACCATGAAGGTCGTCGACGCCCGTTCTATTTCAGCGCCCGCGGACGGTTATGAATATTGATCAGACGAAAGTATTAATCACCTCGGCCACCACGGAAAACGTCGTATCGGCACGTACAATCGGCGGGCCGGGCGGGCAAGTGGCCGGGCAGGACAGGGAATGAGAACAGCCCGCGGTCCGCCGTCGCCGATCCCGGACGTGGTACGGCAATTCGTCCTGCGCACCAGATCCCGCTTGTTCTTCCGGCCACTGAGTCATACCTTCCAGATCCAGGTCAACTACTCCGTCGACGGCGTCGACCACACCGGCACGATCCCGTTCCAGCTCAGCATTCAAGCGGCCATCGGCTCCATCGCCTGGGGAAGCGTCACCGGCGCAACGCTGGGCACGCTGGTGAAGACGCTCGGTTCGGCACCGGAGACGATCACGGCCTGGGGAAGCTTTTCCGCACTGGCGGTATCCCTCATGGCGGCGATCGCGGTCGTGGTTGCGTTCGCCAGAAAGAGTGCGGCCCAGCCGTTGGTCTCGATCGAGGACTTCTGGGGTGGTCTGGTCATCGGCTTCAGCGTCGGCTATCTGGGATTCGACCAGTTCGTGAATCTTCTGCCGGGCGGCAGCTGATCGTTGTCGGTGATCGGGTCCTCCCGATCACCGACAACGGGCGATCGGCCAATGAACCTACCTGGTCTATTGGTCGATCAGAGCAACCTGCTGTGGGACCTGAACCATTTCGGTGATGCTCACTGCCGTCGCCACATGCCTATCCGGTCACCGAAACAGACGGAACCTCGGTGTCGGAGCCAGCTGTCGTGGGCGTGAGAATGCCTCCGGGGGCACAGACAACATCCCCACAAGCTCAGGCGCGGCTTCGCGCTGGAGTTCGTGGGAGGGCGTCACGTCGGTGATCCTTTCCGCTACGTGAGTGATCTCCGGCAGCTGGTCTGCCGGGAGCTTGATCGTGATTGTCGCATGTTCGCCGTCGTCGTGGACCATGATGGCGAGCTGGACGGCTTCGAACAGCGCTTGCAGGTACGGTGCCGGCGCCGACGCGAGGTTCATCGCGAGGTAGGGCAGTGCGTCGATCAGGGGCAGGTCCTCTGCCGTCATCCCCTTCGGTGTCGCGGCAAGGTCCGCTTCGTCCAGTTCGGTGATCTTGGCCTGGAGCCGCTTCTCTTCGCCTGCCAGGTTGTTGTAGCTACCTCGCAGGGCGGTGGTGAAGGGGTCGTCGGGGTCGCCTTGCTGCGCCTGTTTCAGGATCGATGCCTGCTGTTTGGCGATCTGGGCCAGCTTGCGCTGAATACGGTCCCTTTCGGCCTCGCGTTCCGTAGCCGCGTGATCGTCGACGCCTTCGAGGTCGGCTTCCAGGATCGCCCGGCGGTCAGGGCCGAATACTCGGTCGGCGAAGAACTTGGCCACCGCGTCCAGTACAGAGTCCTCGCGAAGATAGAGGATCCTTTCATGGTCTGCGAATCTGTCCGGTCTGCCGCGGTTGTTGTTGTTCGGCCTGCAGAGGTAGTACGCCCGGCCATGGCGTGGATCACCGAACATCCGTCTTCCGCATTCGTGGAACATCCGTCCGCGGAACAGGTAGGTCCTGACTGTGGCCGGGTGCTTGTTCGTGGGTTCGGTGCCGTCTCGCGAGCCCTTATTGGACTTCCAGCCTGCGTTGATCGCGTCGTACATCCACTTCGGGATCAGCGGCTCGTGTGCAGGAGCCGGCGACCAGACCCACTTGATCGGGTCGTTGTGCTTGCCCCGGCGTGAACGGGTCGCGCGACGGTTGAAGACCTGGTAGCCGGTGTACTTGGGGTTTCGCAGGATGTCGTACACGCTCGATCTGCCCCAAACACCGCGTGCACGTCGCTTGCCCGGAGGCTCGGGAGGTGGGTACTTGTCCAGGTCCGCGTTCAGCCGGTCGGCGATCGTGTCGCAGCCGAGGCGCTCGTAGTACCGCCACAACGCGAACTGATCGGGTTCCTGTTCGCCAATCGGCGCGGCGGGCCGCTCAGTCCTGGCTATGTGACCCACACCTTCACCCGGCTGGTCGCCGAGGCGGGATTGCCGCTGATCCGGTTGCACGACCTGCGGCACGGCGCGGCCAGCCTGTCGCTGGCCGCGGGCAACGACGACCTCAAGGTCGTGCAGGCCATGCTCGGGCACTCCAGCATCGTGCTCACCGCCGACACCTACACCAGCGTCCTGCCCTGCCTGGCTCATAGCGCCGCGGAAGCAACGGCGGAGCTGGTACTGGAAGCGGCCCGTAAAGCTGCGACCTCACTGCGAGGCCAGGCAGGCAAGAAACTTCCCCGGCGACGGAAAGGAAGCCGGAGCCGAGGCAAGAAGGCCAAGAAATAAAGGGGGTGGCGGGTACGGCCTCATTCGGCCTCACGCCGGTCCCTTCCAAGATCGAAGCCCACCGGCAAGATCCTCTTTACGGAGAATTCCTGCAGGTGGGCTTCGATTCGGAACTGTGCGCCATCAGGGACTCGAACCCCGAACCCGCTGGTTAAGAGCGGTGCGTCCGCCGTGTCGTGGTGTGTCGCCTGGTGTCGGACTGTTTCAGAACTCTCGGGCGCGTCTCGGGCTCGCGGATGCCGAGTTCTGTCGTTTGGTCGATGCCTCTTTTCGGAGTGGTAAGAGCAGGGCACCGTGGTCGGGCGGTCGGCGGTGAGCCTGATGCTGGTGATCGGTCGGTGGTCGTGATCAGCCGCAGTGGTCGAGCCAGTCGTCGGTGTCGCGATGTCGGTTGAGCCCGACTGCGTCGAACTCGTCGTGATGGTTGCCTTTGTCGACTCCGAGGCGTCGGAGCGCTTGGGAGATCGGGCTGCCGTCTGGTGGGGCCGGCTGGTTCTCGGCGAGGTGGAGCGGGCCGAGGGCAACGTGCCCGCCGTCCCATACTTGTGCGTTCTGCGAGCCTGCCCCTCCGAAGTACTCGGCCTCGATGTAGGCAACAGGGCCGTTCTTCGAACAACCTGCCAGCTTGCGGTCGAATCCTGCGGGCATCTTCCAGAACTCGCTGGGCCGGAGTGCGTCGGTGATGGTGACCGCGTCGAAGAACGCATCGGTCACGGGGAGCAGTGACAGGTGTTGCCCGAGCTGCACGATATGCGCTTCGTCGACGGCGCAGACAAGTTTGCTCAGCAGAGGATGGGTGGCGACGACGGCTTGCAGGTGGTACCCCATGCCCGCATTCTTACCCGGTCGCTGGCCTTGCTAGGGGGTCTGACGCGACGTGTTGGAGGCCAAATGGAGCATTGATCCGATGGCGCGTGATTGTTGTCTTACTCACAGCGAGGTCTGCTAACGCGTCCGAATGTCCATTTCGACCATCTTTGTCATGGCGTGAACGTGCACGTGGGCGGATGAAAGCGTCCATTTGGATCAGTGTCAGACCTGGATCCATGTTGATGATTTACGAGAGCGCTTCCTACCTTGTTTTGACTGGACTAATCGGTGTTGATACTTATTCGTCCGATCATTGCGAGAGATTGCTTGCCTGCCGGCTGAGTGCGGGGCGTTCTTCTTGCTTCGGTGTGGGACTTTGGGGAGGAAGTCGTGCGCTCTGCTCGGCGTGCCTTGGGTGCGGTGGCTTTGGCGCTGACGTTCGTCGTTGGCGCTTCCGGGGTGTCGGTGGCTGCGGAGCCCGGCGCGGTGTCGGGTGAGGCGCCTGCGGTGGTCGCGGCGTTGGCCGCGGCGGAGAATTCCGGCAAATCCGTGGTGGTGCCTGAGGAAACCACCGAGTACGCCGAGGTTTTCGCCAATCCGGATGGCACGGTGACCCGCCGGGAGAGCTTCGATCCTCAACGGGTGCGGCGCGGTGACGCGTGGGTTCCGGTCGACCTTACGCTGGTCGCGCGCCCTGACGGCACCATCGGCCCGAAGGCGGCGGTCGTCGATGTGCGCGTCGCCGATGGCGGCGAGGGCGAGCTACTGGCCACCGCGGCCAAGAACGGCAGCGAGATCGGTATCGGATGGGAAGGACCCCTGCCCGCTCCGAAGCTGAACGGCTCTGTCGCCACGTACGCCGAGGTGTTGCCCGGGGTCGATTTGACCGTGACTGCGACGGCGAAGGGCTTTAGCCAGCTGTTGGTGGTGAAAACGCCCGAAGCGGCGGCGAACCCGCGGTTGAAGGCGATTTCTTTCCGTAATCACGCGCGCGGGGTGACGCCGCGGAAGACGAGCACCGGTGGGATCGAGGCGGTCGACAGCGCCGGGCGGACGGTGTTCGGTGGGGATGCGTCGAAGATGTGGGACTCCAGTGGCGGGGGAGCGGCGGTCACGGCTCGGTCGAGCGCGGCCGTGAGTCCGGTTCCGGGTAAGTCCGCGGTGGCGACTATGGATGTCGAGGTCACGAGGGACGCGACGATCATCCGGCCTGATGCCGAGTTTCTGAGTGATCCGGCGAGGGTGTATCCGGTCGTCATCGATCCGGAGTACTGGTGGGCCGGTGGGAAGCAGAATCACGCTGTGGTGCAGAGCGCCTGGCCGAACGAGCACAACTTCAACCGCACTGACGGCGATCTCGGTGACCTGAAGGCGGGCTATCAGAGCGGTTACGTCTCGCGGTCGTACTTCAATTTCGACGTTTCGGCGATGCGTGGCAAGGTGATCCATCGTGCGAAGGTCCGTCCTCGAGTGGTCCACTCGTGGTCCTGTAATGGCGGGGCGACGGAGCTGCGCCTGGCCAGTGGCCTGGATTGGGGCACGACCTGGGCGAATCAGCCGAGCTTCGGCGCCAGCCTTGGCGGCATCACCAAGTCCAACAACGCCAGGTACTGCCCGACTGACGGTGCTGCCGAGGTCGCGATCGACAGCACAATGCGGGATGCCGCGAACGGCGGCTGGACCAACATGGTCTTCCTGCTCAAAGCGGCGAACGAGGGTGCGGAAAATGACTGGCGCCGGTTCGCGTTGGATCCGGTGCTCGAGGTGGTCTACAACTCGATTCCGGGCAAGCCGGGGGAACTTGGCATGGAAGGCGGCCAGATCCCGTGCGCTTCCGGTGACGCGCGGCCGTTCGTGTTCACGCCGACGCCGCGACTGCGCGGGCGGGTAGCCGATCCGGACGGTGGCATGCTCACCGCGCGTTTCTCGTTGCACAAGGGAAAGCTCGGGGCCAGCAGTGAGATCTGGTGGACCACGATCGGGAACGTCCCGTCCGGCTCGTTCGCGGAAGTGACAGTTCCAGCAGGGAAGATCACTGACGAGGGCGTCTACAACTGGTCGATGTACGCTAGTGATGGTGGCAGTTCGTCCGTGTGGGTGGGGAACTGTGAGTTCGCGGTCGACAAGACCCCACCTGGGGTGCCGGTGGTCACGTCGGAGGACTATCCCGGAGGCGGTAGCACCCAGGCAGGTGGGATCGGCCAGACCGGAGCCTTCACGATCTCCGCCAACGGCACAGCCGACGTGCAGCGCTTCCTGTGGTCGGTCACCGATCAAGAGAACGACGACCCGAAAACCCCGGTCACTGCGGACAAACTGGGTGGATCCGGAGTCTTTCGCTGGACTCCCACAACCGACGGGCCGCAGACGGTGTTCGCCCGGTCGGTCGACCGTGCGGGAAACCTCTCGCCAATCATTAAGTACCCGGTCTATGTCCGTGCCGGCGACCCACTCACGGGAAACCTGAACGGACACTGGAAGCTGGACGGCGACCTCGCTGACGCCAGCGGCAACGGGCGGACGCTGGCGGACGTGGGCGGCGTCGACACCACGGCGGATGGCTATCTCGGCAAGTCCGCTGTTCTCGGTTCGGGCAAACGCCTGCATCACGCCGGTCCTGTGGTCGACACCTCGAAGAGTTTCTCGGTGTCGGCGTGGGTCCGGCTGGACCAGGTCGGTGGCTGGCCCGCGGCGGTCTCCGAAGACGGGAAGCGAACCAGCGCGTTCCAGCTACAGGCGTCGCCGGACGGCAAGTGGTCGCTGGCCATGTTCAGTTCCGATGTGGATGGTGGCGGTGCGACGCACGCACGCGCGTTGTCGTCGACAGCGGTGCAGACAGGCGTGTGGACGCACCTGACCGGAGTGTACGACCAGGGCGCGGGCAAGCTGCGGATCTATGTCAACGGTGCGCTGAGCGGGGAGATCGCCTACACCAGCACCTGGGCCGCGACCGGTGATCTTCAGATCGGGGCGGCGCTCTGGAACGGCGCGACGGGCGATTACTTCCCGGGGTCGGTGGACGATGTTCGTGTCTATCAACGTGTTCTGGTGCCTACCGAGGCGGCCGCGCTGGCGAACCAGGCCGTCCTTCGTGCGCACTACCCCCTGGCCGAAGGAACCGGGGCCGTCACCAAGGAAGCGTTGAGCGGCCAGGAAGCGAAGTTCAGCGGGACGGCGAGCTGGACCGAGGCCGACGGCTATCCGGCCGCACGGTTCACCGGGGGCTACGGCACCGAGTCCGGCGCGGTCACCGGGCCGAGGCCCACCTTGCGGACCGACCGGTCGTACACCGTGTCGGCTTGGGTGCGCCTGGACGAAGCTGATGGCGCTCCACGTACCGCGGTCAGCCTGCGCGACACCAAGTTCTCACCGTTCATGTTGCAGTACCGGTCGGAGATCAAGAAGTGGAACTTCCTGGTCTCCCTGGGGGCCGACCGTGAGGGTGGCTGGTGGATTCCCGCTGAGGACGAAGTGTCGGCGCAGCAGTGGGTGCATCTGACCGGGGTTTATGACCTCGCGACGAAGGAAGCCCGGATTTACCTCAACGGCCGGTTCGCCGGCCGGCTCGGTGGTGTGACCGGGTGGAACGGCACCGGTGAGCTGATGATCGGCGGCGGCGTGTGGGTCGGTCGGGACGTCGACCCGTTCCGCGGCGCTGTCCGTGACGTGCGTGTGTACTCCGGCGCGTTGAGCGACCGCGAGATCAGCCAGCTCCCGGCACAGGGATAACGGCAACCCCCAGAACTCATTCCTTCTTTCCTGATCTTTCCGGGAGCCAGGTTTGTCCAGAGGACGTTTTGCGGTCGCGATCGCCTTCGTGTTGTCAGTGGTCATGGTCGCCACCACGACGCAGGCGCTGCCTGCGGCCGCCGCTGATCCGAGCTTCGTCCAGTTGCCCTCGCTGCAACAGGAGAAGTCCGTGCCCGGCAAGCCGGTTCCGGCCCGGCCGATACCGGCGAACGAGGTCGACGCGGCGGCGAAGACACCAGCCGAGCCGAGGTGGCCCGGAGCGGCATCCGCGGATGTCGAACTCTCGAATGGAGCGACGGCACGGTCGGCGAAACCGTCCGCCGCTTTCCAGCGCGCCGGGACGCTGCCGGTGTCGGTCGCCGTCGAGGCGCCGGCCGTCGAAGCCAGAGGTGCTGCAGCCGCGCCGGTGAAGGTCAAGGTTCAGACCTATGACCAGGCCCTGGCCGGGAAGGCCGGGGTCACGGGTTTGGTCGTGGCCGTGGACGATGCCGGCGGCGCCGCGGGCAAGGCGATGTCGGTGCAGGTCGACTATCGCGATTTCGCCAACGCTTTCGGCGGTGACTACGGCTCCCGCCTCAAGCTCGCCGTCTTGCCTGAATGCGCCATCACCACACCGGACAAACCGGAATGCCGTTCCGGGCAGCCGTTGAAGACGGACAACAACACCAAGGCGCGCACCCTCACCGGGAAGATCACCCTGCCCAGCAAGGAGAAAGACCAGGCCGGGGCATCGAGGATGGTCCTTGCCGCGACCGCCGCCCCCTCCGGTGCCGGTGGGTCGTTCGAGGCGACCGGGTTGTCGCCTGCCGGGCAATGGTCGGCCGGTGGCTCCAGCGGTGACTTCACCTACTCTGTCCCGCTCCGGGTCCCGCCGCCGACCGCGGGTGTCGCGCCGAAGCTCGGACTCGGGTATTCCTCGGGCACGATCGACGGCCGGACGAGCGCCACCAACAACCAGGCCGCCGCCCCGGGTGATGGGTGGGAGCTTTCCGCCGGCGGGTTCATCGAGCGGCGTTACAAGGCTTGCGCTGATGATCTCGGTGGCAGTCAGGGGGATCGGAAGACCGGTGACCTGTGCTGGGCCACGGACAACGCGATCATGCATCTCAACGGCGTGTCGGCCGAGCTTGTCAAGGACGAGAAGACCGGTGCGTGGCGGCCCAAGAACGATGACGGATCGCGGATCGAACGATTGACCGGTGCGACCAACGGGGACGACGATGGTGAACACTGGAAGGTCACCAGCAGCAACGGCACCCAGTACTTCCTCGGCCTCAACCGGCTTCCCGGCTGGACAGAGGGCAAACCCGAGACCGGCTCGGCGTTCACGGTTCCGGTCTTCGGCAACAACGCGGGTGAACCCTGCGCGAAAGCCGCCTTCGGTGACTCCTGGTGCCAGCAGGCGTACCGGTGGAACCTCGACTACGTCGTCGATCCCAACGGCAACGCGACCACCTACTACTACGACCGTGAAACGAACTTCTACGGCCGGGACCAGTCCGCGGACAAGCAGACCTCCTATGTCGCGGCCGGTTTCGTCCGCCGTATCGAATACGGTCTGCGGGCGGGTGCGCTGTTCGCCCCGGCACCGTCGCGGGTGTGGTTCGACACCGCGGAACGGTGTCTGCCGACCAGCACGTTCGCGTGCAACCCCGATCAGCTGACCAAGGACACCGCGAAGTCCTGGCCTGATGTGCCTTTCGACCGGATCTGCAAGCCGGGCGAGAAATGCGACGGGCGCACCTCGCCCGCGTTCTTCAGCCGTAAGCGGCTGGTGAAGGTGCTGACCCAGATCCGCCGCGACGACGTCACTGGCCCGGCGCAGTGGCGTGACGTGGACGCGTGGACGTTGCGGCACCAGTTCCCCGACACCGGTGACGGGCTGTCTCCGGCGTTGTGGCTGGCGGGGATCACGCACACCGGTCTGGCCGGAGGCACGGCCGTGTTGCCGGAGATGGTGTTCCACGGCCGATCGATGCCGAACCGGGTGGAAGCCAACGACGGGCTGCCGCCGATCACCCGTTACCGCATCGAACGAGTCCAGAACGAAGCCGGTGGCATCACGGAGGTCAAGTACTCCGACCGCGAATGTGTGACCGGTTCGGCGATGCCCGCCAACCCGGAAACGAACACCATGCGGTGCTTCCCCAGCTGGTGGCTCCCCGAATTCGGCTATGAAGCCGTACTCGGCTGGTTCCACAAGTACGTCGTCACCGCGGTGACGGAAGACGACCGGACCGGCGGCTCGGAACTGAAGAAGACCGAGTACCAGTACCAGGGCGGCGCCGCCTGGCACTTCGACGATGCCGAATTCACCGAGATGAAGCACCGCACCTGGTCCCAATGGCGTGGCTTCGGTGAAGTCCGCACCATCGCCGGGGAGCCGGGAAAGACGCAAACCGTCACGGCCGAGCGATTCCTGCGCGGCATGGACGGCGATCGCCTGCCGGATGGCAAGAAGCGCACGGTCGAGGTCGCCGACTCGGAGGGAGGCAAGGTAACCGACTCCGAAGCACTCGCCGGGTTCAGCCTGGAAAGCCTCTCCTACGACGGCGACAAGATCGTGTCGGCATCCGTCAAGGAACCATGGCTCCGCGGCCCGACCGCGACCGCGGGCGAGGACAAGGCGTTCATGACCAACATCGCCACCGTCCGGGGGCGGACGTTGCTCGGTGATGGTTCGTGGCGGCGCACCAAGGTGACCAACTCTTTCGACGACCACGGGAACGTCATCCAGGTCGAGGACGCCGGAGACACCGGCGTCACCGGCGATGAAACCTGCTCTCGAACGACCTATGTCGCCAACAAGGATGCCTGGATCCTGACCAGGCCCTCGACCGTTCGCACCGTCGCCCTGCCCTGCGCGGCAGGAGAGGGCGCGCCCAAGGACGTCGTCGCCCACGTCCGCTCGAGTTATGACGGCCAGGCGTTCGAGGCGATTCCGGCAAAGGGCAACCTGACCGCCACCGAAAGGTGGACCGGCACGGGCTGGCAGCTGACGCAGGGCACCACCTACGACGCGCTGGGCCGCCCGGTCGAGGTGGTGAACGCTCAGGGCCACAAGGTCACCACGACCTACAGCCCCGGTCCCGAATTCGGGGTCCGGACAGTGACCAAAAAGGATCCGCTCGGCTTCACCTCGGTCACCACCATGGACCCTGCGTGGGCTCTCACCACGACCGACGTCGGCATCAGCGGTGAGCGGGCCGACATCGACTACGACCCGCTCGGTCGTGTCGTCCGGACCTGGGCCCCGGGACGGTCCAAGGTGGACGGACGAACGCCGAGCAGCGAGTTCGACTACGAATACCGGACCGACGGGCCGACCGTCGTCACCACTCGAGTTCTTCGGGAGGATGGCAAGTACACGACCTCGTACACGCTCTACGACGGACTGCTGCGCGAGCGGCAAGCCCAGTTGTCGGCTGTCGCCGGCGGCCGCGTCCTGACTGACTGGTTCTACGATTCCCGCGGTCTCAAGCACAAGGTCAATGGCGCCTACTACAACGAGAAGGAGCCCGAGAAAGCTCTCCTCGGCGTACTCGACAACGCGGTGCCGAACCAGACGCGCACCGTGTTCGACGCGCTCCAGCGCGAAACCGAGGTGGCCTACCACAAACTCGGTGTCAAGCAGTGGCAGACCTCGTCGTCGTACGAAGCCGATCGAGTCACGGTCATTCCGCCCGAGGGCGGTACCACGACGACGGTGATCCGCGACGTGCACGGCCGCGCGGTCGAAAAGCGCCAGCATCACGGGCGGCAGGCGACCAGCGATTACGACTCCACCAAGTACGTCCATGACGTTCGTGGCCTGACGACGTCGGTCACCGGCCCGGACGGCGCTCAGTGGAGCTACGAGCATGACCAGCTCGGCCGTCGGGTCGCCGACCACGATCCGGACCGCGGGACGACCCGCTACACCTACACCGCACTCGACCAGCTGGAAACCGTCACCGATTCACGCGGTGCGGTGACCCGCTCCGAGTACGACCTGCTCGGCCGCAAGGTCGCGAGCTATGAGACACGGGCACCGGGCCAAGCAGAGGTCAAGACGGCGACATGGAGCTACGACGGCCTGAAGAAGGGGCTCGTCGACTCGTCGACCAGGTGGATCGACGGCAAGGCCTACACCAAGCAGGTCGGCGCGTACGACTCGGCGAACCGGCCGACGATGACCAAGGTCGTCATCCCGGAAGGCGAAGGAAAACTCACCGGTACCTATACCTTCAGGACTTCCTACGAGCCGAACACCGGACGGGTCGCGACTCAGACCCAGCCCGCGGCCGGCGGACTCGACGCGGAGATCATCAACCACCGGTACAACGAACTGGGGCTTCCGACCGAGACCTTCGGTATCGACACCTATGTGCCGGAGCACCTCTACTCCAAGTACGGCGAGACGCTGCGGCTCACCATGGGCTCCGGCGCCAAGACGGTCTACACCTCGATGTTCTACGAGGAGGGCACCCGGCGGCTCGCCGGTGTCGACGTCCAGCGCAACCTCGAAGGCGGCACCTACCTCGCCAAGCGGAGCTACGGCTACGACCCTTCGGGCAACGTCACCAAGATCGCCGACACCCCGCCCGGGGCCGTGGGCGATACCCAGTGTTTCGCCTACGACTATCTCAAGCGCATGACCAGTGCCTTCACTCCGAAGAGCGGGGACTGCGCGGTCCAGCCATCGCTCGCCGCCATGGGGGGTGCCGCGCCGTACTGGCACGAGTATGCCTACGACAAGGCGGGTAACCGGACTTCCGACGTCGACCACCGGCTCGATGGCGACGTCACCCGCACGTATGCCTACGGCGGCCAGAACGGAACTCAGCCCCACACCCTGCGATCGGTGACGCAAACCGGCCCTCAGGGGACGTCGAAGGACGAGTTCGGCTACGACACGACCGGCAACATGACGACCCGGAACATCTCCGGGTCGACACAGAAACTGGACTGGGACCCGCTCGGCCGCACCGAGAAGGTCACCGAGGCGGACGGCCGTACGTCGACCTACCTTTACGACGCCGACGGCGGGCGGTTGATCAAACGCGAGCCAGGAAGCACCACGCTCTATCTCGACGGGATGGAGCTGGTGCTGAAGCCCGTCACTCAGGAGTTGACCGGTCGCCGGTACTACGACCACGGCGGCTCCGCCGTCGCGGTCAGGACCTCCGGTGCGGGCGGCGGGTTGTCGTGGCTGCTCGGGGATCACCAGGGCACGGCGGCCATGAGCGTCAATGCGAGCACTCTCGCGGTCAGTCAGCGGCGGCAGGACGCCTTCGGCAATCCGCGTGGTGAGGAATCGAAGACCTGGCCGGACGACAAGGGCTTCGTCGGCGGGGCGAAGGACGAATCCGGGCTCACCAACCTCGGCGCGCGCCAGTACGACCCCGAGACCGGCCGGTTCATCTCCCCGGACCCGGTGCTCGACACCGACGACCCGCAGCAGATGAACGGCTATGCCTACGCCAACAACGCGCCGGCGACCAACTCCGACCCGAGCGGCCTCTACTGGAAGACCGTCAAGGTCGCCAAACAGACCGCGCATATCGGGTTCGCCTGGAAGATGTTCTTCCTCGGCCTTTTCTTCCCCATGTTGATGCTGGTCTCATTCGTCTACTGGGTGGTGCAGACCTTCGTCTACCGGGTCTGGATCGACTCGCCTTGGTCGATGATGCTCAACAGCGGTGGCGGCGGCGGAAGCCAGAAGGATCAAGCGGTCAAAGACGCCGGGTTGAGTCAGGCGGAGTACGAGGAGGCGAAGAAGGCCGCCGCGGACAAGCGGGGCTGGATGGATATCGCGATCCAGGCGGGTGGCGACATCCTGCAGGAGATCGTGGGTGTCAAGGGGATCGTCGACCACTGCATCAAGGATTTCAGTCTGTTGCAGTGCGGCCTGGAAGTTCTGACCGCGCTGCCGTGGGGAAAGATCCTCAAAGGCGGGAAGATCGTCGACAAGATCGTCAACGCGTTCCAGGACACCTTGGCGTGGATCCGGAAGCGAGACAAGGCGCAGGCTGATCTGCGGCGGGTGCAAGAGGCCGAGGAGCGGTTGTCCAAGACGACGTGCAACAGCTTCGTGCCGGGCACTCTGGTCGTGATGGCGGACGGCAGTCGTCGCCCGATCGAGCAGCTGAAACTCGACGATCAAGTCTTGGCGACCGATCCCGAGACCGGTAAAACCACGGCCCGGAAGGTTGTTGCGACGATCATCGGGCAGGGCCAGAAACGCCTGGTCGAGATCAGTGTCGCCGGTGGCGCGCCGATCGTGGCCACCGACGAACACCCCTTCTGGCTCCCCGAGCAGCGCCGATGGGTACCGGCGAAGGAGCTTGTGTCGGGTTCGCAGCTGCAGACCAGCACCGGCACCTCGGTGCAGGTCACCGCCACCCGGGTCTGGGACGCGCCCGCACGGGTCCACAACCTCACCATCAACACCGACCACACGTACTATGTCCTCGCCGGAGACACTTCGGTCCTCGTTCACAACAGCAACAGCGAGTGCCCAAATGGGCGGCTCTCAGATCCGCTGCCGCGGGGGATGAACAACAAGATCGCTTCGGCGTACGACGACGTAAAAGCGGGACGGCTGACATCACACGACACCTATCAAGGTAGGGAACAACCCTGGTGGGCAGGGGCGAAAGAGTACCGTGTTCCCGGGCGGCCGGAGACCGACAGAATTTTGGAGAAAGAGCTGCCAGGAGGTGGCAAGGCTCTGGGGTGGACGTCTACGCACTATCAGAAGATTCAACGCTTTGGAGCACCCCATTTTCCAGACTCTGGATGGAAGTAGTAACATCGTCCGATTACGTCCGATTAGTTAGCGGAGGCGGATTAAAGATTGCTGTACGGGAATCGAATCGATGGGATAAGTTGGTCAACTTGCAATGACAGGTCAGGCGATTTGTCCGCTTTACGTGGTAGTCGAGGAAGAATCTCGAAAGATTTTGGTTACCGCTGAGGAGGTGACGGGCTTCTTCGTGGGTTCGCCGAATGATGAAGCGGCGGAAGTCGAATTCCTCGGTGTCCATGAGGTTGCAACAGGCAGGCATCGAGTCGATGATGCAGTTCTGGAGGTTATGAACTATCGACAGGAAAAGATTGGCGAATATTTCGTCGGACGCGTAGCTCGCAGTGATGCGTATAGCTATGACGCAGGTGGACAGTTTGCAAAGGTTGCATATAGCGTCTTTGGTAATCGATGTGAATATCCTGAGGCTGCTGCAATTTGGCGACGCTGGGCCTCTGATGTTGCCCTGCTCAAGGGTGAGTGGCGTCGAGGCGATGCGAGCTATCAAAGTGCCTGGTTGCATGTCGTTCAGAACTCTTGGTTTGCCTCTGGAAGATCTGGGACAAGTCGTAAATTTGATGGCGTAGTACGGCTGGACGGACTAGATATTCTTACGAGGTCGGCGTTCTATTGTGCGCTAGGTGAGGCGATCTACGGTCCTGCGGGGTATTTCGGGTCGAATCTGGACGCGCTCGCAGACTGCATTTCTTCCGCTTGTGAGAGGGTGCGGATCAAGGAGGTTGTCTGGCAACATTTCATCTTTTCTCGAAATATGCTAGGCAATTCGTTTGTGGAGTCGATAGTGGAACTCATGCGCGAATTTGGGGTGACTGTTGTTATCTGACGTCGACAGGTAGAGGTGTTGATTCACCAGAAGATAAGCTGGTTCTTGGGCGACCGTGATCAGGAACTTCGACACGCTCTACTGGCAGTATGGCCGATGTGCTGGTGGCGGGTTGCCGTGGTTGTTGGGGGACCAAGGGCACTGCGGCCATGAGCGTCAATGTCAGTACCTTTGAGGTTAGCCCCACGCCCGACGATCGCGAAGCAACTGGGCCGCAGGGGACGTCGAAGGACGAGTTCGGTTACGCTGCGACCGGCACGGGCACGCTGGTGGTCATGGCTGATGGCAGTCGCCGTCCGATCGAACAGCTGAAGCTCGACGATCAGGTCCAGGCGACGGATCCGGAGACCGGTAAGACCACGGCCCGGAAGGTCGTGGCGACGATCATCGGTCAGGGCCAGAAGCGCCTGGTCGAGATCAGTGTCGCCGGTAGTGCCCCGATCGTAGCCACCGATGGTCACCCCTTCTGGCTCCCCGAGCAGCGCAAATGGGTACCGGCGAAGGAGCTTGTGTCGGGTTCGCGGCTGCAGACCAGCTCTGGGACCTCGGTGCAGGTCACCGCCACTCGGGTCTGGGGCGCGCCAGCTCGTGTCCACAACCTCACCATCGACACTGACCACACGTACTATGTGGATGCCGAAGGTCCGGCGGTTTTGAACCATAATGCGCAGGAGAGGTGTGAACTACTAGAGGTAGGGCCGCACGCGCGCGACGCTCCTGGTGTTAGGGGTCTCATCAATGAGGCGGGAGACAAGTGGGGTTGTCATTCTTGCGGAACGCGAAATTCTGGCCTGAAGAGTGGAGCATGGATTCCGGGCCATCAGCCGCCGACAAAACTCCTACCGCCTGGTGCGCCTCAGACGGCCTTTCCTTATTGTGCTAAGTGTGCGCGCAAGCAAGGTGGAGCGGTAAATTCCGTGAAGCAGGAGTGGGTGAAATAGTGGGCGAAATAATCAGGTCATTCATGGCGCCACTGGAACATGGCTGCCTGATTCTCAAGGACGTCTCAGCGGAGTCTGATCACAGTGGGTGGGAACCGGAGCAGAGTCCGGTTCAAGTCGTGGGGAGTTCCATCATCTTCGCGACGCGTTTCATGGTCGAGGGACTGGTCACTGTCAAGATTTGGAGTGGTGAGCCGGAGGGCCGGTTGGGTAATTCAATTTTTGACGGAAAATTCTCGGAGTCCAGGAAAGTTCTGGTGATCAGTGATCCGAATCAAACTGTTCGTATGGAATTCAGGGGAGAAGGTCACGTTCGGATCGACGTCGACGACATTGAGTCGGCTGAGCTGGTAGATATCGTGCTTCTGAGTAGTTCCTTGTAACATCTGTGTAATGAGCACACTGCGACCTGGCGCTCTCAGTCCGCAGGCGGCGAGGCGACATCCGCCATGGGACTGTAGATAAGACCGTGTCTCATTTGGGGTTGTTGTGGGTCAGGAGATCCAGCTTGACGGCTCGGCGGTAGCAGATCACCGCGCAGGCCAGTTGGGTGAAACCCAGGAAGTGGGCAGCCTTGCGCTCGTAGCGGCGTGCCAGCCGACGGAACCGGGAAACCCACTCCAGGGTCCGTTCGATGACGTAGCGGTGGCGCCCCAGCCGTTTGGCCGACTCGATACCCCGGCAGGCGATCCGGGCGGCGATGCCCCGCCGACGCAGCGTCTTTCGGCAGGTCGCGTAGTCGTAGCCCTTGTCCGCGTGCAGCTTGTCCGGGCGACGCCGCCGGGGACGTCCGGCCAGTCCGGTGACCGGCGCGACCGCATCGACCACCTTCTCGAACTCCAGGTGGTCGTTGCGGTTGGCCGCGGAGATGACCACCGACACCGGGATACCGCCACGCTCGAGGACGTGTCCAGTCGGGCCGGCCATGATTCCTGGGACGCCGCCAACGAGACGTTTCACTTGGATGATGATTCGCTTTATGTGGCAGTGCAGGCTGATGTCGACGGTCCGGTTCGCGTGGATGTTTACCATGACCATGTTCCCGAATTCGCCGCTTCTGAGCTGGTGCGGAAGTTCGAAGGGGTGCTGCATGTGCGATCAGGGGAAGCCAAGGCGCATGACTCTGACGGAACCGCATGCTTGCGCGTGCGGCTGACCGGCGTTTCCCGGCGGGTCGAGGTGTTCGTCAACGACAGCGATTGGGTTGATCGAGTGGTTCTCGTCCTGCGCGAACCGGGCAAATCCTTGTGAATCGCCGAGCATGATCACCCTGAGGAAGGGCGAGTTGCCGAAGACGACCGGGTGGGGCGGCTCGTGCCGGGCACTCTGATGGTGCTGTCGGACTGCAGGTGCTGCCTGATCACGAGCAACCCGGCGTGCGGGGTAGAGGTTCGCAGGGCTGCGGAACGACGTCGCCGCTGCGTCTGCGCGCTCCGACGGTCGGCCGTGGAGCGGGAGGACGAGCTGGAAGAACAGGTTCGCTGTGTCCTGGTCGAACGGGATGCAGCCGACTTCGTCGATGATGACGATGACTCCCAGCGGGTTCAGAGTCGGACATCGCGCCGGGAGGACGCGTCGAGTTTGCGGAGTACGTTGGCGACGTGGTCCTCGACGGTGCGCCGTGAGATGAACAGGGCTTGAGCGATCTCCCGGTTGGTGTGGCCGTTCGCCAGCAGACGTGCGACATCGTGTTCGCGCGGCGACAGCTGCGTGCCGTAGCTGCGGCGGCCACGGACGGAAGGTATGACAGTGCCGGTGCTGCGGATGTGGTGACGGCAGCGGGCAGCGTCGACGGTGGCGCCCAGGGCGTCGAACGTGACGGCCAGCTCACGGAACACCGCGGGATCGGCGCCGGTGCTGCGAGCGGCTCGGTCGGCGCACTGAGCGGCGCGGTAGCGCTGCCCGAGTTCCTGGTATCTCAGCTGCGCGTCACGGTAGTACTGCTCCGCGTCGTCGTGATCTCCCGCCGCGGCGGCAACCTGTGCCTGGCACACCGT
Source organism: Amycolatopsis sp. NPDC043885 (assembly GCF_056435685.1). Taxonomy (NCBI): domain Bacteria; kingdom Bacillati; phylum Actinomycetota; class Actinomycetes; order Pseudonocardiales; family Pseudonocardiaceae; genus Amycolatopsis; species Amycolatopsis sp. NPDC043885. The sequence goes on from NZ_JBWKEA010000013.1 coordinate 50,216, forward strand.
GAGCGCAATCCGCGCCGAGGGCACGTCGATTCCGACCAGCTCCTCCTCGGCCTCCGCGACGAGCTGCCGCGCGGCACCGGTCTCGTCGTCGGCGAGATAGCACGCGACAGCCTGGGGGACTATCTCGGCGGTCCATGCCCAGGAGCCCTTCGCGCGGAGGAGGGCAAGCCCGCGCTCCGCGTGACCGCGAGCTGCGGCGTCGTCCCGGCTGAGCAGCATGGCGGCCATCCCTCCCGCCGCGGCCACCGCCACCGGGATCACCGCCGTCGGGTGAATGTCCAGTGCGGCGTGGAATGCGTGCTCGGCGGTCAGCCAGTCGCCGCGTGCGGCGGCCAGCCAGCCGATGACCAGGTTTAGTTCGTTCGCGATGTGTGGCAGATGGGCATAGGCATTGATCAGGGCTTGTACCCGCTCAGCCAGACCTGACCACTCGCCCGCGAGCCAATCCAGCCGGGCCGCGGTGGCTTCGGCCGTCGCCACCACATAATCGGCGCCCGCCCGTGAGGCCATCGCCAACCCGGTGTTCAGGAACGTTCGTCCCTGCCGGTCCCGGCCGGTCCACGAGCACGCGTCGGCCAGGTTGGCGTGGGCTCGGGCGAGGTGCCTGAGCTCAGTGGGGTCGTCGATGTCGTTGAGCGCGGGCAGCAGGGTGATCCGGTCCCAGACGACCGGGTCACCGACGATGAGCTGCCCCCCGAGCACCGTCGCCAGGACCGCTGTGCGCGCAGGGCGCTGCGGCAACTGGTCGAGCAGGTCCTCTACCCGCAGAAGCCAGGTCCGGTGGTCGGCTACGGTGGCGATGTCAAGGTATGGCACGGAGAGCAGGGCCATACCGGACGCGATGCGCTCGGGCTGGTCGCCGAGAAGCTCCAACGCATGGGTGATTTCGGCACAGCCGCGGTCCAGCATGGACTCGCGCACCAGCAGGGTGCCGAAGCACAGGCGCACCTCGCCGCGCACGTCGGCGGTCAATCTGGGGTCTGACTGCAGCGCCTCGAAGCGCATGATCACGTCAGCGTCAGGCAGCCCGGCCAGCGCGTAACCACAGAGTTTCGTGGCCAGCCGGTTCAAGTCCTCGGCGGGTACGTCGCGGTCGGAGACCACTCGGGAGAGCACGCCCACCGCGATGGACATGTCCTTCGCCTCGGCCGCGGCGTCCGCGGCGCTTTCGCTGTATCGCAACCACTCTTCCGGCATGCCGGCCTCGGCGCAGTGCCTGGCGAGCCGCGCGACCGGCCACCCGGCCACGTCGGCCAGCACGCGTACCGCGGCGCCGTGCAGCTCCCGCCGCCGCGGTCCCGGCAAGGCCGCGTACACCGCCCTCCGCGCCATGTCGTGCCGGAGACCGTACCGGTTCGGCGGGCCTTCCGACAGCACACCGGAGCGCACCAAGTTCACCACCGGCTGCACTCCGGTAGACCCCGCGACCGCGGCGAGGATCTCCGCCGGTGCCGCCTCGCCCACCACGGCCGCCGCCTCGGCGACCGCGCGCTCCGGTTCGATCAGCCGGTGCAGTCGTTCGAGCACCGACTCCGTCACCAGGACAGGCACATCGACGGCGGCCAGGACCCGACTCGCCGCCACCCCCTCGATCCGGGTGTCCACGAGCCGGTCACGCAGCGCACGGACCGTTTCCGCGACCATGAAAGGAATTCCGCCGGTCGCGTGCAGAACCGCGGTCGTGAACGACTCCGAAACGACGCCACCCGTCACGGCTTCGGTCAGTGCCCGTACGTCCGGCTCCTCGAAGGGGCGTAGTCCCAGATGCGCGGTGGCGACCTCGGACGGCGGGTGCACGACCGGCTCCAGCGGGGCATCACCGGGGAGATCCTCACGCCGATAGGTCATGACCAGGGACAGACCGGGCGGCGGATCGGCGAGCAGAAATCTCAGCACCTGACGGGTGTCTTCGTCCGCCCAGTGCACGTCTTCGACGACGAGCACGGCCTGCCCGAGCGCGCGCACCAGCGCGCAGACCGCACGGAACATCCGATGGCGCTCGGCCTCCGGGAGGTCCAGGGGTGGCGGTGCCGGAGGCAGGAGATCGGCGAGTTCCGGCAGGTGTCCGCGAAGTGCGCCGGTCACCGGATCGGGATGGCCCATCCTGTCCCCAGCTCGCCCGAGACAGTCGAGTAACGGGCCATAGGGGAAGGGTTCGTCCAGCGGCTGACAGGTACCGACGGCCATCCACAGATTCCTGCCGCGCACCGCCGTCGCGAGGGCGCCGATCAAGGCGGTCTTTCCGGTCCCCGCCTCGCCCTCCAGGAACGCCACCGCGGGCGGGCAGGTGACGACGTCCAACAGGGCGGCCAGTTCCGCGGTCCGGCCGACCATCGGCGTGGATCGTCCGCGCGTCGACACAGAACCCGTGCCGAACCTCGGCGGACGTGCCCTCTCTCCGTCCATTGTCACCTCGCGCTGGTCACACCGGTTCCAGGAGGCCGCAACGATACTTCGGACCGGCGCCACCACGTAACCCTGATCACGGTAATGCCGTACCCCTCCGGGGTCTCACCACGATTGTTTCCCCTCCGCCCGCGCCGAATGGTGAAGCGGTGCGCCAGGCGCACACGGGAAATGGAGGAGAGATGCAAAAGGCCCGGATGACGTTAGGTCTGTTCGGCATCGCGGCCGCACTGGTGGCGGTGAGCCCCGCCGCGTCGGCCGCGACACCCGAAAGCGACGTCGTGCAAGCCCGGCAACCCATTGCCGGTCGCTACATAGTGGTCCTCCGGGACGGCGCGCAGGCGGCCGCTCAGGGTGGGGCCGCCTCGTTGACCCAGCGCTACGGCGGTGCGGTGGTCGACACCTACGCGCTGACTCTGAACGGGTTCTCGGTCCGAGACCTGAGCGAGCGGCAGGCCCGGCGCCTGGCCGCCGACCCGGCGGTGCGGACGGTGCATCAGGACGGCGTCGCCCGTGCCGCCGGAGAGCAGCCGAACCCGCCGTCGTGGGGGCTGGACCAGATCGACCAGCGCACGAAGGTCTTGGACAAGAAGTACGTCTACCCCAACGCCGGCGAGGGGGTCACCGCGTATGTCGTCGACTCCGGCGTCGGTATTCGGCATACCGAATTCGAAGGCCGGGCCGCGCACGGCCGCGACTTCATCGACAACGACAACGACGCGAGCGACTGCTTCTGGCACGGCTCCCACGTAGCGGGCACCATCGCGGGCAAAACCGTCGGCGTTGCCAAGAAGGCCAAGGTGGTCGCGGTTCGCTCGCTGGGCTGTGGCGGTTCCGGACCGGACTCGGCGACCGTCAGCGGACTGGAATGGGTGGCCGCCAACGGGGTCAAACCGGCCGTGGTCAACCTGAGCCTGGTCATGGACACCGTGGGCGTCGGAGACGCCCAAGTGAAAGCGTTAGTGGACAAGGGTTTTGTGGTTGCGGTAGCCGCGGGCAACAACGGCCAGGACGCTTGTACGGCCAGCCCTGGCCGTACCCCCGAAGCGTTGACCGTCGGCTGGATCAACCAGGGCGGCGGCCGTAGCGGGAACTACGGGAAGTGCGTCGACCTGTTCGCCCCGGGCGGCAACATCTATTCCACCGACCACACCGGCGGCTTCCGTACCGGCAGCGGCACCTCGATGGCCTCGCCACACGGTGCGGGTGCGGCGGCGCTGTACCTAGCCGCGAATCCCGGCGCGACACCGCAGCAAGTACGCGACGCGCTCGTCCGCAACGCCACACCGGGGCTGGTGACCGATCCCGGCGCCGGCTCGCCGGACGCGTTGCTCTACACCGGATTCATCGGCGGCGGCACGCCGCCCAAGTGCGGTGTCAAGTCCAATGACGAGGATGTGTCCATCCCCGACGACGGGACGACCGTGGGCAGCGCCGTGACCCAGAGCGGTTGCGACGGCAACGTTTCAGCGGAACTGGCCGTACGGGCGGACATCGACCATACCTACTCGGCGGATCTGGCGATCGACCTGATCGGACCGAGCGGGGCCACGTGGCCCCTCAAACGAGCGGGGGGAATCGGCGACGCCGGCGGTGTGCACCAGACCTTCACCGTGAACGCCTCCGGCGAGAACGCCAACGGCACCTGGAAGCTTCAAGTGCGCGACATCCACCGCTTCGACACCGGCACCCTGACCGGCTGGTCGGTCACGTTCTGATCCGGAACGCCCCCTGCGAACCAAGGAGCACGATGAGAACAGCACGTCTTGTCACAGCCGCCGTCATGGCACTGGCCGTGATCACTCTGCCCGCCATCGGGACGGCGAACGCAGAACACCCCGCCACCGCCGCGATACCCACCGATCAGCTGCGGCCCCCGGACATGGGAGCCCGGGTGGTCAACGGGCAACGCACGACCGTGCGGGAGAACCCTTACATCATCGCGGGCCTGCGAGCGGGTGGCGGCGGCCCACAGGGTCAGTCCTGCACCGCTTCCGTCGTCGGCAAACGCAAGATCATCACCGCGGCGCATTGCATGATCGACGTCGGCGGTGCGAAGAGCTACCTCTACGGCGACGACGACCTGAACACCCCAGGCGACGAAACCTTCCGCACCCCTGTCGCCTCCTACAAAGTGCACCCCCGCTACACCGGCCCGAACTCCTGGCAGACCGGCTACGACGTCGCGGTGATCACCACCGAGACCGACCTTCCCGTCCCGGAGAACCAGTGGGCCAAGGTGGCCGGGTCGGGTGACGCCGAGCTGACCGCACCGGGGAAGTCGGGCACCGCGGTCGGCTACGGACGCACCTCGGCCGGCGGTGGATCCGGCACGCTGTACAAGACCACGATGCCGGTCAACGACGCGAACGCCTGCCAGGTGTTCAACGTGCGGGTGAACCCTGACCTCATGGTGTGCGTCGGGTACAACGACGGGCGCACCGCGACCTGCTCCGGCGACAGCGGCGGGCCGTTCATCGTGGACGGCGTGATCGTCGGCGTCGTCTCGTGGGGCTCAAGCGGATGCGACCGCTACAGCATCATGGCCCGGCTCACCAACGAGATGGGCGACTGGGCCCGCGGCGAGATCGGCGGCACTCAGCCCGGTGACGGGAAGTTCGGCGTCTCCCTCAGCCCGGCGGCGGGCAAAACCGAGCCCGGCAAGTACATCTCGACCTCCGTCGTGACCAAGGCCGGCGACGCGGGACCCGAAAAGGTCGACTTGGCCGCCACCGGCCTGCCCGCCGGCGCGACGGCCACGTTCCAGCCCGGCGCGTCCCTTAACTCCGGCGACGTCGCCAAACTCACCGTGGAGACCGCGGCGAGCACTCCAAAAGGCACACACCGGATCACCGTCACGGCGAAAGGCTCGTCCGGCACCAAGTCCGCCGACTACACCCTGACCGTCGGTGACGGTGGTACCACGGAAGGTCCCAAGCCGACTGTCTCTCCCGGTGCGGGAACGGTGACATCCGGCTCGTTCGTCAATGCGACCGTCACCGTCGCCGGAGGAACGGGCAACAGCACCCTCACCGCGACAGGCCTTACGCTGAACCCGATGTTCCAGCCAGCCACTGTCGCCCCGGGCGGTACATCACGCGTGTCCATCGCCGCCCCGTTCCAGCGCGGCACCTACAAGATCATCATCACCGCCACCGACAGCACCGGGAAAACCGGTACCGCCGAATACAGTCTCACCGTCCAATGAGCTGACCCTGTGGAGCCCATGACCACCATACGGTCACGGGCTCCACGGCCCCGGTAAGTGACGGTCCCTCGGTGCGAACAGGGTGCCGACGGCCGATCGGTCGACACGGGCAGACGCGAGCAGGACCTGGTCATACCTGGCCCGACCGGTTTGACCGGCATCCGGGTAGGCCATCGGCATTCGAGGGACGGCCGTCGTCAGCTCGATAAGTAATCTCTTAGCCGATTTCGGTGATTTGGGCCGGTGCGGGGACGCACTGGCCGCGATCGAGGAAGGCCAGGCTGTCGCTGGCCGCGGGTGTGTGCCCTGCTTGGCTCATAGCGCTAGGGAAATGAGGCAGCAGCCTAGGCAAGAAGGCCGAGAAATGAAAGGGGTGGCAGGTACGGCCTCATCCGGACCCGCCCAAGATCAAAGCCCACCGGCAAGATCCTCTTTGCGGAGAAATCCTGGAGGTGGGCTTTGGTTTCTTACTGTGCGACATCAGGGACTCGAACCCCGAACCCGCTGGTTAAGGGTCGGCACCTGGGCGTGTCGGATGGTGTCGAGTGATGTCGAACAAGACCTTTTCGTCTGGTCGCGAGGCATCCGCTGTGTCGGGGTGTGTCGCCTGGAGTCGGACTGTTTCGGGCCTCTCGGGCTCGTCTCGGGCTCGCGGATACCGGACCCTGCCGACTGGTCCAGCCGTCTTGAAGGGCTGCGTTGTCGGGTGGTGTGGACGATGACGGTGGGGAGCGGCGCGATCCGGTTGTGTCGGCGGTGAGCACGATGGTGGGGATCGTGGTCGGGCTGACGTTCCTGTTCGGGTTCGGGTGCGCCACGAGGCGCTGTTGTTGCGGATGGAGGTGGAAGACCGTCCATCGCTCCGTCGTCGTAGCGGCGGGGTGAAGCTGGAGGCAGCCTGACCCAGGGGTCGCTGGGTTGGGCGGGAGCAGCCTCGACAAAGTCGCGTCGGCCGGGTACTGCCGGACGGGTCGGGCGTGGAGGAGCTGGCGCTCGACATCACCTCGGGACCAACCCCGCTCGCGCGGGGACGACGAAGGCGCCGGTTCCCGGAACGCGACGACGCGGGGACCAACCCCGCTCGCGCGGGGACGACGCGCAGAACCCGCCCGTCGTCCAGTCCACGCAGGGACCAACCCCGCTCGCGCAGTGACGACCGGCACCTCTGCTGGTGAAGTTCGCCTACGCGGGACCAACCCCGCTTGCGCGGGTGCCGCACGGTGGCAAAGGTCGACTCGATCGGGTTCGTGATGCGCAGTTGGATCCAGTGCTCGGCAGGGTAGCCATAGAACGCCAGTAGCTCCTCAACGTCATCGGTGATCTTGGCGACGGCCTTGGGGAACTTGGCGCCGTAGGCGGCGTCGAACGCCTTCACCGCATCGAGGGCGAGGCGGCGGTCTTCGGCGTTCCAAGATCTCGGCGAGGACCTTCTTCACCCCGGGACGCGCGGACTTGGGCAATGCCGTGAGGACGTTGGCGATCTTGTGGAACCAGCACCGCTGTTCCCACGTCTCGGGGGAAACCTCACGCAGCGTGCTCCAGAACCCGAGCGTTCCGGGTTCCTTGCGGCCGTCAGTGTGCATCCCGATCATCACCAGCGGGCACAGCTTCTGTTCCTCCAGGCGGATGTTGACGTGGATCCCGTCCGCCCACAGATACACGAAGTCCACAGTGGACAGGTTGCGCTCGCAGAACGCGCGCTGCTCGGACATCCACTGCTCGGTCAGCTTCGTGACCACCGGTCCCGACAGACCTTTCGTCGAGCCAAGGAACTGCCTCAGCGGGCACGAAGTCCTCCGAGGACAAGCCGTGCGGGTAGAGCAAGAGCAACACTCTCTGGCTGACCTACCTCACACCGTACGGACACCTCGCCGATCGCCGCATTGCTCGGTGCATCGGCTACCGCCGCCGGGATCCGAATACCTGAGCTCTGGTCGTTGTCACTACGTCGATTTACGTACTCGGATGGAGACCGCATGCGGATGTGAGTAGCCGAGGAGGGACATACTTTCGACGAGGTAGTGGTTCCTTTCCCGTCGAGCGGAGAAGCACGTGCGACACAATGGCATTTACCTTGCCGTTTCGGGCGCCTATGTCTGGATAGCCATGGTGGCTTTCGGAGGTATCGCGGTCGAAACCATAGTCATCTATCCGAACGTCTTCCACGACGCCCCAGCGTCCTTGGCCAAGTCAATGGAATTCTTCGTGGTCACCGGACCGGCCGACTTCTTCCCTCCGATGGGCGCGGCCACCGTGGTGGCGGCCGTGGTCACCCTGCTGCTATTTCGCCGGTCACGGCAGGCGAGGTGGTGGATCACCGGGAGCCTCGCGACCCTGGTGGTCGGCGAATTTCTGTTCTCTGTGTTCTATTTCTGGCCACGTAACGACATCATGTTCGAGGAGGGGCTCGCTGTGCATTCCGTGGAGTTCCTCCGTCAGACGGCGGTCGAGTTCGAGACCGGTCACTGGTTCCGGCTCACGTTCAGCGCGGTCACCGCGACGCTGGCCTTCATCGGTTTCCTGCGCTACCACCAGGCGCGCTCGCTTTGCGGAGGTCAGGCGTGAAGGGCAGGGATCTTCCCTCACTCGGCATCTCCCTGCCGGGAATCCTCGGCCTCGCCGCTCTCGGCGTACCCAGGGTGGTCGCGCACGACCTCGGCCTGGTGGGGCCGGTGGGCAACGCGCTGCTGGTGTTCGTGCCGCTCGCCATCTGGCTCGCGATCGTGCTGTGGCGCCGGGTGCCGAATCCGTTCCTCACCTTACTCATGGTGGGCTTGGTCCACGGTGTCCTGCTCGGCATCACCCACCAGTTGTTGTGGACCGAGGCATTCCCCGGTGGGCCACCGAGTCTTGGCGGCAACCTGACCGGCACACTGCCGCCGTCCACGGAGGCAGTGGTGCTGCGGATCTTCGCGTTCGGCAGCAGTCTGTTCACCGGGATGCTCACCGGCGCGGCGAGCGGTGCCGTCGGATGGCTGTTGGCCAAGATGGTTTCGGGACTACGCCAACGGAAGTGAACCGGAAGGGGCAGGATCGTGGCCATCGGACAGTCCACAGGGGAGGCTGGCCCCGACGGCAGACGGCGGTTCCTCGTCGATCTCGGTCTCGGCATACTCGTGCTGGTCGCGGTCGGCACGGCTATCGCCGCGAACGTGGGCGGCCCGTCCTCGCCGGGTCTCGCCGCCTATTTGTTCGGAGCGTTGTTCGGCTCGTTGATGATGGTGCGTCGACGCTGGCCGGTCGCGACGCTGCTCGTCACGGCAGTCGCTCTGCTGGGCTACTACATGCTGTCCTACCCGCCGATCGGTCTCGCCGTGCCGGTGGCCGCGGCACTGTTCTCGGCCACCGAGTACGGCCGGCTGTACTGGGCCGTCGGCACTGCCGCGGGGTTGCTGGCCATCTCCACTGGGATGCGGGTCGGCCAGGGTGACGACCTCGGTTTCGTGCTCGGCCTGGAGGTGCCGACGTCGGCCGCGCTGATGGCGACGGTCATCGCGCTGGGCGACAGTCTTCGTTCCCGGCGTGGCTGGCGGGCCGAACTGGTCAAACAAGCCCAGGCCGCCCAGATGGAGCGAGAGCGTGAGGCGGCGGCCCGGGTCGAGCAAGAGCGCGTGCGGATCGCGCGGGACCTGCACGATCTCATGGCGCATACGGTATCGGTGATCTCACTGCACACCGACGTGGCGAGGGAGACTTTGGCCGACGACCCCGAGACGGCGAGACGTTCGCTCGCGGCGGCTCGGGCGGCGTGCCGGAACGTGGGCGAGGAGCTGCGGGCGACGCTGCACGCCCTGCGCGAACCCGAGGGAGCCCACGAATCCCCGGTGCCCGGGCTCGACCGGTTGGACGTTCTCGTCGGCACCGCCACCGACGCCGGACTTGAGGTACGGGTGCGCACCATCGGTACACCGGTCTCGCTGCCCGCGATCGCGGACGTGACCGCCTACCGGTTGATCCAGGAGGCGCTGAGCAATGTGCTGAGGCACGCCGATGCCAGTACCGTGCTCATCGAACTGGACTACGACAACGACTCCGTGGGAATCAGCGTGACCGACAACGGCCGCGGCAGCGAAGCGCCCGCTGACACCTCCACGGGCTGGGGTATCGCCGGCATGCGCGAGCGGCTGGTCCTGCTCGGCGGCGACTTGGACGTCCGATCCCGACCCGGCGAATCGTTCGTGGTCCAGGCCCGGATCCCCGTGCGAGGACGCGCGTGATCCGCGTGGTGCTCGTGGACGACCAGCCGCTGGTCCGGGAGGGGCTCCGGTCTCTGCTGGAACGTGCCGACGACATCACCGTCGTCGGAGAAGCGGGCGACGCCGCCGCAGGCATCGTGCTCATCGCGCGGGAGCGTCCGGATGTCGTGCTGATGGACATCCGGATGCCGGCCGAAGACGGCATCGCGGCGACCCGCCGGATCGTCGCGGACCCGGAGCTGCGGCAGGTGCAGGTCGTCGTGCTCACCACTTTCGACACCGACGAGCACATCCTCGACGCGATCAGGGCGGGCGCGGCCGGGTTCCTGCTGAAGGACACAAGCCCGGACGACCTGCGCGGAGCCGTGCGGATCGTCGCCCGCGGCGACGCCTTGCTCTCACCTTCCGTGACACGCCGGGTCATGCGGGCCGCGGCGGCGAGCCCGCGCAGAGGCTCGGCCGAGCGGCTCGACAGGCTCACCGCACGGGAACGCGAGGTCCTCGCCAAGGTCGGGGCTGGCCAGTCGAACGCCGAGATCGGGCGAAGCCTGCACATGAGCCCGGCCACCGCGCGTACCCACGTCGGCCGCCTGCTCGGCAAGCTCGGCGCCCGCGATCGCGCGCGGCTCGTCGCGATCGCCTACGAGACCGGGCTGATCACCCCAGGAGCACACTGAGCCCACTCGCGATCACGATGCTCGGCGCGGTTCCCGTCGCCATTGACGTCATGGGGAAGAAGCCGCCGGAGGTGGCTGGGGTGGCGCGTTCGATGTCGTCGCGGACGAAGCCGTCGGTGCCGAGGCCTTCGGCGAGCGCGGTGCCTGTGGCGGCGACCGCGCCGCACTGGTCGTGGCCGAGGACCACGACCAGTGGGCACTTGAGCACGCTGAGGGTGTACTCGATGCTGCCCCGTTCTTCTGAGCCGGTGGCGTACCGGGCCCACGCCGATGGCGTCTTCGAGGAAGAGGCCGGGTGTGCTCGACGTCGATCGTGCCGCCCATCGCCTCGGTGAAACCCTTGGCGACGCTCAGCCCGAGTCCGATGCCGGTACTCGAGTCCCGATGATTCCTTGCTGCCGCAACAGGTCGTAGGCCTTGTTCGCGGTGTGGAAGTTGATCCCGAAATCGGCGGCGAGTTGCCGTGTCGAAGGCAGGGCGTCGCCTGCCTTCGCTTCACCGCGGGCTATCGCCTCGACGACCCTGTCCCGGATCTGCTGATGGATCGGCACATCGCTGTCGAGGTTCATCGTCAGCCGCACACCACTTAGTCTATCTGCTATACATCTAATAGAACAAATAGTACTGGAGGTGTCATGGCTCAGGTGATGATTCAGGGCCGCGAGCTCAGCGTCCGGCTGACCTCATGGGAGCGGTTGATCAGCCGGCGGAGCGAGGTACGGGTCCCGTTGACGGCGATCCGACACGTCCTGCTCCTCAGGCGGCCGTTGTGGGCGGTCAACGGAACCCGTAGGGGAGTGGAGGTGACCGGTGTGCAGAAGGTCGGCGTCTGGTCTGGCAGGCGGCTCGTGTCGATACAGAAGGGACTGCCCGCACCGCGGGTGGAGGTCGAAGGCGATCCCCGGTTCCGTGAGCTGATTCTCAGCACGTCCGACGCGGCTGAACTCGTTCAGCGGTTGGGCGCCGAGGTGAAGGCATGACCGAGGCCGCGATCCGCGTAACCCACCTGACGAAGCGATTCGGGCCGGTCACGGCCGTCGACGACCTGAGTTTCGTGGTGGAAGCCGGTTGTGTGACCGGCTTCCTGGGGCCGAACGGTGCGGGTAAGACCACCACGATGCGGATGATCCTCGGCTTGGTGACGCCGACCTCCGGCACGGCGACCATCGGCGGTGCGCGCTATCGGGAACTTCCGCGTCCGGCCGGGACGGTCGGCGCCCTGCTCGACCGCTCGGGTTTCCATCCCGCTCGTACCGGCCGCGACCACTTGCGGGTGTACGCGCGGATGGGCGGCTACCCGGATTCCCGGGTTGTGGAAGTCCTCGAACGCACCGGTGCGGCGTCGTACGCCGATCGGAAGACCCGTGGCCTATCGACCGGAATGCGGCAACGGCTCAGCCTGGCCACCGCCCTGCTTGGTGATCCGCGGGTCCTGCTGCTCGACGAACCCGGCAACGGGCTGGATCCCGAGGGCATCGCCTGGCTGCGGCGGTTCGTTCGCGAGTTCGCCGCACAAGGTGGAGCCGCGCTGGTGTCCAGTCACCTGCTGGGCGAGATCGAGCAGATGGCGGACCGGGTCGTCGTGATCCGTGACGGCGCGTTGGCGTTCTCCGGCGAGATGGCCGACCTCGCCCAAGGCCGGCGGCAGGGCGTGCTGGTCAGGACGCCGGACCTGGACCGGCTCACGGTCGCGTTGACCGCCGAAATGGTTACCGGGCAAGGATTTCACTGTGTGCCGGTAGGGGACGGGGTTGCGCGGATCGAGGGCTTGTCCACGGCACGCATCGCCGATATCGCCCTCCGGCATGGTGTCGCGCTCAACGAGCTCACACCTCAGCGGATCAACCTGGAAGAAGTGTTCCTTTCCTTGACCACGAAAGAATCCGGAGGTCTCCGGTGATGGTGCGCTCTTTGCTCTCGGCCGAAGTCCGTCGCCTGCTCACAACGAAGTTCTGGCTGTGGGGGCTGGTCGCCGCGGTGGTAAGTGGTGGCTTCATCGCTCTGCTTGCACTCGTCGGGCCGGAGAACTTTCAGCCTCCGATGCCGGGCCTCACGACCGAGGACGGCACTCGGCTGCTGCTGGGGATGCTCGGGATTCTGGCCTTCGTGCCCGCGTTGCTGGGCACCAGCGCCGTGACCGCCGAGTACCGGCACCAGACGATCACCTCCACCTACCTCTTCGCGCCGAGGCGATGGAGCGTGCTGGCAGCGAAGCTGGTCGTCCATGCGATCGCAGGGTTGGTCTACGCGCTCCTCGTGGTTCTGTGTGCAGGAGCCGGACTGTTCGCCGTCGCGGTCCTTCGCAATGTGGAACTCGGCCTGCCTGCCGGGGAAATCGTCGTCACGCTGCTCCGCGTCGCGGTAGCGATGACGGTGTACACCGTTCTCGGTGTCGCCTTCGGAGCGCTGCTCCGCAATCAAGTGGCCGCGCTGGTCGTCGTCGGGGCCTACTTCTATCTCGGCGAGTTCGCGCTACTGCTGATTCCCGGCGTCAACGCCGTCTACCCCTACCTGCCCGGCGGTGCCTCCGCCGCGCTGACCGGCTTCACCTACCTCGCCGAGGCCACCGCGAGCCAGACCGGGGGCGCCGCGGCAGTACTGCTGTCAGCGCCGGCCGCGGCGCTCGTGCTTCTCGGTTACGCCGTCGTCGCGGCTGTGATTGCCGTCGCCGTGCCCCTGCGCAGGGACGTCACGTGAACCGGCGAGACGGCGAAGCCGGTCACAGCATGGTGACGTAGGGTGCTCGAATTGTCCCCGCCGGTCTAGCTGTCCAGGCTATCGGCGGTGAGGGTTCTCCTCGTGTGCTTGACAGTGACTGAACGAGTGTTCAATGCTCTGATCATGCGTTCAGTGTCTGATCTGACCGCCCGGGCTCGGATCCGGGATGTGGCCTTGGCGAGGTTCGGTGCCGACGGTGTACCTGGGACGTCGGTGCGCGCTGTCGCCGCCGACGCCGGCGTGTCGCCGGGGCTGGTGCTGCATCACTTCGGCTCGAAGGAGGGATTGCGGCAGGCATGTGACGATCACGTGCTCGAAGCCATCCGCTCCGGAGGAGACGACGGCACCGCCGCTCTGGCGGAGGCTTTGCGGGCCGCCACTCCAGTGCGGCGTTATCTCGCGCGGGCGTTCCTGGACGGTACGAGTGCCGCGTCCGCCCTGTTCGACGAGATCGTGGAGCACACCGAGGAGTGGCTCGCTGAAGGAGAGCGCGAAGGCTGGGTGCGCGCCGCGGCGGACAAGCGGGCGCGCGCGGTCGTCTATGTGTCGTGGCTGTTGGCACCGTTGGTGCTCGGGGATCACGTGGGGCGCTTGCTCGACGGCGATGCCGCGGAGACCGTGACGGCGGTACGCGGCGCCCGGGCCGGTTTGGAGATGCTCACCGACGGCCTGTTCGCCGACGACCGCTGGCTGAAGGCCTACTCGGCCATCGGAGAGCAGGAGGCGGGACGATGAGGGCGTTGCTCGTCACCCATGGCACCCGTGGCGACGTCCAGCCGATGCTGGCGCTCGCGGTGGCCCTGCGGGAGCGAGGGCATGAAGCGGTGCTGGCCGCGCCAGGATCGTTCGGGGACGCCGCGGCGGAGCACGGGATCGAGTTCGCGCCGCTGGACGAGGGGCCGAACCGGTTGATGGACGACCCGGTGGTGAAGGAGGCAATGGAGAACGGCTACCGGGGTCTACGAGGCAAGATCACCGCCGTGCGGACGGCGCAACGCCTCAAGCCGTGGATGGTGGCGGTCCTGCATGACGTCGGCGTGGCGGCGAAGGCGTCCCGCGCGGACGTCGTCGTGCACACGACCGGGGTGGCGGCCCAGCATGCCGCCGAGATGCTCGGCGTCCCGTCGGTGGTCGTCGCCCTGCAACCCGGCTGGGTTCCCACCTCCGAATTCCCCTGCCCGATGGTGCCGTTGCCGCGGCTGCCGAAGGTCCTCAATCGTGCCAGCTACCTCGCGGTGTCCGCGATCCTGCGCACGTACGCGGGGATCACCACCACCTGGCGCACCACCGAACTCGGGCTCCCGCGTCGCCGGGGGAGCCACGACCTGTTCCACGACAAGGAAGGCCGCGACCGGCCGGTGCTGCAGGCATTCAGCCGGCATGTGACAGCCGCCGCCGGCGATTGGCCGGATTCGGTGCGCACCACCGGCTTCTGGTATCTCCCCGCCGCGCCGACGTGGTCGCCACCCGCGCGCTTGCAGGAGTTTCTCGACGCTGGGACGGCTCCTGTCTACATCGGATTCGGCAGCATGGCGGGCCGAGACGCGCGGCGCACGCGGGAAGTGGTCGAGAACGCTGTCCGGCAGGCCGGGGTTCGCGCGGTGGTCGCGACCGGCTGGGGCGGGATCGACGGTGACGTCGGCGACGATGACGTCCTGGTGATCGAGCACGCGCCACACGATTGGCTGTTCCCGCGGGTGAGCGCGGTCGTGCATCACGGTGGCGGCGGCACCACCGGCGCCGCTCTCGCGGCGGGCAGGCCGCAGGTGGTGTGCCCGTTCGTCGCCGACCAGCCGTACTGGGCGCGCTGCATGCACGCCGCCGGCGTCGCTCCGCCGCCGATCCGGCAGCAGCACCTCACCTCCGATCGGCTCGCCGCGGCGCTGCGGCAAGCCACCGGTGATGCCGGGATGCGAGAGCGAGCCGAACTCCTGGGGCGGGAGATCCGGGAGGAGAACGGTTTGGAAGCCGCGGTCAGCGCCATCGAGCGCGTCACTTGACGGACGAGAAGGAAGTCCATGGAAGTCACCGCGGAATCCACGGCGAACGGGCCTGGGTGAAGAGCAAGTCGCTTGTGCCGCCAGATCACCGTCAGGTTCGGCAGGCTCTGGGAGCGGGCCGGGCAAGGGCACGGGTAGCGGTCCTTGGCTTTCAGTTCGTCAAGAATACGTAAGCGTGGGTATGGTGTCCGCGTCGAGGCGCAGCCTCGTGGTGTGCCGGGAAGACTGGTCGGCGAGCCGAGCCGAACCGCACCCGGAGTAGCCCATGAGCACTGTTCCCGCCACTGGATCGCGCACCTCGGCGTTCCATGTCTGAGAGCGCCGCACCGCGAGCCCGCCTTTTCGACCGCGGGTCCTGGCCGGAGGCGCAGCGCGTCGCGGAGATCCTGCGCAAGGAGACCGTGGGTGGTGTTCTGCTCCTGGTCGGAGCCGTCGTCGCCTTGGTGTGGGCGAACACCCCTTGGTCAGGCGCATACGAGGCGTTGCGTGAGGTCCGGGTAGGACCGGCGGCTCTGCATTTGGATCTCAGCTTGGCGACCTGGGCCGCGGATGGGCTTCTCGCGATCTTCTTCTTCGTCGCGGGCCTGGAGGTCAAACGCGAGTTCGTCGCCGGGGATCTGCGCGATCCCCGGCGGGCCGCGGTCCCGGTCGCCGCCGCTGTCGGAGGCGTCGTCGTACCGGCTCTGATCTACATCGCGATCAATCTCGGTGACTCGGCCGCGCTGGGTGGCTGGGCGATCCCGACAGCCACGGACATCGCGTTCGCCTTGGCCGTCTTGGCGGTGATCGGGCACCACTTGCCGTCCGCGCTGCGAACCTTCTTGCTCACGTTGGCTGTCGTCGACGACCTGATCGCCATCGTGATCATCGCCGTTTTCTACACCCGTGAGCTCCTGGTCGGCCCGCTATTGCTGGCACTGCTTCCCTTGGCCGTGTTCGCCGTGCTGGTTCAGCGCCGGGTGCGATCTTGGTGGCTGCTGCTTCCGCTCGCGGCGACGACCTGGGCGCTGGTGCATGCTTCGGGAATTCACGCGACGGTCGCCGGCGTCCTGCTGGGGTTCGCGGTACCCGTGATCCGCAAGCACGGCGAAGGGCCAGGGCTCGCCGAGCATTTCGAGCACCGGTTCCGGCCGATCTCGGCCGCCGTGGTGGTCCCGGTATTCGCTTTCTTCGCCGCCGGTGTCACCGTGGGTGGCCTTGGCGGCCTGGCCGATTCACTCCTCGACCCTGTGGCGCTGGGTATCGTCCTCGCGCTCTTGCTCGGCAAGACCGTCGGCATCACCGGGGCCACCTACCTCGTGTCCCGGTTCACCCGTGCGGAACTCCACGACGACCTCGCCTGGACCGACGTGATCGGGCTGGCCGCGCTGGGCGGCATCGGCTTCACCGTGTCCCTGCTCATCGGTGACCTCGCCTTCGGCGCAGGCAGCGAGAGTGACGAACATGCGAAGATCGCGATCTTGGTGGGCTCCCTGCTCGCCGGTCTCGTCGCCACGATCATCCTGCGCATTCGCAACCGGGTGCACCGCAGAATCTGTGCCGAAGAGTCGGTCGACTCCGACCACGACGGCATCCCGGACGTTCACCAGCATGAAGGTGAAACGCGCGGCTAGACGGCTTCACGTTCGGTCACGGTTGCTGCGCTTTGGAGGGTGGTCTGTGTTCTCGGCTTGCAGGCCCCGGCGGATTGAGCCAGGAGCCAGTTCCGGGCGGTGACGGACTTTGGCTGAAGAAGCGAGTTGCCAGGGCACGCTGGTCACCATGACACCGGGCTGGAACAGGAGGCGTCCTTTCAGCCGCAGCGCGCTCTGGTTGTGCAGGACGTTCTCCCACCAATGGCCGACGACGTACTCGGGGATGAACACGGTGACCACGTCGCGCGGGTTGTTGGTGCGTACGCGTTTGACGTAGTCGAGGATCGGTTTGGTGATCTCGCGGTAGGGCGACTCGATGACCTTCAGCGGGATGGAGAAGGGCTGTTTGGCCCACCGGTCGAGGAGTTCGTTGGTTTCCTGGTTGTCGACGTTGACGGTTATCGCCTCGAGGACGTCAGGCCGGACCGCTTTGGCGTAGGCCAGCGCCCGGCGGGTGGGCCGGTGCAATTTCGACACCAGGACGATCGCGTGATTACGCGACGGGAGAACGATCGGCTCGTCCTCATCGGCGTCGTGGAGTTCATCCCCGACCCGTTGATAGTGACGGCGGATCGCGGTCATCAGCAGGTAGATCGCGGCCATGGCGGCCAGCGAGATCCAGGCACCCTGGGTGAACTTGGTGACGAGGATGACCACCAGCACCAGGGCGGTCATGGAGAAGCCGAAGGCGTTGATCGACTGGGAGCGGCGCATCCGGCGGCGCGCGGCGGGGTCGGTTTCGGTGCGCAGCAACCGGTTCCAGTGCCGGATCATCCCGCTCTGGCTGATCACGAAGGACATGAACACGCCGACGATGTAAAGCTGGATCAGGCGGGTGACCTCGGCGTCGAAGGCCACGACGAGAAGGATCGCGGCCGCGGCGAGGAAGACGATGCCGTTGGAGAACACCAGCCGGTCACCGCGGGTGTAGAGCTGCCGCGGCAGGAAGCGGTCCTGAGCGAGGATCGAGCCGAGCACGGGAAATCCGTTGAAGGCGGTGTTGGCCGCCAGCACCAGGATCAGTCCGGTGAAGAAGATGACGAACCAGGTCGCCGGCGGGAAGCCCGCGAACACCGCGTTGCCGAGCTGGGCTACCAGTGTCTTCTGCTCGTAGCCTGCCGGGGCGCCGATCAGCTGATGCGCGGGGTCTTCCGCAACCTGCGCGCCGGTGAGCCGGGCGAGCATGATCAAGCCGAGGAACATGGTGATCGCGAGCACGCCCATCATCAGCAGCGTGGTCGCGGCGTTGCGCCCCTTGGGTTTGCGGAACGCGGGAACACCGTTGCTGATCGCCTCCACGCCGGTCAGCGCCGCGCTCCCGGAGGAGAACGCGCGCAGGATCAGGAAAGCGAACCCAAGCCCAGCGAGATGTCCGCCCTCCTCGACCAGCGTGAAGTCCGCGCTTTCGGCCCGTACCTCCTCGCCCAGGATGAAGACCCGCACCACCGCCCAGACGATCATGGCGAGGATGCCGAACACGAAGGCGTAGGTCGGGATGGCGAAGGCGGTGCCCGATTCCCGCACACCCCGGAGGTTCATGGCGGTCAGCACCACGATGGCGCCGACGGCGAACTCGACCTTGTGTTCCCCCACGAAGGGCACGGCCGAGCCGATGTTGGCCGCCGCGGAGGCGATCGACACCGCCACGGTCAGCACGTAGTCGACGAGCAGGGCACTGCCGACGACCAAGCCCCAGCGCGGGCCGTGGTTGACGGTCGCGACTTCGTAGTCCCCGCCACCGGAGGTGTACGCGCGGACGTTCTGCCGATAGGACGCGACCACCGAGATCATCACCACGGCGACCAGCACCGCGATCCAGGGGCTGAACACGAACGCCGACGCGCCCGCGACCGACAGCACCAGAAGGATCTCCTCCGGTGCGTAGGCAACGCTCGACATCGGGTCGGAGGCGAAGACGGGCAGCGCGATCCGTTTGGGCAGCAGGGTGTGCGACAGGCGGTCGCTGCGGAACGGCCTGCCGACGAGCAGGCGTTTGGCTATGGAGGCGAATGTGGGCATGGAGGGAGCGGCCTATGTTTCCGTGAGGGAGAGGGGACAGAGGGAAGACGAGGTGGTCGCCGGAGGCCACGCGTTGTCGCGTCGCGTGGAGGCCCCAGTAGCGCTGGTCGTTTTGGATCAGGCCGACAGCGGTCGTACCGCATTCGGCGACCCGCTGCCCGAGCTCGGACGATCGGGCAGGCCGTTGATCGAGCGTCCACGGGGCAAAGGCCGGTCCGCGATGATCGAGCAGTGCCCTCGGCCAAAGCTTCGCCGGCGGCTTCGGCGGTGACCACGGCTTGGTCGGCGCCGTGACGTCGAACCAGGTCAAGGTGGGGACTCTCCCGCACTTGGCCGGAATCCGCGCGGGTGAGCACCTGCCGGTCGGTGCCGTCCCCGAGGATCGACGGGACACCGAGTTCACCAGCCAGCCGTACCGCATCCGGGGCGACGTCTACGGCGAGGAGATCGACGGGTCTGGTGCCGTAGGCGAGCAGGTAACTCGCGGCGCTGGAGCCGGCCACGCCGAAGCCGACCACCAGTGTCTGACCACGCATACTCCAGGACCTCCGCGCGTGGACCCTAGTGACACGTGCCCGAATTGTCGGTGCGCGGCAACGCTTACTAACGCGGTCTTGACGGCTGAGTGGCCGAACCCCAGGTCGACCGTCAAGAAAACGCAAAAATTCCGGGTGCTGGCTGCATCGATCGCCTCAACAGGTGGCGCCCGGTCGAACAGCCTGTCCCGCCCCGCCCAAGAGCAGAACCGATCCCCGCTGGTCCATGTGTTCCTCCTCGATCCCAGTAACCTACATTTTGTAACCTACATGATGTAGCTAAGCTGGTGTGCAACGCGAGAGGAGGGCGATGACCACCACACCCACCCGCCTGTCCAAGCAGGCCCGGCGCGAGCAGTTGCTCGACGTGGCCCTGGCGATCGTGCGTGCTCACGGTGCCGACGGGTTGACGCTGCCCACCCTCGCCGAGGCGGCCGGGGTGAGCAGACCCATCGTGTACGACCACTTCGGTTCGCGCCCAGGACTGCTGCTCGCGCTCTATCGGAGACTCGACGAACGGCACCGGGCCGCCATCGCGCGGGCGCTGGAACAAGCCCCGCCGACCGCGGCGGACGTGGCCGGAGCCATCAGTGTCGCGTACTTCGCCTGCGCCACCGACATTCCGGAGTTCAACGCCGTTTCCTCGGCGTTGAAAGGCAATCCGGAAATGGAGGCAACCCAGCACGAGATGCACGACGGCTACATCGACCTGATGGCCGACGCACTGACGCCCTACTCCGGCCTGAACCGGGCGGCACTGCGACTGCACTGTGTCGGCGTACTCGGCGCCGCCGAGGCAATCGCCGCCGAACTGAACCGGGGCATCGCGACCGCCGCCGACGCCATCACGGCATTGACCGGCGTCATCCTCGGCCGTATCGAGCGAGCCGCCGGATAGCCGTACCGCAAGTCGAGCGAGAGCTGGGGCCCGGAAATCGCCGAATTCGCTGGTCGCGTCGGCTGACTGGCCGAGGCGGTGCTTCAGCGAGGTGACCTCACCGTCTGGGCGGCCGGTTTCGGTGTGCCCGAACTGGCCAGAGCCAGCGGGTTGCGCACCGACGCGCTCGGCTGGCTGCTCACGGACGAGACGCTGACCAGCGTCGACGACGGACGGACGCAAGGCCGGACGCGGCGGCGGCTCGTGCCAGACCATCCATGTCGAAGGCGACGAGGTCACGATGCAGTGCGTGATCACGATGGAACTCGATCGCGGCTCCGTGACCATGCAGTCGATCTGGACCAGAGGCACCAGCCCGCTTCTGGGACATCGGGACGCCGAACGAGCGTGTGCGCGCCGAGATCATCCACTGAGGTGAGGCAGCGTCAATCTCTCGGGCTTTGGTGACCGAAGGGGTGATGCCCGGGAACCGACGTTCCCGGGCATCCGGTGCGGCCTCAGGCTTTCCGCTTGTCGAAGAGGGTCAGGCGTTCACTGAGGGACCACAGCTTCCGTACGTCGTCGGGATCGACGGCGGCGGCCGCGGCTTTCGCGGGTAGCCTGCCGTCGTAGTAGCCACCGTTGAGGACTTTGGCCGCCGGATCGGCCAGCCGGGCGACCGGTTCGGCCCCTTCGGTCACCGGACGGCCCCGGTAGCTGTATCCCGGCAGCATCCCGGTGGCGATGATGCCCGGGTGCACGCTGACGGCTTCCCGGACCTTCGGCCGGAACTCGGTCAGCGCGGTGGTCATCATGGTGAGGGCGAGTTTGGACTGCGCGTAGGCGGCGCCGCGGTTGTAGCGGCGCTTCCAGTTGAGGTCGTTCCAGTTGATCCGCCCGCCGCGGTGCAACGATGAGGACACGTTCACCACGCGGCTCACCTCGGAGCGGTCGAGCGCGTCCTCGAGCAGCCGGGTCAGCAGGTACGGGGCGAGATAGTTGACCTGGATGGTCCGTTCGTGGCCGTCCTTGGTGAGCACGCGCCCGTGCGGGCCGGTGATTCCGGCGTTGTTGACCAGGACGTCAAGGCGGGAATGGGTCTCGGTGACGGCGAGGGCGAGGTCGATCACCTGGCGCAGGTCGGTGAAGTCGGCGACGGCGGGCCGGATTTTTCGTGCGTCTACGCCGGATTTCACCAGCCGGTCGCACGATTCGTCGCTCTCCTCGCGGGTGCGGGCATGGGCGATCACCGTGCACCCTTGAGCGACGAGCAGCCGGGCGGTTTCGAAACCGATGCCGTCCGATGCGCCGGTGAGCAGGACTGTGGGGCTTTCGTTCATGGGTCCATCCACAAAGGATTCAGGGGCGCGTTCGATCGCGCCGGGGCCGGAAGGTCGACGGCCGGCCGGGGAATCGCCGGAATCGGGGGTATCGCCGACCGGCACCGGATGAGGTGGACGGTCGTCGTGGCGCACGCCCCACGCGTGCCCGCGAACGCCACCTCTGCCCATGGCTCCAGCCAAACGTGTCCGCCCCCCGGGAGCAAGAACGGCTGATCCGGTTTTACGGATTCCTTCTGTGAGGCCCTCAGGCGGGCGGGTGGCGGTCCAGCCAGTGCCGCAGCGCGCGCAGGCCGAACGCGAGGACGAGGAAGAGACCTATCAGGCCGGTGCTGAACGCCAGACCGGTCATCGGGCGCCCAACCGGAAGCGCAGACGGCAGACGACGGCGTCCGAGCGGCGGCGTAGTGCGCGGGCCAGCACGGCTCCGCGCTGGTTCTGCAGGATCCGCTGCCACCGGCGTTCTGGTTCGACTTCGGCGATCAGCACGAAGACGTGCCGGTCGCCGACGGTGTGGAGGTGTTCCACCAGTGGTTCGCCGAGGCGGTGGCGTTCGTCGTGGAGCTGGACCAGTGTCACTTCGGGATGCCATTTTTCCCAGGCTGTCACGAAGTCCCGTGCCGACTGTTCGTCGTCGGGGTGGGTGACGTGGACCGCCTGGACATGGTCGCCTAGTGAAAGTGCGGCGGCGAGGGCGTCATGGGTCAGTCGGGAAACGGTGTGGACGGGGACGATCACGAGTGAACGGTTCGGCCGAGGGGGAGCGGGGGTGACGCCGAGTTCGAGCCGGTCGCCGATGCGGCGGTAGCTGCGTTCGACCCATTCCATGACCGCCACCAGCAGCGGAAGCGTGATGACGATCAGCCAGCCGCCTTCGCCGAATTTCGTCGTCGTCACCACGATCGCGGCGGCTCCGGTGAGCAGCGCGCCGAAGCCGTTGAGCGCGGCCTTGGCACGCCAGCGGGGCGGGCGGGTTCGTCGCCAGTGCCGGACCATTCCGAGTTGGGAGAGCGTGAACCCGACGAACACGCCGATCGCGAACAACGGGACCAAGGTGTTCATGTCGCCGTCGGTGATGACGAGCAGGAGCGCGGCGGTGATGGCGAGGAAACCGACGCCGTGGCGATACACCTGGCGTTCGGCGCGCAGGGCGAACACGTGCGGCAGCTTGTTGTGTTTCGCGAGCAACTGCGCCAGCACCGGCAGGCCACCGAAGGAGGTGTTCGCGGCCAAGGCGAGCAGGATCACGGTCGAGAACTGCACCAGGTAGAAGCCGAAGCCGTCGCCCAAGGACGCGGTGGTCACCTGCGAGAGCACGGTGACGCCGTCCGCCGGGTGGATGGCGAACTTCCCGATCAGCACGGCGATCCCGATGAGCATCACGCCGAGCAGGCCGCCCAGCGCGATCTCCGCACGCTGCGCGCGCCGAACCCGCGGCCTGCGGAACGACGGCACGGCGTTGGCGATCGCCTCGACCCCGGTCAGTGCGGCGCAACCGTTCGCGAAAGCCTTGAGCAGCAACAGAATCCCGACCGTCTGCAGATTCTGTGCGTGTTCCGGTGCGGCGATCTCCGCGGCCGGGCCGGAACGGATCAGGCCGGCGACGATCACGGTCAGGATCGCGCCGACGTAGATCACAGTGGGCACGACGAACACCCGGGCGCTTTCGGCGATGCCGCGCAGGTTCACGCCGGTGACCAAGGCCAGGACTCCGAGGCACAACCACAGTGTGTACGGCAGCAATCCGGGAAACGCCGACGTCAGCGCGGCGACCCCCGCCGCCACGGAGACCGCTACGTTGAGCACGTAGTCCACGATCAGGGACGCCGCGGCCACCAGGGAGGCCCGCCGCCCGAGATAGGTCCGGCTGACCCCGTAGGCGCCACCACCGTCGGGGAACGCGGCGATCACCTGACGGTAGGACAGCGTCAGCACACCCAGCAGTGCGGCGATCGCGAGCGTGACCGGCAGGGTGAAGCCCAGGCCTGCTCCGCCCGCGACGGCCAGCACGATCACGATGGCTTCGGGTCCGTAGGCGACCGACGCCATCGCGTCCAAGGACAGCGCGGCGAGCCCGCCGACGACGGAGAGCCGGTGCCGTTCGGAGCGGTCGGTACCGCTCTCGGGGCGGGTGAGAGTCGTGGTCACACCGTCAGCGTGCGGTCCTGCCACTCTTCGGTTCGAGGCCGTTGACAGGTTCTTGACACCGGACCAGGTGAACCCGACAGCAAACTGACGCGCCGGAGATCCGCGTCACCGGGTACTGAGCGAGTCGGCGATGTCAGCGACGACTTCGGGGTCCACGTGGTGTGGACGTAGTCGCGCAGGTCCAGCCGATACGGTGCGGGCGTTCCGAACGGCAGGTTTCGCGGGATCCGGGGCTGTCCACCGCATCGGCACGGTGTCCGCGGCGAGAACGACAAGGCCGGCCACCGATCGACGTCGGCGCCCGCCTCAGAGGCTGGTGATTCCGGCGCTCAGTGCCAAGGCCGTTGTTTCACCGCGTGAGGCGGGTGACCCGGACTTTCGTAGGAAACTGATCGAAGACTGCCACAGCGTGATCCCGCTGCTGACGAGGCTGCCGGAACGAGAGAAGGCAAGTCACGATGCGGTTCGTCAACGGCCTGATTTGCGTGGCGAGCCGACCATCTGACCGGGCCGGGAAGTGAGGGTCCTGCACGTCGGCGGGTTCCCGGATCGAGGCACACTAGACCAGATGGTGGACTGCGACGTGGCCCACTGCTCAGCGACGTGCTCTGCCCTGGGTTCATCGGCAATAGCTTGGCCGACGTGAACCCGATCCGGGACGTCCTGGGGTGTTCCGGCCGGCGCCGTCGTCGACGAAACCGTCGACGAGCCCACCCGAAGTCGGCGGAAAGCGTGACAACGCGGCCGTTTAAATTCCTAGGCCGAGACCACCCATGAGGCGCCAAGGCCTTCCCCCGTCAACGCCCAATCCGGGCGAACCCTCTCCCATGGTCGAACCTCGGATTCACGCCGCGCCTCACACCGCCGCGGAGTCGGCCATAGATGACCTGCGGTTGGCGTGGGCAAGTGCTGGCAGTCCGTAGCGCGCGACTACGCCGACGAGTGACCGATGGCCGCGTAGCGCAGGGCTTGGGCCTGAGGTGATGCGGCGCGGCTA
The DNA here is from genome assembly GCF_056435685.1 of Amycolatopsis sp. NPDC043885. Taxonomy (NCBI): domain Bacteria; kingdom Bacillati; phylum Actinomycetota; class Actinomycetes; order Pseudonocardiales; family Pseudonocardiaceae; genus Amycolatopsis; species Amycolatopsis sp. NPDC043885. Next base: position 74,972 of record NZ_JBWKEA010000013.1, read on the forward strand.
GCTGTTAGCGCTGCGCAGACGTGCCCGACTGAGGCGCTGATTGTCGGCCGGTGACGGACCAGGTGGCCGGGTGAACTCGGTGCGGGTCAGGCTGGGTGTCTGTTCAAGGGCGGTGGTGATCGCGGCCGCGAGAGCGCGGCCGTGATCGGGTGAGTCCGGGCCATCGGTTTCGGCGGGCTGGCGCGATGCACGAGCTGCTGGCCGACTTCGTCACTGTGCGCGGCGGCCAGTCGGCGGGCCCTGGTGCCGAGCGCGGGCAGGGCGGCGAGTACCGCGGCGGCTGTGGCATCGGCCTTGCACCTGGCCGAATGGATCGCCCGTGGACACTGAGTTCTCCGCCGCAGCCGGTGAACCGGCTGCGGCCATCACAGCGGTGGCCGGTACTTCCGGGTGAACCGGACGCCGTTGAAGGTGTGGGTGCAGCACGGGCATGCGGGTTCCAGGTCGTCGGCACCCAGTTCGGGGTTGACGGCCTGCAACCGGTTGCCGTCGTCCACGTAGAGGCCGCTGTAGTAACTGGCCTCGCCGATCCGCACGTAGTCGCGCCGTTCGTGCGGCCGCCGGGCGACCAGCCAATGGATCGGGTCGGTGGAGTCGAGCCGGGCGGCGGCCTCGTCGCGCACCTCGTCCCAGTCCGCGCCGATCTTGCCGAGCAGGAACCGGAACAACGGCGTGTAGTCCAGGCCCCGGCGTTCCCGCCCTCCCATGGAGCCGCGCATCAGGTCGGAGACTCGTTCGGTTTTCGTGTTGCGTCGGTGCCGGTAGTCCCCACCGTGGTCGTGGTGGACGAACCTGGCCCGGGTGTTCACGCGACGGTACAGCGGCTCCTTCACCACACCAGCCTGCCACACGGTGCTCGTCGTCACCTGCTGCCGGAATTCAGGTCGGTGCCCCGGGTTTCGGCGCTGAGGAGCAGGGCGACGAGGGTGACGGCGATCGTGCCGACGAGGTACAGCACGACCGCCGTGGGGCCCTGTTTTTCGGCCAGCCACACGGCGATGAGGGGAGCGGGCGCGCCGGCGATGATCGAGGATCCCTGGAACACCAGGGAAGCACCGGCGAAACGGCGGCGGGTCGGGAAGAGTTCGGCGATCCAGGCGGCTTCCGGTCCGGCCAGGAGTCCGTGCAAGGCCGCGCCGACGCCGATGCCGAGATAAAGCAGAGGCAGATTGTCCGCTTGGACGACGGCGAAGAAGACCGGTGCCCACACCGCGAGGCCTGCCGCCGGGACCAGCATGGCGATACGCCGCCCGACGAGGTCCGACCAGTAGCCGCCGGCCAGCATCCCCGCGAACTGCAGCAGTGACCCGACGGCCACGGCGAGGAGGACGTCGGACTTGTCGTAGCCGAAGGTCTTCGTGGCGTACGCGACCACGAAGACGGTGTAGACGTAGAAGGCCACGTTCTCGCCCAGCCGCACGCCGAGACCACGGAGGACGGGACCGGGATGGGCGAGTGTCTCGAGGATGCTCGACCGCTCCCTGACGGCGTCCGCGGATGCCGTGGCCCGCGCCCGTGCTTCCTGGAACACCGGCGACTCGTCGATGCGCCGCCGGATCCAGAAGCCGATGACCAGAAGCGGGATCGCGAACAGGAAACCGACGCGCCACCCCCATTGGTCGAAGGCGTTTTCGGGGAGTACCAAGGCGATCCCGCCGACCACGGCCGTGGCCAGCACCGTGCCCAGAGGCGCTCCCGCCTGCGGCCACGCCGACCAGAAGCCTCGCCGCTTCGGGCTTCCGTACTCGCTGACCATCAGCACCGCCGCGCCGAACTCGCCGCCGAGGGCGAACCCCTGGATCAGCCTCAGCACGACGAGCGAGATCGTCGCCCCGATGCCGACCTGGGAGTAGGTGGGGAGCAGCCCGATCGCGGAGGTCGACAGACCGAGCAACAGGAAAGTGGTCACCAGCATGGGTTTGCGCCCGAGGCGATCGCCGAGATGCCCGAAGACGATGCCGCCGATCGGGCGCGCGACGAAGCCGAGCCCCTGTGTCGCCAGCGCGAGCAGCAGCTGGGCGAACCCGTCACCGCCGGGGAAGAACAGCGGCCCGAGCACGGTGGCCGCCAGGATTCCGTAGAGCGCGAAGTCGTACCACTCGAGCACCGCGCCGGCCGTACTACCCGCCAGCACTCGCCTGAACGCCGACCGGCTGACACTGACGGACCTCGAACCGGCCGTTTCGTGCGAGGCGGGCACGTTCGTCACTTTCGCTCCTCGTCGAGTCGGCCGGATCAGGCGCGGCGTCCGATATTCGGACACCATTGGTACGCTATTCGGACAGGTAGGAAGATAGACCGCGGTGGCGGGATCGCGCAAACAGTCGCAGGCCGGTCGCGTCGTCGAAGCGGCGATCGGTTCGGCCGGCGGCGCGATCCGGTCCGGCGTCGCCGATATCAGGTGTGCACCGCGATCTTCGTGGCGAAGTGCGGCATCACCACGGCGGTGCTGGTACCGCTGTACTCGGCCGGGCAGGTGACCCCGCTCGGCATCGCCGCGCTCCTGAGCGGTGCGCCCGCCGCGGGCACCTGCATCCATCTCTGCCGGCGAATCCTCCGTGAAGACCCCTGGACTTCACGGCCACTGGGCGGTGAGCTGTTCCACCGCCGCCTCGATGTTGACCGCACCGGCTCCGTAAGTGCGGATACTGGCTTTGACCCGCGGAGTCACGTCGTCCGGCATGCCGACGGCGACCACGATCGCGTCGGGCCGGGCGGCCAGGGCCTCGGCCAGCCGGGCCGTTTGCCAAGGGGTCCGGTAGGCGTCCCTGACCACCAGCACCACCGGGCCCGTCGACGGCAAGACCACCGGGTCGTCTTCGGTGGCGAGCACCGTCGAGTGGGCCGCACCGAGCTCGGCCAGCCGGTCGGCGAGGCTCCAGCGGGCTTCACCCAGCGCGTTGCCGCCGGCACGCAGTTCGACCACGAAGGCGGGCGCGGTCAAGGCGACCGGTCCGTCGACGCGCAGAGCGCGCCGCGCGGCTTCGAGCCCGAGAGCGCGGGAAGCGGCCAGAGCACGCAAAGCGGCCACTCGTGCGGCCGCGGTTTCCAGTGTCTCCAACGAAAGTGTGCCGTCGCGGACGGCTTCGGAGACCGACGCGCGGATGGCCGCGGAGAGCTCCGCACCTTCGGCCGGGCCGAGCAGCAGCAGATCGGATCCCGCCCGCAGGGCACGGACGGCCACCGCGCCGATGTCCTGGTTGCCTTGGCCTGCCTCGATGGCGATCGCGCTGGACAGCAGCACACCTTCGTAGCCCAGCTCTTCGCGGACAAGGTCGTGGAGCAGGCGGCGGCTCAGCGTCGCCGGGTCGTCCGGGTCCAGTGCGGGATAGAGCACGTGGGCGGTCATCATCGCGTGGACGCCCGCCTTGATCGCCGACACGAAGGGCGCCAGCTCACGCTCGCGGAACGTCGCGGCCGGAATGTCCACAATGGGCAGTGCGTGGTGCGGGTCGGTCACCGTCGCGCCGTGGCCGGGAAAGTGCTTGGCACAGACGGACACACCACCGTCCTGCATGGACTCGATGAACGCCGCGCCGTGTGCGGCGACCAGATCCGGCCGCGCGCCGAAAGACCGGACGCCGATGATCGGGTTGTCCGGATCGCTGTTGACGTCGATCGACGGGGCCAGGTTGAGGTTGACTCCGCAGGCCTTCAGATCCGCCGCGATGGCCGCGGCGACTTCGGCGGTCAACGCCAGGTCGTCGATCTCGCCGAGCGCGAGGTTACCCGGATACGCGCTGCCGGTCTCGTAGTCGAGGCGGGTGACGTCACCGCCCTCCTCGTCCAGCGCGATCAGCGCGTCGGGCGCCGTCCGCCGCAGCGCGCGGGTGTGCCGGACGATCGCCTGCCTGCCACCGTCCAGATTGGCCGGGAACAGGGTGACTCCGGCGAGCCCGTCGCCGAGCGCCGAATGCACCCACGCCGGCGGTTCGGCCCCGGTGTACCCGGCCAGCAGGCAGGCGTTGACGAGCCGGTCCAACTCATTCACCGACAACGGAGTTCTCCTTCGCGTAGAGCTGTTCGAGTACGACGGCGACGCCGTCTTCGCTGTTGCCGCCGATCACGTGGTCCACCAGTGCGAGCACGTCGGGGTGCGCGTTGGCCACCCCGTAGGCCGTACCTGCCCAGGACAGCATCGGCAGGTCGTTGGGCATGTCACCGAACGCGATCACGTCCGAGGCCGCCACCCCGCTCCGCGCGGCCAGCCGGGCCAGCGCGGCCGCCTTGTTCACTCCGATCGCGATCGCTTCGACCAGGCGTGAGCCGTTGGAGTGGTACGCGGCGACGAGCCCGTCCAAAGCCGGTCCGGCCAGCGCGAGGAGTTCGTCGGCGGACAGCGAAGGGTGCCTGCCGAGGAGCTTCGGCGCGGGCAGGCTCAGCAGCGTCGCGTCGTCGGCGCGCTCGATCGTGGCGCCGCGGTCCCATTCCCACGGCTCGTAAACCGGATCCGCGACCAACCGGTCGGCGTGCTCCACGGCGATGCCGATGCCGGGGATCGCCGCCCGCAGTCTGGTGACCGCTTCGGCCAGATCCGGTGTCGTGATGGCGTATTCCTCGACGACCGTCCTGGTGTGCATGTCGTACAGGTAGGCGCCGTTGGAGCAGATCGCGAGGCCCCGGTCGCCGAACCTCCCGGCGATCTCGGCCACCAGCCGCGGCGGACGGCCGGTGGCGACCACGAATTCGGCGCCCGATTCCTCGACGAGCGCGAACGCCGACACCGTGCGGTCGGAGATCGTGCCGTCCGGGCGCACCACCGTGCCGTCGAGATCCGTCGCCACCAACAAGGGCGTCATGACATCAATCCTCCGTCCGAGAACAATCCGGTCCATGCGTCCCGGCTGGTCAGCCGCGGCAGCGCCGCGCGGTACTGCTCGCGGACGGCGGCGCCGTCGCGGATGAACCGGGTGAGCACCCACGCGCCCTGGTACGCCAGGCGGACCAGGTGTTCCCGGTCGTACGTGCGGACGCGGACACCTCGCTGCGACGCGTCGGTCACCACCGCCGTGCGCAGCGCGCCGACACGCCACCAGTCGGCCTCCGAAACCGGTACGGAGCCCAGGGCGAGCCGGTGCACGCCGAGCAACGGCCCGAGGGCCAGCCGATCGAAGACACTCGGTTCGCTGATCGCGATGTCGTTCGACGCGAGCCCCGGTACGGCCGCCGGTGGATGCGCGACGGTCTCCGGATAGCGGGAACGCACCTCGCGGATCCGGGCGAGCGCCGCGACTCCGCCGTCGCGCAGGATGTCCGGCCCGTCGAGAAAGTCCGACACCGCTTGGATCACCGTCGCCGCGGCGCCGTACCGCATGCCCAGCAGCGAGGGAATCAGCTCGGCGAGCAGGGTTCCGGCGATCCTCAGCACCGGGAAATCACCGTGCAGTGCCGAGATGATCGTGTAGTTGCGCAGGATGAAATACCGGTTGAGCTCGTCGGAATCCTTCCACGGGAAGTCGGTGTGCCACAGGCCCGCGCCCGGCAGCGTCACCGTCGGGAACCCGTGCTCCCTTGCCCGGTAGGAGTACTCGGCGTCGTCACCCTGGAAGAACAGGGGGAGCGGATAGCCGGCCTCCTTGACCACTTCGTACGGGATCAGGCAGGCCCACCAGCCGTTGTAGCCCGCGTCGACGCGGAACTCCTGCCGGTACGGCCTGCCGGTGGCCGGATCCGTGGCCAGCAGGTCGACCGCGTGCAGGCCGTGCCGGATCGGCATACCCGGCCGGATGCCGTCGAGGTCGGTGTACTCGGCCGCCGCGTGCAGCCGGGTGGGGTGCAGCAGGTTCAGCATCTGGCCGCCGAGGATCAGCGGTTGCGCCGTGGACGCCGAAAACGCCGTCATCCGGACGAGCAGGTCGGGTTCCAGCACGATGTCGTCGTCCATGAACAGCACGTTCACGTTCTCGCCGTCGACCTCGTACAGGCCGCGCGTGAAGCCGCCCGCGCCACCCAGGTTCGGCTGCCGCAGGTACCGCAGCTTGCCCGGCGGCAGAACGCCCTCGGCCCGCACAGGGTCGGTGCCCTGATCGACGACGTACACGGCGTGCACCGTGGCCGCCGCCAGGTCGTCGTCGGCGATCGCGGTGAGCGTGGCGAGGCAGTCGGCAGGGCGGTCCACCGTGCAGATGGTCACCACCGTCGGCCGTGCTCGCGCGGCCGACGGAACCGTCCAGCGCACGTCACGGACGACAAGTCGTTCGCCTGGCTCGGTTTCCCAGTCCAGCCACAACGCGCCGCCGTCGACGAACCGGTCGAGCGGAGCGGTCAGCGAGATCGGCTCGCCGTCGACGATCCGCGCCGCCACCACTCGCGGCTCGCCCTCGAAATCCGACGCCAGCAGGGAAACCGTGCCGGAACCACCGGCCTCCAGTTCGACCTCGACGGCACCGATCGTGGTCCAGCGCTGCCAGTAGCTCGCCGGGAACCGCCCGAAGTACGTGTTGCCGGAGACCTTCGACGCCGGCTCGACGATGAGTGTGGTCCGCTCGCGGCGAGCGCTGCCCGAGACGACCTGAGCGTAGAGATCCTTGCCGATCACGGGATCAGGCCCGGCGAACAGTCCGCGCTGCGCGATCACCGGCGCACCCCGGCGGTCACGGCAGCCAGCCCGGCCGCGGTCCTGGACAACGGGAACCGGGCCGCGTTGCGCAGTCCGGCCGCGCGCAGGTCCGTCAACGCGCCGTCGTCCTTGGCCAGGAGCCGGATGGTGTCCGCGAGCGTGGACCGGGTGAACCGGATCGCCGAGTCACCCAGGACCTCGGCCAGCCCCGGCACCGGCTGATACGCCACCGGCAACCCGCAGGCCTGCGCCTCGACCGCGACGAGCCCGAACGCCTCCAACGTCGTCGACGGCATCACGAGGAGGTCGTGCCGCGCGAAGGCCTGCCACAACGCGGGCCGGTCGAACCAGCCGAGGTAGTCGACCCGCGTCGTGTCCACCGGGAGTCCGGCGAACTCGTGCTCGGGTGCCGCGACGCACAAGGTCACGCCGGGCAGCCCCGTCAGGTCCGCGATCAGCCCGGCCGCGCCCTTCTCCGCGGTCAGCCGGCCGGCGTACAGCACCCGGAACCCGTCCCGCGGCCCGGGCCGCGGCGGCGGCGAGTGCAGCAGCCGATCGGGGATTCCCCATGGCACGTGGACGATCCGCTTCGGTTCGACCGGCGTGACCGTGCGCAGGAGGTCGGCCATCGCCGAGGTCGGCACGACGACCGCGCCCGCCGCCGCCGCGGCCTCGCGCAGCACCTCACGCTGGGTGGGATGCTCCGCCGCGAAGAGCAGATCGGTGCCGTGCACGAGCGCGATCCGCGGATGGTCGGGGAACGCGCGGAGCAACGCGGGCGTGGCACCGAAACTCAGGTGCTGCCAGTGCACCGCGTCGAAATCGGCCGGGTCGAAACGGCGCCGGATCGCCGTCGCGAGAGTATCCACATAGGACCAGAATTCTGGCCCGTCGAGCTGCTTTCCCGGCACGTCGAGCAGGTCCGGCCCGCCAGGTGCGGCGCCGGAGCCGAGCATGAAGACATCCGCCTCGATCGGCGCGTCCGGCGCGAGGTAGAGGTCCTTGAGGAGCTCGACGCTCCCGCCGGGACTGCCCGGCGGGAGGTCGATCCCGGTCAGCGTCTTCATGACAGTTCCTCGTACAGCCGGGAAATGTCGATGCCCGCCGTACTCGTGTACTTCACGCCGACGCGCTGATAGCTCGCCAGCGATCCGTGCGCCACCAAGAAGATGATCTTGCCGAAGGTCATCAGCGGATAGACCCGGACCGGCCTGGCCACCCTGATCTCCAGCGTCCAGTTGATCGCGTGACCGACGTGGCCGAGCGGCGCCGAGACATGGACCCAGATGCCGAGCCCGCCGATCGTGTGGTCGCCGTTGATCATCTGCGCGTAGCGCTCGGAATGGGTCCGCTCGTGGGTGACACCGAGGTACAGCCGCCCCGGTTCGAGCACCATGCCCTCGGGCGGGATGACGAGCTCGGTGTACGGCGTCGACCTGGCGGCGTCCAGTTCCGTGTCGAACACGCGCATCTTCTCGCCGAGACGCCAGTCGTACGCGTTGGGCGACAGCCGGTCCGGCTCGAACGGGTCGATCACGATGTCCCCGCTCTCCAGCGCCTTCCCGATCGCCTTGCGGGTGAGGATCACGAGGTGACCGCCATCGTGTCGCGCCAATAGCGGGACTCCTGCGGGCCGACCGCCGACTGATACTTCCCCGCGTAGAGATCGATCTCGCCGGAGGACACGAAGAACATGATCTGGCCGATCTTCATGCCGCGGTAGACGCGCAACGGCTGCACGGGGGAGAGCATGAGCGTCCACTGGCCGTGGAATCCGATGTCCCCGATCGGTGCGGTGATCTCGACGAACAGGCCGAGCCTGCCGACCGAGGACCGGCCGAACAACAGCGGCACGTAGATGTCCGAGCCGATGCGCTCCTCGGTGTGCCCGAGGTAGAGCTGATCGGGCTGGAGCACATACCCGTCCTCGGGCAGCTGGATCGTCTCGGTCGGGTTCGGCCGGTAGGCGTCGACGACCTTGTCCCGATAGGACATCAGGGTGCCGCCGAGCCGGACGTTGTAGCTGTTCGGGTTGACCTGGTCCGGGCTGAACGGGGAGATCGCGATCCGGCCGTCGGTCACCGATTCGGTGATCTCCGGCCCGGTCAGGATCATTTCACCCCGCCCTTGGCCGTCACGAAGCGGTACTTCACCTTGTCTTCGATCCCGAGGTCCCGCAGCAGCCTCTGCACGGTGGCGAAATCGTTCATCATGACCTCGCCGTCCTCCTCGGCGCGGCAGTCGGCGATGATCTCGTCGACGTGCTCGATCCCGGCGAACCGGAGCACCTGCGGCCACAGTTCGTAGTCCTCGGCGCCGAACGCGGTGATCGCCTCCGGGAGGTACCGGATGAAGAACTCCTGCCGCTCCGGCTCCAGTTTCGGGTAGATCTCCTTCATCAGCTCGGCCAGCACGGGACCGTGCGCCGCCTCGTCGCGGGCGTGCAGCCGGGCGATGAGCGCGTGCATCGGCTGGATGGACTTGTCGCCCGCCAGCAGGTCGAGGAAGGCGTTGATACTGACCTCGCCGACGACCGTCCACATGAGATAGAGCAGATCGCGCTGCCACTGCTCGTCCATGCTCTCCGCGAGCGCGTAGAGCCTGCGGTTCGTCACCGGCTCCACAAAGGATTCCTCGAGGCTGATCTCGCGTGCCTCGCGGGTGCGCTGCATCGCCATCATGTGCATGTAGGTGTGCCACACCTCGTCGATATGGGACTGCTGGACGACTTCCTTGACCTCGTAGCGGTCGACGCCGGGGAAGACGCCGTGCGCGAGCTTCTCGAAGGTCGGGTTCGCCACGTGTTCCTCGGCGGCGATGACACGCTCGTTGTAGGCGATCCACGCCAGCGTGTTGACGAGCAGCCGCTGTTCCTCCGACGCTTCGAGGAACCGCGGGTGCTCCGAGAACGGCATGAGGTGCAGCGGGTAGTCCAGCAGGCTGGGATCGTAGTCACCGGGGTTGACCACCCCGGCCATGTCGGTGCGGATGGTCGCGCGCTTGGGCCAGGCCGCCGCCAGCCTGCGCAGCATGCTCGGTCCGACGTGGGTCTCCGCAAGCTCGATGGGATGCATCGTCATCTCTCTCCTGTCGCGAAGTTCGAGGTCACCAGGTCTTCGACGCGGACGAACTCGAGTCCGCGGTCAAGCAGTCCTTCGATCACCGACGGCAAGGCGGTGACGGTCTGGGAACGGTCGCCGCCACCGTCGTGCATGAGCACGATCGAGCCGGGAATCGTTTGCCGCAGCACGGTTCGCGCGATCACGTCCGGGCCGGGCATCGCCCAGTCCTCGGTGTCGACGTCCCACAGCGCGAGCCGCGCGCCGAGGTTCGTCAACGAGCGGAGCACCGCGGGGGTCCGTGATCCGTAGGGCGGGCGGAAGAACGCGGGCACGGTGCCGAAGGCGTCCGCTATCACGTCACCGGTGCGGTCGAGCTGGTCGGTGAGCTCGGTCGCCGAGAGGTCCGGCAGATAGGGATGGGACCACGTGTGATTGCCGACGCCATGGCCTTGTTCCGCCATCCGGCGCAGCTCTTCGCCGCGCGCGCCCGCGTTCAGCCCGACACAGAAGAAGGTGGCGCAGACGCCGTAAGACTCGAGAATATCGAGAATCCGCCCGGTGTAGGGAGGATGCGGACCGTCGTCGAACGTGAGCGCGATCTGCGCGCGCGTCCGGTCGCCGTGTTCCAGCGAGCGCCCGGCCGCCGTCATCGCGGCCAGCGCTTCGTCACTGGAGGCCATCGCCGCATGATGTTCGTCCAGCCGCCCGGTGAGCGACCCCGACTCGATCTCCAGGCGCACCACGGAAGCGGGATCTCGCCAGGCCGCGCGTGCCAGCTCGACGGCGGGCACCGAGCCGAAGCCCGGCCTCGACGGCAGTATGGCCGGGTCGGCGCGGTACATGTCCAGGCCGGCGGCCATGAAACCGCCGTCGAGCATGCCGTTGGTGCTGTCGACGACCGCGGTCACGGGGCCGCCGAGGCCGTTCAGATAGGACGCGATCTCCTTGCTGCGGTCCGCGGCGAACCGCACGGCGGGCCGGTCACCGTGCCCGTTCCCGTCGAGGACCGCGATCTCGAAACCCGCGTCGGTCCAGCCGATTCCGGCGTACAGCATCGATTTACCCCCATGGTGCGTGTCTCTCAATCCAGTCGTGCGGTGGTGAGATGCCTGACGGTCGCCCGCCGGACGACGATCGGTCCGGCGATGGCGATCACCGCCGCGAGCAGGCCGGGCACCACCATGGCGGTGCCCAGCGAGGTGACGTCGGCGAGCGGGCCGATGACCGCGGGCCCGCCCAGCTGGCCGGCGTAGGCCATGGTGGTCACCCAGGAAAGCGCGCGCCCGGGGTTCGCGCCACCCGCGCCGACGGCGCTGAAGATCGCCGGTACGACGGTCGCCAGACCGGCCGCCACGACCACCCAGCCGACCAGGCCGAAAGCCAGCCGTCCCCCGGGAAGCAGTGGCGCGACGAGAACGAGCGCGTACCCCAGCACGGCGACCGATCCCGCGTACCGCATCCAGCTCGCCGGGTTCACCTTCGACCGGAGCCGATCGGCGGTGAGCCGGGAGACGGTCAGCGCGGCGGCGAACGCCGTGTACGCGAGCGACGCCGTCGCCGGATCCGCGCCGAGCATCCCTTGTGCGTGCAGGGAAGCCCAGCTGTAACCGGCGCCTTCGCTGACGAAACCGGCCAGCGCGACCAGGCCGAGCAGCATGATGGTGCTCGTCGGCAGCCCACCGGAAGAGACGACCGGGTCACCGGCCACCCCGTGCCGCGCCTCGCCGGTCAGCAAATGCTTGCCGGGAAAGAGGAACAGCACTGCCGCGACCACGCCGGCGCCGACCATCAGCGCCGTGCCTCCCGTGCCGAGATGCAAGCCGACGGTGATCGTGAGGCCGCCGGCCACCCCGCCCAGGCTCCACACCCCGTGGAACGTCGACATGATCGAGCGTCCGTAGCGGGCTTCCACCTCGACGGCCTGCCCGTTCATAGCGACGTCCAAGGAACCGAGCGCACCGCCGAGCACGAACGCGGTGGCCAGCAGTACCGGAAAACTCGGTGCCAGCGCGGGACCGAGCAGCGCGAGCGCCGCGACAGGCGCGATCACCCGTAACACCGCTCGGCTGGACCAGGCGTCGGCCAGCCGCCCGGCCACCGGCATGCAGGCCATCGAGCCGAGCGCGGTGACCAGCAGTACCAGCCCGATCCGGCTCTCGCCGAGATCGAACCGGGTGTTGATCGACGGCAGTGACGCGCTCCAGACGGCGCAGATCAGCCCGCAGAGCCCGAAAACGCCCGTCACGGCCATTCTGGCGCGACGAACGGCGGTCTCGGAACGCGTCACAGCGGCGGACTTCCTTCTCTGCTGGCGGGCATGACAAAGGAGGAGTCCTTCAGTGTCCATATAGGACAAAGCCGTGAACTGTCCCCCAGTTCGTCCGGATCCGCGACGGCGCGGCCGGTTATAGTAAAGAAACTTTCCTAATTAAGGATGCAGGCACGATGGTCCCGCTGTCAAGGGAAAACTCGAGGTTCGGGTGGTGCCGCGAGCAGGGTGTGCATGGCCGCCAGCTCCTCGTCGCCTTTCGCCGCGGCGACCCAAGGTCTGGTCAGATGATCACCTGTCGATCTGGGCACCAGGTGGACGTGCAGGTGGAAGACGTCCTGCCAGCCGGCGGATCGGTTGGCCTGGAACAAGGTCAGTCCGTCCGGCCGCAGTACCTCATGGATCCGGGCGGCCATCGAATGGACGGTCCGCATGACGGCGGCCGCGTCCTCGGCGGAGATCTCCCAGAGGTCCGCGGCGTGGGCCCGCGGCATCACCAGAGTGTGCCCCGGCATCACGGCGGTGTGGTCGAGGAACGCGATCGTCCGCTCGTCCTCGAACAGCACGCGCCCGGCGCCCTCTCGGCCGGCCGCGATCTCACAGAACACGCAAGCGGTCTCGGTTTCATCCATGCCGCCGACTGTAGGGCGAGATGACCTTCGGTGGTAAATGTCCACAATGGAGTGTTGTGTGAGCGGATCGCCGGGAACGGTCGGCGGTGTTCATGTCCTGGTCATCTGGATGTGCCGTTACTTTCGGGTAACTTGTCACGCCGTGACTTCATAGTGGGCTGTCCGATTCACTCCAGGGAAGGAACACCTTGATGGCTCAGGCCTCCAGAGCCCGCGTCACCGTCGGCGGTCTCGTGCTCGTCGCGGCGGTTGTCGCGGCTTTGCCCCCTTCGGCCGTCGCGGCCGACGAACTGCCGAGCGTGAAGCCGACGACCGAAACCCCTGCCGTGTACGACGACGAAGCAGGCGGCAACGCGGACGCCGACGACCCGGCGATCTGGCGTAACGCGGCGGCTCCGGATCGCAGCCTCGTCGTCGCCACGGTCAAGGAAGGTGGCCTGCGCGTATACAACCTCGACGGCCGCGAAGTGCAGTCGATACCGGCGCCGAAAGCGCCCGGCCCGGACGATGCCCCCGGCCGGTTCAACAACGTCGACCTCGTGCACCGGATGAAGGTCGGCTCCGGGGTGAGCGACCTGGCCGTCGCCAGTGATCGCGGCCGTGACCGGCTGCGGATCTACCGTATCGACGGCGGCAACGTGGGTGCCCCGCTCACCGACGTCACCGATCCCTCGGTGCCGGCGATCTTCTCCTCGTCGCAGGAGGAGATCAACGAGCAGCGCACCGCTTACGGTCTCGCGACGTGGACCGATCCCTCCAGCGGCCGCTCGTTCGCGGTGGTCAGCCAGCGGGAACGCACCGCTCTCAGCCTGCTGGAGCTGACCGCGGGCGCCGGAGGCACGGTCTCCTACCGCAAGGTGCGCACTCTCGCGTTGCCGTCCGAGTTCAGGCTGCCGAACGGCAAGTCGTGGACCCCGTGCGGCGAGCCGGGCGAATTGCCCCAGGTCGAGGGGATGGTCGTCGATCCTGCGAACGGCATTCTCTATGCCGGGCAGGAGGACGTGGGCATCTGGCGGGTGGACGCCGACCTCGAAGGCACGCCGAAGCTCATCGACAAGGTCCGCGAGTACGGCGTCCCCGGGACCTACGACGAGGCGACCGAAGAGTGCGTACCCGGATCCGACCCGGGCTACGGCGGCACGCGCCTGTCGGCCGACGTCGAAGGTCTCACCCTGCTCAAGCAGAAAGACGGTGACGGCTACCTCCTCGCGTCCAGCCAGGGGGACAACAGCTTCGCCGCCTACGACCGCGAACTCGGTGACGACAACGAGTACGAAGGCGGCTTCCGGGTGATCGCCGCGTCCGCGACCCTCGACGGCACCGAGGAAAGCGACGGCGCCGCCGTCCTCAACGAGCCACTCGGCAGCAAGTACCCGAACGGCCTGCTCGTCGTCCAGGACGGTGACGACAAGCCGGGGGAGCCGGGCCGGGACGCCACGAACTTCAAGTTCGTCGACCTCAAGCGCGTACTCGACGCCCTCGACGACTGACCGGTGACCCGCCCGGCACGCGGCTGGATCCGCGTGCCGGGCGGTTCACGTGAAGTCCGGGGTCAGCACGCGGTCGAAGCCCACTTCGCGGCGTGGGCCGGTCAACGCGCAGGGGAGGGTCGTGACGATCCGGGCGCTCGACGTCCCGATTCGCAGTTCGACGTCGCCGGGTTGGACGATCCGTTCGCCCGCCCGCCCGGTGTAGGACGTCAGATCGGCGTGCAGCCCGATCTCGATCACCTGGGTCGCGCCGGGCGCCAGGTCGACCCGCTTCGCCGCGATCAGCTGCTGGACCGGGCGGGCGACCTCCGCCACCGGGTCGTGCAGGTAGATCTGGACGACCTCCGTCGTGGTGCGATCGCCTGTGTTGCTCAGCGTCACCCGGACCCGGCAGCGGCCGTCCGTGGGCCATGCGGGATCCGGCATCGTGACGTCGTCCCAGCTGACGGCGCCGTAGGAAAGTCCGTGCCCGAACGGGAAAAGCGGTGTCGGGTCGACCGTGCTGACCTCACTGCGCTGCCCGAGCGGAGCCGTGAGGTAGGTCGACGGCTGGGAGGCCTTGTCGCCGGGGAAGCCGACCGGGAGCCTGCCGGAAGGGTCGATCCGTCCACTGAGGACACCGGCGAGCGCGGCGGCGCCCTCTTCGCCCGGGTAGAAACCGCACACGATCGCGGCGAGGCGATCGGCCTGTCGTGACAGTTCGTACGGGCGTCCACAGAGGAGGATCAGGACCACCGGTGTCCCGGTCGACAGGAGCGCTTCGAGGAGTTCTTCCTGTCGTCCCGGCAACTTGAGGTCCGAAGTGTCGCACCCTTCCCCCGAGGTGCCACCGCCGAACAGGCCGGCGCGGTCGCCGAGCACCGCGACGCAGATCTCCGCTTCTTCGGCCGCGGTGACGGCGGCGGCGATGTCGGCGTCCTCGCCGCCGAGTACGGGGCAGCCGAGGGCGTAGGTGACCTCGTGGTCCTCGCCGAGCGCGTCGAGCACCGTCGGAACCGGTATCCCGATGGGCACGTCGGGATGGTGCACGCCGACGTGCATCGGGAACGAGTAGCAGCCGAGCATCGCACCGGGTTCGTCGGCCCGCGGGCCGACCACGGCGATCCGGCGGCCGGGGGAGAGGGGGAGGACCCCGTCGTTCCGCAGCAGCACGATCGAGCGTTCGGCGATTTCCCTTGCGAGCGCACGGGAGTCCGGGTCGTCGAGGTCGATCTCGTCCGGTACTTCCGGTGCCCAGTCCTCGTCGAGCAGGCCTAGTTCGCATTTCTGCCGCAGCACCCGTTCGAGGGCGCGGTCGACGACGGCGGCGTCGACCGCACCCTGTTCCACCGCGGCGAGCAGCGGCTCGCCGTAGCAGTCCACAGTGGGCAGTTCCACGTCGATTCCGGCGGCGAGCGCCTGCGCGGCGGCCTCACCGCGATCGGCCGCGACGCCGTGCAGCGTGTGCAGGAACGACACGGAGAAGTAGTCCGCGACCAGGGTTCCCTCGAAGCCGTAGGTGTCACGCAACAGATCGGTGAGCAACGCCGGATCCGCGGCGGCGGGGACGCCGTCGTTGTCGATGTAGGCGTTCATCACCGACCGGGCGCCCGCGCGCAACGCCATCTCGAACGGCGGCAGCAGGACGTCGGCCAGTTCCCTGGGGCCGACCGAAACCGGTGCGAGGTTGCGACCGGCGCGCGAGGCCGAGTAGCCGGCGAAATGCTTCAGCGTCGCGATCACTCCGGCGGATTCGAGCCCGGCCACGTAGGCCGCGCCGATCGTGCCGACCAGATGCGGATCCTCGCCGATGGTCTCCTCGACCCGGCCCCAACGCAGGTCGCGTGCGACGTCCAGCACCGGCGCGAGTCCTTGGTGGACCCCCAGCCGTCGCATCGTGCCGCCGATCCGCGCGCCCATGCGGTACACGAGGTCCGGGTCGAAACTCGCTCCCCAGCACAGCGGCGACGGATAGACGGTGGCCTGCCAGGCGGCGAGACCGGTGAGCGTCTCCTCGTGGACCAGTGCCGGGATACCGAACCGGCCGCTTCCGACGATCTCCCGCTGGGAGCGCGCCAGGCTGTGCGCGCCGATCACCGGATCGACGGGCCGGGTGCCGTACACCCTCGTCAGCTGGCCGATCCCGTGCCGCACCAGTTCGTCCCAGTCCAGTGCCGCGTCGGCGAAGTCGTGCTGGTGCGGGGCCATCTCGCCGCCGGAGTCGATACCGACCCAGACGCCGTAGAGCTGGGCGAGCTTCTCCCGCAGGGTCATCCGGTCCATCAGCGCGCGGACGCGATCGGCGGGATCCGCCGTGGTGTCGTGCCATGGCCGGGATGACTCACTGGGCTGGGTGGTCAAGGCCGTCCGCCCTTCGTCGTGGCTCCGAGGGCCCGCGTCGAGCGGCGCACCACGAGACCCGTGGACAAGGTGATGTGGGTTTCCTTTTCGGGTTCCCCGCTGATCAGCGAGATCAGAAGGGTGATGGCGCGGTGGCCCATTTCGCGGATGGGCTGGTCCACCGTCGTCAGAGGCGGAGTGCAGAGCGCGGATTCGGGGACGTTGTCGAAACCGACCACCGACAGGTCGTCCGGGACGGACAAGCCGAGTTCCGCGGCGGCCCCGACGGTCGCGATCGCCGAGATGTCGTTGGCGGCGAACACCGCCGTCGGCCGGTCCGCGCCGGTCAGCAGCTCGCGGGCGGACCGGGCGGAGATCTCCGGATCGTAGGCGCCGAGCCGGATCAGGTCCTCGTCGATCGGCACTCCCGCCGCGGTGAGTGCCCGCAGGTACCCGGTCTTGCGCAGTTCGGCCGATTCGAGATCGGGCCGTCCGGCGAGGAAACCGATGCGGCGGTGACCGAGCTCCAGCAGATGCTCGGTCGCGAGCTGGGCGCCGCGCAGGTTGTCGGAATCGATGGTGGGCACCGTCGAGGGACCGGTGTGCGGGTCGACCGCGACCACCGGCGTTCCGGGGACGGCCTCCAGCGAAGCCACCGGCGTGACCAGCACCGCGCCGTCGACCAGAGTGCCGGAAAGCCTTGAGAGATAACGCTTCTCCCAGCCCGACGCGTCCCCGACCCGGCCGCCCGCCGAGTAGACGACGAGTTCGTAGCCGGTGCCGCGGATGGCGTCGGCCGCGCCCTTGAGCAATTCGGTGGAGAACGGTTCGAGGTCGGCGACCAGGATCCCGATCACGTTGGTCTTGTGATTGCGCAGGCTCTGGGCGACCAGGCTCGCCTCGTAGCCGAGTTCGTCGATCACCGCGCGGACCTTGGCCAGCGTCGCGGCGGCGACGCCGTAGCGGTCGTTGATCACTTTGGAAACCGTGGCCACGGAGACGCCGGCGCGGGCCGCGACGTCACGGATAGTGACCCTCGAACTGGGCTGCATACGGTCAGACTAGCCATGTAAAACGTTATCGACAACGATTGACATCGGAATTTCGGGCGCGCAAACTCATCGCCAGTCCGGGCGCGGTCACGCCCCGTCCTACTCGGCCGAAGTCGTCAGGAGTGGACTCACCATGCTTTCGAACCGCCGAATCCCCGCCGCCGCCGCGCTGGCGGCGGCCGTCCCGCTCGCGCTCGCCGGCTGCTCCGGGGGCACCGAGACCGCGGCCGAGCCCAACGGACCGGTCACCCTCACCTGGTGGCACAACGGCACCACCGACCCGATCAAATCGATCTGGGCCCAGGTCGTCGCCGACTACCAGAAGGCGCATCCCGAGGTGACGATCAAGGGGCAGCCGCTGCAGAACGAGGAGTTCACCACCAAGGTCCCGCTCGCCCTGCAGTCGAACGAGCCGCCGGACGTCTACCAGTCCTGGGGCGGCGGCGAACTGGCGTCGCAGGCCACCTCGGGCAAGGTCGCGGACCTGACCGACGCGGTCAAGGACTGGCTCTCCTCGGTGGGCAAACTCGCCGAGAGCTGGCAGGTCGACGGCAAGCAGTACGGGATCCCGTGGGAGCAGCATTTCGTCGGTTTCTGGTACCGCAAGGACCTTTTCGCGCAGGCGGGCGTCACCGCTCCGCCGTCCACTTTGGACGAGCTCAACGCCGCGGTCGCCAAGCTCAAGCAGGCCGGGATCACGCCGATCGCGGTCGGTGGCAAGGATCGCTGGCCGGACGCGTTCTACTGGAACTACTTCGCGCTGCGGGCCTGCTCGGCGGACACGCTGAAGCAGTCGGTGAAAGCGGTGAAACTCGAGGATCCTTGCTGGACCAAGGCCGGGCGTGATCTGCAGGCTTTCCTGGCCACCCAGCCGTTCCAGCCCGGCTTCACCGGCACTCCCGCCCAACAGGGCGCGGGCAGTTCGGCCGGGCTGGTGGCCAACGGCAAGGCGGCGATGGAACTGCAGGGCGACTGGGAGCCCGGCACGATGTCCTCGCTCACCGAGGACAAGGACCTCGACTCGAAGGTCGGCTGGTTCCCGTTCCCGTCGGTCCCCGGTGGTCAAGGTGATCCCGCCGCGGTGCTCGGCGGCGGCGACGGCTTCTCCTGCACCACTCGCGCGGCCAAGGCGTGCGCGGACTTCCTGCGGTACCTCGGCAGCGAACCGGTGCAGAACCAGCTCGCGGCGAAGGGCGCCGGGCTGCCGATGACCGCGTCGGCGGCCAAGTCCCTCAAGACCGAGTCGCTGAAGACCGTCTTCGACTACGGGCAGAAGGCCCCGTACGTGCAGATGTACTTCGACAAGGCGTTCCCGACCGCGGTGGGGGCCGCGCTCAACGACGCCGTCGCGAACTTCTTCGCCGGGCAAGGCACGCCGGAAGGCATCGTCGAAGCGGTGAACAAGGCCGCGGCGGGCGACAAGTGACGGCGACGGCCACGCGGGTGCGGGCGGCGGCGCGGCCGTCCGCGCCCACCGCTGTCCGGGGGCGGACGCCGGGAGTGCGCAAGAAGCTGGAACTGACCTTCCTGCTCGGCCCGGCGCTGGTGCTGTTCGCCGGGTTCGTGCTGGTCCCGATCGGGATCGCGGCGTTCTACAGCCTCTACGAGTGGAACGGTTTCGGGCCGCTCGACGATTTCGTCGGCCTCGGCAACTACGCCGACGCCCTGTCCGGCTCGGTGTTCCAGGGCGCCATCGGGCACAACCTGATCATCGCGGGACTGTCCCTTGTGGTCCAGCTGCCGCTGTCCATCGGGCTCGCGCTGCTGCTCAATCGCAAACTGCGCGGGCGCGCCGTCCTCCGCGCGCTCGTGTTCGCGCCCTACGTGCTGTCGGAGGCGATCACCGCGGTGATCTGGCTGCTGATGTTGCAGCCGAACGGCTTCGTGGACCAGATACTGCGCGGTGTCGGCCTCGGCGGGCTGGTCCAGCACTGGCTCGCCGACCCGGGGATCGTGCTCTACACCCTGTTCGCGGTGATCACCTGGAAGTACATCGGCTTCGGCATCATCCTGCTGCTCGCCGGGCTCCAGGGCGTGCCCGCCGAACTACGGGAAGCGGCCGCGCTCGACGGCGCGTCGGCCTGGCAGACCACTCGGCACGTCGTACTGCCCTTGCTCGGACCGACCATCCGGATCTGGGTGTTCCTGTCGGTGATCGGCTCGCTGCAGCTGTTCGACCTGGTGTGGATCATGACCCTCGGCGGTCCGGCCAACTCGTCGGCGACGATGGCGACGTACCTGGTCGACCACGGGTTCAAACGGTACGAATTCGGTTTCGGCAGCGCGGTCGCGGTCATCCTGTTCGTGATCTGTTTCGTGTTCGCGTTGCTGTATCAGCGGTTCGCGTTGCGCCGGGACACCGACGGCGCGCTGACCAGGATGGTGGACTGATGCGCCGCGCCGGGACACCGATCGGTTACGTCGCCGCGATCGCCGTCCTCGGGATCACCGTGGTGCCGCTGTTGTTCGTGGTACTGGGCGGGTTCCGCACCACCGCGCAGATCAACGCCTCGCCCGCCGGCCTGCCCGGCCCGTGGGTCTGGGACAACTACGCGGCCATCCTCGGCTCCTCGTCGTTCTGGACGTTCTTGGGAAACAGCGCGCTGATCGCGGTCATCGCCACGACGCTGACCGTCGCGTTCGGATCGATGGCCGCGTATGCCTTGTCCCGCTACACCTTCAAGGGCCGCGAGGGTTTCTACACCTTGTTCACGCTCGGTCTGCTGTTCCCGCTCGGCGTGGCGACTTTGCCGCTCTACCTGTGGTTGCGTCAGCTGGGGATGCTGGAGAGCTTCTGGGGCGTGGCGATCCCCGAAGCGGCGTTCTCACTCCCGGTGACCATCGTGATCCTGCGGCCGTTCATGCGGGCGATCCCCGGCGAGATCGAGGACGCCGCCGTGCTCGACGGCGCGAGCAGGCTCGGGTTCTTCTGGCGGATCCTGCTGCCGCTGTCCGCGCCCGCGCTGACCACCGTCGCCGTGCTCGCTTTCGTGACGAGCTGGAACTTCTACCTGCTGCCGCTGCTGGTGTTCAACGACTCCGCGAACTTCACGCTGCCGCTCGGCGTGGCGACCTTCCAATCCCAGTACTCCCAGGACACCGCACGCGTGCTCGCGTTCACCGCGTTGTCGATGATCCCCGCCCTCGCGTTCTTCGTACTCGCCGAACGCCGCATCGTCGGTGGGCTGACCGGATCCGTGAAGGGCTGACTTCCCGCTATCGAACTCGCGTCGCGTCCGACATGAGACGCTCGCGGACCTCGACGGCCTCCGGCACCCCCATCTCGGTGTACGCGGCGTGCGCGGTTTGCCAGTGTTTCCGCGCGGTGACCGGATCCCCGGCGGCGAACAGCGCGTCGCCGAGTCCACTTTGGGCTCTGGCCAGTTCGTAGCGGCTGTCCGCCGCCGTCGCCGACTCGATCGACTGCCGCAGGCAGTGCACGGCGTCGGCCGCCCGCCCGGCGGCGAGCAGGGTCGCCGCCATGTCGTTGTTCGCCGCCAGCACTCCTTCCCTGCTGCCGATCTCCCTGGCCAGATCGATGGCTTGCCGGTGATGTGCCAACGCCTCGTCGAACCGTCCTGCCTCGACGAGCAGGACACCGAGATGGTTGAGGACCTTGCCCTCGTCGGCCCGGTTGTGCGCCTGCCTCGCCACGGCGAGCGCCTGTTCGTAACAGGCCCAGGCGTCGCTGGCCTTTCCCATGCGCCAGAACGTGGTGCCGAGACCGTCGAGCGTCCGGCATTCGCAGAGGTGGTCACCGCTCGCCCTGGTCGCGTCAAGGGCCTCGGACAGATGGTCGACGGCGGCGGAATGATTTCCCAGTCGCATTTCGGCGACGCCGATATTGCACAACTGCCGGGCCCGGAACGACTCGTTGTTACTCGCGACGGCGAATTCCATGGCCCGCCGGAAACAAGGCAACGCGGCGCGATAGTCACCGAGACCGGCCAGCAACAGGCCGACGTTCCCCGACAGGTTGAAGACATAGCCGGATTCACCGGCGGCGTCGAACTCCTTGATCGCGTCCTGCAGGACGGCGAGTGATTCGGCCGCGTTCCCCCGTTGCCAATGGGTCATGGCCAGCCCGTTCAGCACGTGCCCTCGGGTGGCGCCGGACGCGACCCGGACGGCGTTGCCGAACAGGGCGAGTGCGTCACTCACGTGCACGCGGGCCTCGAAATAGCTCGTCATCACGCACGCGAGCCGCGTCACGTGCTCGTCCCGCCCCTCGCCCAGCGCCCAGCCGGACGCGACGACGAGGTTGACCCGCTCTGCGTCCAGCCAGGCCATCGCCTCGTCCGCCTCGTCGAACACGAGAGCCCGTGCCGCGGGCGTGGGCAGGCCCGCCCACCGGTCCGCCTCATGGGGGAAACAGGTGACGAGCGCGGCACGGGTGGTGGCCAGCTGGAAGTCGAGCAGCCGGCCCGCCGCGGCCCGGCGCACCCTGGCCTGGACGCTCTCCCGGACACGTTTCTCGGCGAACACCCGGACCAGGTCGTGCAGTTCGAACCGGGACCCGCGGGCGGTGACCATGTTGGCCGCCACCAGATCGTCGAGCCGGCGACGGACGACGTCGACCTCGACGCCTGCCAGCGCCGCCGCCGCGTGGTCGTCGATATCTCGGCCGGGATAGGCGGCGAGCAAGCCGAGCAGGACCCGGTCCGGTTCGGCCAGTTCGTCGTACGACGTGCGCAACGCGACTTCGACCCCGTCGTCCAGCCGCAGCATGGTCCGCAGATCGGCGAGGCGGTCGCGGTGGTCGGCCATCGTCCACTCGTCCGAGGCGGCCAACCGGCGGGTCACCAGCGCGAGGGCCAGCGGTAGCCGTCCGACCAGCTCGATGATGTCGGCGGCCTCGCCCTGCTCCGCGTCGACGCGTTCGTCGCCGATTCCGTCGCGGAGCAACTCGACCGACTCTTCCGGCGTGAACACGTCGAGCGCCACGTGCCGCGCCGTCTCCAATCCGGCGAGGCGGCGCCTGCTGGTGACCAGCACCAGGCAAGTCGGAAGGGCGGGCAGCAACGGCAGCACCTGGTCGACCGACTCCGCGTTGTCCAGCAGGATCAGCGCGCGCCGTCCGTCCAGCAGACGGCGGAAGAGCGCACTCCGGTCGGCGAGGGTGAGGCAGCCGATCTCGCTGCCGGACGCCCCGAGCCGGCGCAGGAAGCCTTCGAGAACCGCGGCCGGGTCCGCCGCGGGCCGATCCGCGTCGAAGCCGCGGAGATTCACCACCAGCCGTACGTCGGCGAACCGGCCGCGCTCGGCGAGCAGCCGTGCGACCTCGCTGGCGAACCGGGTCTTGCCGACCCCGGCCATTCCGGAGATGGCCCACACCCCGGCGTCGTCCGGCCCGGCCTCCAGCAGCCGGCGCAGGTGTGCCTGCCTGCCGACGAACCTGCCGACCCCGGCGGGCAGGTGATCGGCCACGCTGATCACGGCCGCCTCGGTGGCGTGTCCGGTGATCACCCGGTGCGCCTGCCGCCATTCCGCCGCGACGTCCATACCGAGCAGCACGGCCGCGATGTCGACGACCAGTTCGACGTCCAAGCGTTTGCGTCCTGGCAGGAGGCAGCGATACACGGTGTTGTAGGCGGGCAGGTCGGCCGACCCCCGGGCCGTGCGCAAGCGCCGCACCCGCCGGTGCAGTTCCCGGTGGGTCAACCCCGCCCAGGCCAACGCCTGCCTCAGCCGCTGGGAGAGCTCGTCGTACGATCGAGCGCCGACCGGACTCGGCGGCTGTTCCTCCGTCACGGGAACCCCCTGGACACGTGAAACCGATCCGTCCGGCGGTGACTCCCGGACCGAATGCTGACCGACCTTAGACGAGATTCGGCGACCGCTGGTGCCGGTGGGGCGCACGTGGCGATTGCCGTGTCCGTGAAGGCCTCCTTGAGGGACCCAGAGTCCCTCAAGGAGGCCTTCACGGACTTGGCTCACCCTCACGGAGGTCCAGCATCGGCGGTTTCTCCTGTTCGGACCATTTCGATCGGCCGAACGGTCTACCCTTTTCGATCATGGATCCCGACCGGACACCGGAGCCGCTGGGCGCCGGTTCGTTCGACGAGCTGGCGGCCCGGCTGAACGCGCTGCGCGGCCGGTACGGCGTGTCCTACCGGGAGCTGCACCGGCGTGTCGTGCGGGGGAGGCGGACGGCGGGGAACTCCGATCTGCCGGTGTTCAACACGGTCTACCGCTGTCTGCAGCCGGGCAGACGGCGGATGGATGCGGATCTCGTCGCGGATATCGTGCGCGCGCTCACCGCCGACGAGGCGGTGGTGGCGCGGTGGCGACAGGTGTGCCAGGTGATCGCCGGGCTCACCGCCGACTCGTCCTGGGTGACCGTGGCGGGTGAGCTGCCCGCCGACAGCACGGAGTTCGTCGGCAGGCACGCCGAGCTGGCCGCGATCACCGGGGACGACGAGGCGCGGCCACCGGTGGTGGTGATCGACGGGATGGCCGGTGTCGGCAAGACCAGTCTCGCCGTCCGGGCCGCGCACCGGCTGGCACAGCGGGACGGCGCCGCGGTCCGGTTGTGGGCGGACCTGCGTGGCTACGACGCCGACCGCGCGCCCGCCGACCCGCTCGCGGTGCTGGACGAGTTCCTCCGGCGGCTCGGGGTGCCGGGCGGCGAGATCCACCGCCTCGGCCCCGCGGGCAGGCTGGCGACGTACCGGCAACTGCTCGCGGACCGGCGCCCGGTCGTGGTGCTGGACAACGCGGCAGACGCCGACCAGGTGCGCCCGCTGCTGCCGGACTCGCCGGGCGGCGTCGTGCTGATCACCAGCAGACGGCGCCTGACCGGCCTGGCCGGTGCGCGGATCGTGCACTTGGAGGCGTTTCAGGGGACCGAGTCACTCGACATGTTGCGCAGGCTGGTCGGCGCGACCGAGATCGCCGAGGACACCGAGGCCGCCACGAGGATCGCCGAGCTGGTCGGTCATCTGCCGCTCGCGTTGACGGTGGTGGCGGGCCGGATCCGGAACCGGCGCGGCTGGACGTTGCGCGACCACGCCGCCCGGCTCGCGGAACGCCGGGGCAGCCTGCGGGTCGAGGACGAGCTGGAGAACGCCATCGGCCTGTCCTACGCCGACCTGCCCGCCGAGGCCGCGCTGCTGCTGCGACTTCTCGCGATCCATCCCGGCCGCGACGTCGACACGCGCGCGGCGGCCGCGCTCGCCGGGGTGGACCTGCGCACGGCGGAGGCACTTCTGGGGGAACTGGTCGCGGGCAGCCTGGTGCAGCGGCCCGTCCGGGATCGGTTCGGCCTGCACGACGTGGTCCGCCTCTACGCGGCGGGGCTGGCGCGGGACGTGGACGCCGCCTCCGCGCGGCAGGCCGCGCTCGGCCGGTTGTTCGGCTACTACCGGCACGCCGCCTCCCGCGCCATGGACCGCTACGCCCCGCACGAACGCGACCGACGGCCCGAAGTGTCCACTTCGGACGTTCCGTCGCCGGACTTCGGTGACGTCGCGGCGGCGACCGAGTGGCTGGACGCCGAGCGGCACAACCTGGTCGGCATCACCGCGCTGGCCGAAGAGCAGGGCGGACGCGAGGACGCGGCCACGATGTCGCCGATCTTGAACCGGTACCTGTACAACGCGCTGCACTTCGCCGACGCGGAGATCGTGCACGGCATCGCGGTCCGCGCCGCCGATCCGCTGGTCCAGGCGAGTGCGCGGATGAGCCTCGGTGCGGTCTATCTGCGGTCCAACCGCTACCAGGAGAGCATCGACCAGTTCAAGCAGGCGCTCGCGCGGTACGACGCGGGCGGGGACCGGGCCAGCTGGGCGCGGGCGCTGAACAACCTTGGCAACGCGTTCGACCGGCTCAGCGACTTCGCGGCGGCCGAAGACTGCTACCGGCGGGCGTTGCTCGTGCACCGGGCGACCGGCAACCGCACCAGCGAGAGCCGCGCGCTGGGCAACCTCGGGAACAGCGCGATGCGCGTCGGCGACTGGGACAAGGCCGCGACGTACCTGGACGAGGCACTGGCGATCATGCTGGAGATGGGGGACCGGGTCGGGGAATGCCTGACCTACGGCAACCTCGGCACGGTGCACGAGCAGCAGGGGCACCTCACCGAGGCACTCGACCACTACCGGCGGGCGCTCGTCACCGCACGCGAGTTCGGCTACCCGTTCCCGGAGACCGAGGCGTTGCTCCACATCGGAGTGCTGCTCGCGCGGCTGGGTGAGTACGACGACGCTCTGGCGCATCTGACCGAGGCGCTGGACCTCGCGCGCCGGAACAGCTTGGGCGAGTTCGAAATCAAGGCGCTCAACGGCATCGGCATCGCACTCGGCGACCTGGGTGACGCCGCGGGCTCGATCGCCGGGCACCGGGAAGCGCTTGCGGTCGCCGAGAAACTGGGCGACCGCTACGAGCAGGCACGGGCGCACAAGGGGATCGAACAAGGCGCCGCCGTCACCGGCGACACCGGCGTGGCCGACGATCACGGGCGGAAGGCGCGGGCCCTGCTCACCGAGATCGGCTTGCGCTAGGTGCCGCCGCACCACGGATCCGGGGCCGCCATCGAGGGGGGAGTGGCGATGTCCGGATCCGTGGTGACCGGCTCACTTCCAGACGTACGCGGCGCCGCCGAAGCCCGGCTGGACCTTCGCCCGCACCCGGGGGGTCGAGGCGAGGCCGAGATAACCGCCGCCCTTCTTCGGCGGGCCCGACCAGCGCACGACAACGGTGCCGCCGGTTCCGCAGCCCGCCGTCGTCCAGGTCGTGACGCTCTTCTTCTTCTTGGTGCTCCAGTAGTGGCCCTCCGCCTGGACGCAGACCCGGCCGTTGCTGCCTGCCGGGATCTTCCACGTGTAGCGGCGGTGCTGCGGGTTCTTCTTCGAATCCGGGCTGATGTAGCCACAGCTCGCCTTGCTCACCTTCCACTCGCCGAAGCCGGCCAAGGCGCGACGCCAGTCGCCGCAGTCGGCGGCGGTGACGTCGCCGCTCTCCGCGGCCTCTTCGGTGAGCTCGACCGCGGCCGTGCTGTCGTCGACCTCCGATTCGGTGACCGTGGTGGTGTCCGCCTGCTCGTCAGCCACCGCCGGCGCGGTCTGCGCGGTGAGCACCATGCCCGCGGCCACCAGGCCGGTCGTGACCCGTGTCGTCCATTTCTTCAACGTTCATCTCTTTCTGGTAATTCGATAGGTCGGCCGCGTAAGTGATTTTCCATCAGCCGATTACCTGGTCACGGCAAATATTATCGGCCCCGCGCGGAGCCGACTAGTGATCTTGGGCGACGACCTTGATCGAAGTTGTTCGAAAACGCCGAACCGGCCATCAGCCGAGATCGACGAGCGACCCGATGCCCCAGTGACGGGCTTTCGCGGCGATGGCGCCGTAGAGCGCCACGTCCAGCACACCCATGCCGAACGGGTTGAGCACGACGTGCGGCCTGGCGGTGCCGCGGCCGGTGTACCGGCCGGTGAGCAGCCCGCCCAAGGTGGCGTCGATCGGTTTCGCCGTGCCGTCCGACGGGCGGGTGACCAGCCCGGCGCCCATCAGGCGGCCGAGTGGGCGACGGGGGTTGTCCGCCACCAGGTCGAGGTCGTCCACGTACAGCGCCGCGGCGTCGAGGAACGTCTCGTCCGCGAGGTCGCCCAAGGACACGTTGACCAGCAGCGCGCCGGGCCGCGCCCAGTCGGGGGTCACGTAGCCCTCGTCGGCGGTGGTGGTGAAGACCGCGATCTCGCCGGCCGCGACCGCGTCGCGGGCACTGCCGTGCACGGTCACATCGAGGCCGTCGCGGGAGAGCAGGTCCGCGAGACGGTGGGCGACGGCCGGGTCGCGGTCGTGCAGCGACACCGCGCGCAGGGCCGTCAACCTGCGGGTCAGCAGCGCCGCGTGCATCCGTCCTTGTGCCCCGCAGCCCACGATCGCGAGCGAACCGGCGCCGGCATAACCCGTGGCGTCGACGCCGACCGCGCTCACCGCCGCCGTGCGCACCGCGCTCAGCAGGCCCGCCTCCATGATCGACGTGACCCGGGCGGTCTCGGCGTCGAAGCACAGGCCCAGCCCGCCCGCGCGTTCCAGGCCCGCCGCCGGATTGGACACGCTGGCGTTGATGATCTTCATGCCGTGGTGCGGCCCCACCGCGCCGGGCATGCCGATCGACCGGGTGTACGCGCCCCGCGAGTTCTCCCACCGCAGGTACGCCTCGGCGGGGAGCAGGCTCTCACCGCGATCGTGGTCGGCCAGCGTCCGCCGGACGACCTCGACCGGGTCGATGCTCGCCAGGCAGCGCCGGACGTCCGCGCGCGACAGCACGGTCACCCGGCCCGCGCCCGCCAGTCCCGTGTCCGCCTGGTCGTACCACTGCTCGCTCATGCCGAATCCTTGCCGCGGCACCATTCCAGTGCCGCCATCGCGCTGTACATCTTGTTCTCCGCCTGGGCGAACGCGAGGCTGTCCCCGCCGTCCAGCACCTCCGCGGTGACCTCTTCGCCGCGGTGCGCGGGCAGGTCGTGCATGAACACCGCGTCCGGGCTGGTCCGCCACAACGCCCGCGTCACCTGGAACGGCGCGAAAACCTCGCGCCAGTCGGGGTCCGGTTTGGTCGTCCCCGTCGTCTCCCACCGCGTGGTGTACACGACGTCGGACACGGGCAGGTCGTCCGTGTCGTGACGCTCCACAATGGACGCATGATGGCGCGCGGCGTGCGACCGCGCACGTGTCAGCACTCCGGGGTCGAGGCCGTAGCCGGGCGGGGTGCGCAGGTGCAGTTCGGTGCCGGGGAAACGGGTGAGCGC
The DNA here is from genome assembly GCF_056435685.1 of Amycolatopsis sp. NPDC043885. Taxonomy (NCBI): domain Bacteria; kingdom Bacillati; phylum Actinomycetota; class Actinomycetes; order Pseudonocardiales; family Pseudonocardiaceae; genus Amycolatopsis; species Amycolatopsis sp. NPDC043885. Next base: position 103,112 of record NZ_JBWKEA010000013.1, read on the forward strand.
CAACGCGAGCGCGGCCGCGGAGTTGTTGCCCTCGCCGAGATACAGCACCCGCAGCCCGTCGACGCGCCCGAACCGGCGGACCAGCGTGGTGAGATCCGCGAGCGCCTGGGTGGGGTGCTCGTCCGCGGTCATGGCGTTGACCACCGACATCCGCTTCTGGTCGGCCATGGCCCGCAGTTCCGCCGGATCGCCCGCGGTGCGCACCACGAGCGCGTCGAGCATGGTGGACAGCACCCGGCCCGTGTCCGCGATGGTCTCCCCGGTGTTGATCTGCAGATCTCCTGGCCCATAGGAGACGATGCGCGCGCCGAGCCGCAGCGCGCCCGACGAGAACGCCGTGCGAGTGCGCGTGGAGGTCTTGCTGAAGTAGATGCCGATGACCTCACCGGACAGCGCCGTGGCCGCTTGCCGCGGGTCGTCGGCCAGTCGCGTCGCCCGGGCGACGACGGAACGCAGGTCTTCGTCGGTGAGGTCGTCGAGCGAAATGAGGTGGCGCAAGGTTTCTCCTTACCGGGCGGCGGTCAACGGCCGGGTCTTGACCTCGGGTACTTCGCCGAAGTGCTCGAGTACCCAGGAGTCCGAGTAGATGGTGTCGAGGTAGCGGTTGCCGTCGTCGGGGAAGACGAGCACACAACGGGATCCGGCGGGGATGCGGTGGCGCAGCTTGCCGAGCGCGGATACGGTCGCGCCCGACGACCCGCCTGCCAGGATCGCTTCACGCGCCACCAGCAGCCGGCAGGCACGCACGCATTCCAGGTCCGTCACGTGGACGATTTCGCTGACCGCACCGGCGGAATCGACCGAGCCGACCAGCGGTGGCCGCCACCCGGCACCGTGCCCGGGGATCAGCCGGTGCTCGGTCGGAGTGTGGAAGATGGCGCTGCCCGCCGCGTCGACCGCGACCAGTTTCGTGGCCAGGCCGTGGTCGCGGATGTGGTCGGCGCAGCCGCGCAGCGTCCCGCCGGTGCTGACCGAGCAGAACAGGTAGTCGACCCGTCCGTCCAGCGCGGTGACGATCTCGGCCATCGTCCGCTCGTGCGCGGCCGCGTTGAGCGGGTTCTCGTATTGGTTGGGCCAGAACGCGTCCGGCAGCAGCGCCACCAGTTCCCGCACCCGCGCGATCCGCGCGCCGAGCAGGTCGCCGCCCGGTGCGGAGACGACTTCCACCTCCGCGCCGTAGGCCCGCAACAGCGCGACGGACTGCGCGGTCGTCCGGGTGTCGACCACGCAGATCAGCTCGAGCCCGAAGTAGGCACACAGCTGGGCGAGGCCGACGCCGAGGTTGCCGGAGGTCGACTCCACCACCACCGACCGGCCCGGTACCAGCTCACCGGCCTGGATCTTGCCGCGCAGCATGTGCAGCGCGGTGCGGTCCTTGACACTGCCGCCCGGATTGAACTTCTCCATCTTCGCGAACACCTGGACGTCCGCGATCGGCACGACCCGCTCCAGTGCGACCAGTGGGGTGTCGCCGATCGTCGCGAGCACTCCGCTCAAGTCACCCGTGCTCAACGGACACCCACTCTCCCCTGGCCACCGGAACCGTGGCCGCGACGTTGCCGCCGGACACGATCGCCACGGTCGCGCCCCGCCACCGTCCGGTCAGGTGGGCGGCGGTCGCCACCGCGCCGCTCGGCTCCGCGAGCACACCGAACCGGTCGGACAGGAACTCCCGCGCGGCGACGATGCCGTCCTCGTCGACGGTGACGATGTCGTCCACGAGCACCTTGATATGCCGCCAGGCGAGCTCGCCGAGCACCGGCGCGCGCAGCCCGTCCGCGATCGTGCGGTAGGTCCGCTCCACCGGCCACCGCACCAGCCTGCCCAGTCGCAGCGACTCGGCCGCGTCCCCGGCCAGCGCCGGCTCGACACCGACGACACGGGTGCCGGGGGAGACGGCCTTCACGGCGGCGGCTACTCCGGCGAGCAGGCCGCCGTTGCACACCGGCACCAGGACGGTGCGCACCTCCGGCAGATCCGCCACGATCTCGGTGCCGGCCGTGCCGTGCCCGGCGATCACGTCGAAGTCGGCGGAACCGACGACGGTGGCGCCGGTCCGCGCCGCCAGATCGGCCGTGGTCCGTTCGCGCAGCGCGGGTGGCACGACCACGACGTGCGCGCCGAGCGCGCGCACCGCGTCCACCTTCAACGCGGGCGCGGTGGCGGGAAGGACGACCGTGGCGCGCAGGCCGTGCTGTGCCGCCGCGTAGGCCACCGCACGACCGTGGTTGCCGGACGACTGGGCGAGGACGTGGCTCGCGGAGAGCCGGGCGACCGCGTTGAGCGCGCCTCGTGCCTTGAACGAACCGGTGCGCTGCCGGTGCTCCGGTTTGAGCCACAGGTCGCCGACCGGGCCGAGCAGGGGAGTGCGGTGCACGGCGTGCCGGATCCGCTCGGCGGCCGAGCGCAGGTCGGCCGGGGTGACGAGAGAGGACATCGCCGTCACCGCGCCAGATTCCGGTCGGCGAGCGCCTGCACCCGGTCGAGATCGGCGTCGATCTCCGCCGGTGGCGCCGCGTCCGGCAGCAGGTCCTCGATGTCGCGCAGCGGCCGGTACCGCAGCCCGAGCACACCCCACACCATCAGCACGGCACCGGAGACCACCATCAGCGTGGCGAAGCCGCCGAGCCGGTCGGCGAGCGGTCCCGCGGTCAGGAACCCGAGCGGCTGCATGGCGGTCGCCAGCATGACGTTGATCGCCAGCACCCGGCCCTGCAGCTGCTGGCCGACCTTCGTCTGGATGATCGACAGCCAGTGCGCGTTGCCGATGCTCATGCACGCCAGCCGCACGAACAGGCCGGCGGCGACCACGAACACCGACGGCCACGCCCCCATCAGCGCCACCCCGAGCCCGGAGCCGATGACGAACGCGATCATGCCGGTGGCACGGCGGGTGGTGCCGCCCCAGGTGACCACGACGAGTGCGCCGACCGCGGCGCCGATCCCGCCGACGGCACTGACCACACCCAGTTCGCCCGTCGAGCCGATCGACAGGACCAGCGGGGTGAGCCCCACCCACATCACGGCGGTGAAGTAGTTGACCACCGCGAAGTAGCCGATCATCACCAGCAGCGGTTTGCGGCGCAGCACGAACTTCCATCCGCCGGTGACCGCCCTCGCGAACGGTTCGGCCTGGGTGAAGAACATCCGGTTCGGGAACCGCACCAGTACCAGGGTGGTCACCCCGATCGCGAACGTGGCGACGTCGGCCACGACGACCGCGGTCAGTCCGGACAGTCCCATGAGGACACCGCCGAGGACCGGCCCGAGTATCGTGCCGAGCCCGGCGCCCATGTCGGCGAGCGCGTTGGCCTGCGGCAGGTACGGCTTCGGCACCAGCTGGGCGATCGCCGCCAGGTAGGCGGGCCGGTGGAACGCCGACGCCACCGACATGACCCCGACGATCACGCAGACGGCCACGAGATCGAGCCGTCCCAAGGCGACCAGCATGGCGAGCGCGGCCATCGCCGCGCCGCTCGTCAGGTCGCAGCACAGCATGATCCGCCTGCGGTCCACCCGGTCGGCGAGCGCGCCGCCGACCGGGGTCAGGAGCATGCTCGGCACGCGGGCGAGCAACACGACCAGCGCGAGGTCGATGACGCGTCCGCTGAGCTGGTAGGCCCACACGCCGAGCGCGAACGCGCTCAGTTCGTTGCCGATCATCGACACGGCTTGGCCGCCCGCCACGGTGTAGAACGCGCGGAGCCCGCGCCGGGTCGCGGTCGCGGCGACCGGGACGTCGCCGACTTCCGGCGGCAGGTCACCGGCGGCCCAGCGGGGCAGCCGGTCCCGCAGCAGTGCGGCGACGTCGGCGGCCTGGTGGCGCAGGAAGTAGTGCCCGGCCCTGGGCAGCACGGCCAGCTCGACCCGGTCGGCGAACACACCCCACTCGCGGTACCGCTCCTGGTACAGCTCGGTCGCCGGGTCGCTCGACCCGACCACGCACAGGATCGGCGCCGTGAGCCGGGGCGTCCGCCCGGCGTCCGGGTCGAGCGCGCCGCCGAACCACGCCTGCGCCTGTCCGGCGTCGTGCCGCAGCGCACGCAGCATCGCCGCGCTCGCGGCCTCGTCCATGTCGTCCAGCAGTCCGCCGGTGGCCCGCAGCGTGTCCCGGTAGAGCCGGTCCGCCACCCAGCGTTCGCGCGGGAACCGGCGCTGCAGCCAGGCGGAAAGCTTGCCCGGCAGGCGTGCGGAGGGGAAGCTGCCCGCCACGATCACTCCGGCGACGGTGCGGCCGTCGGCTTCGAGCCGGGCGGCGAGCGCGGTGGCCACCGCGGAGCCGACGCAGTGCCCGTACACCGCGACCGGGCCGGTGACGGTCCGGCCGATCTCGTCGGCCAGCAGGTCCACGACCTCGTCGACGGTGCGGAACGCCTCGTCGGGCCGGGCCACGTCGTGTCCGGGCAGTTCGACGGCGAGCAGGTCGATGTCCGGTGTGGCGGCAGCGAGTTCGGTGGCCAGAGGCTGGAACACCGCGGCCGAGCCGCCGCCGTAGGGCACGCAGACGAGCGTCACGTCCGGTGTGCCCGCGCGGGCGGGGGAGAGACGGTGCAGCAGGCGCCCGTCGCCGGTCTCCTGCCCGGCGTCGAGATGAGCCGCCAGTTCGCGGACGGTCGGGTGCAGGAACAGGTCGATGACCCGAAGCCGCTCGTCGATCAGCCGGACCGCGCGGACCGCGGTGAACGAATGGCCGCCGAGGGCGAAGAAGTCGTCGTCCGCACGGACCTCGGGTACATCGAGCACCTGTGCCCACACCTTAGCGACGCGTTGCTCGGTCGGCGTTTCCGGCGCGCCCGATCCGGTCACCGGCGCGGCAAGGGGCCTGTCGGTGGGCTCGGTGACCGGGCGGGACCCGGCGCGGGCCGGGCCGACCGCGGCGACCGGCTGGTCCACATTGGACAGCAAGCCGGTCAGGAGTGACTGGAAGTCGGCGACGATCCCTTCCGCGGTGTCGGCGTCGAAGAGGTCGGCCCGGTAGGCGAGGCCACCGAGGTAGGTGTCGCCGTCGTTGACCAGCACCATGCTGAGGTCGAACTTCACCTGCTCGCCCGCGTCGCGGACGGCCGTCACTTCGACACCCGGGATGGCGGGCGGTGTCGCCGGCTGGTCGAGGACGTTCAGCACTACCTGGAAGATCGGCGTCGCGGCCACGGACCGCTCCGGCCGCAGCCGCTCGATGATCCCTTCGAGGGGCGTCTCGGCGTGCGCGAACGCGCCGAGCACGGTCTCGCGGGACCGGCCGAGCAACTCGCGCACGGTCGGGTCGCCGCCGAGGTCCGTGCGCAATACGAGCGTGTTCACGAAACAGCCCACCGTCGACTCGACGTCCGGGTGATGCCGTCCGGACTCCGGTACGCCGACCGCGACGTCGTCGGTCCCGGCGCGGCGGCCGAGCAGTTCCTGCCAGCAGGCCAGCAGCACCATGAACGGCGTCACACCCGCTTCGGCCGCGACCTGCCGGACGCGTGCGGTGAGCTCGGCGGGGAGGGCGAACCGTACGTGCCCGCCGGACCAGTCGGCCACCGCCGGGCGGGGCCGGTCGGTCGGCAACGCGAGCAGCGGCGGCAGCCCGGACAGGCGGTCGCACCACCAGTCCAGGTCCTCGTCGCGCCCGCGGGCGGCCAGCCAGGCGGCGTAGTCCGCGTACTGGACGGGCAGGGCCGCGTCGGGTGCCGATCCCGCGAGCCGGGCGGCGTACGCGTCGGCGAGGTCCTTGCCGATGACGCCGCGCGACCAGTTGTCCGTCGCGATGTGGTGCACGGTGAGCGCGAGGACGTGCTCATCGGCGGCGATCCGGAACAGCGAAGCCCGCAGCGGCGGCTGCCGGTCCAGCGCGAACGGCCGCGCCAGCTCGGCCCGGCACGCCGCGTCCACCCGGTCGGCCGCGATGTCCACAATGGACACGGGCACGCGGTCGGCGGGCACTGGCACGGCCACCGGGGTGCCGTCCCGCTCCTCGATCACGCTGCGCAGGACGGTGTGCCGTGCTGCGACGTCCCGGACCGCGAGCGCCATCGCCGTCGAGTCCAGCGGCCCGCGCAGCCGCAGCACGAGATCGGCGTGATAGGCCGACCCCGGGCCGAGTAGTTCGAGAAACCACAGCCGCGCCTGCGCGGACGACAGCGGCGCGGGTGCTTCGGGGTCCGGCCGCACGGGGATGGGCGCCCCGCCGAACACGCCGCCCGGGTCGGCGGCCAGCGCGGCGGCGAGGTCGGCCAGCACCGGGTGCTCGAACACCGTGCGCACGGCGACGTCGCGGCGCAGCGCCTCTCCCAGCCGTCCCGCCACGCGCACCGCGGCGAAGGAATGACCGCCCACGGCGAAGAAGTCGTCGTCAGCGGCGATGTCGGCGACACCGAGCACGTCGCCCCAGACCCGCGCCACGAGCCGCTCGGCCGGGGTCGCCACCGGCCGCCGCGCGGCAGGCTCCCGCTCGGCCGCGTCGGGTAGCGCCGCCCGGTCGATCTTGCCGTTCGCGTTGAGCGGCAAGCGGTCCAGGACCGAGAGCGAGCCCGGCACCATGTAGTCCGGCAACCGGTCACGCAGCGCCCGCCGCACGGCCGGGACCGCGAGATCGGCACCCGGCGCGGGCACCAACCACGCCGCGAGCCTGCGGTCCAGACCGGCGCCGACCGGCAGCACCACGGCCTCGGCCACCCCGTCGACGTCGCGGAGGGCGGCGGTGACCTCGCCCAGTTCCACCCGGTGGCCGCGCACCTTCACCTGGTCGTCGGCGCGGCCGAGGAACTGCACGGTGCCGTCGGCACGGACACGCAACAGGTCGCCGCTGCGGAAGCACCGCACGCCGGTGCCCAGCGGATCGGGTACGAACCGGGCCGCGGTCTGCGTGTCGTCGCCCAGGTAGCCGCGGGTGATCTGCGGCCCGCCGATCACCAGTTCGCCGGTCATGCCGTCGGGCACGACCTCGCCGCGCGCGTCGACGAGATGGCCGACGACCCCGGGCAGCGGCGTGCCGAGTGGCACGTATCCGGTGCGCTCGTGCGGCGGGACGGCCGCCACGTCGCACGTCATCGAGATCATCGTGCTCTCGGTGTGCCCGTAGTGGCTCTGCACCCGCAGACCGGGACGGGCCGCCTCGACCCGCTCGACGAGCGACCACGGGCACGCCTCGCCGGCGAGGATCAGCAGCCGCCTCGGCAGCACGGAGGCCAGATCTCCATGCCGGGCAAGGAGTTCCAGGTGGCTGGGCACGCACTTGAGCACGTCGACCGGATGCTCGGCCAGATACCCGGCGAAGGCTTCCGGATCCATCGCGGTGTCCCGGTCGACCAGGTGGACGGTGCCGCCGGTGGTCAGCGCGCCGTACACGCAGGTGAGACCGAAGTCGGCCGCCGGGGTGGAGACGACCGCGAACGACGCGCCCGCCACGTCGCCGAGCCGGGGCAGCATGCCCGACAGGTAGTGCGCGACGTTGCGGTGCTCGACCGCGACCCCCTTCGGCGCACCGGTCGAACCGGACGTGAAGATCACGTGGATCAGGTCGTGCCCCGCGACCGGGACGTCCAGCCGGGTGCTGGGCTGGGCAGCGACCGCATCGTCGACGGTCAGCACCGTGACCCCGGGAACGGTGATGTCGATGCCGGGTTCGGCGAGCAGGATCCGCGCGCCCGCGGTGGCGAGGATGGCGGCCACCCGAGCCTGCGGATAGGTGGTGTCCATCGGCAGGTAGGCGCCGCCGGACTTCATGATGCCCAGCACCGCGCACGCCACGTCCGTGCCCTGTTCGAGCAGCAGCCCGACCGGCTCGTCGGCATGGACTCCGAGCGCTCGCAGCCGGTGCGCGATCCGGTTGGCGCGTTCGTCGAGCCGCCGGTAGGTGAGCGTGCCGGTCGCGCCGACCACGGCGACGCGGTCGGGGTACCGGTCGGCGGTGTCCTCGATCAGCGTGTGCACCGGGCGGAGTCCGGTCCACTCCGGTTCCGGGCCCGCCAGCGCCGGGGTAGTGACGACTTCGAGGGGCACGTCGGCCACGTGTCGGTCGAGGTCCGCGGTGATCCCGTCGACGAGCGAGACGAACCAGCGGGCGATCCGCTCCGCGGTGCCCCGGTCGAACAGGTCGGTGCGGTAGGCCAGCCCGCCCGAATAGCCATCGCCGGACCGGGACAGCGCGAGGTTCAGGTCGTACTTGACGCTGCGCACCGGCGGTTCGGTGACCCGGGCGGCCAGACCGGGCAGCTCGGGTGCCCGCGACGGTTCGTCGAGCACGTTGAGCATGACCTGGAAGACCGGCGACGCGTCGAGCCCGCGCCGGGGCGCGACCCGCTCCACGATCCGCTCGAACGGCACGTCCGTATGCGCGAACGCGTCGAGCACCGTGTCCCGGGCGGCGGCGAGCAGTTCACGGCCGGTGGTCGCCCCGGCCAGGTCGGTGCGCAGCACCAGCGTGTCGACGAAGCAGCCGACGACCCGTTCGGCGTCCGGATGGCGCCGGCCCGACTCCGGTACCCCCACCGGCACGTCGGTCGTCCCGGCCAGCCTGGCGAGCAGGGTCTGCCAGCACGCCAGGAACACCATGAACGGGGTGGCGCCGGTGGTGCGGCCGATCTCCCGCAGTCGCGCGGTGAGCGCGGCGGGCACTTCGACTTCGACCTCGGCGCCCTCGTCCCCGGCCACGGCCGGACGGGGCCGGTCGGTCGGCAGCTCCAGCACCGGCGGGAGCCCGGCGAGCCGCTCGGACCACCAGTCCAGGTCGGCCTCGGCGGTGCCCGGCCTGGAACCGTTCCACGCCACCAGGTCCGCGTACTGGAGAGCCGGTGGCGGCGGCATGTCGCGGACGCCGAGGCGGGCCGTGTAGCAGGCGGCGAGGTCGTCGAGCACGACGGCGACCGACGGGGCGTCCATCGCGATGTGGTGGAACGTCAACGCCAGTACCCGCCGGTCGGCGGTGACCCGGAACACCACGGCCCGCATCGGTGGCATGTCTTCGAGCGCGAACGGACGGGTGGCCTCGGCGGCCACCGCGGCGTCCAGCTCCGCCGCCGTGACGTCCACAGTGGACACCGGGACGGTGGGTCCGGCGCACCGCATCGGTTCGCCGTCTATCTCCCGGTACACGCCGCGGAGCACGTCGTGGCGGTCGGCGACGTCGCGGACCGCGGCGAGCAGCGCGGTCTCGTCGGCTGGTCCCGTCAGTTCGAGCACGAGCGGCAGGTTGTAGGCGTGGCCACCGGGTTCGAAGCGGGCCAGGAACCACAGCCTGGCCTGCGCGGGCGACAGCGGCACCGGCGACCCGTCGCGGGGGAGCCGGGGGATGGCCGGCTCCGCGGCGGGGGCGCCGCCACGCAGTGCGGCGGTGGCGCGGTCGGCGAGCAGCTCACGCATGCGCCGCTGTGCGGGGGTGACCAGCGAGTCGGTCATACCGTGCTCCCCGACGGGACATCGATGGCGTCGTCCTCCGCCAGTGCGGTCATCGCGATCCGTTCCAGTTCCGCGGCGAACTCCCGCAGCACCGGCCGGTCGAACAGACACCGCACCGGGACCGCGAAACCGAGCGCCTCGCCGAGGCGGCCGACGACCTTGGTCGCGGCGAGCGAATGTCCGCCGAGGCCGAAGAAGTCGTCCAGCGCGCCGACCCGCTCTCGGCCGAGCACCTCGGCCCAGATCACCGCGACGAGCTCCTCGACCGCCGAGGCCGGTGGGCTGTCCGGTCGCGCCGGTGCCGTGGGTGCGGGCAGCGCGGCGCGGTCCACCTTGCCGGTCGTCGTGGCCGGGAACGCGTCGAGCGGTACCCACCGGTGCGGCACCGCGTAGTCGGGGAGTCGTCCGCGCAGCACGGCCGCCACCGCGTCGGTGTCCACAATGGACGGAGTGAGGTAGCCGACGAGATGTGGTTCGCCTTCCCCGGCACGCACCACGACCACCGCGTCGGTCACTCCGGCGACCGTGCGCAGCACATGCTCCACCTCGCCGAGTTCCACCCGGTTGCCGCGGATCTTCACCTGGTGGTCGGTGCGGCCGTGGAACTCCAGCACGCCGTCGGCGCGCCAGCGGACCAGGTCGCCGGTGCGGTAGGAGCGAACCCCGTGCAGCGGGTCGACGCCGAAAGCGGCCGCGGTCTGCTCCGGGCGGTCCCGGTAGCCCGGTGTCACGCCGGCGCCGCCGATGGACAACTCGCCGACCGCGCCGGGAAGCGCGGCCTGGCCGAACGGGTCGACGACCGTGAGCAGGGTGCCGGCGATCGGTCCGCCGATCGGTAGCGGCCGGTCGGCGGACAGGTCGGTGGTGGTCACGAGATGGGTGGTCGCGGTGATGGTGGTCTCCGTGGGGCCGTAGCAGTTGCGCACGCTCGCGACCCGGGCGGTGAGCTGCCGCGCCAGTGCGACGTCGAGGGCTTCACCGCCGGAGAGCACGTGCAGTCCCGGCAGATCGGGAAGTCCGGCGGCGACGAGCATCCGCAAGGTGGTCGGGGTCGGGTTGAACCGGGTCGCGCCGGTCGCGACGAGCCGCCGTACCAGCGCGTGTCCGTCGACGGCACAGTCCCGGTCGGCGATCGCGCAGTGCGCGCCAGCGGTCAGCGTCGTCCAGATCTCGCCGGTGGCCGTGTCGAACACGAGCGGCGCCACCGCGAGCCACGTGTCGGCAGGCCGCACGTCGGTGACTTCGCGGAAGGCGTGGACCAGCGCGGAGAGGTTCCCGTGCGTGACCGCGACGCCCTTCGGCCTGCCGGTCGAGCCGGACGTGTAGAGGACGTAGGCGAGGTCGTCCTGGTCCGGCTCCCGCAGCGGGCGAGTGTCCGTGACGGGGGAGTCGAGGTCCACGACGGTCAGGTGCGGAAGTGCGGCGCGGGCCACGTCCAGTGCACGGCCGCGGGCGGCGACGACCCGGATTCCGGCGTCGGCGGCGAGCGCCGCGATCCGGTCCGCGGGATGGCCGGGATCCAGTGGCAGATACGCACCACCCGCCCGCCACACCGCGAGCAGCCCGGCGGGCAGGTATTCGTCGCGGGGCAGGCACACGCCGACCACCTCCCCGGTGGTGACACCCGCGGCGAGCAGACCGCGGGCGCCCTGTGCCGACCAGGTGGCCAGGTCCGCATAGGACAGTCGTCCGGCGGGCGACGACGTCGCCACCGCGCCGGGTGGTTGCGCGAGCACGTCGGCGACCACGGTTCGCGTGGCGGGCAAAGGTTTACCGGTGCCCCAGGCGAGCAGTTCGGCGCGGTCCGCGTCGTCCAGTATGTCTATTGTGGACAGTGCGGCGCCCGGATCGGCGGTGAGCCGGTCCAGCAGGGCGCCGTACCAGCGGGCCCAGCGTTCGATCGTGGTCCGGTCGAACAGGTCGGTGCGGAACACGAGCCTGCCCGTGTAGCCGTCGCCGGTGCGGGCGAGGTCCAGGTTCAGGTCGTACAACGCGGTGGCGACCGGTTGCGGCAGCACCGTCACGGCCAGGTCGCCGAGCGCCGCGGTCGGCTGCTCGTCGAGGACGTTCATCATCACCTGGCACACCGGGGTGCTCGCCGCGTCCCGCTCGGGCGCGAGCCGCCGCACGACCTCGTCGAACGGCACGTCGGCGTGCGCGAACGCGTCGAGTACCGCGTCGCGTGTCCTGGCCACGAGGTCGAGGCCCGACCGGGCGTCGGCCCCGAGGTCGGCACGGACGGCCACGGTGTCGACGAAGAAGCCGACCATCCTGGCCAGGTCGGCGGAGCGGCGGCCGCTGTGCGGCACCGCGACCGCGAGGTCCCGTACTCCGGCCAGCCGGGCGAGCAACAGCTGCCAGGCCGCGAGCAGGATCGTGAACGGGGTGGTCCCGGCGTCGTTCGCCAGGGTGCGGACCCGGCCGGTGACGACCGGGGACAGCCGGATCGGGACCTCGTCCGCCGTCCAGTCGGCGATGGCGGGGCGGGGCCGGTCGGCGGGCAGGCGCAACGCGGGCAAGTCCGCCAGCCGCCGTTCCCACCAGTCGAGCCCCTCGGACCGGTCCTGTTCGCGTTCCCACGTGGCGTGGTCGGCGTACTGGATCGCCGGTGGCGACGGCCAGTCGTCGGGTTCCGTGCGGTAGAACTGGTCCACTTCGGACAGCAGGAGCCGTTGGGAGACCGCGTCGGTGGCGATGTGGTGGCAGGTAAGGGTCAGCACGTGGTGGTCCGGTGCGAGCCGGAACAGGATCACGCGCAGCGGTGGCGCGGCGTCCAGCGCGAACGGCCGCCGGATCTCGGCCGCCACCGCCGCGCCCGTCTCCGATTCGTCAGTGTCCACAATGGACATAGGAATGGCATCGACCGGTCCGAGGAGCGCGACCGGCTCCCCGTCGATCTCGGTGAACCGGCTGCGCAGCACGTGATGGCGCGCCGCGAGCGCACGGATCGCGCGGTACAGCCGCGACTCGTCCAGCACGCCCCGGATCCGCAGCACGGTGGGGGAGTTGTAGGCGGCGCTGCCCGGGTCGAGCTTCGCCGCGAACCACAGCATGCGCTGCGTCGAAGACAGCGGCGCGGGTGCGTCCGGGTCCGTGCGGACGACGAGCGGGCGGTCGTCGCAAGCGGCTTCCTCGTCGAGCCGTGCGGTGAAGTCGGCGAGCACCGGGTGGTCGAACACCATGCGGACGGTGACCCGGCGTCTCAGCCGGGTGTGCAGGAGGCCGACCACCCGGGTCGCCGCGAGCGACCGGCCGCCGAGCGCGAAGAAGTCGCTGTCCGGGCCGATCCTCTCGTCGAGTTCGAGGCATTCCCGCCACACCTGCGCGACCACCGCCTCGGCCTCCGACAGCGGCGCGGCCGCGGCCGGTGGGGCGACGGTCACCGGCGGGAGTGCGCGCCGGTCGAGCTTTCCGTTGGGCAGCAAGGGGAGCGTGTCCAGGGTGCGCCACGAACTCGGCACCATGTACGTGGGCAGCAGCCGCCGCGCCTGTCGCTCGACGGCCGCCGCGTCGACGGTCGCGGGGGTGAGGTAGCCGATCACGTGCGCGTCCACGCCGTCCGCGGCCACCGTCACCGCCGCGTCGTCCACATCGGACAGTCCACGCAGTACCGACTCGATCTCGTCGAGCTCGAACCGGTTGCCCCGCACCTTCACCTGGTCGTCGGCGCGGCCGAGGAACTCCAGTGTCGCGTGATCCTGTTGCCTTGCGTCCGCTGTGGATCCACGTGGTTCCTGGCAAGACGGAGAAAAGTCGCTCGTACTGGACGTACTTGGGCTTTTCTCCGACGCAGCCAGGGGCCGCGTGGGCCGCAGCGGCGTAAGGCAAGCAGGGTCACGCGACACTGGTGTCGCGTCCGGCCGCCACCGGACCAGGTCGCCGGTGCGGTAGCAGCGCTCGCCTGGCCGCACCGGGTCGGCGACGAACGCGGACGCGGTCAGCTCGGGCCGTGCCCGGTAGCCGGTCGCGACACCGGCGCCACCGATCCACAGCTCACCGATCGCGCCGGGCGGAGCGAGCCTGCCCGCCTCGTCCATGACGTACAGCCGGGCGCCCGGCGTCGGCGAACCGATCGGGACCCGGTCCCGGTCGTGGCCGGTGACCCGGTGCGCGGTCGCCGCGACCGTGGTCTCCGTCGGGCCGTAGCCGTTCCACAGCTCGCCGACCAGCGGCAGGGCCCTCGCGGCGAGGTCCGGGTCGAGTACCTCGCCGCCGAGCAGCAGCCGCAGCGCGGGGTCACCCGTCCAGCCCGCGGCGAGCAGCATCCGCAGGCTCGTGGGGGTCAGATCGACGACCGTGACGCCGCCCTCGGCGATCCGCCGCGCGAGTAGGTGGCCGTCGACGGCGCTGTCGCGATCGGCGACGACGCAGCGCGCGCCGGTGGCGAGCGGCCACCACAGTTCCTCGGCGGACACGTCGAAGGCGAGCGGCGCGAGCGCGAGCATCGCGTCGTCCCGCGTCATGCCGGGGCGGAGCCCGCGGGACCGGACGAACGCGTGCAGGTTCGCGTGACTGATCTCGACACCCTTGGGCCGCCCGGTCGACCCCGACGTGTACAGCACGTAGGCGAGTGCGTCGCCGTCCGGCAGCACCGGCTCGAAGGGCACTCCGTCGGCCCGGTCGGCGCTGACCACGCACAGGCCCGGCACGGCGTCGGCGATCTCCGACGCCACCGGCTGGGCGTCGCCACGAGTGAGCACGACCTGCAGGCGGGCCTCACTCGCGAGCCGGGCCAGCCGCGCGACGGGTTGCTCGGTGTCGAGCGGCAGATACCCAGCACCTGCCCGCCAGACGGCGAGCAGCGCGGCGGGCAGGAACTCGTCGCGCGGCAGGCACACTCCGATCGTGTCCCCGGCCGCCACCCCGGCCGCGGCGAGGACGCGCGCGATCCGGTCGGCGTGGCCTACCAGTTCCGCGTACGTCAGCTGCCCGCCCTCAGCGGACACCGCGACCGCGTCCGGTGTCCTCGAAGCGTTGCGCCACACCGCGTCCGGCACACCACCCGCGTCGTCGGCGGGCAGCGCGGGGCCGGTGCCCCACCACGTCAGCTCAGCGAGTTCCCCGTCCGCCGCCAGTGACAGCGCGGACAGGGCGATGTCCGGTGTGGACACCGCGGCGTGCAGAAGGTGCAGCAGGGAACGGGTGAACCAGCGGGCGCGGTCGGGGGCGAGCCACGACGGGTCGTGCTCGACGATCAGCTCGGCGCCGCCCACGGTGGCGTTCACGAACACCGTCAGCGGAGTGTGGCTGCCGCCGGTCGGCAGCTCGCCGAGCAGGTCCAGCCGCGTGTCCGGCCCGTGCGCCGACAGCGGGATGCCGTCCGGCTGCACCGCGATCGACACCGGCGTGAGCGGTACCCCGGCCGGCCGGTCGCCGCCCCACAGTCCGGCGAGTTCACCGCTGGGCAGGCCCTGATGGTCGATGGCGTGCGCCGCCGTGGTCATGGCCGCGCGCAGCAGGTCGCGGAACGACGTGCCCGCCTCGATCCGTAACCGGACCGGCAGGACGTCGACCAGCGGCCCGACGGTGTGTTCGAGCTCGGGCCGGTCCCGGTGCGCGGCCGCCATCCCCAGCAGCACGTCCTGGCCGCGTACCAGCTCGCCGACCAGCACCCCCAGCGCCGACAGGTACACCGCGAACGGCGTCACCCCGGTCGCTTCGGCGAGCGCGCGCACCGCCGACCCCAGCGACTCGGGCAGTGGCGTGCTGATCCGCTCCCCGGCGAAACGCCGCCGTCCGTGCACGACGCGGTCGAACAGGGCGTCCGGCGGGATCGCTCCCGCCAGCTCGCCCGACCAGTACGCCGCCACCCGGTCTCGTTCACCGGGCACTTCCGCGAGCGCGCGTTCCCGCAACGCCACCGCACCGACCTGTGCGAAGGAAGCAAGGGGCGCGCCGGCCAGTTCCGCCATGAGCACGCCGATGGACGCGCCGTCGGTGGCGATGTGGTCGGACACGACGATCAGGTCGGCCACGTCGTCGGCGAGGCGGAGCAGCGTGATCCGCAGGAGCGGCGTGTCCCGGGTGAGGTCGAACGCGTGCCGGGCGGCGGCCGCGGCCAGTTCCCCGGCACGGCGGTTCGCGTCGGCGAGCCCGCGCAGGTCGTGCACGTCCACCGGCACCGGCACCGGCGGGCCCACCACCATGACCGGTTCGCCGTCGTGGTCGCTGATCGTGCCGCGCAGCACCTCGTGCCGCGCGACGATTCCGTCCGCGGCGGCCCGCAGCGCGGGCACCGAAACCCGCCCACGCAACCGCAGCCGCCACGCGACGGTCGTTGCCGTGCCGGTCGAGCCGAGCTGGGCGAGGGTCCACAGATCCCGTTGCGTGCCGGTCAGTGGGTAGTACTCCCGGTCCGGGTGTGCCTCCAGCGCCACCGAGGACGCCGCGGCCGGGGCGTCGGCGAGCCGCCGCGCGACCGCCGCCACCGTGCCGTCGGAGAGGAATTCCGCCAGCGTCACCACCCGGCCGGTGCTCTCCCGCAGCCGCGTGACCGCACGAGCCGCGGCGAGGGAGTGCCCGCCCGACTCGGAGAACCGGTCGTGCACACCGATTCCCGGCAGCCCGAACGCGGTCGCGACCACCTCGGCGACCAGCCGCTCGGCCTCGGTGCCCGGGGCGGCGTACTCGGTGTCCCCGCGGTCGAACACCCACGCCGCCAGCGCGGTCCGGTCCGCCTTTCCGGTCGTGCCGAGCGGGATCGCGTCGAGCACGGCGATCCGTGACGGCACCAGGTGCGCGGGCAGCCGCGACCGCAGCCACCGCGACAACTCCGGCTCGGACACCCCGTCACCGGCCGGTTCGACGAACCCGACGAGCCTGCGCTCCCCGTGTTCGTCGGCAGGCGCGAGCACCACGGCGTTGCCGACGGCCGGATGGGTGAGGAGCGCCGCCTGGACCTGTCCCGGTTCGATCCGGAAGCCACGCACCTTCACCTGGTCGTCGGCGCGGCCGACGAAGTGGTGCACGCCGTCGCGGCGCCGGACCAGGTCACCGGTGCGGTAGTGCCGGACGCCGCGGGAGTCGGCCACGAACTTCTCGGCCGTCAGCTCCGGCTGCCCCAGGTACCCGCGGGTCACGAGCGTCCCGCTGACCCACAGTTCACCGACCTCGTCGTCGCCGAGCGCGCGACCGTCGGCGTCCCGCACCGAGAACGCGGCGCCGGGAAGCGGGGTTCCGATCGGCGGGTCGTCCATCCCGTCCCGGGCGACCTCGTGGCACGAGCAGTTCACGGTCGCCTCGGTCGGGCCGTAGCAGTTCACGATCCGCCGCACGCCCTCGTTGGCGTAGAGGCGGTCGACGAGCGACCGGTGCAGTGCCTCGCCCGCGATCGCGACGGTCCGCACCGAACGCGGCAGCGGTGTGCGCGCCAGCACCGCCAGCACGGACGGCACGCCCTGGACGAACGTCACCTCGTCCCGTGCGGCCAGTCCGGGCAGCGCGAGCAGGTTCTCGGCGAGCACCAGGCTCCCGCCGGTCACCAGGGGCGGGAACACCTCGGCGACGGACGCGTCGAAGCAGACCGACGCGGCGCCGAGCACGCCACGCAGTTCGTCGTCGCCGTAGGTCGCGGCCGCCCACGCCAGCAACGCGAGCACGTTGCGATGCTCGACCTGGACACCTTTCGGCCTGCCGGTGGAGCCGGACGTGTAGATCACGTACGCGAGGTCCGTGCCGGAACCCGGGACACCGGGGGAGGTCGTGGGCGATGCGGCGACGTCCCCGACGGCCAGCACCGGCACGCCGGCGTCCGCGAGCGCGACCGGATCCGGTTCGTCCGCCACCACCAGTGACAGTCCGGAGTCCGCGACGACCGACGCGCCGTGCGCCGGGGGAGCGGACGGGTCCAGCGGGACGTACGCGCAGCCCGCCTTCAGCACCCCCAGCAGTGTGGGCATCAGCCACCGGCCGCGGCGCAGGCACACGCCGACCAGGTCTCCGCGAGCAACCCCACGGCGGAGCAGGGCGTGCGCGACCGTGTTCGCGACCTCGTCCAGCCGGGCGTAGCTCAGCCGCTCGTCGCCCGCGACGAGCGCACAGCGGTGGGGTGTCCTTCTCGCCTGCTCCTCGAACGCCTCGTGTACCCGTTCGAACACACCCAGATCTACCCGCAACCCGCTGAACCCCCTCGTGACCCGGCCGGACTTCACAGGCCTCGGCAGATTGAACTTCCGGTTCGGCGCCCGGTCCAGGAATTCCGACCGGAACAATGCGGACGGCAAGTTCCGGTCACGAAGCCACCATCGCGATGCCCATCGCGTCGTAAAGCGACCGCGCGCGTTCGCGGTACGGCCTGGCCTTGTCCGGAGCCCCTACGTCGTCGTGGGTCGCGGCGATACCGGTCAGCGCGCGGGCCTCCTCGTGCGGTTCGCGGGTGAGCCGGGCGAGTTCGGCGGCCCGTGTGTAGTGCGCCAGCGCGGCCGACCGGTCGCCGCACGCCAGCGCGCTGTCCGCGAGCCCGTTGTGCACGAGGGTCTCCAGCGGCCGGATGCCGGTTGTCATCGCGATGTCGAGCGCCGCTTCCTGATGCAGGCGGGCCGCTGCCGCGTCGCCCTGCCGGAGATGCACCAGCCCGAGATAGGCCAGTGCGTACCCTTCGGCCTCCCGGTGACCTTCGGCCCTGCTGACCGTCAGCGATCGGTCGAGGTGGTCGTGGGCTTCCGACCACCGGCCCAGCGCGCGGTACACGTCCCCGAGATTGTGCAGCGAGATCGCCTCGCTCAGCCGGTCACCGATGCTTTGGGCATTGGTCAGGCACTGCCGATAGCAGTCGAGAGCGGCGACCAGTTCGCCCCGGCGTTCGTGGACGAAGCCGAGGTTGGACAGCGAGCGTCCTTCGTTGAGGCGGTCGCCGGTCTCCTGGGAAACCGTGACCGCCTTGCTCAGGTGATCCGCCGCGTCGGCGTACCGGCCCAGCTGCGCGTACACGGTGCCGAGGGTGTTCAGCGCGCGGCCGGTGACGACCGGGCTCCCGTCGACGTCGAGGCAGCGGGTCAGGTGCGTCACCGCCTCGTCGAAATGGCCGAGCCTGGCGCAGATCGCGGCCAGATCGACGAGCGCCTGCTGGGTGCCGATGGCGTCGCCCGCCCGCTGTGCCTCGGCGAGCGCGAGCCGGTGCAGTGTGCGCAGGGCGCCGTAGTGACCGTGCACCCGCAACGCCTGCCACAGCACGGTCGAGAGGTCGCGGGCGTACGTGTCGCCGGTGGCCGACGACTGTTCCGCGATGGCGATCAAGGTGGGCAGTTCCGCCGCCAGCCAGGTCGCCGCGTCCTCCGCACCGGTGAACATGACGTTCCCGGTGATCGGGGTGAGCAGCGGTCTTCGGTTGGGGTCGCCCGCCGTCATCGACCCGGCCGCGTCGGCCGCCCCGGCCACGCAGTGCTCGGCGAGGCGGCGCAGGGCGGCCGATCGCCGCTGCGCCGGTTCCTCGTCGGCGCGGCCGCGCGCGTAGTCGCGGACCAGGTCGTGGAACTCGAACCGTCCGTCCGCGCGGTGCGCGAGCAGCAGGTGGCTGTCGACGAGCGCGTCGAGGAGCCGGTGGGTCTCCGGCGGGTCCGTGCCCAGCAGCGCCGCCGCCGCGGCGATGTCCCAGTGCGGGCCGGGATGGAGGCCGAGCAGACGCAGGGCCGAGGCCACGTCGCCGGGCAGCGCGTCGTAGGACCAGGACAGCACGGAGGGCAGTGAGGTCGTCTTCTCTTCGGTGGTCAGCGCTGCGAGCCGGTCCCCGGCCGGACGCATCGAGGACGCCACGTTCGCCAGGCTCCGGTGGTGCGCGAGCCGCTCACCGACGATGCGCAGGGCGAGTGGCAGGCCGCCGCACCCCGACACCATGTCGGCGAGCGCGGTGCGGTCGGCGAACCTCCGTCCGGGACCCGCCAGCCGGTCGAGCAGGGAGAACGACTCCTGCTCGGTCAGCAGCGGCACCGGCACCCGGTGCGCGTCGGCGCTGATCGTCAGCCCGTGCAGTGCCGCGCGGCTCGTCACCACCACCGCGCAGCCCGCGTGGCCGGGCAGCAGCGGCCGGACCTGGTCCGCCGAGCGGGCGTTGTCCAGCACGATGAGGACCGAGCGGCCTGCCAGCTCACTGCGCAGCGACGCGGCCCGGTCGTCGAGGTCGGCGGGCACGTCCGCCACGGGCACGCCGAGCGCCCGCAGGAACGACCGCAGCACCTCGCCCGGGTCGGCGGGCGCCCCCGGCCCGTACCCGCGCAGGTTCGCGAACAACTGCCCGTCGGGGAAGTCGTGTTTGACCCGCTGCGCCCACTGCACGGCCAAGGAGGTCTTGCCGACCCCGGCCATGCCCTCCAGTACCGCCACGACGACACCCCCGCCGTCCCCCTCGCCGAGGAGGGCGTCGAGCGCGTCGATCTCCCGCTGCCGCCCGACGAACGACGTGATACCCGAGGGCAGTTGCGCGGGCACCGAAGCGACCGGCGTTCTCGGGGGCGACACCGCGTCCGGGCAGTAGTGCCGGACGAACCGGCTCGCTTGCTCGCCCTGGAGACCCAGCCCCACCGCCAGCGCCTCCACCGAATGGCGCCGCGGCCGGGCGACCCGGCCGCGCTCGATGTTGCTGATGCTGCGCACCGTCAGCCCGGTGCGTTCCGCCAACTCCTCCTGGGTGAGCCCGGCTTCCCGCCTCGACTCACCCAGCAACGAACTCGGACGACGGTCCATTTTGCGGATGTTAGAGCGGGTGCGACGACGAAAAGCCGTGGTTCGCCGACGACTTTGATCGAAATTGGTCGAAAACGCCGGATCCTGCTCACGCTCAGTCCACACCGGAACACCATGAGGGGGGTCGGCGGAGCTGAGGTGCATTCTGCCTGACTGTCCACAGGAGACACTTCCGCCAGATGGAATGTCCGGTTGATGGCGATATGCCTGATTTTAGGGTGAGGTAGTCGGGGCTGAAGGGGACCTTCCCCTCGTCTCATGCGGCGAAGGGAGCTTTCCCCACATCGCATGACGCTGATGGGAAAGTCCCCTTCGGAGGGGTGATGCAAAGGTGGCGTGGGTCGTGAGTGGCGATTCGGGTCAGAACCCGAACGGTGTCTTGGGTACCTATGTGGATTCCGGCTGCGCTTGATCCCAGGCCCGGTCCGTGAAGGCCTCCTTGCCTACCCTGAGGGTTGGTAAGGAGGCCTTCACTACCGTGGTGATCGCCACTCGCGACCAACCCGAGGCATTCAAGATCAACTTGAGTCCCGGTGGCGCCTGCTCGCCCGGCGTGAGGTGGTCTACCAGGCCGCGGTCAGGCCAGGTCAGTCGAAGAGCCTGTGCACCCAGCCGATGGCGTCCTCCACCTTGTGATCCCCCCAAGCGCCGATCTCTTCGTAACGGTGCTCGAGCAAATTCTTCCCGATGGGCGACGTGCCGACCCGGAGGCTGCGGCCGTAGATCTCGATCGATCCGATCAGGGTGAGGCCGTGGTTCACCATCGCCTTGCCGAGGGCCGTGTGGAACTCCTTGCTTTCCCAGCCGTACGCGTAGCCGGACGTGCCTGCTGCGAGATATCCGGCGTTGATGGACATGATCTTGAGTGCGCCGCTGACGACGTACAACTGCCAGGGCTTCCTGCTCATGCCGAACGTGGCGACCGCGATGATGCCGTCGATCAAGCCGGTTATGTCGGAAAGTCCGTTGTAATAGCGGGACATGAGTGCGGCGATGTCCCTGCTGTTCCAGGATTCGAACGGCCACACGGCGAAGATCGAGCAGTCGCCGCGCGCGTGGGGATCGTCGGTGCAGAGGTCACTGCCGGCGTCCTTGTGTTCCCGGGCCTTCATCCATGCCCGCTGCGCGGCGAGCGCGGCCTCGGCTTTCGCGGCCTCGGTGGCGATGAACCGTGCCCGGCTCGCCGCTTCCGCCGCCGTGGCAGCGTCCTGGCCTGCCTGGAGTGCGGATGCGCGGGCATTGTTCGCCGAGACCTGGGCGCTGCCGGCGTACCCGACCGCCCGGTCGGCGGAGTCGATGGCGCGCAACATCGAGTAGTTCGCCGCCCGCCGTGCCCGGTTCGCGACGGCCGCCGCGGCCGCCGCCTGCTCGGCGGAGCGCCGGGCGTCCGCGGCGGACTGCTCGGCGGCCGCGGCGTTGTTCGCGGCTTCGGTGGCGGACCGCTGGGCGTCCGCCGCGTACCCGGCCGCCCGGTTCGCCCAGGTGACCGCTTCGGCGGCGGCCTTCCTCGCCTCCGCCGCGGCCTTGGACGCCAGCGCCGCGTCCGCCAGCGCGTTCGACGCGATCCTGGCCGCGTGCGCGATGGCCGCCCGGATCGCGGCGACGTGGGCGGCCCGGTCCTGGTCGAGCTGAATGGTGTCGAACTGGGTGCCGACGACGAAGTTGTGGCGCATGTTGGTGGTGCCCGCGAGCGCGATCTGCGCCGCCGCCTTTGTGTACGGGCCGCCCTCGTTGAGCAGCCGATAAGCCTCGACCTGGTCGTCCTCGGCGGCCGCGTCGACGATGGCCACCTTGAGGAAGTGGTGCAACGCCGCGGCCGATCCGTCGTCCAGTGCCGCCTGCGCGGCGGTGCGCGTCGACGTCCCGGGATTGCCGGCGAGGATGTCGAAGATCGCCACCCTGTTGTCCTCCGCCGCGGCCTCGATGGCGCCGGTCGTGAGGAATTCGGTGACCGCGGCGGGATCGTCGTTCTGCAGTGCCCGGGTGGCGGCGTCGGCGACCGCGACGGTCGCCACAGCGGCGACGGCGGCGACGGATTCGCTGTCGTCCTGGCGTTGTGACAGCACCCGGTCGGCGCGGAGCCAGGCGAGCACGTCCTCGTCGCCGCCCGCGACGGCGAATTCCGCCGCCGATCTCGTCCAGCTCCTGGTGACACCGTTGGTGATCAGTTTGAGTGCGGCCTGCCGTCCCAGCGTGACCGCTCGGCCGGTGTCGCCCTCCCGCAACGCGGTTTCGGCGCTTGCGATCAAGGTGCGGGTCGCTTCGTCGGTCAGTGCGCTCTGCGTTTGCTGCCGGGTGATTCTGGCTCGCCCGTCCGCCTCGGCCCGTGCGTCCCGCTGGGCGAGTTCGACGCCGAGTTCCGTCTCCTCGGCCAACGAGGCGGTCTCGGCGTCCCTGGCCGCCTGCTCGACGGCTCGTGCCTGATTGACCGTGTCCATGGCCAGGGTGGCGGCCGCGACGGCGCGCTGGGCGGCGGCCGTCGACCCGTTGGCGTAGTCGATCGCCTGACCAGCGTGGTCGGCGGCCTCCTCCGCGGCGGCCGCCGCGGCGTCCGCGTGGTCGGCGGCGCTGTTCGCGGCGTCGCGCGCGGCGGCGGCCGCCGATGAGGCCTGGTTGGCGAACGCTCGCGCGGCGGCCGCCGCACGGTTGGCGCGCGCCGCCGCGGCGTTGGCCACGGCAGCGGCTTGACGGGCTTCCGCGGCCTCGGCCTGTGCCACCCCGGCGGCCGCCGCGGCGTCGGCCGACGCGTTCGCCGCCGATGCCGCGTCGGTCGCGGCGGCCGCGGCCGAGGTACCGGCCGAGACCGCGCTCCAGCTGGCGATTCGTGCCTGCTCGGCGGCGCGCGCGGCGTTACGCGCCTGGCCGGCGGCGTTGCGGGCGGTGACGGCGGCCTGCCGTGCGGCTGCCGCGGCGCTCGCGTTCTGGGACGCGGAGATGGCGGCGTTGTACGCGCGAGCGGCCGCCCGGCCCGCCGCGGCCGTGGCGTGCGCGGCGGCCTGGGAGGCGTAAGCGGCGCGGCGCGCGGCTTGCTGTGCGGCACGGGACGCGCTGATCGCGGTGGCCGCGCAGGAGGCCGCGCCCTTCGCCGCGCGGGCGGCGGCGTTGGCCGCCTTCGCCGAGCGGCGCACGTCGTTCTGCGCGGCGCGGGCCTCGGCCAGTGCGGCGAGTGCGGCCTGTTTCGCTTTGAGCGCCGCCTCTTTCGCGGCGTTGGACAGGGCAACGGCCTGGTCGGTGCACCGTTGCGCGATCCGGCCTTCCCGCTCGACGATCCCGACCAGCTGCTCGATGGTGGCGGCCTCTTCGTCGCGGGCACGCGCGATGTACTGGCCGGTGCGCAGGAACCAGTTGATCGCTCCCGGGGTACCGGCGTCGAGTGCCCGCTGGGCGTAGAGCTTCACCTGCGGTGAAGCCGTGGCGAGCATTTTGAAGACAAGGACCCGGTTGTCCTCGTCGTGGGCCGGGTACTGGCCGTCGTCGATGAACGCGGTGAACGCGGCGAGGGTGTTGGTGTTCAGCGCTTCGGTGGCCGCCCGCTGCACCGAGGTCCCACCCGTGTTCTTGATGGTCAGTACCTCGACCCGCTTGTCCTCGGTGACCGCGGCGGCGTAGCCGTCCTGCATGAAGCCCGACATCGCGGCGCCGCCGCCGTCCAGGGCGTTGCCGATCGCGCTGGTGGCCGCGCGGCCCGCGAAGGGCAGCGCGGCGAACAGGGCGAACTGGTTGTCTTCGTGGATGGCCGGCTGGAGCCGGTTGTTCAGGAAATCCGTGATGTCCGCGTCGGAACCGGCCAGCGCGGCCATCGCCTCGCGGCGCACCGCCTTGCCGCCGATTTTGTACTGCCACACGGCCCGCCCCCGGATGGTGTCCGGCAGCCCCGTCGCAGTCGGGTCGGCGGCGGCGAGTGCCGGAGGTGCCGTGGCGAGTGAGAGCCCGGCAGGCAATACGGTCAGGGCGGCGGCACCACCTAGCGCGTGAAGCGCCTGGCGTCTGGACCATTCGTTCGAGGACATCACGGATTCCTTTCCAGAGCGGAGCTTGCTTCAGAGCGGAGGCGGGGCCTTACCAGCCGAAATTGCTCAGGCCGGTGCCGTACTGGATCTGGTTGAACCCGGCCGTGTTGACCGTCTTCGTGTGGGTCAGCGTGATCGCACCGGCCGGATCGACGGCCACCGCGGGCTCGACGTCGGGGTTGGAGTTGGCCACGGTGGTGGTCCGCAGCGTCGGCAGCCTGCCGGTGGTGGTGCCGTCCGCGTTGACGCCTCGCACGTACACCTCGCCGCCGTACCGCCAGGCGACGAC
The DNA here is from genome assembly GCF_056435685.1 of Amycolatopsis sp. NPDC043885. Classification (NCBI taxonomy): domain Bacteria; kingdom Bacillati; phylum Actinomycetota; class Actinomycetes; order Pseudonocardiales; family Pseudonocardiaceae; genus Amycolatopsis; species Amycolatopsis sp. NPDC043885. The sequence goes on from NZ_JBWKEA010000013.1 coordinate 127,466, forward strand.
GGCGCGCCGCTGGCCGTCGATGCCGACCTTCGGTTCCGCCCCGTTCGGGCCGTAGCTGGTGGCGCCCCCGGTACCCGCCGCGGTGTACGACCGGACCGCGACCTGCCTGTTGCCCGTGCTGTCGTTCTGCCAGCCGACGACGAAGTTGCCCGCGAAGTCGGCGGCGATGCTCGCGTCTCGCTGATCCCCGGTACCGCCGGGAGCGCGGTAGCCCAGTGACTCCGTGCCGTCCGGGGCGAAGCCGCGAATGCGGATGGCGAACGCGCCGCTGCCGGTGTCCATTTCCCAGACCACGACCGCGTTTCCGTTCGCGCCCATCGCCACGTCGGGGTTCTGGCTGGGACCGGCACCGGGGCTGATGATCTTTTCCCACTTCTTGAGGGTGATGGCGGAATAGAACGCCAGGTACACCTGTTTCGGGGCACCGTTCCAGGTTTCGAAGGCGATGGCGAAGCCCGTGCCGTCCGGGTCGGCGGCGATCCGGGGGTTCTGCTGCTGTCCGGCCGCGTTCGCGTTGACCGTGGCCGCGCCGGTCTCGCGTGCGGTGGAGTCGAACGTCTTCACCTTGATGTCGTAGTACCCGTTGCCGTCGTGGTCGTCCGCGTAGGTGACGATGGTCGTGCCGTCGTCACGGACCGCGACGTCCGGCTGGATGTGCTTCCAGTTCGCCGCTCCGGTCGAGGTGACCGCGCGGGTGAACTTGGGCTGTCCGTTCTGGTACAGCCGCAGGTAGACGTTGGTGCCGACGGTGTCGGCGGGATTGGTGCCCAGCCGGTCGTCCTCCCAGACCACCGCGGTCATCGCGCCGTTGCGCGAGGTCGCGACCGCCGAGTCGGTCTGGTTGTCGCCGGAGACCGTGGCCGCGTCGGTCCAGTGGACGCCCAGCGCGACGTTCGCGATCCACGGCCGCACGTCGTCGACGCGGGTGTCGACGGCCCCGGTCCGGGTCTCGGTCGACGGCGTGCCGAAACAGCCGCCTTGCCAGGAGCGGCTGTTCACCGCGGCCACCTCGACGCCGGAGCCGGTGGTGCGCAGCGCGGGACCGCCGGTGTCACCGGCGCAGACGGCGGCGCCGTTCTGCCCGGTGAGCGCGAGGTTCCCGCCGGTGACCGCGTCGACCGTGAAGGTGCCCGCGTGCTGGCGCAGCGGCGCCCACTCGGTGGCGGTCCGGCCGTAGGCTGGGAGTGTCAGTTGCTCGCCTGCCGTCGGTGCGGTCGCACTGACCGCGACCGGCGTGACGCCCGGGACGGAAAGGTTGAGCTGGGCCATCATCAGGTCCCGCGACTCGTGCGGGACCAGGCGGAGCACGTTCCGCACCACGCCGGCGGTGGTCGTGAGATCGGGGCGGCCGATGGTCGCGGTGACGGGCTGGGGCGGGGTGCCCGACGGCGGAAGGCCCGTGCCGGGGGTGGCCGCGAAGCAGCTCGCGGCGGTGAGCACCCAGCCAGGCGCGACCAGCGCGCCCGTGCAGGCGCGGCCGCCGCCGCCGATGTCCAGCCGCACGACGAACGCGTGGTCGGCGTCGCCTCCGACGACGGCCGCCGCGGGTGCGGTCGTCACCGCGGTGGCGGCAAGGGCCAAGCCGGACAACAGGGCCAGCCTTCTCGAACGGGCCCGGACGGGTCTTGTCATGACTGAGTTCCTCACACGGTGCTGGATGCGGGGGCCGGTCAACGGGAAACCTTGATCTCCAGGAGCATGTACTCGCCGCCGGTGCCCTCCGGGTCGGTCTCGCCGACGCCCGCGTAGCTGTTCGGCGGCACCTTGTACGTCTTCTTCGTCGCCCCGTCGTCGGGAGTCAGCACGACGTCGCTGGTGAAGTTCCCGGTGCTCACGCCGTAAACGGACGGCATCTCGACGGTCAGGTGCCCGGTCTTCCCGGAGACGCGGAAGCACACGTAACCGGAGCCGGGCTGACCCCGTTCGGCGATCCGCAGCAGATCCGGATCCGTCGTGTCGGCCGGGCAGGTAGCGAGCAGCACGATGTGGCCGTCACCGCGTTTGAGCAGAAATCCGCGCTCCGCCTGGATTTGCGCGGCCTGCGGGTAGTTGAAGTCCTCGATCGCGAGCGGTGGCAGGTCGTCGGCCTGCGGGGTCACGTCGGCACCGGCGGGCGCGCCGCCGATGGCGAAGGCGGCGAGAGCGGCGAGCGTGGCGGCCATCGCCGCTCTCAACGGATGCTTCATACGGGTCTCCTCTTGCGGTGGGTGGTCGGTCGATACGAAACCGCTGCTCGTTCGAATTCGGCGCGAGCCTGGCCGGACAGGCCGAGCCCGGCCGCGATGAGCCGGACCGTGTCGCGGCGGGGCCTGCCGACCCGGCCGTGCTCGAGGTCTCTGATCGCTCGGACGCTGACGGTGGAGCGGGCGGCGAGAAGCCGCTGGGTCGTGCCGAGACTGTGCCGGTGGCTTCGCAGCAACTTGCCGAAGCGGGCCGGGCTCTCATCCGCCGGGATCGTCGCCTCCAGCGCGTACGGCACGGTCGCTTGCCTGCCGGGCAGGATGGTGTGAACACCTTGAGTCACTGGCGTCCTCCGCGTTCGCTCAGCGACTCGCGTCACCGATGCCGCATCATGGTCGGAAAGCGGCTGGGCGCGGACAACCGGAAACTTCCGCGAAGAAGTGCCGGTTCGACGTCAGGACGTCGGGTGCCCGCTCGGCTCGGGCGAGCAGAGCGGGCTTGACGACGTTTATCCGCAGCAGATGTTGTAGCCGTGGTTCCGCCAGAACAGTGACGGGCTCGGGTTGTCGAGAACCGGGTCGCCGGTGCTGTCCGACGCGCTCTCGTGCCTGCCCGGCCGGTACTCGACATGCGTGTGCGTGGCGCTGGCGCCGCGATACTCCTCGGTGCCGATCTGCCGGCCGCGGCTGACGAACTCACCGACCGCGAGCCCGTTCGACGGGTTGAGATGCAGGTAGATGATGGTGAAATCCTGATCCCGGTTGTAGATCGCCAACGTGGACAGGCCGCCGCTGCCGTTGCTGCCCTCGGTCTTCCTGATCACGGACCCCTGGGTCATGGAGTACACGGGAACGCCGAAGCCGCGCGCGAAGTCGATCCCCTCGTGCCTGCCCGACGTGTTCACGTAGCCGTCGAAATAGGAGGTGATGCGGCCGGAGTCGCTGTGGTACAGCCCGGTTTCCAGCCAGTCGTTCCCCACCAGGCCGAGCAGGTGCCCGACGTTGTCGTTGTACGTCGAGGTCAAGTTGCCTTTGGCGCCGTGCGTGAACGAGTCGATCGGGCCGGTCCAGCCGCCCTTGAAGAACACGGTGACCACCGCGTCCCTCCGGTTCCACACCGAGGCCGCGTTGTTCTTCACGCACAGGCCCTTCCCCGCACCCGCGCCGAGGAAGTGATAGCAGTCGGAACCCGTGCCGTAGTTACCGACCGACGCGTCGAAATCGCTGACCGACCCCTGCTGATTGCTGTTGTAGTACAAGCAGAACTCGCCGTCCTCGCAGACGCCGTTCCGTGCCGTCGCGGCCTGCGCCGAGGGGGCGGCCAGGAGAGTGCTGCCCAATGCCAGTGCCGCGCCGAGTAGTGCGACCATCAATCTTCTCAACGACGTTCCCTTTCTCCTTGAATGCGGCGAATCAGCCAGTGCACGACGCTACGGACGTGATGGGCGCCAGGGGAAGTCGTAAAGGGGAAACTGCCGCTCATCCGACGGGAGGAGCGAGTTCGCCGTGCCCGAACTTCGAACTACGAGCACATCTACACCGGCGGTGCCACCGTTTGCGCAGGCGTGGGAGCATTGCCCGCCTGTCTCCATGGGATCGGATACGGCCGAGACGTCGGCGACGGTCAGGCCCAGATGGAACTCGAGCTGAGAGTGGTGTCCCGGGAGTCACTCGACCGGGGCACCACGCGTTCGCAGTCAGGAGGGTTCACGGTGCGGAACATGAAGTTTTCCCGGTATCATCGGCCCGCACGTGTCGTTGTGGCGATGGTCGACCGCTTATCCGTCCCGCCAGTTCCTCAGCGTCCCTATTCTGTATTCGCGGATACCGTCCCAGGCGAAGAAGACCACGGTCTTGAATCCGGCGAATCCTTCGGGCCAATCGTTGTTGCACACTTTTGTGGTTCCGGCGCCGGCGTTGTTGTAGCACATCCAATACCGGGTGGCGCCGTTGACCGTCATCTGCACCCGTGCCATGACCGGATTCCCGTCGGCGCAGTGGTCTCGCACGGTGATTCGGTCCCCGTCGAGAGTGACCCAGGCGTCACCCACGGACTTCCGTTCACCCAGGCAGTCCATCGATGTGGCCATGCTGACAGGTCCTACATCGATACTCGTGTAGTCGGCCGCGGCGATATTGTTCGTGGCGAACACCTGCGACAGAAAACCAGCGCTGTCGCCGAGACTGGCGCAAGAAGGCGCGAAAAACGGCGCATTGCGTTCCCTTCGGATCGGTCTGCGGTAACCTGCTGCCGCAGACCGATGCCAACGAGGGCCTGGTACCGAGCGCAGGGGTCATTCGAACCACAAAACATGACCGCCGCCGCTGCTGGACGGTCCGAAAAGAAAGGCCTTCTTTGCCCATTTCCCTGAGCGTCCGGACGCGCTGGTAAACGCGTACAAAACTCCATCATGATTGCGGACAGGGAACATTTCCAGCAGTACCGGACCATTGTCGGCTTACCCAACGGAGCGGGCGGTCGGCCGCACCATGGCGACCGGGGTCGTCAGCCGGCGCCGACGACCGCACTCGCGGTGCTGTGTCCGGGTTCTCCCGCCGGCGCACGCCGTAGCGGTTGTGCGCCTCGCTCCGTATGTCGGCGATGACGCCGTCCGTGGGACTCGTCGGCAGATGGCCGCGAGTGATGATCAGGACCTGGCCGTGCCCCGCCATGACCCGTTCGGCCTCGGCTTTCCAGGCGGCGAGGATGCCGGGGTCGCTCTCCTCGGCCGCGAACAGGACGATCGCGGACCGGCTGGCCGAACTGGACCAGGGCGTGTTCGCGTGCGAGTCGCGCATGGCCGGGTCCGCGGACATCGGGCCCCGTTCGACGACGGCTTCTGGAACGGTCCGCCCCGGTACGCGGTCACCTTCCGGGGGCGCTCGCCGAGTGGTCCCCGGATGCGGTCGGTCCGTGAATCCTGGCGAAATATCCGATTGATGCATGTATGTACGGTTCTGTGTTGAGGTCGTGAGTGATAAGGACGGTTCTAACCGTCCTTATCACTCACGACCCCTCGTCACGAAAAGCAACCGAGCCGGCACTTCGATCGCCGGTATAGTCCTTTGTGGACGGTCGGGGGGTGGCTCGCGCTGCCGACTCGGTCGGCGACCCGACCGGACTCGAGAACGCCCGGCCGCACAAGCCCTTTCCGGCCGAACGGGCCCGGGACACTCAGCGTCTCGAATCTCCGCCGATCATCCCTGACTTCATTGCTCGCACCACTCGTTCATGTGAACCGCCCGCGCTCGAAGAACACGCGCAGAGTGCTTGAAGCCGCCATCCGAATGATCCGGCCGAACGGACCGCAACCTGCGCGCGTGAAGTTCCGGCGGGGCACCGGTTTTGCCAAGCGTGACTGTTAGCGTGCGGAGTGAAGTCGTGATCTTGGATGTGGAGGCATTCGATGAACCGTCTTGTCATCGCCGCGTTGAGCGCGGCGTCCGCCGGTGCCCTGCTGATCGTCGCGAGTCCGCCTGCCCAGGCCGCGGCGGGGGAAGTGGTGGTCTTCTCGACGGAGTTCCAGCGTCTGGACACCTACCGGAACCCCGAGGGTTGCCACAAACTCCCCATCGCTGCCCATGTCCTGGCCAATCTGACCTCGGCCGAAGTGGTCATCTACGGCGATCCGCTCTGCTTGATGCCCGGGATACGGGTCCAAGCAGGGTTCGGTTCTCACGTCCCGGCGGGAACCGGTTCGTTCTCGGTCAGCTGATCGGTTCGCACGACATCGAGACTTGAGGGGGTCCCGTGTCCGTCGATCTTGTCGTAATCGGAGTCGGATACGTCGGGTTACCATTGGCCGAGGCCGCCTGCGGGGCGGGGTTGTCGGTCGCCGGCTACGACACCTCGCCGAGGGTCGCGGCCGCCGTGGCCGAGGGGCGTTCGCATGTGCCCGACGTGACCGCGAGCCGTTTGCGGGCCATGCGGGCGAGCGGTTTCACGGTGACGACCGATCCCGAGGTAGTCGGCACCGCGGAAACGATCGTGCTCTGCGTCCCGACCGGTCTGGACCCGGCGGGCGGGCCGGATCTCGCCGCGGTCCGCTCCGCGGCGGAGACGGTGGCCGAACACCTGCGGCCAGGGACGCTGGTGGTGCTCGAGTCGACGAGTTTTCCCGGCACCACCGACGAAATCGTCCGGCCGATCCTGGAGAAGTACGGCCTGACCGCGGGCGAGGACTTCGCGCTCGCCTACTCGCCCGAGCGCGTCGACCCGGGCAACCGCCGCTTCGGCGTCCGGAACACGCCGAAAGTGATCAGCGGGCACACCCCGTTGTGCGCCAAATACTGCGCGGCGTTCTACGGGCGCTTCGTCGACACGGTCGTGGTGGCGCGCGGCACCAGGGAAGCGGAGATGGCCAAGCTTCTGGAGAACACCTATCGCTACGTGAACATCGCTCTCGTCAACGAGATCTCCATCTTCTGCGACCGGATCGGGGTCGACGTGTGGGACGTGGTGCACTGCGCCGCGACCAAACCTTTCGGGTTCATGCCCTTCGTGCCGGGGCCGGGTGTCGGCGGGCACTGCATCCCGGTCGACCCCAAATACCTGCTGGACAAGGCGGATCGGGAGGGAACCTCGCTCGGCGTCGTGCACGCCGCCCGCCTCGTGGACGACCGGATGCCGGAGCACGTGGTCGACCGGGTGACGCGCCTGCTCGCCGGACAGCGGAAAGCGTTGCGGGGAGCGAAAGTCCTGCTGCTCGGCGTCGCGTACAAGGCCGATGTGGCGGACACCCGCGAGTCCGCCGCCATCCGGATCGCCGTCCGGTTGCGCGCGCTCGGCGCGGACGTGTCTTACCACGATCCGGTGGCCGGCGCCGTACCCGAACTGGGGCCACCGGCCGCCGACCTCGACGAGGTGCTTCTCGCCGCGGACGTCACCGTCCTGCTGGTGGCGCACCGCGCCTACGACCTCAGCCGGCTGACCTCGACGGCCAGGCTGCTGTTCGACGTGACGGGACAGGTTCCCGGAGAGGAGGTCGTCCGTCTTTGACCGTGTCCGCCGGGTCGAGAGCCGGCCGACACACGCGTACCGCAGATTCTTCCGAGTCCACGCGAAAAGGAGTGTGCACGAATGACCACGGCGGTCAAGAACGACAGGCTCAAGAAGCGTTTCGAGAAGTGGGATGTCAACGGTAACGGCAAGATCGAGAAGTCCGATCTCGAGGCCGAAGCCGGCCGGATCATCACCGCGTTCGGCGAAGACCCGGCGTCGCCCCAAGCTCGTGCGGTGAAAGACTCTTTCGTGGCGATGTACGAGTACCTGGCCGGTAAGGCGGGTGCCGGCCCGAACGGCGCTCTGAGCGAGAGGCAGTTCACCGAGGTGATCGAGGCGCAGATCTTCCAGGAGGGCGACTCGGGATTCGATCGTGTGGTCCGTCCCACCATCGCGGCGATCGTCGGCTTGTGCGACACCGACGGCGACGGCGAGGTCAGCCAGCAGGAGTTCGCCAAGTGGCTGGCGGCCATCGGTGTCGAGTCCTCGGCCGTGGCCCCCGCGTTCCGGGCCATCGACGTGAACGGCAACGGAAAACTGACCGTCGACGAACTCGTGCACGCGGTACGCGACTACCATCTCGGCAAATCGGACGTGCCCTTGCTGGGCAAGTGACGGTGACGTAGCGGCGATATGGTGAGCGGCCCGGCTCCGGGCCGCTCACCACCTGCCGCGGAAACGCACTTCCAGTTCCGGCTTCAAGCCGAGCTCTTCGCCGGTGACGGGCCGCGTGACGCTGATGAGAATGTTGTAGTGATTGGGAAAATGGCATCCGTCGAAGCCGAGCACGGTGCCGACGAGTTCGCCGCCGATCCACAGCTCGTCGCCTCGGTCGAGCACGCCTGCCCGGTCTATTTCGGCGAAGCCGAGGAAACCGACACGATCGATCGGCGCTCCGGGCTCCGTGTCGTCGTGGCTGGTCGTGACGAGTTCGTGGATCTCACCGGCGCGAACGCATCGGCTGGCGAACGGCTCGAGGCTCATTCCCCGATCGTCACGGTGATGCACCAGCACCTTCACCACCGTGCCGGTGATCTCCCGCTTCGGCCCGTCCTCGCGCATCGCATTCCTTCCGGTAGCACTCGTCCACTATGGACAGAGTGGTGAGACCGCTGTCGCGCCAGGCCCCGCCCTTGCGCACGGCTTCCTCGAAGTCCCGCAGCAACCCGTCGTACTCGTGCCAGAGCGATTCCTTGAACTCCGGGAAGCCGTCGAGCATGTCGGCCCGCAGGACGGTGCCATCGGTCAGGGTCACTTCGATGTCCTTGACTTCTCCGGGAAACGACCAGTCGAGTTCCACGACCGCGTTCTCGAGCACGAGTGTCGCCTGCCTGTCGACGCCGTTGACGTCCCGCGTGATCCGCGCGCTCCGCAGCGCCACCGATCCGAGGAACAGCTGGACGAGATCGAGCGCGTTCGGGCCGTTGTCCGCCACGCAGCCGCCACCGCAGCGCGCGGTGTCGAGGTACCAGCGATCACCGCCGACGTGTTCTTCGATCCGCTCCAGATAGCGCACCGTCAGCGAAGCGATCGGTGCCCGGCCCGCCAGGGCCTCGTGCAGCGTCCGCACGTTGGCGTTGTACCTGCGGTGGAACGCGGTGAACAGGGCGACATCCCGCCGCGCCGCTCTCGCCACGAGATCCTCGCCGTCGAGGAGCCCGGTGGCGAGCGGTTTCTCCACACACACCGGCAGGCCGGCGTCCAGCACCTCCCGGCACACGGACGCGTGGACGTCGTTGGGCGCGGTCACGATCACCGCGTCGAGCCTTCCGGCGGCGAGCATCTCCCGGTGATCCCGGTAGCCGGGCACGGTGATTCCGGCGAGCGCCGCCGGATCGAGATCGCAGACCGCGGCGAGCTCGAACGCCCGGGACCTTTCCACCGCGGCGAGGTAGAAGCGCGAGATGACACCGAGCCCCACGACACCGACCCGGATCATCCGGCCGCCTTTTCCCGCACCGCGTGCAGTTCCGCGTAGACCTCGTCGGGCACCGGCACTCCGTGCGCACGGAAGCGGGCCGCGCGTTCACCCTCGTGCCAGCCGGGATAGACGACCGGGACGGCGGCGTCACGGGCGGGCCAGCCACGCACGGCGGCGAAGAGCGCGGTCGCGTCGGCGGCGAATCCGCCGCGCAGGAGTTCCGGTGCGATCGCCAGCGTCAGGACGCCGATGTCGTCGTCACGGTTCCCGTCGGCGGACAGCGCGCCGAGCGCGGCGCCGGAGACCAGCGCGCCGAGCACTTCGACGAGCAGGCCCAGCCCGAATCCCTTGTAGGCGCCCGTTTCAGGGTCGCCGCCCAGCCACAGCAGGTGGGCGTCCCCTCGGTCGAACGCGGCGGCGTCGGTCACCGGTGCGCCGTCGTCGGTGGCGAGCCACCCCGGCGGGATCGCCCGGCCTTCCCTCGCCGCGGCCCGCACGCGCCCGGTCGGCACGACGGTGGTGCTCATGTCGAGGACGAACGGGTGCGCGTCACCGGCGGGGCAGGCCAGCGCGAGCGGGTTCGTGCCGAGCATCGTAGCCTCGCCGCCCGGGGGCGGGGCGATGCGCTGCCCGCCGCAGTTCGACGCGACGAGGCCGATCATGCCGTGGGTGACGGCGCGCGCGGCGTGGTGACCGGCGCAGCCGATATGCGTGGCGCCCCGCAGGGACACCATCCCGATGCCGTACCGTGACGCCCTGGCACACGCCAGTTCCATGGCCTGCGACGCCGACCACAACCCCAGTGTGCGCCGGGCGTCGGCGAGGACGCAGGCCCCGAGATCGGTCTGGATCACCATATCCGCCGCCGGATCGGCGCGTCCGTCGTCGAGCAGTGGCAGGTACAGCCGCCTCAGGTTGACCAGTCCGTGTGAGGTCACCCCGGTCAGGTCACCATGACACAACGCGGTGGCCGCGATCGCCGCCCGGTCCCCGGGAACGCCACGGTCCACGAAGATCCTGGTGACCAGGGAGAGAAGCTCCGGATAGGGCATCAGCACGGTCAAGCTCCTTCGTTCCGGCTGAATCGCACGACGATCTCGCGGACGAGATCACTGAACCTGTCGAGTTCTTCGACGCCGGCGTACTCCCCGGCGGAGTGCGCGTTGTTGCCGCCCAGGGAACCGGGGCCGAGGACGGCCGTCCGGGTGCCGGGGACGTCGGCGAGCCAGAGGGCGTCGCAGGTGAAGCCGGGCTCGTCGTCGGGCCAGCGGGGAGCCAGCCCGTCCAGCAGCGGGATGTCCCGCGCGGTCAGGACGGGCAGGTCGCGTTTGAGCCAGCGGACCTCGGTGATCGCCACGGCGTCGGCCGCGGTACGGGCGAAGGCGGGTGTTTCGCGGAACCGGGTGCCGAACTCGGCGAGCCCCGACCGCAGGCCGTCCTCCAGCGCGGAGGTCATCTTCGACGCCGCTTCCCGGCTGTCGTAAGGAATGTTGAGCAGAAGCTCTCCGCTGCCGTACACCCTGTTGTGCAGGCGGCCGGTGTGCAGCCCCGCTAGGCAGACTCGACCGTGTTCCGCCAGGTCGAGCGCCAGATGCTGAGCGAGGAAGCCGAGCAGGACGGTGGCGTTGTGTCCCCGGTGCGGTTCGTCGTCGATCGCGTCGTCCCCGCGCACTCGCACGCACGCGGTCATCGACGCCGAGCAGCGGGGCAGGTAGCGCAGGCCGGTCGGCTCGCAGAAGATGTTGAGCTCGCCGTGGAATCCGGCCTCGACGAGCGGCCGCGTGCCGAACGTGCCCATCGCGCCGCCCTCTTCACCGGACACGGCCTGGATGAGCACGCCGGCGTCCCTGCCCACCGCCGGATCCGCCGCCACGGCGGCCCGGACCCCGGCCAGCAGCGCCACCGCGGGCCCCTTGGCGTCGATCGCGCCACGGCCGGTGAACCGGACCCCGTCGAAACCCGCCGGTTCGAACGGCGCCACGGTGTCGAGGTGGACGTTGAACATCACGGCGGGAGTGGCCGGGCCGAGCCGGAGGACCAGGCTCGGCTGACAGGGGAGGAATTCCGGTCCGGCTTCGCGGACCGCGACCGGGACACCGGGCCGGTCCAGCACCGAGGGTTCCGGGCTGCCGAGGTACAGCGTCTCGAAACCGATCCCGGCCGCCGCGTCGGCGTAGTCCCGCATCGCCTCCCAGAGGCGGATTTCGCCGGACGTTTCGAGCGGACCGGCCGTCGGCAGGGCGAGCAGCCGTAGCAGCAGATCCCGGTCCTCGCGGATCACCGGAACAGCCCGGCCATCGCCCGGCCCGCGGCGACGAACGTGGCCGCGGCGTCCCTGGCGAGCACACCCGGCTCGTGGGGTTTGATCGCGAGATGCGGCTCCAGCGACCACGCGCCGCTGTATCCGTTGGCCTGTAAAAACTTCACACAGTCCGCCACGAGTGCTTCACCCTCGCCGGGGACGGTGAAGCCGTGCTCGTCCGCGTCCTTGACGTGCACGTGCTCGACATGGTCGGCGATATCGGCGAGCAGGTCGAATCCATCGTAGCCGTGGGCTACGCCGTTTCCGGTGTCGAACAACAACTTCAGTGCCGGGCTCGCGACCTCGTCCAGCAGTTCGAGCATCCGCTCGGCACTCGTGCCCGCCCAGCCCGAGCAGTTCTCGTGCAGCAGCGTCACGCCGTGGTGTTCGGCGCGTTCGGCGAGAACGGTGATCCTCGCGATGGCCCGGCGACGCCAGTCGTGCTCACTCAGGCCGTCATCGGGATACGACATGATCCGGAGGTAGCGGGTGCCGATCGACCGGGCTCGCCTGGCGAGGACGTCCAGTTCCGTGAGGTCGTGCCGGAAGTCGCCGGTGATCGGCCTGCCCCAGCCACCGATCCGGGACGCCAGGCAGACCACGCTCATCGCCTTGTCCGCCAGCGTCGTCGCGACCTCGTCGAACCGCTCGTCGGTGAGGTCGGCGACGGGGATCCGATCGAGGGTGCGCAGCTCCATCATCCGCCAGCCCAGTGCGTCGAGCGCCGCGATCTGGCCGCCGAGGTCGTCGGCCGCCTCATCGGTGATGCCGGCGAACACCGGGTCAGTCGGCATGGGCCGCCACCGCGCCGGGTTCGGGGCGCGAGACCGGTTCCGCGCAGATGTTCTTGGCCACCGACAGCAGTTGCACCACCTCGGTGGCGAAGGTGAACCCCTGCGTCTGCTCCCCGTCCACCTGGAACTTCCGGTAGGCCACGGACATCCACTCCGTCATGGCGTCGTCGCGCAGCACGACGTGCTCGGACCGGCCGCTCGACCGCAGGGTCAGCTGCGAATGGTGGTCGTCGCCGCTCACCGCGAAATGCCCGACCGCGGTACCCGTTTCGAAGTCGACGGTGACCCGCCGCTCACGTACCGGTGAGGTGAGATCCGAACAAATCTCCGTGTGGATCCCCGAATTGTGCCGGAGACCGACGGTGGCCCCGCCCATCCGGGGGCCGACGTTCCCGGCGACCTCGAGATCGGTCCCGGACGCGTGGGTGACCCGCGCGGCGCCCGCGAGCCGCAGCGCGAGCGCGACTCCGTGCGGCAGCTCGACGTCGAAGGCGGTCGGATGTCCCGGCGTCACGAGCGACCGGCGGAAGCGCGGTTTGTTCTGCACGATGCCGATGGACTTCGGAGCGCCGAAGCGGCCGCTGCGGATCAGCTCGGCCAACCGCGCGGTGAGCGTGCTGGCGAGCCAGGGCTCGACGACCTCGATATGCAGTTTGTACTTGCGGCGCAAGCGGATGATCCGCGCGAGGTCGTCGATGTCGGCGGCGAGCGGCTTCTCGACGATCACCTTGCGGAAGCCCAGCGTGGCCAGTTCGGAGAGCACGGTGAGACGTTCGGTCGGCGGTGTGCAGACGTGCGCGACGGTGCGGGAGGGGTCGAGCCCGGCGGCCGCGGCCTCGATGGTCGACATGACCTCGAGACCTGCCCGTGCGGCGACGTTCGGTCGCAATTCGCACGCGGTGATGGGAGCGTCGTCGAAGAGCTGCGGGGTTCGGGTACGGAGTTTGGCCAAGACCGGCAGATGCAGACCCGCGCCTGCCCGGCCGAGTCCCACAATGAGTGAACGCACTGGTGAGCCTGCTCCTCGGAGTTTCCCATTCGGAATACATCGCAAAACTGACATCCGCGATGATCGAGTGTCAATACTTTCCGCGTGAGTTGACCAGGAAGTGCGAACCTGCCGAGTGACCGGTTTTCCTGACCTACGCTCGGGAACGGGTCTCAACGCCATCGGAGGTGGGTACGCTGTCGGTGTCATTTTTCAACCAATCGAGCACATTCGAGCGAACGTGGCCCAGTGCCAGACGACATATTCTCGATGTCATCGAAAATGGCAAGTATTCGCACGGCCGCAAGGTGGCCGAGCTGGAATCCGCGCTGGCCGGCTACACCGGCGCGAAGTTCGTCATCGGGGTCAACAGTGGCACGGACGCGTTGGTCCTGCTGTTGCGGGCGGCGGGTCTGCGGCCGGGTGACGAAGTGGTCGTCCCCGCCTTCTCCTTCGGTGCGTCGGCCACCTCGGTCGTGCTCGCGGGCGGCCGGCCGGTCTTCGCCGACATCGAGCCGGACGGGTACGGCATCGACCCCGCCGCGGTGGCGGACGCCGCGGGGGAGCGCTCCCGGTTCGTCATGCCGACGCATCTGTTCTCGCGGCTCGCGGACATCGACGGCGTCCTCGCCGTGGCTCAGCGGCTCGGGCTCACCGTGGTGGAGGACAGCGCGGAGGCCATCGGCATGCGCCATCGTGGCAAGCACGCCGGGCTTTTCGGGGCGGGCGGGGTGCTGTCGTTCTTCCCGACCAAGACGCTGGGCGCGCTCGGTGACGCGGGCGCGGTCCTCACCGACGACCGGCGGATCGCCGAGACCGCCGACGCGCTCCGCCACCACGGCCGGTTCGGCGGCACGATCGCCGATTTCCCCGCCATCGCCACGGCGACCGGCCTGCCCGGCGTGAACAGCAAGATGGACGACATCCAGGCCGCCGTCCTCCTCGCGAAGCTCACCAGGCTGGATCTCGACATCGTTCGCCGCGCGGAACTGGCCGCCCGGTACACGGCGGCGCTCGCGGACGTCGAGGGGGTGCGCAAGCTACCGTCGGCGCGTCCGGACAGCGTGTTCTACGTCTACGTGGTGGAGGTCGAGTCGCGCGACGACTTGGCGGCGCATCTGTCGGCCGACGGTGTGCGGACCGAGGTCTATTACCCGTCGCCGCTGCCTCTGCAACCCTGCTTCGCCGGGCTCGGCCACCGGAAGGGCGATTTCCCGAACGCCGAGAACGCCTGTCGTCGTACCCTCGCGCTGCCGCTGTATCCGGACATGTCCACCGGGGACTGTGACCGTGTCTGCGACTCGATCCGCGCGTTCTACCGCGGGCGGCGTGGATGACACTGCCGTTCTTCCCGCCCGATCTCTTCGACGAGGACCGTGCCGAACTGCTGGACATCGTCCGCCGCGTCGGCCTCGCGGCGGAGCAGAAGTTCATCCTCGGCGACCAGACGGCCCGTTTCGAAGCGGCGATCCGTGACTCGGTCGGCGCGGCGGACGCGATCGCTTGCGGCAGCGGAACTTCGGCGCTGACGCTGGTGCTGCGCGCGATGGGCGTCGGCGACGGCGACGAGGTGATCGTGCCCGCGTTCGGCTGCGCACCGCTCGCGGCCGCGCCCGCCTCGCTCGGCGCGACGCCGGTGTTCGCCGACATCGACCCGTGGTCCATGGTCGTCGATCCCGAAGCGGTCGCCCGGCTGGTCGCCGCGCGGACCAAAGTGATCATGCCGGCGCATATGTTCTCGGTCATGGCGGACATGCCCGCGCTGCGCCGGATCGCGTCCGGCGCGGGCGTGCGGCTGCTGGAGGATTCCGCGGTCGCGCAAGGAGGAACCCTCGCGGGCACGCCCGCCGGGAGATGGGGCGACGCGGGTGTGTACTCGTTCGTCCAGGTGAAGACGTTCGGTATGCCGGGTGAGGGCGGCATGGTCGTGACCGACGATCCGGAACTCGCCTCGGCGGTGCGGATGCTGCGCAATCACGGCCAGGACGGCAAGAACCGGTTCCTGTACCACCGGGTCGGCTACAACAGCCGGTTCGACGAGATCATGGCCGCGTTCCAGCTGTACCGGTTCCCGGGTCTTCCCGGGCGGCTCGCACGCCGGGCACGGATCGGGGAGTACTACACCGAGCGCTTCGCCGACCTGGCGGGCTGCGGGGTGCTGGCGCCGCCCCCGGCGAAGGACGGGCGGTGCTACTACGTCTATTCGCTGCTCGCCGAGCGCAGGGACGAACTCCGTGCCCATCTGGCGGCGCGGGGGATCGGCTCGCACGTCTACTACCCGGCCCCGCTGCCGCGGCAACCCGCGTTCGCGCGGTACACCCGCCCGTCGGACACCTGGCCCGCGGCGGACCTGGCCGCGCGGCGCACTCTCGCCATACCCATCTACCCCCATCTGACGGACGAACAGGTGGAACGCATCGCGGACGCGGTGTGCGAGTTCGCGAAGGAGTCGTGATGCAGCAGATCACCCGGACGCCCGCACCGAGCGAGGTCGCCGAGGAGTGGCACAGGCGTGCGGAACGCGCCGGGCTGTCCCGCGTCATGCGCGCTTCGCAGCCCGCCGAACTCGCGGCCGAGACGACCACCCGCACCATCCGGCTCGTCACCGGCCTTCTGCGTTCACTGGGCGATGTCGGGGCCGCGCTGGAGATCGGCTGCGGGATGGGCCGGATCACCCCGGCGATCGCGGCGCGGGCCCGTACGGTGACGGCGATCGACATGACCCCGCGCATGCTCGCGCTGGCAAGGGAGAACTGCGCACATCTGTCCACTGTGGAATTCGTGCGGACGACGGTCCAGCGGCTGCCGTGGCAGGACAAGCGGTTCGACGTCGCCGTCTGCGTCTGGGTGCTGATGCATGTACTGGACGACGACGAGATCGTCGAAGCGTGCCGGGCGATCGCCGCGGCGGCCCGTCACCTCGTTCTCGTGGAATACGAGGAAGCGGACATCCCTGTCGGCAGGTTCTCGCGGTTGCGGACCGTCGAGGAGTACCTGGCCCTGCTCCCGGGCTCCCGCCTGCTCGAACGGCACGACCTGCATTACGGCGGTGACCGGTCCTTCGCCGCGTTGATCGCGTTGGACGACCGGCGATGACGACACTGGCCGCCACTCGCGGCAAGGCGTATTTCCGGCTCGCGAAACTCGACATCGTCGACTACTACCTCGGCGTGGTCGTGGTGTGGACGCTGCTCGCGCCGGCGGTGAGGTTCGACAGCGGAGTCCTGGCCTCTGTCGGCGTGTTCCTGCTCGGCGAGGTCTTCGTGATCGCGGCGATGGTCGCCCTCGACGATCTCACGGGATACCGGGACGGCAGCGACATCACGAACTACTCACCGGACGACCCCCAGCGCAAGCGGTACCGCAAACCGCTGGTGGCGGGAACCCTGGACGAGGGCCAGGTGCTGCGGTTCGCGTGGGCGACGGCCGTCGTCGGCGCCCTGCTCTGGCTGACGGCCATCGCGATCGCGCCGCACCGTCCTGTGTGGACTGTCGTGCTGATCGTGGTCACCTATTTCTTCTCGCTGCAGTACTCCTGGGGCGTGAAGCTCAGCTACCATGGCTTCCAGGAGTTCTTCATCGCCGCGCTCGGCTGGGCGCTCGTACTGGCGCCGTACGGCCTCGCGTCCGGCGAGTTCACCGGTTTCGCGCTCGCCCAGGCGTTGCTCTTCGGGCTGGGGCCGCTGCTGTTCGGCGTGTACTCCAACACCAACGACGTCGACGGTGACCGGCGGGTCGGCAGGCCGACGGTCGCGGCGCTGACCTCGCCGCGAGGCAACATGTTCTTCGTGATCGCCGTGTCGGCCGCGGAGTTCGCCCTGATCTTCGCCGTGCCCGCGCTCGGTGGCCCGTGGTGGTTCCCCCTCGCGTTGCTCCCGACCCTCGTGTCGCGGGTCTGGCAACTCTGGCTCGGGTTCGCGCTGGGCGACATCATGCGGGCCCGGCTGCTCGGCATCCGCATCCACCGGATCACCGTGCTGAGCCTGGTCGTGGTGAACCTGGTGGTGATCGCGTGACCGATGTCGAGGTGGCGGTGGTCGGCGCCGGCGTCGCCGGGCTCACCACCGCGTACCAGCTCGGCAAGTCCGGGCGCGAAGTACGGGTGTTCGAAGCGGCCGACGTGGTCGGTGGCCGGATGACGACGCTGCGCGAGGACGGCTTCCTGATCGACACCTGCGCCGAACAGATGGCCGAGCAGGGCTATCGCGAGACCTGGCGGCTGCTGGCGGAGCTGGGCATCGACGACGCCGCCGCTCCCCGGATCGGCCGCGGCATCGCGATGTGGCGGGGCAGACCCAGGTCCGGCGTCGCGGAGACGAGGGGGCTGCTCACCGGAGCGGGGTTGTCCCTCCGGGCACGGCTGGCCGGGGTACGGGCGATGCGGGGTGAGTTCGACACCGAGCGGCCGGAGGTCTCCCGGCTGGGCGGGCGCACCGTCGCCGAGTTCGCCGCGCCCCACCACCGGGATCTGCTGGACTACCTGCTGCAACCGGTCGTCTCCGGGTTCTTCGGCTGGGATCCGGCGCGTTCGGCGGCCGCGCCCTTGCTCGCCCTGCTCACCTCGGTCGGCCCGCCGCCGACGTGGCGGGCGTACCGCGACGGAATGGACACCTTCGCCCGCGCCCTCGCCGAGAGGGTCGACGTCAGCACCGGCTTTCGTGTCGATCAGGTCGTCGACGACGGCTCCGTGGCGCGGATCATCGGTGGTACGCGCGAAATCAGCGCGAAAGCCGTGGTGCTGGCCGTGCCCGCCCCTGCCGCGGCCGAGCTGAATCCGCGGCACGGGTCGGCTTTCCTCGCCGCCTGCTCGTTCACGCCGGTGGTCAAGGCCCATCTGCTGCTCGATCGTCCGCTCGGCGGTCCCGACTACGCCTTGATCGTGCCGACGGCGGAGAACGGCACGGTGGCCACGATCATCTTCGACCACCTGAAGCACCCTGGCCGCGCGCCCGCGGGCCGCGGCCTGGTCACGGTCATGGCCCATCCGGACGCGGTGCCGGAGCTGCTGACCGCCACCGACGAGGACGCGGTGACCCGCTTGACCGGCGCGGCCGAGCGTCTCGTCCCCGGCCTGCGGGCGGCGACCCGCCGCGCACTGGTCCGGCGGGTGCGGCACGCTGCGCCCGAGGTGACGCCCCGCGCGCTCGCCTTGCGTGCTTCCTTCGAGGCAGGCCTCGGCCGGAGCGCTGTCGACTACGCGGGCGACTGGGTTTTCCTGAGCCCGTGCAGCGAAGCGGCCGTCCGCTCCGGCGTGCGGGCCGCGCGGCGCTTGACCGATCGGATCGCGTGCCCCGTGAAGGAGGAACGAGCCGGATGAAACCGCACGACATGGGAAAGTTGTTCGACGAATGCGCGCATACGCGGACGACGGTGCGCCTCGACCGGCCCTTCGACATCGCGCCCGAGCGCGGAACCGTGTACCCGGTCGCCGGGCTCGCCGAGCTGGTGCGGGACGTGGCGGGATGGCTCTCCGAAGCCGGTGTGCGGCCGGGGGACCGGGTCGCCATCGTCAAGCGGAACCACTGGGACTACGACCTGCTGGCGTGTGCCGCGGTGCGGATCGGTGCCGTCGCGGCGAAGCTGTCCGGTCACCTGCCGGACGACACGCTGGAAGTGCTGCTGAAACGGCTGGACGCCGCGGTCGTGGTCACCGATCGGCCTTCCCTGCGCGGAGACCGGGTCTTGCCCATCGACGGTTTCGCCGCCGCCCCATCGCCGGAGCCGAACCGAAGGAACGCCGACGAACCGCTGCTCATCTGCCATACGTCGGGGACGACCGGGACACCGAAACTGGTGGTCCACACGACGCGGACGATCATCGACCGGCTGGCCCGGCCGGAGGCGGTCCGCTGGCCTGTCCTCGGCGTCCGGCGCGACGACGTGCTGGGCAACGCCAGCGCCTACGCGCACGGCCGGACCTTCTGTTGGACGGCGTCGGCGCTGTGCCTCGCGCCACAGGAGATCGTGATCCTGAGCGAGCCCACCGCGGCGGAGCGGGTGTTCGGACGGCATCGGCCGACGGTCATCGAAGCCCTCCCGTCGACGTTCGTGCGCTGGCGGCCACTCGCGCACTCGCCGGAGAACCCGTTTCGCCGGGTCCGGCGGTTCGTCAGCACCTACGACGCCGTGCACCCACCGGTGATCAGGACGATGCTGAACGCCACCCGCCGCAAACGTCCACTGTGGATGGAAGGCTGGGGTCAATCGGAGACCGGCCCCCTCTCGTTCCGGTTCTTCACCAGGCGCTCCGTGCGGGCGACGCGGGACATCGGCAGGCCACTGCCCGGCCTCGCCAGACTGCGGGTCGTCGACCCGGAGACCGCCGAACCGGTCCCGCGCGGCACTCCGGGACTCCTCCTGGCACGCACCCGTGCTCGCTGTGTGGCCTACGTGGGCGAACAGGACCGCTGGGAGGACAAGGCACACGGATCGTGGTGGAACACCGGCGATCTCGGCGTGGTGAGCCGGACCGGCGCGGTGACGTTGCTGGACCGGGAGGTCGACAGCGTCCCCGGGCTGAGCTGTCTCTCGGTGGAGGACGCGATCGAGGACCGGCTTCCGGCCATCGCCGAATGCGTCGTGCTTTCCGCGGCGGGACGGGCGCCGATCCCGGTCGTCGTGACCGACACCGGACTGGAGCCGGCGCGGTGGCGGGCGGCCGTGGCCGATCTGCCGCCGATGGGGGAGCCGGTGACGCTCACGTGGGACGAGGTACCGCGCACCGGCACCGGGAAGGTGCGGCGGCTGGAACTGCTGGAGCGGCTGACCGGGACGGCCGCCACGAACGGATCGGGAAGGTGGACGTGACGACGGCCTACGTCTTCGACAACCACAGTGACCACGCGACCGAGCAGCATCGGTGCCTCTCCGAGGCGTACGACCCGGCCACCTTCGCGCGGCTGGAGCGGACCGGCGTGCGGGAGGGCTGGTCCTGCCTCGAAGTCGGCGCGGGCGGCAGCGGCGTCGCGCGGTGGCTCGCCGCCAGGGTGGCACCGACCGGATCGGTGCTGGCGACCGACATCAAACCCGACCACATCGGAACCGGGCCGGGGCTGACCGTCCTCCGGCACGACGTCGTCCACGATCCGTTGCCGGGTGGCGAGTTCGACCTCGTCCACGCCCGGCTGGTCCTGCAGCATCTGCCGGAGCGGGAGGCCGTCCTCCGGAAGCTGGCGCAGGCACTGAAGCCGGGTGGCTGGATGCAGATCGACGAGTTCGACATCTCCTACGGTCCGGTGCTGCTCGCACCCGACGCCCGTGCGGCGGGTGTCTACGAGGCTTTCCTGGCGGCCAAGGAAAAGACGTTCAGGACCGCGGGCGGAGACGGCACGTGGGGCCGCAGGGTCGCCGCGTCGATGGCCGACGCGGGCCTGGTCGACGTCGACCCGGTACCGCTGGTCTTCCCGTGGCGGGCGGGATCGCCCGGCCTGCGGCTGCTGATCCACCACACCCATCATCTGCGGGACCGGCTGATCGCCGCGGGGATGACCGACGAGGAACTCGCCGAGGTGCGTTCGGTCATGGCGGATCCGAGGTTCCGGGCCTCGTCGTGTGTGCTGTACTCCGTGCACGGGAGGCGCCCCGCATGATCACCGAGGTGGACACCGTGACCGTCGCGGGTCCGATCGACCTGCCGCTGGCCGGTGAGCTCGACGTGCAGGCCGCCTGCGGGATCATGCACGTACATGGCCGGCGCTTCGGCGAACCGACCCCGCTCGGACTGGACTACGCGTCCATCCTCGCGGCCGAACTCGCCGAGTTGGGCGGCGTCGCATTGGGGCTCGCTCGTGATCGCGGGATCCCGCTGCGCGGCGTGTCCACCTCGATGGCGCAGGCGGCTTTGCTGGCCGTCTCCCAGTATCTGGCCGCGGCGACGGCCGAAGACGACCATGCCGAGGACTTCTTCCCCGGCGGGCCGCCGTTCCGTTCGTCCGACGGTGTCGCGTACGAGATCGAGACACTCGATCCGGCGGTGTGGCAACGGTTCTGGAGGACACTCGGCATCGACGGGCGGGTGATCTCGAATGCCTGGCGGCCGTTCCTGCTCCGGTTCGCCACCGCGACCTGCCCGCTGCCACCGGGGCTGGTGAAAGCTCTCGCGGCACGGCCGGTCGCGGAGGCGGAGCGGATCGCGGTCCGTACCGGGATGACGCTGGTGAGGGTGGCGGATCGGAGGCTCGACCGGCTGCCCGCCTTCGCGGTGAGCGGGCTGGGCCGCGGGCACCGGCAGGCCCGGCCGTCGGTGCCGCTCCCGTTGTCCGGTTTGGTGGTCCTCGAATCATGCCGCCGGGTACAGGGCCCGCTGGCCGGTCACCTGCTGCGGCTGCTCGGTGCCACGGTGCTGCGGATCGAGCCGCCGGGTGGCGACCCGCTGCGGTGGGTCCCGCCGATCGCCGGCGACGCGTCGGCCAGGTTCCGTGCGCTCAACGACGGCAAGGAAGTCATCGAGATCGACTTGAGCACCCGGGACGGCAGAGGCCATTTGCTCGACCTCGCCGTCGGCGCCGACGTCTTCCTGCACAACTGGGCGCCCGGAAAGGCAGGGCAGTGGGCGTTGAGCGCACTCGACCTGGCGCGTGCCCGGCCCGGAATCCTGTACGCGCACGCGTCGGGGTGGGGTGCCGAGCTGGGGCCGGAACCGCCGGTGGGCACGGATTTCGTCGTGCAGGCCTACGCGGGCGTTCCGCCGACGCTGATGACGATCGTCGACGTGTTCGGCGGGGTCGTCTGCGCGCACGGCATCGTGACGGCCCTGGCCCGCGGCGCCACGCGGGCCGACTCGTCGCTCCTGTCCGCGGCGAGCAGGCTCAACGCGGGCGCCCGGCGGCGCTGCGCCCGTCCGGTGAGCGTGCCGGTGTGTGACGACCTCGCCGCGCTCGCCGCGGACCCCCGGTTTTCCCGCGCGCTGATCCACGATGACTGCGTACTCGTCGCGTCGCCGTGGGAATTCACGTCATGACTTGGGTGTCCGCGACCGGGGTGGTGCTGCGCGACCTCGTGCCGGCCGGGCTCCGCCGCGAATGGGTCCGATGTGGACACTGCCCGGACAGGGATCTGTACTCGCTCTTCGGCGACCGGGTGCGCGAACATCCGCTTCGCACGGCGGTGATCGACGACGAGGGATCGCTCGATTACGCGCGCTTGGACGCCGCCGTACGCGAGCTGGCAGCCCGATTGGCTGCCGCCGGATGCGGCTCGACCGACATCGTCGGGGTGCGGGAACCAGCCGGACGAGCGGCGGTGGTCGCGGAACTGGCCGTGTTCGCGCTCGGCGCCGTCGTGCTGCCGTTGCCGCCGGGCTCGGGCGATCTCCTCGAACGCGCGCGTGTGCGGTTCGTCGTCGAGAACGGGCGGGTGGTGGGTGAATCCAGCCGTGCGACGCGTATCGTCCGTCCGAATCCGGAGGCCCCGGCACGGATTCTGGTGTCCTCCGGTTCGGAGTCGGCGCCGAAGATGGTCGCTTACTCGCACAACGCCTTCGCCGGCGGACGGGCGAACTACCTCCGTGCCGTCCACGGCGGGACGGAGGTTCCCCGCGATCTCGTCCTGGTCTCGCCGACGTCGGGATTCGGCTCGTTCGGGGCGCCGGTGACGCTGTGCCGCCTCGGTGGCACGCTGATCTCGACGCGCCGGTTCGAGGCGGGCGCGGCGCTGCGCCTGATCACCGAGCACCGCCCGACCCACGTGTTCGCCGTACCCGCGATGTGGCGGCGCATGGCCGACCATCCCGCGACCGTGGACACCGCCGGGCTCGCGGCCATCGTGTCGAGCGGCGACATGTTGCCTCCGTCGACGTTGGCCGCGTGCCGTGAACGGTTCGGCGTCGAGATGATCGACGTCTACGGCTCGTCGGACGGTGTCAACTGTCATACGACGCGACCGGAGAACGGTGTGGGCGTACCGGATCCCGCGGTGTGCGAGATCCGGATCACCGACGGCGAAATCCACGCCCGAGGCCCGATGACACCGCTGTGCCACGTCGCCGCGCCGGAGCTGGACGCCGCATACCGGCCGGACGGTGGCTGGGTGCGAACCGGCGACAACGGCCGTTTCGACGAGCGCGGCGGGCTCCACGTCACCGGCAGGAGCAAACGCGTGGTGATCCGCGGTGGGTACACGATCAGCCCGGCGGAGGTGGAGCGCACGCTCGGCGACCATCCCGCGATCAGGGAGGTCGCCTGTGTCGCGGTACCGGACACCGAACTGGGCGAACGGCTCTGCGCCTGTGTGGCGACCCGGAACGGCCACACGCCGACGCTGCCCGAACTCGCGGCGTTCCTCACCGCCCAAGGCCTCGCCGTGCGCAAGTTGCCGGAGTTCCTGGTCACCCTTCCCGAACTTCCGCTGGGCCGCACCGGTAAGACCTGCCACCGCACGCTGGCCGATCTCGCGGCTCGCTTGTACCGGAGTACGTCTTGAGGTGACACTGACGTGCCTCACCGGCGGAATCGTGGCGAGGAATCCGCTGACGAACATTCTCGATACGAGCCGGTTGGCCCGGTCCTGTTACCGGCGTGATCGCGCCGGGCCGCGGCGGCGGCGTGAAGATCGAGTGCGGGCGGACACTCGGGGCGCCCGACCGCGTGATGGTCCTTGCCCTCGCACAAGGACCTCCATAGTTGATCGGTAGCCGGCACGGTCTCAGTTCGGCGGAACGGCGCGGCGCTCGGCCGCCGTCCGCCGGACCGGCTGGTGTTCGATCTCGACCCCGGTCCGGGAACCTCGATCGTGCACTGCTGTCGCGTCGCGGAACGACTGCACGACGCACTGGCCGAAGACGGACTTTCCCCGCTGGCGAAGACATCTGGTTCGAAAGGCATGCAGCTCTACTGCGCCATCACCACAGACGACCCCGCGGCCCCCGTCGGCCTACGCCAAGAAACTCGCCCAGCGCCTGGCCCGCGAGACACCGGACCGGGTGACCGCCGTGATGGCCAAAGCCCAGCGGGCCGGGCGGGTGTTCATCGACCGGTCCCAGAACAACCCCGCCAAGACCACGGTGGCGCCGTACTCGCTGCGCGGCCGCGACCGTCCCACCGACTCGACCCCGGTGAACTGGGACGAGGTCCGCGCCTGCCGCCGCGCGACACAGCTGGTGTTCACCGCGGACGACGTGCGCGACCGCGCCGTCGAATACGGTGACCTGCTCGCCGATCTCGACAGCAAACGGGCGTCTCTGCCTTAGGACTTACCCCGAATGATCTTCGCCCATTCGGGGTAAGTCATCGGCAGGAGGTGTCCACAACCGATGTGGCCGGTAGGTGAAGAAGCGCTACGGAAACTGGACGACCATGGCCTGCCGACCTCGCGGGCGCATCCGGTCGTGGTCGCGACGACGACCGCGGCGCGAGGGGGCCTGCTGTGGTTCGTCGTCGCGGGATTGCTCGCGGTGCGCCGGGGATCTTCCCGCCGGGCCGGGGTATGCGGGCTGGTGGCCGCCGGTGCGGGCATGTTGAGCGGGCATCTGCTCAGCGCGCTGATCCGCCGTCCTCGTCCCGCCACGCGTCGCCTGCCCGCCCGCGAATCCCTGCCGGAACGGCCGACTTCGTCCTCGTTCCCGTCGAAGCACGCGGTGACGGCTGCCGCGTTCACCACCGCGGTCGCCCTTCGCTCGCCGAAGGCAGGCGTGGCCGTCGCTCCGCTCGCGTTCGTGGTCTGCTACGGCCGGGTCAGGACGCATGTTCATTGGCCGACCGACGTTTTCGGTGGGGTCGCCTTGGGTTTCGCGGTGGCGTATCGACTCCGCGGCCGCCACTGAGACGTCAGACCGCCCTCAGCGGCCAGGGGCACCTGAAGACCAGTGCCTGCGAATCGCCGGAAGGAGCGCCGATCTCCGCGACACCACCGGACGTCTGTTGTCCCGGCACACAGGGTACGCCACCATCCGCTACACCCTCGAGGCGTGTACGGCGGCCTGTGCGCAGGCGTGCAGGCGGTGTGAGCGGGCACCAGGTACTCCGCGGTTCGCGAGACAGGACGAACCGCGTCGCGGACGCGGGAAGCCCGGGGCGGTGAACGGGCTGACTCGGCGAAGCCGGGTGTCACCGGTTGCCTTCGGCGGCGCTGATTTCGCTGAGCACGGAGTTCGGGTCGTATTCCATTGCGGCGTCGCCGAGGGACAACACGCCGACCGGGCGGCCGTTGTCGACGACGGGGATGCGTCTCACCGCGTTGCCGGCCATCCGGGAGATGGCGGTGTCGGCGTCCTCGTCGGGGGAGACGGTGACGACCTGTGAGCTGCATACGTCCCGGAGGCGGCAATCGGCGAGGTCGTCCTGGCCGGCGACGGCACGGATGACGATGTCGCGGTCGGTGACGATCCCGGCGAGCCGGTCTCCGTCGAGGACGAGGACGTCGCCGATGTCCTTGTCGCGCATCGCTTGCGCCGCCCGGCGGACCGGTGTGTCGGCGGGCAGGGCGACCGGGTCGGTGGTCATGAGATCGCGGACGAGCCGGCCCATGATGGCTTCCTTCCTGTCCCTTTCCGATTCGAATCAGCGGGGACCATGGCTTCGGGGTACCCGATCCGCTTTCGGATATGCGTGCTTGCCGTCGTCACCGGTGGGTCGGGCGTCGCCGCGCCGACAGCGCGAGCGCGATTCCGGCGACCAGCACGGTCACGCCGGCGATCACGTTGCTCAGCCAGGTCGCCGTGTTCAGTTCCGGCATACCCGGATAGTCGAGCGGCACCAGGCCACGGCCCCGGGAAATCACCCATGGCGAGGCGATCACCCAGACGCCGAGGACCGGAATCACCCAGGCCACGGTGCGCAGGCCGACGGAGCGGGCGCATCCGGCGGCGAAGAGCGCCAGCACGATACCGCTGATCATGTTGGTCGCGGCCATGCCGAAGGTGCCGGTGAACTCGATCACCCAGGGTGACAAGATCAAGTACACATCCGCCAGCAGGACAAGCCCGATCGAGACCTCGGAGGAGCCGGTGGATCCGACGGCCCCTTCCTGTGTCCGTGCGGGGTCCTGCGCGGTCTGGCGTGTGGTGGTCCGGATCGTCATGCTCGTTCACCTCCGCGTCGGTTCTCCGAACTTGTCGGCTACCCGGCACCTCGGCGGACAAACCGCCGATCGGGGTGACGGCCGTGTTTCCCGCTCGTCCTGGCCGGGTACGCGTCACGTTCGAAGTGCGACCAGGAAGAGGCGACGATGCCGCTGTACGAACATCGAGGGCGTCGCCCGGAGGCCCATCAGAGCGCCTACGTGGCGCCGACCGCAGTGCTGTGCGGGAATGTGCGGGTCGGGGCGGACGCGAGAGTGCTCTTCGGGGCCGTGCTCACGGCGGAGGACGGTGAGGTCCGCGTCGGCAGGCGCTGGGTGGTGAGGGAGAACGCCCTCGTGCGGGGACGGGCCGCGTATCCGGCGCGGATCGGCGACGACGGTTGTTTCCCGGCCACCGGTTGCGCGGTTTTCCCCGGGGCGCGCTTGGGCGGGCACGTCGAAGTGCGCGACAACGCCGTGGTGCACGCGAACACGGTGCTCGCCGCCGACACGGTCGTGCCCATCGGATGGGTGGCAGTGGGCGATCCGGCACGGGATCCTGCCTCCGGAGCGCCACGACGACATCTGGGCGGTGCAACGACACCTCGACTTCCCCTCGACGGTGTGCGACGACCGGACTCTGATCCCGCGGAGTCCGCGATCTCTTCCAGAGGAGGAAAAATGCGTATCGGTGTGGTGGCGATGGCCGTGGTCTTGGCCGTGGCCACCGGATGTGCGCCTTCGGACCGGCCCTCTCCGGTGCCGCCCGGCGGAGTGTCGGCAACACCCACAGCGCCTGCGCCTTCGGGAACGGAAGTGACCGTACGAGGCACCGTGCGAAACGGCGTGGAACCCGGGTGCCTGGTACTCGCCGCACCTGACCGCGAGTATCTCCTGGTGCGTCCGGTGCCCGAGCTGAAGCCGGGCGTGGAGGCCGTCGTGCGGGGCTCGCTCCGGCCCGGAACGCCGACAACGTGTATGCAAGGCACTCCGCTCACCGTCCGCACGGCGGAGGTCGCCGGTACCGGGTCATGACGACCCCGTTCGACCGGCGGAGCCTCGCGCTCGGGACGGCCGTTGGGGTGCTGCTCCGATGATCGCCCGGGACGAGGGCCTGGACGGAGTACGGATCGGGTCAGGGCAGGGATTCCAGCTGGTCCAGCAGTCCTCGCCAGTCGAGACGGATGAACTGGATGACCCAGGTGTAGCACTCGCTCGACCCGGTTCCCGTGCCCTCGAACACGGAGTCGTCGACACGGGTGATCGCCACCTCGGTGTCAGAATCCACGGAACACACCGTCGGCGCTCACCGAACCCGTGAAGTCCTCCCAGTCCATGTTTCCCAGGTTGATGTTGTTCTCCACGCTCGGCAGCTCGGCGGACACCACCCGGAACGGCTGATGATCAACGCCCCGGAGCGGAAGAACCCAGACGGCAAGGATGGGATGTTCGGCGTTCGTGAGGGTCGTCTTGTCCGCGAGGAACGAAACGATCGTTCCAGCCGTCTGCTTTGCCTTCAACGCTTCGGCGCTCAAACCCGCGAAAGCTGGATCGTTCACCACTGCGACACTCGCCTGGAATTCCTCATCGCTGGGTGTCCGTACCTCGTGGACCAGAGAATCCCAGGCACGGTCGTCACCGAACCAAGTGCGGACCAAGACTGAGCCGACCGGTAACTCCGCCATGCACGTACCCTAGCGGCGGCAGGCTCGAACGCGGACGGCTTCGACGAATCGCCGCGACGTAATCCGCTCGCGCCTTCTGCACGGCCGTCATCCGGCGCTCCGTCCAGTGAGCGAAGCCGTTCACCTGGTCCGCGGCTTCCTTGCCGAGTTCGGTGACGGAGTAGTCCGCCCTGGGCGGGATCACCGGCTTGGCGTCGCGGTGAACCAGTCCGTCACGTTCCAGCGTTTGGAGTGTCTGGGCGAGCATCTTCTCGCTGACCTTGCCGATCTGCCATCGCAGCTCGTTGAAGCGGTACGGGCGATCCAGCAGTGCGATCAGGACGAGTGTGCCCCAGCGGCTGGTGACGTGTTCGAGCACCAGACGCGTGGTCACGCTGTCATCCGGAACGTATGGGCATGACTCACGACGGTCCGGTGGTCCGGCCATCGTTCTGGAGGCTTTCGAGTTCCTTCAGGGAAAGCGTCAACCGGCGCAGGACGCCGCGCGTCTCCTGGAGCGTGTGCTCGTCGAGGTCGGCAGTCGAGGTGACCCGCTGACGTGAGCGTTCGCTGACTTCCCAGAGTTTCTCGAGCAGGGCGTGACCTGCCGGCGTGACGCCGACCTTGGGCGACCGGGGGTTACCCGGGTTCGGATGCCGAGTCAGGTGTCCCGACTCGACGAGGTCGTCGACAACGCGCTGCACACCCTGGCGTACCTGTCCGAGCCGACGCGCGATTTCCGGCACGGCGGACGGTGTCTCCGACACCACGCTCAGGACGTGCCAGCGCGCGACGGTGGTTCCTTCGCCGGCGGCCTCACGCTCACCGATCCTGCGGCTCAGCCCGGCCAGTTCGTACACGTCGGCGATCAGCAGCCGGTACGCCTCCACTGCTCCGCTCACCGTCACGTCACCTTGTCTTTCGCGTTGACAGCATGTTGTCGCCGATGGCAGTATACTGTCGTGGGGAGGTGAACAGGTCGGGTACCTGCCGATTTCAGAGCTCTTGCTCCGTGAAGCGACAGGTCGAGCCGTGACTATGCCGTTTCGCACCGAGTCTCTGGATCAGTGCAACCACGGGGATTTGCTCAGGGTGGCCCGCACGGCGACGCGCCGGGCTGCGGCTATGCCGGCGAACGGGGTCGCCACGGCGATGCTCGTCGAGGAACTGGGGCTTCTGGGGCACACGCTCGGCGCCATCGACGGAATGCTCGAAGTCCTTGTCCGGGAACTGGAGCGACGAGCCGGGGCGGACGCGCTCGAAGTGGCCGACGGTCCCTTTGCGGGAGAGCCCGCACAAGCCCTGGCCACGATGCAGCTTTGGGTCGAGCAGGCGCGAGCCGCCTCGGTGGCGGGAAGGCAAGCGATCGAAAACGCGCATATAGCTGCCGCGGGCCTGGCTTCGGCCCGCTGACGCGGGCATGCGGCGTTCGACGGCGCCGGCCCGTGCTGCTCTCCGGTGAGATCGACAAAGCTTGTCCGTTCTTGAAAATCTACGTATTGGATGGCGGAATGGGTGCGGTGAACGATCTGATCGACGTGCGCGTCGACGATGCCACGAGCGAGATTCAGGAGCTGATAGCGGGCCTTTCGGAAGCTCCGCGCGTGATCCCCACCGTGTACGGGTATGACGAGCGAGGCTCCGACCTGTACGCGCGGATCTGTGATCTGGAAACCTACTACCCGTATCGCACCGAGTGGGAGTTGCTGGCGGGCAACATCGACTCGATCTGCGGTCTCGTGAAACGAGACGAGATAGTCGAACTGGGTTGTGGTACCGCCACGAAATCCGAATTGCTGCTGCGCCGAATGTCTTCCATGCCGTCCGAGTCGCTGAGGTACGTGCCGATCGACGTTTCGGAAGAAATGTTGATGAGGACGTCCGCCCGGCTCGCCGGTTCCATCGACGGCCTCGAGGTCTGGCCGGTGGCCGGCGACTACCACAGTGGCTTGAAGGTCGTGGAGCAGCGGCCTGAAGCATCTCGGTTGTTCATGTTCATGGGCAGTTCGCTGGGCAATATGAGTGAACAGAAGCGGCACGAACTGCTGACCGGAATAAGGTCGGCAGGCAGCCGCGGCGACGTCCTGATGGTCGGCGTCGATTTCGACAAGTCGCGTCCGGCTCTCGAAACCGCGTACAACGACCCTCCCGGTCACGACCTGTGGCACCACTTCCTGACCAACAGGCTGGCCTGCTTGAACCGGCTTTTCGGTGGCGACTTCGACCCGTCCGTCTTCCAGAGCAGGCTGAACTACAACACGGACGCCTGCCGTATGGAAGCGCAGATATGGCCGAAGGTGGACGTCACGTTCACTCTTTCCGAGTTGAATCTGCGCGGTGTGATCAAGGCGGACGAGCGTGTCACCGTCGACACTTCGCACAAGTTCAAGGAGGACGAACTCGACGAACTGCTGGATGCGGTGGGAATGCGTATCATGGAATCCTACGAGGAACCGTCCGTGAAATACGCCCTCTTGCTGGTGGAGATGACCTGACGTCGCGCGCGCGAGCGGGCGATGCGGATCGAGAGAGTACGAGGATCCCACGATGATCACCGGCAGAACGACCCGGCGTCCGGGCGGCGATCGGAGGGCGGCAGTGCCTTCCGATCGGACCGTGCTTCTGCTGCTCGCGCTCTACGTGTGCTGGGGTTCGGCGATCCCGGCGATGAAGCTGATGGTCGACACGATCCCGCCGGTCGGCGGAGCGGCGCTGGTCTTCCTGCTGGCCGGGATCGTGCTCGCCGGTGTGGCACGCAAGCGTCCGCGGCCCACGCGCCGGCAAGTGCGGACGCTGACAATCGCCGGGGTGCTGTTGCTGGTGGGCGGGCAGGGGCTCGCCACCGTGGCGCTGACCGCGGTGACCGCCAGCCTCGGTGCGATCCTCGCCGCGGCGATCCCGCTGTGGGTGGTGCTTCTCAGCGGTTTGACCGGGGTCCGGTCGACAATCGCGTCCTGGATCCGCCTCGTGGCAGGCTTCGGTGGGATCGTGATCGTCGTGCTGACGGCACCGGGCAGTGCCATCGGCGGCGCTCCCTGGGCGGTGGCGGCGTTCTGTGTCGCACCGATCCTGTGGGCGGCGGGAAGTCTTCTGACGGCCAATGTCGAGCGTCCGCTCGATCGAGTCGTCGCGAGTGCGGTTCAATTGCTGGCCGGTGGGACGGTGTTGTTGCTGGTCGCGCTGGCACTCGGTCAGCTCGATCCGGGTCGCTGGGCGGATATCAGCTGGACGTCGGCGGGTGCGGCGGTCTTCCTCCTCGTTTTCGATTCGCTTGTCGGCTTCATGCTTTACACGCGCCTGCTGGAGAGCGCACCGGCGCCGCTGGTGAGTACCTATGCCTACATCACGCCGCTTGTCGGCGCCGCGATCGGTGCGACCGTGCTTGACGAACCGCTGTGGATCGGCGCTTTCGTCGGCGGCTCTTTGGTGCTGGGCGCGGTCGCGCTCGAGTTGCGCGGAAGATGAGTTCAGAGCTGTCGCTCTGATGTTCTCGCCGTTACGGCAAAGGCTTTGGCTCGGGCATCTTTCTGTCGCTTGCTCTTAATGTGGCGAGTGGCTCGTCATGGTGGAATCCCGTCATCGACATTGCGCGCGAGCGGCTGAAATAAATCCGATCGCCGAGTGTGTTCGTCGCTGGCTCCCGCTTTGCCGTGTTCACCTTTTTGCCAATGCGCCGAGGGTGTGATTATGACTCATTGCGATCATGGCTTCCTCCGGAATGGCAAGCCTGCGTTGAGCGCAATAGAATCAATGGTGATCGGACGTCGTGACTGCGAAATCATCATATTGATCTTGTTCGTTCGGCTCAAGGTGTGATGGCGTCAGAATTTCACGAAATAGCACCGTTGTCTGCTACACTCGCAGGCAATGGATCTTCTGGGGGTTCCGGATGACACGGGAATGGAAGGCGTGATTCGTTCATGCCTTCACTGTGGAGCGAGTGCCTGTCATGCGCCGATGAACCCTCTTCAGTCGGCCGAAACAGCATAGTCGACTGAATTGCCACAGTCGCACCGGTGAACGCTGTCGTCATTTCTTCGTACCGTGAGCGGGGAGGTCGCGTGAAGTCGAACCAGGACGTCTCGGTCAAGCGGGAATCATTGGATCCAGTGGGTCTGGCGAATTCCGCGCGGCGTGTCTCCGGTGATGACGAAGCCGAACTCCCGCATTCGACGGCGCTGGAACAGCTCGTGCGTTCGCTCGATGAAGAAGGACGACTGAGTCCCGCGGGACACAGTAGAGCGAGGAAGTCACTTGTGCGCTCGCTCGTCGAACGT
Organism: Amycolatopsis sp. NPDC043885; assembly: GCF_056435685.1. Classification (NCBI taxonomy): domain Bacteria; kingdom Bacillati; phylum Actinomycetota; class Actinomycetes; order Pseudonocardiales; family Pseudonocardiaceae; genus Amycolatopsis; species Amycolatopsis sp. NPDC043885. Next base: position 159,587 of record NZ_JBWKEA010000013.1, read on the forward strand.
ATCGAGACGGCTCGCCGGGTCGCGGAGAAACCGGAGCTGGAACGGAGACGGATCCGGCCGGTCGTCATCACCGGGCTCCTGCGTACGGGAACCACCTTCCTGCAGCACTTGCTCGCGCAACACCCTCTGCTTCGTGCGCCGGCACTGTGGGAAATGATGGCGCCCGCCCGGCGCGATCCGCCGGATGACCTGATCGCGCAGTGCGAGGCCTACGTCGCGGAGTACCACCGGCTGGCGCCGGAGTTCGAGCGCATCCATCCGTTGCGTGCCGGGCTGCCCGAAGAGTGTCATCGGTTGACGGCCAACACTTTCCACGACCCGATTTTCGCGCTGAGATACCACGTTCCCCGGTACTCGGAATGGCTGGACGGCCGGTCGATGGTCCCGGTGTACCGGTATCACCGCACCCAGCTGTCGGTCCTGCTGGACCGCGTGCCCGGCGACCGGATTCTCCTGAAAGGGCCGTCTCACCTGTGGTATCTGGACGACCTCGCCAAGGTGTACCCGGACGCGCTGGTCATCCGCCTGCACCGGTCCCCGGCGGTGGCGGTGGCGAGTGTCTGCAGCCTGACGTCCGCCGTGCGTGGGGCCAGCTCCGCGGACGTGGACGACCGTGAGATCGGGGACTACTGGCTGAACCGGGTCGCGCCCGTCCTGGACGGTCTTCGCCGGGAGGACGGGCCGTTCCGGCAGCCGTTGCTGGATGTGCGCTACGCGGATCTGATCGGCGATCCCATGAAGGTCGTCACCCGTATCTGCGAGGCCGCGGATCTTCCGCTCACCAAGGACGTGCGTGCGCGCATGGACCGCTATCTGGCCGCGAACCGCACTTCCGGCGGGCACTCCTACCGCGCGGAACGGTTCGGGCTGTCGGCCGGTGCCTTGGCCGGACGATTCTCTGGCTACATCGAGGAATTCGCCGTCCCGAAGGAAGCCTGACAGAAGGGGAGCAACAGGGTGCCGGAGCCTACTCACCTGGAACGTGCACAAGCGCTCGTGCGTGATGTGAACAAGGACGCGGGTACGGATCCGCTGCGGATCGGCATCATCACACCACTGAGCGAGCCGGGAGACGCGACGGCCGGGGAACTGGTCACTCGCGGCGCCTGTCTCGGGGTGGAGTACGTGCGCGAGCACGGTGGCGCGCGTGACAACCGGCAGATCGAACTGGTCCTCTACGACGACCAGGCGACCGCCCGGACGGAAGGCATGTTCCGTTCCGCGGCAGGCCAGATGGCCAAGCTCGCACTGGTGGACGAGGTCGTGGCCGCGATGGGGCAGTGGCACCTGCGGACCACGCCCTGGGTGGTCGACATCGCCACGAAGTACGACGTGCCGATCTTCGTCGAGAACGGATACAGCGAGATCACGGCGCAGAAGCGGCGCAACGTCTTCCGGTCCTACTTCAGTGTGGAGGACCGGGTGCCGCTGATGCTGGACTTCGCGGCGGAGCTGGGCATCCGCAAAGTGGGGATGGTGTGCGCGGACACCGCGTTCGGTCTGCACACGGGTAACAGTCTGGAAAGCTATGGCAGCACCGAACACGACATGGAGTTCTGCCGGTTCGACTTCGAACAGGACGGCACGACGGACTTCCCCGCCCTGCTCGGTAGAATCCGGGACTACGGACCGGACCTGCTGATCAATGGCGGTGTCATCCGGACCAACTACCAGATCTTCGGCGCAGCGGCGGAAGCAGGCCTTCTGCCCGGTACGCCGTTGATGGTCCCTTTCAGTTATCCCTTGCGGTCCAAAGACTTCTGGCGCTCCACAGGGGACAGTGGGGTCGGCACGATGTGGCCCGCGATGCAGTACCGCCCGTCGTGGCCGGGGATGACCGACATCGGACGTTGGTTCACCGAACGGTACCGGGAGCGGTACGGGGACTTCCCGCCCGACACCGCGTTGACCCATTTCACCGACGTCACCATCATCGCGGCCGCGAGTCGTGCGGCACGGTCCGCCGAGCGGGAAGACCTCATCGACGCGCTGGAGGCGATGGAGTTCCCGACTTGGCGAGGGCCGATCCGCTACGAGCGCGGGCCCGCCCATTGGCACCACTGCTGTCCGGAACTGGTGTTGCTGCAGTATCAGAAGCGCGACCAGGGGTTCGACGAGTCGGCGATCATCTATCCACCGGACAAGGTGACGGCGGAGTACCTGCCGCCTGCCGCCATGGAAACCGTCTGATGCCCGCTGTCACGACCGTCGCCGACACCATGCTGCGCAGCCTCCGCGCCCACGACGTGGACCGTGTCTTCTGCGTGGCCGGGGAGAGCTACCTCCCGTTGCTGGACGCGCTGTACGACTGTGCCGAGATCGACGTGGTGGGCTGCCGTCACGAGGGCTCGGCCGGGTTCGCGGCGCTGGCGGACGCCAAGCTCACCCGCCGCGCCGGGGTGTGCCTGGTCAGTCGCGCCCCGGGCGCCGCCAACGCGGCGATCGCGGTACATGCCGCCGCCGAGGACGCCACCCCGCTCGTGCTCTTCGTCGGGGACGTTCCCCTGCCGGATCTCGATCGCGAGACGTTCCAGTCCGGTCGTCCTCTCGGCGACCGCGCGAAAGCTGTGTGGACTCTGCACGATCCCTCGTCGACCGGGGAGACCGTGCGGCGGGCGTTCCGGGTCGCGGAATCGGGGACGCCGGGGCCGGTCGTGGTATTCGTACCGGAGGACGTGTTCGACAGGGACGGTGCGGACGGCCCCGCGACACGGGGCGTGCTCGGCCGTGTGGTGGCCGACGGTCGTGAGCTCGACACGGTACGCGGCATGCTCGGCTCGGCTCGGCGTCCGCTGCTCCTGGCCGGATCCACATTGGACACTCCGCGGGGGCGTACCCTGCTCCGCGAGTTCGCCGAGCGGCACGAGGTCGCGGTGCTCACCAGCAACAAGAACCAGCATCTGCTGGACAACCGGCATGCCTGCTACGCCGGTCATCTGCACAACGCCACCGGACCCGGGCAACTAGCCGAGTTCGACCGCGCCGACCTCGTCCTCGCGATCGGGACCCGGCTCGGCCAGACGACGACCAGGCAGCTGCGGTTCCCCCGCGGCCCCGAGCCCGGCCAGCCACTGGTCCACGTCCATCCGGACGCCGCCCGGATCGGCAGATACCACCAAGTCACCGCCGGGTTCGCGATGGATCCGGTGGACTTCCTCGCGCAGTTCGCCGACACCGACGTCCAGCGCCCGCGCCGCGACGAATGGTGCCTGCGGCTGCACCGGATCGAGGAGGAGAGAGCCCGCTGGAATCCGCCGTCGGACCCGGAGGTGGTCACGGCCGGGGACATCGCCGCGGCGCTCGACGAGCTGACCGGGGGCGCCGTCACGGTCGTCGTCGATTCCGGCACCTTCACCGGCTGGACGTACCGATACCTGCGGTTCGCCGGCAACGGCAGGCTGGTGGGCATCGATTCCAGCGCCATGGGTTTCGGACCCGGCGCAGCACTGGCGGTGGCCGCGCGGGACCCTGCGGTGCCCACCGTCGTGATCATCGGCGACGGCGGGTTCGGCATGAACGGCGCAGAGCTCGCCACCATCTGCGAACGTCGTCTCCCGGTGGTGTTCGTCGTGTCGGACAACGCGTCGCTCGGCACCATCCGGCTGCACCAGCGGCGGCGTTACCCGGACCGGGAGATCGCCACGGACCTGGCCAATCCCGACTTCCGGCTGCTCGCCCAGGCACACGGCGCGCTCGGGCTTTCCGCCGACACTCCCGCCGAGGTACGCACCTGCCTGGCCAAGGCGCTCGAACATCCCGGACCGTCGCTCGTCGCGGTGCGCACCAGTCGCGAGTACCTCACCCCGGCGGCCGTTCCGCGATGACCCGTTCCCCGAGCCGACGTCAACCCGCACCCTCGGAGAAGGCAGCCATGCGATTCCACGACTCGATGCTCGACCTGATCGGATCGACGCCCCTGGTACGGCTGAGAACGGTCGCCGCCCGTTCCGGCGCGCTGGTGCTGGCCAAACTGGAGCAGTTCAATCCCGGGGGCTCGGCCAAGGACCGGATCGCGGTCGGCATGATCACGGCGGCCGAACGAGACGGCCTGCTGCGTCCCGGTGGGACCATCGTCGAGCCCACGTCCGGCAACACCGGGATCGGGCTGGCCATGGTCGCCGCGCAGCGGGGCTACCGGTGCGTGTTCACCTGCCCGGACAAGGTCTCGCACAACAAGATCGCCGCGCTGCGGGCTTACGGGGCCGAGGTGGTGGTCTGCCCGGCGACCGTGTCCATGACCGACCCCCGGTTCTACCGGAACGTGGCCGCCCGGCTGGCCGCGGAGACCCCCGGCGCCTACTGCGTCGATCAGTACAACAACCCCGCCAACCCCGAGGCCCACTACACCGTGACCGGACCGGAGATCTGGGAGCAGACGACGGGGCGGGTCACGCATTTCGTGGCCGGGCTCGGAACCGGCGGCACGGTCACCGGGACCGGCCGCTATCTGCACGAGGTGTCCGGTGGCACGGTCCGTGTCGTCGGCGTCGACCCGGACGGTTCGGTGTACAACGGCGACGAGTTGCGCCCGTACTACCTGGAAGGCGTCGGCCAGCCGAGTCTCCCGGCGGCCTTCGACCCGGACGTCCCGGACGAGATCGTCACCGTCGGCGACGCGGAGGCCATCGCGCTGACCCGGCGCCTCGCCAGGGAGGAGGGGATCCTCACCGGCGGCTCGGGCGGAATGGCCGTCGCCGCGGCGTTACGGGTCGCCGAGCGTTCGGGTCCCGACGCGGTCATCGTCGTCCTGATCCCCGATTCGGGCCGTGGGTACCTGAACACGATCTTCGACGAGGACTGGCTGGCCGTGCACGGGTTCACCGCCCCCGCCGAGGGGGTGCCGGTGGCCGCCGCGGTCCTCGGGCCCGGCCTGCCCGTGATAGCCCCGGAGGAGAGCCTCGCGTCCGCTTGGCAACGCATGCGGGACACCCGCATCGGTTATCTGGCGGTCAGTTCCGCCGCCGCGCCGGTGCGGCTCCCGGAGATCGCGGGATTCGTCGCCGAACACGACATCGCGGTGCGCATCGCGTCCGGGCGCGCCCGATGGGACGCCCCGGTCGCCGACCACGTCGTCGTCACCTCCCTGCCCCGGGTCGGCTGGGGGCAGGAACTCGACACCACGGCGGCCTTCATCGCCGAACACGGCGCGTGCGTGGTGCTGAGGGACGGTGTCCCGGCGGCGATCCTCACCGCCGCCGACGTCGCGAGCGCGCTCGCGCCGGATCACCCGCGGACAGGGAGCGCACTGTGACGAAGAACGTGATCGAGTTCGTGGACCCCGTCCACGGCACCAAGGGCTACCTCGCATACCGCGGGGCCCGGCGGAGACTCGCGGCGGGCGGATGCCGGGTGCGGGCCGGGATCGACGCGCGGACGCTGAGCACGCTCGCCGAACGGATGGCAGTCAAGCAACGAGTGCTCGGCCTCAACGTCGCCGGAGCCAAATGCGGGCTCGACCTCGACCCGTCCTCGCCGGACAAGGACGCGATACTCAGGCGGTTCTTCGCGTTCCTCCGTGACGAGCTGGCCACTCGCTACAGCATGGGGCCGGATATGGGGACCGGGTGGGTGGAGCTCAACCGGCACGCGGCGGCGGTCGGCCTGTCGTCGATCAAGTACGCGATCAAGACCGCCCAGCGGCTCGATGCCGACCAGTTCGCGCATCGGATGGCGGTGCTCGAAGCGCCTGTCGACGGGCTCCCTGTTTCCGCGCGCCGGGCGGGACACGCCCTGGCCTACGCCGGTATCGGCGCGGCCAAGGCGGCCCGGTGCACCGGGCCGCTCACCGTGGCGTTGCAGGGCTTCGGGAATCTCGCCCGCGGCGCCGCCTGTGCCCTGTACGAGTACGGCGCCCGCGTGGTGGCGATCGGCGACGAACACGGCACCGTCGCCACGCCCGCCGGTCTCGACGTTCCCGCCATGCTCGGCCGTCCCGCCGGAACCCCCGTTCCCGCGATGCCGTCCGGCGGCCGCCCTGCCGAGTTGTTCACCGTTCCCGCCGACCTGCTCATCCTCGCCGGCCCGGCGGACGCCATGAGCCACGCGCAGGCCGCGCGTGTCGCCGTCCCGGCGGTGACGGTCGGCGCGAACTGCGGGCTCACCGAACGCGTCGAGCGGAACCTGGAGCGGCGGGGCGTGGTGGTCATCCCGGACTTCATCGGCGGAATCGGCGGGTCCGCGTCGATGGAAGCACTGTTCGGTCCGCGCGAGTGTCCGGCTCCGAGACAGGTACTCGACGCGCTCGCCCGTCTGATGAGCGATCTCCTCGCCGACATAACCGAGGAATCGCGCCGCGGGAAGGTCGGTTCCCGCGAAGCCGCGTTGCGGCTGGCCGCAACAGGCACCGCCGACCCGGACGCGCTGCCGTACGGCGGCTGTCCTTATCTGCGGGACTTCGTGCCCACCGCTCGCTGAACCGGAGGTTTGCCATGTCAGAAGACTGTCGTCACGAACGCGGTCACATCACGGACTCGCAGTTCTACGGTGACCGATACGCCACCGCGGCCAGCAGGGGGATCTTCTGCGATGTCTGCCGCAAACAACGCTGGCTCGACATCGAGGCGGCGCTGGCGTTGAGCCAGGCAGAGCTCGGGGTGATTCCGGCGGACGTCGCCGAGCGGATCGCCGCCGTCGCCGACCTCGATCACATCGACCTCGACCAGGTCCGGGTCGAGACCGCACGCTCCGGGCACTCGCTCATCGGCCTGCTCCGTGCGCTGGAGACCGCATGCGGGGACACCGCGGGACAGTTCATCCATTACGGCGCTACGACCCAGGACATCCAGGACACCGGTCAGTCGTTGGAAGTCCGCGACGTACTCGACACCCTGGCGCCCGCGCTCGACCGGATCATCCGCAGCCTGACCCACACGGCCGAACTGCACGCCAGGACGATCGGGCTCGCCCGCACGCACGCGCAGCCCGCCCTGCCGATGTCCTTCGGGCTCAAGGTGGCGGGCTGGCTCGACGAACTGCTCCGTCAGCGTGACCGGCTCGTCCACCTCCGTGCGCACACCCCGACCGCGCAACTGTTCGGCGGCGCCGGGACGATGGCGAGCTTCGGCGGACACGGCCGGGCGACGCTGGAACGGTTCGCCAAGCGGCTGGGGCTCGTCGTCCCCGAACTCGGGTGGCACGTCGCCCGCGACCGCGTGACCGAATTCGTCAGCACGCTGGCGATGATCACCGGCACGCTGGCCAGGATCGCCGACGAGATCCGCACGTTGTCCCGTCCGGAGTTCGGTGAGGTCGAGGAAGCATGGCGCGACGGCAAGGTGGGCAGCAGCACCATGCCGCACAAGCGCAATCCGGAGCGATGTGAACAGATCGTGGTCCTGGCCAGGCTCGCCGCGGCGCAGTCGGGGCTCGCGCTGACCGCGATGGTGGGCGACCACGAGCGCGACGCGCGCTCGCTGCGACTGGAGTGGGCGTGCGTCCCGGACGTGTCGCACTACTGCCTCGCCGCGGTGGAGATCGCGACCGAGGTCGTCACCGGGCTGATCGTGCACCCCGACAGGCTCGGCGCCAACGTGGAGACGGTGACCGGCCAGGTGATGTCGGAACGGCTCATGTTCGCCCTCGGTGAGCACATCGGCAAACAGCAGGCGCACGAATACGTCTACAAGCTCACCCAGCGGGCCCAGACCGACGGCATCCCTGTCCGGAAACTCGCGGCCGAGGATCCGGCGATCACCGAGCGGTTCACCGACGCCGAACAGGAGCGTCTGTTCGAGCCGGTGAGTTACCTCGGGGAGTCACCCGAGCTGACGATGCGGGTCGTGGAACGCGCGCGGGCCGTCATCTCGTGACGGCCGCGGCGAAGGGCGGCGTCGCGGTCGTCTCCGGCGCTGCGACCGGGATCGGCCGTGCCGTCGCCGCGCGGATCGGCGAGCACCGCGGCATCGGCGAGGTCGTCATCGTCGGGCGTCGCGCGGACAGGCTCGCGGCCGTCGCGGAGCAGCTGGGGCCGCACGTCGTCCCGGTGACGGCCGACCTGAGCGAGCCCGGGGGAGCGCGCGCGGTGCTGGCCGCGGTCGGCGGCCGCGTCGTCGACGTCCTGGTGAACAACGCCGGTGGCAACGTCGATCCACAACGGGTGCAGGAACTGGACGCACTGCCCGAAGCCTGGCACTCGAACCTGCGCGCCAACGTGCTTCCCGCCGTCCTGCTCACCCAGGCACTTCTTCCTTTGCTGCGCAGGCCCGGCGGCAGGATCGTCACGGTGGGGTCGGTCGCGGCGGAGCGGGGGCCGGCCACTTACGGCGGGGCGAAGGCCGCGCTGTACCCGTGGTCGACCGAGCTCGCCGTCCGGCTGGCCCGCGACCAGGTCACCGTCAACGTCGTCGCCCCGGGGTACGTGACGGACACGGAATTCTACGGCGAGCGCATGTCCCAGGAATTCCACGACGGCCGTGCGCGGCAGTCACCGATGAACCGCGGGGCGAGCCCCGGCGAGGTCGCCGCGACGGTCTGCCACCTCGCCGCTCCCGAAGCGGGGTTCATCACCGGACAGATCGTGCACGTCAACGGTGGTGCGCTGCTGCCCCGTACCTGACGGCGTCGGTGAAGTCACCGCGCCGACGCGATCGAGCGAGCACCGGAGGGTCATCCCGTGACGTCCGAAACCCATGAGCTGACTTACCTGCAGTACCTCGAATCCGAGTCCGTGCACATCCTCCGGGAGGTGGTGGCGACACTCGAGCGGCCGGTGCTGTTGTTCTCCGGCGGCAAAGACTCGGTGGTACTGCTGCACCTCGCCGCACGCGCCTTCTGGCCGGGGCCGGTCCCGTTCCCGGTGCTGCACGTGGACACCGGCCACAACTTCGCCGAGGTCCTCGCTTTCCGCGACCGGACGGTCGAACGGTTCGGAGTGCGCCTTCTGGTCGCGCGAGTGCAGGACGACATCGACGCCGGCCGGGCCGTGGAGGAAACCGGGCCGCGAGCGAGCAGGAATCGTTTGCAGACGGTCACGCTGCTTCGCTCGATCACCGAGCACCGCTTCGACGCGGTGTTCGGTGGAGCGCGCAGGGACGAGGAGAAGTCCCGCGCGAAAGAACGGGTGTTCAGCGTCCGGGACCGATACGGACAATGGGATCCGCGTGCGCAGCGCCCGGAACTGTGGCGCCAGTACAACGGGCAGCACGGTCCGGGGGAGCACATCCGGATATTCCCGCTGTCCAACTGGACCGAACTCGACATCTGGCAGTACATCGACCAGCAGCGGATCGCACTGCCCGGCCTGTACTACGCACACCGGCGCAGCGTGCTCGAACGCGACGGGATGTTGATGGCACACAACGAATTCGTGCGTCCCCTACCGGGCGAGGAGCCGTTCGAGGCGTACGTCCGGTTCCGCACCATCGGCGACGCGACCTGCACCGGATGCGTCGAGTCGGTGGCCGCGACCCCCGCGGAAGTCGTCGCCGAAGTGGCGGCCAGCACCGTGACCGAACGCGGTGCCACCCGCGCGGACGACCGGATATCGGCGGCAGGCATGGAGGACCGCAAACGGGAGGGGTATTTCTGATGGCTCCCTTGTTGAGAATCGCCACCGCGGGCAGCGTCGACGACGGGAAGTCCACCTTGATCGGAAGGCTTCTCCTGGACTCGAAGGCGGTCTTGGAGGACCAGCTCGCCGCGATCGGAACGGACACCGGACCGGACCTCGCCGCGCTCACCGACGGCCTGCGCGCGGAACGCGAACAGGGGATCACGATCGACGTCGCCTACCGGTACTTCGTCACGGACAAGCGCAAGTTCATCATCGCGGATACGCCGGGACACGTGCAGTACACCCGCAACATGGTGACCGGTACCTCGACGGCGGACCTGGCGCTGACCCTGGTCGACGCGCGACACGGTGTCCTCGCGCAATCCCGGCGGCACGCGCTGATCGCCGGTCTGCTCGGCGTCGGTCATCTGGTGCTGTGCGTGAACAAGATGGACCTCGTCGATTGGTCCCGGAAACGCTTCGAGGAGGTCCGCGACGAGTTCCTGCGCATGGCCGAGCGGCTCGAAATCCCAGACCTGACCGTCATCCCCGTCTCCGCCCTGCGCGGGGACAACGTCGTCCACCGCGGTACGGAGATGCCGTGGTACGAGGGCGTGCCGCTGCTCCAGCACCTGGAGGAGGTGCACATCGCCTCCGACCGCAACCTGGCCGATGTGCGTCTTCCCGTGCAGTACGTGATCCGGGACGCCGACGGCCGCCGCAGCTACACCGGGACCATGGCCGGGGGAGTCCTGCGTCCCGGTGACGAGATCGTCGTCCAGCCCTCCGGCTTGAGCACCACCGTCGAGAGCCTTCACGGTCCGGGCGGGACCGAGCTGGCCACCGCCTTCCCGCCGCATGCCGTCGCCGTGCGCCTGTCCGACGAACTGGACGTCGGCCGCGGTGATCTGCTGTGCGGGCCGCGCGACCGGCCTGCGACCGGACACGATCTCGACGCACTGGTCTGCTGGCTGACCGACGACGGCGAGCTGACCCCGGGGTCGCGCTACCGGCTGCGGCATACGACCCGCTCGGTCCGTGCCGAGGTGAGGGAGGTGGACTACCGGCTGGACATCGACACGCTGGACCACGACACCACCGCGACCGGCCTCGTGCTCAACGACATCGGCCGGGTCGCCATCCGGACACGGAAGCCGTTGGACTTCGACGCCTACCGGAGCAATCGCGACACGGGCAGCTTCATCCTCGTCGACGAGAGCACCGGCAACACCGTCGCCGCCGGGATGATCCAGGAGGGCGTCGGCAGCACGACGGACATCCGGTGGCATCCCTCGACGGTGAGCCGGGAGGACCGGGCGGGCACCGGGGGAACCGTGTGGCTGACCGGCCTGTCCGCCTCCGGGAAGTCCACCGTCGCCGCCGAGCTGGAACGACGGCTCGTCACCCGGGGCCAGGCCGCCTATCGCCTCGACGGAGACAACCTGCGCCACGGTCTCACCGGGGATCTCGGGTTCGGCGCCGCCGACCGGGCCGAGAACGTGCGCCGGGTCGCCGAGGTCGCACGGCTGTTCGCCGACGCCGGCCTGGTCGCCATCGTCTCCCTGATCAGCCCCTACCAGGCCGACCGGGACCGCGCCCGGCGGCTGCACGAGGCCGACGGGCTGCCCTTCGCCGAAGTCTTCCTGGACACCCCGCTGTGGGTGTGCGAACAGCGTGACCCGAAGGGACTCTATGCCCGTGCACGGGCACGCGAGATCATCGGATTCACCGGGATCGACGCTCCTTACGAGACACCCGCCGACCCGGAGCTCACCCTTTTTCCGCACCGGTCGACGCCCGCCGAGCTGGTGGACCGGATTCTCGCGTTGACCGGTCAGTGGAGCGCCCGTGCGTGAGGAACGGCGCGGCACTCGTGGTGCCCGCGGGGAACGGTGACCGCCCCGGGTTTCGTGGCGCTGGCCGTCGCGCTCGTGACGATCTTGACGACGGCGCGGCTGCTCGGCGTCCTCGCCCGGCGGCTCGGCCAGCCACCTGTGATCGGGGAGATCTTGGGCGGGATCCTGCTCGGTCCCACTCTGGCCGACGGAGCGGTGACCAGAGCCCTGTTCCCGCCCGAAGTGCGCCCGGCGATGACGGTACTGGCCGACGTGGGCATCTGCGTGTTCATGGTCTTCGTCGGCCTGCACGTCGATCGCGGACTGTTGCGCGGGCACGGCCGCATCATGTCGACCATCTCGATCAGCGCCGTCGTGGTGCCGTTCCTCGCCGGTGTACTGCTGGCGTCGGTGCTCGCCGACCGCCACGCCGACGGTGGCGGCCTGGTGTTCACCCTGTTCATGGGGGCCGCGCTCGCCTGCACCGCGTTTCCGGTGCTGGCCAGGATCCTCCGCGACCGTGACCTGCTCGACACGCCCATCGGCGGGCTCGCCCTGGCCTGCGCGGCACTCGACGACGTCCTGATCTGGTCGCTGCTGGCGGTGGTGGCGGCGATCGCCGGAGCGGGCACCGATCCCACGCGGGTCCTGCTCGTGGTGCCACTGGTCGTCGTACTTCTCACGGTGGTGCGCCCGCTGACGAAGCGATGGCTGCGACGGCACCCCATGGACGGAATCCTGCCCGGATGTCTCCTGTTCGTGTTCCTGGCGGCCGGTGCGACAGCGTGTTCGCTGGCCACCGACTGGATGGGACTGCACCTGATCTTCGGCGCGTTCATGTTCGGCGTCGCCATGCCTGAGGGGGGCGCGGCGTTCCTGCGCGAGCGCGTCCTGCCCAAGGTGGAACGGGGCACCGAGACCTTGCTCATCCCGGTTTTCTTCGCCAGCGCGGGGATCGGCGTCAATCTATCCACTATGGACCTAGCCGGGCTTGGTGAGTTCGGGCTGATCCTGCTCGCCGCCGTCGGTGGCAAGGGAATCGGCGGCTATGTCGGGGCGCGGATCTGCGGCGTCCGGCGACGTCATTCGGCCGTGATGTCCATTCTGCTCAACACTCGCGGTCTCACCGAACTGATCCTGCTGAACGTCGGGGTGCAGATCGGCGTGCTGGACGCGAACCTCTATTCCCTCATGGTCGTCATGGCCCTGGTGACCACCGCGATGACGGGGGCGTTGCTCCGCGTGGTCTATCCACCCGCTGCCGCCCGCCTGGATCGACACGGCGCCGGTCGAGCCGGCGGCAACCCGGCCGAGGCCGAGCGTGACCGCGCCCGGTCCTGACCACCTGGCAAGGATGGGCCTGACCGCGTCTCGGACCTCCGATCGACAACCAGCCGATCTGTGGCGCCCGTGGTCGATGTCGAGGGGGTTCCGTTCCGGCCGGTGACCATTCGGCCGTGGCCGGCGCGCTCGACGACAGCCGGTCGCCCTTGGACAGTCCTTTGCAGACACATACTTCCACCTGGTGATATCCGCCGTAGCGGTCCGGTAACGTCCGTTGCGCCGATGGGAACGGTGTGGTCTGGTATCGGGATCCGCGGTCGGGTGGAGCGCGGCCGGTGAGGAGGCGGGGTGTCGTTCGTCTTGGCGCGGCTGCTGGCCCGCTGGGTGTTGCAGCAGGGCTGGATGCTTCCTGTCGTCGTGGTCATCTTCGTCTTCGCGACCAGCTGGCCGCTGATGGTGCTGGCCGAACCCGCGGGCAGTGAGCTCGTCCAGCCCGGGAACTACTGGTGGTACTTCGTGGTCACGGCCGCGACGGTCGGCTACGGCGACTTTTCGCCGGAGACTACCGCGGGGCATTTCGTCGGGGCCTATGTCATCATCGGCGGGATCGCGACGCTCACCACGGTGTTCACCAAGCTCGCTTCCAGGCTCGAACAGGCGAAGGGACGGCGGATGCAGGGGATGGAAGCCGTACGGGCGAGTGGGCACACGCTCCTGATCGGCTATACACCAGGCCGCACCGAGCGCATCGTCGCGCAACTCATCGCCGACGGCGTGACCGGACTCGTCTTGTGCGCGAGCGACGAAGTGCAGGTGCACCCCATGCCGTCGCAGCCGGTGGACTTCGTCCGTGGTGAGCCGACGGCGGCCGACGTGCTCGCTCGGGCCGCCGTCGCGCAGGCGGGCACCATCCTGGTCGACATGGGCGACGACAACGAGGCCTTGGCCGTCGCGGTGACCGTTGACCACGCGAACCGGTCGGCGCATGTCGTGGTGACGTTGCGGGACATGGAGAAGTCCGAGCTGGTCCGCTACGTGGACCCCCGGATCAAGTGCGTGCAGTGGCACACACCGCGGATGGTCACGGAAGAACTGACCTCCCCGGGAATCGCCGAGGTCTACTCCGAGCTGATGACGGCAGGCGGGGCGGGGACGTACTCGGTCGTCTTGCCCGAGTCGCTGGGGCGGCTGAGCACCGAGAAATGCCGGCTGGCGCTGGGCCGTGCTTTCGGTGCCACGGTTCTGGCCGCACGGACCGACGACGACCTGGTGGTCAACCCTTCGTGGGACGATGATCTCCCGGCAGGCTCAGTGCTCTACTACGTCAGCCCCCGGCGCCTCACCGGCGCGGAGATCGAAACGGCTCTGCGAGGACTCGGCCGTTGATCCATGCCTCGCGTGCACTCGACCTCCGGTCGTTCTTCCGGTTTCGCGCGGGACCGAACCTGACGACTGCCTGACGATTCCTCTGGTGCCCGCGCACCTGCGGGAGTACATTTCCCGCAGGTGCGCCGGGAAGTCTGGTCGGCAACGGAATTCGCCGACCACGAAAGGCTTCCCATGTCTTCCGCCGCACCGTCACGTCCCCCAGCGGTCCGCGTCGATGGCTTGACCAAACGGTTCGGCCGCACGCTCGCCGTCGACGATCTCTCGTTGACCGTGCCTCCCGGCGAGGTGTTCGGCTTCCTCGGTCCGAACGGCGCGGGCAAGTCCACCACCATCCGGCTGCTGCTCGGCCTGATCCGCCCGTCCGCGGGGACGGCGACGGTGTTCGGCGTTCCCGCCGCCGATGTCCGGCGGGCACATCGCCTGCTGGGATACGTGCCAGGCGATGTCGCGTTATGGCCCGACCTGACCGGCGGCGAGATCCTCGAATTGCTGGCCAGGGTCGGGCCGGGCGTCGATCCGGGCTATCGCACCGAACTCGTGCGCCGCTTCGAGTTGGATCTCGGAAAGCCCGCCAAGACCTACTCGACCGGCAACCGCCGGAAAGTTGCTCTGGTCGCCGCCTTCGCCCGCCGGGCGCCGTTGCTCGTGCTGGACGAGCCGACCAGCGGACTCGATCCGTTGATGGAACAGGTTTTCCGGCGATGCGTGGCCGAGGCGCGAGAGCGGGGGCAGACGGTGTTCCTTTCTTCCCATCAGCTCGCCGAGGTCGAGGCCGTCTGTGACCGGGTCGGGATACTCCGGGCCGGACGGCTGGTGGAGATCTCGGGAATCGCCGAGTTGCGCCGTCTGCACCGTACTTCGGTGGAGATCGGCCATCGGGGCCCGGAACCGTCTCTTGTGGACGTTCCAGGGGTGATGGACATCGAGCGACTGGACGAGGGGCGCCTGCGGTTCACCCTGTCCGGGCCACCGGGCCCGGCCTTGCGAGCGCTCGCCGCCGCCGAGGTCACCATGCTCACGATGCGTGAACCGACGCTCGAGGAGATCTTCCTCGACTACTACGGTGAGACCGCGCGATGACCACGACACCAGCGGAAACGATGAGGCCGCGGTCGGAACGGGAGATCGCGGCACGGGGGAGTGCGGGCGGAGCCGTCACGCGGCACTTCGCTCGGCGGACCCGGCGAGGGGCACTGTTCGTCGGCCTCGCGGCCGCGGGGATGTCGGCCGTCGTGGCAGGCCAGTATCAAGCCACCTTCGCCGGCGAGCTCAACGGTGCGGCGCTGCGGGCACTGGCGGAGAACCCCGCCATCCGGATTCTGTTCGGGCCGCCGGTCGCGCTGGACGATCCGGGCGGATTCACCGTCTGGCGCACGGGCACACCCGTCCAGATCCTGACCGGGGTGTGGGCGTTGCTGACCGCCACCCGGCTCACCCGCGGCGAGGAGGATGCCGGCCGCGCTGATCTGCTGCTCGCGGGCCGTCTGCGCGCGGTCGATCAGGTCAGGCGGGTTCTGGTCGTACTGGGTGCCGCGGCGGCCGCGATCGCCGCGGCGGTGGCCTTGGCGCTTCTGGTCACCGGTACCCGGCCCGTGGGAGCGCTCATCCACGCCGCGGGACTTTTCGGCGTGACCATGACCTTCGCCGCGGCGGGCGTCCTCGCCGCGCAGCTCATGCCCGCCCGCTCCACCGCCACCGGGCTCGCTGTCGCGGCGCTCGGCGGCGGCTTGTTCCTGCGCATGCTCGCTGACGGGGTCGGCGCGCTGTCTTGGGCCTCGTGGGGCACGCCCTTCGGCTTGACCGCTCTGGCCGCGCCCTACGCGGACGACAGGATTACTCCGTTGCTCGTCCTCGCCGTGCTCCCGGTGCTGCTCACCACGGCTGCGGTGCTCGCCTGCTCGCGCCGGGACGTCGGCCGGGGAGTGCTGAACCCTTCGAGCGGCAGGCGGCGGCCGAGGATACGGCTGCTGGGTTCGGTCACCGGCTTCGCCGTCCGGCGCGCGGTGCGCCCCATCGCGGCCTGGTCGCTGGCGATCGGGGCCTACTTCCTGCTCGTCGGCGTGCTCATCGCGTCGATTCTGCGCTTCCTGGGGGAGAATCCGCGGTTCGCCGAATTGGCGGCGGCCGCGGGGTTCGGAGGCCTCGGCACCGCCGAGGGATTCGCGGCGGCGATGTTCAGCCTGCTCACGATCCCCGTCGGTCTCTACGCCGCGACGCGGATCGCCGCCTTCGCCGCGGCGGAGACCGATCGGCGGCTGACCCCGCTGCTGGCTCTGTCCCTTTCCCGGCATCGCATCGTGCTCACCGAACTCCTGGTCACCGGGCTGGGTGTGCTGGGCCTGCTGGCCGCCGCGGGATCGATGATCTGGTGCGGTGCGGCCATCGTGGATGCACCGCTGTCCGTCACGGCGGCCCTCGCCGGAGCGGGGAACGCCGCGCCGGTCGCCTTGCTCTCGCTCGGTGCCGCCGCTCTAGCGCTCGGCTGGGCACCGCGCGCGGTCGCGGCAGTGGGGGCGCTTCCCGTAGCCGGCGGGTTCCTGTTCACCGTGATCCTGCAGAGCACTCACGCGCCCGAGTGGCTCACGTACTTCTCCCCGTACTCCCACCTGGCCGCCGTGCCCGAGGTGCCACCCGACTGGGTCGCGACCGTTCTTCTCCTGCTCATCACCGGAGCGTTGTTGGCACTCGGGGTCCTCGGCTATCACCGCCGGGACCTGAGCGGCTGATCCGGCGGGAGAGGCGACAGTACTGTTACGTGAGAGGGTGGTGGGTGCGCTGAGGAAGGAACCGGTGTGGGCGAGCGGATGCAGATCGGCGAGGTGGCCGAACGCACCGGGCTGTCGTTGCGGACGATCCGTTATGCCCGCGGATCCGTGAAGGCCTCCTTCCCTACCCTCAAGGTAGGGAAGGAGGCCTTCACGGACAGCCGCGACGCTCGCGAAGGGCCCAGGAACGTCCGACCGCCTTCCCCGAGTGTCCACAAAGGACGCTTTTGTCGGCCGGATGTCCGCTTGATGCTTATATGTACGGCTTTCAAGTCGGGTCGTGAGTGATAAGGGTGGTTCTATCGAGGGGAAGGGCAAGCGTGGCGTGATCGACTCCTTGTCACGCGGGCCGTCTTCGCCGACTTCGTGATGAGATCGCCGCCCTGGACAGCAGGGTTCCGGACTGACTTGCCGGCCGACTCCGGCGTGAAGTGTCGTGAGTGGTAAAGACGGTTAGAACGATCATTGCCACTCACGACCCCCACGCAAAGCGCCCAAATCGGGCACGCGGGGGTGTCTTTATGTCCTTTGTAGACAGTGGGGTCGCGATCAGCCCGGCAGGTCGGGCCTTCGGTACGCAGCACGCCACATTTGACCTTCCCTCAATAACCGTCTTTATCGCTCACAACAGTGAAATCGCTCAAACCGGGCCAATCGGGCGGCAACGTCGGGGGCGGGTGGTCGGCGGGCTGGGTGTCCTGAAAGTGGCTTTCGCGACATGAGAAAGTGCGCCGCCCCGAAACTGTCCCTTATGGACAGTCGAGAGGCGCCATGATCAGCCGGTGAATCACGGCATAGCCCTCATCGTGATCGTGAGCGGAGCCGAGGCGTCGCCATGGCTGATCATGAGCAGCGCGATGCCGTGCCGACTCGCAGCGGCGGCGAGAACGTCCAGTAGCCGCGTGCGGTTGGCCGCGTCGAGCGCCGAGGTCACTTCGTCGCAGATCAGCACCCTGGGATGGGCGAGAAGCGCACGGGCCACGGCGCAGCGCTGGAGCTGGCCGCCGGAGAGCAGGCCGGGGCGGCGGTCGGCCGCTTCGATACCGAGGGAGCGCAGGGTCTCCGTCGCTTCGAGCCGGGCGTCCGCGCGGCTGAGGCCGCGAAGGAGACGGGCGGTGTCGGCCACCTGGTCGAGCACGTCGCGGAATTCGTCGAAGGACGCGCGGCTGTCCTGGTGGACGTATTGGACCGCGCGCAGGTGCGCGCGAGTGCGACGACGGGCGAGGCGGGGAAGCCGGAAACCGTCGATTTCGATCGTGCCCGCGCTCGGTGGGGTCAATCCGGCGAGCGCGCGGGCGAGGGTCGTCTTGCCCGCGCCCGACGTGCCGGCGAGCGTGGTCCGGCTGCCCGCCGCCAGCTCCAGGTCGAAGTCCTCGACGAGCGTCGTCCGCCCGGCGCGCACGGTGAGCCCGCGAACGACGAGCACCGGCGAGGACGGCGACGGGGGCGGCGGGCCATCGATGCGAACGGGTTCGGGGACCGTCGGGGACGGCACCAAGCGGTGGTCGCGGAGTTCGGCGACTTCGCCGGCCAGGGCACGGGCCAGCGTGAGGTCGTGGGTCAGGATCAGCAATGCCGTCCCGGCCTGGGAAAGCTCCGCGAGCCGGGCGGTGAGCACGGCCCTGTTCGCCGCGTCGAGACCACTGGTCGGCTCGTCGAGGACCAGCACCCGTGGCCGGTTCACGAGAGTGGTGGCGAGGGCCATGCGCTGCTGCTGCCCGCCGGACAGCTGGTGCGGGAACCGGCGCCACAACGTCTGTTCGAGTCCCGATTCCGCCAGCGCGGTGCGGGCCGCCGCCAGGCGCGCGGCACGGCCGCGGTGGCGGAGGGCGGCGAGTTCGGCCAGCACCGGACCGCAGCGGCGGACCGGGTCCAGTACCGCCGACGGCTGCTGCGGCAGGTGGCCGACGACGCCGGCCCGGGCCCGTCGCAGTTCGGAAGCGGTTCGGCCCAGCAGCGGGGACCCCGCCAGCATCACCGACCCGGACAGCGTGATCCCCGGGCGGGCCTGTCCGGTCGCGGCGAGACCCAGAGTGGTCTTTCCCGTGCCGGACGCGCCGAGCACGACGAGTACCCGGCCCGGTTCGAGGGACAGTGAGACGTCGTCGAGCAGAACGGTCTCGCCGGCGCGGGCGGACAGGCCGGTGATCTCCAGGACGGTCACGGGATCACCCGCCGGGCGGCGAGCAGCCGGTCGGTGACGAGGTTCGTGCCGACGCACAACGCCATCAGCAGCGCGGCGGGAACGAGGACGACCGCGGGCGAGGTGTAGAGGGCTTCGCTGTTGCGTTCGATGACCACGGCCCAGTCCGGGGAATCGGCGGGCAGGCCGAGTCCGAGGAAGTTCGCCGACGCCAGCAGGTAGAGCACCACGCCGAGCCGTGTGCCGGCGTCGGTCGCGACGGGGCCGGCGAGGTGCCGGGCGACGTACCCGAGCTGGACGCGCCACCACGGTTGTCCTTGCAAGGTGAGGGCTTCCACGGCTGTGCGGCAGCCAGGCGCCAAGGCCGCGGCCCGCACCACGCGGGTGATCGCGGGCAACTGGAGTACGGCGACGACGGGAATGAGCACGCCGGGCCCACGGTGCCCGGTCGCGGCGAGCACCATGAGCACCAGCAGCGACGGGAAGGCCAGTACGAGATCGAGGGACCGCATCACGGCCTCGTCGGCCAGCCGTCCCCGCCCGGCCGCGACGAGACCGAGCGGCACCCCGATCAGGTAGGCGAGCCCGAGTGCGGCGGCCGTCATGCCGATCACGGGGAACCCGCCCGCGAGGATCACCGTGAGCGCGTCGCGGCCGAGGACGTCGGTGCCGAGCGGATGAGCGGCGTCCGGTGCCTGCCACGGCGCGCCGACGGACTCCACGGGGCCCGCGATCACCGGCCCGGCCATCGCGAGCACCAGCGGCACCGCGAGGAGGGACCATCCGAACGTCCGCTTCACCATGTCGCGGGCTCCCGCTGCGGCGTGAGCCGATGCGCCACGAGGTCGGCGACCAGGTTCCCGAGCACGACCACGACGGCGAACGTCAGCACGTATCCCTGCACCTGCGGGATGTCCCGGTTCTGCACGGCTTCGACGAAACCTGTGCCGAGACCGGTGATCGCGAACAGGGATTCGACGATCACCGTGCCGGTCAGCAGCCCTTCGACGGCGCGGGCGAGTTGCTGCACGGCGGGGGCCGCGGCGGCGGGCAGGAGATGCCGCAGCACCACTGTGCGTTCGGACAGGCCGAGCAGGCGCAGATGCCCGGCCACCTGACCCCGGGTCTGCTCGGCGATCCCGATCCGGAGCTGCCGGGCGACATCGCACAGCTGCCGGGCGACCAGCACGATCACCGGCAGTACGAGCACTTCGGGGCGCGCGGCCGGCTCGGTTCCGGCCGCGGTCGCCGGGAGCAAACCGGTGTAGACGGCGAATCCGGCGACCAGCAGCAGACCGAGGACGAACTCGGGAATCGCGTGCAGGAACAGCGTGACCGAGGTGAGCACCCGGTCGATCCTCGACCCTTCGCGCAGCCCACAGGTCACCCCGATGCCCAGCGCGAGCGGTACGAGCACGAGCAGGGTCACCCCGGCGAGCAGGGCGGTGGCGGCGAAGCGGCGGGCGATCTCCTCGGTCACCGGGGCGCCGGTCACGAGCGACCGGCCGAGATCACCGGTGAGCAGCCCGGAAAACCAGTGCCCGAACCGGTCGAGGATCGGCTGGTCGAGGCCGAGCCGGTGGCGCACGGTCGCCACCTGCTCGTCGGTGGCCTGCTCGCCGAGCACGACCGACGCCGCGTCGCCGGGGAGCAGCGCGGTCACGGCGAACGTCGCGATCAGCACGAACATCGCCTGCAGAACGGCGAAGCCCAGCCGCCGGGCGGCGTAACCCGGCACGTCAGGACAGCCGGGCGCGGTCGAACCTCGCCCAGTCGAAGGTGTTCGGCGGCGCGGACACCAATCCGGACACCCGCTTCGACACGCCGATCGTCCAGGTGCTGAACCCCCAGGCGAGCAGACCTCCGGATTCGTGCACGATCCGCTGGGCGTCACCGAACAGCGCCAGCCGGGCACTCTCGTCCGGGGTGGCCGCGGCCCGGTCCATGAGGGCGTCGAACTCCGGCGAGGCGAAACCGTTGACGTTGTTCGAACCGCCGGTCCGGAAGCGCTGATTGAGGAACGTCGGCACCGGCAGGGTCGCCGTACGGGTGAGCGCGGCGACCCCCTTGGTCTTGATCTCGCTGAAATAGGTGCTCGACGCGCGAGTGTTCGGTGTGACCTTCAGCCCGATTTCCCCGAGCTGCTGGGAAATCAGGGTGGCCGCGGTGGCGAAGCCCGGATCGACGTCGCTGGTTTCGACGGCGAAGGCCAGCCCCTCCGCGCCCGCCTCCCGGACGAGTGAGCGGGCCGCCTCGACATCGCGGCCGCGCTGGGGGATGCCGGTGGCGTACCCGCGGAGTCCTTTGCCGAACAGGTCGTTGCCGATCTCGCCGCGTCCGGCCAGTGCGACGCGGTTCAGCGCTTCTCTGTCCACTCCGGACAGTACGGCGCGCACCAGCCTCGGATCGGCGAACGGCGGCCGCGTCACGCGCAGCATCATGCCCTGCATCGTCGTTCCCTTGGCTTCGAGCAACGAGACGCGCCCGTCACCGGCCAAGCGGGCCGCGGTACCGGCCGCGAGATCGTGGGCGTAGTCGACCTGCCCGGACAGCAAGGCGTTGACGCGTGCGGCTTCCTCGTTGACCGGTACGAATTCCAGCTCGTCGATGCCCGGCGCGCCGTCCCAATGGGACTCGTTCTTGCGGAACACCGCCGGCCCGCCGGGGGTGAACGAGACGAAACGGAACGGACCGGAGCCGACCGGTGCCGTGAAATCCATCGTCCCGGCGGGCACGATCTCCGCGCCGGGAGCGCCCCAGCCAGACGGGAACTCGAAGTCGGAAGCCGTCAGTGTCAGCTCGATTTCGGCAGGGGAAACCGCTTTGCTGCGGCCGAAGTCCACCTTCGCGAAGTACTGCCGTGATGAGGACGCCAGTGCGGGATCGGCGATCCGCCGGAAGGTGTAGAGCACGTCGTCCGCCGTGACCGGACGGCCGTCGTGGAAGGCCGCCCGCCGCAGCCGGATCCGCCAGCGTGTGCCGGAATCGTCGCTTTCCCAGGACTCGGCCAGCCGCGGCCGCAACGAGGTGTCGGCGTTGTAGGCGACCAGCGTGTCGAAGAGCGCCTTGGCCCGCGCTTGGTCGACGAAAAGGGAGACCTGAGACGGGTCCAGGGTCTCCTTCGAGCCGCCCGCGGCGAACGCGACCCTCAACCGGCCGGTATCCGCCGGCGCGGTCCCGCACGCGGCCAGCGGCGTGAGAGCGGCCAGGGCGAGCAGCCGCCGGCGGGTGAGCGGATGGCGCGTCATAGGAACCTCCGGGACATCGAGCACTGTCCCGGGCGCGCGGCCGCACGTGAACGGGACCCCGCTCCGTACTCCACGACAGTTGGGGCTGGCGGTACCCGGCGGGCAGTCCGGCTCACGGCGCTGAGACGTCTTCCCAGGCCGTTCACGGTTGCGGGTCAGCGCCGGATTCACACCGGCTTCCCCCGACGGGCACCTTCTTGCGTTGTGGCGCCCACGGTAACCCATGCCAGGGGTGTGCTACACAGGATCAAGATCACGAAGGGGAGGCCGGTGGACGAGAAGCTCGCGGCGGACTGGGTGCGCCGGTGGGACATCCAGCAGGAACGCTACGTCGCGGACCGCGAAGAACGCTTCGCCGTGCTGATCGACGTCGTCGAGCACGTATGCCGTGACGTCGCCGAGCCGCTGGTGCTGGACCTCGGCTGCGGCCCGGGATCGCTGGCCACGAGGCTCGCGGGGCGGCTGCCTCGCGCACGGGTCATCGGCGTGGACAACGACCCGTTCCTGCTCGCCCTCGCCCGGGCCACCCGGCCGCGGCAGGCGGACATCGAGTACCTCCAAGCCGACCTCGCCGAGAGCGGCTGGCTGAAATGGGGGCCGGTCGACGCCGCAGTCTCGACGACCGCGTTGCACTGGCTGCGTCCCGAGCGGCTCGCCGACGTCTACCGTGACCTCGCCGGAGCGCTGAGGGAGGGCGGAGCGCTCGTCAACGGCGACCACCTCTACGACGAACAACCCGGTGTCCGCGACCTCGCCGAGGTGGTCAAGAACCGGCGGGCGGTCCGTGCCGGGGTCGGCGCCAACGAGGAATGGAAGGCCTGGTGGGCGGCGGTCGCCGCCGATCCCGCGCTGCGGGAGCGGTTCACGGCCGACGAGTTGCGCGGCATCTCGACCGGCTACGGCAACCGGCTGAGCCCGCAGGAACACACCAGGCTGCTCCGGGAAGCGGGCTTCGCCGAAGTGGCGCCGGTGTGGCAGTCCGGCGACGACTACGTCCTGACGGCGCTGCGCTGACCCGGTCCGGTCAGGCCGCTCAGGTGCCGGACGACCTGCGGTCCTGGACGCGGCGGGCGACGGCGAGCGTGACAGGCGCCGCGAGCCAGCACAGGTAGGCGACGGCGTCGTCCGTCAGGAACGAGACGGGCACGGAGATCCCGAACACCGCGGCCAAGCAGACGCTGCGCGTCAGGCTCTGGGCGAACACCCGGGGCGGTCCGTCGGTCACGTACAGGTGTTCGCGCCGGATCTCCCTGATGATCAGCGCGAACGACGCGGAGGCCAGGACCTGCACCATCGCGTACAGGCTGAACCGGAGCGGGAACGCTCCCTCGGCGGTGATGACCCGCGTCGCGAACGGCATCAGAACCTGCATGAACAGCCAGACCAGGGTGAGGCTGATCAGGCGGCCGCTCAGCGAGCGGACGTAGGGGAAGATCTCGTGGTGCGCGCGCCAGTGGGCGGAGATCACCGCGAAGCCGAGCGTGAAGGCGAAGTATTCCTTGCCGTGGTCCGAGATCGAGCTCAGCATGGCGCCGGTGGTGTCGCCGTGGGGGATCGGGAGATCCAGCGCCAGCAAGGTGAGCGCGATCGCGATCACCGCGTCGACGAAGACGCTGAGCCGCTCGGCGGCGGCCTTTCCGGTCGCTTGGTCGGTCTGTGTCGTCGTCATGAGGACAGCTCCCGCGGGCTCAGGCGGCGAGTTCCGCGGCGGGCCGCGGGACGGTCGCGAGCCGCCGGGATCGCACGGCAAGGATGATCATGACCGCCGGGATCAGGATGTCGTTGACGAGGACTCCGCCGGTGTTGCCGGGGGAGTGGTCACCGTTGGCGAACCACTGGTGAACGTGGCCGATCGCGGCTCCCCAGAGGAACATCCCGCCGCCGATGCCGATGGTGACGCGTTCGCGCGCGGACGCCGAGGCGGCCCGGAAGCCCATCACGGCCAGCGCGAGGTTCGCGAAGGCGATCTCGAACATGAACGGCGTCCGGTCGAAGCCGATCGCCGTGGCCATGACCTCCGGGAAGGCGAGAAAGGCGACCGTCATCCACAGGCTGCCGCAGCCGAAGGCGCCGATGGCCCACCAGCGCTGCCAGATTTCGAGTCGTTCCTGAGGCGACGTCGAGTGGCGGGCACGGAGGAAGGCTCCGACGGCGGGCACGACGATCCAGACCAGCGGGAAGGCGGATTGGGCGAGGTAAGCGAAGGTGTCCATGGCTTCAGTCTTACCTAGTTAATATTAACTCGTCAACACTCTGGTATGGTGAGATCGTGGACGACGGACTCGCGGACTTGCTGCACCGGGTGGTCATGCTGATGGGCGAAGCGGCCCGGCGGCGCGCTGACGGCCCCGATGGTTTGACTTATAGTCAGATACGGCTTTTGGGCACGCTCGAGGACATCGAGCCGACGACGCAGCACCGGCTCGCCAAGGCGCTGTCGGTCTCCGACCCGGCGATCAGCCGGGCCCTGCGACCACTCGAAG
The DNA here is from genome assembly GCF_056435685.1 of Amycolatopsis sp. NPDC043885. NCBI lineage: Bacteria > Bacillati > Actinomycetota > Actinomycetes > Pseudonocardiales > Pseudonocardiaceae > Amycolatopsis > Amycolatopsis sp. NPDC043885. The sequence continues at coordinate 184,224 of NZ_JBWKEA010000013.1, forward strand.
CGGACGGGCTGGTGCGGATCACCGTCGACCCCGAACACGCGCGGCGCCGGCTGGTCCGGATCACCGACCTCGGCCGGAAAGCCTTCCATGCCGCGGGAAAGCCACTTTATGACGAGTTGCGTGAAGGGCTCATCGCGGCCGGCTTTCCTTACGAGCGCTATCTCCGGGACACTCTCCGGCTGGCCGAAATCCTCGCGGCAGACTGAGCCCTACCCTGTCTTTTCGGGCACCTCGGCGTCTCCGCGGAGCGGCACCGTGGCCGCCACGACGATGTCCCGCGTCGCCACCCACTGTCCACTGTGGTCACTGAGCGGCGCCGGCGACTTCCACGACGTGCCTTGCGGCACAGGGACGGTCCGCCCGGGGTCGTGCGATTCCGGCAGAGAAGGCAGTTCAGGAGAACGCCTGGGACGCTTCACGACGATTGTGCGCCCGATTGATGTCATGATGTCCGCTTCTCGCCCGGGTCGTGAGTGGCAAAGACGGTAAGAACGATCATTGCCACTCGCGACCCCCACGCAAAACGCCCAAATCAGGCATGCAGGGGTGTCTTTGTGTCCCTTGTGGACAGTGGGGTCGCGATCGGCCCGGCAGGCCGTGCCTCCAGCACGCAGCACGCCACATTTGACCTTCCCCTCAAGTAAACGATGGCTTCCCCTGCCCGCCGACGACGTGGCGGCCATCTGCCAGTTCCCGGGATGGAAGAGTCCCCGGGGCGGGAACTGGGTTCTTCTCCTCAGCCATCAGAACAATCACGTGGGCTTCGCGGATATCGGTGACGTCGTCGCGCAGAACGGGACGTTCACTCCGCCTGCCTGCTGAGGCTCCCCCCGGGAAGTGGCCGTCGGACGGCGAGGACGACGGTGTCGTCGGCGTGCAGGACGACGTCGTGCATCCGGCCGGCCAGTTCCCGGGGAAGCTCGGTGATGGGGAGGGTGGCGTACGCGGGGGCGAGATCCAGGAGCCGGTCTTGGCCTTCGAGATAGTCCTTGCGGCTTTCGACGAGGCCGTCGGTGTAGAGGAGCAGGGTGTCCCCGTGGTCGAGGGTGTGGTGGCGGAGTTCGGGGCTGCCGGGATCGGGGAAGCCGATCCCGCGGCCGACGACCGGGGAGCGCAGCAGCCGCGCTCGACCGTCCACAGTGGCCAGTACGGGGGCGGGGTGGCTGCCGTTGGCGAGGGTCAGTTCGCCGGTCGCGGGGTCGATCCTGGCGAGGATCACGGTCGCCATGAGGTCGGGCTCGATCGTGGCGAGGGTGCGCGCGGTACGGGCGATGAGGTCGCGGAAGGGGTGGCCTTCCAGCGCGAGGGTGCGGATCGCGTGGGTGACGGTGAGGGCATGGCGGGTAGAGGTGACACCGTGCCCGACTGCGTCGACGAGGGTGATGTGCAGCTGACCGCCGGGAAGGACGAACCAGTCGTAGAGGTCGCCGCCGGTGGGGGAGTCCTGGTCGGTCGGCGAGTAGTGGACGGCCAGTTCGAGCCCCGGCACGGCGGGCGGGCCGGGCCGTAGCGCGTCTTCGAGTTCGCGGAAGATGACGGAATGCGCGCGGCGGAGTTGTTCGTCGCGCTGTTCGAGTTCGATGTACATGGCCAGCACGCCGCTGTTGGTTTCGGCGAGTTCGTGTTTGAGTTCCCGCTGTTCCTGCGCGAGCGCGTCGGCGCGGGCGATGAGCGCGAGGGTTTCCTCATCGGTGGCCTGGTCGTCGCCGGCCGGGACGGGATGCCGGACGGTTCCCGTGGGGAGGTGCCAGGTGAGGCTCGTGTCGTCTTCGGCGTCGGGCAGCAGCGGGAGGGTGTTGCGCCGCGGTCGTTCGACCGGGTGGGGGAGCCGGACGGTGACCGCGAGGAGGCCGTCGGTGGTGGTGGTTTCGAGCGTGACTTCCGTGCCCGTGCCGAAGGCCGGTTCGGCGAGCAGCGTCGCGGCCATGACGAGACGGGCGCGGTCTTCGACGGGGACGCCGGCTACGGCGCAGGCGGCGCGGAGGCGGCGGCGGAGCCGGGCGAGGTGTGGATGCATCAGCCGAGCTGGTCCGGGTGGAGGGCGATCATGGCGGCGTCGTCGCGGGGGTTGCGGTGACGGTGGGAGAGATCGGCGGCGAGAAGCAGCGCGTTCGACGGCTGCGTCGCGCTCGCCGGTGTGCGCCAGGTGTGGTCGACGCCGTCGGTGTGCAGCACGACGAGGTCGCCGGCGGTGAGCGCGGTGTGCCGGACTTGAGCGGCGGGCAGGGCGTAGCCGACGACACCGGGGATGCTGAGCAGCAGTCGCGACCGGCCGTCCCCGCTGATCGTCGTGCCGCTGACGTTGCCGACTCCGCAGAATTCGAGCCTGCCCGCCGCGATCCGGGCGAGCGCGACGGCGGCGCCGCGGGTGGTGCGCAGGGCGCGGTGCATGGTCGCCAGCTGATGGGGGAACGGGCGGTCGGGGTTCTGGCGGAACACGCGGATCGCCGTGTCGGCGGCTTCGGCGGCGTCGGGCCCGTGCCCGAGGCCGTCGACGACGACCGCGGCCCAGCCGCCGGTCAGTTCGGCGAGGGCGATGGCGTCGCCGCAGTGGTCTTCCCCGTCGCGGGGGAGGCAGAAATGCCCGACCGCGGCGGCGGGTCCGGCCGGTGTCCCGGGGAGGAGGATCCGGGCCGCGGCGAGGGTGCCGGACCGGGGCGCCGAGCGGATCCGGAAGACGGTGGCCATCCTGCCGACCGCGCCGAGGCCGGTGCCGAGCGTGCCGGTGGTGGTGTTGCCGTCGAGCAGCCAATGTCCGACGTCGGCCATCCCCGGGCCGTCGTCGGCGGCAAGGACGTCGATGCCGAGCCCGATCGCGGGCCGCTGCACGACGATCGAACCGTTGATCGCGTGCCGGTCGAGGTTCCCCGCCAGCTCGGAGGTCACGACGGCCGCGCGTTCGGTGAGCACCGAGGGCAGCCCGCCTGCCCGCCCGGTCTCACGGGCGGTCCGTGCGGCGGCGTAGACGGCGCTGGCGTGGTCGACGCGCAGGTGGCGCGAGGGCGGGGGAACCACGATGCCGGTCATGGCTTCCAGCGCGTGATCGTGATGGTCGTGCCGCGGCCAGGGGCGGTGTCGATGGTGAATTCGTCGACGAGGCGGCGTGTGCCGCCGAGGCCGTGCCCGAGCCCGGCGCCGGTGCTGAAGCCGTCGGTCATCGCCTGGTCGACGTCGGCGATGCCGGGCCCGTCGTCCCGGACGCGCAGCCGCAACCCGATCCGGCCGCGGTCGTCGCGGAGCACGGTGATCGTCATGGTTCCACCGCCACCGTGGATGTAGGCGTTGCGGACCAGTTCGCTGGCCGCGGTGACGATCTTCGTCTGGTCGACGATGGAGAACCCCGCGGCGACCGCGCTGGACCGCACGGCGTGCCGGGCGGTGAGCAGATCCTCTTCGGCGCGGACGGCGTGTTCGAGGGGCGGAACGTCGCGTCCGGGGTCGGTGAGTTCGTCAGGGAGCATGAGGCGCCTCGGCGGGGCGGCGCCAGCCCAGCAGTTCCATCGCCTGTTCCGCGTTGAGCGCGGTCCGGACGCCGGTGAGCTGGAGCCCTAGTTCGGACAGCGTGATCGCGACCGCGGGGCGCATCCCGGCGACGATCATCGTGGCGCCGAGCAGGCGTCCGGTGTCGGCGAGCTGCATCAGGACCCGCGCGACGAAGGAGTCGATGATCTCCAGCCGTGAGATGTCGATGATGACGCCGCGGATGCCTTCGTCGGAGATGCGGGTGGTGAGCTCTTCGGTGAACCGCAGGGCGGTCTTGTCGTCCAGGTCGCTGAGCAGGCCGGTGAGCAGGATGTCGCCGAGCCGCAGGATCGGCAGTCCCGCCTCGGCGCTCACTCCGTCACCGCGCCCGCGTGGGTGCTGTCGCCGATGAGCCGCATCGCGGTGGCCAGCGCGTCGGCGAGGGAGCCGCGGGTGACGATATGCGACAGGTCGATGCCCAGCTGGGTGATGGTCTGCGCGATCGACGGCCGGATGCCGCTGACGACGCATTCCGCGCCCATGAGCCGGACCGCGCTGACGGTCTGCAACAGGTGCTGGGCCACCGCGGTGTCGACGGTCGGCACGCCGGTGATGTCGATGATCGCGACCCGGGCTTCGTGGGTCTGGATCGCCTCGAGGAGGTTGTTCATCACGACCTGCGTGCGCGCGCTGTCGAGGGTGCCGATCAGCGGCACCGCCAGCACGTGCCGCCACAGCCGCACGACCGGGGTGGACAGTTCGAGCATCTGGTGGTGCTGCTGGCGAATGATCTGTTCGCGCCCGGTGGCGTAGACCGCGAAGGTCAGCATGCCGGCGCTGTCGAGCAGTTCGCTGACCAGCAGCGCCGCCCGGTAGCGCAGTTCCGCGTCATCGGTGTGCCGCTCGACGGCGGCCAGCATCATGCGTTTGAGCGACAGGATCGCCATGGCGGTGGCCGACGGTTCGGCGCCCGCGCGAGCCCGGCGCTCCGACAGCGAAGTCAGCGCGTCACGGACCGCGCCGTCCCGCGCCACGATCCGGTCGGCGGGCATCGTCGTGCCCAGTGCGGCACGCAGCGCTTCCAGCAGTTCGGCGGCCTCGCGGCGGAGATCCTGCTCGGTGTGCGCCACGGCGGGCGGCTCGAGCTGCCGATGGACCCATTCGCCCACCAGCGTGGCGTGGTCGTCGTCGAGGGCCCGCGTCAGCAGCTCCCGAACGGGGGCATCGTCCGTCCCCAGCACCGTTGTCCTCCTGCGGTTTGGGGCGCGCTCTGCTGTACGCCGGTGAACTATTGTCATATGACAACAGTTGAGAGAGTACCCCCGCAATAGCGGGGCCTCACGGCGCCCCGCGGCCGACCTCGTCCCCGGTGCCGGCGGCGTGGTATTCCCGCAGTCCGGCGGCCAGCGCGGCCCTCCCGGCGGGGGTCATCTTGTCGAGTACCGCCTCGACGTTCTCCCGCCGCCGGGCGCGGATCTCCCGCAGGTACCCGCGCCCGCGCTCGCTCAACCGCAACATGAGTTCGCGGCGGCTGCGGGTGCTCGGCAGGCGTTCGAGGAAACCGACCGCTTCGAGCCGGTCGCAGAGACGGCTCACCAGTGGCGGGGTCGAGCCGAGCAACTCGGCCAGGGTGCGCAGGTTCAGCCCGTCGTGGTGGTCCAGGGCGATCACCGCGCGCAGCTGGGCGGTGGACAGCGGCCGCGGAGAGACGTCCTGCATCCGCTCGACCACGAGCTCGACGAGGCCGGGCAGGTCGAACACCGCAGCCGTCCCGTCCGGGGTTGGCTGCTCGCGGGACCGATCCACGGTGTCCACTCTGGCATCCTTATGCTCGTTCCTGCAGCACAGCTCGCGCGAATCGCCGTAGACCGGCACGCCGGGACGGCGCAGACTCAACAGACTCAACGTGTGCCTGCCCGGTGCGCGATCCGGTGAGCGGGAGGCGGGGCGTTGGACAGATCCCTGGCGGTGGAGCGTCTTTTGCGGGACGTCCCTCCTCACGACCTGCCCGCCGCCCTGCGCTCGGCGCTTTCCGAGCATTTCGGGGCGCGGGCGGTCGAGCTGCTGATGGCCGATTACGCCCTCACCGAGCTGTGCCGGGTGAGCACGCTGCCCTACACGTCGGACCCGATCCCGGTCGAGGGCACGACGCCGGGGGCGGCCTTCGTCACGCAGGCCGCCACGTTCGGCCACGACGGCGCGAGCGTGACCGGGTACCTGCCGGTCAGCGTCCGCGGTGACCGGCTCGGGATCCTCGCGGTGACCCTGCCCGAGGAGCCGGAACCACCGGTGTGGGCCGAACTCGAGCGGTTCGCCGAAGCGCTGGCGCACGAACTGTTCGTCGCCGACCGCGACACCGATCTCTACATCCAGGCCCGGCGTTCCTCCCGGCTGACGCTGGCCGCGGAGATGCAATGGCAGCTCCTGCCCGGCCGGGCCTGCACACGCGCCGAGTTCGCGCTGGGCGGCCAGCTCGAACCCGCGTACGCCATCTACGGCGACTGCTTCGACTGGTCCGCCTCCGCCCACAAACTCGCCGTCACGCTCATCAACGGCATGGGGGAGGGCAGTGAAGCCGCGCTGCTGACCAATCTCGCCGTCAACGCGCTGCGCAACGCCCGCCGCGCCGGAGTCGCCCTCGACGCCCAGGCCGAACTCGCCGACCAAGCACTCTACGCGCACTATCGCGGCGCCCAGCACGTCTCGGCGTTGCTGCTGGAGTTCGACCTCGCCACCGGAACGGCCGACGTCGTCGACGCGGGATCGCCGCGCTTGTGGCGGCTGCGGGACGGAAAAGCCGAGCAGGTCCACTTCGACGAACAGCTGCCGCTCGGCACGTTCGAGGACACGCTCTACACCGCCCAGCGATTCCAGGCCGTCGACGGAGACCGGTTCGTGTTCGTCAGCGACGGCGTCTACGACGCGGCCGGGCCACACGGTGAACGCTACGGGGAACGCGAACTCGCCGAGGCGGTCGTCGCGACCGCCGATCTGCCCGCCGCCCACGTCCCGGGCTCCGTGCTGAGGGAACTCACCACCCGCCGCCACGGCGAGCAGGCCGAAGACGACGCGATGGTGGTGTGCCTCGACTGGTTCGGGCCGACTCCGCTTTCGGGCCCGGGTCCGAGTCCCGCCGTCTCGGTGGGGGCGCGCTAGGGCGGTCCGGTCAGGACGCCGTGTTCTGGCGGAGCGCGGCAGGCCGCCACACCATGGCCACCCGCGTGCCGTGCGCACCGGTGTCGATGGTCATCTGGTCGGTGACCTCGTCGATCAGGCTCAGGCCACGGCCACCGGAAGCGGGCTTGTCCGTACGCGACCGCGCCGCGGGAATGCCGTCCCCCGTATCGGTCACCGTGACCGTGATCGCGTCACCCGCCCAGTCGGCGTAAAGGCGGACCCAGCCTCGCCTGCCGGGGTAGGCGTGCACCGCCGTGTTGGCCATCGCCTCGTACGTGGCGATGGTGATGTCGTACTTGCTGTTCGCGTCGATGGGCAACGCGTCCAGCCAGTCCCTCAGTTTCCGGCGGAGCAGGGCGGCTTCGCCTGCCTGCGCCGGAACGAGCTCCTCGAAAGCCGACCTCACGGCGGTGTCGATCGGTGCGCCCAGGACGGCTCCGGACTCCGTATCAGCCACGTCGGCGTCGGAGTCGCTCCTTTCCATGCTCGGGTCTGGAGTATGTCGATACACGATCTACTCCTTCCTCGTCGACAGCGCCCCATGGCCGCCGGCGTCATGGCACTGAATACCCACGATGTCCATTTCCTATTCGCGAAGTGTGTCAAGAGGTCTCGTCGGTGGAGAGCAGATCGTGCTCGTCGACGGCGGACCGGGCAAGGGTCTTGTAGCCGGTCCCGGTCCACCGACATCACCATGCCTCGCCCCCGTTCGGGGTGCGGGACGGCGAATGTTCCCGCAGAGCTCGGGCAGCTGTGCGCCGAAATAGCCGAGCAGGTACCGGCGACGGCATCCCAAGGTCTCGGCATAGCCGCGGACCATGTCGATACGCGAGCGGACCAGGCGCTGATGCCGCTCGGCCACCTCGACACCCCTGCTGAACCGCCTGCTCGGGCGGGAGGCCGGAATCGAGGTACTCCAGCCGTCCGTCGGCGGTGGTACCGACCGCCCGGCTTCCTCGAGGAGATTCACCGCCTTGGTCCGCCGGGCCGCTCGCCGGTGAGCTCGGACCCGCTCCGCACGGGAAAACGTGGCCGGCGTGCGACCTCAGCCTTGGAGGACCTCGGTTCCCGCCCGGACGCGGTGCGGCTCGAGAAGGGCGCGCTGTTCCCCCGCCCGCTCGATCAGCCGCGCGAAGTCGACGCCGGGCAGGCGCGAGCGCAGTCCCGCGAGGCGGTCCAGCGTTTCCCACAACTGCTTCTTGCCCTCGATACCCATGATCAGGAATTCGAGTTCTTCGAAGCGGCTCAACGGGGAATAGCTCCTCAGCCGTCCGTTGGGCTTGAGTCGACCGGCGCGCTCCGCCAGCGCGGTCAGCGTGCTCTTGACGGGATTCCGCCGGATTCCCAGTTCGCGCATGATGTCCCGGAAGGTCTCGACGTCTTCGGCGATGCCCGACGCGACGCGGGTCAGTGCCTCACCGACTTCGGTGCCCTGATTCGCCTTCCGGGACCGGCGAGCCAGTTCCCGCCAGGCGACGCCCATCGCGAGCTGGTCGTTGAGGTAGATGCTCAGGAATCTGTCCATGCCACCGGGTACCCCGCGCCCACGGCTCGAACCCGGATCAGTCGCGCGCGAGCGAGGGAGCCGATCGGGAAAGCAGTACACCGATCACCACCAGGAAGACGCCGAGCAGCAGGAAACCGAGGTCGTACGCCAGCTGGCCGGGACCGGCGCGGACGTGGTGCACGCCGAGGATCAGATGGTCGACGGTGCCCTCGACGAGGTTGAACACGCCCCAGCCGACCGCCAGCCCACCCCAGAGCCTCCGGGGAGCCAGGCGATCACCCTGGTTCAGCAGCACCACACCGAGGACCACGAAGATCAAGCACAGCAGGTGGAACAACCCGTCACCCACCATGTTGAGATGCAGGTTCGCGGGGGTGACCGGGGGATACCAGCTCGAGAGCAGGTGATGCCAGCCCAGGATCTGATGGGCGAAGATACCGTCGACGAAGCCGCCGAGACCCAGCCCCAGCAGTACTGCCGCCCGGTTCACGACGACGCTCGTTCCGGCCGTTTTCCTCGCAGACGGTGGCGTGGTTCGGGGATGGATCCCATGATTTCGAGGTCGATCTCCGCGGCGACGGCGTTGGTTTCCGGCATGGCGCCGCATACCCGGGCTTGGTGCCGCGCAAACGAAACCACTGCCTCGCCTCGCGGCCGAAGTCGCGTGATCGGAGACGGATCTCGCGTGACTGGAGACGGATCTCGCGTGCTTGGAAGCGGAACTCGCACCCTCCGTGTCATCCGTCCCGAGACACGCGAGATCCGGCTCCAAGCACAGAGACAGAACTAGCTTGTAGTGCTATCTAGGTAGGACTGCTACATTGCTCGACGTGGATCAGGACCGGCGAGGCCAGTGGCTGAGGGGGGTGCTGGCGCCGTGCGTGCTGGCGCTGGTCGCCGAGCGCGAGTCCTACGGCTACGAGCTGGCCCAGTCGCTCGACGCCGCCGGGCTGGGCCCCATCCAGGGCGGCACGCTGTATCCGGTACTGCTGCGGTTGCAGCGGTTCGGCCTGGTCACCGCGAGCTGGCGGGAAGGGACGGCCGGGCCCGCGCGCAAGTACTACCGGATCACCGCGAAAGGCCGGGAAACACTGCGGCACGCCACCTCCGACTGGCAGGAGTTCTCCGCCGGGGTGGCCTCGATCTTGCGGGAGGGAAGATGAACCACGACGGATGGCTTTCCGCGCTGACGCACGAACTGCGTCGCCGGGGCGTCGGCGGGGACGCGGCGCGGCAAGTGGTCGCGGAGGCGGCCGTGCATCTGCGGGAAAGCGGCGGAGACCCGATCCGGGTCTTCGGGCCGCCCGCCGCGTACGCCTCGGCCGTGGCCGACAGTGTGGGACGTCCCCGGCGTCGGCCGGGCGAAGTGCTGCTGGAAGCCAGGGGTATCACGAAGAAATACGGCAGGCGGACGGTGCTGGACGGTGTCGACCTCGTGGTGCGCTCGGGCGAGATCGCCGCGGTGATCGGGGCGAACGGCTGTGGCAAGAGCACGTTCCTGAGTATCTGCGCCGGGATCACCGGCCCGGACAAGGGCGAGGTCCGCGTGCGCGGTTCACTCGGCTACTGCCCGCAGGACGGTGGCACGGCGGATTTCCTCGACGCGGGTGAGCATTTCGTGCTGATCGGCGCCGGGCGCGGGATGGCCCGCGAAGAGTCGGCACGGATCGGCGCCGCCCGCGCCGCGGCGCTGGACTGGACGCCCGGACGCGGCACGCAGGCCCGGCACCTTTCCGGTGGGACCAGGCAGAAACTGAACCTCGTGCTCGCCGGGCTCGGCGACCCGGACGTGCTGCTGCTCGACGAGCCCTATCAGGGTTTCGACAAGGGCACGTACCTCGACTTCTGGCATCAGGTCTGGCAGTGGCGCGAGGCAGGCAAGGCGATCGTGGTGGTGACCCACCTGCTGAACCAGCTGGACCGCGTCGACACCGTGCTCGAACTTTCCCCGGCCAGGAAGGCTGTCGCGTGAAGAAGATCCTGACGGTCGCCGAGATGTCGCTGCGCGAACTGCTGCGCCGCCGGTCGGTCCTGCTGATCCTCCTGCTGCTGCCGTTGGTGTTCTACTTGAGCAGGCGTGGTGACCACCTCGGACAGTCGATCCGCTTCGTCTGCCTCGGCCTCGGCTGGGCGTTGAGCACCGCCGCGCTGTTCGCGGGCAGCGCGAGCCGTGCCATGGAGCCTCGGCTGCGGCTTTCGGGTTACCGTTCCCACGACCTGTACCTCGGTCGTTTGAGTGCACTGTGGACGGTCGGGTTCCTGTTGTCCGCGCCGTACTTCGTGCTGATCCTCGTCGACCAGCACGACGTCCGGTACGGCTCGGTCGCCTTGGTCATGGTGCTGACGGTCGCCGTGTCGGCGCCGTTCGGGCTTTTGCTCAGTGCGGTGCTGCCCAGGGAACTCGAAGGCACGCTCGTGCTGCTGGCGGTCGTCGGTCTCCAGATGATGGCCGATCCGTCGAGCCTGATCGCGCGCTTGCTGCCGTTCTGGTCGAGCCGTGAGATCGGCACCTACGCCATCGACCACACGGACATCGGCTACCTGACCCGAGGTGTCGCGCACGGCGTGGCGGCCTTCGTGCTCCTGCTCGCCACGGTGGCCCTCGCGTCGGGGTTCCGCCTGCGTCGCCGTTCTCACCTCACGTTCGTCGGCGGCCGCTGATACCTTGCAGCCCATGTCAGAGTCCAACTCCACTGAGGACAGCCAAGGCGCCGCTCCACCGCGCCGGTCCGGCAAGCGCATCGCCGGCGGCATCTTCCTGATCCTCGCCTCGATCGCGTTGTTCTACGTCGGGGTCGACGCGATCGCCGATCCGGACGCCGTGGTCGCCCGTTCCTCGAAGTCGGCGCGCAGCCCGGACACCGACGCCGAGGCGAAGATCGGCGGCTTCATACTTATCATGTTCGGGATTTCGGTGCTGGGCTTCGGCATCGGGATGATCGCTTCGAAGGGGCCCCTCTTCGCGAAGAGAGCCGAGTGATCCTCAGAGACCGGCCTCGACCTTGGACGGGTGCGTAGCCAGCGGCGTGACCGCGATGTCCATGTACGGGAACAACGGCAGACCGGACAGCAGCGTGTGCAGCTCGTCGTGGTCGGCGACGTCCAGGATCGAAAAGTTCGCGTACTCGCCCGCGATCCGCCACAGCTGCGGCCACTTGCCTTCGCGCTGAAGCTTTTGGCTGTACGCCTTTTCGCGCGTGACGAGGTCGGCCCGCTCCACCGGATCGAGATCCGGCGGCAGGCGAACGTCCATGCGCACGTGGTAGAGCATCGGTCACTCCAAAAGGGACACTGGTCAGGAACGTTCGGGGTCGAGGACGAAGCCGTACTCGACGGTCTCGCCATGGCCTGACGGGCGCGGGTCGAGCACCAGTTCCGGTTTGACCGCCGAAGCGATGTCGTCGTCGTTGTGCTCGTCGCCGGGGAAGTACAGCTGGGCGGTGAGCAGCTCGTGCCCCGGGGCCGAGACCTTGACGTGCAGATGCGCCGGACGCCACGCGTGCCAGCCCGCCGCGGCGATGAGCTTGCCGCAGGAGCCGTCGGTCGGGATCTGGTACGGCGCCGGGCGCACGGTGTGGATCTCGAACCTGCCATCGGCGTCGGCGGTGAAGCTCGCGCGCAGGTTCCACTCCGGGATGCCCGGCGCGAACTGGGAGTAGAAGCCGTCCGCGTCGGCGTGCCACAGCTCGACCTTCGCCCCGCCCAGCGCCGTGCCGTCGGTGGAGGTGACCTGACCGGTCCAGACGAGCGGCGTACCGGGTTCGTCGTCCCGCATCGGGACCGAACCGTGAGCACCCTGCTCGGGCGCGCCGGGCACGTAGTACGGCCCCTCGATGGTGCCCTTGTTGCCCTCACGGTGCTCGGTGGCGACCTCTTCGACGACGTGCTCCACCCAGACGTCGAGGAACAGCGGCCACTCGCCGTCCTCGCCGACGCCGATCAGCCACGACTTGAGCGCGTTGTACTCGTCGTAGGTGACCTTGTGCTTCCGGATCGTGCCGTGCACGGCTTCCAGCACCTCGCGGGCCAGCAGGCTGACCCGCTCCTTCGGCGTTCCGGCGACGCCGGCGAACTTGTCGCTCTTGAACCGTTCGGTCGCGTTGGCACCGGACGCGGCCGCGGTGGCCGTCTCGGGGATGGCGGTCATGAATCCTCCTTGATTCGTGGTGGGCGTCAGTGGTCCTGGCGGTAGTTCCGGAGCTTCCCGGGATCGATTTCGGCACCGAGGCCGGCGCCGGGGCGGACGGTGAGTTCGCCATCGACGACACGCAACGGCTCGGTGAGCAGGTCGTCGCTCATGTCGAGGAAGTTCGAGAGTTCGCCGGGGCGGCGGGACGTCAGCTCGTAGGCCGAGCCGAACGCGACCGTGCACAGTGAACCGAGCTGGCCGTCGATCTGGTTGCCCATCACGACTTCGAGGCCGAGTCCTTCGGCGAGGTGGTGGGTGCGCTGCGAGCGAGTGAAGCCGGTGCGGGCGGTCTTGATGCTGATCGCGGTGGCGGAGCCGCCGAGGATCTCGCGGGTGACGTCGGCCGGGGTCACCGCGGATTCGTCGGCGATGAACGGCACGTCGAGCTGCCGCACGAGCCAGCGCCTGCCGAGGACGTCGTCGGCGGGGCACAGTTCCTCGGCGAAGAGCAGCCCGAGATCGGCCATCTCCCGCATCGCCCGAGCCGATTCGGCGGCGGTCCAGCCGCGGTTGCCGTCGACGTAGAGGTCGACGGCGTCGCCGAAGTGCTCCCGCAGCGCGCGCACGACGGCGGTGTCGAGCGATGCCGGACGACGGCCGACCTTGACCTTGAAGGTGGTGATGCCGTGGGTCTCCCGCATCCGCTCGGCCTCGGCGACCATCGCGGAAGGCTCGTCGAAGCCGAGCATGTGGGACACGCGCATGCGGTCGGTGTAGCCGCCGAGCAGTTCGGTGACCGACACGTCGAGGCTGCGGCCGAGCGCGTCCCAGATCGCCATGTCGATCGCGGATTTCGCGGTCGGATTGCCGACCGTGCGGGCGAGCCGGGTGTGCACCGTTTCGCGGTCGAGCAGGCTGAGGCCGACCACCTGCGGGGCGAACAGGGAGTCGATCACCGCGACGATCCCCGCCTGGGTCTCGCCGTAGGTGAACGGCCGCGGGGGCGCTTCGGCCACGCCGACGACGCCGTTGTCGGCGTGCACCCGCACGAGGACGTGCTCGGCGACGTGCACCTCGCCCGACGCGAATTTCAACGGCTTCCGGTACGGGATGGCGAACGGGATCGCCTCGACTCGCGTGATCTTCATCAGGTGCCCTCGGTGGTGGGAAAGACGTCCTTGAGCGCGTCGAGGACGGTCGTGACGAGCGGGGACGGAGTTTCGCGGTGCCAGGCCAGTGCCAGCTCCACGGTCGCCGCTCCGGCGAGGTCTCGGAACACGACACCGGCCAAAGGGAGCGCTCGGGCCGAAGCGGGCACCACGCCGACCCCCAGGCCGCCGGCGACCAGCGCCAGCAGGACCGCGGTCCCGGAGGCCTCGTGCAGCTGAGGGGGCGTGAGCCCCGCCTCCCGGCAGCTGCGGGCGACGGCGTCGTACACGACGGAGTTGCGCCGGTCGTAGGTCACGAGCGGTTCGGTCCGCAGCTCCGCCATCGCGACGACGGGTTCGGCGGCCAGCCGGTGGTCGGCGGGGACGGCGAGGACCAGCGGCTCGCGCTCGATCACCCGGAAGCCGATGTCGTCCCCGGTGACCGGCGGGCGGAGCACCCCGATCCCCAGCGTCCCCGTGCGCAGGCGCTCGCACTGCTCGGCGGTCAGGAGATCGGCGCGGATCTCCAGCTCCACGTCCGGCACCCGCTGGGCGAGCGCCCTGGCCAGCCGCGGCAGATGGGAGAACGCCGCGGTACCGGTGAACCCGACCCGGAGCAGGCCCCGTTTGCCCTCGCCGATCCGGCGGACACCGCGCACTCCCACGTCCAGCCCCGCGAGGACGCGCCGGGCTTCGGCCAGGAAGAACTCGCCCGCCGGTGTCACGCGGACCTGCCGGGTCGTCCGAGCCAGGAGGACGACGCCGAGTTCCTCCTCCAACTGACGGATGGTGTGCGAGAGCGCGGGCTGCGCGACGTGCAGCCGCTCGGCCGCCCGGCCGAAGTGACAGGTCTCGGCGACGGTGACGAAGTAGCGCAGGTGACGAAGTTCCATGAGATGCCTCCCTCCGTTGCCTCTGCCGCCGATCCGTTCACGGTACGAAGCGGACTCATCGAAGACAAAGACTTGGTTCCGGTCTATTGATAAACAGCGGTTATCAATCGCAGCATAGGTCAGGTTGGGTGGACGTGAGTGGCCGCCCGTCGCGAACCGTCCTTTTAGGACTTGGGGCGGTTCCGGTCATTGGACCTGGCCGGATTGATTCGTATGCCCGGATGAACTTTTCCGCCGCTCTCGTCGTTCCGCACGAATCGGTGACGCCGGTCACCGGCATAGCATCCCGGGAACTGCGGCCGACGCTTTCCCGGACACGAGGTGGAACATGGCGAAACTTTCCGAAATCGACGCCTGGTTGGAAGAGAACCTTTCCGCCCTGCTGGCCGAACACGGGGTTCCCGGCGCGGCCGTCGCGGTCCTCGCCGGCGGCGAGGTGATCGACCACGCGGCGGGCGTGCTGAACAAGGACGCCGGTGTCGAGTCCACAGTGGATTCGGTGTTCCAGATCGGCTCGATCACGAAGGTGTGGACGACGACGCTGGCGATGCAGCTCGTCGACGAAGGCCTCCTCGACCTCGACAAGCCGGTCCGGAGCTACCTGCCGGAGTTCGTCCTCGCCGACGACGACGCGGCGTCGCGGATCACCGTCCGGCAGCTGACCTGCCACACGTCCGGTTTCGAAGGCGACATCTTCACCGACACCGGCGTGGGCGACGACTGCGTGGAGAAGCTGGTCGCGACGCTGTCCGACGTGCCCCAGTTGTTCCCGCCGGGGGAGATGTTCTCGTACAACAACGCCGCCTACTGCGTGCTCGGCCGCGTCGTCGAGGTGCTGCGGGGCAAGTCCTACGACGACTGCCTGCGTGACCATCTCTTCGCCCCGCTGGGACTGACGCACGCGGCCGCCGGGCCGTACGACGCGATCCGGTACCGCGCCGCGATCGGGCATCTCGCGCCGTCGCCCGGCGACGAACCGCGGCCCGCCGGAGTCTGGGCACTGGCCCGGTCGAACGCCCCCGCCGGATCGATGCTCTCGATGCGCCCGCGCGACCTGCTCACCTTCACGCGGATGCACCTGTCCGAAGGCAGGGCCGACGACGGCACCCAGGTGCTCCGGCCGGAAACCGTGCGATCGATGTGGGAGCGCCAGGTCGAGCTGCCCGACCTCGGCCTGCTGGGCGGCGCATGGGGTCTCGGCTGGATGCTCTTCGACTGGCCGGGAGGCCCGGTGATCGGCCACGACGGCGGCACCATCGGCCAGTCGGCCTTCCTGCGGGTGGTCCCGGGCCGCAACGTCGCGGTCGCCCTGCTGACCAACGGCGGCCGTCCGCTCCACCTGTACGCGGACATCTTCCGGAAGGTGCTGGGCGACCTCGCCGGCGTCGAGGTCCCCGCCCTGCCGGAGCCGAACGCGGCGGCGGCCCCGGCCCATCCGTCCCGGTACGTCGGCGAGTACTCGTCGCGGGTGGCCGACACCGTGGTCAGCCAGGACGACGAGGGCAAGCTGTGGATCGAGCGTGTTCCGAAGGGGGTCATGGCCGCTACGGGCGGGGAAGCCGAGAAGACGGAGTTGCTGGCCTACAAGGACGACACGCTCGTCGCGGCCTACAAGACGCTGCCCGGCCTGCACATGCCGCACGCGTTCGTCGGCGACGACGGCAACGGCCGGGCGCTGTACCTCCACACCGGGCGCGCCGACCGGCGGGTGAGCCGGTGAGCCGGATCGCCGACGAGATCGAGGCGGTCTTCGCGGCCGCCGGGGCGCGGGGATTCGTGCACGCGCGGGAGGTCGGCGTCTCCGACGGACCCGAAGTCGCCGTGGGCGCGGACGATCCGGTCGTGCTCGCGTCGGTGTTCAAGATCCCGGTCGCCCTCGCCTACGCCAGGGAAGTGGTGGCCGGGCGGCTGGACGAGACCGAGCGGACCCGGGTCACCGCCCGGTACCGGATCGGGGGGATCGGCACCGCGGGCTGTGCGGACGACGTCGAGATGAGCTGGCGCGACCTGGCCCATTTCATGCTGACGATGAGCGACAACGCCGCGACCGACCTCGTCTACCACCGGGTCGGGCAGAAGGCCGTCGACCGAGTGCTCGCCGATCTCGGGCTCGCCAGGACACGGTTGATCGGCTGCTGCGAGGACCTCTTCGCGTCGGTGATCGCCGATCTCGGCGCGAAACCGGACGACGATCTGGAAGCCGTCTTCGCCGCCGCCACGCCCGAACAGCTGTGGAAGCTCTCGGTACTCGACCCGGAACGCACGACGTCGTCGACCCCGCGGGAGATCACCGCGCTGCTGGACGCGCTCTGGACCGACCGCGCGGGTGACCCGGCCGCCTGTGAACGCGTGCGGAGGATCATGGCCCAGCAGATCTGGCCGCACCGGATGTCGTCCGGATTCCCCGCCGGCGTGGCGGTCGCGGCCAAGACCGGGACGCTTCCCGCCGTCCGCAACGAAGCGGGTGTCGTGTCCGATGTGGACGGTCGTCGGTACGCCGTCGCGGTGTTCACCCGCGCCGAATCCCTCGCCGACCGCCTGCCCGCGGTCGACGCCTCGATCGGCACGGCGGCGCGCCTTGCCGTGGACCACCTTCGCGCCCTTTCCGTCAAACCGTAGGAGAACCGCATGAAGACAGCTCGGCTCACCGCCGCCATGGCGGGCGTGGTGGCCTTGACCGTGAGCGCGTGCGGGGGGACGTCGCAATCCGGGGAGGACCGGACCGCGAACCAGAAACTGACCGACGGCAAGACCTTCACGATGGGCCTTCCGACCGATCCGGGGACGCTCGACCCGGCCGTCACCGTGCTGTCGATCGCCCGGCAGATCGGCCGGTTCCTCTACGACGGCCTGATCCACCTCGATTCCGCGGGCAAGCCGGTGGCGGGGCTGGCGGAGAAGTGGGAGGCCACGACGACCACGGCGAACTTCACCCTGCGCGACGGGGTGAAATGCGCGGACGGTTCACCGCTGACCGCACGGGACGTGGCCGCGAACATCAACCACGTCGGCGATCCGGCGACCAAGTCCCCGCTGACCGGCGTCAGTGTCAAAGCGGGGACGAAGGCGGTCGTCGACGACGCCGCCAGGACCGTCACGGTCACCAGCGGGGCACCGGATTCGTTCCTGTTGCGCAACGTGGCGGCCGTGCCGATCGTCTGCGCCAAGGGGATGGCGGACCGGGCGTCCGTCGCGAAGGGACAGCACGGCACCGGCATGTTCACCATGACCGAGATCGTGCCGAACGACCACTACACCCTCACCCGGCGCAAGGACTACACCTGGGGCCCCGGTGACTGGAAGAGCGAACAGCAGGGCCTGCCCGAAAAAGTGGTCTTCCGGGTCGTGCCGAACATGACGACGACGGCGAACCTGCTGCTGTCCGGGGAGCTCAGCGCCGCGCAAGTGACCGGACAGGACCAGCAGCGGTTGCGGTCGCAGAAGCTGTTCCACGCCGACATCGTCGTGCCGATGGGGGAGATCTTCTTCAACCAGGCACCCGGCAGGCCCGGTCAGGACCAGGCGGTGCGCCGGGCGCTGACCCAGGCGCTCGATTTCGGCCAGATCGGCAAGGTGCTCACCACCGGCAACGGGCAGCCCGCCAAGGGACTCGTCACCGGAGAACCCTTGGCGTGCCCGGGTGATTCGATCAACGGCAAGCTGCCCGCCTTCGACGTCGCCGCGGCGAAGTCCGGGCTCGACGCCGCGGGCTGGACGCCCGGCCCGGACGGAGTGCGGACCAAGAACGGCAAGCGGCTCGCCCTCACCGTCGTCTACGGCACCCAGGTCGGGCCGACGATGGTCTCGGCCGCGGAGCTGGTCCTGCAGTCCTGGAAGAACATCGGGGTCGAGGCCACGATCAAGGCCGTCGACGGTCCCGGTACCAGCCAGGTGCTGTTCGGCACCGGTGACTGGGAGGTGTCGCTGGCACCGCTGGGCTTCGTCCTGCCCAGCCAGGCCGTTCCGTTCGCCTCCGGCGCGAAACCGCCGGAGGGCACGAATTTCGCGCATATCGAGAATCCCCGGTACACCGAGCTCGTGGGCAAGGCGTCGGCGCAGGCGGGCGAATCCGGTTGCGGGGACTGGCTGGCCGCCGAATCCGCGCTGTTCGAACGACTCGACGTGGTGCCGTTCGTGAATTCGACCATCCCGACCTTCGCGAACGGTGCGCGGTTCGAGATGAACCAAGGCCAGATCCTGCCGTCGTCGATCCGGATGTACTCCTGATGACGAGCGCCGTCGCGACGGCAGGCCCGCGGAGCAGTCCTTGGCTGTCGTTCGGGATCCGCCGCCTCGGCCGGTTCGCGGTTTCGCTGTGGGTGCTGGTCACCACGGCGTTCCTGATGATCCAGCTGATCCCCGGCGATCCGGTCCGCGCGGCGCTCGGGCTGACCGCGCCCGCCGAGCTGGTGAACGCCCGGCGGGCCGCGCTCGGCCTCGACGACCCGCTGTGGAAGCAGTATGTCGACTATCTCGCCGGTCTCTTCTCGGGCGACTGGGGTACGTCGATGACCACCGGGGTGCCGGTCGCGGACGTCATCGGCGACCGGCTCCCCGCGACCCTGGAGCTGGCGTTGCCCGCCTTCGTGGTGGTCATCGCGATCGCGATCCCGCTGGGCCTGCTGTTCGCCGTGCTGACCCGGGGCGGCCGCCGTCGCGGCGGGGAACTGGCGTTCACCTCGACGACGGTCCTGCTGGCCGCGATCCCGGAGTTCCTGGTCGCGGTGGCACTGGTGGCGTTCTTCGCGGTCCAGCTGGGTTGGTTCCCGGTGGCGGGCAGCGAGGGTCCGGGCGCGCTAGTGCTCCCGGTGATCGCGCTGGCGCTCGGTCCGGCGTCGGTCCTCGCCCGCATCGTCCGTGTGGAAACACTTTCCGTACTGGGCAACGACTTCATCCGCACGGCGCGGGCGAAACGGTTGCCCGCGCGGCTGGTGTACCTGCGGCACGCGTTGCCCAACGCGGTGACCGCGACCCTCACCATGGGCGGGCTGATGCTGACCGGGATGGTGGCGGGAACCGTCCTGGTCGAGAACGTGTTCGCCTGGCCGGGGCTCGGTTCCACCATCGCGCAGTCGATCCTGCAGAAGGACTACCCGCAGGTGCAGGGAATCGTGCTCGTCTACGGCATCGGTGTGCTGCTGGTGAACCTGACGGTGGACGTGCTGCTGGCCGTCCTCGATCCGCGTTCGACGATCCGGGAGAACTGAGATGGCGAATCCGCGCGGAGCGAAATGGCTCGGGGCGCTGCGCACACCGCTGGGCGCGTGCTCGGCCGCACTGCTGGCACTGGTGATCGTGCTCGCGGTGCTGGCCCCGATCCTGTGGCACGACAAGGCTTTCGAGATCGACACGAACGCGATCGGCCAAGGACCGTCGGCGGCGCATTGGCTGGGCACCGACGACCTCGGCCGCGACATCCTCTACCGCGTGCTGGTGGCGACCAGGCTGTCGATCGTGCTGGCGTTGCTCGCCACGGTGATCGGGGTGGTGACCGGGCTCGTGCTCGGCACACTGCCCTCGGTGCTGCCGCGTCCGCTCGCCCGGCTGGTGATCGCGGCGGTCAACATCGCGGTCGCCTTTCCCGGGCTGCTGCTGGTGTTGTTCTTCTCGGTCATCTTCGGTGTCGGGACGCACGGCGCGGTGCTGGCGGTCGGTTTCGCGCTGGCTCCGGCGTTCGCGCGGCTGGCGCAGACGATGGCCGCTTCGGTGGCGGGACGGGATTTCGTCGCGGCGGCCAGGATCTCCGGTGTCGGCCGGATCCGGTTGCTGTTCCGGCACATCCTGCCCAACATCGGCGAACCGCTGGTGGTCAACGCGACCATCGGCGCGGGCGGGGCACTGCTCGCTTTCGCCGGTTTGTCGTTCCTCGGCATCGGTGTGCAGGCCCCCGAATACGACTGGGGGCGGATCCTCGGCGAAGGACTCAACGGCATCTACGTCAATCCGGCGGCGGCGCTGGCGCCGGGTGTCGCGGTCGTCCTCGCGGGGCTCGCCTTCAATCTGGTGGGGGAGACCGTCGCCGGGGTGATCGGTGTGCGCACCGGGCTGCGCAAGCTCGCACCGCGGCCGGTCGCTCCGGCCAGGGAAGACGCCGCCGAGAGTCGCGACGACGCCGTGCTGGTGGTGGAGAACCTCCAGGTCGCGTTCCCGAACCCGGCGGGCTGGACCGTTCCGGTGCGCGGGGTGGGTTTCACCGTCCGCGCCGGTGAGGCGATCGGTGTCGTCGGCGAGTCCGGCTCGGGGAAGAGCCTGACGGGGCTGGCGGTGTCGCGGCTGGTCGAAGCGCCGGCCGTGGTCACCGCGGACAGACTCGAATTCGCCGGGAAACCGCTGCTGACGAGCCCGGAACGGGAGCTGCGCGGCCTGCTCGGCACGTCACTGGCGATGGTCTTCCAGGATCCGATGACCTCGTTCAACCCGACCAGGCGGATCGGCCGCCAATTGGCCGAAGTCGCCGAACAGCATCAGGGACTGCCGCGGGCCAAGGCCTTCGAGCGGGCCGTGGACCGGTTGCGCGCGGTGCGGATCCCCGCCGCCGAACGGCGGGCGCGGCAGTATCCGCACGAGTTCTCCGGCGGGATGCGGCAGCGCGCCATGATCGGCATGGGCCTGATGGGCGACCCGAAGCTCATCATCGCCGACGAGCCGACCACGGCGCTGGACGTCACTGTGCAGCGGCAGCTGCTGCGCCTGCTGGCGCGGACCAGGTCCGAACGGGACACGGCGATCGTTCTGATCAGCCACGACATCGCGGTCGTTTCGCAGACTTGCGAACGGATGCTGGTCATGTACGCGGGCCGGGTGGTGGAGGACCTGCCGACCGCCGGGACACCGCGGCATCCGTACACGCGGGCCTTGCTGGCCGCGACGCTCGACCTCGAGACCGATCGTGACGCGCCGCTCGCGGTGATCCCCGGCCGCCCGCCGGAACCGGACCGTGTGCCGAACGGCTGCGCTTTCGCCGACCGGTGCCCGGCGGTGACCGATCGGTGCCGTCTCGAGGACCCGGTGCTGGAGCGCGTGGAACCCGGGCATCGCGTCGCTTGCTGGTATCCGGCGCCGCTTTCCCAGCCTGTCAAGGAAACCGTGACCGCCGGAGGTGCGGAGTGAGCGATCTCGTCTTCGACGCGGTGAGCGTGCGCTACGGTGGACGGCGCGGGCTCACCGCCGTCGACCGGGTCGGGCTGACCGTCCCTTCCGGACAGGTCGTGGGACTGGTCGGCGAATCGGGATCGGGGAAGTCGACGCTGGCCCGCGCCGCCGTCGGGCTCTCGCCGATCAGCGCCGGACGGGTTCTGCTGGGTGGCGTGGACGTCCGCGAACTGCCCCGCCGCCCGCCGTTGCAGATGGTGTTCCAGGATCCGTATTCCTCTTTGGACCCCCGGATGAGCATCGGGGAATCGATCATCGAAGCGATCCCGCGCGGCGTCCTCCCCGGGCGCGCGGCACGCCGCGACGAGGTCGCCCGGCTGCTGGAGCTGGTCAACCTCGATCCCGAACGCGCCGTCCACCTGCCGGGGCGGCTTTCCGGCGGCCAGCGGCAACGGGTGGCGCTCGCCCGTGCGCTGGCCGGGCGGCCCGAGGTGCTGATCGCGGACGAGATCACCTCCGCGCTCGACGTCTCGGTGCAGGGCGCGGTGCTCAACCTCGTCCGGTCCGTGCAACGGCGGCTCGGCCTGTCGATGCTGTTCATCTCGCACAACCTCGCGGTGATCCGCTATCTCAGCGACATCGTCGCCGTGATGTACCTCGGCCGGATCGTCGAGGTCGGCCCGGCCGAACAGGTGCTCACGGATCCGCGGCATCCGTACACGCGTGACCTGCTCGCCGCGGCGCCGTCGGCGACCGCTTCGCTGCTCGGCACCGGCGCGGACGAGGCGACCGCCGACGCCGAGCCCGCCGACCCGCACCATCCGCCCGGCGGATGCCGGTATCACCCACGCTGCCCGGTCGGCCCGCTCGTGCGGGCCGACCGCGACCTTTGCCTCCAGGCGGATCCCGCCGACGGCGCGGCACACCGGCGTCATTCGGCGGCCTGCCACTTCAGCGACAACGAGCTCACGACCTCCAGAGGAGCAAGCGCATCATGACCCGACGTCTCGGTCTCGACGACCTGTACGACATCGCCGTCCCCAGCCAGCCTTCGCTGTCCCCGGACGGTGACCGGATCGTCTACGTCCTGCGCACCGCGGACCGTGACGAAGACCGGAACGTGAGCACGCTCTGGGAGGTCGGCGCGACCGACGGCGAAGCCTGGCGGCTCACCCGCGGAACCGCCGACATGGCGCCGAAATGGGCGCCGGACGGCACGCGGATCGCGTTCCTCCGCGCCCAGGACGGGCCGCCGCAGGTGTGGTTCCTGCCGTCGTCGGGCGGGGAGGCCGAGCAGGTCACCGAACTCCCGCTCGGGGCGGGCGCCCCGGTCTGGAGTCCGGACGGCGGCAAGATCGCCTTCTCGGCCGCGGTCGACCTGGCCGGCGGAGAAGCCGCGCCGAACGCCCCGGTGGCGGCCGATCGGCTGGACTTCAAGGCCGACGGCGCCGGGCTGATCAAGACCGTCCGCAAGCATCTGCACGTCCTCGACGTCGCCACGCGCGAAGTCCGGCAGGTCACCTCCGGCGACTGGCACGCCAGTGATCCGGCCTGGTCGCCCGACGGCACGCACCTCGCCTTCTCGTCCGGGCAGGACGGCGACGCAGACTTGACCTTCCGTTCCGGTGCCTATGTGGTCGACGTGACCGCCAGGACCGCCGAGCCGCGGCTGATCGGCTCCGGTGAGGGCATGGCGGGCACGGTCGGCTGGTCCGCCGATGGTGCCGCGCTGCTGGTGGTGGGCCGGGCCGACACCCAGGTCGGTCATCTCGGGTTGTGGCGTGTCCCGCTCGACGGCGGGGCCCCGGTCGAGCTGACCGCGTCCCTGGACCGCAACGTGATGCCCGGTGGCCCCGGCTATCCGGGAGCCCTGCCGCAGCTGACGGAGGACGGCGCCGTGTTGTTCGGCGTCCGGGACCGCGGCTGCACCCATCTGTACGAAGTGGACGGTGAGAGCTCGCGTGCGGTACTGGCGGGCGCGGATCGCGTGGTGTCCGGAATGGACATCGCGGCCGGGCGGGTCGTGGTCGTCATGGCCACCGGAGATTCGTTCGGCGAAGTCGCCGTCGTCGACCGGGCCACCGGCGCCGTCGACGTGCGCACGAAGCACGGCGCCTCCGTGGCCGAGGTCGAGCTTTTCCGCCACGAGGAGAGGGAATTCACCATTGGCGACGGCACCGTCGTCCACGGCTGGCTGCTGCGGGACCCGGCGCGATCCGGCGCCGCGCCACTGCTGCTCGACATCCACGGCGGACCGCACAACGCCTGGAACGGCGCCGCCG
Source organism: Amycolatopsis sp. NPDC043885 (assembly GCF_056435685.1). Lineage (NCBI taxonomy): Bacteria > Bacillati > Actinomycetota > Actinomycetes > Pseudonocardiales > Pseudonocardiaceae > Amycolatopsis > Amycolatopsis sp. NPDC043885. The sequence continues at coordinate 207,914 of NZ_JBWKEA010000013.1, forward strand.
ACTCGATCCATCTCTATCACCAGGCGCTCGTCGCGCGGGGCTGGGCGGTACTGCTGATCAACCCGCGGGGCAGCGACGGCTACGGCGAGGACTTCTACACCGCCGCCGTCGGCGGATGGGGTGTCGCCGACGCGGCGGACTTCCTCGAACCGCTGGATCACCTTGTCGCCGAAGGGATCGCCGACGCCGACCGGCTGGCCGTGGCGGGTTACAGCTACGGCGGCTTCATGACCTGTTACCTGACCAGCCGCGACAGCCGTTTCGCCGCCGCCGTCGCCGGTGGGGTGGTCAGCGACCTGACCAGCATGGGCGGCACGTCCGACGCCGGGCACTACCTCGCCGTCGGCGAACTCGGTGGTCCGGCGTGGGACAAGGCCAACGAGCGGTTCTCGCCGTTCGCCCAGGTCGAGCGGGTGCGAACGCCCACGCTCGTCATCCAGGGCGCGAAGGACGACCGGTGCCCGGTCGGGCAGGCCGAGCAGTGGTTCGGTGCCCTGCGCGCACGGGGCGTCCCGTCCCGGCTGGTGCTGTACCCGGACGCCTCGCACCTGTTCATCCTCGACGGGCCGCCGTCGCACCGGCTCGACTTCAACCGGCGTGTCCTCGGCTGGGTCGAGCAGTACACGGCGCCGGCCGACGGGCCTTCACGGGTGCCGATCGAGGCGGCGCACTGGCGGCGACGGCTGGCCGAACTGGCCCGCAAGCACCGCGTTCCCGGCGCGGCGCTCGGCATCGCCCGGATCGGTGATGACACCGAGGTGCTCGCCTCCTATGGCGTGCTGAACACGAAGACGGGGGTCGAGGTCACCGACGACTCGGTGTTCCAGATCGGCTCGATCTCCAAGGTATGGACCGCGACCGTGGTGATGCGGCTGGTCGACGAAGGTCTCCTCGAACTGGACGCGCCGATCGCGGACGTCCTGCCGGAACTGCGGCTGGCCGATCCCGGTGTGGCCGGGAAAGTCACCATGCGGCACCTGCTGACGCACACCAGCGGTATCGACGGCGACGTCTTCACCGACACCGGCCGCGGCGACGACTGTCTCGAACGCTACGTCGAGATCCTCGACCAGGCCGCGCAGAACCATCCTCTCGGCGAGACGTTCTCCTACTGCAACTCGGGTTTCGTGGTCATGGGCCGGGTGATCGAGAAGCTCACCGGGCTGACCTGGGACGCGGCGATGCGCGAGAAACTGTTCGCCCCACTCGGTCTCACCCACACCGTGACCCTTCCCGAGGAGGCCTTGCTCTTCCGGGCGGCCGTCGGTCACGTCGCCAACGGAGACGAGGATCCGGCGCCGGCGCCCGTCTGGGGACTGCCCCGGAGCATGGGGCCCGCCGGGCTGATCACCGCCACTGCGAAGGACGTGCTCGGCTTCGCACGGCTGCACCTCACCGGCGGGCTGACCCCGGCGGGGGAACGGATCCTGACGACGGACTCGGCCACCGCGATGGCCGAGAAGCAGACCGACATCCCCGACAAGCATTCGCTCGGCGACTCGTGGGGGCTCGGCTGGATCCGTGACACCTGGAGCGGGCAGCGCGTCATCGGCCACGACGGCAACACGATCGGCCAGTCGGCGTTCCTCCGGCTCCTGCCCGACCAGGGGCTCGCCATCACGTTGCTCACCAACGGGGGCAACACCCGGGACCTGTATGTCGAGCTGTACCGGGAGATCGTCGCCGAACTCGCCGACGTGGCGATGCCGCGGCCGCTCGAACCGCCCGCGACTCCGGTCACCGTCGACGGGTCGAGGCATGTGGGCGGCTACGAACGGGCAGGCGCGCGGATGGACGTGCTGGCGGCGGGGGAGGGGCTGCGGCTGCGGCAGACCGCCACCGGACCGCTCGCCGAACTCCTGGCGGAGAAGACGCAGGAGTTCGATCTGGTCCCGGTGACCGACTCGCTTTTCCTCTGCCGAGAGCCCGGGACGCGGACGTGGATGCCGGTCACCTTCTACACGCTGCCGACCGGGGAGCAGTACATGCACTACGGCGTGCGTGCGACGCCGAAGACGTCCTAGCCGCCCGTGATGCCCGTGAAGGCCTCCTTCACTACCTTCAGGGTAGGCAAGGAGGCCTTCACGGACAGGTCAGCTTTCGGCCTTGACGTACAGGCGCACGGTTCCGCCGCGATGGGTGCGGAAATAGTTCTGCAACTGCGCGCTGCTCGCGACGCATCCGGCACTGGTGAAATCGTTCTCGCCCGTTCTGGGAAGTACGACGGAACATTGCGCGAGATAGCTGAACTTGTCCGGCCACAGCACGAAGAACGTCGCGGTTCCGGAACCCGTGCCGCCGTTGTTGCGGAAGACGGCGCTCATCGAGCAGGCGTTGTCGTTGCACGGTCCGTTCCACTGCGAGGAGCGGACCTGGAAATCGGGTCGTGCCGGTGGCGTCGTCCGGGCGGCCCGGGTGGCGGGCGCTTCCGCCGTGGTCCGCGCCGGTTCCCGGATCGGCCGCGACACGGTGGTCCGCGGCACGCTCGTGGCCGCGGCGAGCGGCCGTGAAGCCGACGTCTGGCTGGTGGGGGAGGGCGCGAGGCCCTTCAACGGATTGAACCCGGTCAGCGTATTGACGGCCGCCAGAATGGCGAAGACCCCACTGATCGTGCCGACGATGACGCCCCACTTCTTGTAGTCCGGCTCGTCATCGGTCTTCTTCGACTCGTCCCCCGACATCGCCCCATTCTACGGGCAGACCCCCTTGTGACGGAAAGAAGAATTCGCCGTTCTTAAGTCCGTGAAGGCCTCCTTCCCTACCGTCAGGGTAGGCAAGGAGGCCTTCACGGACTTCCCGCCCGACGCCAGAGCCATGATTCACCGGCCTTCTCCCGGGTACCCGAAGATCGAAAGCGGAACCGACGAGACAGGAGATACCGTGCACACTTCAACGCTCCGGCAGGTCACCGTGCGCGAAGGACCGTTCGCGTCGGTCTATTTCGACAACTCGCACGACACCGAGGACGCCGCCGCGCGACTGGACCTGCGCTGGCGGTCGATCCGCAAGCAGCTGGCCGACGAAGGCGCCGAGGAACGGACACTCAGCGCGCTCGACGCGGCCGTGACTGCCGCGCCGCCATCCGAAGGCAGGGCCGGGCGTGCCCTGGTCGCCGAGGGCGGGGAGATCGTGCTCGACGAGGAGCTCGTGGAGCCGCCGCTCCGTGAGGTCGTCCGGGTCGCGCCGCAGCCGTATCTGCTCCCGCTTCTGCGGCTTTCCCCGGCGGTCGTGCCGCATGTGGTGGTGGTCGTGGACAAGACGGGCGCCGATCTGTACGCGGTCGGCGAGGACGGTGCCGAGGAGCGGACCGTCGAGGGCGAGGACCACCCGGTGCACAAGGTGCGCGGCGGTGGCTCGGCCTACTGGAACATCCAGCATCGCGTCGAAGCCGTCGCGGAACGCAACGCCGCGGAGGTCGCGCGGGAGGCGGTCAAGCTCGCGGACACAGTCGGCGCCGAGGTGCTGGTGCTCGCGGGCGAAGTGCAGGCGCGGGCGCTGGTACGTGACGAACTCCCGCCGCGGGGGACGGCGAAGGTCGTCGAGCTCGAAGAAGGCGGCCGGGCGGACGGGAGCGCGCCCGAGGCGCTCGAAGCCGAGGTGCGGCGGGTGCTGGCGGAGCACGCGGAACGCCGTCGCCAGGACGTGATCGACCGGTTCCGCGCCGAACAGGGGCGCGACGGCGGGCCGGCGGTGGACGGGCTCGCGCGAACGACGGCGGCCCTGCGGTCGGCCGCCGTCGAGACGCTGCTGATCGACGGCGAGTCGCTGGCCGACCGGCTCGTCTGGGTCGCGGGCGACCCGACGCAGGTCGCGACCACGAAGGAGGATCTCGAACTGTCGGGGACCGGCGCGGAAGCTCTCACGCGGTGTCGCGCGGACGAAACGCTTCCGGCGGCCGTGCTGGCCGAAGGCGCGGATCTCGTCCCCGTCAGCGGTGAGGGCCTGGCCGAGGGCGTCGGCGCGATCCTGAGGTTCGCGGTCTGATTTCAGCGCGCGCCGGTGCCGTCGCGTTCCTCGCGGCTGGCCCGGTCCGCGCGGTGAGGACGGCAGAACGTGCACACGAGGGTCTGCCCGACCTCACCACCGTTGTCTCCTCGGAGGGCGGGCGGTGGCCCTGCCGCATATCCTGGCTCGGTTTCGCCATGCCCCCGAGGAGCCCTTGTCACCCGAACGACATAATGCTCAGGACGTGGCGACGGCGTCGCGTGCCTTCTCGCCGCCGGCGACCGCGCTTTCCCGCGCGCAGTGGGCGCAGCAGAAGAACCGGTCCTCCACCTGGATTCCGTGCCCGATGACGCGGCATCCGCAGTGTTCGCAGCTCGGCGCCAGCTGGTGGATCGCGCATTCGAAGGAGTCGAAGGTATGCCTCGCTCCTTCGACGGTCTGGATCTCGAACGTCTTCTCGTAGTCGTTTCCGCAGACTTCGCAGGTGGCCATCGGGGCTTCCTCCTCCGGTTCGGTGTTCATTTCTCGGCGAGCAAAGGGATCCGGCCACCGGCGAGGACGGCTTCGAGCCGGCCGGGGGCCGACAGCGTAGTCCTGGCGAACGAGCGGGCCGGAGTGCGCGCGTCAGCCATGTCGATGGGCTACCCGGCTCGGTTCTCCGGCAATCACGGCCGCGTACATGAATCGAGGCGAAAAGGGGTAATCACCAGGAGGTGATTCGTATGGAACGACCAGGTCCGATCCGCTGGATGCAGTACGTCTACGGACGGCGGCTGCCCGAGCGATACCGGGACTGGGTCCTGCACGACGCGACGGCGCGCACGTGGCTGCTGCGCTTCGCCGTCCGGATCTGTTTCGAGGCGCTGCCGTGGCTCGTGGCCGCGTTCGTGCTCCTGGTGACGCTGACGCCGTTGCCGGTGGCGCCGGTGCTGGGCGCGCTCGTGCTGAGCCTGTTCCTCGCGCTGTTCTTCACGATGACCAGCGCGGACGAACTGGCCGAGGTCCGGCTCGGCAAACACGGTTTTCCGCGCGGCACCGGCAAAGCGGTCCGGTCCGCCCGGGGAGGCTCGGGCAGCTGGCCCTGATCGGGCTAGCCCGGAGCCGGGTCGCCTGGCACTACCAGGCCGGATTCGTAGGCGAGCACGACGAGCTGCGCGCGGTCGCGGGCGTGGAGTTTGGTCATGGCGCGGTTGACGTGGGTCTTCGCGGTCAGCGGGCTGATCACCATGCGGTCGGCGATTTCGTCGTTGGACAGGCCCCGAGCGACCAGGGTGACGGCTTCGCGTTCGCGGTTGGTCAGCTCCTTCAGCCCAGTGCCCGTGCCGGCGCCCGGCGGCAGGGTGACGTACCGGTCGATCAGCTTGCGGGTGATCGATGGCGCGAGCAGCGCGTCGCCACGTGCGGCCACGCGGACGGCGTGCAGGAAGTCTTCGGGTTCGATGTCCTTGACCAGGAATCCCGCCGCGCCCGCCCGCAGCGCGTCGAAGACGTACTCGTCCAGGCCGTAGTTGGTCAGGATGACGACGTGTACGCCGGACAGGGCCGGATCGGCGGCGATGCGCCGGGTCGCCTCGATGCCGTCGACGACGGGCATCTGGATGTCGATGAGCGCGATGTCGGGCAGGTGCTTCCTGGCGAGCGCCACGCCGTCGCTCCCGTCGGAGGCTTCGGCCACGACCTCGATGTCTTCCTCGACGTCGAGCAGCGCGCGGAAGCCGCTGCGGAGAAGCGGCTGATCGTCGACCAGCAGGACACGGATCATGCGGTTCGCTCAACGGGCAGTTCGGCCCGGACGGAGAAACCGCCCGAGTTTCGCGGTCCGGCGTGGAGACTGCCGCCCAGGGCGGTGACCCGTTCACGCATCCCCAGCAGTCCGACGCCGGGCACCGGTGCGGTGTCCGGAGCGGCCCAGCCGTCGTCGTCGACCCGGATGGCGAGAGCGCCGGGGCGGTGGTCGATCCGGACGGACGCGGTCGTGGCCGCGGCGTGCCGGGCGATGTTGGTCAGCGATTCCTGGACGATCCGGTACGCGGTGCGGTCCACCGCCACGGGCAGGCCGGGCCGCCGCCCTTCGACGACGAGCGTCGCGTCCAGGCCGGTCGCCTTCGCGCGTTCCACCAGGTCGGGGATCCGGTCGAGCCCGTGCGGCGCATTCGTTCCCTCGTCACGCAGGGCTTCCAGGGTCGCCCGCAGTTCCCGGGACGCCTCACGACCGGCTTCCCGGATCGCCAGCAAGGATTCCGGCACCGGCTCACCCCGTTTGGTCGCCAGGTGGACGGCGACTTCGGCCTGCACCTTGATGACGGAGATCTGGTGGGTGAGCGAATCGTGCAGCTCCCGCGCGATGTGCAGGCGTTCCTCGTCGGCCCGGCGCCGCGCAGTCTCTTCGCGGGTGCGTTCGGCCTCGTCGGCCCGCCGTTCTGCCTGGCGCATCGCCTCACCCGCCGCTCCGGCGGCGATCAGCCAGGCCAGCTGAAGCGCGTCCCGGCTCTGTGCGAGTGCCTCGCTCACGGTGACGGCGTTGGCGGAGGCCAGGAGGAAGAGCGGGAGCGCGGCGACCATGAGCAGCGATCCCGCGACGGCGACGACCCGGTGACCGGCCCGGACGGCGGCGTAGACCGCGACCAGGTAAGCGACGACAGGAACCTCGAAGCCGAGGGCCTGGTATCCCAAGGCGCACACCCCGGTCACGGCCAGCACCGTGACCGGCGCCCGGCGGTGGGCGACGAGCGCCAGGCCACTGGCGACCAGCACCACGTGGCCCAGCGGGTCGAGGCTCGTCGTGGAGTCCACACCGGACAGTCCCGTGACGAGCAGGACCGCCGTCACCCCGGCGGCGATCACCCAGTCCCACACCCTGCTCACGCGTGCACCCTAGCCAGCTGCCCGCCCTGGCGACTCCTCCACGCGGACCATCCGCGGTCTACCGCGCACGCGGTAGTCCCGGCGTTCCTGCCGCATCGGCGGCAGCCCGGATTGCCTGCGTTCACCGGACGCCCTCGGCGGCCCCGGCGGACACCATCAAGGGACATCCGGCCATCGAACGAAGGAATGCCCCATGTCGGTCCATCTGCTGTCCGAGCCGCTCGCCGCCGCCTACCTGACTCCCGGGCGTCTCTGGTCCTTGGTGGCCGCGCTGGCGGGGGTGATCGGGGTGATCGCCGGAGGGTTCGCCCTCGCCCGTCTCCGCTCCGGCACCACCCGGCGCGCGGCCATCGTGGCACTGACGGCGGGGCTGTCCGGCATGGCGGGCGGTGGTTTCGTCGTGGCCGCCGCCGAGGGCGGGCCCGGCACCGGCTACGGAATCGTCGGCGGTTTCGTCGCGCTGGTGATCGGGTCGCTCGCCGCGATCCTCGGCTGGCTTGCCCTGTCACGTGCCCGTCGCGCCGTCTCGACTGTCCACAAGGGACACTCTTCGGGGAGGGAGCGGTCTCGTGAGTGGTAAGGACGGTTAGAACCGTCCTTACCACTCACGAGCCCCAGCGCACGCGAAACGGCCACCCGCGTACCGGCAGCACCTTCAGCCGAGTACCCATCGTGATGCGGAAGCTCAATGCGCCGGGTAGCGGGTGCGAAGTTCGTCCGCGGTCTTGCCTTCGGTCAGCTGGAGGAGATAGGCGTCCACCGGGGCGTGGGAGCTGAGTTCGGTGAAGTGCCGGTGGACGATCGCTTCGACCTCCTCGCGTCGGGCGGGAAAGCGTTCGGTCAGCGCGTCGATCAGTTTCTCGAGGTTTTCGTCGCTGGGTGGGAGGTGTGGCGGGTCTGCGGTCATGACAACTCCACGATCTCGGGAGACGGCACCACGCGACGATAACGTTCCCGGGCGCCGAGGTCTAGATATATCAACCTGTATTGATGTAACTTGGGCACGTGGCGACCGTTGAGATGTCCGAGCCGCCGCCGTTCGTGCGGCTGGCGAGTGATCCGCTGCGCTGGCGGCTGCTGCGCGAGTTGTCCCACGGCGACCGCCGGGTGCGCGAACTGGTGGAACTGGTCGGGCAGCCGCAGAACCTGGTGTCCTATCACCTGCGCAAGCTGCGAGCGGCGGAGCTGGTCAGGGGGCGGAGAAGCAGTTTCGACGGTCGTGACACCTACTACCACCTGGACCTCGGGCGGTGCGCGGACGCGCTTGCTGAGGCGGGGAGTTCGCTGCATCCCGCGCTCGTGCCGAACCCGGCGGACGTGAACAGCGCCGGTTCCCGGCTCAAGGTGCTCTTCGTGTGCACCGGCAACAGCGGACGGTCCCCGATGGCCGAGGCGCTGCTGCGGCACCGGGCCGGTTCGACGGTCGAGGTGGCCAGTGCGGGCAGCCATCCGAAACCGCTGCATCCGGACGCCGTGCGCGCCATGGCCGAGCGCGGCATCGCCCTCGACCACGAGCCGTCCCATGTGGATGGTCTACGGAACAGACGATTCCATTGGGTGATCAGCCTTTGCGACCGGGTCCGCGAGGTCTGCCCGGAGTTCCCCGGGCATCCGCGCGTCGTCCATTGGAGCCTGCCGGACCCGGCACGGGAAATCGACGACGCGGGCGAGACCTATCCGGCGTTCCGTCGCCTCGCCGCCGAACTGGACCGGCGGATCGGGTTCCTGACCGCCCAGCTGAAGAACCTGAACGATGAGGTGAAGTGGACATGACTTCGGATCTGGTGAGTGTGCGTTACCTGGTCGACGACGTCGCGGCGGCCGTCGAGTTCTACACCGGGCACCTGGAATTCACCGTGCGCTCGAGTGTGCTGCCCGCGTTCGCGGACGTGGTGCGCGGAAATCTCCGGCTGCTGCTCAGCGGTCCGGAGAGTTCGGCGGGCCGTCCGATGCCGGACGGGACCAAACCGGCGCCGGGCGGCTGGAACCGCATCCATCTCGTCGTCGGCGACATCGACGCCGAAGTCGCCAGGCTGCGTGCGGCGGGCGTCCGGTTCCGCAGTGACGTCGTGACCGGTCCGGGCGGCCGCCAGATCGTGTTCGACGACCCGGCGGGCAATCCGGTCGAACTGTTCCAGCCCACGGCCCGTTGACCCCGCACGGCGAGCAGGAGCCCGCGATGCCGGACGAGTCCACTCAGGACGCCGTCGCCACACCTGGCCTGGGAACCGTCCTGCGGGAATGGGGCCGGATCGGCTGCATCGGTTTCGGCGGTCCGCCCACCCATATCGCCCTGCTCCGCAAGCTGTGCGTGCAGCGCCGGGGCTGGCTCTCGGATCAGGAGTTCGAGGACGCGATCGCCGCCTGCAACCTGTTGCCCGGCCCGGCTTCGACCCAGCTGGCGATCTTCACGGCGTGGCGGGTGCGCGGCCGCGCGGGGGCGCTCATCGGCGGCGCGGCGTTCATCGTGCCCGGTCTCATCGTGATCTTGGCGCTGGCCGCGCTGTTCCTCACCGGATCGCCGCCGGCGTGGGTCCGTGGCGCCGGTGCGGGAGCGGGTGCGGCGGTCGCCGCCGTCGCGGTGCACGCGGGTGTCGGCCTGATCCCGGCGGGATGGCGGCGTGCGGCCACGACGGGGCGCGTGCGCTGGGCTCTGTACGTCGTCGCGGGTGTCGCGTCGGCCGCCTTGCTCGGTCCGTGGCTGGTGCTCGTCCTGCTGGGCTGCGGCCTGATCGAGCTGACCGTGAACCGCTCACGCCGCGGCGAGTCCACGGCCGCCCTGTTCGCCGTCCCCGTCCAATCCTTGGCCGCCGCGGCAGCGGGCGTCGGCGTCTTCGCGTCGGTGGCGTGGGTGGCGCTCAAGGTCGGGATGCTGTCCTACGGCGGCGGTTTCGTGATCATCCCGCTCATGCAGGACGACGCGGTGAACACCTACCACTGGATGACCGCGGGGGAGTTCCTCAACGCGGTCGCGCTCGGCCAGGTCACCCCGGGCCCTGTGGTGCAGACGGTCGCCGTCGTCGGCTACGCCGCGGCGGGGCTCGCCGGCGGCATCCTCGCCTCGCTGGTCGCCTTCACCCCGTCGTTCCTCTTCATTCTCTTCGGTGCCAAGCATTTCGACCGGCTGCGCGGCAACCCGAACGTGCGGGCGTTCCTCGACGGCGCCGGACCGGCCGCCGTCGGCGCCATCCTCGGCTCGGCGATCCCGCTCGCGCTCAGCCTGACCCAGGCATGGCAGTACGCCGTACTCGCCGGCGCCGGGGTCCTGCTGTTCGTGTTACGGCGCGGAGTGGTGACCACGATCCTGATCGCGGCCGGTGCCGGAACCGTCCTCGCGCTGGCCGGAGCGCTCCTGCCGAGTTAGGCACTGTCCTGCAAGTCATGTCCGCGGTCTTCGCGCCCAAGCGGCCCCTGACGGCACGGGGGCTCAGCCGAGTACAACCCGGTACGAGGCCGAACCGCCCGCATCGCCAGGAACCGCCTGGATCACGAAGCCCATCGAACAGACTTACAGGACAGCGCCTACTCCAACCCCCGGGTGGTGACGACCCGCGCGTTGCCGTCGGCCAGGTGGTACGACAGCCCGGCGATGGCGGTCTCGCCGGCCTCGATCTTGTCGGCGAGCAGCCTGGAGCGGTCGACGAGGAGGTCGACGGTGTGGCGGATGTGCTCGTCGATGATGTCGTCGTTCTCGGTGAGCCCGGCGGCCTGGGCGGCGAGGACACTCGGGGTGACCCGCTCGATGACGTCGCGGACGAAGCTGTTCGTGCCGAGTCCGTCGGTCAGCGCCGCGCGGGTCGCGGCGACGGCGCCGCAGGAGTCGTGGCCGAGGACGACGACCAGGGGAGCCTTGAGGATGCTGACGGCGTACTCGATGCTGCCCAGCACCTCCGAACCGGCGACGTGGCCCGCGGTGCGGACGACGAACAGGTCGCCCAGCCCGCGGTCGAAGATGATCTCGGCGGCCAGTCGCGAGTCGGAACAGCCGAAGAGGACGGCGAAGGGGCTCTGTTCAGGAGCGGTTTCGGCGCGGCGTACCGCGTCCTGGTTCGGGTGTTCCGGGGTGCCGGCGACGAAGCGTCGGTTACCGGAGAGCAGAAGGTCGAAGGCCTCGGAAGGGGTCGGCGGCGCGTCGCTCATGATCCGGACATTACCGGTTGCCGCCAAGACGGGCATCACGCCGGTCGCGCCATCCGCCGGTGACATGCCTCGATGAGCGGATACGCGTCACGATGCCGCTGCTCCTGCTCGAGGGCGGCGATCGTGACCGAGGTCTCGACCAGGAGCGCGCAGCGTTCCCGGCGGCGGTCCACAAAGGCCTTCAGCGCCTTCCGGATGTCCTGGCGGCGATCCAGCTCCTCGGCCAGGACCACGCCGTCCTCGATGGCGAGCGCGGCCCCGCCGGCCATCTGCGGTGAGGGAGCGTGCGCGGCGTCGCCGATGAGGACGCTGGGCCCGTCGGACCACGGCGCGTCGACGAAGGCGGTCCGCACGGGACGGCGAACGAGCGAATCGGACCGTGCCACGTGAGGCCGGATCTCGGCGACCCGGCCGGTGAACGGTGCCAGCAGTTCCCCCATCCGCGAGGCGAGGACGGCGTCCGGGAGCACGCCCGGCCGCACCCCGTTCTCGGTGAGGAAGACGTAGGCGCGGCTCGCCGAGATCGGCACGACGCCGGTCTGATGGCGGCCACCGGCGAAGGTGTGGATGCCGGTGGCCCAGCCCGGGCGGGGCACGAGCGCCCGCCACACCATCTGGCCGTGGTACCGGATCGGGGCGGAGCGGCCGAGGAGATCGCGGACGACGGACCGGATGCCATCGGCGCCGACGAGCAGGTCGACGGTTCGCGTCGTCGAGTCGGTCAGTTCGGCTCGCGCCCCTCCGTTTCCCGGGAGCAGGCGGGAAACACCGAGTCCATAGTGGATTCGCGCGCCGAGTCGCAGTGCCTCCGCGCGCAGGATCCGATGCAGTTCCGGGCGCGCGATCCCCGCCATGGCCGGACGATCGCGGCCGATCAGGCGCGGGAGATCGATCGTGGTCTCCGCTCCGTCCAGGTCCACGTTGGTGATCACGCTCATGCCGTACCCGCGGGCGAGGCACCGCTCGGCCAGCCCCAGCGCGTCGAGTGCCCGAAGCGACGGGCCGGTCAGGCTCAGCCCCCAGCCGGCGGTGGCGGCCTCGTCGCCCGCCTCGATGACCTCGACACGCCAGCCTCGCCGAGCCAGCGCGCTCGCCGCCGTCAAGCCCGCGATCCCCGCGCCGGTGATCAGTGCCGAACGGGTGCCGTCCTTGTCGTCCATGGACCCTCCAAGCCGTTGTATGCGGCCAAGTTAAGCCGGTTGTCCAGGCCGTCCTGTCCGCTTCCGGCGGCCGTTGTCCGGATCCGGCGGGCGATCGGTGACATGATCGACTCGTCGACAAGGAGGTGATCGGCGTTGTCGAGCCCGCTCTGCGACTTCGTCCTCACGAAGTCCGGAAATCCGGTGAACCTGCTCCGTTCTGCGGCTCGGCTCTTCGGCGGGGCGGTCGCCACCAGCCCACTTGGTCCCTTCGACGGCAGCGAGCACGAGGTACGGGGAGTCGTCGTGGAGGATTTCGCGGTCGGGTACTTCGCCTCCTCGCTCGCGGTGCGGGTCGGCCCGCTGCCCGGCGGGGACTCGTACTTCGTCAATCTGGGGCTGGCCGGGGAGATCTCCGCGAGCCGCGGCGGCCGTCAAGCCGTCCTCGGCCGGACGAAGGCCGGGGTGGTCAACCCGGGCGACGTCCAGGAACTACGCCCGAAAGGGCCGGGGACGAAATTCCTGGCCCTGCGCATCGACGCCGGGCTGGTCCAGCGGGAACTCGCGGCGCTCGCCGGGCGCCCGACCGGTTCCGCCGTGCGGTTCGACCTTCCCCTGGACCTGTCCGGGCCGCGGGGGAGGACGGTGAGACTGCTGATCGGCTCCTTGATCGCACAACTCGACTCGGCCGATCCGCTCTTCCAGCGGGAGGAATTGCGGCGGAGTCAGATGCGGTGCGTCGTGACCGCGCTTCTGCTGGCCCAGCCGCATAACCACACCGCCGTGCTGCGAGGCGCTTCCCGGACGCCGCAGCCCAGGGCGCTGCGCGCCGCCGTGGCGTACATCGAAGCGAACCTGCCGGAGCCGATGTCCCTCGGCCGGATCGCGCAGGCGGCCGGGTGCGGCGCGCGGACGATCGGCGACGCGTTCCGGGAGAAACTCGGGACGACACCGATGGGCTACGTCCGCGACCTGAGGCTGGACCGGATCCGCCACGACATCCTGTCGACCGGCGACCTGATCGGCGACATAGCCCATCGCTGGGGCATGACCCATCTCGGCCGGTTCGCGGGGGAGTACCGCGCGCGGTTCGGTGAGCTTCCTTCGGCGACGCGTCACTGATCGAGTCGCGCGGTGACGGCGCGCATGGCGCGGCCGACGGCCTGGAGGTCTTCCGGCGCGATCACGTCCACGAAGTGTTCGCGGACAGTGCGGAGATTGTCCGGCGCCGCGCGCAGCAGGGTCTCGTGTCCCTTGTCGGTGAGCCGCGCCCGCACACCACGGCCGTCGTCGGCGGCCGATTCCCGCCGGACCAGCCCGCGGGTTTCCAGCCCGCTGACGCGGTGCGACAGCCGGCTGCGCGAGTAGTACGCCGATTTCGCGAGGTCCGCCATGCGCATCGACCGGCCGGTGGCTTCGGACAGCCGCACCAGGAGTTCGTACTCGGCCAGGGAAAGGCCGTGCTCCTCGCGCAGCCGCCGGTCGAGCAGGTCGATGAAGCGCACGGAGCCTTCGATGAACGCCCGCCAGTCGCGCTGCTGTTCCGTGTCGAGCCAGTCGGTCACGGCACACACGGTAACAGTTGACGGCTTCAACCACTTCGGTCTAGCTTTGGTTGAAGACTTCAACTAGATGGGGAACGCGATGGCGAACGAAGCCTGGGTGATGCAGGAGAAGGACGCGGAGGTCATCGAGAAGCCCGCGTTGTGGTTGCTGGCCGACGGCGAGCACACGGGCGGTTTTCTCGGCGCGAACCGGTTGTCCCTCCAAGCCGGTGAACCCGGCACGAGACCGCATTATCACAAGAAATCCGCGGAAGCCTTCTACGTGCTGGAAGGAGCACTGCGCATGTTGGTCGGCGCGGAAACGGTCACAATCGAGCGCGGTGGATACGTGGTGATCCCGCCGGGGGTGCGGCACGCGTTCGCCGCGCCGCCGGAGCGGGCCGCGGATGTCCTCATCACGCTGGCGCCGGGGGTCGACCGGTTCGGCTACTTCCGCGTCCTGCCCGAGATCCTGCGCGGGAACGTCGCGCCGGAGGAGGTCGAGCGCCTGCACGAGCGGTACGACGTCCACTTCGTCGACGCGCCGGAGTGGGACATCGCCTAGCCGCTACGGAGCCGCCGGGTGGCCTCCTCGTCGATGCTGACCCTCCTGACCGAACCGACACCGCCCGATCCGGCCAGCACCATCGCGACGAGCAGGAGGGGGAACAGCAGGGTGCGCACGAGCATGGCCCAGCAGGCCGCCGCGCCGATCCGCCCGCCGTCCTTGACCCGGACGAGCCGGGTCCCGGTGAGCGCGGCGCCGACAACGCGGCCGTTACCGAAGAACAGGCCGTAAAGCACCGGGACACCGATCAGCAGGCCGAGCAGGGTCAGCAGGGCCGCGCTGTCGGGGATCGCACTGTTCCGGGTGGCGACCGCGAAAACCACGAAACCGGCTCCCGCGCCCAGCAGGTAGACGGCGAAGTCCACGAGCCAGGCCAGCAACTCGGCCCACCCGCCCGCCGAGACGTAGAGGGTCCCGTTGTCGAACGCGTCGAGTCGTTTTGCGACCCTCGGGCCGAGCGTGCGTTCGGCCTGCTCCCTGGAGATGGCCAGCCGGTCGTTCATGGACTGCCCCCAAGTGTCAGGTCGTCACCGCGGCATTATGCGGCAGGGTCCGGGCTGTGGTGTGAACAGCCCACGCCTCCCCGGCAGGCATGCTTCGATAGGGGATCAACGGTTCGGCGGGTGATGACGACATGACGAGCGACAGTGAGGTCCGGCGGCGGCCCCTGACGAGTTACGTCAGCCGTGCGGTCGACGAGAACGAGGTCCGGCGGCTGCTCGGCGCGGGACGTCTGGTGACCTTGACCGGCGCCGGCGGGGTGGGCAAGACCCGGCTGGCCGCACAGGTGGCCAGTTCGCTCACCCGGGACTTCCCCGGCGGCGTCGCCGTCGCCGGGCTGGGGGAGTTGCGAGACGAACGGCTCGTCCCGCGCGCGGTCGCCGACAGCCTCGGCCTGCACGACACGGCGGGCCACACCGACCTGGACGCCGTCGTCGCGTATCTGCGTCCCCGGCGGTCGTTGCTGTTGCTGGACAACTGCGAGCATCTCCGCGACGGCAGCGTGGACCTGGTGACGGCGTTGCTGCGCGACTGCCGGGACCTCGTGGTCCTGGCCACCAGCCGCTGCTCCCTGGGGCTCGCCGGTGAGCAGGTTCTGACGCTCCCGCCCTTGGCCGTGCCCCCCGACGACGAGATCACCACAGCTGAAGCGGCGCTCACGTTCGGCGCGGTACGGCTGTTCGCGGAGCGTGCCGCCAATGTCCTGCCCGCGTTCGAGGTCACCGAAGGCAATGTCGCGGATGTCGTGCGCCTCTGCCGTGGCCTCGACGGATTGCCGCTGGCGATCGAATTGGCGGCGGCCCGGATCCGTGCCTTGTCGCCGTCGCAGATCGCCGATCGGGTCGAGAAGAACTCGGGGGTGCTGGCCAGCGGCCTCCGGATGCCCGTCGAGCGGCATCGGACGCTTCGCGCCACGATCGAGTGGAGTCACTCCCTCTGCACCGAGACCGAGCGGCTCGTCTGGGCACGCTGTTCGGTGTTCGCGGGGCAGTTCGACCTGTCCGCGGTCGAGGCCGTCTGTGCCGAGGACGGCGGTCTGGGCTCCCTGGCCGTACTGGACGCGGTGGACGGTTTGGTCGACAAATCGGTGCTGGGCCGGATCGACGGCACGGACAAGGTCCACTACCGGATGCTCCGGCTCCTCCGTGAATACGGCGGACGACAGCTCGCCGATTCCGGAGACGAGCTCGCCGTGGCGAGGAAGCACCGTGACCACTATGCCCGGCTTATCGCCCAGGCCGCCGACACCTGGTTCGGGCCGGGGCAGGACGAGACGTACGACCGCCTGACAGCCGCCCACGCCGACATCCGCGAAGCGCTGTCGTGGTCGCTTCGCACTCCCGGTGAAAGCCCGGTGGCGCTGGAGATGGCCACCGGCACGATCGAATACTGGGTGGCCCGCGGTGCGGCTTGGGAACTGCGGGACTGGATCGATCGCGCGCTCGACGTGGCGCCGCCGGAGACCCCCGGCCGGGCCAGGGGGCTGGCGATCGCGGCCCTGTGCGCCGCGCTGCACGCGGACCTGCCGCGTGCCCGGCGGCGGCTGGCCGCCGCCGAGGCGATCGAGGACGAAGACGCGGCTCCCTACATCGCACACGCGAGTGCCTTCGTGAGAATGCTGTCGACCGAACCGAACAGCATGTTCCGTGCGGCTGAGGCCGTGCGGCTGTTCGGTGAGCGAGGCGACGTACGACGTCAGATGCACCCGATGTTCATCCAGGGGGTCGCTCTGGCCTACCGAGGGGATCTTCCGGGAGCGCGGGCGCTGCTGGGCTCGATGCGCCGTCTGTGCGAGGAAGCGGGGGAGTACCGGTATCGCTCCATGGCCTTGTTCGGGCTGGGGGTCGCCGAGGTCTGTTTCGGCGGAGACCTCGACGAAGGGGACCGCTGCATCCGCGCCGCGCTGGAGATCGACCTCCGCGCCTCCGACGTGCTGTCCGCGGCATACCGGGTGGACGGCCTGGCCTGGGTGGCCGCACGGCGCGAGGATTGGGTGCGTGCGGCGGAACTGTTCGGGACGGCCGCCACGCTTTGGGGCCGCTGCGGTGCCGAGCCCGACGTAGCCGTCACCATGAGCCACCGGATGTTCCACCAGGCCACCCGGGATGCCTTGGGGGAGGGGCGGTTCGACGCCGCGTTCGCCGAGGGGCGGCGGCGGAACCCACATGACGCCTTGAGCGGTCCGCCGTCCGTGCCCGTAGGCGAACCGGCCGTGCTCGCGCCGCTGACGCCCCGCGAATCGGAGATCGCGCGGCTCGTGGCGGCCGGGCTGAGCAACCGGGAGATCGCGGCGAGGCTGGTCATCGCCCGGCGCACGGTGGAGACGCATCTGCAGCACATCTCGCACAAGCTCGACTTCGTCAACCGGACCCAGCTGGCCGTCTGGGTCGAGCAGCGTGACGCCGCCCGCGGGCCGCTGTGACCTCGGGGGAGCACAGCGGCCGCGGGACGGAGTGTCAGCCGATCGGGCAGGTTCCCTGGTATACGGCGATCTTCGGGTCGTTCGCCGGAAGCGGGCACAGGAACTGGTCGTACCTGGTGTCCTGGTCCACGAAGCGTTTCAGCCACGAAAGGCTGTACTTCGCGATGGTCACGTTCGGGTTCGTGGGCGCCATGTGGCCTGCCCCGGCCAGCAGCATGTACGCCTTGTCCAGCGACGCGGGAAGGCTTTGGTAGAACGGCCGGGAGTGGGAGCCGTCCGGGGCGATGAAGTCGTTCTGGGCACTGACGACGAAGGTGGGGACCTTCAGGTCGGAGAACGTCGTGTTCGGATTCCAGCCCGTCAGCGGGATGGCCGCTTTCAACGTGGGCGCCTTCTGCGACGCGATCAACGCTCCGCCGCCGCCCATCGAATGCCCCATGACGGCCAGCCTGTCGCGGTCCACGCGGCTCTTGGCCTGGCTCGAGTCGGTGACGTAACGCAGCGCCGCGAGCAGCTGGTCGGATCGCTTGTCCGGGGTGTCCCAGGTGCTCTTGGTCGAGAACGTGATGACGACGAAACCCTGGGAAGCCAGCCGCGGGCCGTACCAGGCGATCGCCGCCTCCGACTCCAGGAAGCCGGGCGCGATCGCGATCGCGCCGAACGTGCCCTGGCCGGTGTCGGTCGGGTAGTGGATCGTCCCGCCCCCGAAACCCTGCCCGGCGGGGACTTTCTCGGTGGCGGTCTGGAACGAGCCACGATCCGCTTCGATACTGGCTTTCGTCGGTGCCGGGCCGCGGGCATAGGGACTCTCTTCGGCGGCGGCCGGTACCGCCGCCACGACAAGTGCGGTCACCGCACTGAGAACCGCGGCGCCCCACTGTGATCCACGCTTCATCGCGCATGTCCTCTCGGGAGAACCGTTCCGAGGCCGGAACGGATTCCCAGATATAGCGGGACCCCGTCGGGGCGCGCGTCGTGGAAACTACTGAGACGCGGAAAATTGTCACGCCAAGGTGGATTTCGGGCTCGTGAGTGGTAAGGACGGTTAGAACCGTCCTTACCACTCACGAGGCGGCGGTGCGGTCAGGCGCCCGGCCGGTTCCCGGTGGGGATCGTGATGGGGGTGGTCGTCGGCGAGGTGCCCTTGTTGAGGAACAACATCGCCAGCGCGCGCACCAGCTGGTCGAACATGTAAAACCCTGCGGGCATGACGGGGATCAGCCCCTCGCGGAAGGCGATGTAGGCGGGCCACGCGGTGCGGATGAGGGCGGCGGACGCGTAGTCGCGGCGCAGTCCGAGCCAGTCGCCGATCGCGTCGCTCAGCACGTAGCGCACGAATTCGTTGAGGAATCCGCGAGTGACGCCCAGATCGATCTGCGCGGTCAGCCCGAGCAGGTCTTCGGCGAGCTCTTTTCCTTCGTGCGACGGGGAAAGGATCGGGGTGAGCACCTGCGCCGACTGCGCGTGCGCGGCGGCCCACGTCTTCGGGATGAACTCCTCCCGTACGCCGAGCAGGTGGATGGCGACCTGCCACATGTGGAGGAAGGCGTCCTCGTCGGCGGCCGACATCGGGACCTTCCACTCGCGCAGCTTCCGGTGCACGTAGGTGCCGAGGCTGTGGAAGGTGACCAGGATGTCGCCGTTGCTGATCGGGATCCGCTCGTCCGCGACGGCCTTCCAGTGCGCCGACTGCGGCAGCAGATGCCGCACCGCGGCGTGCACGAGCCGGGTCTTGTTGGCGGTGACCACGAACTGGCCGTCGGGCTCGAAAGCGTTCAGATCGCTCAGGTCGTAGCCGAAGGTGAACGTCTTGGCCGCGCGGTCCTGCATGTCTGCCCCACCGGCGGACCAGTAGACCGATTTGGCCTCACGTGGGATGACGGTGCTCATGATGCCGCTGCCGAGCCCGTACAGCATGAACAGGTAGGTGTCCTTGCGCCGGTTGAAATCGGCCGCGCGGCGCAACTTCGCGGGATCGGCCCAGGACGGCAGCTTGTGGACGCCCTGGAGGAAGCCCGCCAGATCGGCGGGCAGGCCGCCGGGCAGCGGATCGTTGTTGTCCACCCAGGATTTCATCGCGGTGTTGACCGCCGGAACCTGGCCCGCTTCGAGCGTCCTCGCCATGATGCGGTCGATTTCGTCGTCCCAGACCCACCACGGGTCGGCCGCCGGACCGGTCTGTGTCGCGCCCCAAGCCGGCGCCACACTCGCGGCGCCGACCAGCCCCAAGGCGACGCCGAGGGACAGAACATTCCTCCTGCTGAGATCGCTCATTTACTGACCTAACTTCCTTGGTAGGCATCCGATGAGTGATTCGCTAGTGATGTGCGCGTTTCCCGTCCAGGTCGCGAAGCGAACCCTTGACCACTTTCCCGCCCGCGTTGCGCGGGAGTTCGGGGACCACCACGAGGTCCTTGGGCATTTTGAAGGACGCGAGCCTGCCGTCGAGGAATTCGTTCAGTTCCGCCAAGGACGGTGCGGCGTCCGGCGGGGTGGTGACGAACACGACCGGCACCTGGCCCCAGCGCTCGTCGGCCCGGCCGATCACGGCGACCTCCCGTACCGATGGATGCGCGGAGATCGCGTTCTCCAGTTCGGCGCAATAGATGTTCTCGCCGCCGCTGATGATCATGTCCTTTTTGCGGTCGACCACCCAGATGAAGCCGTCTTCGTCCTGGGAAACCAAATCGCCGGAGTGGAACCAGCCACCGGAAAAGGCTTCCGCGGTCTCCCGCGGTTTCCTCCAGTACCCCTTGGTCACCGTCGGACCGCGATAGACGATCTCTCCCACCTCGCCCGGTGCGACGTCGTTCATGTCGTCGTCCACGACGCGGTACTGGAGGGTCGGGATCGGTTTGCCGACGGAACCGAGTTTGCGGATCGAGTCCTCGCCGCTGAGGACGCACGTGATCGGGGATGTCTCGGTCTGGCCGAACACGGCCACGTTGAGGGCGCCGGGGAACCTTTCGGCCATGGCGAGGAGTGTCGCCCTGGTCGCGGGAGCCGCACCCCAGCTGATGATTCGTAGTTTCAGGTCACGCTCGGCGATATCCGGCTGGGCGCAGATCAGATCCCATTGCTGGGGAACGTTGAACACCACGGTTGCGCCTTCGCGCTCGTAGGCGTCGAGCACCGCGCGCGGATCGAAGGCGCCCAGCGGGTGGATCACGACCACGCCGCCGACCAGGAAGTTCGCCACGATCGACCCCAGGCCCGCGATGTGGAAGAAGGGCGCGGTCAGGAAGGCGACGTCGGTGTCGTCGAAGATCTTCATCGCCCGGATGCAGGTGATCGCCTGCATCTGCAGATTGCGATGGGAGAGCATCACCCCTTTCGGCCTGCCGGTGGTGCCCGAGGTGTACATGATCAGTGCCGTCGACTCCTCGCTGACGTCCGGCGGTTCCAGCGGTTCGTGCGCGGTCAGGAATTCCTCGTACGACTCGCCGAGGACGAGCACCGTCCCGATCGACGCCGCGTTCGGCGCGGCGTCGAGCAGGGGCAGAAGCCGCTCGTCGACGACGATGGCGGAGGGTGCGCAGTCGGCCAGGATGTAGTCGAGTTCCGCCGGTGCGAGCCGGAAGCTGAGCGGGACGGCCATGGCGCCCAGGCTGTTCGCCGCGAATACGGTTTCCACGAACCACGGGTGATTCAGGGTCAGCGTGGCCACCCGATGGCCTTCGGCGACACCTCGTGCGGCGAGACCGGCGGCCAACTGCAACGACCGCCGGGAGAGCCCCGCCCAGGTGGTCGTCTCCCCGAGGTACCGCAGGGCGGGCTTGTCCGGTCGCATCATCGCGTGCGTCGCCGCGTGCGCCATCCAGTGATGCCGGAAGGACGAGGCGGGAGCCGAAGCGGTCGACATGGCCATCCTCAGGTGTCGGAGCGGGACTGGTCGCGAAGCCAGTATGCATGCCAAGCCGCCGGTTGAGAACCCATAAGTTAATCGGGAATCACATCGGGACGCCGTTGTCGCCGGACAGATCCCGTGGCGGTGATCCGGTTCGTGGTTGACTTCCCCGCATGGCCCCGTTCCCGTCCGCAGCCGCTCGGAACCCGCGATGAGCGCCGACTCGACCGCGGCCGTCCGGCCCCGCAACCGCAAGCAGACGATCGTCGACGCGGCCGGGCGGATCTTCAGCGAACACGGCTACCACGCGGCGTCGATGGAGGAGATCGCCGCCGACGTGGGCATCACCGCAGCGGCCCTGTACCGGCACTTCCCGAACAAGTACGCGTTGTTCGCCGCGTGCGCGAACGTCATGGCCGACCGGCTCGCCGCCACCCTCGACGAGGTCGCGCCCGGCGCGCCGCTGGCGGACGTGCTCGCCGCCGTCACGCGGGGCACGGTCACCCATCGCGCGTCGAGCGGCCTGTACCGCTGGGAATCCCGATATCTCGACCGCGAAGACCGGCACTCACTTGCGGTGAAGTTCGGGCAGATCGTGGACCGGGTGACCGAAGCGGTGCGGCGGGAGTACCCGCTCCCCGACGCGGGCCTGCGGGCCGTGGCCGCGCTCGGCGTGATCGGGTCCATCACGATGCACCGCACGTCGATCGCCCAACGCCGGGTCGAAGAGGTGCTGGTGGAGTCGGCGCTGCGGGTGGCCGCGACCGACCCGGCGACAGGCGGCGCGGGCACGCACGCCGTCGAGCTGCCGTCCAGCCCGGCGTCGCGCACCAGGCGTTCGGAGATCATCGCGGCCGCCATCCCGTTGTTCGAACAGGACGGGTTCGCCAACGTCACGAACGGCCGGATCGCCGAAGCCGTGGGGCTGGTGCCGTCCGCGCTCTACCGGTATTTCCCCGGCAAGGCCGACATTCTCGCCGCCGCGTGCCTGCGGGCCGCGGGGATTCTGGCCCAGGCCGTGGAACAGAACCTGCGCGGCGTCGACGACCCGGGCCACACCCTGCTCGCACTGGCGCGGACGTATGTGGCGTACAGCTTCGAGCACACCGCGCTCACGAGCGTCGCCAACGCCGAACTGGCGGGCCTTCCCGCGGCTCTGCGGCGGCCTTTGGTCAGCGCGCAGCGCGAGCACATCGCCGTCTGGGAACGGGAATTGCGGTCGGCGCGGCCGGAACTCGACCAGCGTCAGGCGAGGGTTCTCGTGCACGCGGGTTTCGGGGTGGTGGTCGAAGCGGGCCGGAGGCTGCGCTGGGAGGACGTCCCCGCCAACCGTGACGCGGTGAGCGCGTTGCTCGTGGGCGCGCTGGGAGTCTGACGAACCGTCCCTACGGTTCGCGGTGGCCCAGCCCGGCGGAGACCTGGCGTGCCGCACGGCCGACGACGCGGTTCAGACCGCGCATCCGGGCGGCGGGCATGTACGGCCGGGTCGCCGAAACGCTGATGGCGCCGGCGATCGCGCCGGTGGCGTCCCGGATCGGCGCCGCGACACAGCGGATACCCGGTTCGTTGTCCTCCAGGTCCATCGCCACCCCGGACTCCGCGTACTCGCGCATTCGCGCCAGGAACGCGTCGACGTCCTCCGGGTGCACCCGGCCTGGTTCCGCCGGGGACTCGGCCAGGTACAGCTCCCGCCACTCGGGCGCGGAGTCCAGCAGTAGCGCCATGCCGACACCGGTGCGGGTCAACGGCATCCGGTGCCCGATGCGGGAGCGCATCTCCGCGCCTCGTGAACCCGGCAGCTTGTCCAGGTACAGCACGGAATCCCCGTCGCGGACGGCCAGGTGAACGGTGTCCCGCAACTGCTCGGCCAGCTCCTCCAGCACCGGCCGGGCGACCACCGGCAGCGGACTCCCGTGCAGGGCCTGGAAACCCAGTTCGATCAGGGTGGGCCCGAGCGTGTAGCCGTCCCGCCCGCTGCGCAGGTAACCCTCGCTGACCAGCAGCTGGACCAGCCGGTGCGCGGTGCTGCGGCCCAGGCCGGTGTGGTCGACCAGCGTGCGGAGGTCGGTCGCGCCGTTCGCGACCGCGCGGATCACCGCGAGGCCGCGGGCGAGGGTCTGGGTGCCGGGCGGTGCCGTGTCGGACATCCCTGGATCCTACATATAGGGACGGCGATCGCATTATCGGGAATACGACCGCACGATGTCGCTCGTGACGGACACTGAACCCGCCTTGATCGCGCTCGACTGGGGGACCTCCGGTCAGCGCGCCTGGCTGCTCGGCGGGGACGGCGAGATCCTGGCCGCCCGCGACGCCGGGCGCGGACTGCTCACCACTACCGAGGACGTGGACCTCCGGGACCCGCGAGCCAGGGCGGCCGCCTACGAGTCGGCCTTCCGGCAGGCCTGCGGCGACTGGCTGACCGCGTATCCCGGGCTTCCCGCGCTCGCGTCCGGGATGGTGGGCAGCGCGCAGGGCTGGACCGACTCCGGCTATCGCACCGTCCCAGCGGCGCTCGACTTCCCTTCGCTCGTCCCGGTTTCCCACCGCGACGGCGTGCTCCACCTCGTGCCGGGACTGCGGATCCCATCCGGCGACGATCCGGGTGACGTGATCCGCGGCGAGGAAACGCAACTCGTCGGCGCGCTCGAGACGCTCGGGCACCCTGACGGACCGCTCACCGTGGTGCTCCCCGGGACGCACAGCAAATGGGTCCGCGTCGAGAACGGGATCGTCACCGGCTTCACCACCGCGATGACCGGCGAACTGTACGGATTGCTGATCGCACACGGCATCCTCGCCCGCACGGCCGCCGATCCGGTCGCCGACGACGCGGCCTTCTCGCGGGGCCTGGCCGCGGGACGGCGATCGCGAGGGCTCGCCACCGAGGCGTTCGGCGCCCGCCCGCTCGTGCTCGACGGCGTACTGGGACCGGAGTCGCTGCCCGACTACCTCTCCGGCGTCCTGATCGCCGACGAGGTCTCGCATCTGCTGCGGGACTCGGACGACCCCGTCGTGCTCTGCGGAGCCGTCGAACTCTGCCGTCGTTATGCCGCCGCCCTCGCCGAAAGGGGGGTGGAGGCCACCGTGCTTTCCGAGGAGATCACCGCGCGGGGGCTGTGGCGTATCGCGACGGCCGCCGGGCTGCTCGAAGACCGTCTCGAAAGGACACTGAAGCCGTGACCGGTTTGATCGCGATCCTGCGCGGAGTGACCCCGGCCGAGGTCGTCGGCATCGGCCGGGCGCTCGTCGACGCGGGATTCCCCGCCATCGAGGTACCGCTGAACTCGCCGGAGCCGTTCGAGAGCGTCCGCCTGCTCGCGGACGCGTTCGGCGAATGGTGCGAGATCGGCGCGGGCACCGTGCTCACCATCGAAGACGTCGGCCGGGCGCGGGCGGCCGGGGCGCGGATGATCGTGGCGCCCAACACCGACCCCGCGGTGATCTCCGCCGCCGTGGCCGAGGGGATGACGCCGTATCCCGGTGTGGCCACGCCCACCGAGGCCTTCGCCGCGGTGGCGGCGGGAGCGCGGAATCTCAAGTTGTTCCCCGCCGGCGCGGTCGGGATCGGGGGCATGAAGGCGTGGCGCGCCGTGCTGCCGCGCGAGGTCGGGCTGCTGCCTGTCGGCGGCGTCGACGAAACGAACCTGGCGGCCTGGGCCGCCGCCGGGGCGGCCGGGGCGGGGCTGGGTTCCTGCCTCTACCGGCCGGGCGACGGCGCGGACGCGGTCGGCGTCCGTGCCCGCGAATTCTCTGAGATCTGGCACCAGGACTAAGGAAGAAACCCATGAAGATCGTGTCAATGACGACATACCAGGTGCCGCCGCGCTGGTCGTTCCTGAAGATCGAGACCGACGAGGGCGTCACCGGCTGGGGTGAACCGGTCCTGGAGGGCCGGGCCGCTTCGGTGGCCGCCACCGTGGAAGAGCTTTCCGATTACCTGATCGGCAAGGATCCCTCGCGGATCGAGGATCTGTGGACGGTCCTCTACCGCGGCGGGTTCTATCGCGGCGGTGGCATCCACATGAGCGCGCTGGCCGGGATCGACCAGGCCCTGTGGGACATCAAGGGCAAAGCACTCGGCGTCCCGGTCCACGAACTGCTCGGCGGCCCGGTGCGCGAGAAGATCAAGGTGTACTCGTGGATCGGCGGCGACCGGCCCGCCGAGACCGCCCGCGCCGCGCGTGAGGTGGTGGATCGCGGATTCAGCGCGGTGAAGATGAACGGCACCGAGGAACTGTCCTATCTGGACACATGGGACAAGGTCGACCGCTGTGTGGCCAACGTGGACGCGGTGCGCCAGGCGGTGGGCCCGGACATCGGCATCGGGGTGGACTTCCACGGCCGCGTGCACAAACCTATGGCCAAGGTCCTGCTCCGTGAACTGGAGCCGTACCGGCTGATGTTCGTCGAGGAACCGGTGCTGTCCGAGCATGTCGACGGCTTCGCCGACGTCCTCCGCACCTCGCCGATCCCCATCGCGCTCGGCGAACGGCTGTATTCGAGGTGGGACTTCAAGGCGGTCCTGGCCTCGGGCGCCGTCGACATCATCCAGCCGGATCCGTCCCATTGCGGCGGCATCACCGAAGCGCGCAAGATCGCGCACATGGCCGAGGCTTACGACGTCGGACTGGCCCTGCACTGCCCGCTCGGCCCGATCGCGCTGGCGGCCTGCCTGCAGATCGACGCGGGCTGCTACAACGCCACGATCCAGGAACAGAGCCTCGGCATCCACTACAACACGAGCAACGATCTCCTCGACTACCTGGCCGATCCGTCGGTGTTCGCCTACGACGACGGACAGGTCGCCATCCCCCGCGGGCCGGGGCTGGGCATCGAGATCGACGAGGAGTACGTCGCCGAACGCGCGGCCGAGGGACATCGCTGGCGGAATCCGGTGTGGCGGCACACCGACGGCTCGTTCGCGGAATGGTGAGCGCGATGACGACTTCCGTCCAAGCCACCGTGCGCCCGACCCGGTTCCGGGTGCTCATCGCGGTGATGTTGTTCATCACCGTCGTCATCAACTACCTGGACCGCTCGAACCTGTCGATCGCGATGCCCGCGATCGCCGGCGAACTCGAGCTGTCCAAAGCGGAACAAGGCCTGCTCCTGTCGGCCTTCGGCTGGACCTACGCCGCGTTGCAGCTGCCCGGCGGCTGGCTGGTCGACAAGATCCCGCCGCGGCTGCTCTATCCGGCCTGTTTGATCCTGTGGTCGCTCGCGACGTTCTTCATGGGGGTGATCGGCGGATTCGTGGCGCTGATCGCGTTGCGGCTGATGGTCGGGGTCTTCGAGGCGCCCGCCTATCCGATCAACAGCAAGATCGCGACCGTCTGGTTCCCGGAACGCGAACGCGCCACGGCCATCGGTTTCTACACCTCGGGCCAGTTCATCGGCCTCGCGCTGCTGACGCCCGTGCTGTCCTGGCTGCAGACCGTGCTTTCGTGGCACTGGGTGTTCATCGCCACGGGTCTGGTCGGCATCCTCTGGGCGGTGCTCTGGTACGCGAAGTACCGGGAGCCGCGCGACTCGCGGGCCAATGAGGCCGAGGTCGAGCACATCCGCTCCGGCGGCGGCCTGGTGGACCTGCCGCGTGAGCGCCCCGAGCGGACACGCGTCACGCGAGCGGATCTGGCGACCGTGCTCGGCAGCCGGAAGCTGTGGGGAATCTACCTCGGACAGTTCTGCCTGACCTCGACGCTCTGGTTCTTCCTCACCTGGTTCCCCACGTATCTGGTCGAATACCGGGAAATGGACTACATCAAGTCCGGCTTCCTGGCATCGCTGCCGTTCATCGCGGCGCTGGTCGGTGTGCTGGCTTCCGGTGTCCTGTCGGACTTCCTGGTGCGCCGTGGTGCTTCGCTCGGGGTGGCGAGGAAAGGCCCGATCATCGCCGGTCTGCTGCTGAGCACCGTGATGGTCACGGCGGGCTTCACCGACTCGACCACGCTGGTCATCGTCATCCTGTCGATCGCCTTCTTCGGCAACGGGCTCGCGTCGATCACCTGGTCACTGGTCTCCGCGCTGGCCCCGCGACGGCTGCTCGGGCTGACCGGCGGGATGTTCAACTTCATCGGGAACCTGTCGTCGATCGCCACCCCGATCGTCATCGGCCTGATCGTCACCGACGACAGCTTCGCCCCCGGTTTCGCTTACATGACCGTCATAACGATCGCGGGGATCCTGTCCTATGTCTTCCTGGTCGGCAAGGTCGAGCGCGTCGCCGAGCGGGTCACGTAACGGCGGTCGTCGTTCGGGCGACTCCGATACCGGCCGGGTGTACCGTACAGCCATCTTTTCGGGCTGCGACGAGGGAGTGTGCCGACATCGCCGGGTTAGAGGCTGCCTTGCTGAAAGTCGGCGGTGCGCTGGCGAGCCGAGCGGTGCGCGCGTGGCTGACGAGCCGGACCAGCGCGGACCGTCGAGAGATGGAGCTCGCCGAACTGGTCGCGTATCGGTACCCGGTCCTACGGCATCAGCGTGAATTCCGGCGGAAGATGGAGGAAATCGAAGAGCAGGTCGCGGATCGCCTGCAACCCCTGTGCGAGAACGAGTTCCCCGGGTTGCCGGAGAACGAACGCGAGGCCGCGACCTTGGCGGTCGCCGATGCGCTCGAGCGGGCCGAACTGACCGACGCGGTGATCTTCCGGGTGGATCTGAACCCCCTCGGCCTGGCGCGCGAGATCAGGGAGCACGCGCCGCAGACGGTGCGCAACGGCGATCTGTCGGAGCCCGCGGGCAAGCTTTTCGATCTCCTTCTGGATCAGGTCTGCTATTACCTGGCCCATCTGATCCGGGACCTGCCCGAGTTCGACGCGAGAGCGTCTGTCGAGATGCTGTCCAGGCTGAGCGGTATCGCAGGCCAGCTCGGTGAGATACTCGACCGGCTTCCGGTGACCGAGCTGAGCGCGTCGAGCGAGGAAGACCAGGACGAGGAGTTCCGGGACGCCTACTTCGAGCTGGTCAGCAATCTGTACGACCGGCTGGAGATTCTCGGCATCACGACGAACTACTACGAGCCGACCATGACCTTGACGGTCGCCTATCTCAGCCTCACCGCGTCCACGGTTTCGAAGGGGCACGAATTCCCCTCGGCGAGGGACAAGACGGAAGCTCCGGTGGGATTCGGTACCGGGGAGCGGGAGCAGGACGTCGTCCGGGTGGGCGATGCCCTCGGCGGTAAACGCCTCGTGCTTCTGCAGGGCGACGCCGGCGCGGGCAAGAGCACGCTTCTCCAATGGATCGCCATCACGGCCGTGCGGCGCAGGTTCGTGGGCAGGCTCTCGGAGTGGAACGGGAAGGTCCCCTTCCTCCTGCGGCTCCGGGACTTCTCGGAGAACCGCCTGCCGAACGGGGACGAGTTCCTGCTGCACGCCAACGCGCCGCAGTGGGGGCCGGTGCCGCAGGGCTGGGTGGACCGTGTCGCCGAGAGCGGGCGAGCGCTGTTCCTGATAGACGGCGTGGACGAACTCCCGGAGCAGGAGCGGGCGAAGGTGCGGGAATGGCTCCGGGTGCTTTGCGCCCGCTTCCCGGAATGCCTGATCGTCGTCACGTCGCGGCCTTCGGAGCGAACCGAGCGGTGGCTCGTGGCCGACAAATTCCAGCCGGTGACGCTGGAGCCGATGAATCCGCAGGATGTCCGCATCTTCATCGAACGCTGGCACAACGCGCTGCTGGATTCGACGGCCGGCCGGGACATCGCGCTGCCGTGCCCGAGGGACGACGTCCCCGTCCATCAGCGAAGTCTTCTGCTGCACCTGGATTCGAGGCCGCACCTCCGCGCGCTGGCTCGGAACCCGCTCCTGTGCGCGATGATCTGCGCGCTGAACCTGGACCGCCGGGCCAATCTGCCGCGTGATCGGATGACGCTCTACGAGGCGGCTCTCGACATGCTGCTCGAGCGCCGTGACGCTGACAAGAAGGTGCGCGTCGACGGAGACACCCAGCTGAGCGCGGTCGAGAAACGGGCCATGCTCAGGGCTTTGGCCTGGTGGCTGAACGAGAACGGGCGCGCGGAGATGTCCCGCGAAGAGGCGATTCACCAGCTGCGGCTCAAGATCGGCACGATGCCCGGTGTCACCCAAGCTCCCGAAGAAGTCCTTCGGCATCTCCTGGAGCGCAGCGGCTTGATCCGGCAGCCGGTCATCGGCCGGATCGATTTCGTGCACCGGACCTTCCAGGAGTTCCTCGCGGCCAAGGAGGTCGTCGAACGCGACAGCATCGATCTGCTGATCAACAACGCGAGCTCGGATCTGTGGCGTGAGACGGTTCTCATGGCCTGCTCCCATGCGACCGCGGTCCAGCGCGATCGGCTGCTGAACGGGATCGTCAACAGGGCCTACGATTTCTATCGCGAGGAGGAGGGGCAGTCCCGGCACCGGCTCATGCTTCTCGCCGCGTCGTGCCTGGAAAGCGCCGTGGAGCTATCCGCCGACACCATCGAACGTGTGGAGGCCTGCTTGCATGAGCTGCTGCCTCCGACGAGCTCGGACGAAGTGAGCGCGCTGGCCACCGTGGGACGGCCGCTGTTCCGCGTCCTGCCCTCCGATCTCAGTGACCTTTCGAACTCGCAAGCGGTGTTCTTGGTGCGCACGGTCGCACTGTCGAACGACATCGATGTGCTGAGGGTGCTCGGCGAGTATGCGCGGGATCCGCGCTGGGAGGTCCAGGAGGAGATCGTCGCCTGTGCCCGCTACTTCGACCTCGGTGATTATTGTGATCGCGTACTGAGGGATGCTCCGCTGTTCGACCACGGTATGGAAATCCGGAGCATGGAGTGGGTCGAACATCTCTACAAGCTGCGCAAGCTGGAAAGTGTCGAGATCAAGATCTACCCGGAGAAGGTCGAGGATCTGCGGCCTTTTCGCCGGGTCCGGGCCCTGCGTGGACTGCTGGCGCATGTTGCCGGTGACTGTGCCGTCACACCGTTGTGGGAGCACCGGAACCACTTGCGGTACCTGAATCTCACTTGTGACCGGTCCTTCGTGGAGCTGGAGACGCTCACCGATTTCCGGTCCCTGCGGGAGCTCGCGCTGGCGCCGGCTTCGGGGCTGGGCGACTTGTCCTTCATCGGCATCGCGCTCGGTGGTTTGACGAGGCTGGAGCTTTCCGGTGTCGAACCGGATGCCGACCTGTCGGTGGTCGGCGGCCTCGCCGAATTGCGACGGCTCGGTCTCAAGGACTGCCGTGCGGAGCTCGACCTCTCCGAGCTGGACGGTCTGTCGAAACTGGAGAGGATCGACCTGCGTGGTGCCCTGCCGAAGCTGGATCTGAGTCCCTTGGCCGATCGGCGTATCCGTGTCCTGCTGGATCGCGATCATCGGTGCGCCGGGCTGGACTCGCTGGGGCCGCAGGTCGAACTCCAGTTCTTCTGAGCAGACTCGGCGGCGTTCCTCGGGGCCTCGGGTATCGCGGTCGCCGGTGGCTTCCTGGCCATGGCCACCCTGCGCTTCCCCCGGAGCGCGCCGAGCGAAGTCGCCGGAGGTGACCCGGCGGTCGTGCGATGACCGGCTGTACCACCGCGTGGAGGGCGAGACCGTTCGAGGTCCGCCCTCCACACGGCGTTTTCGGGGCTGGGCTCACATTTCGTGGTGCCGTGTCGTCGGTTGGGCAGAACACCACCAAGGCAAAGGAGATCGCGATGAACGCCAGGCTCGACTACTTCGGCAACAAGGTCGGCGGAAAGTTCATGAGGACCATCATCTCGGCGGGGAGGGGACTCGCCGATTCACCGCTGTCGCTCACGATCCAGGAACTGGTCCGGATGCGCGCGAGCCAGATCAACGGATGCGCGGTGTGCCTGGACATCCACACCAAGGAAGCCGCCGCCGCGGGCGAAACGGATGTGCGGATCAACCTGGTCGCCGTGTGGCGGGAGGCGAACGTCTTCACCGAGGCCGAGCGTGCCGCGCTGGAGGTGACCGAACAGGCCTGCCGGATGGCCGACGGGGGCGGCGTCACCGATGAGGCGTGGGCGAACGCCGCCAAGCACTTCGACGAGGACCAGCTCGCCGCGCTGGTCGGGGTGATCTCGCTGATCAACGCCTTCAACCGGGTGAACGCCATCGTCCAGAACCCCGGCGGCGACTACCGGGTCGGCCAGTTCGCATGACCGCCACTGAGACAGCACGCAACCGGGCGGTGTTCGGCCGCTTTCACGACGCGACGAACAGCGGCAGCTACGACGTCATCGAGAAGACGATCGACGAGGTCGTCGCGCCGGACGTGGTGTTCCACGCGCCGGTGCCGTTGGAGACAACAGGGGCGCAGGCACTGAAACAGGTGTGGACGGTGCTGCTGCGCGCGTTCCCCGATCTGCGGGTCACGGCCGAGGACGTGCTCGCCGACGGCGACAAGATCGTCTGCCGGAACACCGTCACCGGTACCCACCGGGGCGAGTTCAGGGGGATGCCCGCCACCGGGAAGCCGGTTTCCTACAGCGAGATCTTCATCCTCCGCTTCGCCGGAGGGCGCGTCGCCGAGATCTGGGGTGTCGTCGACGTCCTCACCCAGCTGCGGCAACTCGGCGCCCTAGCGGCGTAGCGGTCAGGCGTCGGCCCACGGCCGGAGTTTCTCCGGGTTCCGCATCCCCCAGATGCGCTGGATGCGGTCGTCGGCGACGTGGAACGCGAAGACGGCGACGGTCCGCCCGGCCTGCTGAAGCACGAGGCCGGGCCGGCCGTTGACCTCCCGCTCCACCAGGTCGAGACCGGACGTCAGATGCGCCACCGAAATGAGATAGGACGCCACCTCCTCGCGCCCTTCGAACGGATGCAGCGCGGCCCTGACGACACCTCCGCCGTCACTGGCCGCCTTGACGTCCGGATCGAGGAGACCGATGAGGGCTTCGATGTCCTTGGCTTCCCACGCCTTCTTGAACTCCTTGACGAGGTCCGCCTGCCGGGCGATCGGGGCGGGCATGAGCCGCGTCGCGCGGATGCGGCGGCGGGCGGAGGTGGCCAGTTGACGGCAGGCCGCCGGGGTGCGGCCGACGATCTCCGCGACCTCGGCGAACGGGTAGCGGAAGACGTCGTGCAGGACGAACGCGACCCGCTCGGCCGGTGTCAGCGACTCGAGCACGACGAGAAAGGCCATGTTGATCGACTCGTCGAGGGTGATCCGGTCAGCCGGATCGTCGGTGGGCGGACGCAGGGTCGTCCATTCGACATGCCCCGGCAAGGGTTCGGGGAGCCACTCGCCGACGTAGCGTTCCCGCCGTGCGCGGGCCGAGCCGAGGAGGTCCAGGCAGATGCGACCGGCGACGGTTGTCAGCCAGGCGCCGGGGGAGTCGATCGCTTCCCGCTGTGCCGGGGACAAGGCGTACCAGCGGCTATAGGTCTCCTGCACCACGTCCTCGGCCTCGGAAAGCGAGCCGACCAGGCGATACGCGAGCCCGATCAGCTGACGCCGTTCACTCACGATCGCCTTCAACGCCGGGTCGAGCGGGCCGTGCGTGCGTTCGTTCATGGGAATTCGCCCCCTGGGTCTCGTGCGCTGTCCCGGGTACGACGAGACACGGCCGCCGGATGTGAGGCCACCTCCGGCGGCGGTGGGCGGTCCGCGGTGACCGGGCGTTATGGGTGTGTGGAAATAGGGACATTCAACATCGGCACGACCACTTGGCCCGATAGCCCTTTGCCTTCACGGACTTCGTGAGTGGCGGTCAGCGTGCGCCCGCTTCCGTGAGGATCCGGGCGACGGCCGTCTGGCCTTTGGCCCGAGCGTGCGCGAGGGGAGTGACGCCCTGCTTGTCTGCGAGGTTCACGTCGGCCCCGGCGGCGACGAGCGCCCGGACCACTTCCTGGTGACGCGGCTCGCCGTCGCCGAGGATGACCGCTTCCAGCAAAGCGGTCCAGCCGAGGTCGTTCACGTGGTCGACGTTGATCCCGCTGCCGGCCACCAACCGCACGTACTCGGCGTGCCCGCGTTCGGAGGCGGGGATCAGCGAGACACCGCCGTACCGGTTGGTGATGGTCAGGTCCGGCTTGGCCTCGAGCAGCAGCTTCGCCATCGGGACGTTGCCGGTGACTCCGGTGACGAGCCACGGCGTGTCGTGCCGCCCGTCGAGCGCGTTCGGGTCGGCGCCCGCTTTGACGAGGACTTCGGCGACGTCGACGCGGTTCTCGGTGACGGCGACGAGCAACGGGGTCCGGCCGTGATCGTCACGGGTCTCCAGGTCGGCGCCCGCGTCGACGGCCTGCCGGACGCGGTTCACGTCGGCTTCGAAGAGTTGGCTCACGGGGACTCCTTGGCGGGGCGGCTGGGACGAGGCGGGCGGCGGGGCGGTGCTCGGCGCCGTCCGGGGTGGTGCGCTCGGTGCCTGCGGGGAGCAGGCACCGAGCACGAGGGCGGCGAGCAACGCCACGATCGCCCGCTCACCGATCATCAGCGAAGGTCCCCGATGGCGCGCAGCCCGGCCGTGGCGAAGCGCTCGTCCAGGTCGCCGCTGGGCGCGCCGCCGACACCGATCCCGGCGATCGGGCCGCCGTTCGCGGCGACCGGCACACCGCCGCCGAGGAAGAGCGTGCCGGGGATGTCGCGGATGGTCGGGCCGTCGCCCTGGGCGTTCTTGGCCAGCGCGGACGTGGGCTGTCCGAAGGAGACCGCGGTGAAGGCCTTGCGCTTGGCGGACTCTTCCGTCTGCGGCCCGGCGCCGTCGCCCTTGAGCAGCACACGCACGTCACCCGAGCGGTCAACCACGGCCACGGTGATCCGCTGGCCCTCCTTCTCGGCTGCGTCCAGCGTGGCCTGCGCGGCGCGGGTGGCGGCGTCGACGCTGAGCACGCTCGTCTGCACGACGGACTGCTGGGCGGGCGGCTGCGGCTTGTGGTCCTGTGCCTGCGCCGCGCCCACCCCGGTGGCCAGCGCGACGGTCGCGAGACCGGCCGTCATGCCGAGGATGAGACGAGTGCGGGGGAGCTTGGCGTTCATCGGATTTCCTTTGCGGTGAGGGGGTGTTGCTTTCCCCTACGACTTTCCCTGCCGGCGGGGCCCGGCGAATCGGGAGAGTGGACATCGATCGGACGTCGAGTGATCGGTAGGGGCATCAACCGAACGATTGATGCGGGGCACCCCGCCTCCCTGCTTACGATCATCGGCGACGAAGGGAGGACCGGATGAAATCGCACCTCGGCGCGGCCACCCGGCTGACCGCCGCGATGCATGCCGGGTTCTTCCTGCTGCTCGCCGCGTCGGTGGCCAGGTTCGTCGCGGGGCACGGGTTGAGCGGCGCCACACCGTTGATCCTCGTGCTCACCGGCGCGCTCGCGCTGGTCTACGTGGCGGGTGTGCTGAGCTGGGAAATGCTCGACCGGTGGCGGCCGGTGTGGTTGACGGCGGTGATCGCGGTCTGGCTCGCACTGGTGGTGGCCGCGCCGAGTTTCGCCTGGTGCGCCGTACCGTTGTTCTTCGTCTGCCTGCAGATGCTGCGCCCGCGGATGATGATCGCGGTGGTGGTCCTGCTGACCGCCGCGACCATCCTGGCCCAGCTGAGGATCGCGAGCGGGTTCGATCCGAGCCTCGTGCTCGCGCCCATCGCGGTCGCGCTGATGGCCACGATGACCTTCCTGCAACTCGACGGGGACCGGAGGAAGCTGGGGGAAGCCGTCAAGGCACTCCTGGGTGCCAGGGTCGATCTCGCGCAGAGCCAGCGACTGGCCGGGATGATGCAGGAACGGGAGCGGCTGGCGCGAGAGATCCATGACGCCCTCGCCCAGGGGATCTCGAGTACGCGGATGCTGCTGCAGGCGGCACAGCGGTCGTGGGACACGGACCCGGAACTGGCGAAAGGCCATGTGTCCCGCGCCGTCGAGGCGGCGGGGGACAACCTCGCCGAGGCGCGCCGGTTCGTCAAAGGCCTCGGGTCACCGCGGCTCGACGCCGGGGATCTCGTCGAGACGTTGAAGGATCTCGCCGAGCAGGTCATGTTCGCCGCCATGCACGCTGTGCGTTTCGAGACCAGCGGAGACCCCTATCCGCTGTCGCCCGAGGTGGAGGCAGGTCTGCTCCGGGTCGCGCAGGGCGCGCTGGCGAACGTCAGCGAGCACGCCAGGGCGACGAAGGCCGCCGTCACGCTGACTTACTTGGTGGACAAGGTCGTCCTCGACATCCGTGACGACGGTGTCGGCTTCGATCCGGCTTCGACTCGCGCGACCGGCGACCGGGGGAACGGGCTGCGGATGATCAGCGAGCGGCTCGCCGAACTCGGTGGTGAGATGGTCGTCGAGAGCGCGCCGGGAGAGGGCACCGCGCTCGCCGTCGCCGTGCCCACCAGGGAGGTTCGATGACCGTCCGGGTACTGATCGTCGACGATCATCCGGTGGTGCGGGCGGGAATAGCCGCGCTGCTGGCCGGCGAGCCCGGCTTCGAGGTGATCGGCGAATGCGCGGGGGCCGATGAGGCCGTGCTGTTCGCCAGCGCGGAGAAGCCGGACGTCGTGCTGATGGACCTGCAGCTCGGCGACGGCCCGGACGGCGTGAACGCCACCGAACGCCTGACCGCGCTGCCGGAGCCGCCGAAGGTACTGGTGCTCACCACCTACGACGCCGAGCTGGACATCACCAGGGCGGTGGCCGCCGGCGCCACTGGCTACCTGCTCAAGGCGGGGCCGCCCGAGGACCTCTTCAAGGGCATCCACGCGGCCGCGCGCGGTGAGACCGTGCTGGCACCTCAGGTCGCGGCCCGGCTCTTCGGGCACATGCGGGCACCGGCGCCCGCGTTGAGCCCCCGTGAGACCGAGATCGTGCAGTTGGTGGCGGAAGGGTTGATCAACCGGCAGATCGCCGCGCGGCTGTTCATCTCCGAAGCCACGGTGAAGACACACCTGGTCCACATCTACGACAAACTCGGCGTCGACAGCCGTGCCGGTGCG
This sequence comes from Amycolatopsis sp. NPDC043885, assembly GCF_056435685.1. Taxonomy (NCBI): domain Bacteria; kingdom Bacillati; phylum Actinomycetota; class Actinomycetes; order Pseudonocardiales; family Pseudonocardiaceae; genus Amycolatopsis; species Amycolatopsis sp. NPDC043885. The sequence continues at coordinate 243,757 of NZ_JBWKEA010000013.1, forward strand.
GTGGCCGTCGCCACGGAACGGAGGATCATCCGCAACTGAAGGCGTCGCTCCGGGTTCGCGTCCGAAAGGCCGGCGCCAATCGGCTCGAACCCGCGGTCTGGGTTCGGACCTTTCCGGCTGGCAGGGCATCGGTACAGGGGGTCGTGAGTGGAAAGTGTCGTTAGAACGTCACTTGTCACTCACGACCACGGTGAGGGTCAGCGGCGCGGTTCGATCGTCATGTCGCCACGGGTCAGCGCGAGGGTCGTGTCGCGGGACAGCATCTCGTGCGGGAATCCGAGATCGATCGCGCTGGCCTCGTCGAGGCGGGCCAGTTGCGAGCCGGTGAATTCGACCTCCAGCGCGCCGAGGTTGTCCTCCAGCTGGGCGGGTGTGCGGGCGCCGATGATCGGTGCCGTCACGCCCGGGTTCAGCAGGGTCCAGGCCAGCCCGATCTGGGCGGGGCTGCGGCCGAGCTCCGCGGCGACCTCCTTCACCACGTCCACGATCGCGAGATTGCGTTCGGTGAGCGTGCCCTAGGCGAAGTTGAGGTTCTTGCGGGTGCCGTCTTCGGACGGCACCGCGGTCACGTCGTCCCTGTTGTACTTCCCGGTGAGCAGGCCGCCCGCCAGCGGTGACCAGGGGACCACGCCCAGCCCCATCTCGCGTGCCATGGGGATCAGGTCGCGTTCCCCGGTGCGCTCGATCAGGTTGTACTCGATCTGCAGCGCGACCAGTGGTGACCAGCGGCGCAGGTCGGCGATCGCCTGCATCCGCGAAACCTCCCAGGCCGGCGCGTTGGAGATCGCCACGTACAGGAGCTTGCCCTGCCGGACCAGATCGTCCATCCCGCGTAGGATCTCCTCGACCGGCGTCGTGAAATCCATCTCGCGTCGTTGCGGTTGCGTACCACCCGCGGTCGTATCCCCACCGAAGGCACCCGCGTGCTGGCCGAGCCACGGCTGCACCTGCTCGGCTACGGCGACTGGACCGGTCCCGCCTCGGCCACGCTCATCGGCGTCGGCATGACCGCCCGGGCCGCGGTCGCCGACCTCACAGCCATGCTGGTGACCGGCGGCGACCCGTAGGCCTGACCAGAAGGCGTTTGGTCACGTACCGCGCGTCGCGTCCGACACCGCGCAGGGTGGCGGAGGCGAAGCTGCGCTGCCATTCCAGGCCGACGAAGGCCAACCCGTGGTGGGTGGTGGACAGGCCGCGATCGTGCAGCGGCCGTCCATCGGAGTCCAGTGCGCCGAGTCCGTCCAGATAGGACAGTCCGGGCCGGAATCCGGTGGCGAGCAGGATGGTGTCGACGTTTTCGCGGGTTCCGTCCGGCCAGCGCACACCGTCGCCGTCGATGGTGGTGAACATGCGCCTCTGATCCGGTTCTCCGTCGAGAATCGCGGCTTTGTAGCCGCCGGGGTCGTTGACAGGTGAGGTGAGTGGTTCTTTCAGCACATGGCCGATCGGCAGGCGGTCGAACCCGACGGCGGCGGACCAGAAGTGCACGTCCTTCCCGAAGGGGCGCTGCGGCGCGAACTTGATCGGTGCCCGGGTGGCGAGGGTGACCCTGGCGTGGCCGGCGAGCTCGGTGGCGATCTGGACGGCGGAGTTGCCCGCGCCGACCACGATGACGCGCTGCCCGGCGAACGGGGCGGGATCGCGGTAGTCGCTGCTGTGCAGGACTTGGCCGGTGAAGCCGTCCAGCCCCGGCAGAGCGGGAAGACGGGGCCGCGAGAAGCCGCCGGATGCGGCGATGACCACGGGCGCGGACAGGGCGGCTCCTCCGGCCGTGTGCACGGTGAACACGCCGCCCTCGTGGGTGACGGCGGAGACGCGGTGTCCGGTGCGGATGTCGGTGCCGAGGCGGTCGGCGTAGCGGCGGAGATAACCGACGACTTCGTCGCGGTGCGGGTAGTGCTCGGGATCGCCGGGGAAGGGCAGGCCGGGGAGGCTGCTGTAGCGGGCGGGGGAGAAGAGGGTCAGCGAGTCGTAGTAGCGGGGCCATGAGCCGACCGGTTCGGTGCCGGCCTCGAGGATCACCGGTTTCGAGCCGCGGGTGCGCAGGGCGTGGGCGGCGGCGAGGCCGGCCTGGCCGCCGCCCACGATGATCGCGTCGTGCGCGGTCATGAGGTCCTTCCCCGTTGAGGTGCCGCCGCCAGGGGCAGGACTTCCGCGCAGCAGCCGGCCGATGCCGTGTCTTCGGGCTCGTCGAACAGACCGGCGCCACCGCACACACCCGTTTCGGCCATCCGGAGTTCGACGCGAGCGGCCGCCTCGTGGTCCCCGGCGAGCTCCGCGGCGATGCTGCGCACCTGTTCGTACCCGGTCATGGCCAGGAACGTCGGCGCACGGCCGTAGCTCTTCATGCCCGCCAGGAAGAAGTCCTTCTCCGGGTGAGCGAGTTCCTTCGCGCCATGCGGGTACACGGTCCCGCAGGAATGCACGTTCGGATCGATCAGCGGCGCGAGCGCGACCGGCGCCTGCAGGGTCGGGTCCAGGTCCAGGCGGATTTCCGAGAGCAGGCCCAGATCGGGGCGGAATCCCGACAGCGTCACCACTTCGTCGACCCGGTCGAGGCGCTGCCCGGCGGAGGAGATCAGGCTCAATCGCCCGTCTCCGTCGCGTTCGACCGTCTCGGTGCGGAATCCGGTCAGGACGGTGATCAGCCCGGATTCCACCGCCGCCCGCGCACGCAGGCCGAGAGCACCCCGAGCAGGGAGCTGGTCCGCGTCGCCGCCGCCGAAGGTGTTGCCGACCGAACCGCGGCGCAGCACCCAGCTGATCCGCGTGTCCGCGGACTCCTTCGCCAGACCGGACAACGCGACCAGCGCGGTCAGCGCGGAGTGTCCGCTTCCCGCGACCACCACGTGCTTGCCCGCGTACCGTGCCCGCACCGCCGGGTCGCCCAGATCCGGGACGCGGTAGCCGATCCGGTCTACCGCCGCTTGTTCGCCGATGGCGGGAAGTCCTTCCCCGCCAAGAGGATTCGGGGTCGGCCATGTTCCGGAGGCGTCGATCACCGCCTGTGCCGCGATCCGTTCCTCCGTGCCGTCGGCGGTACGGACGTGCACGGTGAACGGCTCGTCGTCGCGGCCGCTGTCCACGACACGGTCCCGGCCGCGGCGCGCCACGCCGACCACCTCGGCGCCGAACCGGACCCGGTCGCCGAGTGCGGACGCCAGCGGGCGCAGGTAGGACTCCGCCCATTCCGAACCTGTCGGGTACGTGTCGGCGGCAGGGCCGGACCAGCCGATCGCCGCCAGAAGCCGCCCGGCCGCCGGAGCGACGAGCTCGGACCAAGGCGAGAAAAGCCGGACATGATTCCACTCCGCCACCGCGGCACCCGCGTGCGTGCCGCGTTCCAGCACCAACGGCTCGAGGCCCCGTCCGGCGAGTTCGGCGGCCGCCGCCAACCCGACCGGCCCAGCTCCGACGACCACCACAGGCAACTCGTTCATCCCCGCACCTTTCATCGATCTGGTTCGATTGAACCGACGCGGAGGACTGTATCGACAGGCATCGATTGACGCAACCATCGATGTTGGTCGATACTGGGTGCATGACCACTGGCGCCCTGCCCGAAAGCGAAGCCGCGACGTACGCCGGCTGGTTCGCCTGCCTGGCTGAGCCGATGCGGGTGAAACTGCTGCACGCGGTCGCGACGTCGTCCGGCGGCCTCACCGTCGGCGCCCTGACCGAAATCCTCGGAACGAGTCAATCCACGTGCTCGCACCACGTCCGGAAACTCGCCGAAGTCGGTTTCCTGCACCTGCGAAAAGAGGGCACCGCCACGGTCGTCACGATCAACCAGGCCTGCTGCAGCGGGCTCCCGCACGCGGCCGACGCCGTCATGGGCCTGCTCGCCCCACGGCCCTGCTGTCCGGACAACGTGCCCGATGACGTCGTCGTCCGGCCGGCGGTCGGCGGCGAAAGGCTCGACGCGGACTGGCTGCCGGGGCACTGCTGGGTCGCCGAGGTCGATGGCGAAGTCGTCGGCTGGAGCGCGGCGACCCCGGTCTCGGGTCGCGATGGTCATCGAGGCGTCGCCGAAACCTCTGTCCACGTCGTCGAAGGTCACCGCGGTCGCGGGGTGGGCAAGGCCCTGATCCACAAACAGGTCACGGAGGCCGATGCCGCCGGGATCCGGACTTTGCAGACCTCGGTCCTCACCGACGACCGTGCCGGGATCGCGTTGCATCGCAGCGCCGGCTATCGCACGGTCGGCATCCGCGAACGCATCGTCGAGCGTGACGGCGTCTGGTGCGACACCGTTTTCCTGGAACGCCGCAGCTCCGTCGACTGAAGTCCGCCCGTTGTCGCTGATCGCCCATTTCGAAGTCGTCGGGTAGTCGCAGACCGTGCCGGTATCAGGTGTCGCCGGTGCGAATGTTCCGGCGACCTGCTGCGTACACGGAAAGTGCTTGAGCCGATCGCGTGATGCCGATACCCAGTTTCTTGGACGCGTAGGTCACGGCGGACTTCGGTGGTACGGTCCATCGCGGTCGAGAACCTCGTCGAGTGATCATTGCCTCGTGTCATTCAGTGATGGGCCTTCGGAAAAAGAGAGTATGAGTAGTGGATTTCGACGCACTGATCGCCGAATTGCGAAACCTGCGGGACAACGTCACCGGGGTGACCGACACGGTGATAGCCGCGGTCGACGGAATACCGATAGTCGCCGACGCGGCGAAGAACATCGACCCCGCGGAGGTCTCCGCGCTGGCCGCCGCGAATCTCGGGATCGCGCGCCAGGCGGCCGAGGTGACCGGGAAGGGGACACTCCGGCAGACCGTGGTGTTCAGCAGCGACGGCTACATGGCCGTCTACGCCATCGACCGGATGGCGCTCATGGTGATCATGGGAGACCGGCAGCTGAATGTCGGCCGGCTTCTTTTCGAATGCCGCCCTGTCATCGACCGGATCAGCTCGATATTGGCCGCATAGCAGCCAGACGAAGAAAGTGAGTTCGATGAACATCGAAAACGCGCTGAAGGAATCCATGTCGATCGCCGGAGCGCTCGGCGTCGCGCTGGTCGATTACGAGAGCGGGATGTCGCTCGGCACGAGCGGGGGCGGTGATTGGTTCAACCTGGAGGTCGCGGCCGCGGGCAACACCGATGTCGTCAGGTCGAAGATGCGGGTCATGTCCGCGCTGTCGCTCAACGACAGCATCGAGGACATCCTCATCACGTTGCATCGCCAATACCATCTGATCCGGCTGCTGGATTCCATGAACGCCAGGAGCTCCCTTTTCCTGTACCTGGTGCTGGACCGGGATCAGGCGAATCTCGCGCTGGCTCGGCACTACCTCAAGCGTATCGAGGCGGAACTGCAGGTCTGAACAGGAACGGAGGAAGCCGGCGATGACCGGAGTCGCGTCCAGTCACCACGTGCTCGTCGCCGGCTCGGCGCTCATGGGCGGTCTCGGTCCGTTGTTCCCGGCGGGGTTGAAGCTCATCGGCGATCGGCTCGAATTGGTGTTCGCCCTGCCGGGCGGCGGCACCGACCGCCACGCCACGGATTCCGCACCGTCGGACCATCCGTTCGTCGCGGTGAAGGAGCGGATCCGGCTCAGTGCCGGCACCGGCATACCGCCACCGCGGTTCTTTCTCGACACCACCAACAGGTGGACGCGGTTGCACGTGGAGCTCACCGGACTCGCGGTGCGGGCGGTGATCGTGCTGCCGGACGAGCTTACGGCCGGGTCACTCAACGCACCGTATCTCGGGTGCTGGCAGCATCAGGTTCCCGGATCCGTGCGGCTCGCGATGGACGAGATCGCGCGGATCCTCGCCCGGTGCCGCCATCGGGCCGGCGGACCGGAACCACTGATCGACCTGGAGCTGGACTATGTGCCGGACCGGGATTTCGAGGCCGTGTTCGCGCGAGCCCATGGTCCGGTCAGGCCGTTCATCGCCCCCGTCCGTCCCGCGTTCAAGATGCGCTGGCACGCGGTGACACCCGCGCAGCGCAAGGCTTTCGCCGTCGATTTGATCGATGTGACGACCGCGGGCCGGTGGCTTCGACGCAAGCCGACCGCGAGGATCATGGGACTCGACGTGGAACTACCGCCGAGGCCTTGGCGCTAGCCCCGGATGGTGGTGAGCGGCGATCCGGGGCGGCCCCGGATCGCCGCTCACGATCGTGTCAGGCGGTGACGAGGGACAAGCCGTAGTTCTGCAGGATCTCGTTCACCGGCTGGAACCAGGTCTCACCGCCGGAGCCGCAGTTGCCCCAGCCGCCGGAGGTGACTCCCTGCGCTTGGTCACCGGTGATGAAGGAGCCGCCGGAGTCGCCGGGTTCCGCGCAGACGTTGGTGCGGGTCATCTGGTGCACCGCGCCCTGCGAGTAGTTGACCGTCTCGTTGTGCCCCAGCACGGTGCCGCAGTGCCAGTGCGTCGTCGAACCGGACCGGCACACCGAGGTGCCGACCGGCGCGACCCACGAGCCGCGGACGAGTGCGTCGCTGACGGTGCCCCAGCCGAGGACGACCGGCGCGGTCCACCAGCCGTTGCCGATCCGGATGAAGGCGTAGTCGTTGCCGGGGAAGGAAGAACCGGCGAAGTTGCCCATCGCCGAGCCGTCCCAGCCGACGACGGAGCTGCCGGTGCCGCCACAGTGGCCGGCGCTGACGAAACCGCCGTGGACGGAGAATCCGATGGAGCAGCGGGTGTTCCCGTTGATGTAGTACGGGTCGCCGCCGACGGTGCCCGCCGCGAACGGCTCGGCCTTGGGCGCGGTGACCACCGTGACCGGACCGGATTTCCTCGCCCTGGCGAGGAAGTCGTCGACGTCGGAACCGTGCCCGCCCGGCCGCACCGCGACCACGACGCTGCCGCTGCGCGGGTCGGCGCGCCAGCCGCTGACGGCGGCGGGAGCGGGCTTGGTCTTGGCCGACATGTCGATTTCGGCCTTGGCCGCGTCGAGCCGGGCCGCGCTGATCGCGACCGCGGTGGGCTCGGCGCCTGCCTGCCGGACGGCGGAAGCGGCGGCGGGGTCGGTCACGCCGACGACGAGTTTGCCGCGCGCCGGATCGAACCAGGCGCCGCCGAACGCCGCACCGGCGGCCTGCTGGGCGACGGGCATCACCCGCGACGCGGTCATCTCCTGGGTGAGCCTGGTCGAGGCCTGCGCGGCGGTGAGCCCCAGATCCCGCTGCATGGCGGCGAGCAATCCGGGGGAAGCCTGCGCGACCGGGGCGAGGGCGGCGGATGTGAGACTCGCGGTCAGTACGGCGGCGCCACCGACTGCCAGGGCGATTCTTCGACGCATGGTCTAGTCCTCCAAGGCCGGGGGAAAGAAACACACTGCCCGCCGAGTGTGCGGCCGTGGTCCGGGAAAGAGCGAGGAATGTCCGGTCTTCTGTCCGGAATTCACAAGAGCGAATTCCGGCGGACCGGGTCGGGAATCGTCTACTTAGGACGAACAGCGGCACGGGCCCTCCGAGCGCCCTCGCAAGGGTTCCAGTACGTTGCCGGATATGACCGCGTCGCCGGAGGAAGTGCCGGAGCAGGTGCTGCGCACCTCGATCGTGGAGCGGTTGTTCGCTCGTGAAGCCGACTCGCGCCCGCTGTTCACGCACCAGGACCACAGTGCCGGTGTGGACAGCACCGTCACCTGGACGAAGTTCGTCTCACGCGTGCGAGTGGTCGCGGGCGCGCTGCGCCTGGTCGCCCGGCCGGGTGATCGCGTCGCCGTGCTCACCGGCCAGGACCTGAATTACCCCTTGGCGTTCTTCGGAGCGCTCGCCGCCGGGCTCGTCGCCGTGCCGTTGATGGCACCGGGCAGTCCTTCCCAGCGAGCCAGGCTCACCGGCGTGCTGGAGGACAGTGGCACGCGGGTGTGGCTGACCTCGTCGGCCGCCGCCACGAAGGTACGCGAAGCGGGCACGCCGGACCACCTGATCGTGGTCGACGAACTTTCCGGACCTCCGGCCGATCCGGTTCCGGTCGCACCGGAAAGCCCCGCCTATCTGCAGTACACGTCCGGGTCGACACGGGAGCCCGCCGGCGCCGTGATCCCGCACCGGGCGGTCGCCGCCGCCTGCTGGCAGGCGAGCCGGGCCTACGCCGTCGACGAGGGCACGACCTGCGCCGGCTGGATCCCGTTCTTCCACGACATGGGCCTGATCCAGCTGCTGTGCCTGCCGGTCCACGCGGGGGCGCGATCGGTGTTCATGTCGCCCGCCGAATTCGTGCACCGTCCGGTGAGATGGCTGCGTCAGCTCGCCGATCACCCGGCCGTGTTCACCGCAGCGCCGAACTTCGCGTTCGACCTGGCCGTCGATGCGGCCGGAGAAGTTGGAGACGACCTCGACCTCTCCGATGTCCGGGTCGCGCTGAACGGCGCCGAGCCGGTGCGGCCGGATACGGTCGCGCGCTTCCTGGCGACCTTCGGCCCGCGTGGATTCCGTGCCGAGGCACACCGTCCGTCGTATGGCCTTGCCGAGGCCACCGTGTACGTCGCGAGCGCGGGCGCGGAAGGACCGCGTAGCGCGGTGTTCGACCGCGAAGCCCTCGCGCAGGGCCAGGCGATCGAGGTGCCGGAAGGTCAGGAACTCGTCTCGGTCGGCCGTCCGCTCGGCCAACGGGTCCGGATCGTCCGGGACGGAGTGGTGCGGCCCGACGGCCTGGCCGGGGAGATCTGGATCCACGGGCCGAACGTCGCGGCGGGGTACTGGGGCCGTGGCGACGCCGCCGCGTTCGGCGGCGAACTCGACGGCGTCGGCGGCTGGCTGCGCACCGGCGACCTCGGCGTGGTCCATCGCGGAGACCTCTACATCACCGGAAGGCTCAAGGATCTCATCGTCATCGACGGCCGCAACTTCCACCCGCAGGACATCGAGGCGGTGGCGGGCGAGGCGCATCCGGCGATCCGCCGCGACCGCGTCGCCGCGTTCGGTGTCACGGACGAAAGGGGAGAAGGGGCGATGTTGGTGGCCGAATGGGCAAAGAACGCCGAAGCGGATGTCAAAGAAGTGACGAGAGTGGTATTGCGCGCGGTTTCCCGCGAACATGATCTGACGTTGCGATCGGTACGTCTGGTTCCTTCCGGTGACCTTCCGCGCACTTCCAGTGGCAAGGTCGCGCGGGCCGCGGCGAGGGCGCGTTATAGTCGGCCCCGTGGGTGATCACCGCGCGGAGGTCGTGAAGGTCGTCAGTGAGACTTTTCGGCTTGATCCCGCCGAAATCGAGTCCGACGCGCCGCTCGAAGAGCTGGGTATCGACTCCAGGGGACGGATAAGACTCCTGTCGGCGCTGGAGGTCTACCACGACGTGAGGATTGATCTGGACCAGCTGGACCGGTTCACCGACATCGGGTCGGTGGCCGAAGTGCTCGCAGAGGCACTCGGCGGTAAGGCCGACGGTTCCGACGAAAGGCGCTGAAAAGAATGAGCGGGGGCTTCACCGCGGCGACCGATGCGCTTTCATCGGCATCGAAGAACATCGGAAAGCTGACGGAACAGTTGCTCGAAGACAACCCGGATCTGTCGAGCACACCGGTGAACGCGGCAGGCTTCGGCCAGGCGCACGGCGACCACGCGAAGAAGTACACCGACGGGGTGGCGGCGTTGTGGGCGTCGGTCCAGGGGTACAGCACCACGCTCGGCTCGTTCGGCACGAACCTCGGTACCGCCGCCACCGCCTACGGCACCAACGAGGACGAGCAGAAGGACAAGATCACCAAGACGGGGATGCGCTAGTGGCCGACAAAACCACCTGGACCGACGTCAAAGCCGTTCTCGACGACCCGGCCGTTCCCGCCGAGCAGAAGACCAAGCTCATCGGCTCGTGGATGCGGACGCATCCGGCGCCCCCGCCGTGGTCGGCGGACCAGGAGCCGGAGGAGATCAAGCAGAAGCGCAAGGAAGCCGAGAAGTACGCGGAGTCCTACAACGCCATCCCGTTTCTGGCCTCGGACGACGTCGACAAGATCTACGGCGAAGCGAAGAAGGCCGGAGATCAGGCCAGCTTCACCCAGAACGAAGAGACGAAGGCCGTCGACGAGGGCGGCAAGAAGCTGGACGGCGCGAAGGAACCCACCGCGGAGGGCGCCGGGACCAAGACGTCGGACGAGATCTTCGACGCCGCCGCGCCCGCGCTCAAGGTCTTCCAGACCTTCGGCTCGCTGCTGGCGAAGGTCCCGGAAGACTGCCGTGGAACCTCTCGCGCGCTCGATTTCGAGAAGGACATCAAGAAGCCGTTCGACGAGCAGCGCGGGATCAGTTTCAAGAACTTCGTCGACGACGCCGCCCACTTCAAGACCGGTTCGAAGACCGTGCAGAAGGCCATCGACGACACCGGTTCCCAGCTGAACACCCTCTACGGGACCTGGACCGGGAAGGCCGCGGACGCCTCGTCGGAGAACTACGACGAGAAGATCCTCCCCAAGGCCAAAAAGCTCTCCGAGACGCTGAACAACGCGAGCGAAGCGACACTGCACACCACCGCCACGGTGTTCAAACTGTGCAAGGGCAAGGCGGACACGGTCGTCGACCTCTACAAGGAGGTCGTCGGCAAAGCGGACTTCGCGATGGCGCAGAAGGTCATCGCCATCGCCGCCGGCGAGAAGAGCGGCAAGGAGGACCTCGGCGCGATCGCGGGCTGGATGGACGTCAACTTCGGCTCCAACCTGGTCCAGCAGCTGAACAACGACGGCTGCTGCGACGACGACGAGTTCAAGAAGGCGGGCCAGGACCTCGCCAAGCAGTGGATCCAGAACCAGTTCATCCCCGAGATGTGGACCATCATCTACGAGGGATTCGCCAAGTCCTGCAAGGAAACCAAGGATTTCGTCAACCAGGCCTACGACGAGCTCGACAAGGTCATGGGCAAGGTCAAGAACGAGTTCGAGGGCGCCGGTGACAAGGGCGGCGCGGGTGGAGCCGGCGGTACGGGCGGCGGGCCCGGCGGCGGTCAGGGCCCGGACTTCACCGGTGGCCAGGGCGGTCCGGGTGGCGGCCCTGGCGGCTCGGGAACCGGCGGACCCGGTGGCGGCCCCGGCGATGGACCGGGTGGTTCGGGCAAGGGCCCCGACTTCACGGGCGGTACCGGCGGTGGGCCGGGCGGCGGTCCCGAGGGCGGCTCTGGCGGCGGTCCCGGTGGCGGTCCCGGCGCGGGTGGTCCGGGTCCGGGCGGCGGTGGTACCGGTCCGACGGGCGATGTCAAACCCCCGCCGGTCCCGGACGTGAAGATTCCCGAGAGCGGTTCCGGATCGCCGGGTGGTTCCGGCGGTGGCCCCGGTGGCGGCCTCGGCGGTGGTCCGGACGCGAACAAGGACCAGACGTCACCCTCGGGTTCGACTCCGCCGCCGTCGAACGGCGACGAGCAGAAGGCCGCGGCCGAAGAGGCGAAGAAACAGGCCGCCGCGGCGGCGGAGAACGCGAAGAAGCAGGCGTCCGAAGCGTTGGGCAAGCTGGGCGACGGTCCGGCCGGGTCCGACCTCGGCGGTTCCGGGGGCTCTGGGCCGGGCGGTTCGGGCCCGGGCGGCGGCCCCGGTGGCAGTGGCAACACGGACGCCGCGGCCGAAGCCAAGGCGGCGGCCGAAAAGGCCGGTGAAGAGGCGAAGAAGCAGGCTTCCGACGCGCTGAACAAGCTCGGCGACGCCCCCGGCGGCATGGGCGACACCGACGCGAAGGACGGCGACTCGAAGGACGGCGAGAAGGCCGCCGACGAGGCGAAGAAGAAGGCGTCGGACGCCTTGGACAAGCTCGGTGACGAGCTTTCCGGCGAAGACAAGCTGACCGGTGACAAACCCGGTGAGGACGGCGACAAGGCCGAAGACGGCGAACGCGAGACTCTCAAGGTCAAGCAGGGCGACACGACCTTCGAGATGACCGAGCCGGACAAAGACGGCGAGATGGAGATCAAGGTCGGGGACGGTTCCGGGCCCGCCAAGGACTTCAAGCTCGACTGGACCGGCGAGGGTGACGAGTCCAAGCTGGGGTCCACGCCGGATTCGGACGACGGGAAACCGGACAAGGACGGCGTCCATCGTCCCGGGCCGGACGGCAAGATCCACATCCAGGACGGCGATGTGAAGATCACCGCCGAACGCCCCGACGGTCCGTCCGGGCCGACGGTCGTCACCGTCGACGACGGCACCGGCAAGCCGACCACGTACACCCTCGGCGAGGACAAGCCCGCCACGGACAAGGCAGCGCACCCCGCGACGCCCGTCACCGGGACGGCGCAGCCCGACTCCAAGCCGGCGTTCACCCCGCACCACGGTGGCGGCGGAACCGTCCCCGATGGGATCGGCGTCCCCGCCGGTGACATCAGCGGCGGGGACGGTGGTGGTTTCGGTGGCGGTGGTGGTGGTGCCTCGGCGCCGTCGATGCCCTTCGAAACCGCGAGCCCCGCGACAGGTCAGTCGCTCAGCGAAGGCCTGCACACCGGCGGCGGTGGGACACAGCAGCCGCAGCCCGTGGCTTCGGGTGCCCCGTCCGCTCCGATGGGCAGCCCGTCGGGGCAGTCGTTCGGCGGCGGCGCGATGCCGCCGATGGGCATGGGCGCCGGCGGAGGTGGCGGCCAGGGCGGAGACCAGGAACGGACCAACCGCGCGTACCGGATCGAGGGCGAGGTGTTCGACCAGGTCAACGAACCCACCGGCCGGATCACCGGTTCGTTGCTGGACGATGAGGATCAGTCGGTCACCCGCAAGCGGTGAGCCGGGGCAGGGGAGAACAGATGAGCGCCGATGACACCGCCACAATGAAGGCGACCCTGGACGGCCTGGTCCGCGAGCAGTCGGAGCGCCGGGCGCTGCGGGACAAACGCGCCGACGAGATCAAGGCGAGCTCGCAGGAGTTCATGACCAAGCAGGTCCAGACCGCTCAGCGTTACGTCGAGCACCGGCGGGAGCTGGGGCAGCGCAAGACGAAGTCCGGTTGGAGCACCGACCGGTCGCACGCGCAGCCGGGGGCGGCGTCACCTTTCGAAGACGACCCTGTGGACATGGCTGCTCCGTTCGCTTCGGAGCCGCCTGCCCGCACGGGGCGGGACACGCCCCGGCGCGCTCCCCGCGCACGCCCGGCACCGGCGGACGACGAGGACGACGCCTTCCTCAACAACCGCTGGCGCGACTGAACTCCCCGTCAGACGACCGGGCCGAGCGCCCCCGCGGCGCTCGGCCTGCGGGAATCCGGCTGATTCAGGCGTCTCGCCGTCCGATGGCGGCCAGCCCGGCCCAGATCGCCGCTGTCACCCACAAGGCCATCACGAACAGCGCTCCCACTGCGGACAACTGGGATTCCGTGCCGGCGAGCTGGCCCGCGAGTTCTGAAGGCATGACCGCGGCGATCCTCTCGTCCCAGGGCGCGGGTACCAGCATCCGTGGTGTCATCGGGAGAGCGAAGAGCAGGACGGCCATGGTGACCAGTGTTCCCGCGGTCGATCTGATCATCGTGGCCAGGCCGAGCGCGATCAGGGTGATCACCATCATGAGCAGGCCATCGGCCAGCACCACCGGAAGTCCGGTGTCCACAGTGGTCAGTGACCCGATCGGCCGGTCGCCGATCACGTTTTCCGGTGTCATTGTCCGAGTTGAGCGATTTGTGCGGTGTGGCGAGGGGTCGTGAGTGGCAAAGAGGGTTCGAACCCGATGCCACGTGGCTTAAGTTGATCTTGGATGGGGGTCTTGATCGTAAGCGGTGAGGATTGCCGCAGGTCAAGCACTCGGTTGCCCTGGTCGACAGGAGCCGACTGCGCCCCTGAACGATGTCCGGGTGGGCGATTTCGCGAGGGGGTCGTGGGTGGCGTTTCGGGTTAGAACCCGAAACGCCACTCACGACCAACCCGACCCACGACCAGGCAGCGAGGGAGCCTTCACTCCACCCGTCAACCTCG
>NZ_JBWKEA010000014.1:0-233755 GCF_056435685.1 Amycolatopsis sp. NPDC043885
TCGGTGCGCGGGGCCGCACCGATGAAGATGAACAGGTGCCCGGTGGGCACGGTCTCGGTCGCGCCGCCGTTCTCGCACAGGGTCAGCCGTTCGAGGTGATCGTCGCCGTGCGCCTCGACCACCGTGGTCCGGGTGCGGACGTGGACGCTTCGAGCGACTGGCCGCGGACGAGGATGGTGACGTCGGCGGCGTGCTTGGAGAAGAACACCGCCGCCTGATAACGACATCAGTCGCCGTTTCTCGGCGACGATCACCTCACACCACCCCGGAAGCCAAGAACTGCGGCACGGCGACATCACCGGCCTGATCCGCCAGCCAAATCTCCCCTTCCGCCAAGGAAACCGCCCCGCCCCGCCCCGGACAGCAACGTCCACCAGCCCGCGCAGGAACGACTCCCCACCGAGGAACCCGATCACTCCCTCGACCGGCAGCTCACGAAACCCGCTCGCGTCGAGCAGCCGCCGGATATGAAGAATCGATCACCAGCGCCTCCCCAGTCGGGACCGGACAACACGATCCGTCCACCAGGGACCAGAACCCGCCGACCCTCCGCGAGGGCGGCCTCGGGCTCCGCGAGTTCATGGAACACCTTGTCCGCCCGATAACCCGCGAATCCACCGTCGACCGGCAAGGCGTACGCGTCCCCGATCAGGAAATCGCGATCGGGTGGCGAAAGGTCGACACCGACAGCGCGGAAACCCGGCGACGACAACTCGGATACGGCCGGCCCGGCACCACAGCCGACGTCGATCACGGCGGAACCAGGTTCGAGCCGGAGCAGTTCGTAGGTCCGGGCCCGAAGTTCGGCGGCTCCCGGCAGGACTTCGGCGGCGTCGAGCCGCTGCAACATGGACATACCGCAGATCGTCCGGCTTAGTGTCGACATGAGGTCAAGCACCTTGAGCGTCGGCGAGGTCGCGGAGCGCTTCGGCCTGGCCACGCATGTCTTGCGCCATTGGGAGTCCGTCGGCCTCCTCGAGCCGGCGCGGGCGGGCGACCGGCGGCGGTACGACGACAACGACCTCTACCGGATCGCGATCATCCTGCGCTCGAAGGAGGCGGACCTGAGCCTCGATGGCATCCGTGAGATGTTCCGCAGACCCAGCGAACGCGAAGCGATCCTCAAGCGCCACAAGAAAGAACTCGAGCAACGCATCGCGGCCGCGCAGGCCTCGCTCGCGATCGTCGACTGCGCGCTCGGGTGCGAGCATGACGACTTCACTCAGTGCGCGCACTTCCGGGCGGCGGTGGCGCGAGCCGGATGACCCCGGCCCGCGCCACCGCACCCGGCTCAGCCGAGCAGCGCGCGCATCTCGGTGATCTCGGCCTGCTGACCATCGATCACCTTCTGCGCCAACGCCTTCACCTCGGCGTTGCTGCCCTGCTGCAAGGCGGTCTTAGCCATCTCGAGCGCACCTTCGTGATGTTTGACCATCATTTCGAGCCACTGCTTGTCGAACGCGGCGTCCTTGGCTTTGCCGAGTTTCGCGAGATCGTCCTCGGTCATCATGCCGGACGCCGAGCCGTGTCCGGAGTGCTCGCCCGACGGCGCGACTCCCCAGCCTTTCAGCAACCCGGTCAGCTGCTGGATCTCCGGATCCTGCGCCTTCTGGATCCGCGCGGCGAGGTCGACGACCTTCGCGTTCTTGGTGCGGCCGTCGACGAGTTTCGCCATCGCGAGCGCCTGTTCGTGGTGCGGGATCATCCCTTGCGCGAACGTGACGTCGGCCTGGTTGTGGCCGGCCTGCTGGGGATCCGGCGCCTTCACCGTGGACATGCCGTGTCCGGTGGAAGCGGTGTCGGAGCCGGCACAGCCGGTGAGCACGGCGAAGGAGGCCAGGGCGGCGAGCGCGGCCCCGACCAGTTTCCTGCTGGTCATGATTCTTCCTCTGATCGGTTTCGGGCAGGGCGGGACGAACCCGCCTGTCACACCCGCAACACGCAAAGAAGCGACAATCTTTCGGGTACCGGTCTCCAGCGCGGCGGATCACGGCCCGACGCCGAGCCGCCGCGCGGGCGCGACTTCCAGGTCGCCACCGTCCGTCCATTCCGGATGAGCAGCCAGGAGACGATCAGGAGCACGGCCGCGGCGAGTATCGCGAGACACAGGTGCAGTCCACTGTGTCCACCGTCGTCGTGCGAAGACGTGTCCGCGCAGCACGGATCCGCCATCGCGACGGCGGAGTGCCCCGCGTCGTGGCCGGACTCGGCGACGACGTGGTGCATACCCACCAGACCCAGTGCCACCACGCACAACAACAGCCACCGCAGGGCGGCCGGGTACGAGGTCTGGGTCACGGCTCCACCGTAGCCCGATTCAGCGCGCCGCCGGACGGTGGGGTTTCCCCGCCGGAAGCAGTGCCGGGAGCCATTCCTGCATATCTGCGTGCCTGCGCAGGTCAGGAGGCGACACCGAGCCGGCGCAGGCCCGTGGGATCGTCAGCGGGTGACGCTATCCGACGACGACCTCCGTGCCGTCCGCGCCCACGCGCAATTGCTGACCGCGCCGGCCACGGACGTGCTCGCCGTGGTCGGCTCCGTCGCCGCGGTCCAGGCACAGTCGACGCCCGCCGCCCGCCTCGCGATCCGGGCCCGGAGCCGGGGTCTGACCGCTCCGGACACCGAGGCGTCCCACGCGGTCACGCGCACCTGGCTGATGCGCAAGACGCTCCATCTCGTGCCGACGGCGGATCTCCGGTGGCTGAACCGGCTGTTCGGCCCGCGCAACGCCCAGGCGGGGCAGGGACGGCGCAGGCAACTGGACCTCACCGACGAACTCTGCGAACGCGCGCTCGGGAAGCTCCAGGATCTCTTGCCGGGCAAGGCACTCACTCGGCGGGAGATCCTGGACGGCCTGGCCGCCGAGGGTATCGCGCTCGACGCGAAATCTCAGGCACCGGCCCATCTCCTGGCGTACGCGGCCAACCGCGGACTGCTGTGCCGAGGCCACGACGCCGGGACGAAGCCGACGTACGTGCTCCTCGACGAACGGGTCACCGAGAGCCGCACGCCGGACGAACCGCATACAGAACTCGCCCACCGCTACCTGACCGCCTATGGCGTCGCGACCGCCGAGGACTTCAGCGCTTGGTCCGGGCTCCCGATCGGCCTCTGCCGCAAGGCTTTCACCGCGCTGGACCTCGTTCCCGCCGGCAAATGCTTCGCCCTCTCGGAGACCGAGCTGTCCGCTCCCCCGTGCCCCCCGCGCCTGCTCGGCGCTTTCGACACGTACCTGCTGGGCTACCGCGACCGCGATCTGCTCCTCGACCCGGCCGAGGCGAAACGCGTCAACTCCGGCGGCGGGATGATCGCGCCGACCGTGCTGATCGACGGCCGGACAGCCGGAACGTGGCACACCAAGCGGACCGCGAAGCTGACGAAGGTCGTCGTGGAGCCCTTCGCCACACTCCCGCGGTCCGCCATCGCCGGCCTGGAGTCCGAAGTGGACGATTACGGCCGCTTCCTCGGGGAGACGGCCGTCCTCGTCAGTTGAGGGACCGGAAGAACTCCCGCACGTCCGCGACCAGGATCTCGGGCTCTTCCAACGCCGCGAAGTGCCCGCCGCGATCGACGTCGGTCCACCGCACGATCGTGTGGGCGTCCTCGGCGTACCGCCGGATCCCGACGTCGTGCGCGAAGATCAGCGCCGCCGTCGGCACGCCGGAGTTCTTCTCGACGGCTCCCCAGGTTTCCGCCTGCGCGTAGCCGACGTACGCGGACGAAGCCGCCGTGCCGGTGAGCCAGGTGAACATCACGTTGGTCAGCAACCGGTCCTTGCCGATGATCTCTTCCGGCAACGTCGGGCGCGGATGCGTCCACTCACGGAACTTGTCCATGATCCAGGCCAGCTGCGCGACCGGGGAGTCCACGAGTCCGTAGCCGAGCGTCTGCGGCCGCGTCGACTGGATCGCGATGTAGCCGAACTCCTCCTGCATGAAGGCCCCGATCCGCTTGACGCGATCGCGTTCGACGTCGGTGAGCGAGGCGAGTTCCTCCTCCGGCATGGACATCGGCGGCATCGGGGTCAACCCGCCGTTGACGTGCACGCCGATCACCTTGTCCGGCGCGGACCTGGCCACCTCCGGCGACACGGAAGCGCCGAGGTCGCCGCCCTGCACGCCGTAGCGTTCGTACCCGAGCCGTCGCATCAGTTCCGCCCATGCCCGGCCGATCCGCGGCATGGTCCAGCCGGAATCCGAGACAGGGCCCGAAAAACCGAAACCGGGCAGCGACGGGATCACGACGTGGAACGCGTCCGCCGGGTCGTCGCCGTACGCCTTCGGATCCGTGAGCGGGCCGATGACGTCGAGGAACTCCACCACCGAACCCGGCCAGCCGTGCGTGAGGATCAGCGGTGTCGCGCCGGCTTCGGTCGAGCGGACGTGCAGGAAGTGGATCCGCTGGCCGTCGATGACCGTGGTGAACTGCGGATGGCGGTTGATCTCCCGTTCGGCGGCACGCCAGTCGTAGCCGTCGCGCCAGTATTCGGCGAGTCCGCGCAGCCACGCCACCGGCACTCCGGTGTCCCAGCCGTCGCCGGGAAGCGGAGCGGGCCAGCGCGCGCTGTCGAGCTTCGCGTGCAGCTCATCCAGCTGCTCCTTCGGGATGTCGAGGCGGAAGGGGCGGATCTCGGTGTTTTCCATGAAGCCCACGTTACGAGGCATTGCGGACAGTTTCGGTCCTCAATCAAGGGCGCATCTCAGGTACGGGAAGATGCGCTCGTGACGGACAAGTACTTGGCCTACGGCAGGCTCATCCGCGACGGGAAGATCCTGTTCATCCGGCGGCGGCCGGGGTCCTTCCTGGGCGGCCGCTGGGAATTGCCGGGCGGGACCGTCGAGCCGGGCGAGCGGCCCGACGAGACCGTGGTCCGCGAGTTCGCCGAGGAGACCGGGCTGGCCGTCCACGTGACCGGCGAACGCGGCACCCACAGCTGGGACGACGTCGCGGGCAGGCCGATGCGGATCCACGCCACGGTGTACGCGCTCTCCGAAGAGACCGCGGGCGAGGTCGTGCTCGATCCCGGGGAACACGACGCTTTCACCTGGTACACCCGCGAAGAGGCCGCGGGACTCGAACTCGCCGATCACTTCCGGCGAGCGCTCGAAGGCTGATGCCGGGACCCGTCCCGGCCGGGCTTCCCTACGCTCCTGGCATGCTCCGACGCCTTTTGCCGGCTCTGGCAGCGCTCGCTTTCGTGGCGGGCTGCGGTTCGGACTCACCCGAGCCGCCGAAGCCCGCGGACGGCGGCGACCTCGCTGCCTGCTCCGACGGCGTCTGCGAGGTCGGCGCACCGCCGGGCGGCAGGATGACCTTTCCCGAGGAGACGAGGGTCGAGTCCCTGACCGTCCGATCCGTCGAGGAGAGCACAGTCGTCCTGGTCGCCCGCGGCATCGGCTCCCGGAGCGGCGGCACCTGCACCGGCAAGAGGTGCGAGGCGTCGGCCAACGGTCTCGACTTCACGGCCACGCTCGGGCCGGACAGCACCGTCACCTACAACGACCTCTCCATCGACCTGCTCGGCGTGAGCGACGGCGCCGCCGTCCTCCGGTACGGCGCGATGTTCAGTCCACATGCGACGGTCACTGTGGACCGGGTCGTGGCCGCCCGGCTGTCATGAAAGGGTCGTTCAGGACACTTTTCGTCTTGAACGACCCTTTCATGACATCCGGGCGCCGCGGGACGCCGGAAACTGTCGTACCCCGGTGGTCTCCTCTTCACAGGCGACAGCGGGCCCGGCCGGGTCCGCGCGCGGACCCGAGGAGGAAAGCCCCATGGCCGGAGAAACGGTGCTCACGGTGATCGGCAACCTGACGACCGACCCGGAGCTGAAGTTCACCCCGTCCGGAGCGGCGGTCGCGAACTTCACGGTCGCGTCGACACCACGCGTCCTGGACCGCGCGAGCGGGGAATGGCGCGACGGAGACCCGCTGTTCCTGCGCTGCGCACTGTGGAAGCAGGCCGCGGAGAACCTGGCCGAATCCCTCACCAGAGGGACGAGGGTCATCGTGCAGGGCAGGCTGAAACAGCGATCGTTCGAAACCAAGGAAGGCGAGAAGCGCACGGTGGTGGAGCTCGACGTCGACGAGATCGGCCCGTCGCTGCGGTATGCCACGGCGAAGGTGAACAAGGCGGGCCGGAGTTCGGGCGGCACACCGTCGGACGGGGCCTGGGAGCGAACGCCGGTGCCCGCAGGAAACCCGGAGCCGCCCTTCTGACCCAGCGGTTTCCCTCTCGGGAGGGAGCGATCTCCCTCCCGGGCGCCATGCGGCCGCGAACCTCCGGCTCGGATGCTGGAGGTCGTGAACACGACCACGATCGTCACGGAACTCGGCCTGGACCCGGCCGTCGAGCGGCACGTGGAGTTCGCCGCCGAACTCCGCACCGGGCTCGCCCGGGTCGAAGAGAGACTTCAGGAGGTGTTGCGCAGCCCCGGTCATCCGGAACTCACCGAAGCCGCCACCCACCTCGTCCGCGCGGGTGGGAAGAGGTTGCGTCCGTTGATGGCGTTGGCCGCGGCGGCGTTCGGCGACGGGCGAGGCGACGCGATCTCGGCGGCCGCCCTCGTCGAACTCGTGCACGTCGCGACGCTCTATCACGACGACGTCATGGACGAGGCGCCGATGCGGCACGGGGTCACCAGTGCGAACTCCTTGTGGGGCAACAAGAAAGCCGTCCTGATCGGAGACTACGTGCTCGCCTGCGCGGCACGGGTCGGCGCCGGCCTCGGCGACTACGCGTTGCGGTCGCAGGCGAAGACGTTCGGCAGGCTCGTGCGCGGCCAGTTCCTCGAGACGACCGGGCCGTTCGAGGACTGTGGCCGTCACGCGCCATACGAACACCACATCCAGGTGATGGCCGACAAGTCCGCGTCATTGATCGCGATGGCGGGCAGGCTCGGCGCACAGGTGTCGGGCGCGGATGAGCGGACCATCGAAACGTTGGGCCAATACGGCGAACTGATCGGGGTGGCGTTCCAGATCTCCGACGACGTCCTCGACATCTCCGCGTCCACCACCGACCTCGGCAAGTCCGCGGGCACGGACCTCCGTGAAGGCGTCGTCACCTTGCCGATGCTCCACGCGGTCGACGACGAGGGGCCCGGGGCCGCTCGCTTGCGCGAGATCATCGGTCACGGACCGGTTTCCGATCCGGTGGTCCGCCAAGAGGCGCTCGGGCTCCTGCGCGAATCCGCCGGTGTCGTGCGCGCACTCGCCGAAGCGCACGGATACGCCGCCAAGGCGAGGGACCTCGCGCTCAGCCTCCCCGACCGGCCCGCCAGGGCGCTGCTCGTCGGCCTTTCGGCATTCGTCGTCGACCGCGGCGAGTAGGCCACGGCACCCGTGACCAGGGCTACAGTGGCGGAATGACCATCGAAACCCTGGGAAATGTCGAAGGCCGCGACATCGGCTCCGGAGTCTCGATCATCCGCGAGCGGACCGACGTCGACGGTTCCGGACCGAGGCTGCACCAGCACCCGTACCGCGAGACGTTCGTCGTCATCCGCGGCCGGGCCAGGTTCACCATCGGGGACACCGAACGCGAAGGAGGGGCGGGTGACGTCCTGGTCGTGCCCGCGGAGACCCCGCACAAGTTCGCCGTGATCGGGCCGGAAATCTACGAAGCCGTCCACATCCACGAGAGCGACCACTTCATCACCGAGTGGCTCGAGTAATTCTGTCGAGCGCAAGAAAACCCTTTCCCGGGCTAGAATCCGACGACGTGCTCGCGGACGGCGGGCACCCGAGGCGACGGGAACCGGGAACTGTGACCGACGTGGCGGGCCGCAGCGGGGACGAGACCCGCACGGTGGACAGGTTCGGCCAACGGCGTGCGCAGCTGGCGAGGTCGGCGCTGGTCACGTTGTCCGAGCTGGGCTACGCGCGTACGAGCCTTCGGGAGATCGCGCAGAACTCCGAGTTCTCCCACGGGGTCCTGCACTACTACTTCCGTGACAAGGCCGAGCTGATCACCTACTGCGTCAAGCAGTACAAGGCCGAATGCGTCACCCGGTACGACCGGATAGTCGAAACCGCGGAAACGGCCGAAGAACTGAGAACGGCCTTCGGTGCCGCGACGGCGGCCACGCTGCGGGAAAACGCGCGGCTGCACCGGCTCTGGTACGACCTGCGCAACCAGAGCCTGTTCGAGAAGCTTTTCCAGGCCGACGTTCTCGCCATCGACGAGACCCTCGAACTGATGATCTGGCGGGTCGTCTCCCGATACGCGGAACTACTGGGCAAGCCGACGGATTTCTCCCCGTCGACGACGTATGCGCTCTTCGACGGCCTGTTCCAGCAAGGCCTGCTGAAACACCTCGCCGGCCGGGAGGACGCGGCGAGGTGCCTTCAGGATTCGGTGGAGCAGGTACTGGCCCGGCTCTTCACCACTTGATCGTCGGGTACCAGATGACGCCCGTCCGGCCCAGCACGCGCAGATCCCAGTACAGCAGCGTGAACGTGCCGGCGACCAGCAACGCGGCACCGGTCACCACGGCGATCCTGGTGGGCTTCGCGAGCATCCATCGCTGCAGCCGCCCGCCCGTGCCGTGCGTGAGCAGAAGGAACAACAGCGCCATCACCAGGATGTTGCCGACCGACTGCAGGGCGAAGGCAGCGGCGCCGTAGAACACGTTGTGGCTTTCGGCCGCGCTGCGGAACATCATCCGGAACAGCGGGAACGGCCTGCCGATCAGGAAACCGCCGATGAGCGCGCCCATCAGCACGAGCGGCGTGTGCGGGAACCGGCGGGTGAGCCCGGCGATCGGGTTGCGGACGATACCGACGGAAGCCAGGCCCAGCACGATGAACACGATCCCGATCACGCCGTAGACGATCATCGACTGGATGTTCCGCGGGGTGAGCCCACCGGATGACGAAGCCGTCGAGAACTGCGGCATCCGTGTGCCGACCAGCGCGACGATGACGCCGTACACCACGGAAACCGTCAGCATTCCCGCGGCGATCCAGCCCAGTGGCTTCAGTGTGTCCGTGAACTTCGGCCGCCCGGTGGTTCGTCCGCCGACGAGCGGGGCGACGGCGCCGAAAGCGGCGATGTTGCACGCGGTGAACGTTCCGGCCAGCCCCGAGACGAACGCGAAGAACGTTCCGGCCAGCACTCCGCCGATCGGGGTCGCCTTGGCGTCGTGTCCCAGCAGGGTGTCGGCGACGCTGTCACCGATCACACTGTCCACAAAGGGCGCCGACCAGACCACGGTCAGCGCGAATCCCGCCAGGACGGACCAGAGGACCACCCGCCATCGGTGTTCCGGATACGGTCCGGAACCGAGGAAACCCGCCTGCGGTGAGACGGGAACGTGTTCGGTGACGGACATTCGGTGCCTCCAGCGGCCGATGGCTTCCCCTGATCCCATCGTTGTTCCGCCATCGGGAGGAAGCCACCTCCAAAGTGCCGATCTTGCCTTGGTCCGACCGGCTCCGGGCAATCCGGATTCACCGGTCCGGCGGGTGCCGCCGAAACGCCCGATCCGCTAGGCGGCCGAATAGCTCCGAAAAGGTGAAAGCTCCGGAATCTCGTGGGATCATCATCGGAGGTGTACGGCAGCATGGCCACCCGATCCGGCCTTGACCGGCCACTGACCCTGCGGAGGGCGATGGACTTCGACGAGGTCGCGGACGAGCTCTACGCCGGCGATCCGGCCGAGTTCGTGTCGGTGCGCAACCAACGGGCGAAAGAGGCCAAGGCAGCGGGGGACCCCGCCTTGGCCGAGCGCATCCGCGCCCTGCGGAAGCCCACGCTCGCGGCCTCGATCCTCAACCGCCGGGCCGGCTCCCCTGAGCTGGCGGAACTGGCCAGGCTCGGTGACGATCTGCGCAAGGCGCATTCGGCGCTGGCAGGCGAGGACCTGCGCAAACTCGCCCGGCGGCGGCAGGAGCTGGTGAACCGGATCCTGCGGGACGAACGTTCGATGAGCGAGCCGGTCGCCCGTGAGGTCGAAGCCACCCTCGAAGCCGTCGTGGCCGATCCCGAGGTCGCGGCGCTCGCACTCGCCGGGCGGCTGAGCAGCGGGGCGGACAGCACGGGCGACCAGTGGCTGACCAGCGGGTTCACCCCGCAACCGAAGCGGAAGCCCGCGCCGGAGCGGGAGAAACCCGCCACCGTGTCGCATTTGGACGATCGGCGGAAGGCGAAGCGGCAAGCCGCCGAGAAGGCCGAGCAGGAGCGGATCGACAAGGCCCGCGAGGAGGCCGAACGCGAACAGAAGCGGGTGGCGGAGTTCAACCGGCTTCGGCGCGAGGCCGCCGAGCTCGCGAAGGCCTGCAAACAGGCCGAGATCGACGTGGCCCGCGCCGAACGCCGGGCGGAAAAGGCCACGGAGAGGGCGAACGACCTCCGGCGGCGGCTCGCCGACGCCGAACTCGAGGAAGAGACGGCGAACGGGGAGACCGCAGCCGCGCAGACCGTCTTGGACGATCTGCGCGCCGAAGCCGAGCGGATCGACGAAGCCCTCGAGGAGTTCTAAGCGGGCTGCCGGTCACGAACCCGCGTGGCGGTCACCCGGCGTCCGTACGGGGTCTTGCCGCCCGGCTTGTACACCGACAGCACGGTCATGGTCACGTACATCGTCGTGGACACGATGATCGGGTAGAACCCGTCCACGCGCCGTCCCGCCTCCACGAACACACCGTCCAAAGTGGACTCTGCGGCGGCCGCCAGTTCCCGGATGCCCGGCAGCAGCGAGAACAGCGTCAGCCCGGTGGCGATCAGGGTCAGGACCAGTTTGATCGCGACCCACTTGTACCGGATCAGGCCCCATTTCGTGCCGAGGCTGAGCACGACCCCGCTGACCAGGGCGGCCATGCTGACCGGCAGCAGGAGATAGCCGCCGATCTGCTCCATCATCAGGATGGCCGCGTGCTGGCGGCGGGGGTCGTCGGTGAACACGGAGGTGATGGTCAGGACCGCGTTCACCATGGTGATCCCGAGCCAGCCGAGTGACGAAACGACATGGACGACGAGGACGAGTTTCCGCCACCGCGGGGTGAGCGTCATCGGCGGTCGCCGCACTGTGGAAGTACTCATGCGACCAGTGTTTCCGCGGGCGGCGTTCCCGTCGTCCGTCGCGGAGCGGCACCTCGCCTACGTATCGCGGAGTACGAGCCCTCGGACGTACGCCGCCTGCCCGGCGTGCTGGAGGTCCTCGGAAAGCACGCTGACCAGGCGAACCCCGAGAGTGACGGGCGGATCCCAGGCCTCGTCGACGATACGGTCGAGGTCGGCTTCGCCGAGTCCGGCGGCCCATGCCGTCGTCGCTTCGTGCACCGCGTCGTAGTAGCCGGTCAGCAGGTCGGCGGAGCCGGCACGAACGGCCTCCACGTCCTCGGGGCGATGCCCGTAACCGATGTCCGACGCCGGGAAAGGCAGCGAGAAGCGGCCCATCCAGTCCTGCGCGGTCCAGATCTGCTCGGTACCCATCAGGTCGGCGACGTGATCGTCCTGCACCCGGGTCAGATGCCAGACCAGCCAGGCGATCGTGTTCGCGCCCGGCGCCGGGCTCGCGGTCAGCTGGTCGGCGCTCAACCCCTCGACGGCGTCGTGCACGACTTCTTGGACGCGGCCGAACCCGTCGGCCACCACTTCGGCCAGTTTCATCGAATCCCCTTCCTGCGTCCCCGCCCACGATGCCACCGCAAGGTGACCCCTGCCTTACAACCTTGACTTATATAAGCCCACGCCGTGATAGTTGCCGGATGCACGCGTTCGACGTCCTCGGGGATCCGGTGCGCCGCCGGATCCTGGAACTGCTGGCGGGCGGGGAGCAGAGTTCCGGCGACGTGACCGCGGTGGTCCGCGCCGAGTTCGGGATCTCGCAACCCGCGGTCTCCCAGCATCTGCGCGTCCTGCGCGAGAACGGCTTCACCACTGTCCGCGCCGAGGGCGCGCGACGGCTGTACTCGGTCGATCCGGGCCCGCTCAAGGAGATCGACGGCTGGCTGGACCAGTACCGGCGGTTCTGGACCGGTCCGCTCGACGCGCTCGCCACCGAGATCGCGCGCGGCCGCCGTGAACGCCGGAAGGCCGCCGAAGACGGCGACTAGGGTCGCCCCCATGCGCAAGGGGTGGGGGCGTGCCGTCGTGATCGCCGTAGCGAGTGTCGTCATCGTGCTGGGGCTCGTTTTCGCGGTCACGGTGCGTGGCGGGCGAGACAAGGGAGCGCAGTGGTACCCGGCGGCCCCGCCGACGACACCACGTACGCCGTCCTACTCGACCGCCGCGCCCGCGCCCACGACCCGGCCGACGCTCACCGTCGACAGCGGCTGCCGCCTGGGACAGGGCCCGGCCGCGCTCGATCCGGTCCCCGAGGCGACCACCCGCCGGGTGAACGCCGCCTGGGAGCGCGTCGAGCGGTGGCTCAAGGCCCACGCGCCGACGACGGCGGCGAGCCTCCGCCCGCCCGCGACGCTCGCACGGATCGCCCAGGCACAACGGGAGACCGGCATCCCCTTGCCCGCCGAACTCGTCGCCTTCCTACTGCGGCACGACGGCGTTTCGGGCATCGGCGATAGCTTCGCCCTGCCCCCGTTCCACCACCTCGCTTCCACCGAAACCATCGCGAGCCAAGCGAAGGTCATGTGCGACGTGCTGATCTCGGGCGGGTGGGACGACAGCGTCGGCTCGTGGTGGCACGGGCGATTCGTGCCCGTCGCCGTCGACGGCGGTGGTGACGGGCTGTTCCTCGACCAGCGCACCGGAACCGGGCGGCTCGGCGACTGGAACCACGAGGGTTCGGTGAGCTTCGATCACCGGCCCGCGACCCTGACCGAACTGCTGGAGCAGACCGCGACCGCGCTCGAGACCGGCGGGCCCGTCGACGGCGGCTACCGGCCGGTCGTCACCGGAAACCGGGCGCTGGACTGGGAGTTCCCGCGCTGAGGTGCGCGGGCGCGTCGACTGTCGGACCCCGCCCCTAGAATCGTCCGGGTGGCAGTCCCCGACATCGGTACCTCGGAAGCCCTCGAAACGCTGAACCGCGTCTTCGGCTACGACGACTTCCGCGGCGACCAGCACGCCATCGTCGAACACGTCATCGCAGGCGGTGACGCGCTCGTCCTCATGCCCACCGGCGGCGGCAAGTCGCTGTGTTACCAGATCCCGGCGCTGGTGCGGCCGGGCGTCGGCGTGGTGATCTCCCCCTTGATCGCGCTGATGCAGGACCAGGTCGACGCGCTGCGCAACCTCGGCGTCCGCGCGGGTTTCCTCAACTCGACGCAGGACTACGCCGAGCGGAACAGGGTCGAGGCCGCGTTCGTCGCCGGCGAGCTGGACCTGCTGTACCTGGCACCCGAGCGGCTCTCGGTGGAGTCGACGGTGCGGCTGCTCGACCGCGGCAAGATCTCGCTGTTCGCGATCGACGAGGCGCACTGCGTCTCCCAGTGGGGTCACGACTTCCGCCCCGACTACCTGATGCTGTCCGCGGTGCACGAGCGCTGGCCGGACGTGCCGAGGATCGCGCTCACCGCCACCGCCACCAAGGCGACGCACGCCGAGATCGCGTCCCGGCTCAATCTGGAGGACGCGCGGCATTTCGTCGCGAGCTTCGACCGGCCGAACATCCAGTACCGGATCGTCGGCAAGAACTCGCCGCAGCGGCAGCTGCTGGAGCTGCTGCGCACCGAGCACAAGGGTGACGCGGGGATCGTCTACTGCCTGTCGCGGAACTCGGTCGAGAAGACCGCGGATTTCCTGGTGGAGAACGGGATTCCGGCGGTGCCGTATCACGCCGGGCTGGACGCGCGGACCCGCGCGAAGCACCAGTCGCGGTTTCTGCGCGAGGACGGGCTGATCGTCGTCGCGACGATCGCGTTCGGCATGGGCATCGACAAGCCCGACGTACGGTTCGTCGCGCATCTGGACCTGCCGAAGTCCGTCGAGGGCTACTACCAGGAGACCGGCCGCGCGGGCCGTGACGGGCTGCCGTCGACGGCGTGGCTGGCGTACGGCCTCCAGGATGTCGTCCAGCAGCGCAAGATGATCGACATGTCGGAGGGGTCCGAGGCGCACAAGCGGCAGCTGAGCGCCCACCTCAACGCGATGCTGGCGCTGTGCGAGACGGTCGAATGCCGTCGTGTGCAGGTGCTGAACTATTTCGGGCAGCGGAGCGAGCCCTGCGGCAACTGCGACACCTGCCTGGCGCCGCCGGAGACCTGGGACGGCACGATCCCGGCGCAGAAGATCCTGTCGACCATCGTCCGGCTGCAGAACGAGCGGCGCCAGAAGTTCGGCGCGGGGCAGATCATCGACATCCTGCTCGGCAAGTCGACGCCGAAGGTGACCCAGCACCGGCACGATTCCCTGAAGGTCTTCGGGATCGGCACGGAGCTGAAGGAGCCCGAGTGGCGGGCCGTGGTGCGGCAACTGCTGGCGCAGGGGCTCGCGGCGGTCGAGGGCGACTACGGCTCGCTCGTGCTGACCGAGGGCAGTGCCGAGGTGCTGAACGGGGAGCGGAAGGTCCAGCTGCGGCGCGAGCCGGAGCGGGTGGCGAAGGCGGCGGCCCGGTCCAGCGCGAAGAAGGCCGCGGCCGCCGACATGCCCGCCGAGGCGGCGCCGGTGTTCGAGATGCTGCGGTCGTGGCGGGCCGCGGCGGCGAAGGAGCAGGGAGTGCCCGCGTACGTGATCTTCCACGACGCGACCCTGCGCCAGATCGCCACCAAACGGCCCACCACGCTGCAGGAGCTGGGTACCGTCAGCGGCGTCGGCGAGAACAAGCTCGCCAAATACGGCGAGCAGATCCTCGAGACGCTCGCTGAAGCTTAGGGCTGGTAGGGGCGTCGCGGCCGCCCGGTCATCCCGTCGACCTTGCGCACCGCGCCGTCGATCTGGCTGTGGTACTTGCCCTTGGTCTTGTGGTCGACGAAGGTCGCGGCCTTGTTCACGACTTTGGAGACCTTCTCGGGGTTCTTCCGCACGTAGGCGCGCACGGCCCCGGCGGTGCCGGCCAGGGCGGTCAACTTCCGCAGTAGAGGCACTGTGGTCCCTTTCCTCGGGGTCGTCTGGTGTCCTGCTCAACGTCCGGTGGTGCCCCGAGGGTTCCCCGCGGCGAGCCGAATCACTCATTTCGGATATCCGGCCGCCGGAAAACCGGGCGCGAGACGAGGGCCGTGACCACTAACTTGGTGCTCATGCGGGATCTTTCTCTGCTGCCCAAGGCGCATCTGCACGTCCACCTGGAAAGCACCATCCGGCCGGACACGCTCCGTGACCTCGGCGAGGCGAACGGCGTCGCGGTACCCGCGGAACAACCCGTGTTCGATGGCTTCCGTGCGTTCGGTGACTACAACGGGCTGCTGCGGTCCTGCCTGCGGAGGTCCGAGGACTTCGAACGGGTGGCGCGCGAGTTCTGCGAAGACCAGGTCGCGGACGGCGTCCGCTACGCCGAGGTCACCTTCACGGCGGCTTCGCACGGCGAACGGCTGGGAGAGCCGGACATGCCGCTGGCGTCCGTCCTCAAAGGACTCTCGGTGGGGGCGGCCGAATACGGGCTCCACTGGCGGGTGCTGCTGGACCACTCGCGCCGCCGGTCGGTCGAACGTGCCCGGCTCACCCTCGACCTGGCACGCCGGTACGCGCCGGACGGGGTGTTCGCGATCGGGCTCGCCGGGGAGGAGAAGTACCCGCTCGCGCCGTTCGCCGGGATCTGCGACGAGGCCGAAGAGGCGGGGCTGCACCTGATCCACCACGCGGGCGAGGACGCCGGCCCGGCGAGCATCCGCGAGGCCTTGGAGGTCGGCCACAGCGAACGGATCGGCCACGGCATCCGGATCCTGGAGGACGTCGCGCTGGTCGCCGAGGTGCGGGAACGCGGTATCGCGCTGGAGGTCTGCCCGTCGTCGAACGTGACGCTCGGGCTGGTTCCCTCGTTCGAGGAGCACCCGCTCCCCCGGCTGGTCGACGCCGGGCTCGTGGTCACGCTCAGCACCGATGTCCCTTCGGTCACCGGGACGACGCTGACCGACGAGTTCCTGCGCACTCGCGAAGCGTTCGCCTACGACGACCTCGCGCTCGCGGGCCTCGCCAGGGCGTCCGTCGACGCGTCCTTCGCACCCGCCGAACTCAAACGTTCGATCCACCAAGAGATCGACGCCTGGCTCTCCTGACGCAATTAGTCCTCTGGATGCGGTCCTTGCGCGTGCAAGTACCGCATCCAGAGGACGAAACGCGAGGGGATCAGCCGGTCGGGAAGTCGTCCGGCGTGCGGATGCGGTCCCGCACCCAGACACCGGCGGGCTTCAGCATCGAAGTGCCGGTGAAGGAGTTCCCGGCGCAGGTTCCGGTCTTGAACACGGCACCGGAGCGGAAGTCGTCGGAGAAGTTCCAGTTCGTCCAGCCGATCTTCTTGGCGGCCAGCAGATCCAGGTACTTCTGCGAGTACGTGAAGTCGTTCCCGCCGTCGCCCGTGTAGGTCTGGGTGCCGAATTCCGTGACGAACACCGGGAGCCGGTCGGCCGTCCGCGCCAGGGCGTCGTAGTGCTCGTCCTGGTGCGACGCCGCGTAGAAGTGGAACGTGTACATGATGTTGGTGGCGTTGACCGGGTTGTTCAGGATGTCGGTCTCGTCGCGCTGGTCGGAGATGCCGAAGGTCGACCAGCCGTGCGTGCCGAGGAACACGACGCTGTCCGGGTCCTGGGCGCGGATCACCGGGATGACCTCTTCGGCGTACCGCTTCACGTCCGCCCAGCTGACGCCGTTCGGTTCGTTCGCGACGTCGTAGATGATGTTGACCTTGTCCTTGTGCCGCTGGGCGATCTCGGTGAAGAACGTCTTCGCGAGATGTGTGTTCGCGTTCGGGTCGCCCGGGTCGAGCTGATGCCAGTCGACGAGGACGTACATGCCGCGTTTCGTCGCCTCTTCGATGTAGTTGTGCATCATGTCGGTGAACTTGCGCGGGTTGCTCTCGTAGCCGTCGTCCTGGATGTACATGGCGACGCGCAGGATGTCGGCCTTCCAGTCGTTGGCCAGCGCGTCCAGCGAGGCGGTCTTCACGCATTGGCTGTACCACTGGATCCCGTGCGTGCTCATCCCCCTCAGCTGGATGGGCTTGCCGTACTGGTTGCACAGTTTGACACCGCACACGTGGAGCTTTCCGTTGATGGACACCGGTGTCCCGGTACCGCACGCCGGCGTGGTGGCGGAGACGGTGGCGCTCGGCGCGGACGTGTTCCCCGCCGCGTCGTAGGCGACCACCGTGAACGAGTAGGCCGTCGACGCGGCGAGACCGGTCACCGTCGCGGGCGGATTCGCCGTCGTGGCAACGGTTTGCCCGTTCCGCAGGACGCGGTACCCGGCGACGCCGACGTTGTCGGACGACGCCTGCCAGGTCAGGGTCACGCTGCCACAGCTCACGTTCGACGTGGTGGGCGAGCCCGGCGCCGACGGCGCTTCGGTGTCGTCGGAACCGCCGCCGGCCTCGACCGACAGCGAGTCCGCGTTGGGGCCGCCGTTCGCCGTGACGGCGGTGGTGCGGATCTTGTTGGCGCCCGCGGCGAGGTTCACCGTCGTGGTGACGGTGCGCCAGGTCGTCCACGCGCCGGTGCCGGCGAACCCGAGGTCGTCGACGGCGATCGAGCCGTTGACCGTGATGTCGAGCGGGCGGTTGGCGGTGGTGCCGTTGGCGTAGCGGAAGGTCAGCGTGTGCTGTCCGGCCTGCGCCGCGTTGACGGTGTACTCGACGTAGCTACCGGTGACGTTGTCGTAGTTGACGAAGCCGGATCCGGTGAAGCCCGTGTGGTTGGATTCGACCACGCCGCGCGAGATCGTCGCGTTCTCGGCTTCGTAGCGGACTGGAGCCGCGGAAACGGCCTGGGCGGAGATCGGGACCGAGGCGGTCGCGAGCACCGTGACCAGCGCCGCCCGCCATCTTGGGCGTACCACTTTGTGCCTCCTTCAGAAGCGTCGTTGCGTTCCGTGAAGCAGGGGGCGCGGCGAGCCCTCGTTAAGAAACCTTCCTAACGCGGACTAGTCTCACCATCCGACCGAAGCGCTGTCAACCGGTCAAAGGGGGCGATCGCACCCCGCGTTCAGTCCTCTACTTGCGGTAGTTGCACGCGCAAGGACCGCATTCAGAGGACGAAATGCGGAGGTGGGCCGGGTCACCCGGACGGCGGGCCACACAAGTTCTCCACAATCGTCACGTACCGTGGAGCGGGTGACCGCTTCGTCCCCTTCGGCACTGGACCTCATGGACCAGTGGGAACAGCCGCCCAGGAAACGCGGCCCGCGTGGCTGCGTGATGCTCGCGCTCCTGGTCGTGGGCGCCTTGGTGGCCGCCGCCGTCTGGGTCGTGGTGAGCCTCACCGACCGCGAGCCGGTTCCGGTGAAACCGGAATTCGTCGTCCCCGCGCTCAAACCCGCCCCCCGGTCGGCAATCCCTGGCGAAGCCGGATCGCTGCCCGCGGAGCCCGCGAAGGACGCCTGGATCGCGAAGGTGGCGGAGAATACGGACATCCCCTCGCGCGCGCTGCGGGCCTACGTGAACGCCGCCGAAAAGACCGCGAAGACCACTCCACGCTGCGAAATCACCTGGGCGACCATCGCCGGGATCGGCCGGACCGAGTCCCAGCACGCCCGGCACGACGGTTCCCGCGCCGGTGAGGACGGTGTCGTGACGCCGCCGATCATCGGCATCCCGCTCGACGGCTCCCCCGGCGTGCTGGCGATCGTCGACACGGACAAGGGCGCCCTCGACGGCGATCCGAAGTGGGATCGCGCGGTCGGGCCGATGCAGTTCCTGCCCGCCACCTGGAAGCGGTACGGCGTCCGCGCGAGCGGCGACGGCGCCGCGCCGGACCCACAGAACATCGACGACGCGGCCATGACGACCGCGCGGTACATGTGCGCGCGGGGCGGCGACCTCGGAGACCCCGCCGGCTGGTGGACCGCGGTGCTGACCTACAACAACTCCACCGCGTACGGGCAGGAAGTGTTCAGCAACGCCGACGCCTACGGCAAGGCCGCGCTCAAACCCTGAACCTCGTGAGTGGTAAGGACGGTTCTAACCGTCCTTACCACTCACGAGACCAGACGAGCCACCAGCCGCGTCAACTGGTGCACGTTCCGGCATTCGTGCATTTCGACGACCTGGGCGTACGCGTGCGCTTCGGAGTCCCCGGTGGACCACAGCGCGGTCCGCTCGGGATTGAGCCAGTACGTATGCCTCGCGGCGGCGGCCATTCCGCGCACCGCCTCCAGGTTCGGGTCGCCGCCGTTGGTCCTGGCGTCCCCGAGGATGAGCAGGGATGTCCTGGGCCCCACGGCGTCCGAGTAGCGCTCGGCGAACTCGCCGAGCGCGTGCCCGTAGTCGCTGTGCCCGTCCCAGCGGGTCAGTTCCGCGTCGGCGAGGATGCGCGCGCCGAGGTCCTCCGGATCGGCGGCACCGGTGTCGACGAGATGGGTGATCTCGTCGCACGCGTCGATGAACGCGAACACCCGCACCTTGCTGAACTGGTCGCGCAAGGCCTGCACCAGCAGCATGGTGAAGTTCGCGAATCCGGCCACCGAGCCCGACATGTCGCACAGCAGCACGATTTCCGGCCTCCCCGGCCGATGCCGCCGGTACGACGGCCGCATCGGGACGCCACCGGTGGACAGCGAGCGCCGCAGCGTCCGGCGCAGGTCGATCTGCCCGCGCGCGTGCCGCCGTCGCCGGGAGGCAAGCCGGGTGGCGAGTTTGCGCGACAACGGCTGGACGACGCGGCGGAGTTCGGCGAGTTGCGCGCGGCTGGCGAGCAGGAAGTCGACGCGGTCGGCCGCCGGCGGGACGGCGTGCCGCGAAACCCGTTCCCTGCCACGGACTTCCGCCACTCGGCGGCGAGCTTCGGTCCGCACCAGCCCACGGAAACCCTCGACCCGACGCCGGACGTCGTCGCGGTCCAGTCTGTCGGTGAAATCGTCCGAAGCTCCCGCGCGGATCGCTTCGAGCACGCGGACCACGAGCGTCTGCGGCTGAAGCCGTTCCAGGGTCTGGTGCGCCGACCACCCGCCGGTGCCCGCCGTACCGCCGTACTCCCCCAGCATGTCGACGGCGAGCCCGGCCAGTTGCGTCAGTTCGGTTTGGTCGTTGGCCGCGAGCGCCGAGGCGAGCCGGTCCCGCAACGCGGCCAGGTCTTCGACGGGGTCCTGCGAGGGCGCGCCGACGCCGAGCGGGAAGTAGATGTCGAACGTCGCGTCGAACACCGCGCGCTGGCCGCCGCGCCGGACCAGCGCCGCCGCGAGCCCTTCGCGCATCTGCTCACGGGAGGCCAGGCCCAGTACTTCCAGTGCCGCGGCGGCGTCGACCGTCTCACTGGGACCCACCGGGATCCCGTGCTCCCGCAACGCTTCCACGAACTCGACGAGTCTGCCCGGCACACCGCTCACGAGTCGAGGACCTTGCCGAGTTCCAGCCGCGCTTCCGCCTTCACGACGTCGTCCTGGTGTTTGAGGATGACGCCGAGACTCGCGCGGACGACGTCCTCGCCGAGACTGTCCGCGCCGAGCGCCAGCAGAGTGCGGGCCCAGTCGATGGTTTCGGCGACCGACGGCGCCTTCCGCAGTTCCATCGCCCGCAGCCCGGTGATCACCTTGACGACGGACGCGGCGAGCGCGTCGTCGACGCCCGGCACCTTGAGCCGCACGATGCGCTGTTCCAGTGCCGCGTCGGGGAAATCGATGTGCAGGAACAGGCAACGCCGTCGCAGCGCCTCGGAAAGCTCGCGGGTCGCGTTGGAGGTCAGCACCACGAACGGCTTGCGCCCGGCGGTGATCGTGCCGAGTTCCGGGACGGTGATCTGGAAGTCGCCGAGCACCTCCAGCAGCAGCCCCTCGATCTCGACGTCGGCCTTGTCGGTCTCGTCGATGAGCAGGACGGTCGGTTCGTCGCCCTTGATCGCCGTCAGCAGCGGCCTGGCCAACAGGAACTCTTCACCGAAGATGTCGTTGCGGGCTTCGTCCCAGGTCTCGTCCTTACCGGCCGTGATCCGGAGAAGCTGCTTCGCGTGGTTCCACTCGTACAGCGCCCGCGACTCGTCGACGCCTTCGTAGCACTGCAACCGCACGAGCCGGGAGCCGCTGGCCTGCGCGACCGCCTTCGCCAGCTCGGTCTTGCCCACCCCCGCGGGGCCCTCGATCAGCAACGGCTTGCCGAGGGCGTCCGCGAGGAACACCGTGGTGGCAACGGCCGCGGAGGCCAGGTAGCCGGTGTCGGCGAGCTTCGCCGTCACGTCTTCGACGGATGTGAAGTACCCGGTCCCAGCCACGCGGCCTCCCAGCTCGATCGCCTACCCGGCCGACTCTACGTCGCGAATCCGCTTCGGCAGGAGGAACCCGACCGCGAACGTGAGCATCACCATCACCGCGACCACCCAGAACGTCCGCTGGGCAGCGCCGGTCGGATCCGCGGTCCCGGCGTCGAAGAACACCGTGCCCAGCAACGCCAGCCCCAGCGCGCCACCGACCTGCTGGAGCGACGTCAACGCGCCTGACGCCGATCCGGCCTCGGACGGTTCCACTCCGGACAGCGCGATCTCGAAGTACGGCCCCATGATCAGGCCGGAGCCGATCCCGACCACCAGCAACGCGGGCGCGATCTGCCACGGACCCGTCTCGGGGCCGAGGAGCAGCAGCAACGCGACCACGCCGGCGGTCATGATGAGCGCACCGGTGTGCAGCACCTTGCGGCCGTGCTTGCGCACCGCCTGCACCAGGCCCATCCCGACGATCATCCCCAGCGACATCGGCACCCCGGTCAGCCCCGCCTTCAGCGGGGAGAATCCCAACCCGAGCTGCAGGTACAGCGTGAAGACGAGGCCGAAGCCGGAGAACGCGGCGAAGTAGATCGTCCCGGTCGCCATCCCGGCGAGGAAGCTGCGCTTGCGGAACAGGCTCGGCTCCACCAGCGGATCACCGCCGCGGCCGCTCTTGCGCTTCTCGAACCACGCGAAGACCCCGAACACCACGACCGCGGCGGCCATCATCGCGAACGTCCACAGCGGCCAGCCGTACTCGCGGCCCTGCACCAGCGGGAAGACGATCAGCAGCGCGCCGGTCGTGGCGAGCAGCGCACCGGGGATGTCGAGGGTGAGCGAACCGCCGGGCCGGGATTCGGGGAGGAACTTCAGCGCGGCGAGCACGGCCAGCGCGCCGATCGGGAGGTTGATCAGGAAGATCATCCGCCAGCCGGTGCCGAAGAAATCGGCGTCGACCAGCCAGCCCGCGAGGATCGGGCCACCGACCGCGGCGAGCCCCATCACCGGGCCGAACATGCCGAACGCGGACTGAAGCTCCTTCCCGGTGAACATCTCCTTCATCATGCCGAGGCCCTGCGGGACCATCGCGGCGCCGAACAGGCCCTGCACGACCCGCGCGGTGATGATCATTTCCGGGTTCACCGCGATCGCGCAGAACAGCGAGCCGACGACGAAACCGATCGCACCGATGAGGAACATGCGCTTGCGGCCGAAGATGTCGCCGAGCCGCCCGCCGGTGAGCAGGCCGGACACCATCGCGAGGGTGTAGGCGACACCGAGCCACTGGATCATCGCCGTGCCGCCACCGAGCGACTCCCGCATGACCGGTCCGGCGATGCTCGTGACCGTCATGTCGAGCAGTTCCATCACCGAGCCGGTCAGGATCACGAACAGCGCGGGCCAGCGCCAGCGGTAGGACTTCTCCACGTTTTCCGTGGTCACACCGCTCGGGGTGTCCAGTGTCATCGTCATGGGACCAACGCTAAAGTCAATTCCGGCCACTTTCTGACCGGAATCGGAGCGAACCTGGATTCATGGCGAATACGAGTGCGCGGATGCTGCGGCTGCTGTCGCTGCTGCAGACACACCGCTTCTGGCCGGGGACCGAACTGAGCGACAAACTCGAGGTGAGCGAGCGGACGCTGCGGCGCGACGTCGAGCGGCTGCGCGAGCTGGGTTATCCGGTCAACGCGAGCCGCGGCGTCGCGGGCGGCTATCAGCTGCGATCGGGCACGGTCATGCCGCCGTTGCTGCTGGACGACGAGGAGGCCGTGGCGATCGCGGTCGGCCTGCGGACGGCGGCGAGCGGTTCGGTGGAAGGCATCGAGGAGACCTCGGTCCGGGCGCTGACGAAGGTCGTCCAGGTGATGCCGCCCCGGCTGCGCAGACGTGTCGACGCGCTCCAGGCGTACACGACGCCGGCGGCCGTCACCGGCCCCCGGGTCAACGCGGCCAGCCTGACGGTGATCGCTCAGGCGTGCCGGGACGACGAGCGGCTGAAGTTCGACTACGCGGCACGCGGCGGCGAGGAGTCCGCGCGGCTGGTCGAGCCGCATCGGCTCGTCTCGCTCGGACGGCGCTGGTATCTGGTGGCGTGGGACCTCGACCGGGTGGATTGGCGCACGTTCCGCGTCGACAGGCTCAGCGATCCTCGCACGACCGGCGCGCGCTACCGGCCGCGCGAGATCCCCGGCGGCGACGCGGTCAAGTTCGTCGAGGCGCGGATCAAGGCCAGGCCGACCACCCACACCTTGGTCGTCCGGGTCGACGCGCCGAAGGACCGGGTCGAATCGGCGGTGCGGTACCTCGGTGGCGCGCTCGAAGCGATCGACGAGACGTCCTGCCGTCTGACGATGAACGTCGACACCTTCGACTGGCCCGTCCTGATCCTCGCCGCCATCGGCGCACCCTTCCAGGTCGAGAGCCCTTCGGCGTTCAAAGATCACCTCGGCGCCGTCGCCACCCTCTTCTCCCGCGCTTCCGGCGACTAGCATCGGCCCGGTGAGCACCTATGTCGCGGCCGAGGGCCGATACGAGAGCATCCCTTACCGCCGCACCGGGCGCAGCGGCCTGAAGCTGCCCGCGATCTCGCTGGGCCTGTGGCACAACTTCGGCGACGACAAGCCACTGGGCACCCAGCGGGACATCGCGCGGCGCGCGTTCGACCTGGGCATCACCCATTTCGACCTCGCCAACAACTACGGCCCGCCCTACGGTTCGGCCGAGCAGAACTTCGGCAGGCTGCTGGCTTCGGACTTCAAGCCCTACCGTGACGAACTGGTCGTCTCGACCAAGGCCGGTTACGACATGTGGCCAGGCCCGTACGGCGAATGGGGCTCGCGCAAGTACCTGCTGTCCTCTTTGGACCAGTCGCTCGGCAGGATGGGCCTGGACTACGTCGACATCTTCTACTCGCACCGCTTCGACCCCGAGACGCCGCTCGAGGAGACGGTCGGCGCGCTCGACACCGCCGTCCGCTCCGGACGCGCGCTGTACGTCGGCATCTCGTCGTACTCGTCGGAGAAGACCGCCGAGGCCGCGCGACTTCTGCGCGAGCTGGGCACCCCGCTGCTCATCCACCAGCCGTCGTACTCGATGTTCAACCGCTGGCTCGAAGGCGACAAGCTGCTCGACACGCTCGAAGCCGAAGGCGCGGGCTGCATCGCCTTCTCGCCGCTGGCGCAGGGACTGCTGACCAGCCGCTACCTCAACGGCGTCCCCGAGAATTCCCGTGCGGCGCAAGGGAAGTCCCTCAACCCGGACACGATCACCGAGAGCACCCTCGGCAAGATCCGGGCGCTGAACGAGATCGCCCAGCGGCGCGGGCAGACGCTGGCGCAGCTCGCGCTCGCGTGGGGCCTGCGTGACCCGCGGATGACGTCGGTGCTGATCGGCGCGAGCAGCGTCGCCCAGCTGGAGGACAACGTCGGCGCGCTGAAGAACCTGCACTTCACCCACGAAGAGCTGGCCGAGATCGACCGCTACGCCACCGAGGCCGACATCAACCTCTGGAAGCGCTCGACCGACGCCGGATAGCACCCGAAATCGCGTTGCCCCGCCAAGCCGGGGAGCCGAGACTGCGGGCATGACTTTCGAAGAGCTGCTCGCCGAGGGAGAGGCCGTCCCGGTCGAAGGCTGGGACTTCTCGTGGTTCGAGGGCCGGGCCACGGAGGAACGGCCACCGTGGGGTTACTCGCGGCTGCTCGGCGAGCGGATGGCGGCGGCCGCCGCCGGGCTGGATCTGCAGACCGGCGGCGGCGAGGTGCTCGCGGGCATCCCGAAACCGCCACCGGTCCTCGCCGCCACCGAAGGCTGGCCGCCGAACGTCGAGGTCGCCCGGAGGACCCTCTCGCCGTTGGGCGGCGAGGTGGTCGAGGCCGAGTACGACGCGCCTTTGCCGTTCCCCGACGAGTCCTTCGATCTGGTGAGCAGCCGTCATCCGATCGAGAACCCGTGGCGGGAGATCGCCCGCGTGCTACGTCCGGGCGGAACCTTTCTGTCGCAACAGATCGGTGCCGGCACCGTGCGGGAGCTGAAGGAGTTCTTCCTCGGCCCGCAGGACTACGGCGGCTGGACGCCCGACGTGCTGCGCGTCGAGGCGGAGGCCGTCGGGCTGCGGGTCGAGCGCCTCGAACCGGCGAAACTGCGGATGGAGTTCTTCGACCTCGCCGCGGTGGTCCACTTCCTCCGGAAGGTGATCTGGATCGTGCCGGGGTTCGAAGTGGAGAAGTACCGCGACCAAACCGTCGTGAGTGGTAAGGACGGTTCTAACCGTCCTTACCACTCACGAGCCCAAGCGCTCCAGCTGCTCAGCGGTCAGCTTGACGTCGGCGGCGGCGAAGTTCTCCTCCAGGTGTGCGAGGCTCGCCGTCCCCGGGATCGGCAGGATCACCGGCGACCGCGCGAGCAGCCACGCGAGCCCGGCCTGCGCCGTGGTCACCCCGAGTTCCGAAGCGACGGCCGCGAGCGCGGCGGTGGCGGAAGACGCGGAGCCGTGCACCGGACGCCATGGCAGGAAAGCGATCCCGGCCGCCTCGCACGCGTCCAGCACCGATTCGTGCTCGCGGTCGAGCAGGCTGTAGCGGTTCTGCACGCTCGCGATGTCCACGATCTCCCGTGCCCGCGCGAGTTCGTCCACGGTGACCTCGGACAGCCCGATCCGGCCGATCTTGCCCTCGTCGCGCAGGTCCCGCAGCGCGCCGAGCTGGTCGGCCAGCGGGGTTTCCGGGTCGATCCGGTGCAGTTGCAGCAGTTCGATCCGCTCGACGCGCAGCCGCCGCAATCCTTCGTCGACCTGCACTCGCAGCGATTCCGGCCGGGCGTCGTACTTCCAGTCGTCGCCGGTCCTCACGACGCCGACCTTGGTGGTGATCACCAGGTCGTCCGGGTACGGGTACAGCGCTTCCGCGAGGAGTTCCTCGTTCGCTCCCCCGCCGTAGAGATGCGCGGTGTCGATCAGCGTGATGCCGAGTTCGACCGCGCGCCGCGCGACGGCGATCGCGTTGTCGCGTCCGGGTCCTGCTTCGGTCGGCAGGTGCATGGCGCCGAAACCGAGACGGTGTACGGGCAGGTCTCCGCCGATGGCGAGCTGTTCCATGCCGCGAACCTAGCGCAGCGGATCCCTCGGCGAGGGCAAATGCGAGGTGTCCGGGAACATGTGGAGCGCGCGCAGGGCGGCACCGAGTTCGGCGATGTCGGCCGGGTCGGTCAGCGAACGCCCCAGTTCCTCGGAAATCCGCTTCAGCCGGTGCCGGATCGTGTTGGGATGACAGAACATCCGCTCGGACGTCAGTTTCGTGGAGCCCTGGCATTCGAACCACGCCCGCAACGTCAGCAGGAGCACGTTCCGGTCGTCGCCGGGCAGGTCCAGGATCGGCCTCAGCACGTGGTGCGCGAGCTGGACCGACGCCTCGGGCGCGCTGGCGACGAGACCGGCCAGCGGGGATTCGTTGAACTGCACCATTCCCGTCGACCCCGGCATCATGCTGGAGAGCGCGACACGGGCGAGGTGCAGTGCGCGGGAGGTGTTCCCGAGTCCGGTGAACACCGGGCTGACCCCGATCCGGCCGGTCTGGTTCTCCCGCAACAGCTCGATGATCACCTGGGACGCCGCCGGATCCCGCATCGAGACCACGCCCACCTGCAGGTCCGGAGTGAGCCGCCAGGCGGACGCGTGATGCCGTTCGCGGAGCCGGTTTTCGATCTGGGGCAACGGTTCGTGCCCGACGCGCGGGGTCTCGGCGGCGACGACCACATACGACCCGTCGAGCGAGAGTTCCAGCACGCGCGCGATGTCCCACAGCGTGCCCTCGGTGGCCGCGCCGCCGGCGAACAGTGCCTCGACCAACGCGGAGCGCCTGCTTTGGTGCGCCAGCATGACTTCGGCGGTGGTGTCGCGGTACGTCGTCGTCAGCGCCTCGGCGTAGTCGTCGATCAGCGCCCAGATCGCCGACGTCGCGGCGACGAGGCCGCGGAGGTCCTGATGCTCGCTCGAAGCGGTCAGGTCGACGAACCGGTTCCACACCTCGGTGAGCCCGATCCGGTAGGCCCGCAGGAGTTCCGGCAGCGGCGCGCCCTGCAACGCGCGGGCACGCCCGGTGGCCCTCGCCTGGGTGAGGTCGGGTTCCTCCGTGCCGCGGAGGGTCCGCATGACGAACTCGAGGTTGTTCCGCACCGACGTCCGCAGTTCGGCGTGGCTGACGAACTGCGCGTCGCGGTACACCGGCATCTCGGCACGGATCTGCCCGACAGTGCTGTCGATGAGCGCCGGCAGCTGCTTTTCGACCTCCACGGCCAGTTCGGCGACGACGGCGGCCGAACCTTCGCGGAGCACCGTTCGGTAGTGCATGGACGTCCTCCGGGGCAGGGACTCCTCGTCGAGGCCCTGGGGACGTCATCTAACACGACTTGCCCGGAGGTGGCCTGTCGAAACCGCGAGGCGCCGCCGGTGCGGCGGAAAATCGAGATTTCCACCGCACCGGCGGGGTTTCACAGCTTCGCGGCCGCGCTCTTGATGGCTTCGCGGATCCGGAAATAGGTGCCGCACCGGCAGACGTTCTGGATCGCGTCGATCTCGGCGTCGGTCGGGTTCTTCGTCTTCTTCAGCAGCGCCACCGCCGCCATGATCTGCCCCGGCTGGCAGTAGCCGCACTGCGCGACGTCCTGCTCCAGCCAGGCCTCCTGCACCGGGTGCAGGTCGTCACCGTCGGCGAGACCTTCGATCGTGGTGACCTCCTTGCCCGCGCAGTCGGACACCGGCGTCACGCACGGGTTGAACGCCTCGCCGTCGAGGTGGCTGGTGCAGGCCTTGCAGACGTTGATCCCGCAGCCGTACTTCGGGCCGCGGACGCCGAGCTTGTCCCGCAGCGCCCACAGCATGGGCAGATCCGCGGGAGCGTCGACGGTGACGGTCTTCCCGTTCACCGTGAAGGTGTAATTGGGCATCGAAAACTCCTTGGCGGGGAAGGAAAGTCAGCGGGGGAAGGGTTCGAAGTCGATCGGGAAGTTGATCGGGAAGCTGCGCGGTTTGATCCCGGTGGCCCGCGCGTAGGCGTTCCCGATCGCGCCGACCGGCGCGGGCACGCCGAGCTCCCCGGCGCCGCCGATCTCGCCCGTCTCCGGCATCACGTGGATCTTGACGTCCGTCGGCGAGTTCTTCTGCCGCGCGTAATGGAACTGCGAGTAGCTGCCCTCCAGCGGCAGACCCTTGTCGATGTGCAGACCCGCGGTCAGCGTCGTGGCGATGCCATCGGTCAGGCCGCCGAGCATCTGCGCCTCGATCCCGCGCGGGTTGATCGGCTTGCCGACGTCGACCGCGATGGTCGCCTTGGTGACACGCGGTTTCTTAGGGTCACGGGCGTCCATTTCAACGAGGCAGGCGGTGTACGACTTGTACTCGCCGTGCACGGCGACACCCTGCGCGAAGCCCTTGGGCATCTTCTTGCCCCACTCGCCGAGTTCGGCGACCTTGTCCAGCACCGCGCGCTGCCGGTCGTCCTTGATGAACTCACGCCGGAACTCGACCGGGTCCTTGCCGAGCTTCGCGGCGATCTCGTCGACCATGATCTCTTCCGCACCGCGTGTGCTCGACGAGTACACCGACCGCCAGGCACCGGTGTGGAAGTCCACCGGGACCTCGTTGAGCAGCTGCGTCGTGACGCCGAAGTTGTACGGCGACTTCACCGTCAGCAGGAACACCGTCTGCGCGAAGCTCAGGTTGCCGCCGACGGGCAGTTCGGAGGCGAACGCCGTGAGGACCTCGCCGAGCCCGTGGCTCCAGTCGGTTTCCACGCTGGCGACCCGGTGTTCGAAGGTGAGCACCTGGCCGAGTGCGAAGGTGGCGCGGATCTTGTGGTGGCTCGCGGCCCGCGCGCGGCCGTGGCGCATGTCGTCGATGCGGCTCCACATCAGCCGCACCGGCCGCTTGAACGCCTTGGACGCACGCGCGGCCTCGATGGCGCCGTCGGAGAACAGCCGCCGGCCGAAGGAACCGCCCGCCTGCTGGACGTGCACGGTCACCTTGTTCTCCGGCAGCCCGAGTTCCTGCGCGATGTTCTGCTTCGCGAGGATCGGCACCTTCATCCCGGACCAGATGGTCGCGCTGTCCTCCCGGACGTCGGCGACGGCCGAGTTGGTCTCCAGCGGGGCGTGGCTGGCGAAGGCGAAGTCGAACTCGCCGTCGACGTACTGGGTCAGCAGCGGCGGCACGATGAACGGGAGCGCGGCGGCCTGCAGCTTCTTCTTGATCGTCGTGTTGTTCTCGCCGTCGACGGTGCCACCGTTCCAGGTGACGTCGAGGGCGTTCTTGCCGTCGAGCGCCTGGCCGAAGGTCTCGGCCATCACCGCGACCCCGGTCTTGATCACGGCGATGTCGATGATGCCGGGCATCGCGCGGACGGCGGCCTCGTTGTTGACCTGCTTGACCGTGCCGTTGATCGTCGGCGGGCGGCGGACCATGACCGGCTTCGCGCCGGGGATGTCCAGGTCGAGGGTGTACTGCAGCTGTCCGGTGACCATCGCGCGGGCGTCCTTGCGCGATTGCGGCGTGCCGACCAGCTTGTGCGCGGACTCCGCCTTCGG
The DNA here is from genome assembly GCF_056435685.1 of Amycolatopsis sp. NPDC043885. NCBI lineage: Bacteria > Bacillati > Actinomycetota > Actinomycetes > Pseudonocardiales > Pseudonocardiaceae > Amycolatopsis > Amycolatopsis sp. NPDC043885. The sequence goes on from NZ_JBWKEA010000014.1 coordinate 29,820, forward strand.
GGCCGCGGTGAGCTTGCCGAGGTCGGCGCGGGCGGCGGGCTTGGCCAGTGCGCCGTAGTCCGCGCGGCGTCCGTCGGGGGCGATAACCGAACCGTCCCTTGTGGACAGCCGGTCGGCCTTGGCGCCCCATTGCTGGGCGGCGGTCGCGACCAGGCGGGCGCGCGCTGCGGCCGCCGCGGTCCGCACCGGGGTGTAGAGCGAGCGCATCGTGTTGGAACCGCCGGTCAGCTGGTTGAACAGCAGCTCGGAGCGGGCGTCGGAGAGGGCGACGTCGACGCGGTCGAGCGGCAGGTCCATCTCTTCGGCGACCAACATCGCGTTCGCCGTGGTGATGCCCTGCCCGACCTCGGTCCGCGGCAGTTCCAGCCGCACGCGGCCGTCTTCGCGGACTTCGAGCACGAGAAGACCGGCGGTGGGGGCGTTCGACAGGATCAGCACGTCGCCGAGGTCGAGGATCTCGGCCGGCCCGGGCGGGGTCGGGATGACGGCTTCGGCCTCTTCGGGCGCGACGGTGTCGATACCGATCTTCGTGGCGATCGTGAGCGTGGGCGCGGCGACGAGGAAGGTCAGGAACCGGCGACGGCCGAGGCCTCCGGGGTCCGGGGCCTCGCCTGGGGTTCCAGTGGTGGGACTGGCCATCGGGAAGATCCCTTCGAGAGCGCGCGGAGAAGGCGGGGACCCTCGCGCGGCCTGGGGTCGGATGGCGACACGCTAGGCATCGGCATTCGGCCTAGTCAACGCGGAGTAGTCGGGTCGGCTCATCTGTGTGACAAGATGACAACGGACGGCCCCGAATGTGTGGCGCGCCACAGCACGCGGGGCAATTCGTCCTCTGAATGCGGTAGTTGGCAGCGCGAACTACCGCATTCAGAGGACTAAACGCGTCAGATGGAGTCGCGCTCCCGGCCCGCTTCGAGCAGGTCCTCGCGGGCACGCGCGACACGCGAACGCACGGTGCCGACCGGGCAGCCGCAGATCTCGGCGGCCTCGGCGTACGAAAGCCCGAGCACCTGGGTGAGGACGAGGACCTCGCGCCGCTCCGGGTCGAGCCCGTCGAGCAGCATCCGCAGCTCCACCAGGTCCTCGAAGCCGGCGACACCCTCCGCCTGGCGAGCTCCGCGCCGCTCGGCGGTGGCCTCCCAGTCGACGTCGGCGAGCTTCGGACGCGCCGAAGCCGCCCGGATGCGGTCGACGACGACGCGGCGCGCGATCGACAGGAGCCAGGTCCGCGAAGAGGACCGGCCGGCGAACCGCCGCAGGCTGCCGAACGCGCGCAGGTACGTCTCCTGGGTGAGATCGTCCGCGGCGCCGACGTCGGCGAGGTGCGCGACGAAGCGCCAGACGTCGGCCTGGGTGGCACGCACCCAGTCCTCGAGCGCCCGCCGGTCGCCGCGGGCGGCGGCGAGAGCGAGCTCGGTCACCCGCTCGTCGTCGTGGTTGCGCGGCCCGGCCATACGAGAAACGTAGCAGCGTCCCGGGAACCGGGGCAGGCCCGCGCCCGACAAGTGAGACGTGAAGTGCGAGACCTGCCGCGAGGCCCTGTCGGCCCGGCTCGACGGCGAAACCGAACCCGCCCCGCCCGAGGTGGTCGACCGGCACGTGGCGGGCTGCCCCGCATGCCGGTCGTGGCTCTCTCGCGCCGAGCGGATGCACCGGGCGATGCTGGTGCGGCCCGCTCCCCCGGTCCCGGACCTCACCGCCGTCATCCTCGAACGCACCCCAGCCCCGCCGAGCGAGGGCTGGCCTGCCAGGATCGCGCTCGCGCTGGTCGCGATCGCGCAGCTCGCCCTCGCCTTCGCCCAGCTGCTGGGCGTCGAAGACCACACCGCGGGGCACGGCACGGAATCCCTGATCGGGCACCTTTCGCATGAAAGCAGCGCGTGGAACCTCGCCGTCGGTGTCGGGCTCGGCTGGGCGGCCGTCCGCACGAAGGCGGCGTCCGGGCAGCTGCCCGCGCTGACCGGTTTCGTCGCGCTCCTCCTGGCGCTGTCGGCGGGTGACCTCGTCACCGGGCAGGTGACCGCCGGACGCGTGCTCACCCACGGGTTGGTCGTCGCCGGACTGCTGTTGCTGTACGTGGTGAACCGGCAGCACCGGCTGCGCAACCGCCCCAGCCCGGCGACGACGGCCGACCATCCGGGTTCCCACAGCGCGGAAACGGACCACGAGACCGGTGAAGCCCCCGAACGACCCCGGCAGCACAGGGGATTCCGGAGGCCTGCGAGCCGCCACGTCGCTTGAAGCCATCTGGTCTAGACCATTACCGGTCACTGGGAGCACGCGCCCGGATACCGGGTGAATCACGGTTTTTCGCGCGCGGCGTGCGCGATTCGCGGCGCGGACACGTTTATCGTCGCCTGGAACCACCGAATGTAAACCTTCTTGCCCATTTCGGGCCGGAGGCGGATAACTTTGGTGGAACACCTTGGTTCGACAGGAGGCGAAGCTCGTGGTTGGCGCAGAAAACCCACCCGTCGGCACCCCCGCCGGGATGCGGAAGATCAATCAGCGCGCCGTGCTGGACCTCCTGCGCCGCAGCGGCCCGGCGACGCGACCCCAAGTCGCCAAGGACACCGGTCTTTCGAAACCCACGGTGAGCCAAGCGTTACTGGCGCTCGAAGCGGCGGGTCTCGCCAGGGCGACCGGGCACACCTCGACCGGCACCGGCCGGTCCGCCGTCCTCTACGAAGCGGATCCCACGGCGGGCTACGTCCTCGGTGTCGACATCGGACGCGAGCACCTCCGCGTCGCCGTCTCGGATCTCGGCCATACCGTGGTCGCCCGCCGTGACGAGCGGAACACCTCACGTTCGGGCACCGCGCTCGTCAGCGCGGTGGGCGCCCTCGCCGCGGCGACCGTGCGCGAAGCGGGGCTGAGCCAGGCCGACATCGTCGTGCGGGTCCTCGGCTCCCCCGGCGTCGCCGACCCGGACAAACGCTGCTTCCGGCACGCGCCGAACCTGCCCGGCTGGGGCAAGGCGGGCCTGCTCGACGAACTCGAAGCCGTCCTCGGCCCGGATCTCATGGTCGAGAACGACGCGAACCTCACCGCCGTCGGCGAATGGGAACGCGGCGCCGCGCGTGGGGCGTCGGTGTTCGGCTGCATCACCATCGGCACCGGCGTCGGCATGGGCGTGATGGTCAACGGCCAGGTCTTCCGCGGCGCGACGGGCGCGGCGGGCGAGATCGGCTACCTGCCGTACGGACAGTCGGACGCGGCGGGCGAAGGCGAGGACTCGCCGCCGGTCCGCGGCCACCTCGAAGAGGCGACGGCGGCGCAGTCCGTCGTCCGCGGCGCGCGCGAACTCGGCCTCGGCACGGCGAAATCGGCCCGCGAGGTCTTCCGGCTCGCCCGGGACGGCGACGAACTCGCCCTGCGTGCCGTCGAGGCGGAGGCCGACAGACTGGCGTACACCGTGGCGTCCGTGGCCGCGGTGATCGATCCCGAACTGATCGTGCTAGGAGGCGGGATCGGCACCGCGGCCGATCTGCTGCTCGACCCGATCGACCGCGCCCTGCGCTCGTTCACTCCCTTGGTCCCGTCGGTCGTCCAGGGCGAACTGGGCGACGACGGGGTGCTGACCGGCGCGATCAGCGTCGGGTTGCGCGCCGCCGAAGGCCTGGTCTTCGAACGCAAGGTCGGCGCGGCCTGAGCGGCCGGGTCGGAAGTTCGCGTCGGCTTGCACCTGGGGAGGTGGTCGTCCCGCCACGTTCCGGCGCGCTCGCTGTCGTGGGGCTTTACCTCCGCGGTAATCGACGGCTGCGGAGCCCGCGCGGAACGATGTCCGTATGACCACAGCCAAGAAGATCGTCCTCGACTGTTTCGAGAACTTGTTCGTGCGCAAGGACTTCGCCGCCGCGGGCACGAACGTGCACCCGGATTTCGTCACGCACAGCCCGGGATTTCCCTCCGGCCGTGACGCTTTCGTGGAAGCGATGCGGAATTCGCCGATGGCGGGCGCGGACGTCTCGGTGAAACGCGTGATCGCCGACGACGAGCACGTCGTCGTGCACCTGCACGTCGTCCGCCCGGGCGAGGAACCCGGAGCGGCCGTCGTCGACATCGTGCGCGTGGAGGACGGGCTCATCGTGGAGCACTGGGACGTCAAACAGCCGGTGCCGCCCGGCGCGAAAATGTTCTAGGGCTTGATGATCAGGCAGGTGCTCGACGCCGTCGCGAGCACCTTGCCCTGACCGTCGCGGATGTCGCCCTCGGCGAACGCGACGCGCGAACCGGCCTTCACGACCCAGCCGTGGGCGCGGATCTCCCCCACCGAGCCGGAAATGGCGCGCAGGTAGTTCACCTTCAGCTCCACCGAGGTGTAGCCGATCCCGGCGGGCAGGGTCGAGTGCACCGCGCACGCCACCGCCGAATCGAGCAGGGTCGCCGCGACCCCGCCGTGCACGGTCCCGATGGGGTTGTACAGCGACTCGTCCGGCGTCGCGGCGATCACGACGTCGCCTTCGGCCACGCTCACCCAGCGCATGCCGAAATGCGCCGAGATCGGTGCCGGCGGGATCCGCCCCTCGGCGATGCCGGTGAGGTAGTCGAGGCCGGACATTTCCCGGCCGAGCCGGGCGGTGGGCAGCGGATCCTGCCAGGTCACGGTCTTCTGCCTGGTCTGCCCGGTGACATCGGTGGTCATGGCCGCCTCCTAAGACGATCGTCCTAGAGTTTCCTAAGACGGTCGTCCTAGTCAAGGGCTATGCTGAGCGACGTGTCCGACACCACCACTCGCGAGCGGATGATCTCGACCGCGATGACGCTCTTCCGCCGCGAGGGCTACCAGGCCACCTCGTGGCGGCGGCTGGTCGAGCAGGCCGGGACGCCGTGGGGGTCGGCGTACCACCACTTCCCCGGCGGCAAAGAGCAACTCGCGGTCGCCGCCATCGAACTCGGCACCGCCGTCGTGGCGAAGACGGTCCGCCGTGCCTTCGAGCGCACCGAGACCGTCGAAGACGCCGTGGCCTGGTGGTATCGCAAGGCGGGTGAGGCGTTGGCCGCCGACGACTACCGCGGTGGCTGCCCGCTCGCCACGATCACCCTGGAGATGGCGCACGCCTCGCCCGCCATCACCAAGGCGTGCCAGGACGCGTTCGCCGCCTGGCATGCCCTGCTCGTCGAACTGCTCAGTGATGTCAAGGATCCCGAAGACGTCGCGACGGCCATCATGAACAACCTCGAAGGAGCCCTGCTGGTCAGCCGGGTCCACCGGTCGTCCGACCCGCTGGACCGGGCCGCGCGGCATGTCGCGCTCGTGATCCGCACCGCCTGACGAAGCCGAGCGAGCACCAGCCGGCACGGGTAGCGTGGCCAGACATGATCGGTCTGCCCGACACCATCACGGCCTGTCTCTTCGACCTCGACGGCGTGCTGACCGGAACCGCGGCCCAGCATCGCGAAGCGTGGAAACGCACGTTCGACGAGTTCCTGCGCGCCCGCGACGGTGACGCGTTCTCGCCGTTCACCGACACCGATTACGCGGCCTACGTCGACGGACGGCCGAGGGCCGACGGCGTCCGCACGTTCCTCACCTCGCGCGGGATCGAACTGCCAGAGGGAAGCCCGGACGACGACATCGAGGCCGCCACCGTCAACGGGATCGGGAACCGGAAGAACCAGCTGGTGCTGAAGATCATCGACGAAGAGGGCGTGACTCCGTACCCGGGTTCCGTCCGGTATCTGGAGGCCGCCAAGGCGGCGGGGCTGCGCATCGGCGTCGTCACCTCGTCGGCCAACGGCGCGAAGGTGCTCGACGCCGCCGACCTGACCAAGTTCGTCGAAGCGCGGATCGACGGGATCGTGATCGCCGAGAAGAACCTGCGCGGCAAGCCCGCCCCCGACTCGTTCCTCGCCGGCGCCGAGGCGTTCGGTGTCGCACCGGCGAACGCGGCCGTCTTCGAGGACGCCCTCGCGGGCGTGCAGGCGGGCAAGGACGGCGGTTTCGGTTACGTGGTAGGGGTGAACCGCGCGCATCAGTCGGGCGAGCTGCTCGCGCACGGCGCCGACGTCGTGGTGGAGGACCTCGCCGAACTCCTGGAGGATCGCAAGTGACCGAATCGCTTCTCCGCGGCTACGAGGTCGCGCCCTGGGAGCTGCGCTGGCACGGAATGGACGTCGACGCGTTGCAGCGCACCGAATCGGCGTTCGCGGTGTCCAACGGGCACATCGGCCTGCGCGGCACGCTTGAGGAGGCCGAGCCACGCGGCCTTCCGGGCACCTACCTGAACGGTTTCTATGAACAGCACGATCTTCCTTACGCGGAAAGCGGTTACGGCTATCCCGAAGAGGGACAGACCGTCGTCAACGTGACCGACGGCAAGGTCATCCGGCTGCTCGTCGAGGACGAACCGCTCGACATGCGGTACGGCCAGGCGACCGAACACGACCGCGTGCTCGACTTCCGGAAGGGCACCATCGCGCGCGACACCGTCTGGTCTTCGCCGACCGGCCGCCGGGTCCGGGTGAAGACCGAACGCCTGGTCTCCTTCACGCAGCGGGCCGTCGCGGCGATCAGGTATGAGGTCGAACCGCTCGACGACGACCTCCAGCTGGTGGTGCAGTCGGATCTGCTGGCGAACGAACCGATCGAGTCCGACACGCGTGACCCCCGGGTCGCGGCGGCGCTGGAGTCGCCGCTGATCGGGGAATACCACCACGCGGAGGCGTATCACGCGGTGCTGGTGCACCAGACCCGCCGATCCGGTTTGCGGATGGCCGCCGCGATGGACCACAAGATCGACGTCTCCGACGGCGTGCGCACGCATATCGAGGCCGAGGAAGACCTGGCGCGGCTCACCATCGCCGTCGACGTGCCCCAGGGCGGACGGCTGCGGATCACCAAGTTCCTCGCCTACGGCTGGTCCGCGCAGCGTTCGGTGCCCGCCGTGCGCGCGCAGGTCGAGGCCGCGCTGGCCGGGGCCCGGCAGACCGGCTGGAAGGGGCTGCTCGCCGAACAGAAGGAGTTCCTCGACGACTTCTGGGAGACGTCGGACATCGAGATCGACGGCGACCCGGAACTCCAGCAGGCCGTGCGGTTCGCGCTCTTCCACCTCCTGCAGGCCGGAGCCCGCGGCGAGACGAGGGCGCTGGCGGGCAAGGGGTTGACCGGCCCCGGCTACGACGGGCACGCGTTCTGGGACACCGAGACGTTCGTCCTGCCCGTGCTCACCTACAGCATCCCGGACGCCGCCCGCGACGCACTGCGCTGGCGTCACTCCACTTTGGACAAAGCACGGGAAAGGGCGGCACAGCTGGGTTTGCGCGGCGCGGCGTTCCCCTGGCGGTCCATCAACGGCGCGGAATGCTCCGCGTACTGGCCGGCGGGCACGGCGGCGTTCCACGTCAGCGCGGACATCTCCGACGCCGTCGTGCGCTATCTCAACGCCACCGGCGACGACGAGTTCATGCGGACCTGCGGCGCCGAACTGCTCCTCGAAACCGCGCGATTGTGGTTGTCACTCGGGCATTTCGACCGGCGGGGCCGGTTCCGGATCGACGGCGTCACCGGGCCGGACGAGTACTCCGCGGTGGCGGACAACAACGTCTACACGAACCTCATGGCCCGCCGGAACCTGTTCTACGCCGCCGAGATCGTCGGCCAGCACGACGACGTCGCCCGCCGGTTCGAGGTCGGCGCGGACGAGGTCGCGTCGTGGCGCAAGGCCGCCGACGCGATGCTGGTGCCCTACGACGAGGATCTCGGCGTACACCCGCAGTCCGAAGGGTTCCTGGAGCACGACGAGTGGGATTTCGAGGCGACGGACCCGGATTTCTACCCGCTGCTGCTGAACTACCCGTACTTCGACCTGTACCGCAAACAGGTGGTCAAGCAGGCGGATCTCGTGCTCGCGCTGCATCTGTGCGGGGATTCCTTCACCCCCGAGGAAAAAGCGCGCGACTTCGCCTACTACGAGGCGCGAACCGTACGGGATTCCTCGCTGTCGGCGGGAACGCAGGCGGTGGTGGCGGCCGAGGTCGGGCATCTCGAACTGGCTTACGACTACCTCGCCGAGGCGGCGCTCACCGACCTGCACGACGTGCACAACAACGTCCGCAACGGTCTGCACCTGGCGTCGCTGGCGGGCGCGTGGCAGGGCACCGTCGCCGGTTTCGGCGGGCTGCGCGACTACGGCGGCCGGCTGAGCTTCGCGCCGAGGCTGCCGCCGCAACTCCGGCGGATCGCGTTCCGGCTGACCTTCCGCGGCACCCGGTTCCAGGTCGAGATCGACGGCGAGGGCGCGACGTACCACGTGATCACCGGGGCACCGCTGGAACTGGTGCACCACGGCGACACGTTCACGGTGACCGCCGGGCCGGTGCGGCTGCCGATCCCGGCGCTCGACCCGGGGCCGGCGCCGGTGCAGCCCGCGGGCCGCGCACCGGCGCGGAGGCAGCCGAAGGACGCGTGACCGGTCCCTTCGCGTGCTATGAAAGGTCCTTTCCTTGCAAATTTTGCAAGGAAAGGACCTTTCATAGCACGCGCGGCGAGCTCAGTCCGGGGGTTCGACGGGCACTTCGCCGCCGCCCGGCACGTCGTCGACCTCCTTGGTGCCGTGCGGCCCGACGTCACGATTGGGCACGCCGGGCACGTCGGTCTTCGGCTGGATTCCGCGAAGGTCGTCGAGGTCTTCTTCGTCGTCCTGCCCGAAGCTCTTCTTGCTTTCCCTCATGTGTCCGGGGTACCCGCTCGCGGCCGGATGCGCCAGTCTTCAGGCGGCTTTGGCCGATTCACCCTCCGGGGTGACCAGCCCGTCGAGCATGCCGAGCAGCAGCCCGTCCCGGGTGGACCACGGGCAGATGGCGACCTGGCCACCGGCCAGCGTCAGCAGCGCCTCGGCGACGATCGCGCCCGCGAGAGCCTGGTGGGAGCGCTGCCGCGAGATACCCGGCAGTTCGGCGCGGCGTTTGGCGGGCAGCTTCGCCAGCCGAGGGATCCACGCGCGCAGGTCGTCGAGGTGCAGTTCCCGGGAGCGGGACGGCCGGTCCCCGGCGAGCCGGGCGAGCTGCCGCAGCACCTTGGAGCAGCCGACGGCGCGATGGTCGCGGATCCGCGGGAGGACGTCCTGCATCGCGTCGCGGAACTCGTCGAGCACGTGTTCCCGCATCGCCCGCACGACCTTGGGCGACGGACATTCGGTGGCGAACCAGTCCCGGGTCAGTGACCGGGCGCCGAGCGGCAGGGAGTGCGCGAACCCGGCCTCCTCGCCGTCCCCCGCGGCTAGTTCGACGGTCCCGCCGCCGATATCGAGCACCAGCAGCCCGCCGGCGGAAGCGCCGTACCACCGGCGCGCGCCGACGTAGGCCAGTTCGGCCTCGCGGCGGCCGGTGAGGAACCGCAGTTTGACCCCGGTGGCCTTCTGGACCTCGCGGACGACCTGCTTGACATTGCCCGCGTCGCGGATCGACGAGGTGGCGAGCGGGTACACGTTTTCGACGCCATGCTTGGCGGCCATCGTCATCCCCGCCTCGACCGCGGACGAGACCGCGTCGATACCACGCCGGGTCAGGTTCCCGTCATCGTCGAGTTCCCGGTCCAGCCGCAGCCGCGTCTGGTGGCTCAGTGCGGGGTCGAGCGGCGAACCGCCCTTGGCAAGAACCACCAGCCGTGCACTGAACGAACCGACGTCCAGGACCGCGGCGGACGGCTCGCCGATCTGCTTGCGCACGCGAGGCACCTCACCTTCGTCGCGAACGGATTCCCCGAGGTCTCGCTTTCACTCCTGATAATGGCGTATTTTCTCGCCGTTCAGGCGTGGTTTACGTTCCCTTTCCACCGGGAGGCCGTTTTTTGACCACGAAGGGGGTACGCCAGCGCAGGTCAAGTATACCGGATCGATACAGGTGAGAGGTTCGCCTCCCCGCCGCGTGCCTAGCCGATCAGTTCGCGCAGCTTCGAAACCTGCGCCACGCGCGCCTCCCGGCCGGGCAGCATCGGGTTGACCACCAACGTGGTCGCGCCGGCCTCACGGAAGGCGGCGAGGCGCTCCTTGACGTAGCCCTCCGGCCCGATCAGCGAGATCGCCCTGATCAGTTCCTTCGGCACCGCCGCGGCGGCCTCGTCCTTCTTGCCGTCCAGGTAGAGGTCCTGGATGAGCTTCGCTTCGGCCTCGTAGCCGTACCGCTGAGCGAGACTGTTGTAGAAGTTCTTGCCGCGCGCACCCATGCCGCCGATGTAGAGCGCCAGCATGCCGCGCAGGTGGTCCAGCAGCCCTTCGACGTCGTCACCGATCGCCAGCGCGGTGCCGACGAAGGTGTCCAGCTCGCCCAGCGACGGGTCACGCTTCGCCTTGCCCTCGGCCAGCGACGCGCCCCAGACCTCGGCGGCCTTCTCGGGGTGAAAGAAGATCGGCTCCCAGCCCTCGGCGAGTTCGGCGGTGAGCGCGACGTTCTTCGGGCCGATCGAGGCCAGCAGGATCGGGATCCGCTCGCGCACCGGGTGGTTGATCAGCTTCAGCGGCTTGCCGAGGCCGGTGCCCTGCTCGGGTGGCAGCGGGATCGAGTAGTGCGTGCCGGAGTGCACCACCTTCTCCCGCCGCCACACCTGACGGCAGATGTCGATGATCTCGCGGGTCCTGCCGAGCGGCGCGTCGTACTTCACACCGTGGAAACCCTCGATGACCTGCGGACCCGACGCGCCGATGCCGAGCGTGAACCGGCCATCGGACACGAAGTCGAGCCCGGCGGCGGTCATCGCGGTCAACGTCGGCGTCCGCGTGTAGATCTGGAAGATGCCCGAGGCGATCTGGACCCGTTCGGTCTTCGCCGCGACGTAGCCGAGCTGGCTGACCGCGTCGAACGAGTAGGCCTCGGGGACGAAGACGATGTCCAGCCCGGCCTTCTCCAGCTCGACGATGTCCGCCACGCTGTCGGCGAAACCACCGGCGTAGCTGATCGCGGTCCCGATCCTCATCGGCATCTCCCTCGTAGGTTACTGAGCGCTCGCTTAGCGACAGTATGCGCCGGGACGCCACCTTTCGCCTGTGTCCCGGCTCACTGCGCGGCCACCCAGGCCTTCACCACGTCGTCCAGCACCCGCAGCGGGAGGATCCCGTTGCTCAGCACGACCTCGTGGAAGCCCTTGATGTCGAACCGGTCGCCCAGCGCGGCCTCGGCCTCGGCACGGATCCGCTCGATCTCGAGCCGCCCCACCATGTACGACAGCGCCTGCCCGGGAACGGCGGCGTAGCGGTCGATCTCGGCCTCGATCTCCACCCTGGCCATGGGCGTGTTCTCGGCCAGGTAGTCGACGGCCTGCTGACGGCTCCAGCCGAGCGCGTGCATCCCGGTGTCGACGACGAGCCGCCCGGCGCGCATCGAATCCTGGGTGAGCATGCCGAACCTGGTCAGGTCGCTGGAGTACAGGCCCATCTCGTCGGCGAGGCGCTCCGAGTAGAGCCCCCAGCCCTCGACGTAGGCGTTGACGTCCGCGTGCCCGCGCAACATCGGCAGGCCCTTGAGCTTGTGCGCGATGCAGATCTGGAAGTGGTGCCCCGGAACGGCTTCGTGGAAGGCGATCGCCTCGCTCGTGTGCTTCGGGCGCTGCTCGGCCTCGTGGGTGTTCGCGTAGTAGGTGCCCGGCCGCGAGCCGTCGAGCGACGCCTCGATGTAGTACGCCAGCGTGCCGCCGGGCGCCTCGGCCGGCGGGACCGGCTCGACCTGGCACCGCTCCTCGGGCACGGTCGAGAACCACTGCGGGGCGACGGCTTCGGCGCGGGTGATGGCGTCACGCGCGGCGTCGAGCAGTTCTTCACCGTCCCGCCAGCGCAGGGCAGGGTCGGTGCGCAGCCGCTCGAAGATCGCGTCGAGGTCCTTGGTGCCGAAGATCTTCTCGCCCAGCTCGCGATACTGGTCGGCCAGTTTCGCGATCATGTCGAGGCCGGTGTCGTGCAGCTCCCGCGCGGTGCGCTCGGTCGACGTGTGCGCCCGGATCAGCGCGGCGTACTTCTCCTGCCCGCCAGGGAGCGCGCAGAGACCCGGCTCGGTTTCGGGCTTCGCCACGGGACGCAGCTCATCGGCGAGGAAGTCGCGGTACCGCGTGTAAGCGGGCCGGACGACCTCGGCCAGCAGCCGGTCCCGTTCGGTTTCGTAGCCCTCCACGGAAACGGACGCGGTGAGCGCCAGCGGATCCCCCGCCTCGTCACCGAGATAACGCTCCACGTAGGCGATCCCGCCTTCGACGAGGAAGCCGGGCGGGACCAGCCCGTCGGCCGCCGCCGCGCGCTGGCGCACGATCAGGGCGTCGAGATAGGCGCCCATGCCTTCCAGCCGCTTCAGGTAGCCGCGGACCTTTTCCTCGTCGTTCAGCGACAGCACCGAGAGTTCGTTGAGCATGAACAGCGCGGGCGACGCCAGCCCATCGCTGACCGAGAACTCCGCGGCCCGCGAATCGAGGACGTCGACCATCGCCTTCGCCTGCTGGATCACGACCTCGCGGGTGACCACCTCGGCGGGGGAAAGCCCTTCGGAGTCGAGGGCTTCGGCGCGCTCGGCGATGGCGACCGCCGTCGCGCGCTGCGCGGCCGCGGCCTCCGCGCTCGGATCGGGCAGCGCGCCTTCGTCGCCGGGGAGCCCGAGCAGCGAGCGCCACAGCGGAAGCTCCTCGAACTTGAGCTCCATCAGCTCGTCGGCGAGACCGTTCGGGGTGTCGCCGTGGCCGGCGACCCAGTCGCGGACCACGCCGTCCAGCACCGAGAGCGGCAGCGCACCGCCGCCGAGCACGACGTCGTGGAAGGCCTTGATGTCGAACCGGCTGCCCAGTGTCAGCTCGGCCTCGGCACGGATGCGCTGGATCTCCAGCCGTCCCACCATGTACGACAGCGCCTGGCCGGGGAAGGCGATGTACCGGTCCACTTCGGACTCGATCTCCACCGGCGCCATCGGCGTGTTCTCGGTGAGGAAGTCGATCGCCTGGCGGCGGCTCCAGCCCAGCGCGTGCAGCCCGGTGTCGACCACCAGCCGTCCGGCGCGCATCGAATCCATGGTCAGCATGCCGAGCTTCGCGACGTCGTCGGAGTACAGGCCCATCTCGTCGGCGAGGCGCTCGGTGTACAGGCCCCAGCCCTCGGCGTACGCGGTGAAGTCGCCGATTCGGCGCAGCAGCGGGAGTTCGGTGAGTCCCTGCGCGAGGCTCAGCTGGAAGTGGTGGCCGGGAATGGCCTCGTGGAACGCCGTCGCCTCCGCCGCGTGCCGGAACCGCTCCTCCGCCTTGTGGGTGTTGGCGAAGTAGATGCCGGGCCGGGAGCCGTCGACCGCGGGCCACATGTAGTACGCGGCGGGCGCGCCGGGCGCGGATTCGGCGGGAACCGGCTCGACCGTCCACGGCTGCGGCGGGATCCGGCCGAACCACTTCGGCGCCTCGGCCTCGGCCCTGGTGATGGCCGCGCGGGCAGAGTCGAGCATCTCGTCGGCACCGGACCAGCGCAGAGCCGGGTCGGAGCGGAGCTTGGTGAAGATCTCCTGGAGGTCGCTGGTGCCGAAGACCCGCGAGCCGTACTCGCGGTACTCGTCGGCGAGGCCCGCGATCACGTCGAGCCCGGTCTGGTGCAGCTCACGCGGGGTGCGGTCGGTCGTCGTGTGCATCTCGGCGAGCAGGGCGTAGATTCGCTCGCCGTCGGGCAGCCAGCAGACGCCGGGCTTGTCCTCGGGACGGCCGTGCGGCGCGATCTCCTTCGCGAGCACCTCGCGGTACTCCGCGATCGCGGGCCGGACGACGTCACGCAGCAGGGCGGCGCGGCGGGTCTCGAAGTCGTCGTCGGGCGCGGGCTGGCGCAGCAACGGATCGGCCGAGGGCTCGGCGAGGTGCCGGTCGAGGTACGCGACGGCGGCGTCGACGAGGTACGCGACCGGGACCAGCCCGCGGGCGACGCCGTCACGGTGCCGCTGCGCGGCCTGCCGCAGGTACTCCGGAATCGCGGCGATCCGCCCGAGGTGCGCCTCGGCCTGCGCGCCCGTCCCGACCGACATCATCGGCAGCACGGTGAGCACCTCGGCGGCGGGTGAGATGAACAGGTCACTGACGGTGAACTCGACGAACCGGGAGTCCAGCAGCGCGATCCTCGCCCGCGCCATCGCGATCAGGACATCACGGGTGGTCTTCTCCTCCGCGCTCAAACCGTCGGAGGCGAGTGCCTCGGCCCGCTCGGCCAACCCGGCCAGCCGCGCGCGGAAGGCGTCCCCCGCGGCCTCGCTGAGATCGCTGAGCCCGGTCGATTCCGGACGGAAGCCCTGCAAAGCGGGCATGACCGGCTCGGCGTCGAAGAGGGCTTCGACGAACTCGTCGGCGAGGGCGGAGACTTCGCTCATGTTTGCTTTCCCCAGAGGTCGATGGAGGCGGTATCCCCGACCCTAATGGAGACCGCGTACTACCGAAGCCGGGTTTTGCCGCACTCGGACGGCCTCTCCCCGCGGCGCCGGGAGCGAGACGGTAGCGTTCCCGGACGTGGCCGTGACCGATCCCGTGGACATCCGCCTGCTCGCCGCCCTCGCGGACCTGGGCAAGGCGGCCGTACACGAACTCGCGGCCAAGGTCGGGATGGACCCGCGCGAGGTCGCGTACCGCCTGGTCGCCCTCTCCGGCAGCGGGTTGCCGCTGCTCGTGGGCGTGGAGAGCGACCCGAACGGGCTACGGGCCGCCATCGCGAGCGCGCCGCCTTCCTGGGCTCAGCAGCCCCAGCAACCTCCGCAGCCCCAGCGTCCGCCGGGGCATTCGGGACCGCACAACGTCCAGGGCACCCCCTCCGGGCCATACAACGTCCAGGGGACGCCGTCGGGCGCGTACAACGTGCACGGCACGCCGTCGGGCCGCTACCCCGGCCCGCCTTCGGCCCCGGTACGCCAGCCGATGGCGCCGCCTCCGCGACCGCCCGCCCCGCCGCAGCAGCAGTTCGCGCCGCCCCCGATGGCGCCCGCCGACCCGGTGATGAGCACCTGGGGCGTCCCGCAGACCGCGTCCTGGGCACGCGGCGACGAACAGCAGGTCATGCCGCAGCCCGCCCCGGAGGGCAAGAAGGGCCGGACCGGTGACGTGATGGAGACCCAGGGCCTGGAGGGCGAGCAGCTCACCGTCCAGCTGCTCGAGGTCCAGGACCCGGCGGACTACCTGTTCAGCGCCGCGGGCTACTCGCTGGAAGCCGGGGAACGGTCGGTCGTGGTGCACACCGAGATCACCAACCGCGGGAACATCCCGTTCGTGTCGCTCCCGGACAACTACCTCGAACTGCTCACCGCGGACGGCAAGCCGATCGCGAAGGCGCCGGTCTCGCTGACGTCGCGGCCGCCGCACAAGATCGGCGTCCGGCCCGGGGAGACCCTGGGCGGGCACACCGTCTACGTGCTGCCGGACTCGACGCGCGTGGTCGCCGTGCGCTGGTCACCGCGGCCCGAGCCGGACGAGCGCACGCTGACCTGGTCGATCGAGGACTAGCTCGCGGCGGCTCCCGGTGCCTTCGTGACTTGTGGTCCGTGAAGGCCTCCTTGCCTACTCTCAAGGTAGGGAAGGAGGCCTTCACGGACAGGAGACTCGCGCCTAGTTCTCGTCCTGCAGGATCCGCAGCGCGTTGGCCAGGTCGTCCGGGTACTCCGACTCGAACTCGACCCAGCGCCCGTCGGCCGGGTGGGCGAAGCCGAGCGTCTTCGCGTGCAGCCACTGCCGGGAGAGCCCGAGCTTGCGCGCCAGCACCGGGTCGGCACCGTAGGTCAGGTCGCCGACGCACGGGTGCTTGAGCGCCGAGAAGTGCACGCGGATCTGGTGCGTGCGCCCGGTCTCCAGTTTGATCTGGGCCAGCGACGCGGCGCGGAAGGCCTCGACGACCTCGTAGTGCGTGACGCTGGGCCGCCCACCCTGGACGACGGCGAACTTGTAGTCGTGCCGGGGGTGCCGGTCGATCGGCGCGTCGATGGTGCCGCGTGTCGGGTCCGGGTGGCCCTGCACGATGGCGTGGTAGCCCTTGTCGACGGTGCGTTCCTTGAACGCCCGCTTCAGCACGGTGTACGCGTGCTCGCTCTTCGCCACGACCATGACGCCGGTGGTGCCGGCGTCCAGCCGGTGCACGACGCCCTGGCGTTCGGCGGCGCCCGAGGTCGCGATGCGCAGCCCGGCGGCGGCGAGCCCGCCGACGACGGTCGGCCCGGCCCAGCCGGGGCTCGGGTGCACGGCGACACCGACCGGCTTTGAGATCACCGCGATGTCGTCATCGTCGTGCAGGATCTTCATGCCTTCGACGGGTTCCGCGACGACCTCGACGGCCGAGGCCGGATCGGGCAGCGTCACTTCGAGCAGTCCGCCGGCGGTCAGCCGGTCCGATTTCCCGGCGGGCCTGCCGTCGAGGAGGATCTCACCGGATTCGGCCAGCTCCGCCACGACCGTGCGGGAAAGTCCCAGTAGTTTCGCCAGCCCCGCGTCGACGCGCATGCCGTCGAGCCCGTCGGGAACGGGCAACATCCGCGCGCTCATTCGCTCGCCGCCTTCTTTTTGTCCTTTGTAGACGTTCCATCGTAGTCCTTTCCCAGCAGGGAAAGGATCACGATGAGCACGCCGCCGACGCAGATCGCCGAGTCGGCGACGTTGAAGATCGCCCAGCCCTGCCCGTTCGGCGCGAACGCGGAGATCATGTCGACCACGTGCCCTTGCAGCGGGCCGGGCGCGCGGAAGATCCGGTCGGTCAGGTTGCCGAGCGCGCCCGCCAGCACCAGGCCGAGGCCGATGGCCCAACCGACCGAGCGCAGCCGCCGGGACAGCCAGACGATGGCGATCACGACGGCGATCGCGACCAGCGCGAGCACCCAGGTCAGCCCGGTCGCCATCGAGAAGGCGGCACCGGGGTTGCGCACCAGCTGGAAGTACACGAGCCCGCCGAGGAACTCGACCGGCTGCTTGCCCTCCAGCGTGGACACGGCGATCTGCTTGGTGAGGAGGTCGATCCCCCACAGCACCGCGGCGACGGCGAACACCACGGCGACGCGCTTCTTGGGCAGCGGTGGCGACGGTGGCGCCGTTTCGGGCTCAGTACTCACAGCCCCATTGTCCACTGAGCGTGTTCAGGACTCCTCGGCGGCCGTCTTCGGCCTGCTCAGCAGGGCCGCGAACGCCCCGGCGAGCACGACCAGCGACGAAAGCACCAGCGCGAGCTGTCCCTGCGCGAGCACGACCGCGCAGAGCACGAACGCCGCGGCCACGACCAGTACCAGCACGCTGCGCTCCAGCCAGGCGAGCCCGACGAGGCCCAGCGTCAGCAGGATCGCGCTCCGGGTGTCACCGTCGAGATCGAATTCCCAGTAGCCGACCAGATCCGCCAGCACGATGGCGACCAGTCCGCCGAGCGCGATCGCGGCGACCTTCCACCAGCGCATGGTCTTTGTCCGGATGGCGTAGAACAGCACCGTGCCGAGGTAGACCGCGAGAACGGCGAACAGCCAGTCGTCGTTCCGGCCGGCGATGTCGAACGACGTGTCCAGCGCGGCGGCGGTCTCGCGGCTCATCTCGACCCCGCGCAAGGATCCGAAAACCCCACCATCACCGACCCCATACAGATTCTGGGTCAGGAACTGCTGCTCACCGGCGGGCGCGTAGGCGAACCAGCCCCCGGACCACATCCCGCCGAAGGCCACCACGATCAGCTGAGCGAAACCCAGCAACGCCAGCGGAAACCAGTAACGCGGTCGCTCGTTCCCCATGCGGGGAGAGGATAGTGGGTCAGGCGCAGAACGGGGGAAGTTCGCGCGGATCGTTCTCCGGCACCCAGCGGCCCTCCGGCTTCTCGTACTGCCAGCGCGCGCCGCGGGCGACGATCTGGCGCAGCGCCAGGACGATCCGGTCCACGTGCTCGGTGGTGCTGCCGAGGCCGAGGCTGACCCGCACGGCCTGCTGCCCCGTCGCACCGGCCACGGCGATCAGCCGCTTCGTCGCCACGTGCGCGCAGAACGCGCCGTCCCGCACACCGATGCCGTACTCCGCGGACAGCACCGCGGCGAGCCAGCCCGGGTCGAAGCCGTCGACGACGAAGCTGAGCGTGCCGACCCGGTCGACCGGCGCGTCGAACAGCCGCAGTTCGGCGAAACCGGGGATGGCGGCGAGGCCGCGACGCAGCCGCGCCAGCAGCTCCTCCTCGTGGGCGACGATCCCGCCCCAGTTCGCGGCCAGGGTCTCGCAGGCGACACCGAGCGCGTAGACGCCGACGGTGTTGGGCGAACCGGCTTCGTGCCGCTCGGCGCCGGAATTCCAGACCACGCCGAGGTTTTCGGAGTCACGGGTGACGAGCTTCGTCGCGCCGCCACCGGCGAGGTACGGCTGAGCCGCTCGCAGCCAGTCGGCGCGGCCGATCAGCGCGCCGGCACCGAAAGGCGCGTACAGCTTGTGCCCCGACAGCGCGACGTAGTCGACGTCGAGATCGCGGATCGAGATCTTGCGGTGCGGCGCGAGCTGCGCCGCGTCGAGCGCGATCCGGGCGCCGTGCCGTCGCGCGACGGCCGCGATCTCCTTGACCGGCAATAGTTCCCCGGTCACGTTGGACGCTCCGGTGAGCACCACCAGGCGCGGGCCCTGCGGGCAGTCCGCGAGCGCTTCGTCCACGGCGGACACCGCGGCGAGGCGGGTCCGAGGGGTTTCGATCCGGCGGACGTTCGGTCCCTTCCACGGCAGCAGCGCGGCGTGGTGCTCGGTGTCGAACACGACGACCGACGTGTGCTTCGGCAGGCTGCGCGCGAGAAGGTTGAAGGAATCGGTGGTGTTGCGGGTGAACACGACGGTGTCGGTCGACCGCGCGTCGACGAAGCCGCGCAGGATTCCGCGCGTGCGCTCGTAAAGCTTGGTCGAGACCTGCGAGGCGAACCCGGCGCCGCGGTGCACGCTGGCGTACCAGGGCAGGAATTCGTCGACCGCGGCACGCACCTTGTCCAGGCAGGGGGCGCTCGCCGCGTGATCGAGGTTGGCGTAGCCGATGTCGCCGCCGGTGACCAGCGGGACCCGCAGATCGGCGCACGCGACCGTCGGGATTTGGTGCGTGGCAACGGTTTCAGCAACTTCAGCGGGAGCGCTGGTGCGTTCGAGTGCGAGAGTCATCGTCATCCTCCGGGTCAGGGGACCCGACGAGGATCCCGCGCTTGCCCGTCGCACCACGCGACGAGCCAGGTCCTCACCCGGGGCACCCCACCGCGGTAGGAGGGTTGCCGGTCAGCTAGCCGGGGCTTGACGCTGACACTCGTGACCTAGGAACGAAGTTAGCGGATGAGCGGGCGATCGAGCCAGCCCTCGTCCGCATCTTGAGACGCCGCTCACGTGCTCCGCAAGCGGGAAGAACCGCTGCCCGGCGCCGCGCCGCGCCGGGCAACGGCCGGTCAGACCCGGAATCGGCCGGGCAGCGGGACGGTCGCGCGGGAGGAGACCTCAGTCGCTGTGCCGGAGTACTGATCGGTGCCCGCGGTGAACCGCCAGCCGCCGAAGGTCTTGCCGTCGACGGCTTCGCCGTAGGCCTCGGCGACCTTGGTCGAGACCTCGTCGTAGGACAGGCCGTTCCAGTTGCCCGCGCCGACCCCGAAGTCGCGCGAGTCGCCGCCCTGCACGGCCGCCGTGGGCAGGGTCCACAGGGTGAAGTGCACATGGGCGCCGGTGCTGCTGCCACCACAGGGCAGCGCGTTACCGGTCCGGCCGAGCGCGTCGCCGGGGGCGACCTTCTGGCCGTCGGTGACCGCGATGTTCTCCAGGTGGTAGTACCCGGTCCGCCAGCCGCCGTCGTGGTCGACGGTCACCCAGTCGCCACCGGAGCAGTGCTGGATCCGGACCGTGCCCGCCAGCGGGGCGCGAACGGTCTTGTCCCCGGGGCTGAAGTCGATGGCGTTCTTCACTCCGGACGTCCCGTTGTCCGAGTGGATCCCCGCCGAGTAGACCGACTGGCCCGTGTCGAAGGGGAGCCCGAACGCGGGAAAGGCCCCGGCCGCCGTCGCAGTCGGGGCGGCGAGAACCACTCCGACGAGCGCCACAGCGGCCCCCAGACCGGCGAACCGCACAGGAAGTTTCGTCACCTTACGTACTCCTTACCCCGTGACACTCACCCATTCGATGGAGTCAGTTGCGGGGAAAGTAATTCAAAGGGAGTACGAAAGGGAAGAATTTTCTGAGATCAACCGACGAACAGCTGGTGCCGGTTCGTGACCTACTGGCCGGATTCGCCCTTCCACCTGGCGAGGCGGCCTGCGCGGTCGACGGCCCGCAGGCGTCGTTCGGCCGCGTCACGGGCTTCGGCGGTCGTCACGACGAGTAACTGGTCGCGTTCCTGGAGCCTGGTGTTCTTGTTCGGCGTGAAGCCGGAGCCGTCTCGGACGAGGAGGCTGATCGTCGCCCCCACCGGCAGCCGCAGTTCGGCCAGGTACACGCCGTGCATCTTCGATCCCGCGTGGATCCGGACCTGCAGGAGTTCCGCGCCCATCTCGTCGAGCGGCGCGGAGTCGACGTCGATCTCGTGCGCCTCGGCGTGCTGGGCCAGCCCGAGGATTCTCGCGAGCGGGGTCAGCGTCGCCCCTTGGAGCAGTGTCAGCACGATGACCAGCACGAACACCGCGTCGACCAGCTGCTGCGCGCCCGGCACCCCGGACGACAGCGGGATCAGCGCGAGCACGATCGGGACCGCACCGCGCAGCCCGGCCCAGGACAGGAACACCTGTTCTCGCCAGGGGATCTTGAACGGCAGCGCCGACAGCAGCACCGACAGCGGGCGGGCGAGCAGCAGCACGACCGCACCCGCGACCAGGCCCTGGACCAGGCTTTCGAAGATCCTGCTCGGCGAGGCGAACAGGCCGAGCAGCACGAACAGGCCGATCTGCGCGAGCCAGCCGAGCCCTTCGGCGAAGGACAGCGTGTCCGACCGGTGCGGCAGCTTCGAGTTCCCCAGCACCAGGGCCGCCACGTAGGTGGCGAGCAGGCCCGACGCGTGGGCGAGCTGCCCGCTCGAGTACGCCACGACGCACACCGCGACCGTGGCCAGCGGGTACAGACCGGTGGCGGGAAGCGCCGCCCGGCGCAGCGCGAACACCCCGCCCCAGCCGAAGGCCAGGCCGATCACCAGCCCGGCGGCGAGTTCGTAGACCACCAGCAGCGGCAGCGACCAGTCGATGGTCGTCCCCTCGGCGAGGACGACGACGGCGATGTAGGCCGGGGCGTCGTTGATCCCCGACTCGATCTCCAGCGCGCCGACGAGCCGCTTGCCGATCCCCGCGGATCTCAGCACCGAGAAGACCGCGGCGGCGTCGGTCGAGGCCAGTACCGCGCCCCACAGCAACGCCATCCGCCAGTCCAGGCCCAGTAACCAGTGCAGGGCGGCGCCGGTGACCGCGATGCTCACCACCACGGCCACTGTGGACAGTGCGATTCCGATGCCCAGCGAGGGTTTCACGGCCGACCACCGGGTGGTGAGGCCACCTTCGGACAGGATCATCACCAGCGCGGCGAGGCCGAGCGACTGGGTCAGCTCGGGGTTGTCGTACTGGATGCCGAACCCGGCTTCGCCGAGCAGGACCCCCATGCCCAGGTACAACAGCAGCGAAGGAAGGCCGACCCGGATCGACACCCGGACGGCGATCACGGCGACGAGCAGCACGGCCCCGCCGGTGCCGAGAATGAGCGGGAGTTGCTCCATGTCGCCTCCCGTTCCGGTCGCCGTGAGGGCTCCAGAATAGTGAGGCGGTGCTCGTCACTCGTCCGTGTACCGGCCGAAAACCGTCCGGACAGCCTGTGTTACAGACTGTCCATTACGGACTGCGCAGGGCCACCAGGTCGACGCCGAGTTCCGCGAACGGTTCTTCCGCCGCGGGCAGGACTTTCACCGCGCGGTTGCCCTCACGGGACAACCAGCCGGCGCTCACTCCGTGAGACAGTAACGCCGCGGGGGCCCGGCCCGCCAAATGATCACGCCGGACCGTCCAATCCAGACAGTCACGCAGCATCGGGCGGCGGCCGCCGTCGATCTCCACCCCGAGTGCGCCGAGCACCTCGCGGCCGCGATCGGTCAGCGTCAGGCCGCCGGCGTCGTCGATCAGCCCAGTGGCGAGCATCCCGTCCCGCAGCGCGACGCCGACCGTCCCGGCGAGGTGGTCGTAGCAGGTCCTGGCGAACCCGAGCCGCTTCACCCGCACGGACGACCGCAGCCCCTTCACCGGCCGATGCTCGGCGTGCTGCGCCAGATGCTCGATCAGTTCCGCCACCCGGGGGTCGGCTATCCGGACGTAACTGTGCCTCCCCTGCTTGACCCGCACGACGAAGCCTGCCTCGGTCAGCTTCGTCACGTGCTCGCTCGCAGTCGACGCGGCCACCTCGGCCGCGCCTGCCAGCTCGGTCACCGTCCAGGCACGCCCGTCGAGCAGCGCGAGGCACATCGACGCGCGGCTCGGATCGGCGAGCACGGCCGCGACCTCGGCCAGGGCGATCGTCTCCATGCGTCCACCGTAGAAGACCCACGGTTCGGCGACCGCCGAAGCGTCAGCCTGCCAGGAACTTCGCCGCCAGCTGCACCGCGGGTTTGGAGTCGTTGGAACCTTCGAGCATGACGGCGAAAGCGACGTCCCCGCGATAGCCGACGAACCAGCCGTTGGCGTCCGCGCCCGACCCGAACTGCGCCGTCCCCGTCTTGCCGAAGACCGCCCCGCTGCCTTTCAGCGCCTTCGCGGTCCCTGTCGTGCAGACCTCGCGCATCATCGCGCGGACCTGGTTCAGCACTCCGGCCGGCGGGGCCTGGTACCCGGCGTTGACCTTGGTCTCCAGCCCCTGCCACAGCTTCGGGACCACCGGCTTCCCCGTGGCGACCGTCGCGGCCATGAGCGCCGCACCCAGCGGGCTGACCTGGACCCTGCCCTGCCCGATCCCGGCTTCGACCTGCTCGTCACCGCTGCCGGACGGCTCCACCTTCCCGGTCTCCGTCGCGAGGCCCGGGATCTCGAAGTCGGCGTTGAGGCCGAACTGGCTTGCGGCCCTCGCGAGTCCGTCCGCGGGCAGCTGCTTGGCGAGCCGCCCGAAGGTCGTGTTGCACGACGCGGCGAACGCCGTCTTCAGCGGGACGGTCCCCAGGTCGAACCCGTTGTCGTTCTTGAGCGTGCGGGTCCCGATCTGCTCACTGCCCGGGCAGGCCAACGGGGAGTCGGCGGTGACCCCGCCCTGCTGCAACGCCGCGGTCGCCGTGGCGATCTTGAAAGCCGAACCCGGCGAGTACAGGCCGTTGAGCGCATCCGGCCGGTTCCCGGCCGCGCCGTTCTGCGCGACCGCCAGGAGTTCGCCCGAAGTCTTCATCGCGACGATGATCGCCGGCCCTCCGAAGCCGTCGACGGCTTTCTGGGCGGCTGCCTGAGAAGCCACGCTCAAGGTCGAGGTCAACGGTTTGCCGGTCTCAGCGGTCTGCCCGAAGAGCGTTTCGACCGGCTTCCCGGAGGCGTCGACGCGCGACACGGTGACGGTGGCCGGGGTTCCGCTGCCGCCGTTCTGCTCGGAGGCGACCTTGGCCAAGGCCCCCTGCAGGATCGGCGCGACGCCCGCCGCGTCGCCGCCGACGAGGGCCTTGCCGTCGCGGTCGGCCACGACCGGTTGGGCCGAAACCGGGGCGACGGCGAGCCGCTGCCCGGCTTCGAGCTTCGGGTGGATCACCGACATCGCCCAGCGGACGACCCATTTCCCGGCGTTGCGCACCAGGTCCAGCTTGCCTTCGTATTTCCAGACGCTGCCGCCGGCGAACGTCCACGCGGCGTGGAAGGTGGCCGACGTCGAGGGCGCGTCACCCGGCGTCGTCGGGACCTCGCCGAGAGACGTCTTGACGGACGCCCCGTTGAGCGTGTTGCGCGTCCCCGCCCACGCGGTCGTGGCCTCCGCCGGATCGTCGACCGGGGCGGTGGTCAGGTCACCCATGTCGAACAGCCGCAGAAACCGGCCGGCGACCTGCGCGGGGCTGTCCTGCGCGTTCGCGGTGGACTCCCCCGGGCCGACGGCGGCCGCAGGCGCCCGGTCCTCCTTGACCAGCAGCACCACCGCGGCCACCACGATGGCGACGACCGCCAGCGCGGCGCCGATCAGGATCCCTCTTTTCCGGGCAGGACTCATGGATTCGCTCTCCCCCATACGGCGCGCCCCTCGCGCGCCCCCGGGCGCCAGCCTGCCGATTTCCCCCGCGCAAGGCGCGCTTCCGGCGGGAAAGCGGCTATACCGAATCCTTTTCGTGATCCCGGTGATCGGGACCCGCCCCGGAATGCTATGAAAGGTCCTTTCCTTGCAAAATTTGCAAGGAAAGGACCTTTCATAGCGCTCGCGCGAGGTCAGGCCTTGGCGACCGCCACGGTCACCTTGGTGCCCTCCCCGACCGTCCCGGCCGAGCCGTCGGCGACATCGCCGTAGGCGACCGAAGTCGCCAACGTCTCCGAAGCGATGAACTCCTCGTGCGTCTTCGCGGCCGTGACCACCTCTTCCGGCGCGTCGACCGTCAGCGCGATCCGGTCGGCGACGTCGAGCCCGGCGTCACGGCGGGCCTGCTGCACGACCCGGACCAGGTCACGGGCGAGGCCTTCGGCCGCCAGTTCGTCGGTCACCTCGGTGTCGAGCAGCACCAGTCCGGCGCCGCCGGGCAGTTCCGCGGCCGCGCCGCCGCCCTTGGCGACCAGACGCCGGTCGTACTCGCCTTCGACGAGCTCGATCCCGGCGGCCACGACGGCGCCGCTCTCCGAGGTCGTCCACTCACCGGCCTTGACGGCCTTGATCACCGTCTGGACGTCCTTGCCCAGCCGCGGCCCGGCGGCGCGGGCGTTCACCGCGACCTCGAAACCGCCGTGCGCGGCGACATCCGTGGTCAGCTCGACGGACTTGACGTTGACCTCGTCGCGCAGGATGTCGGTGAAGTCGCGCAGCGAGTCGGCCTCGTGCGCGGCGACGACCAGCTTGGCCAGCGGCAGCCGCACCCGCAGCTTGTTCGACTTCCGCAGCGAGAGCGCCGAAGACGCCACCTGGCGCACCCGGTCCATCGCCGTCACCAGCGCCGCGTCGGCGGGCAGGTCGAGCGCGTTCGGCCAGTCGGTCAGGTGCACCGAACGGCCGCCGGTCAGCCCGCGCCAGACGACCTCGGTGGTCAGCGGCAGCAGCGGTGCCACCACCCGCGACGTCACCTCCAGCACGGTGTGCAGGGTGTCGATCGCGTCCTGCTCGCCCGCCCAGAACCGGTCGCGCGACCGGCGCACGTACCAGTTCGTCAGCACCTCGAGGAAGTCACGAACGGTCGAGCAGGCACCGGCGACGTCGTAGGTGTCGAGCGCGTGCTCGACATCGGTCACCAGCTCGTGCGTCTTCGCCAGCACGTACCGGTCGAGGATGTGCTTCGAATCCGTGCGCCACTGGCCTTCCACACCCTCGGCGTTCGCGTAGAGCGCGAGGAAGTAGTACGAGTTCCACAGCGGCAGCACGGCCTGGCGGACGGCGTCGCGGATGCCCTTGTCGGTGACGACCAGGTTCCCGCCGCGCAGGATCGAGCTCGCCATCAGGTACCAGCGCATCGCGTCGGAACCGTCGCGGTCGAAGACCTCGTTGACGTCCGGGTAGTTGCGCAGCGACTTGGACATCTTCTGGCCGTCCGAGCCGAGCACGATCCCGTGCGAGATGCAGGTGCGGAACGCCGGCCGGTCGAACAACGCGGTCGCCAGCACGTGCAGGACGTAGAACCAGCCGCGGGTCTGGCCGATGTACTCGACGATGAAGTCACCCGGGTAGTGGTGCTCGAACCACTCGGTGTTCTCGAACGGGTAGTGCACCTGCGCGTAGGGCATCGAACCCGAATCGAACCAGACGTCCAGCACGTCCTCGATCCGGCGCATGGTGGACTTCCCGGTCGGGTCGTCCGGGTTGGGCCGGGTCAGCTCGTCGATGAACGGCCGGTGCAGGTTCTCCAGCCGCACGCCGAAGTCGCGCTCGATCTCGTCGAGCGAGCCGTAAACGTCCGTGCGCGGGTACGCCGGGTCGTCCGACTGCCACACCGGGATCGGCGTGCCGAAGTACCGGTTGCGGGAGACCGACCAGTCGCGGGCGTTCTCCAGCCACTTGCCGAACTGGCCGTCCTTGACGTTCTCCGGGTACCAGGTGATCTGCTGGTTCAGCTCGACCATCCGGTCCTTGAACTCGGTCACCGCGACGAACCACGACGAGACGGCGCGGTAGATCAGCGGATTGCGGCAGCGCCAGCAGTGCGGGTACGGGTGCTCGTAGGTCTCGTGGCGCAGCAGGACCGCGCCCTGACGGCCGGCGGAACCGGTGCCGTTCTTGAGATCCTTGATGATGTTCGGGTTGGCGTCGAACACCTGCTGGCCCGCGTAGTCCGAGACGGTCGCGTCGAACTTGCCCTGCGCGTCCACCGGGGTGACCGGCACGATGCCGGCCGCGTCGGTGACGACCTTGTCCTCTTCACCATAGGCGGGCGCGATGTGGACGACACCGGTGCCGTCCTCGGTGGTGACGTAGTCCGCGGACAGCACGCGGTGCGCGTTCTCGTGTCCGGTGAAGTACGGGAACGGTGGGGCGTAACGGGTTCCGAGCAGTTCGGTGCCGGTGTAGTGCCCGACGACGGTCGGCTCTTCACCGAGTTCGCGGGCGTACGAGGCGACGCGCGCTTCGGCGAGCAGGAACCGCTTGCCGTCGCTTTCCACCACGACGTACCGCACGTCCGGGTGCACCGCGGTCGCGAGGTTGGACGGCAGCGTCCACGGGGTCGTGGTCCAGATCAGGAGGTAGGTGCCGTCGAGCTCGTTGTCATTGCCCTCCAAGCGGAAACCGACCGTGACGGCCGGGTCCTGGCGGCTGGCGTAGACGTCGTCGTCCATGCGGAGCTCGTGGTTGGACAGCGGGGTCTCGTCGCGCCAGCAGTAGGGCAGGACGCGGTAGCCCTCGTAGACCAGGCCCTTGTCCCACAGCTGCTTGAACGCCCAGATGACCGACTCCATGTAGGACAGGTCGAGCGTCTTGTAGTCGTTGCCGAAGTCGACCCAGCGGGCCTGGCGGGTGACGTAGTCCTGCCATTCGCCGGTGTAGCGCAGCACGGACTCGCGGCACGCCTCGTTGAAGACGTCGATACCCATCGCGTCGATCTCGGACTTCTCGGTGATCCCGAGCTGGCGCATGGCCTCGAGTTCGGCGGGCAGGCCGTGGGTGTCCCAGCCGAAGCGGCGCTCGACGCGCTTGCCCTTCATGGTCTGGTAACGGGGAACCAGGTCCTTCACGTACCCGGTGAGCAGGTGACCGTAGTGCGGGAGACCGTTGGCGAACGGCGGGCCGTCGTAGAAGACGTACTCGTTCGAACCGTTGACGCCGGGGTCGCGGGCGTCGATCGAAGCCTGGAAGGTCCGATCGGCTTCCCAGTACGCGAGGACGCGCTTTTCCGACTCGGGGAACGAAGGCTGGGACGGGACGCCGGTCTCGCCGTCCATCTGTGCCTTGGGATACATCTTCGGTGCTCCTCGCGGTTCGTCTCTCTCGTACGGGCTCGCGCCCACACGGGGACGAGACGGCCGTTTCCGGCGCGTTCCGCGGTACCACCCCGCTTGCCCGGCCGGTGGTGTTCCGGCTGGGCCGCTCATTCGACGGCTGTGACGGGCCGTACCCGTCCGGTTCTACTGAGGGCTCGTCTGTTGAGGACACGGGCCCTGTTCTTCCGGAGGCTCCCCGGTGATGGCCGGATCGGTGCCAGTTGATTCAAGGGTAGCGCGCGGGGGCAAGCGGGTTGTCCGGGGCCCGGATCGCGAAGCGCCCGTTCTCGATCTCGACGTACTCCTGCTCCGCCTCAGCGCCATACTGCGGACATGGGGCGAGCCGAGTGGTTGACCCGGCAGTCGGGGAGTTCAACGGCGTTGACCGGTGAACACATCGAGGCCTGGGTCGGCGTGGAAATGGCTCTGCGGGAGGACGTGGCGGGAACCAGCCCGCAGTTCGCCGACCCCGACATTCCTTGCCTCCAGCTGTACTGGCTTCAAGCTTGGCCGGCCGACGGCGGCGCGATGGGGATCGGCACTTACCAGGACGACGACGGATTCGGCCTCCGCAGCAGCTCATCGAGCAGGTGACCGTCCTCCGGCACGAAGAAATCCTGTCCGGATCCCTTGGCGCGCGGGCGTGCAGGTCGTTATACAGGCGCCGTTGATGAAGGAATCGGGACGTTGAGTGTCCCGATTCCTTCATCAACGCACGGTCATCCGCTCTCGGACCTTGATCAAGGCGCGCCACTGCAACCACCGAGCAGTCCCGCAGAAGGCCCGACTTGCCGTCCCCGCCACCGCATCTAGGTTGACGGGTATGTCGTTCTGCGAGGCCCGGTGAAAGGGCCCGGACTCCTCATCGTCCTGCTGGTGGTCCTCGGCGGTGTCAGCGGGCTCGGGTTCGCCCTGGGACTGGGCAACGCGGCCGTCCTGGCGGCCCTCACCGCGCTCTTCTGTCTCCTGGCGGCGGTGGGCGGGCCGCTTTGGGCAGATCTGCGGTTGCTGGCGTGGTTCGCGCCCGCGCTGATCCTCGCGGTCGGGGTGCCGCGGTTGCTGGGCGAGGTGTCGCAGTGGGCGGCGATCGGGCTGCTGGTGGCGATCGTGGTCGTCGCCGGGCTGTTGCCCGTGCTCGGAGCACGGTTCGTCACGGTCGGGCTGGGGCTCGGGATGGCGTCACTGTTCGGGTACGGCTTCCAGCTGACGGGGACGGCGTCGGCGGGGCAGATCCTGGGCGCGCCCACGCTCGCGGCGGGCGTCGTGATCCTGTTGCGGGCGTTGATGGGCGCGAAGGATCCGGCCAAGCCGACCCGTGAGGCGCTGGCCGACGCGCTCGCGGCGGGCTCGTCGGAAACGCAGGAGCGCGCGGCGAGGCTTTGGCTCGCGGACCGGCCTCGTCGCTGGACCGGCCAGGTCCTCGGCGGCATGTTCCGCTATCGCGCGGCCACCGGGTTGCTGGAGATCCGCCGGAGACGACTGAACAGCGAAGAAATCGTCCAAACGCTCGACGCCGCCAAGGAAGAAGCCGCCAGGCTCGCCGACGCCGTTCGGGGCCCGGCGGCACCGGACGAAGTCGAACCGGTGCGGCGCAAGGAACCCACCGGACTTCCCGGTGCCACGGCGAGGCTCGTCACCGCGCTCTGGGAGGCTCTCGAATCCATCCGGACCGCAGCGGCCGAACGGGACGAGTCGCGTGTGGACGTGCCGAAAGGACTCCGCAAGGAACTGCGCCGGATCGAGTTGAGCGGCGCGTTTTCCTGGCGGTCGGCACAGTTCCGGCACGCGCTCCGCTGCGGGCTCGGCGTCGGGGTGGCGCTGGTGGTCGCGAGTTTCCGGCCCGGCGACCCGCTCACCGTGTCGTTCCTGCTCGGCACTTTCGCCATCATGCAACCGGAATGGCGGGACAGCCTCAGCAAGGCCTGGCAGCGGATCGGCGGCTCACTCGGCGGCGCCGTCGTGCTCACTCTCGTTCTTTGGCTTCTGCCAAAAGGGTTTCTGCTTCCGATCGGGCTCGTCGCGCTGCTCGGCGGGTTCTCGTTCATGCGGACGCGTCCGTCGATCTTCAACGGCTGCATGGTGCTGATGTCGGTCGGCATGAACGCGACCACCCGACATCTCGACCCGCGCTACGTACTCGTCGAGTACCTGCTCCTGATGGTCCTCGCCGGCGCCATCGCCCTGCTGTTCGGTTTCGCCGCGATCCCCGGCGTGCCGAAACCCGGCCCTGCGGAACGGTTCGAAAGCGCCGTCGGCGCCACCCGCGCACTGCTCGGTTCGGTGGCGCGGAAACTACGCGGCGAGGACGTCGACCCGCGGACGCTCGGCCGCGAGTTCCGTACCGCCGCGGTCGCGCACCACGGCCTGCTCGCCGCGGAGCCGGGTACCAAGGAACCCGCGCCCGGCCAGCGGGACGCGCTGGAGAACGCGGCCGAAGCCTTGCGAGGTCTGTCCGTCACGGCGTCGTCGCTCTTGCTGCGGCCTGGTTCGGCCGGAGCGGCGGACGCCGTCGCCGAGGCGGCGCGCACGCTCGGGACCGAGGAGGCGGCGGAGATCCCCGCGCCACACGACGCGGACGAGGAGCTGCGCCTGGTGCTCGACACGATCGCCGCCGACGTCGTGGCTGTCGGCGAAGCGGCCCAGAAACTCTAGGCCTTCTCGCGGTGTTGTCCGGCGATCTCGGCGTCGGGCGTGCACAGCGCGCACGGCGTGAAGCCGAGCTGCCGCGCCTCGCCGATGCCGAGCGGGATCGTGTCCCGGGTTTCGAGCCACTCGCACGATGTCACGTGATAGCGCGGGTACTCGTCGACGACGACGACCTCGATCTCGAGTTCGGAGACGACCGCCACATCCGCGGGGTCGCTCTTCTCCTCGCCGGGGTCGCCCCCACGCTGAGGCTCCGGGGTGTCTTCCGCGTCGCCCAGTTCACCGGCGGCGGGCATCAAGACGGTCTGCTCGACGTCCTCGGGTTTCTTTTCCTCACCCTCGGCGGACTCGTCGTCGGAAGCGTCTTCGGCCGAATCATCCGCCTCTTCTTCCGCGGGAGCGCGCTTCTTCCGGCGGCGCAGCAGGTCGAAGAGGAGCAGCAACCCCGCGACGACGGAGACGCCGATGGAGATCCAAGCCCACAGGGAGTTCGCGGTGATGAGCGCCGCGACGAGCAGCCCCAGAGCCGCCAGTACCAGTACCAGGACGATGTAGAGCACGGTGAATTACAACACGAGGGCCAAGCGAAACGGCCCCGACCCTCCGGAGAGTGCCGAGGCCGTTCCACTGTGTAGAAACAAACCGGGTGGAACCGGATCAGCCCGCTTCGGCCCGCGGGCCGAACGAGTAACCCTGTCCGCTACCGGAGGACGAGGACTGCCCCGAGGTCGACGAAGACGCCGACGCGGGAGCGGCCGAACCACGGTCGTCGAGCTCACGCAGCTGGGACTCGAGGAACCCGCGCAGCCTCGTGCGGTACTCCCGCTCGATCGTGCGCAGCTCCTCGATCTTCTTGCCCAGCGAGCCCTTCTCCGCGTTCATGTTGTTCATGGTCTCGGTGTACTTGCGCTGAGCCTCGCGCTCCATGGTCGTCGCCTTGTCGCGCGCCTGGCGCTCCAAGGTCTCGGCACGGGTTCGCGCGTCGTTCAGCATCGTCTCGGCGCGCGTGCGCGCCTCGTTCACCATCGAGTCCGACTTGGACCGCGCGTCCGACAACAGCTGCTCGGACTTGGTCCGGGCTTCGGCGAGCATGCCGTCCGACTCGGTCTTGGCCTCGGCGGTGAGCCGGTCGGCCATTTCCTGCGCCAGCCCGAGCACCTTAGCGGCCTGGACGTTGGGCTCCCCGTTGTCCGGCACCATCGAGTGGGCCTGGGTCTGCTCCATCGCCGACTGCGGCGGCACCGGCGCCAGGCGGCGCGACGGCTCGTCGCGTACCTGCGGCGGCGGGCCGACGGCGCCGGCCTTGGCGTTCTCGAGCTCACCACGGGTGGTCTCGAGCTCGTTGTCGAGCTGTTCGACCTGCTGCCGCAGCTCGTTGTTGTCCTCGATCAACCGGGCAAGCTCGGTCTCCACCAGGTCGAGGAACGCGTCCACCTCGTCCTCGTTGTAGCCCCTTTTGCCAATGGGCGGCTTGCTGAACGCGACGTTATGCACGTCAGCGGGGGTCAACGACATCAGATCACCTCACGCACTCCATGGCCTGCAGGTCCACCGGGGCTTCCCCGAAAATCACCCTGGCGTTGCCAGCTGCATCGCGAAGAACACAACCAACAGCAGCACCATAATCGATAAGTCCAGTCCGACGCCGCCGATTCGTACGGTCGGGATGATTCGTCTGAACAGACGAACCGGTGGGTCGGTCACTGTGTAGATGGTCTCGAGCGTTACCGCAACCCCTCCGGCAGGACGCCACTCGCGAGCGAAAGCACGCACGAGCTCGACGACGATCCGTGCCGTCAGCAGGAGCCAGAAAGCGAACAGCACGTACCAGACGACCAGCAACACAGCATTCACGTAACCACTCTGCCATGCCTCGCGTCAAAAGACGCAGTTGACGGGCCGCGGATGGCGATGAGTCGACAAAATCACATCCGGCTGCGCTCAGCGGTCACCGGGTGATCAGCCGCGCAGGAACAATCCGCCTTCGGCAATCCGTCGGCGGTCCTCCGCGGTGACATCCACATCGGGCGGTGAGAGAAGGAACACCTTGTTGGTGACCTTGTCCATCGATCCGCGCAACGCGAACGCGAGCCCCGCGGCGAAGTCGACGAGACGTTTCGCGTCCGCGTTCTCCATCTCCGTGAGGTTCATGATCACCGGGATGCCTTCCCGGTAGTGCTCCCCGATCGCCCGCGCTTCCGCGTAGCTCGTCGGGTGCAGCGTCGTGATCCGGCTCAACGGGTCGCGGACCGCCGGACGGACCGGCTCCGTGACCGGCCGCAGCCGCGCGACCGGCTCCGGCTGACGGTCCATCGCCAGCGCTCCGTGGACGGCAGGCTCCGGACTGGCCACGGAGCGTGACCGAGGCCGCGGCGCGGGCTCGTCATAAGTGTCATCGACATCCCGGTAACGTCCCCCCCGTGACCGGGCCGGTGGCTCGTCGTCGTAGTCGTACTCGTCGTCGGCATATTCCTTTGGGGCGTAGCCTCGCCGGTAGTCATCCTCGACGTCATAGCCGTCTTCGTCCGCGGGCACCATCCCGAAGTAGGCCTTCAGCTTCTGCAGCGCGCTCATGCCTCTCCCTAGCCTTAGCCGCGTCCCGCACCGTACTCCCCCGCCCTCGCCACCACTCCCCGTAACGACGAGACGGTATTCCCTAGGGCGAGGCTAAACCGCGCCCACCGAGCAACGCGGTTCCGACACGCACACAGGTCGAGCCGTGCGTGATCGCCTGCTCGAGATCATTGCTCATTCCGGCGGAGATCTCACGGGCATTTGGGTGTTCTTCCCGTAGACGCTCCGACGCGCGAGCGAGTTTCCCGAACGCCTCCGCGGGATCAGTACCCAACGGCGCCACCGCCATAAGCCCTCGGAGGCGAATATCACCCACATGGGCTATCCGCGCCGCCAAATGGCTCACTTCGCTCAACCGAATGCCCCCGCGCTTCGGATCGTCATCGAGACTTACTTGAATGAGGACGTCCAGCGGGTGCTCGCGTTGCCCGGAATCCAGCGCCGACTTGGTCGCCTTCGCGAGCGCGTCGGCGAGCCGCTCGGAGTCGACGGACTGGACCTCGTCCGCCCAGCGCACGACCGATTTGGCCTTGTTCCGCTGCAGGCTGCCGACCATATGCCAGCGGATCCGGGCGTCCGGGCGGAGAGCGGCGACCTCTTCGGCCTTCGCGCCCGCCTCCTGATCGCGGTTCTCGGCGAGGTCGAGCGCGCCGAGGTCGGCGAGCAGCGCGGCGTCGAGCGCCGGAAAGGTCTTGGTGACCGCGAGCAATTTGACCTCGTCGCGGGCCCGGCCGGCGGCCTTGCACGCGGCGGCGATCCGCTCTTCCACTTCGGCGAGGGACGCGGCCAATTCCTCCCGGCGGGTGTCACTCACGACGCGTCCAGCCACGTGATGCCCGCGATCCGGCCGGTGGTGCCGTCGCGGCGGAAGCTGAAGAGAGTCTTGTCTTCGTTGGTACAGCGCGGATCGACGCCGATCTTGCCGACGCCGAGGTCGGCCAGCTGCCGCCAGAGCCCGGCGCGCAGGTCGAGCCCCGGCGTGCCCTTGCGGGTTTTGCAGGCGCTGCCCGGTACGTGCTTTTCGACGTCGGCGGCCATGTCGGCGGGGACTTCGTAACAGTCGCCGCAGATCGCGGGACCGAGCAGCGCTTCGGTACGGGCCGGTTCGGCGCCGACCGAACGCATCGCCTCGATCGCCGCGGGGACGACGCCGACCCTGGCGCCGACCCGGCCCGCGTGGACGGCGGCGACGACACCGGCTTCGGCGTCTGCCAGCAGAAGCGGGACGCAGTCGGCGACGAGCACCACGAGCGCGAGGCCGGGCTCCGCGGTCACGAGCGCGTCGGTCGCTTCGGCGGCGGAGGTCTCCGAACCGTCGACGACGGTGGCGGTCCGGCCGTGGACCTGCTCCATCCACGCCAGCCTGTCCTCGGCGAGGCCGAGTTCGGTGGCGAGGCGTTTGCGGTTGGCGTAGACGTCGCCCGCGTCGTCACCGACGTGATCACCGAGGTTGAAGGTGTCGTAAGGCGGCCGGGAAGCCCCGCCCGCCCTTGTCGTGACAACCCGCCGTACCCGCACGCGTTTCCTCCTAGACCTGAGTGAAGGCCCCCTCGACTGTAGTCAAGGAGGCCTTCACGGAACGTACTGGCGAGTGCTATCGACGCATGAACGGGGGAACGTCGACCTCGTCGTCCGACGGGTCGTCGTGCACCGGGGTGGCGCGGCCGGGCAGGCTGCCGTGGTTCGAGTTCGACCCGATCGGCGAGTAGCCGCGCGAGCCGCCGCCGGGCTGCGGGAGCCCGCCGGTCATCGAGCCGTTGCCCTCGTTACGGGCGGACGGCATGGGCGTGTGCGTACGCGGCGGCGCGACCGGGTAGCCGTTCGAACCGGTCGACGGCACCGGCGTGGCACCCGAAGGCGGGCTCTGCACCGGGGTCGCCCCGCCGCCGTTGACCTGACCGGCCTGTGCGGACGCGGTCGAGTTCGACCGGGAGCCGAACGCCGGCGGGTCGAGCTTCTTGTGGGTCGGGGTGCCGGCGTCGAAACCGGCCGCGATCACGGTGACCCGGACCTCGTCGCCGAGCGAGTCGTCGATGATCGTCCCGAAGATGATGTTGGCGTCGGGGTGCGCGGATTCCTGCACCAGCGACGCGGCCTCGTTGATCTCGAACAGGCCGAGGTCCGACCCGCCCGCGATCGACAGCAGCGCGCCGTGCGCCCCGTCCATCGACGCTTCCAGCAGCGGCGAGTTGATCGCCTTCTCCGCCGCCTGGATCGCCCGGCCCTCGCCGCGCGCCGAGCCGATGCCCATCAGCGCGGAGCCCGCGCCGGACATGACGCTCTTGACGTCGGCGAAGTCCAGGTTGATCAGACCCGGCGTGGTGATCAGGTCGGTGATGCCCTGGACACCCGAAAGGAGGACCTCGTCCGCCGAGCGGAAGGCGTCCATCAGCGAGACGCCGATGTCGCCCAGCTGCAGCAGCCGGTCGTTCGGGATGACGATGAGGGTGTCGCATTCGTTGCGCAGCTGCTGGATGCCCTCTTCGGCCTGCTTGCTGCGGCGCTTGCCCTCGAAGGTGAACGGGCGGGTGACGACGCCGATGGTCAGCGCGCCGAGCTTGCGGGCGATCTGGGCGACGACCGGCGCGCCACCGGTGCCGGTGCCACCGCCCTCACCCGCGGTCACGAACACCATGTCGGCGCCCTTGATGACCTCTTCGATCTCTTCGCGGTGGTCCTCGGCGGCCTTCTGCCCCACCTCGGGGGCGGCGCCGGCACCGAGGCCGCGGGTCAGTTCCCGGCCGATGTCGAGCTTGACATCGGCGTCGGACATGAGCAGTGCCTGAGCGTCGGTGTTCACCGCGATGAACTCGACACCCTTGAGGCCGACCTCGATCATGCGGTTCACGGCGTTCACTCCGCCGCCGCCGATACCGACGACCTTGATCACCGCAAGGTAGTTGTGCGGGGGCGTCATCGGAGCCGCCTTCCTGATCGTGTGTGCTCGTGCTGCCCGCCGGTCGCTGAGCCTGGGCCGAACCCTCGAGCTGAAGTTCAGATTGAGAGTTATGTCAACTGCCGACGTTGAAGCAGGACGGTATGCACCAGGCTGGCTTGAATCCAGTAGCCACGCCGTGTGTCGCAAAGGTGTTTTGCCACAACATGTTCGCTGGCGCAAGAGCGAGACCCGGTCGCGGCGGCGAACGGCGGCCTGGTAAGGAGGCCATTGGCGGAGCTGAGGACGTACTGTGAAATGGGCATAACGCGTGAACCCGCCCGCCGAAGGCCCCGCTATCGCGGTGGCAGGGCGCCTTACCCACAGACGTGAGAGGTTCGACCAAGCAGCGCCCTGCCGACGTCGATCGCGGACGCGGGTTCACTGACAGACGGTAAGGGCGGAGATCAGGTGGGCATGGACATGACCATGACGACGTCCTTCGACGGCGATCCCGTCGGCGATCCGCCCGCCTGTTCGACGCTGAGCGCGAACTTCTCGGCCCCGCCGAGACCGTCGGCGACCAGCAGTGCACCGTCCTGACCACCGGAAATGAGCCCGGCGGGTTTGGGCGCGGTGCCCGGGTACATCAGCCAGGCCTGGTAGATCCGGCCCGGTTCGTTCTTCGGCAGCTGCGCCGCCATGAACACCAGCCGGTCCTTCGCGCGCGACATCATCACAGTCCCGCCGCCGCCCGCCGAGGTCTCGGCGTGCCCGGTCCGGAGGTCGACGGCCGAAAGGACGTCGGCGACCGGGGCGTACCGGTTCGCGTACTCCGCCGCCCGCTCCCGCGCGGCGGTCAGCTGCGAGTGGTTGTCGTAGGCGATCCCGCCGAACACGGCGGTGCCCGCCAGCCCGACGACCGCCGCCGCGACCGCGGCGATCGCCCAGCGCGGGGCGCGCCGCCGGTCCTTGACGCGCTCCCCGGCGGCTAACCGCGTCTTCGGCGGCTGCTGCCTGGTCGCCATCGCCTCGGCGAGCACGCGGCGCTTGAGCTCGGGCGGCGGGTCCTCGGCCAGCGCGGCACCGAGCCGGGTCGCGGTCATCTGCAGTTCGAGGACCTCTTGTGCGCACGACGCGCACTCGGCGAGGTGCCGCTGGAACTGGGCACGCTCCACTTCGGACAGCGCGTCGACGGCGTAGGCGCCGGTGAGCGTGTGCATCTCGGGCATGGTCATGCCGTCACCCCCAAACAGTCCCGGAGCCTGATCAGGCCGTCCCGGAGCCGGGTCTTGATGGTTCCGTGCGGGGTCTGCAGCACCTCTGAGACCTCGCGATAGGTATAGCCCTGGTAGTACGCGAGCAACACGGATTCCCGTTGCAGCTCGGTCAAGGTCGTGA
Source organism: Amycolatopsis sp. NPDC043885 (assembly GCF_056435685.1). NCBI lineage: Bacteria > Bacillati > Actinomycetota > Actinomycetes > Pseudonocardiales > Pseudonocardiaceae > Amycolatopsis > Amycolatopsis sp. NPDC043885. The sequence goes on from NZ_JBWKEA010000014.1 coordinate 66,781, forward strand.
GACAGCGGCGCACCTGCGACTGTTCCCAGCGGGCCGCGACGGCCTCGGCCACCTCGTCGAAGGGCCGGGCGCGGGCGGCCTCGAAGGTCGCCTTGACCTCGCGATCCGAACTGGCGCGCGCCGAGCGGACGCGGTCGACCGCACGGCGATGCGCGAGCGTCATGGCCCAGTTCAGCGCGCTCCCCCGCTCCGGGGAGTAGCGCGTGGCCGTGCGCCACAGCTCCACCATGACCTCCTGGGTGACCTCTTCGGACTGCGCGGCGTCACGGAGGATCCGCCGCACCAGGCCGAGGACCGGGCCGGCGAGCCGGTCGTACAGGGCGTCGAAAGCGCGCTCGTCGCCCTTCGCGACCCGGACGAGCAGATCCTCGGCCGTCGGTCCGGCCGGTTCGCCGTCACCGGGTACGGGCGCCATCCGGCGCGGACGTGCCGTTTCATCGATCAAGTCTGCCTCCGGCCGTCTGCGGCGTCCGCGTGGTCATCGGCGCCTTCTTCAACCACAGTTTGACCCCATGCCGCCGGATCAGCGCGGAGACCCGGTGCGGCATGAGCGGGCGGGTGATCAGCATGTGCGCCAGCCATTTCGTAGTGGCGGGCCGCCGCACGCCGCGCAGCGACGCGGTCAGCGGCGTCCGCCCGTCCCGGCGGAGGGCGATCTTGACCGAGAGCAGCGACTCCGGCCTTGGCACCTCCATCCGGTACTCGCCGTCCATCGACTGGAACGGCGAAACGTAGAACTCCTTGTCCGCGAAGGCGTTCCCGTCCGCGTCGGGCCGCAGGAGGTACGCGTGCCTGCCGCCGTAGGTGTTGTGGACCTCGGCGACGACGCATTCGAGTATCCCGTCGGGCCGGTAGCACCAGTACAGGGTGATCGGGTTGAAGTTGTGGCCCAGCATCCGCGCGCCGGCCAGCATCAGCACCCGCCCGCCGCGGAGGTCGACGCCGCGCGCCGCGAGCCAGCGGTCCAATTTGGACCTGATGCTGGAAGTGTCCTCGGGCGCGAAGTGGTCTCGCGGGTCGAAGCGCGCGAAAGGGCGCAGCCACCACGGCAGCTTCGGCGGCACGTCGAGGTCGACGAACCACAGGTAGATCCGGTGGGCGAACGAGATCGGCGGGGCGTCGCGCCGGACATGAGCCACCGTGGAGTCGTAGAGCACGGCCATGACGGTCACCAGCGCACCCCGAAGTTCTCGGCCGCGCGGACACCGGACGCGCAGCCGTCCTCGTGGAACCCCCAGCCGTGGTACGCGCCGGCGAAGGCGACCGTGTCGTCGTTCAATTCGGGCAGACGACGCTGGGCGGCCACGGATTCCGGGGTGTAGACGGGGTGTTCGTAGGTCATCTTGGCCAGGACCGAACCGGCGTCGGGCGCGGTGCCGGGGTTGAGCGTGACGACGTAGCCGGTCGGTTCGTCGAGCCGCATCAGGCGGTTCATGTCGTAGGACACCTGGACCGCGCCTTGGCCGGCACCGCAGGACGGCGTGGCGTAGTTCCAGCCCGCCCGCGCCGATTCCGCCGTCGGGAGCACGCCGGTGTCGGTGTGGAGCCACGCCTCGTTGCTGGAGTACCGGAACGAGCCGAGAACCTCGCGCTCGGCCTCGGTCGGTGAAGCGAGCAGCTTCAGCGCCTGGTCCGCGTGCGTGGCCAGGACGACCTTGTCGAGCCGGTGGCGCGTGTCGGCGTCGTCGCGGACCTCGATCCCTCGCGCGGTGCGCTTGACCGAGCGGACCGGCGTCGACAGATGCACGGCGGTCAGCTGCTTGGCGGCCAGTTCGACGTATTCGCGCGAGCCCCCGACGACGGTGCGCCACCTCGGGGATCCGCCGACCGACAGCATCCCGTGGTTGCGCAGGAACTCGAACAGGTACCGCGCGGGGTACTTCAGGGTGTCGGTGCGGTCCGCGGACCAGACGGTCGAGACGACCGGGAGCATGAAGTGGTCGACGAAGTACTTCGTGTACCCGCCGATCGCGAGGAAGGCGCCGAGGGTGACGTCTCCGGCCTCGGGCGCTTCGAGCACGCGCTTCGCGTGCCGGTGGAAGCGCTTGACGTCGGCGAGCATCCGCAGATAGCTGCCGCGCGCGACGTTGCGTGGCTGGGCGAACAGGCCCTTCAGGCCCTTGGCACCGGCGTACTCGAGACCGCAGCCGTCGCAGCGGATGCTCATCGACATCTCGGTGTCACGGGTGGCGACGCCCAGTTCGGCGAACAGGCGGAGCAGATTCGGGTAGGTACGCTCGTTGTGCACGATGAACCCGGAGTCGACGCCGACGGTGCCACCGTGCGCGCTCGGGACGTCGTGGGTGTGCGCGTGGCCTCCCAGCCTGTCGTCGGCTTCGAACAGCAGTACCTCGTAACGGCGTTGCAGCAGGTATGCCGCCGTGAGGCCGGCGACGCCGCTGCCGATGACTCCGATGCGTTGACCCTTGGTGTGCACATGAGTCATTCGGAGCCGGATCGGGCGAGGATTGGATCTCGTGAACCGGCTGAGCATCCGACCCATCCCTTTCCGGTCCGGGAGCGAATGACGACTATGCCGAACAGTCCCGCGTCCCGCCTAGTCCCGTTCGCCGAGCGGCTCCTCGGCGGCTCCCTGCCGGTCGGTCTGCGTACCTGGGATGGCGTACGTGCCGGTCCGCCGGATGCGCCGACCGTGGTACTCCGCAACCGGCGTGCCCTGCGCCGTCTCCTCTACGCCCCCGGTGAATTGGGCCTGGCCAGGGCCTACGTCTCCGGTGATCTCGATGTCGAAGGCGACCTCGCCGACGGATTCCGCCGGATCTGGGCGCTGACCCGATCGGGTGCCGTGCGTGGTGCGAAGCTCGGTCCGCGCGAATGGGCGGAGGCGCTGCGGATCGCGGTGGGTCTCGGCGTCGTCGGGCCGCCGCCCAAACCGCCCGCCGAAGAGGCCCGGCTGTCCGGGAAGCTGCACACACTGCTCCGCGACAAGTCGGCCATCGCGCACCACTACGACCTGAGCAATGCCTTCTACCAGCTGCTTCTCGACGAATCGATGGCCTACTCGTCCGGCTACTGGACCTCCGACGAGGACGGGTACGGCGTAGAGCAGGCACAGTGGGACAAACTCGAGCTGATCTGCCGGAAGCTCGGCCTGCGGCCGGGGATGCGGCTGCTCGACGTCGGCTGCGGCTGGGGCTCGCTGCTGGTGCACGCCGCGAAGCACCACGGCGTCCAGGCCATCGGGATCACGCTGTCGGCGCAGCAGCAGCAACACATCCGCGGCCGCCTCGTCCAGCACGACCTGGAGGAACGGGTCGAGGTCCGGCGGCAGGACTATCGCGAGCTGACCGACGAGCCGTTCGACGCGGTCGCCTCCATCGAGATGGGTGAACACGTCGGCGAGGAGAACTACCCCGAGTACACGCGGACGCTGTACCGGATGCTCAAGCCCACCGGACGGCTGGTCCTGCAGCAGATGTCCCGCGGCGCGGTGGCCCCCGGCGGCGGCGCGTTCATCGAGCGCTACATCGCCCCCGACATGACGATGCGGCCGCTGAGCCGCACGCTCGGGCATCTGGAGAGCGCCGGGTTCGAGATCCGCGACGTCCACGCGCTGCGCGAGCACTACGTGCGTACGGTCAGGGCATGGGAGCGGACGCTCGAGGACAACTGGGACGACGTCGTGGCGCTGATCGGTGAATCCGGCGCGCGGGTCTGGCGGCTGTACCTGGTCGGTGGGGCCCTCGCGTTCGAGGAGAACCGGATGGGCGTGGACCAGATCCTCGCGGTCCGTTCGTCGGACGAGGGCTTGAGCGCGATGCCCGCCACCCGGGAGTGGTCCTGATGCCCCTTGGCGGGACACTCGCGGTCACGGCGGGCGCGACGCTGCTCGCCTTCGTCGTCACCTTCGGGATCGCGCGGTGGCGCAAGCGCTATGACACCGTCGACACGCTGTGGGGGCCGGGCTTCGCGCTCGTCGCGCTGGTCGCGGCCCCGCTCGGGGACGGGTCGGTCGCGCTGCGCGTGGTCACCGCGCTGCTGACCACGATCTGGGGTGTGCGCCTCGGCGTCCACCTCCACCTGCGCAACCACAAGCTGCCCGAAGACCCGCGCTACGTGCGAATGGCGGAGAACGCCGGGGAGAATCCGGCGCTCAAGCTCTTCGTCCGTGTGTACCTGGTCCAGGCGGTGGTGCTCTGGTTCGTCTCGCTGCCGGTCCAGTTCGCGATGTACGGCGACACCTTCGGGGTGACGGCGTGGCTCGGTGTCGCGCTGTGGCTGGTCGGCTTCGGATTCGAGACGATCGGCGACGAACAGCTGCGGCGTTTCAAGGCCGACCCGGCCACCAAGGGGAAGGTCCTCGACAGCGGGCTGTGGCGCTACACCCGGCATCCGAACTACTTCGGCGACGCGTGCGTGTGGTGGGGCCTGTACCTGCTGGCGTGTACGAGCTGGGTGGGGGCGGCGACGATCCTGTCACCGATCGCGATGACGTACACGCTGGCCAAGGGAACCGGAAAACCTTTGCTGGAGAAGGGTTTGCGGCGTTCCCGGCCGGGATACGCGGCGTACGTCGAGCGGACCAGCGGGTTCTTCCCGCTGCCCCCTCGCCGAGGGGGTGCCTCCTGAACCGAGGCCGGCCACTCGAGGGGACGCGCGCGCGTTTCTTGTCGGCCGGAGGCCTCGGATTCGCGGAGGCGGGCCGCTGAAAGGCTGGAGTAAGTGACCAGCCGTGCCGCGGCCCGGCCACGGAAATCCGAAAACGCGCCTTGAACGACGCAGCCGTGCTACTCCCCGGTGAGACCGTCGGTCAGCTCACGCAACAGGTCGAGGTGGCCGGCGTGCCTGCCGGTCTCCTCGATCATATGCGTGACCACGAACCGGACGTTGACCTTGCGATCGCCGCGGAAGGGGACCTCGTCGTCCAGCCCCATCGCGGCGACGATCTTGCGGCTCCGCTCGCACTCGGCCTCGTAGGCGGCGATCAGCTGCTCGATCGGGGTCTGCATGGCGACCCGGAACTCGGCGTCCGGATCGGCCTCCAGCGCCTCCTTCCAGACGTCCTCCTGCCCGTTGAGCACGACGTTGAACCAGTACTGCTCGACGAGGGTCAGATGCCCGAGCAGGCCGGCGACGGTGGTCAGTTCGCTGGGCACGAGCGGACGGCGGGCCTGCTCGTCGGTGAGGCCGGAGCACTTCCACACGACAGTGGCGCGGAGGAAGTCGAGGAAGCCGTTCAGCTGCGTGCGCTCGTCGCCGGTGAGCGGCGGTTCGGGGCGCTTCGGTTCGTCGGTCATGGTGGTGCAGTCTGCCGGTTTCCTCGGATGATCCGCTAACGAGTTACCCCAGGACGCACTGTCCACCATCTGCCGCACAGCCGTGGTCCATGTCCGAACGTGATCCCATCGTTCGAGTGAAACCAGCGGTAGTTAGCGCCCCTGAAACATGACGACCACCCGCTCGTCATGTCAGGCTGGTGCAGTTGTGCCCATCGCCGCCGGTTCCGAGAAAGGTCACTGATGTCAGGCCCCCAGCTGAGCGCACTCGATGTCGCTTTCCTTTGCCTGGAAAGCGAAACGACGCCCATGCACATGGGCGCGGTGGTCACCTTCCGGCCGCACGGGCAGGTGCACGCGCGTAAGCTGACCGCGCTGCTGGCCGAGCGGGCCGCACGGCTCCCGAAGCTGCGTCAGCGCCCCCGCACCGCGCTGTTCCCGCCCGGCGCCGCCATCTGGGCCGAGGACCCGGATTTCGTTGCCAGTGAACATATTTCACATCATCACCTGAGTTCCCTGTACGAACCGGACCCGCTCTCCGCCTACGCCTCGCGCTGGATGGGGCGGCCACTCGACACCGGAAAACCCTTGTGGGACTTGCATCTCGTCACCGGCCTGCCGGACGGCGAGTTCGCGTTGCTGCTGAAACTGCACCACGCGCTCACCGACGGGGCGGGCGCGTACGCCGTCGCCGTGGGCCTGCTCGACGAACTCCCCCGCGCGCCGAGGCGTCCGCACGGCGGGTCCGGGCCGCCCGCACCTCGGTCCCCTGTGGACGCTGTCAAGGAAGCCGTCGGCTCGACGCTGACCCAGGCCGGGATCGCGTCTTCGGTCGTCCGCGCGACCCGTTCGCCGCTGTCGCCGATCAGCGCGCCGCCGTCGACCGAACGACGGCTCGGCCTCGTCCGGCTGGACACCGCCGAGATCCGGCGGATCCGCCGGGCCCACGGCGGGACCGCCAACGACGTCGTGCTGGCGATCCTCAGCGGCGCGCTGCGCGACTGGATGATCAACCGCGGCCAGCGCGCCGACGACCGGACGCTGCGGGCGCTCATCCCGGTCAGCGTGCGCGGACGCTCCGCCGAGCAACTCGGCGGGAACAAGCTGTCCGGCTATCTCTGCGACCTGCCGATCGGCCTCGACGATCCGGTGGAGCGGCTGCTGGCCGTCCAACGCGAAATGAGCCGGAACAAGGCGGCGGGCCCGGCACGGGGCGCGGGCGCGTTCCCGCTGCTCGCCGACCGGATGCCGCCGATGCTGCACCGGCTCGGTTCGAAGGCCGCCGGCCTGGCCGCGCCGCTGCTGTTCGACCTCGTCATCACCACGGTGCCGGTGCCGCCCAACCGGCTCACCCTCGACGGGACGAAGGTCGTCGGCGTGTACCCGTTCGTGCCGCTGGCGCCGCGGCAGGCGGTCGGGATCGCGGTGGCGACCTATCGCGACTCGGTCCACATCGGACTTCAGGCGAACGGGGCGGCGGTCTCGGACATGGGTTCGCTGCGAGACGGGGTACTCAAGTCGGCAGCGCGACTGCTGGACACCGCCTAGCGAACGCTATGAAAGGTCCTTTCCTTGCAAAATTTGCAAGGAAAGGACCTTTCATAGCGCGCGTAAGGGGGCAGGTCAGCCGCGCAGCATCTCCGCGACCAGGAACGCCAGCTCCAGCGACTGCTGCGTGTTCAGGCGCGGGTCGCACGCGGTCTCGTAGCGGCCCGAAAGGTCCAGATCCGAGATCTCCTGCGCGCCGCCGAGGCATTCGGTGACGTCCTCGCCCGTCAGCTCGACGTGGATGCCGCCCGGGTACGTGCCGAGTTTGCGGTGCACCTCGAAGAAGCCCTGCACCTCGTCCACGATCCGGTCGAAGTGCCGGGTCTTGTAGCCCGTCGACGACTCGTGCGTGTTGCCGTGCATCGGGTCGCACTGCCAGATGACCTTGTGCCCGGACGCCTCGACCTTCTCGACGATCGCGGGCAGCACCTCGCGGACCTTGCCGTTGCCCATCCGGGCGATCAGCGTCAGGCGGCCGGGCTCGTTGCGCGGGTCGAGACGGCGGACGTACTCGACGGCCTGCTCCGGCGTGGTCGTCGGGCCGATCTTGAGCCCGATCGGGTTGGCCAGCAGTTCGGCGAAGGCGATGTGCGCGCCGTCGAGCTGCCTGGTCCGCTCGCCCACCCACAGGAAGTGCGACGACAGGTTGTACAGCTTGGGGTTCGCCGCGTCCGCGCGGTCCATCCGCAGCATCGAGCGCTCGTAGTCCAGCAGCAGCGCCTCGTGGCTGGCGAAGATCTCGGTGGACTGGAGCGAGGCGTCCGTGACGCCGCAGGCCGACATGAACCGCAGGCCGCGGTCGATCTCCGAGGCCAGCGCCTCGTAGCGCTCGCTGGCGGGCGAGGACTTCACGAAGTCCTTGTTCCAGTCGTGCACCTGGTGCAGGTCCGCCATGCCGGCGCCGGTGAGCGCGCGGACGAGGTTCATCGCGGCGCCCGCGTTCGCGTAGGCGCGGATCATCCGGCCCGGGTCGGGCACGCGGAGTTCGGGCTTGGCGACGAGCGAGTTGATGATGTCGCCGCGGTACACCGGCAGGCCGAGCGCGTCGGTGGACGCCGAACGCGGCTTCGCGTACTGGCCCGCGATCCGGCCGACCTTCACCACCGGCAGGCTGGCGCCGTACGTGAGGACGACGGCCATCTGCAGCAGGGTGCGCAGGTTGGCGCGGATGTGCGGTTCGGTGTTCGATTCGAACGTCTCCGCGCAGTCACCGCCCTGGAGCAGGAACGCCTCGCCGCGGGCGACCATGGCGAGCCGGTCGGAGAGGCGGTCGATCTCGGCGGGAACCGTGATCGGCGGCACGCTCTCCAGCACGCCACGCACACGCTTCGTCAGCTCGGCGTCCGGCCATTCGGGCTGCTGCGCCGCGGGCCGGGAAAGCGCGTCGTCGAGCCGATCACGCAGCTCGGGAGGCAGAGGAGGCAGTTCGGGGAGCGTGTCGACGGGAACGTCCACTGTCCAGTTCACCGGACCAGGATATGCCGCGCCGAAAGCCGCCCGCCCACCGGGACGAAAGTCCCAAAAGGTGGACGGGCGGCGGGCTGATCAGGCGGCCTGCGCCTTGGTGTAGAGGTTCTGCGCGTCCGTGCCGAAGTACGGGCCGAACATGTAACCCGGCAGGAAGTTGTAGCCGAAGCTGTTCACCGAGGCCTGGACACCCGCGCCGGTCGCCTCACTGAAGTTGAGGAACCACGGGCCGCCGCTCGAACCACCGGTCATGTTGCAGTTCATCCCGTGGTCCTTGGTGAGCAGGAAGTCGGTGATCGTGCTCCCGCTGCAGTAGATCAGCTTCGAGCCGTCGTACGGCGCCGCCGCCGGATACCCGAACGTGTACATCGACTGGTTGCGCGCCTGGTTGAACGCGATCCCCTGCGCGCCGACGACGTCGGTCAGCTTCTGCCCGTTGAGCGGGTTGACCACGGCCGCGCCGATGTCGTAGTTCATGTCCTCGCTCGCTTCCCACTGCGGAGTGGTCAGCGTGCTCTTCGCGGCCCAGGTGCCGTAGGGCGTGTTGCCGTTGTTGTAGCCGGGCGCGAAGGTCCAGTTCGTGTGCCAGGCGCCCTGGTACTTCACGCAGTGCCCGGCGGTGATCACGACACTGCCGTTCGTGCTGGTGACCGCGTCACCGGAGCACGACGCGTTCCGCCCACCCATGGTGAAGAACACCCGGCCCGCGGTCTGGACGACCTTGCCCGCCCCGGTCCACGCGCCGCCACCGTTGGGAATGCTCTGGATGACCGTGCTCTTGCCCTTCGCGACGTCCTTCGGGGTGAAGGCGGGCGCCTGGACCAGCTGTTCGATCGGCACCGCCGATCGCATCCGCTCGGGCGTCCAGTAGGCCGCCACCGCCTGTGCGTCGGTCGCTGCCTGATGCTGGACCGGTCCAGCGTGAGCGGGACTCGCGACGGCTGTCAGCCCCGTCACCGCCAGCCCGACGAGCGCCGCCAGGATCCCCGTCCGGGAAGCCGTCCTCTTCATGGCGTACCACCTTTCGCCACCGGTGAATTGCCGTATGACTTGCACGACATTTCGAAAGTATTTGTCCTGCTGCCGGGCGTACAAGCGGCCGTTCGGCCGCATCCGAGGTGGCGTATGGGCCGTTCGGCCCAGATACGGCGAAACGGGGCGGGTTAGCCTTGCTCGTGGGGATATCCGTGAACGGCTTCGCCCGGCTGGGCACGCACCTGGTGGCTCCGATCGCCTGGACCCTTCTGGCACCGATCACGATCGTCCTCGGCGACAACGGTGGCCTGACCTGGCCGTCACTGCTGGCACTGGCCGGATCGGTGCTCGTGACCCTCGCCGTGGGATGGATGATCAAGCACGGATCCGGCTTCAGGATTTCGCCGCGCACCTCACCCGAATCCGCCGCGGTCACCGTGCTGGTGTTCATTTTCGGGCCGGTGATGCTGCCCGGCTGCCTGCTGGTGGCCTGGGTGTGCTGGGCACGCGAGAGGCTGGGCGAAGACACCTTCGCCGAAGCCGCCGCCGGGGTCCTGCTGGGGATCCTGGTCGGCGGCCTCGGCTGGATCGGTTTGATCGTCTTCCTGTTCTCCTGATCAAGCCGGGCAGTGCGTATCGGCGGCCGGACGGACGCCGTCCCGCAGATACCGCACGACAGCGTCGTTCCCGCAGGCGTTCCCCATGGTGAAGACGCCATGTCCGCCGGCGTCCACGGTGACGAACTTCGCCCGCGCGCCCAGTGCCGATCGCATTTCGCGGGCGCCGACGAGCGGAGTCGCCGGGTCGCGGAGGTTCTGCACCAGCAGGATGTTCGACGGTCCGCGGTCGTGGATCCGCACGGGCGGTTCGCGGCGCTCGACCGGCCAGAACGCGCAGGGGGTGATGTTGGCGGCGGCCTGGCCGAAAATCGGGTGCGTCACGAGGGCAGGCTCGACCGCCTTCTGGCAGTAGCGCACGCTTTCCGGCCAGTCGGAGTCGTTGCAGAGCACCTGGAGCCGGAGCGCGGCGTGATTGTCGGCGTCGAGCGGCCCACCCTGTGCCTTCGTTGCCGGAGCCGACCATAGCTCGGCGAGACCGGGGAAGCTCGCGTCGTCGTAAAGGGCTCCCCAGGTGGCGGTCCGGATTTCCCGCGCCGACGCCCAAGCCGTGAAGTCGCCGAAGCGGTCATCGAAGCCGTCCGCGAAACGTTGGTCTTGGGCCTCGTGAGTGGTGAGGACGGTTCTAACCGTCCTCACCACTCACGAGGCGCTACGCTGTCCGGGCTCAGACCACCGCGAGCGGCAGCGCCGTCGGGTGCACCGGAGCGGGCAGGTCCGAAGCACCGGTCAGGTACGCGTCCACCGCGCTCGCCACCGAGCGTCCCTCGGCGATCGCCCAGACCACCAGCGACGCACCGCGGTGCGCGTCACCGCAGACGAACACGCCGGGCGACTCCGTCTGCCAGTCCGCGCCGCACGAGAGCGTGCCGCGTTTGGTGAGGGAGAGCCCGAGCCCGTCCAGCAGCGGCATGTGCTCGACACCCTCGAAGCCGATCGCGAGCAGCACGAGGTCGGCGGGCAGTTCCTCGACCTCGTCGTTGACCGGGGTCACCATGCGCTTGCCGGTCTCCGGGTCCTTGACCACGCGGACCTGACGGAGCTCGACCGCGCGCACGTTGCCCTCGTCGTCACCGATGAACCGCGTGACCGCGACGGCGAACTTGCGCTCGCCCGCCTCTTCGTGCGCGGGATAGGTGCGCAGGATGTACGGCCAGGTCGGCCACGGCGACCGCTCGTCGTCCCTTGTGGACGGTGGCGTCGGGTACTGGTCCAACTGGGTCACCGAAAGCGCGCCCTGACGGGTCGCGGTGCCATAGGAGTCGGCCCCGGTGTCGCCGCCGCCGATGATGACGACGTGCTTGCCCGCCGCGTCCACCGCCGACGGGCCGTCGCCCTCGACGTACTTGTTGGCCGGGACCAGATGTTCCATCGCCAGGTGGATCCCGGCCAGCTCACGTCCGGGCGTGGTCTTGTCGTCGCGGCCGCGCAGCGCGCCCACGGCGAGGACCAGCGCGTCGTAGCCCGCCCGCAGTTCCTCGACGGTGAGGTCGACGCCGACCTCGCAGCCGGTGACGAACTTCGTGCCCTCCTTGCGGAGTTGCGCGAGCCGCCGGTCGAGGACCTTCTTCTCCATTTTGAACTCGGGGATGCCGTACCGCAGCAGGCCACCGAGGCGATCGTCCCGTTCGTAGACGGTCACTTCGTGGCCGGCGCGGGTCAGCTGCTGCGCGGCGGCGAGCCCGGCGGGGCCGGAGCCGACGACCGCGACCCGCTGCCCCGACGAAACGGCCGAGACCTGCGGCTGCACGTAGCCCGCTTCCCAGGACTGGTCGGCGATCGTCTGCTCGACCCGCTTGATCGCCACCGGGCCGCCGGACAGCGGCGAGACCGACAGGACACAGCCCGCCTCGCACGGCGCGGGGCACAGCTTCCCGGTGAATTCGGGGAAGTTGTTGGTGGCGTGGAGCCGGTCGCTCGCCGCGGCCCAGTCGCCGCGGCGCACGAGGTCGTTCCACTCCGGGATCAGGTTGCCCAGCGGGCAGCCGGAACCACTGGAATGGCAGAACGGGATGCCGCAGTCCATGCACCGCGAAGCCTGCTTGCGCACCTGTTTGTTGCGCTCGGCGGGCTCCACGTCGGCGTACACCTCGCCCCAGGTGGCGAGACGGTCCTCTTTGGACTTCTTCTTCGGCTCTTCACGGTCGTACTTCAGGAAACCCGTCGGATCAGCCACGAGCGGCCTCCATGATCGCTTCGTCGACGTCGCGGCCCGCGGCACGCGCCGCCTTCGCCGCGTCAAGGACACGCTGGTAGTCGCGGGGCATCACCTTGGTGAACGCCGCCGAGCGACGCGGCCAGTCGCCGAGCAGCGACGCGGCCACGGCCGAACGCGTGAGGTCGTAATGCTTCTGCACGGTCTTCTTGAGCCAGGCGAGGTCTTCCGAGGACGGAGCCAGGAGGTTGACCATCTCCTCGTTGACCTTGCCCCGATCGAGGTCGAGCACATAGGCCTCGCCGCCGGACATGCCCGCCGCGAGGTTGCGCCCGGTCGGGCCGAGCACCACGGCCTGCCCGCCGGTCATGTACTCGAAAGCGTGGTCGCCGACGCCCTCGGCGACGACCACCGCGCCGGAGTTCCGCACGCAGAACCGTTCGCCGACCTGGCCGCGCAGGAACATCTCGCCACCGGTGGCGCCGTAGGCGAGCGTGTTCCCGGCGATGGTCTGGCCTTCCGCGGCGAATTTCGCGTCCGGATGGGGGCGCACGATGATCCGCCCGCCCGAAAGGCCCTTGCCGACGTAGTCGTTCGCGTCGCCGACCATGTCGAGCGTGATGCCGCGCGGCAGGAACGCCCCGAGCGACTGCCCGGCGGAACCGGTCAGCAGCACGTGGATCGTGTCCTCCGGCAGCCCCTCACCGCCGTAGCGGCGAGTGATCTCGGAACCGAGCAGCGTGCCGACGGTCCGGTTCACGTTCCGCACCGGCAGTTCGAGCCGGACCGGATGCGCGTCCTCCAGCGCCGCCTCGGCGAGCTGGATCAGCGTCCGGTCGAGCGCGTGCTCCAGGCCGTGGTCCTGGTTCCGGGTGCGCCGCTTCGCCCCGCCGTAAGGAGTCTCGGCCGGCATCTCGAAGATCGGCGCGAGGTCGAGGCCGGAGGCCTTCCAGTGCTCGACCGCCTCGTCGGTGTTCAGCATCTCGGCGTGCCCGATGGCCTCGTCGAGGGTGCGGAAACCGAGCGCCGCCAACGTTTCCCGGACCTCTTCGGCGACGAACCGGAAGTAGTTCACGACGTGGTCGGCCTGGCCGGTGTACCGCTTGCGCAGATCCGGGCTCTGGGTCGCGACGCCGACCGGGCAGGTGTCGAGGTGGCAGACGCGCATCATGACGCAGCCCTCGACGATCAGCGGCGCCGTCGCGAAGCCGTACTCCTCCGCGCCGAGCAGCGCGGCGATGACGACGTCCTTGCCGGTCTTCATCGCGCCGTCGACCTGCACGGTGATCCGGTCGCGCAAACCGTTGAGCAGCAACGTCTGCTGCGTTTCGGCGAGCCCGATCTCCCACGGGGTGCCCGCGTGCTTGAGCGAGTTCATCGGGGAGGCGCCGGTGCCGCCGTCGTGGCCGGAGATCAGGACGACGTCGGCGTGCGCCTTGGACACGCCCGCCGCCACCGTGCCGACGCCGAGCGAGGACACCAGCTTCACGTGGATGCGGGCGTTCTCGTTGGCGTTCTTGAGGTCGTGGATCAGCTGCGCCAGATCCTCGATCGAGTAGATGTCGTGGTGCGGCGGCGGCGAGATCAGCCCGACGCCGGGCGTCGAATGCCGCGTGCGCGCGATCCACGGGTAGACCTTGTTCGGCGGCAGCTGCCCGCCCTCGCCCGGCTTCGCGCCCTGCGCCATCTTGATCTGGATGTCGTCGGCGTTGACCAGGTATTCGCTCGTGACCCCGAACCGGCCACTCGCGACCTGCTTGATCGCGCTGCGGCGCGCCGGGTCGTAGAGCCGCTCGGGGTCTTCCCCGCCTTCACCGGTGTTGGACCGGCCGCCGATGCGGTTCATCGCGATGGCGAGCGTTTCGTGCGCCTCGGCCGAAATCGAGCCGTAGGACATCGCGCCGGTGTTGAAGCGCTTGAAGATCGCCTCCACGGGCTCGACCTCGTCCAGCGGGACGGGCTCACGCGCGCCCTCACGGAAGGAGAACAGCCCGCGCAGCGCGCCGCCCTGCCGGTACAGGCGGTGCACCTCGTCGGAGTACTTCTTGTACACCTCTTCCCGGCCGGTCTTCGTCGCGTGCTGCAACAGGAAGACGGTCTCCGGGGTGAACAGGTGCAGTTCGCCCTCGCGGCGGTACGCGTATTCGCCGCCGGTCTCGAGTCCACGGTGGACCCGGTCGGTCGGGTTGTCCGGGTACGCCCGGCGGTGGCGCGTGGCGACCTCTTCGGCGAGCACGCCCAGCCCGACGCCGCCGAGCTTCGACGACGTCCCGGTGAAGTACTCGTCGAGCAGGTCCTGGCTCAACCCGAAGGACTCGAAGACCTGCGCCGCGGTGTACGCGCCGACGGTCGAGATGCCCATCTTCGACATGATCTTCAGGACGCCCTTCACGAGCGCCTTGACGTAGTTGCGGATCGCCTTGGCGGGTTCGATGCCGGTGACGGCACCGGTCGAGATCATGTCTTCGATGGTCTCGAAGGCCAGGTACGGGTTCACCGCCGCGGCGCCGTAGCCGAGCAGCAGCGCGATGTGGTGGACCTCGCGGGCGTCACCGGTCTCGACGACCAGCGCGACGCGGAGCCTTTCTTTGGTACGCACCAGATGGTGGTGCACCGCGGAAACGAGCAGCAGCGACGGGATCGGCGCCATGCGGTGGTCGGAGTCGCGATCGGACAGCACGAGCGTGCGCGCGCCGGCCGCGATCGCCTCGGAGGCCTCGCGCCGGACCCGCTCGATCGCGGACGCCAGTGCCTCGGCTCCACCGTCCACTTCGTACAGTCCGGAAAGGACACTGCACGCGAAGCCGGGAAGGTCGCCGTCGTCGTTGATGTGGATCAGCTTGGCGAGTTCGTCGTTGTCGATCACCGGATACGGCAGCTGCACGTGGCGGCAGGAGGCCGGGCCGGGGGCGAGCAGATTGCGCTCGGGGCCCATGATCCGGCTCATCGACGTGACGAGCTCTTCGCGGATCGCGTCCAGCGGCGGATTGGTGACCTGCGCGAAGTTCTGCTTGAAGTAGTCGTAGAGCAGCCGGGAACGCTGCGACAGCACGGCGGGCGGGGTGTCGGAACCCATCGAACCGATCGGCTCGGCGGCCTTGACCGCCATCGGCGCGAGGAGGATCTTCAGCTCTTCTTCGGTGTAGCCGAAGGAAAGCTGGCGCCGCAGCACGGAATCGTGACTCTGCACGATGTGGTCGCGGTCCGGGAGGTCGGCGATCTGCAGGAGACCGGCGTGCAGCCAGCCCTCGTACGGGAGTTGCTTCGCCAGCTCCGACTTGACCTCTTCGTCGTCGACGATCCGGCCCGCCTCGGTGTCCACCAGGAACATGCGGCCGGGCTTGAGGCGCCCCTTGGCCACGACGTCCGCGGGGGCGACGTCGAGCACGCCCGCCTCGCTGGCCAGCACGACACGGTCGTCGGCGGTGCGCCACCAGCGGGCGGGGCGCAGGCCGTTCCGGTCCAGCACCGCGCCGACGAGGGTGCCGTCGGTGAAGGTGACACAGGCCGGGCCGTCCCACGGCTCCATGAGGCTGGCGTGGAACTGGTAGAACGCACGACGCTGTGCGTCCATCCCGGCGTGGTTCTCCCACGCTTCGGGGATCATCATCAGCACCGCGTGCGGCAGCGACCGGCCGCCGAGGTGCAGCAGCTCCAGCACCTCGTCGAAGGAGGCGGAGTCCGACGCGTCGGCCGAGCAGATCGGGTACAGGCGGGTCAGGTCGCCGGGGATGAGGTCCGATTCGAGCAGCGCCTCACGGGCGCGCATCCGGTTGCGGTTGCCCCGGATGGTGTTGATCTCGCCGTTGTGCGCGACGAACCGGAACGGATGCGCCAGCGGCCACGACGGGAAGGTGTTGGTGGAGAACCGGGAGTGCACGAGCGCGATGGCGCTGGTGAGCCGGGTGTCGGTCAGGTCGGCGAAGAAGAGCGGGAGCTGCTCGGGGGTCAGCATTCCCTTGTAGACGATGGTCCGCGAGGACAGTGACGGGAAGTAGGTGCCGCAGCCCGCGGTCACGCTCTCGTTCTCGACGCGTTTGCGGAGACAGAAGGCAAGGCGGTCCAGCTCGAGCCCGGAGGGACATCGTCCGTCGGCCTCGGCGCCCGCGACGAACAGCATCGCGAAATGCGGCATCACCGAACGCGCCGTCGGGCCGATGTCGGCGCGGTCGGCGTCGACCGGGACCTCACGCCAGCCGAGGACGTCGAGGCCCTCTTCACCGGCGATCCGCTCGATCAGGGCGATGGCCTTGGTCCGCTCCTCGATGTCCGAGGGCAGGAAACCGATCCCGGTCGCGTAGGTCTGCCGGCCGCCGGCGTCCGCCTCGGGCAGAGTGAAGTCCACTTCGGCCCGCAGCAGCTCGTCCGGGAGCTGCAGCAGGATGCCCGCACCGTCACCACTGGTCGGCTCCGCGCCGGCGGCGCCGCGGTGGTCGAGGTTCGTCAGCGCGGACAGGCCGTCGGTGACGATGCCGTGCGAACGCCGCCCGCGGACGTCGGCCACCATGGCCACACCGCAGGAGTCCTGTTCGGATTCGGGATCGTAGAGACCCTGTTTGCCTGGAATGGCGGAGAAGATCATGAAGGGACCTCCTTCGTCGTCTGTGCTCAGCGGCCGGGCGGGGCCGGCCGGGGGGAATGCGCACGGGACGACGATGGCCCGTTCGTTAGCGCGACTTTAACACCTGTGAAACACGTCGGCATCAGTTCGGCGGTCGCGAAAGCCCGCCGATGGGTAACGATCTGGACGCCCGGAACGACACAGTTCCTGATGAGGGCACAGTACTTCGTTCCGCTAAGTATATGTCCCGTTCCGGGATGTCACGAGACGCGGTGAGGCGACCCTAGTCACTCCGGGCGCCCGGCGCGAACCCTGGGCCGATTAGGCCGTCCGGCCCAATCCTGCGCTTCACGGCAACCTGACACCGCTCTAGATCGACCTAGAGGTGAAATCACCTCACCTCTGGGGGCTTGATGCTCAAGTTGATCCGAAGAACCGCTGTGCTCGGCGCGGCCGCGCTCACGTTCTCCGCCCTGCTCTCGGCCACGCCCGCGCTGGCCACCTCCGAGACGGCCACTTCGGCGCCGGCCGTCTACATCGACCTCAAGGCGCCGACGAAGTCCTTCACCACCGGGAATGACGTTCCGGTCGGCGCCTGGACCGACCGCGGGTTCCACGCTTCGAAGGCGTACTTCACCTTCGACCTGCGCCCCTATCGTGGGGCCACGATCGGCTACGCCGAGGCGTACGCGACCGAAACCGCCGCCAACGACTGCACCAAGCCGCGTGCGACCGAACTGTGGGTCACCGACCCGGCGACGGCGCCGACCTGGCTGCGTCAGCCGAAGGAGCGAACCAAGCTTCCCGGCCCGGGCGCCCAGGGCGGCTGCCTGTGGAACCGCGTCGAATGGGACGCGGGACAGGCGATCACGGCCGCGCTCGCCGCGGGCAAGGAGTCTGTGACCTTCGCGCTGCGGATGCCGGACGACCGGCAGTTCGACCCGGCCTACGGCAGGCGCGTCGAGAACCGCCTGCATCTCTACGTCGACTACAACCGGCCGCCGACCGTGCCGACCGACCTGCACGTCGGGCTCAAGCCGTGCGGCGCGGATCCGGTGTACACGGCGGACAATCCCGTCGAGGTCACCGGCCGGGTCGACGACCCCGACCGGTCCGCGGTCTCCGCCAAGGTGACGGTCTGGGCGGCCGACGACCCCGCGAAGCGGCTGGAACTGGGCCCTGATTACTTCTCCGCCGCGCCGCGTCACGTGCGCTACTGGTTACCGTCCGAGTTCACCACCCACGGCCGCGAGTACCGGTGGACGATGCAGGGGGTCGAAGAGGGACTGGCCGGACCGGTCAGCGCGCCGTGTTCCTTCATCATCGACCGGGTGGCACCGACCACCGCGCCGGTCGTGACGTCGGCGGACTACCCGAACGACCGCGAGCGGCACGGCGCCATCGGCATCCCGGGCACCTTCACGATCGATGCCAAGGGTGATCAGGACATCATCGGCTTCAACACCGGCAACGGTTACGCACCCGCGGACCGCCCCGGCGGTGTCGCGACCGTCCAGTACACGCCGAAGACGGAGTTCGACACCTTCAGCGCCTGGGGCAGGGACAAGGCGGGCAACAGCGGTCCCGGCACGCACTACGGGTTCACCGCCACACCGTCGGAGCCGGGTGTCACCTTCGATGCCCAGGCCGTCGCCGTGGGCAAGCCGCTGCGCCTCGACTTCACTCCCGGCGCGATGCCGGGGGTCGTCGAGTACGTCTACGACTTCGGCTGGACCGGTGAGGTCGTGGTCCCGGCCGGGCCGGACGGCATGGCGACGACCACGGTGACCCCGCGGGAGCCGATGACCTACCTGGTCGTGTCGAGCCGTACCAAGGAAGGCTGGACATCCCAGCGCTGGGAGGATCGGATCGAGCAGAACACCGCCCCGGTCGTCACCAGTTCCACCTATCCGGCCGGCCAGCCGGGCGGCGGGGTCGGCGTACCGGGCGAGTTCGTCTTCTCCTCGGCGGTCCCCGGTGTCACCGATTTCCTCTACACCGTGGACAACGGAGCGCCCCAGTGGGTCGCGGCGACCGGTGGGACGGCGACGATCACGGTCACCCCGGCCAGTGCCGGACCACACCAGCTCGAAGTCCAGGCGATCCTGGCCGACGGCAATTTCGGTGATCCGCGGTACTACTCGTTCATCGTGAACGGCTAGCCGGAGCCGGTCCCGCTCCGCGCGAGCGGGACCGGCAACCACTAGAACGTGTTACAGTTCCGCGCATGATCCTGGACCGTTTCCGGCTCACCGACCAGGTCGCCGTGGTCACCGGCGCCGGACGCGGGATCGGCGCGGCGACGGCCGTGGCGCTCGCCGAGGCCGGTGCCGACGTGATGATCTCGTCCCGCACCGAAACCCAGCTCGACGACGTGGCGGCCCTGGTCGCCGCCACCGGCCGGCGCGCGCACGTGGTGCCCGCCGACCTGAGCGACCCGGCCGCCGCGGGCGAGCTGGCTCGGATCGCGACGGCGGAATTCGGGCGGCTGGACCTGGTGGTCAACAACGTCGGCGGAACCTATCCCCGGCCGCTGCTGGAAACCACCGCCGAATTCCTCGAAGAAGCCTTTCGTTTCAACGTCTCCACCGCACACGCACTGACCGTCGCGGCGGCCCCGTCCCTGCTGGAGACGGGCGGATCGGTCGTCAACATCTCGTCGGTCATGGGCCGCGTGACCGGCCGTGGCTTCGCCGCGTACGGGACGGCGAAGGCCGCGCTGGCGCACTACACCCGGCTCGCGGCGGCTGATCTCGCGCCTAAGGTGCGGGTGAACGCGATCTCGGTCGGCTCGGTGGCGACTTCCGCGCTCGAAGTGGTGGTGGGCAACGATGAACTGCGCGGCCGGATGGAGGCCGCCACTCCCCTGCGCCGGATCGGCGAGGCCGAGGACATCGCGGCCACCGTCGTGTTCCTGGCGTCGGGCGCGGGCCGGTACGTCACCGGCAAGATCATCGAAGTCGACGGTGGATTGCAGGCCCCGAACCTCGAGCTGGGCCTGCCCGATCTGTAGGAGACTGTCGGCGGAGCTGAGAGATATCGGGAAAATGACCATACGCGTGAACCCGCCCTGGCCGAAGGCCCCGCTATCGCGGTGGCAGGACGCCCTGCTCGTCAACCGTGACGTGGTCTCCCAGGCAGCGTCCTGCCGACGTCGATCGCGGACGCGGGTTCACCAACCAGACATCAGGAGGCGAACGCCGTGCGCGTGGTCCAGTGGAGTACCGGGAACGTCGGCCGCCACGCGCTGGCGGGGATAGCCGCGCGGCCGGATCTCGAACTCGCCGGAGTCTGGGTTTCGAGCGACGCCAAGGTGGGCGTGGACGCTGGGGATCTGGCCGGGCTCGGTCGCCCGCTGGGTGTCACCGCGACGACCGACGCGGACGCACTCATCGCTCTGAAGCCCGATTGCGTGCTCTACACGGCGATGGCCGACGACCGGCTGCCCGAGGCCGTCGAAGACCTGAAACGCTTCCTGCGCGCGGGGATCAACGTGGTGTCCAGCAGCCCGGTGTTCCTCCAGTATCCCGAAGGCGTCGTCCCGCCGGAGATGATCGAGCCGATCCGGGAGGCCGCTCGCGAAGGCGGTGCTTCGCTGTGGGTCAACGGTGTCGACCCCGGCTTCGCCAACGACTGGCTGCCACTGGTGCTCACCGGCGTGTGCGAACGGATCGACGAGGTGCGCTGCCTGGAGATCCTCGACTATTCGACGTACGACAACGGCAAGGTGCTGTTCGAGATCATGGGCTTCGGCCGGGAGATGGACGATCTGCCCTTGCTGTTGCAGCCCGGTGTGCTGTCGCTGGCCTGGGGCAGCGTCGTGCGGCAGCTCGCGGCCGGGCTGGACGTCGAACTCGATGCCGTCGAGGAGGTCTACGAACGGCTTCCGGCTCCCGAGACGTTCGAGATCGCGTCGGGGACGATCAACGAGGGCACGGCCGCGGCGCTGCGGTTCGAGGTGCGCGGCATGCGCGGCGGGCGGGCGGTGTGCGTGCTGGAGCACATCACGCGCCTGCGCGGCGACCTCGGGCCGGACTGGCCGCAGCCGACCGGGCAGGGCTGCTACCGCGTCCAGGTGACCGGGGAGCCCGACTACGTGCTGGACCTGCGTCTGGTCGGCAGCGACGGTGACCACAACACGGCCGGGCTGAAGGCGACCGCGATGCGGCTGGTGAACGCGATCCCGGCGGTGGTGGCGGCTCCGCCGGGGCTGCTGACGGCGCTGGACCTGCCCTTGGTGACGGGGCGAGGCCTGGTCTCTCGCTGACGCCGCGACGTCCGTGAAGGCCTCCTTGCCTACCCTCAAGGTAGGCAAGGAGGCCTTCACGGACTTGCGGCGCTACTTCTCGGGGTCCGGCTTCGGGTCCTCGGTCGCCTTGTCCGCGGCCGAGTCCCGGACGGTGTCCGGAGCCGCCGCGACGTCCGCGTGCGTCTCCTCATCGGACGGCCCGGAGGAGGAAGAGGTACCGGAGTCCTCTCGCGGCACGTCCTTGCTCCACAACGTTTCCGGCGCTTCCCGCGGTCCACGCTTGGCGGCGAGGACGAAGTACGCGATCGCCGCGGCGAACAGCAGGATCGAGGTCCACACGTTGACCCGCAGGCCGAGGATGTGGTTCGCGGTGTCGGTCCGCATCATCTCGATCCAGAACCGGCCCGCGGTGTACCCGGCGACGTACAGCGCGAACACGCGGCCGTGGCCGAGGCGGAACTTCTTGTCCGCCCAGATGACCAGCAGCGCGACACCGAGGTTCCAGATCAGCTCGTAGAGGAACGTCGGGTGCACCGGGCTGTCCGGCAGCGGGACGTGCCCGAGCGCGACGCCGTTCAGGAAGTCGTCCGGGTTGGTCGGGTTGTAGCGCTGGTAGATCTCCAGGCCCCACGGCAGGTCGGTGTGCGCGCCGTAGAGTTCCTGGTTGAAGTAGTTGCCGAGCCGCCCGATCGCCTGCGCGATCACGATCCCCGGCGCGAGCGCGTCCGCCATCGCGGGCAGCGGGATCCCCCGCCGGCGGCAGGCGATCAGCGCGCCGACCGCGCCGAGCGCGATCGCGCCCCAGATACCGAGCCCGCCGTCCCAGATCTTCAGCGCGTTGAGCGGGTTCTTGCCCTCGCCGAAGTACAGCTGGTTGTCGGTGATGACGTGGTACAACCGCCCGCCGACCAGGCCGAACGGCACCGCGAAGACCGCGACGTCGATGACCGTGCCCTTCGTGCCGCCGCGGTTGACCCAGCGCCGCTCGCCCAGCCAGATCGCCACGATGATGCCGGCGATGATGCAGAGCGCGTAGGCCCGGATCGGGACCGGCCCGATATGCCAGACGCCCTGGTCGGGGCTGGGGATGGTCGCGAGGAACGCTGCCGAGGCGGTATTCACGTCGGCCACCGTAGCGCTTCGTCCACTTCTTGGGGGCGTCAGCCCTCGACGGCGGCCAAATAGCCCGCGATCAGCGCGGACGCGACGTGCCCGATGGCGGCGTCGGGCGGCAGGAACACCTCGTCGTGGAGGCTGGGCGCGCCGGCGGTGTCGCCGAGGCCGACGAACATCATCAGCCCGCGGGTCATCCCGCAGTAGTGCGCGAAGTCGTCGGCGCCGAACGACCGGAAGTCGGTGTCCACGACTGCCCCCGTCCGGACGAGTCGCCGGTGCGCGCGCTGGGTGAGCCCGGCGTCGTTGTGCAGCACCGGTTCGCACGGGCTGATCTCCAGTTCCGCCCGGCAGCCGTGCGCCTGTGCGGTGCCGTGGACGACCTCGGCGAGCCCCTCCAGGGCGAGGTCGCGGTCTTCGGCGCGCATCAGCCGCAGCGAGCCCGACAGGCGGGCCTCGTTCGGCACGACGTTCGCCGTCGTCCCGGCTTCGATCCGCCCGACCGAGCAGACCGCGCCGAACACCGGGTCGACCCGGCGG
Organism: Amycolatopsis sp. NPDC043885; assembly: GCF_056435685.1. Classification (NCBI taxonomy): domain Bacteria; kingdom Bacillati; phylum Actinomycetota; class Actinomycetes; order Pseudonocardiales; family Pseudonocardiaceae; genus Amycolatopsis; species Amycolatopsis sp. NPDC043885. The sequence continues at coordinate 89,243 of NZ_JBWKEA010000014.1, forward strand.
CTCGCGAGCTGCTGCAGGCTCACCACGATCTGGCTGAGCGCGAGGATCGGGTCCCGCAGCAGATGCGGGTAGCCGGCGTGCCCGCCCTGACCGCGGACGACGACGTCGAACTCGTCGGTGGAGGCGTTGACCGGTCCCGGCACCGCCGAAACCACCCCCGCGGCGAGCCTGGGCTGCACGTGAGCGCCGATGACCGACTCGACGCCGTACTCGGTGAGCACGCCGGAGTCGACGATGTCCAGCGCGCCGGACGGCGACGTCTCCTCCCGCGGCTGCAGGAGCGCGAGGAGCGGCCGGGGCACCCCGACGACGGCGGCGGCGCGGCAGGTGGCGACGAGCGCGGCCATGTGGACGTCGTGCCCGCAGGCGTGCATCAGCGGCGTCTCCGAGGCCCACGGGACGCCGGTGCGTTCGGTGACCGGCAGCGCGTCCAGCTCGGTGCGCAGTGCCACGGCCGGGCCCGGCGCGGTACCCGGGAGCAGCACGGCGCGCCCGGTCTTGGCGACCCGGACCCCTTCGTCGATTCCCAGCGCCTCGACGACGACCCGTGCGGTGTCCTCTTCGTCTCCCGACGCGCGCGGATCGGCGTGCACCCGGTGCCGCAGTTCGATCGCCGACGGCAGTTCCGCCTCGACGGCGGCCTCCCACCGGTCCTGCAGGTCGTCCAGTTCCGTCATGTCCCCTCCAGCCCGTACACCCGTTCGGCGTTGCGGTGCCCCACCAGCGCCGCTATCCGATGCGCGTCCACTTCGGACAGTACGTCCGAAGTGAGCCCCGCGTACAGGAAGTCGGACAGTCCTTGCCGGAACAGCGCCGTACCGAGGTGGTACAGCTCGGCCAGCCCGAACGCGTCCGTGGAGAACAGCAGCTTCCCGAACGGCACGATCTCCATTGTCTCCGCGATGATCGCGGGCGCACGATGACCGGCGTTGTGCGTCGCGAGTCCCACGTCGATGAACACGTGCTCGAAGACCTGCGCCAGATACGCGGCGTTCCGGTGGAAGGGATAGTTGTGCAACAGCATGATCGGCACCCCGTGTGACCGGGTGGCCCGCAGCAGCCCGGTGAGCAGCAGCGGATCGCAGCGGTGCAGGTCGACGTCGGAATCGCCGAAGCCGACGTGGAACTGGATCGGCAGGGCCAGGTCGATCCCGGTCCAGATCAGGAACCGGTGCAGCACCTCGTCCGCGAGCCGGACGGGTTCGCCCGCCTCGATCCGCGCGAGCCAGCGGCCCGCCGCTTCGGTGACTTCGGTGTCCGTCGGCCGCTCCCCCGCCAGGTCGAGGCCGACCCGGTAGGCGGCGATGGACTTGAACCCGACCGCGGTCGTGGCGCGTCTCGCCAGTTCCGTGGCGAAGTCCGCCGCGAATCCGGCCGCGGTGGTGGAGCCGATCACCGTTTCGGCGACCTGTTCGAGCCGGACGATGTCCCGCGCACGGGCGCCGGACAGGGCCGCGAACTGCTCGGTCGTGGTCAGCGTGTCCGGCAGGAAGCCGCCGTCGAGCAGGAATTCGGTCGTGCCGGTGGCGCGCAGGAACCGCGCGTTGACCTCGGTGGCGCCCAGTTCGGCGCGGCGGGCCAGATAGTCCTCGGCCGGGACGTGCGGCGGCAGGTCGAGCACCGGGGCGCAGCGGGCCCGCACCGCGAGCCCGATCAGCGAGTCGAACAGGGTCGTGCCCAGTGACGAGACGGTGTCGGCCTCGGTGAGCAGCTGTTCGAACTCGATCCGGCCCAGATCACCGGTGACGACGCCGTGGCAGTGGTGGTCCACGAGCCTCGTCCGTGCGACGAACGGCAGGATCTGGGTTCCCGGCATGAGCGCGTCCCTTCTCGTGGTCGACGAGTGCGGCCTCACCCTATGACCGGATCCAGGCGTGGCAAGGGACTCCGATCGAGGCCAGGATGAGGAACCATGGTGAACCGGGAAGCACTGACCGCCCGCGCGACCGCCCTCACCGGGGAACTCCGGGCCCGGGGTGTCGAGCTTGTGGCGCTGACCTTCGTGGACAACGCCGGGATCGCGCGGGTCAAGGCGGTACCGCTGCGGAAGTTGCCGTCCGCGGCCGCTTGGGGTGTCGGCGCTTCGAAGTCCTTCGACTTCTTCGGCTCGGACGACGTCATCAGCGGCGGCGAGTATTCCCTCGGCCCGGTCGGTGACCTGCGGCTGCATCCGGACCTCGACGCGTTGACCGTGCTCGCCGGGCAGCCTGGCTGGGCCTGGGCTCCGGCGACGAAACTCGACCAGGAGGGCGAGCCGCACCCGCAGGACGCGCGGGCCCTGCTGGCGACGGCGGTGGACCGGCTCGCCGCGCGCGGTCACCGGGCGCGGATGAGTTTCGAAATCGAATGGGTGATCACCGGCGCCGACGCGCCGGACGATCCGACCTCGGCCACCGCGGGCCCGGCGTACGGCTACGCGAGACTTTCCGAGCACGCGGACTATCTCCGCGCCCTGGTGTCCACTTTGGACCAACAGGGGGTCGGCGTGGAACAGATCCACCCCGAGTACGCCGACGGCCAGTTCGAGCTGTCGGTCGCGGCGGCGGACCCGGTGCGCGCGGCCGACATCGCCGTCCTGACGAAGGAGACGATCCGCGCGCTCAGCCACCGGCACGGGCTGAAGGCGTCCTTCACCCCGAAGTTCGCGCCCGCCGGCGTCGGCAACGGCGGGCATGTGCATCTGAGTGTCTGTGACGGCGCGCGGAACCTTTTCTTCGGCGGGGAAAGGGTTTTCGGGCTGACGCCGGTCGCGGAGTCGTTCAGCGCGGGCATCCTGCGGCGGCTGCCCGCGCTGCTCGCGATCGGGGCACCGTCGGTGGTCAGCTATCTGCGACTGGAGCCGCACCACTGGGCGGGCGTGTACGCCGCGTGGGGGCTGGAGAACCGGGAGACGCCGCTGCGGCTGGTACGCGGCGTCGCCGGGAACCGTGACTCGGCGGCGAACCTCGAGGTCAAATGCTTCGACCTGACCGCGAATCCGTATCTGCTGGCGGCCGCCCTGCTGTTCGCCGGGATGGCCGGAACCGACGAGGAGGCGGTGCTGCCGGAGCCGCTCGACGTCGACCCCGGGATCTTGACCGACGAGGCGCGCGCCGCCCGCGGGATCGAGCGGCTGCCGCTGCGGTTGGAGGACGCCGTCGCGGCGTTCGAGGCGGACAAGGCCCTCACTGCCGCGTTCGGCGCTCCGCTGGCGACGACGATCGTGGGCCTGCGGCGGGCGGAGATCGAGCGGTTCGCGCTCGCGACCCCGGAGGAGATCACCGAAGCGCAGCGGTGGCGGCACTGAGCGGCCGGTCCAGCTGGTCGTGAGTGGCGATTCGGGTTAGAACCCGAATCGCCACTCACGACCAGCGTGAGGATCAAGCGGGGGCGACGGTCTTCCGCACACCCGCGGCCAGCTCGGCCGAAAGCTCCCGAACCGCGTCCAGTCCGCTCGTGGCGGCGGTCACCAGCGCGGAGCCGACGATGACACCGTCCGCGAAACCGGCGACCTGCGCCGCCTGCTCGCCGGACCGGACGCCGAGCCCGACGCCGATCGGCAGGTCCGTATGCGCGCGGGTGCGCGCGACCAGATCCTCGGCGTGCACGCCGACCTGGTCACGAGCGCCTGTCACGCCCATCACCGCGGTGGCGTACACGAAACCGGATGCGGCCTCGACGGTCTTCGCGATCCGCTCCTCCGAGGAGGACGGCGCGACCAGGAAGATCCGGTCCAGACCATGCTGCTCGGAGGCGGCCATCCACTCGTCGGCCTCGTCCGGGATCAGGTCCGGGGTGATCATGCCGAGCCCGCCCGCGGCGGCGAGGTCCCGCGCGAAGCGGTCGACGCCGTAGCGGTGCACCGGGTTCCAGTAGGTCATCACGACGGCCTTGCCGCCGCGCGACGACACCGACTCGACGACCTCGAACAGGTGCTTGAGCCTGAAGCCGCCGGAAAGCGCGCTCACCGACGCGGCCTGGATGGTCGGGCCGTCCATGACCGGGTCCGAGTAGGGCACGCCCACCTCGACCAGGTCGGCGCCGCCGTCGACCACCGCGGCCAGCAGGTCCTTCGACCCGTCGACCGTCGGGAAACCTGCCGGGAGATACCCGATCAGCGCTCCACGCCCCTCCGCGCGCGTCGCCGCGAAGAGCTCCTTCAACCCGCTCATGCGTTCTCCACCAGGCCGAAGTACTTCGCGGCCGTGTCCATGTCCTTGTCGCCACGACCGGACAGGTTCACGATGATCAGCCCCTCGGGACCGAGTTCGCGGCCGAGCACCAGCGCGCCCGCCAGCGCGTGCGCCGACTCGATCGCCGGGATGATGCCCTCGGTGCGCGAAAGCAGCTTGAACGCGTCCATCGCCTCGGCGTCGGTCACCGGCCGGTACTCGGCGCGGCCGCTGTCCTTGAGCCACGAGTGCTCCGGGCCGACACCCGGGTAGTCGAGGCCCGCGGAGATCGAGTGCGACTCGACGGTCTGGCCGTCCTCGTCCTGCAGCAGGTACGTCATCGCGCCGTGCAGGTTGCCCGGTGTGCCCTTGGTCAGCGTGGCGCCGTGGCGGTTGCCCTCGATGCCCTCGCCGCCCGGCTCGAGACCGACGAGACGGACTTCCGGGTCGTCGATGAAGCCGTGGAAGATGCCGATCGCGTTCGACCCGCCGCCGACGCAGGCCGCGACGGCGTCCGGCAGGCGCCCGGCCTGCTCCAGGATCTGGACGCGGGCCTCCTCGCCGATGATCTTGTGGAAGTTCCGCACCATCATCGGGAACGGGTACGGGCCCGCCGCCGTGCCGAACAGGTAGTGCGTGGTGTCGGCGTTGGTGACCCAGTCGCGCAGGGCCTCGTTGATCGCGTCCTTGAGCGTGCGCGAACCGGTCTTCACCGGGACGACCTCGGCGCCGAGCAGCTTCATGCGCGCCACGTTCAGCGCCTGCCGCTCGGTGTCGACCTCACCCATGTAGACGATGCATTCCAGGTCCAGCAGCGCGCAGGCGGTGGCGGTGGCCACGCCGTGCTGCCCGGCCCCGGTCTCGGCGATGACCCGCTTCTTGCCCATCCGTTTGGTGAGCAACGCCTGTCCCAGCACGTTGTTGATCTTGTGCGAACCGGTGTGGTTCAGATCCTCGCGCTTGAGGAAGATCCGGGCGCCGCCGGCGTGCTCACCGAAGCGCTTGGCCTCGGTGAGCAGCGACGGGCGACCGGCGTAGTCACGCAGCAGACGCCGGAACTCGTTGACGAAGTCCGGGTCGTTCCGCGCCTTGTCGTACTCGGCCGCGACCTCGTCGACGACGCCGATCAGGGCCTCCGGCATGAACCGGCCGCCGTACGGGCCGTAGTAGCCCCGGTCGTCCGGATCGTGCTTGCCGTGGGTTTCTTCGTGGTACTCAATGGTCATCGGGAAGGCCTCGGGCAGGCAGGGTGCGATCCGGCGGTGACGAGCTTGACCAGCGCACCCTTGGGGTCGCCCGAAGCTACGAGCCCTTCGCCCACCAGGACGGCGTCGGCACCGTGACCCGCGTAAGACATCAGGTCGCCGGGGCCGCGCACACCGGACTCGGCGATCTTGAAGACGTCCATCGGCAGACCGGGGGCCAGCCGCGAGAAGACGTCCCGGTCGACCTCGAGGGTGTGCAGGTTGCGGGCGTTGACGCCGATCACCTTCGCGCCGGCTTCGAGGGCCTTGTCGGCCTCTTCGGCGTTGTGGATCTCGACCAGCGCGGTCATCCCGAGGGATTCGACCCGGTCCAGCAACGCGATCAGGGCGTTCTGCTCCAGGGCCGCCACGATCAGCAGGACCATGTCCGCGCCGTGCAGCCGCGCCTCGTGGACCTGGTACGGGCTGACGATGAAGTCCTTGCGCAGCACCGGGATGTCGACAGCCGCGCGGACCGCGTCGAGGTCGGCGAGCGAACCGCCGAACCGGCGCTGCTCGGTCAGCACGCTGATCACCCTGGCGCCGCCGTCGGCGTAGTCCTTCGCCAGCGCGGCCGGATCGGGGATCTCGGCCAGGTCACCCTTGGAGGGGCTGCGCCGCTTCACCTCGGCGATGACGCCGATACCGGACTCACGCAGGGCCGCGAGCACGTCACGTGGGGGCGCGACCTGGGTCGCGCGCTTCTTCAGTTCGTCGAACGGCAGAACCGCCTCGCGCTCGGCGAGATCGGCACGGACGCCGGCGACGATGTCATCGAGCACGCTCACCGGAGTTCCTCACCGGCCGTCGTACTCACGGATTCCTTCGCAAGGTCGCTCACAAAAACCTTCCCCTTCCCGCCGAAACGATGCTAACCCCCGCACGGATACGGCCTGGTTCCGGGTATGTCCGTTACTCCGAATGCCAACCGTGTCATCTTTCGCGGCGTAGATCTCGAAAACGCGCGTTTTCCGCGGCCATCACCGGGTCGCGGTGGGATCTTCGCCTTCGGACAGCGCCTCCCACAGCTCGGTTTCCAGATCCTTGGCGGCCTTCTTCTTCGCCCCCGGCGCCGAGTACTTCGCGCCGAGACGAGGCATCCGGCCCGCACCCTTGATGGCTGCCAACCCACCCGCCGTCACGAGAATTCCCCCGAGGATCGCGAGACCGCGGGCTCCCACCAGCTGAGCGACGGGCAGACCGTCGGCGAAGCCACTCAACGAGCCGCCCGCCACGCCGATCCACACCGCGGCGACACCGGCCACGGCGAGTACCACGCCGAGCACCCGGCGTGGCCAGCCGCCGGTGGCGATCAGCCCGGCCGTGCCGGCGAGCGCCAGCAACGCGAGCGGAATCAGCGCGACCGCACGCTGTGAACCGGTTTCCGTGTACAGCACCGTGCCGCGCACACCGCCGTCGCGGAACTCCGCGAACCACACGAGCTGCGAAGAACCCCACAGCGCGACCGCCCCCAGCAGCAGCCCCACCACGGCGATCCACAGTGGACGCTTGGCCTTCTTCGCCGGGGCCTCAGACACGAGTGCGGTCACCCGCCGGGTCGAGTTCGTCCGCCGCGATCATCGTCTGCGCCGCCGCCACGGCGGACAGCACGGTGCGGGCCTTGTTGAGCGACTCGTTGTCCTCGTAGTCGGCCACCGAATCGGCGACGACTCCCCCGCCCGCCTGGACGTACGCGGTGCCGTCCTTCATCAGCGCGGTGCGGATCGCGATCGCGGTGTCGGCGTCCCCGGCGAAGTCGAGATATCCGACGACGCCGCCGTAGAGCGCCCTGCGGGTCGGCTCCAGCTCCTCGATCAGCTGCATCGCGCGGACCTTCGGCGCGCCGGAGAGCGTCCCCGCCGGGAAGCAGGCGGCGACGGCGTCGAAAGCCGTTTTGTCGTCGAGGAGTTCGCCGGTGACCGTGGAGACGATGTGCATGACGTGGCTGTAGCGCTCGACGTCGAAGAAGTCGACGACGCGCACGGTGCCGGGCTTGCAGACCTTGCCGAGGTCGTTGCGGCCGAGGTCGACGAGCATCAGGTGCTCCGCGCGTTCCTTCTCGTCCGCCAGCAGGTCCTTGGCCAGCTGCGCGTCCTCCTCCGGGTCGGCGCCGCGCCAGCGGGTACCCGCGATCGGATGCGTGGTCGCGCGGCCGTCCCGCACGGTGACCAGCGACTCCGGGCTGGACCCGACGATGTCGAAGCCGTCCAGGCGCAGCAGGTACATGTACGGGCTCGGATTGGACGTGCGCAGGACACGGTAGACGTCCAGCGCGTCGGCCTGGGTCTCGATCTCGAATCGTTGCGACGGCACGATTTGGAACGCTTCGCCCGCCTTGATCGCCTCGACCGCCTTCTCGACGGCCGCATGGAAGTCCGGCTTGGAGCGGCGGCGGGTGAATTCGGGCGCGGGACGGTCGAAGACGGCGGCCGTGGCCGGGGCCGCGACGTGCAGCTGCTTGGTCATCGCGTTCAAACGCGCGACGGCGTCGTCGTACGCCGCGTCGACGCGCTCGGCCGAGTCGTCCCAGTTGACCGCGTTGGCGATCAGCGTGACGGTGCCCTCGTGGTGGTCGAAGGCGGCCAGGTCGGTCGCCAGGAGCATGGTGAGCTCGGGGATGTCGAGGTCGCGTTCGGCGAGTTCGGGGAGCCGTTCGAGCCAGCGGACGGCGTCGTAGCCGATGTAGCCGACCATGCCGCCGGTGAGCGGCGGCATCCCGGGCAGCTGCTCGGTGTGGAGCGCGGCGACGGTCTCACGCAGCACGGTGAGCGGGTCGCCTTCGGTCGGCAGGCCGACCGGCGGGGTGCCGGTCCAGACAGCCTGGCCGTCACGCACGGTCAGCGCGGCGGGGCTGTCCACGCCGATGAACGACCATCGGCTCCAGGAAGCGCCGTTCTCCGCCGATTCGAAGAGGAACGTCCCCGGCCGGTCGGCGGCGAGCTTGCGGTAGACCCCGATGGGGGTCTCACCGTCGGCGAGCACGCGGCGGACAACGGGGATGACGCGACGGCCCTCGGCGAGCGCGCGGAACTCGTCGCGCGAAGGGCTGACCGAGCCGAGCCCCGACGGGCTGGCGTTTGCGGCGCTGACCATGTCGCTCATTGTGCTGCAACGCCCGTGGGAGGCGGGACGCGGGGATGAATTCAAGGAATGTTGAATTTCGGGCCGGGTCCGTCCATGATGACGCCATGGCTGGTGAAGACACTACCGCTCGGCGCCGGGGACGGCGGCCCGGCGGACAGGACACCCGCACCGCGCTGCTCGAGGCGGCCCGCGCGGTGTTCGGCGAGAGCGGCTTCGACGGCGCGACGGTGCGCGCGATCGCGACGCGCGCCGGGGTCGACGCGGCGATGGTGAACCACTGGTTCGGCAGCAAGGAAGGGCTGTTCGCCCAGGCCGTGCTGAAACTGCCGTTCGAGCCGCACGAACTCCTCGCGGAACTTCGGGACGGGCCAGACGAGGAGTTCGGCCGCCGGATCGTGCGCACCTTCCTCACCCGGTGGGACGGCGCGGGCGGTGACGTGTTCCAGGCGCTCGTCCGCAGCGTCGCCGGGCACGAGCAGGCCGCGCTGGTGCTGCGCGGGTTCTTCCAGAGCTTCTTCACGAAGGTCATCGGTGAGCTGGGCTCGGACCGAGTCGAACTGCGGACGACCCTGTGCGCGTCACAGCTGGTCGGGATGGGGATGATCCGGTACGTCGCGAGGTTCGAGCCGATGGCTTCGAGCGAGATCGAGCCGCTGGTGACCGCGATCGCGCCGACGATGCAGCGGTATCTGACCGGAAAGGTCGACTGAGCCCGGCCGTGAAGGCCTCCTTGCCTACCCTGAAGGTAGCGAAGGAGGCCTTCACTACCCGCCGGGCGAATGGCGACGAATCCTGTGAGGCGGACGACACGCGTGCTTGGAGGCGCGACACGCGTGACCAGAGGCGCGACTCGCGTGCTTGGAGGCGGAACTCGCGGGCCGAGTGTCATCCGGCCCGATCGGTGTCGTCGGATCAGGCCGTGTCCGGCTCGATCTCCTTGACGGGAACGGTGCGGAGCCGGTCCTTGAAGAACCGTCCGCGCGGGAAGATCACGATCATGTCCGTTTCCTCGCCGCCGACGAAGACGGGGACTTTCTCGAGTCCCTCGAAGCGAGGAGCGATCCGCAGCGACCGTCGCGTCTGAAGCAGCTTGTAACCGCGCTCGGGATAGACGTCGATCCCAGGGAACAACCAGCCGGGCCCACCGTCGCCGTGGCCTCGCGCAAGCCGGTCTTCAAGGCCGAGCGATACCGGCCCCGCCAGATCCAGGCGGCGTACAGGCACGCCGGGAAGCCGAAGAAGCCCGCCGTGGACAACGGAATCAGCAACTCGTATCCGGTCCCGTCGGCGACTATCCGGCAGGAGATGAAGAAGACCATCCAGAACACCGACAACGCCAGCGCGCGCACCTTGAAACGCGTCAGGTTCTCGATCAGGGGGACGGCCACATCGTCATGGATCGTCAGCGGGGCAATGCCTTCGACGGCATCACCATCCGAAGTGGACCGAGGTCGCCCGGCGACGCGCGGTCGTCGTCTCGGACGGTCACGCTCGGCCGGTCTTCGCCTTCCCACCGCCGGTCAGCCCGCGGCCAGCACCGCGATCAGCGCCAGCGTGCCGGGGACCACCTGCACGAAGAAGATCTTCTTGCTCGCCGTCGCCGTCCCGTAGAGCCCCGCCACGATCACGCAGGCGAGGCCGAAGATCTTGAACTGCCAGGCGGTGCTGCCGGTCGCGATCAGGCCCCAGATCAGCGCGGCGGCCAGGAAACCGTTGTACAGCCCCTGATTGGCCGCCAGCGTCGTGGTCTCCTTCGCGAACTCCTCGGTCGTGCCGAAGGAGGCGCGGGCGCGCGGGGTGGTCCACAGGAACATCTCCAGCACGACGATGTACAGGTGGATCAGGGCGACGATGCCGACCAGCACGTTGGCGACGATATTCACGGGTTCTCGCTCTCGTCGGCCAGCAGCAGCCGTTCGTCGGTGTCGAAACAGGTGTGCGTGCCGGTGTGACAGGCCGGGCCGGTCTGGTCGACGCGCAGGAGGACGGTATCGCCGTCGCAGTCGATCCGCACCTCGCGCACGTGCTGGACATGGCCGGATGTCTCGCCCTTGACCCACAGTTCCTTGCGGCTGCGCGAATAATAGGTGCCGCGCCGCGTCGTGAGGGTGCGTTCGAGCGCCTCGTCGTCCATCCACGCCATCATCAGGACGTCCGATGTGGAGTGTTCGACGACGACGGCGGCGATCAGCCCGTCGGCGTTGCGCTTCAAGCGATCCGAGAGGGCGGGGTCAAGCGTCATTCGTGGCTCCGAGAAGGTGCCGTTTCACCGGCATCGAGTTGAGCAGGACCGCCGTGTAGATGTACCCGGCGAACAGCAGCCCGGAGACGATCTTCACCCAGAAGAGTTCCGCCGCCAGCATGGACAACGCGTGCAGCAACCCGAACAGGAAGCTGACGCCGAAACCGGCGAACCGCGCCGAAGACATCTTCAGCACCAATCCCGCCACGACGAGTCCGCCGAGGACCAGCGACGTCCCCGGCAGCAGGAACGTCCGCGCGGTGGAGTACGGCGCGAACATGAGGATCGCGGCCATCGCGAGGTAGGCGAGGGCGAGCCCGAGCAGCAGCGCGCAGACGACCTTGACCTCGGTGGAGGCCTTCCATTTGGCCAGGATCACCGGACCACGACTCCCCCGGCGCGCAGCGCGCTCTTGACCTCGCCGATCTTCAACTGTCCGAAGTGGAACACACTGGCCGCGAGCACCGCGTCCGCGCCCGCCTCGACGGCGGGCAGGAAGTGCTCGAGCGCGCCGGCGCCACCGCTGGCGATCACCGGGACCCGGACCGCCGCCCGCACCTGGCTCAGGAGTTCGAGGTCGAAGCCGTTCTTGGTGCCGTCGGCGTCCATCGAGTTGAGCAGGATCTCGCCGACGCCCAGTTCCTCGCCGCGCGCGGCCCACTCGACGGCGTCGATCCCGGTGCCGCGGCGCCCGCCGTGCGTGGTCACCTCGAAACCGGACGGGGTCGGTTCGGTCCCCTCGGGGACCCGGCGCGCGTCCACCGACAGGACGACGCACTGCGCGCCGAACCGGCGGGACGCCTCGCGCAGGAACTCCGGCCGCGCGATGGCGGCGGTGTTGATGCTCACCTTGTCCGCGCCGGTGCGCAGCAACCGGTTGACGTCGTCGTTCGTGCGCACGCCGCCGCCGACGGTGAGCGGGATGAACACCTGTTCCGCGGTCCGGCGGACGACGTCGAAGGTGGTCTCACGGTCCCCGGAGGACGCCGTGACGTCGAGGAACGTGAGCTCGTCCGCGCCCTCGGCGTCGTACAGCCTGGCGAGTTCGACGGGGTCGCCGGCGTCGCGCAGGTCGGCGAAGTTGACGCCCTTCACCACACGGCCCGCGTCGACGTCGAGACACGGGATGACCCTGACTGCGACTGACATGGGGACAAGCGTAGTCAAGACCCGTTCTAAGCTCGCGGGATGGCACAGGCGGGGCGGCGGCCGGGGCAGACCGAGACGCGGGAGGAGATCCTCGACGCGGCGAGGCGCAGGTTCGCCGAACAGGGCTACGACGGGGCGACCGTCCGCGCCATCGCGGCCGACGCCGGGGTCAACGCGGCCCTGCTGCACCATTTCTTCGGCACCAAGCAACGGCTCTTCGCCGCGTCGATGAATCTGCCGGTGGACCCTGGCGAGCTGGTCCCCCGGATCCTCGAAGGCCCCGAAGAAGAGATCGGCGAGCGCCTCGTCCGCGCGTTCCTCGGCCTCTGGCAGGCCCCGGACGGCCGCGCGCCGTTCCTGGCGATGATCCGCTCCGCGACCACCAACGAGCAGGTCGCGACCATGATGCGGCAGTTCCTGGAGCGGGCGGTACTGGCGCGGGTCGCCGAAGCGCGCGGCGTGCCGAAGGTGCGGGTGGCCGGGATCGCCGCGCAGATGATCGGGTTCGCGCTGCTGCGCTACGTCATCGGGCTCCCGCCGCTGGTCAACGCCTCGGAGGAGGAGATCGTCGCGATGCTGGCCCCGGTCGCGCAGTACTACCTGACCCCCGGCGCCGAGAAAGTTCGGCTCCCGATGCATCAGCGGGGTGGTCTCGCGCGTCACTAGTAGCGAGACCACCGGCTGAGGGGGACACGTGCCTGCGACCTTCGACGAGTTCGTCGCGGATCGCCTGGACGGCCTCCTGCGCTACGCGACCGTCCTGACCGACGATCCGTACCTGGCGCAGGACATCGTCCAGGAGGTGCTGCTGCGTGCTCAGGAACGCTGGCCGAAGATCGACTCGCCGCCGACGTACGTCCGCCGGATGGTGACCAACGAGTACCTCTCGTGGCGGAGGCGGCTGGCGGTCCGCCGGGTGACGCCGTCGTCACCGGAAGCGCTCGACCTGATGAGCCCGCCGGTCTCCGATCACGCCATCGAGTACGACGAACGCGACGCGATGCTGGACCGGCTCGCGAAGCTCCCGCGCAAACAACGCGCCGCGATCGTGCTCCGCTACTACGAGAACTACTCCGACGAGGAGATCGGCGCGGTACTCCGCTGCGCGACGTCGACCGTGCGCAGCCAGATTTCGCGCGCGCTCGCGACGCTGCGGGAAACCGGGCCGTCCCCGTCCGTGCAGCCCACGGGAGCCCGCAAATGACCCGACTGAGTGACGAGCACACCGAGGACCTGATCCGGGAGAGCCTCGAACACCTGGCGACGCGGGCGCCCGACGGGGCCGAGGTCCGCGACGCGCTGGCCCAACGGTCGCGCAGCCGTCCGAAGATGGCTTTGGCGCTGGTCGCGGCGGCGGTCGCGATCATCGCGCTCGGCGTGCCACTCGGCCTGCGGGCCTACACAACGGTCACGCCCGCCTCGCCGCGCGACGCGGACTGGGCGGTGCTGCCGTACAAACCGGGCTGGCTTCCCGACGGTTTCAAGGAGATGAGCCGCTCCGCGAAGCCTTATCCGGCGCCTCAGACCAGGACGTGGAGTGGCGGCGAGGCGGGCCAGGTCCAGCTGACCACCACTCCGCTGGACGAGCGGCGCGGGCCGTGGACGATCGCGCCCGCCCCGAACCAGATCATCGTGCACGGCAGGGTCGGCATGGTCTCGGAGGTCTACGGCGACGCGACGATGCTGACCTGGTCACCCGACGACGCGTACGTGCTGAACTTGACCCTGCACGGTGTGCGCGACGCGCGCGGCGTGGGTCAGCGGATCGCGGACGAGATGGTCGGGGACGGCCGTGCCCGGGTGTCGGGCGAACTGCGGTTCGGCAGGTTGCCCGCCGGCCTGGAGCCGTCCGGGGTGAACCTGGCCATGATGGTCGACGGGGGCACGACCGAGCTCGAAGCCACCCGTGCCGGGCAGCCCAGCGCGGCGGCGGTGGTCACGGCGAGGCTCGGCGGCCAACCGCCGGACGCGGGCGATGCCGCGCCCGTGCCGCTCAAGATCAGGGGCCTCGACGGTTTCGCCCTCCCCGCGCGGAACGGGCGGGGAGGGAAGCTGGACGAAACGGTCGCCGTCCAGGTCGAAGGCGGGCGCTGGCTCACCGTGTCGGGCAAACGGGACCGGGCCACGCTGGCCGACATCGCCGAGGGCCTGCAGATCATCCCCGGTGACTACAGCTGGTTCGGGAAGCCGCCGGAATAGTGACGGGCGGGCGGCGGTTGTCGACGGCATGACGGACACCTACCGCTCCATCGCGTTCACCGAGTACGGCGACTCCGGGGTCCTGCGCGTCCTCGAACGTGAGCTTCCCGCGCCGGGACCCGGCCAGGTCCGGGTCGCCGTCCGGGCCGCGGGCGTGAACCCGATCGACTGGAAGATCCGGTCCGGGCTGATGGCGGAGGTGTACCCCGCGAAGTTCCCCGCCGTGCCCGGTGGGGACATCTCGGGCGTGATCGACGCGGTCGGCGAGGGAGTGTCCGGGTTCGCGGCCGGCGACGAGGTCCTGGGGTCCGGCATCGGCGGGTACGCGGAATACGTCCTCGCGGATCCGGCGAACCTGATCCGCAAGCCCGGGGCACTCTCCTGGGAGCTGGCCGCGGCGCTGCCGGCGGTCGTCAACACCGCCTACCGCGCCCTCGCCCTCCTGGATCTCCAGAAGGGCGAGACGCTGCTCATCGACGGCGCGGCGGGCGGCGGCGGCACCATCGCCGTCCAGCTCGCCGTCGCGCGCGGGCTCACCGTCGTGGGCACCGCGAGCGAAGCGAACCACGATTACCTGCGCTCGCTGGGTGCCGTCCCAGTGCAGTACGGCGAAGGCCTCGCCGAGCGCGTACGCGACGTCGCGCCGCAGGGCGTCGACGCGTCCTTCGACGCCTCCGGACGCGGCTCGCTCGCCACCCTCGTCGAGCTGACCGGTGGCCCGAAGCGGGTCATCACCATCGCCGCGCCGGACGCGGCAGACCACGGCGTCCGCTTCACGTCGGGTTCTCCGGCCGAGCAGGTCCCCGGCTCGCTGGCCGAAGGCGCCGCGCTCGCCGCCGAAGGCAAGCTCGACCTGCCGATCGCCCGCGTGTACCCGCTCGCCGAAGCGGCCGCGGCCCAGGGCGAAAGCGAAGGCGGCCACGTCCGGGGCAAGCTCGTCCTGGTCCCGTGAGCCTTCCCGCGACGGCGAGCTGGCTGCATCGGGACGCGAGGACCGGCCTGGAGGTCGCGTTCTTCGAAGAACACGAAGGCGGCTGGAGGATCAGCGGGGCAACGACAGCGGTCGAGGACGGCGAATCCTGGTTCGTCGAGTACGCGATCACCGTCGACGCCGCCTGGCATACGAGGTCGGCGGAGATCTCCGGCCGGTCGGCGAGCGGCGCCCGGCGCACGGTGCTCGAATCCGGCGGTGACGGACGATGGCGGGTGGACGGGGTCGCGGATCCGCGGCTCGACGGCTGTTTCGACGTGGACCTCGAGTCGTCGTCGATGACGAACACGCTGCCAGTGCACCGGCTCGGCCTCGCTCCGGGCGCCGCCGCCGAGGCGCCCGCCGTGTACGTCCGTGCGGGCGACCTCGCCGTGGAGCGGCTCGAGCAGCGCTACGAGCGGATCGGTGACCGCGATTTCGCCTACGCGGCACCGGTCTTCGACTTCTCCTGCGTACTGCGCTACGACCGGCACCTGCTGGTGCACGACTACCCGGGCATCGCCGTCCGGCTGTCCTGAAACACGCACCCCTTGACTCACGCTTCTCAACGAGCGCAGAATTAAACACATGGCTAATTCGGCGATCTCCGTGACAGGACTGAGGGTCGTCCGCGGCGGTCGCGAGGTCGTCAAGGACATCGCGTTCCGGACGCCGCGCGGGCGCGTCACCGGCCTGCTCGGGCCGAGCGGCTGCGGCAAGACGACGCTGATGCGTTCGATCGTCGGCGTGCAGATCGTCGCCGCGGGCGAGGTCACCGTGCTCGGCCATCCCGCGGGCAGCCCGCCGCTGCGGCGCCTGATCGGCTACGCCACCCAGAACCCGGCCATCTACGCCGACCTCACCATCACGGAAGCGTTGCGCTACTTCGCCTCCGTCCTCCGCGCGCCGATGTCCGATGTGGACAGGGTGATCGCCGAAGTCGGGCTGACCGACCACGCGGGCAAGCTGGTCGGCTCCTTGTCGGGCGGACAGCACAGCCGCGCCAACCTCGCCGTCGCACTGCTCGGAAAACCCGAACTGCTCGTCCTCGACGAACCGACCGTCGGCCTCGATCCCCTACTCCGCGACGAACTCTGGGCGCTGTTCCGCCGCCTCGCCGAGGGCGGGACGACGCTGCTCGTGTCCAGCCACGTCATGGACGAGGCAGCGCGATGCGACCGGCTGCTGCTCATGCGCGAAGGCCGCGTCCTCGCCGACGACACCCCGGCCGGGCTTCGCGAACGCACCGGCACGACCGATCTGGAACAGGCGTTCCTGCGGCTCGTCCGGGAGACGGAGATGACCTCGTGAACCCCACGCTGACACTCGCCACGGCCCGCCGCATCCTCCTTCAGCTACGGCACGATCCGCGCACCGTCGCGATGCTGATCGTCGTCCCGTCGCTGCTGATGGTGCTGCTGCGCTTCGTCTTCAACTCCGAAGCGGTGTTCAGCCGGGTCGCTCCGGCGCTGCTCGGCGTCTTCCCGTTCCTGATCATGTTCCTGATCACCTCGATCACCACGCTGCGCGAGCGCACCACGGCGACACTGGAAAGACTGATGACCCTGCCGATCGGCAGGATGGACCTGCTCTTCGGCTACGCGATCGCGTTCGGTTCGATCGCGATCGTGCAGGTCGGCGTCGCCGCCGGGATTTCGCTCGCCTGGCTGGGCCTCGACATCGCGGGCTCGATCGGGATGCTGCTGCTCATCGCCGTCCTCGACGCCCTCCTCGGGATGGCGCTCGGCCTGTTCGTGAGCGCGTTCGCGCGGACGGAGTTCCAGGCGGTGCAGTTCATGCCGCTGTTCGTGCTGCCGCAGATCCTGCTGTGCGGGCTGTTCGTGCCGCGCGGGGAAATGGGCTGGCTCCTGAACTGGCTTTCGAACGTGATGCCGCTTTCGTACGCCGTCGAAGCGCTCACGCGGGTCACCACGTCGGGCACCGTGGACGCGACACTCCTCTGGAACCTGATCATCGTCGGGGCGTGCGCACTGGCCGCGCTGGTGCTCGGCGCGGCGACCTTGCGCAGGCGGACAGCCTAGACTTTCCACATGGGATCGGAGTTCGAGCGGATCGCCGCCGAGAAGTACGTCGTCCTGACCACCTTCCGCAAGAACGGCACCCCGGTGCCGACCCCGGTCTGGGCGGCGGGCGACGGCGGCGAGCTGGTGCTCTGGTCCGAGCGGAAGGCGGGCAAGGTCAAGCGCATCCGCAACAGCGGCCGGGTCGAGGTCCAGGCCTGCGACTTCCGCGGTGCCAAGACCCATGGCGACGTCGTCGCGGGTGAGGCTCGGCTGCTGGACCTCGACGAGACCGAACGGGTGCGCAAGGTGATCGCGCGGAAGTACGGGATCACCGGGCGGGTCACGATGTTCTTCAGCAGGCTGCGGGGGCCGAAGGACCGGACCGTGGGCATCGCGATCAAGCTGGCGGAGTAGCCCTGGGTCTCGTGAGTGGTGAGGACGGTTAGAACCGTCCTCACCACTCACGAGGCCTGCAGCGCCCGCAGCGAGGCCGCCAGCGCCGCCGAGTCGTGGTCCGGCCCGCATCCCTCCACCAGGATCAGATCGCCGGGGATGTGGTCGGCCCGCAGCGGCAGGATCTCCCGGTACGCGGGCGAGTCGTACCACTCCCGCGCGGCGTCGAGGCTCGGGAACTCGATGAGCACGAGCGCCCCCGGCCACTCCCCCTCGACGACGTGGACCCCGGCTCCGTGCACGAGGAACCTGCCGCCGAAGGGATCGAGCGTGGCCTGGATCCGTTCCATGTACTCGAAGACCTCTTCGGCCAGCACAGCGGCGGGGCGAAGGTGGGCGAGTCCGTAGGCGGTCATGATGTCCCTCCAGGTTTCGTTGTCTTGGAAGGAATCCTGACCGAGCCGGCGCGTGGCGTCGATTACCCGGGAGGTAAAGCTCAGAACTCCGCGACGGCCGCGAGCGCCTCGGGCAGGGTGAACGCGCCGGCGTAGAGCGCCTTGCCGACGATGGATCCCTCGACACCGTCGCGGGCCAGCGCGGCCAGCGCGCGGAGATCGTCCACACTGGACACACCACCGGAGGCGATGACCGGCGCGTCGGTGCGGGCGGCGACCTCGCGGAGCAGGTCGATGTTCGGCCCCTGGAGGGTGCCGTCCTTGCTCACGTCGGTGACGACGTAGCGCTGCGCGCCGTCGCGGTCGAGCCGGTCGAGGACCTCCCAGAGGTCACCGCCGTCCTGCGTCCAGCCGCGGGCGGACAGCCGGTGCCCGGCCTCGGTGATCCGCACGTCCAGCCCGATGGCGACGCGGTCGCCGTAGGAGGAGACGACCTTCGCGGTCCACTCCGGGTCCTCCAGCGCCGCGGTACCGAGGTTGACGCGGCGGGCGCCGGTGGCCAGCGCGGCCTCCAGCGAGGCGTCGTCGCGGATGCCACCGGACAGCTCCACCTGGACGTCGAGCTTGGCCACGACGTCGGCGAGCAGTTCGCGGTTGGAACCCTTGCCGAACGCGGCGTCGAGGTCCACCAGATGGATCCACTCCGCACCGTCGCGCTGCCAGGCGAGCGCCGCCTCCAGCGGGCTGCCATAGGAGGTTTCGGTGCCGGCCTCGCCCTGGACGAGTCGCACGGCCTGGCCATCGGCCACATCAACGGCGGGAAGGAGCGTGAAAGTCACGCGCCCACTCTAAGACAGGGTGTTCAGCCAGTTGCGCAGCAGGTGCGCCCCGGCGTCCCCGGACTTCTCGGGGTGGAACTGGGTCGCCCAGAGCGGCCCGTTCTCGACGGCGGCGACGAAGTCCTGGCCGTGGTTCGCCCAGGTCACCTTGGGTTGCTGTCCGGCGAGGCCGGAGTCCAGTTCCCAGGTCCGCGCGGCGTAGGAGTGCACGAAGTAGAACCGCGTGTCCGCGTCCAGACCGGCGAACAACTGTGAGTCCTCGGGGGCGCGGACGGTGTTCCAACCCATGTGGGGCAGGACGTCGGCCTCCAGCTTGTCGACCGTGCCCGGCCACTCACCGGCGCCCTCGGCCTCCACGCCGTGCTCGACACCGCGTTCGAACAGGATCTGCATGCCGACGCAGATGCCCAGCACCGGACGGCCGCCGGCGAGGCGTTTGCCGATGATCTTCTCCCCCGACACCGACCGCAGCCCCTCCATACAGGCGGAGAAGGCGCCGACACCGGGGACGACCAGGCCGTCGGCCTCGAGGGCGGCATGCGGGTCGGCGGTGACCTCGACGTCGGCGCCGGCGCGCTGAACAGCGCGTTCGGCGGACCGGAGGTTGCCGGACCCGTAGTCCAGGATCACCACGCGAGGAGTAGCCACGCGTCCCAGGTTAGCGGACCGGATTTTCTCCGGATTTCCTGTTTCGACGTTCACTCTTCTGGGTAATAACGCCTCCAAGTGAAAGGCCGGCGCAGGACCGCCCTGCACTTTTGGAGGAACGATGCAGGACGCCGACGACCTGACCCGCCTGCTCAGCGCCTGGCGCGAAGACATCGACAGCGTGCCTTTCCCTACCTTCGCGGAGCTGCTGATCCCGGCGCAGAAGCGGCGCTCCGCCCCGGCTCGGACGGCCACGGCATCGGTTCAGGTGACGAAGACCACCGGAGGGCGGGATCGCTGACACTCGACTCCGGTCGCGTGTGTGGTTTTCTTCATAGGAAGACGCCCCACCGAGCCGACCAGGAGTGACCGCATGAGCAGCAGTCCGGATCCGCGCGACTTCCTCGATCTCGACGCCGAGCTCACCGCCGAGGACCGGGCCATGCGTGACGCAGTGCGCTCCTACGCCCAGGACCAGCTCCTGCCGAACGTCGCCGAGTGGTACGAGTCGGGCGCTCTGCCCGCCGCCGAGCTCGCCAAGGGGTTCGGGCGGCTCGGACTGCTCGGCATGCACCTGGAGGGTTACGGCTGCGCCGGGACCAGCGCCGTCGCCTACGGCATCGCCTGCCGCGAGCTGGAGGCCGTCGACTCCGGGTTGCGCAGCTTCGTCTCGGTGCAGGGCTCGCTGGCGATGTACGCGATCCACAAATGGGGCACCGAGGAGCAGAAACAGGAGTGGCTGCCCCGGATGGCCGCCGGTGAGGCGCTCGGCTGTTTCGGCCTGACCGAACCGGACGCCGGCAGCGACCCCGGCAGCATGCGGACCCGCGCGGTGCGCGACGGCTCGGACTGGGTGCTGAGCGGCACGAAGATGTGGATCACCAACGGAACCGTGGCCGACGTCGCGGTCGTCTGGGCGCGGACCGACGAAGGTGTGCGCGGTTTCGTCGTCCCCACGAACACGCCGGGCTTCACCGCGAACGAGGTCAAGCACAAGCTGTCACTGCGCGCCTCGCTGACCGCGGAACTCGTGCTCGACGGCGTCCGCCTGCCGGATTCCGCCGCGTTCCCCGAGGTCAGGGGCCTGCGCGGGCCGCTGTCCTGCCTGAACGAAGCGCGCTACGGGATCCTGTTCGGCGTCGTCGGCGCCGCTCGCTCCTGCTACGAATCCGCGCTGGAGTACACGCTGAGCCGGGAACAGTTCGGCAAACCGCTGGCCGGGTTCCAGCTCACCCAGCGCAAGCTCGCCGATCTCGTCGTCGAGGTCAACCGCGCCGGTCTGGTCGCGCTGCGGATCGGGCGGCTCAAGGACGCCGGGACGCTGCACCACAACCACGTCAGCTTCGGCAAGCTCGCCAACGTCCGCTCTGCGCTGGAGGTCGCCAGGACCGCGCGCGCCATGCTCGGCGCCAACGGGATTTCGCTGGAATACCCGGTGATGCGGCATATGTCGAACCTGGAAACCGTGCTGACCTACGAAGGCACCGAAGAGATGCACGCGCTCTCGCTCGGCCAGTCGGTCACCGGTCTGGCCGCCTTCCGCTGAGCCGCCGGAAACTGTCGGTGCGGACCTCTATGGTCCGCGTATGACCGTTTCCCCCGAGTTCCAGTCCGTCGTCGAACTGCGCCGGTACACGCTGCACCCCGGCCGCCGGGACGGGCTGATCGAGCTCTTCGAGCGCGAGTTCGTGGAGAGCCAGGAAGCCTGCGGCATGCGCCTGTTCGGCCTCTTCCGCGAGCCTGCGGAGCCGGACAAGTTCGTGTGGCTGCGCGGTTTCCGGGACATGGAGACCAGGCGTGCCGCGCTCGAATCGTTCTACCACGGGCCCGTGTGGCGAGAGCACGGCCCGGCGGCGAACGAGACGATGATCGACGCATCGGACGTCCTGTTGCTGCGCCCGTCCGGGCCGGGGTTCCCCGCTCCGGGCGGCGCTGGGGATTCCCGGATTCTGGTGACGGTGTGCCATCCTGCCGTCCCGGTCAAGGAGTTCTCCGAGTACTTCGCGGACAACGTGGCGCCCGCCTTGCGGGAATCAGGCGTGGACACGTTCGGCCACTTCGAAACAGAGCCCGCGGAGAACACCTTTCCCCGTCTTCCCGTGCGGGAGAACGAGACGGTGTTCGTCTGGTTCTCCAAGTTCACGGAAGAACACCGCGAACTCCTGGACCGGACAGGCACCGAACTCGCGGGCAAACTCGAACGCCCTTGGCAACAACGGGAACTGGCGCCGACCGCGCGGTCAGTCCTGCGCTGAAAGGAGGTCCGCGAGTCCGTCCGGGTACAGGATCGCCTTGCCGCTCGACACGTCGGCCATCGGCAGCCAGTGCACGCGCGCGCCGTCGTCGAGCACCACGCCGACCTCGTCGCGCTCGTAGAACGCCTTGTCCGTCAGGTCCGCGGTGAACAGGAACACGATCTCGTGCCCCGGCCTGCCTTCGTAGGTGTACACGTTCTCCAGTACGGCGATCTGCTCGACCGAGGTCAGCTCCGCCGCGAGTTCCTCCTGGAATTCGCGGTGCAGCGCCTCGGCGGCGGTCTCCCCGAACTCGATCCCGCCGCCGAGCGGGCGATGGTAGGTCACGCCCTTGGTGTGGTCGCGGCCTTCGAACACGAGAAGGTCTTCACCGCGGCGGATGACCCCGAGCGAGAGCGGGCGGATCTTCGTCATCCTGGTGACGCTAGCGGAGGAATTCCTTGACGGACAAGGTGATCGAACCGGCGTCGAGGCCGTGCGCGAGGTCGTGATCGGCCATTTCGCCGTAGATCCGCACTTCCGCGTCACGCCGGACGCCGAGGGAGAGCAGCCGGTGCGGCATTTCGGACAAAGCGTCCGTCACCGCGTGCGCCGACGTCCCCGCGAGGTACGGCTCGATCAGCACGACGTCGGTGGCCCCGGTGGCGTCGACGGCCGCGCGCAGCCCGGCGGCGTCGAACGGCCGGATGGTCGAGGTGTAGAGCACGGTCACGTCGAGATCGGCGGTCGCCTCCAGCGTCCGGTCGAGCATCGGCCCGACGGCCACCACCACACTTCGCCTGCCTTGGCGCAGCGTTTGCAGACCCGCCCCCAGATGGGCTTTCGCGTTCTCCTGCGCGGAAAGCCGGAGATAGACGCGCCCGTCGCCGGGGATGGACTCGAGCAGCAGCCGTCGTGCCTCTTCGGGATGCCCCGGCACGTGCACGGTCCAGCCCGGCAGCGTGTCGATGAGGGCGACGTCTCCGGGCGCCTGGTGGGTCCGCCCGGCGGTCGGCATGTCGTAGGACGCGCCCGAGGACACCAGCACGGCCCCGACGTCCTGGTGTCCGAGGTCGAGTTTGACCTGCTCGAACGCCCGCTCCACGAGGAACGACGAGAAGGTGTGGACGATCGGCCGCATGCCGGCCAGCGCGAGTCCGCCCGCGGTGCTCATCATCAGCTGTTCGCGGATGCCGACGTTGAGCACCCGGTCGGGATGTTTCCGCGCGGCGAAGGCGAGTTGTGCCGCGGAGATGTCGGCGAGCACGACGGCGACGTTCGGGTCGGCGTCGAGCGCTTCGGCGGCGGCTTCGAGGAACGTTTCACGCATGTTCACGGGCTCAGGCCTTTCGCTCGACGGTCGCGACCACGGCGAGCGGCCGGTCCGGATGAGGTGTGGTGAAGGCTTCGTGGAGCGCGTCGTGATCGCGGCCGTCGACGGTGCGGGTCGTCCAGCCTTCGACCTCGAACCGGCGCGCGATCCCGCCGGGCCAGCCGTGTGTGGCCGAGGAGTTGTCGATGACGACGGCGGTCAGCTGCGGCATGCCGATCCGGCCCGCGACCGCGATGGCCTCTTGGTTGGAGCCCTCGTCGAGCTCCGCGTCACCGATGAGGGTGACGACCTTGGCGTCGCGGAATCCCTTGGCGCGCAGGCCGAACACGGTACCGATGGCCAGCGGGAGCCCGTGCCCGAGCGAACCGCTGGAGATCTCGGCCCCGGGAAGCCTCGCCCGGTCGGGATGGTGACCGAGGCGGGACTCGGCCGAAGTCCAGTCGGCGAGTTCTTCCTCGTGGAGGAAGCCCTTCTTCGCCAGCACCGCGTAGTAGGCCATCGGACCGTGCCCCTTCGACAGCAGGAAACGGTCGCGGCCCGGATCGCGGACGTTCTCCGGGGTGATGTCGAGCACACGGTCGTAGAGCACCCACAGGACGTCCACAGTGGACTCCGCGGCCGCCTGGTGTTTCTCGTCCCCGGTCATCAACGAGATCAGCCTCGGCAGATCCTCGTAGCCGGTCTTGGTGTCGGTGGTCATGAACCGAGGTTGCAACCTCGACTTAGGTCGAAGTCAAGGCTAATCTGGCGACGTGACGAGACTGGCTGAACACCTGAGCATCGGGCAGGTCGCCGACCGCAGCGGCGTGCCCCATACGGCTTTGCGTTTCTACGAGGACAAGGGACTGATCAGCTCCGAGCGCTCGGCGGGCAACCAGCGCCGGTACTCGCGCTCGGTGCTGCGCCGGATCGCCTTCATCCGCGCCGCGCAGCGGGTCGGGCTCAGCCTGGACGACATCAGCTCGGCACTGGAGACCCTACCCAAGGACCACGCGCCCACCAAGGCCGACTGGGCCCGCCTTTCGCGGGGCTGGCAGGACGAGCTCGACGCGCGGATCGACGCGTTGCAGCGCCTGCGCGACAGGCTGACCGGATGCGTCGGCTGCGGTTGCCTCTCCCTGCGCAGCTGCGGGCTCTACAACGCCGACGACCAGATGTCCCGCTTCGGCCCCGGCGCGGGGAAACTGCGCCCGGCTTCCGAGGGCGGCATCTGAATTCCCTTGCCACGCGGGGGCCGGATGTGCGTCACTGTGACTCGAAATGGACAAGAAGAACCTCATCCGAGTCTCGAAACGGCTCTCCCGGCACCTGCGGCACGCACCCGGCGACATCGGGATCACCCTCACCCCTGACGGCTGGGTCGACGTCGACACGCTCTTGGCGGCCTTGCGGCGCAACGGTTTGCCGCTCACCCGCACCCAACTCGACGAAGTGGTCGAGGGCAACGACAAACGGCGCTTCGCCTTCGACGAGGCCGGGCTGCGGATCCGTGCCAGCCAGGGCCACAGTGTCGACGTCGACCTCGCACTGCCCGCCGCGATCCCGCCGGAGGTGCTCTACCACGGCACGGTCTCCCGGTTCCTCGACGCGATCCTGCACGAGGGACTCCGGCCGATGAAGCGGCATGCCGTGCATCTCTCGGCGACCGTGGACACCGCGCGGGCCGTCGGGGCGCGGCGCGGCGTCCCGGTGCTGCTCGCCGTGGACGCCCGGGAGATGTCCGCCGCCGGTCACGAATTCCAGGTGAGCGCGAACGGCGTCTGGCTCACCGCCGCCGTCCCGCCGGAGTTCCTCCGCAGACTTCCTTAGACCAAGCCGTTGTTCCGCAGGAGCGACAACGTGTTCACGGTGAACATCCCGTTCCACTCCAGCGCGGCGGCCGGCGAATAGCTCGTGTAGTCGACCCGCCAGCCGCCGTCGTCGTGCTGCCCGCCCGCCACCCGCCGCAGATCCGCTTCGACGATCTCCGGCCGGAAGAGCTTCCGTGCCGGGCCACCGGGTTCCGGCGCGAAGTCGAGCGGGCGCATGGCCTCGCCCTCGATCCCGCCGCCGACGGCGACCACACCGTCGTCCGGGACGAACCGGCCGAGCTTCTCGACCAGGCGCGTGTCGCCGAGCGCGTCCACCAGCTTCATCGCGAAAGCGAGCACGAGCGCGTGCGGCGCCTCGTCGAGCTTCTCGATCTCATCTAGGCAGTAGCGCGTTGCCTTCGCGAGCCAGGGATGCGCGGCGACCGCCGGATCGTGTGCCGCGACGCGATGCGCGGTCACCGCGACGATCGCGGTGATCTGCAGTGAGGAGACCGCCGGATCCGCGCTCGTCCAGAACGGCGCGCCGCCCTCCGGATCCGGCATCGGCAGCGCGAACGGGATCCCGCCGTCGGGCAAGGAGATCGAGGCGAGCCAGTCACAGAGTTCGGCCGCGCGCGGACTTGCCGACGTCGGCGAAGACCTCGAAAGCGTGCAGCGCACCGGCGGGCTGACTGGTCACCGAGCGGCAGTCCGGTTCGAGTCCGTGGCCGTAGCCGCCGTCGGGATTGCGGTACGCCTCGAGCGCGGCGAGCGCCGCGGCCGGGTCATCGGAGCGGAAGAGGACTTCGAAGCGCCGCCTGTCGAGCAGCCGGGCCTGGGTGGCCATGAACGTGGCCGCCGCCTTCAGATCGATGTTCATGCCGACAGGGTCGCGCGGATCGCGGCGCCTGTCTTGAACACATCGGTCACGAACGGCGGCGCGGGCGGTTGTAGAGCTTGCGACCGACGCTGAGGAGCGTTTCGCGCAGCGTCTCGTCGTCGAGCGACGCGACCTCGGGCGAACCGCCGGCGATGGCGATGCCCGCCAGAAGTACCTGCGCGGTCACGATCGCGGTGAGATCCGGATCGGGGCCGACGAGGATCTCCAGCAGCCGGTTCTTGAAGCTGTCCGAGCTGTGCACGGACTTCTCGATCGCGCGGGCGATGCCGGGGTCGCTGGAGAACAGGGCGACCAGCGCGCGGTGCCGCACCACGAGATCGACGAAACCGTCGAGCAGGTGGTCGATCTGCGCGCCCCGGGTGCGCTGGGCGCGGGCGTCGTCGACGATGCCTTCGAGCTCTCGCAGCACGGGTTCGGCGACGGATTCGGTGATCTCCGCCTTCGTCTTGAAGTGGTAGTAGACGGCGGCCTTGGTGACGCCGAGGGCGTCCGCGATCATCTGCAGCGAGGTGCCTTCCACGCCGTGTTCGGTGAACAGCCGCAACGCCGTGCCCAGTAGTCGCGTGCGGGTGTCCTCCGCGTGGACGACGTCCATGTTCCCTCCTCGTTCAGCCGTCGGAGATTACGTCAAGCGTGGCCGCCTGGCCAAACGAGTACTAGCCGTGCGGCTAGTCACACACTTGCCGATCGGCTTGTAGCGCCCTAGCCGATCGGCTAGCTTGAAATGAACCTGAACGAGTGAACGGGAGACTTTCGTGGCCAGCTTCCTGTACCGCCTGGGCCGGTTCTCGTTCCGGCGCCGGGCACTGGTGACGGCGGTGTGGGCCGCCGTCCTGGTGGCCCTCGGCGCGGGCGCGCTGACCCTGTCCGGCCAGCTTTCGAACTCGGTGACCATCCCCGGCACCGAGTCGCAGAAGGCGATCGACCAGCTCGCCGACCGGTTCCCGGAAGCCGCCGCCGGTGGCGCGACGGCGCGCGTCGTCATCTCGACGTCCGGTGACATCACCGACGCCGGTGGGCAGGCGGCGATCGCCCGTCTCGTCACCGGGCTCAAGGACGCGCCGAAGGTCGCCGGCGTGGTCGACCCGCTGCAGGCGCAGGCGATTTCGCCCGACAAGCACGTCGCGCTGGCGCAGGTCAGCTACCGCGTCCCGGGCTTCGAGCTCACCGACGCCGACCGCGACGGCCTGATGGCCGCCGCGGATTCCGCCAAGGCCGCCGGGTACACCGTGGAATTCGGCGGTGACGCCGTCCAGGCGATGCCCGCCACGAACGCCACCGAAGGCCTCGGTGTGGCCGTCGCCGCGGTCGTCCTGATCATCACCTTCGGCTCGCTGCTCGCAGCCGGGATCCCGCTGCTGACCGCGCTCATCGGCGTCGGCATCGGCATGGCGGGGATCACGACGGCGTCCGGTTTCCTCGAACTGAACACGAACACGCCGGTGCTCGCACTGATGATCGGCCTCGCCGTCGGCATCGACTACGCGCTCTTCATTGTTTCCCGCTATCGGCACGAACTCACGATCGGCCGCGATCCGGAGGAAGCCGCCGGACGGGCCACCGGCACCGCGGGCTCAGCCGTGGTGTTCGCCGGGCTGACCGTCATCATCGCGCTGGCCGGCCTGACCGTCGTCGGCATCCCGTTCCTCGGCGAGATGGGGATCGCCGCGGCGATCACCGTCGCCATCGCGGTCGTCATCGCGCTCACCCTGCTGCCCGCCGTCCTCGGCTTCGCGGGCGGCAAACTGGCGGGCGGCAAGATCCGCTTGCGCCGCAAGGAAAACGCGACGACACACGGCGAGCGCTGGGCACGTTTCGTGGCCCGCCGCCGGATCCCGGTGCTGATCGCCGCGATCGCCGGCCTCGCGATCGTCGCCATCCCGGCCGCGAGCATGCAGCTCGGCCTGCCGAACGACAGCACCGCCGCGCCGGACACCACCCAGCGCAAGGCCTACGACACCGTCGCCCGCAGCTTCGGCGAGGGCGCCAACGGGCCGCTGGTGATCGTCGTCGACCTGAGCGCCAGCACCGACCGGCAGGCCGCGCTCCAGCAGGCGGCCGCGGGGATCGGCGGGCTCCCCGAACGCCCGATCGTCACGCCGCCGAAGACCAACCGGGACGGTGACCTGGCGCTGCTGACCGTCATCCCGAAGAGCGGCCCCAGCAGCACCGCGACCGAAGACCTGGTCAGCGACATCCGCGGCCTGAACGCGGGGCTGGGCACGGCCACCGGCGCGTCGCTGGCGGTGACCGGCCAGACCGCGGCCAACATCGACGTCTCGGAGAAACTCGCCGACGCGATGCTGCCCTATCTCGCGCTGATCGTCGGGCTCGCGTTCCTGCTGCTGATGCTGGTGTTCCGCTCGATCGTGGTCCCGCTGAAGGCGACGCTGGGCTTCCTCGGCTCCGTGGTCGCGACGTTCGGCGCCGTGGTGGCGGTGTTCCAGTGGGGCTGGCTCACCGACCTGCTCGGGGTGAAGACGACCGGGCCGATCATGAGCATGCTGCCGATCCTGCTGATCGGTGTGCTGTTCGGGCTCGCGATGGACTACCAGGTGTTCCTGGTGACCCGGATGCGGGAGGAATACGTCCACGGCGCCGACCCGCAGCAGGCGATGGTGACTGGCTTCCGGCACGGCTCCCGCGTCGTGGTCGCCGCCGCGCTGATCATGATCAGCGTGTTCGCCGGGTTCGTCCTCGCGGAATCGTCGCTGATCCAGTCGATCGGGTTCGCGCTGGCCTTCGGGGTGCTGGTGGACGCGTTCGTGATCCGGATGACCATCGTGCCGGCGCTGATGTCGCTACTCGGACGCGGTGCCTGGTGGCTGCCGAAGTGGCTGGATCGCGTGCTGCCCGATGTGGACGTCGAAGGCGAGAAGCTCGCGAAGCAGCTGGACGCTCCTGACGAGCGGGAGCTGGTCGACGCCTCGAAGTAGGTACTGGTCGCGGGTTTCTTCGGCCCGGGCCCGGTGCGACACGCCCGCTTCGCTTAGTCCTCGATAGGTACGCGAAGGCCCCGTGCAGGTCGTTTGGTGCGGGTTGGTCGTGAGTGGCGATTCGGGTTCTAACCCGAATCGCCACTCACGACCCCGGTGACCCACTCGGCACCGGTGCCCGTGCCCGCCTGAGGGTAGTGAAGGCCTCCTTCACTACCCTCAGGGTAGGCAAGGAGGCCTTCACGGACACATGATCAGCCCCAGCCAAATCCAGTAGGCACCCAAGACGCTCTCGGCCCTGACCCGAATCGCCACTCACGACCCCGGTGACCCACTCGGTACCGGTGCCCTGCCGGCCCCGAAGTACATGAAGGCCCCCTTCGCTACGTCTAGCGCGGCGAAGGGGGCCTTCACGCGCAGCGGTTTGGCCTCGCGCGGATGGCGCGCCCTCGGCGTCGTCGCACAGGACCGCTTTCCGCCACATCATGGAGCGCTCGGCCGTCGGGAAGTTTCGCCCCGGTGGTGAACCGGGCGGGCCACCGCTGCCTGAAGCACTCCGGCCCGATCGCGCCGTCACGCCGATTTCAGAAGAAGAGGAACTTGACGCGGCTCCCGGCGCGCAGCCGATTCACCGGACGGCGCTCAGGCCAGCCAGGCGATGGCGCCGCCGATGGCCAGCAGCGCGCCGATCCCCAGCACGACGGCCATGAACTTGACGCTCTTCCAGGTCGCGTAGACGCCGCCGATCAGGAAGCCGCCGAGCGCGAACAGCAGCACAGCGATGGTCGTGTTACTCACGACCGCCACCCTGCCACACGTCCCCCATCACGACCGCGCCGGGCCCGGGCCTTGCCCGCGCGACCGGGCACGGCTAACGTACAACCACATGGTTGTACTTCGAGGGGAGGGCGAGGAGTCGCTCAACCAGCTCTTCCGCGCCTTGGCCGACGGCACCCGCCGCGACATCCTGGCGCGGGCGATCGCGGAAGCACCGTCGGTGTCCGAACTCGCCGCGCGCTACGAGATGAGCTTCGCCGCCGTGCAGAAACACGTCGCCGTGCTCCAGCGCGCGGGCCTGATCCGGAAACGTGCCAGCGGACGCGAACAACTGGTCTCGACTGACCGCGAGCGGCTCCAGCGCGCCAGCGAGCTTCTCGACTCCTACGAAGCCCTTTGGCGCCAACGTGTGGCGCAGCTCGACGATGTCCTGCGAGAAGGGGAATGACGATGCCGATCACCTCCGTCACCAAGAAGCCCGAAGAGCTCAGCATCACCGTCGTGGCGGACTTTCCCGTTCCGCGGAAACGCCTTTGGGACGCCTGGGCCGATCCACGACAACTCGAACGCTTCTGGGGGCCGCCCTTCGCACCCGCCACGTTCACCCATCACGATTTCCGGACCAGCGGCCGCGCCGAGTACTACCTGTCCGGGCCGAACGGCGAAAAGTGGGCCGACTCCTGGAAGTTCACCGCGGTGAACCCCATCGACTCGTTCGAGGTGCACGACGGCGAGGACAACGCCGACGACGAGAACATGCCGTCCTCGATGACATTCACCTTCGAGTCGACGCCGACGGGATCACGCCTGATCCACGTGACCCGGTTTTCCAGTATCGAAGCCATGGAGAAGACGATCCCGGGGATGGAAGAGGGCTTCCGCGCCGCGATGCCCCAACTCGACGCGTTGCTGGAGACGTGATGAGGAAGCTCAAGATCATCGAGCACATCTCGCTCGACGGCGTGATCCAGCACTCCGAGGACGAGAACGGCTTCCCGTACAGCGGCTGGAACATGCCGTACCGGACCCCCGCCGGCCGGGAGGCCATCATGGCCGCGCACCCCGAAAGGTTCGACCTGCTGCTCGGCCGTCGCACCTACGACCTCTGGTCGGAATACTGGCCGGACGCGCCAAGCGACCCGTTCGCGGACCGGCTCAAGGCGGCGACGAAATACGTCGTCACCCATCGTCCGGAAAGCCTGAAATGGGGCCCGTTCGAAGGTGCCGGCCCGGACCTCGTCGAAGGCGTCCGCCACATCAAGGCGCAGGACGGCCCGGACCTCATCCTCTCGGGCAGCTCCACGCTGACCTCGGCGCTGCTCGAAAACGGGCTCGCGGACGAGGTTCTGCTGGCCGTCTACCCGCTCCTTTTGGGTACAGGCAAGCGTTTCTTCGCCGAAGGAACCCCGGCATGCTCCTTGGAGTTCGCCGGCACCACCGCGACCCCGTCCGGCGTGCTCCTCACCACCTACCAGCCCACCGGACGCATTTAGTCCTCTGGATGCGGTAGTTGCACGCGCAAGGAACGCATCCAGAGGACTAAACGCGGGGTTAGAGGACGCCCTTCGTCGACGGGATGCCGCCCGCCCGCGGGTCCGGCTCGGTGGCGGCGCGCAGCGCCCGCGCGACGGCCTTGTACTCGGCCTCCGCGATGTGGTGCGGGTCGCGGCCGTGCAGCACCCGCACGTGCAGCGCGATCTGCGCGTGGAACGACAGCGAGTCGAACACGTGCCGCGTCAGCACGAACGGGTAGTTCCCGCCGATGGTGAAGCTGTTGAACTGCTCCGGCTCGCCCAGGTGCACGCAGTACGGGCGCCCGGAGACGTCGATCGCGGCGTGCGCGAGGGTTTCGTCCATCGGGATCCACGCGTCGCCGAAGCGGCGGATACCGCTCTTGTCGCCGAGTGCCTGCCGCAGCGCCTGGCCGAGCACGATCGCGGTGTCCTCGACGGTGTGGTGCGCGTCGATGTGCACGTCACCGGTCGCCTGCACCTTGAGGTCGAGCGAGCCGTGCACGCCGAACGCGGTGAGCATGTGGTCGTAGAACGGGACACCGGTGTCGATCTCCACCTGTCCCGTGCCGTCCAGGTCGAGCTGGACCGAAATGGACGATTCCTTGGTGGTGCGATCCACCTTGCCGACGCGACTCATCGCGGCACCTCCTTGCTGGCCTCGAGAAAGGCGTCGTTCTCTTCCGGCGTCCCGATGGTCACCCGCAGGTGCCCCTCGATGCCGACGTCCCTGATCAGCACGCCGTTGTCCAAATAGGACTGCCAGGTCGCGGGCGCGTCCGCGAACCGTCCGAAGAGGACGAAGTTCGCGTCGCTCGGGACCGGCGTGAATCCCAAGCCCAGCAACGCTTCCACCACGCGGTCGCGTTCGGCCGCGAGTTTGGCGACCGAGGCGAGGGTGGCGTCCGCGTGCCGTAGCGCGGCGCGCGCGGCGGCCTGCGTGAGCTTCGAGAGGTGATACGGCAGCCGCACCAGCTGCAGCGCGTCGACGATCGCCGGCGCGGCCGCGAGATACCCGAGCCGCCCGCCCGCGAAGGCGAACGCCTTGCTCATCGTGCGCGACACGATCAGCTTCGCCGGGTACTCCTCGAGAAGCTCGACGGCACTCGGCTGCGACGAGAACTCCGCGTACGCCTCGTCGACCACCACGATGCCCGGCGCCGCTTCGAGCAGCCCGCGCAGCTCGTCGAACGGGATCGACCCGCCGGTCGGGTTGTTCGGGCTGGTCACGAACACGATGTCCGGACGGCGTTCGCGCACCAGCGCGGCCGCCTTCTCGGTGTCGAGCGTGAAATCGTCGCGGCGCGGCACCGGCAGCCAGTCGGTGCGGGTGCCCGCCGAGATGATCGGGTGCATCGAGTACGACGGCTCGAAGCCCAGCGCCGAGCGGCCGGGGCCGCCGAAGGCCTGCAAAATCTGCTGCAGGATCTCGTTGGACCCGTTGGCGGCCCACACGTTCGACTCCGACACGAGTACGCCGGTGGACACCGCGAGGTAGTCCGCGAGGTCCTGGCGCAGCGCGACGGCGTCGCGATCCGGGTAGCGATGCAGCGAAGCGGCCTCGGCGCGGACGGCCTCGGCGACGTCGGCCACCAGCGCGTCCGGCGGCGGGTACGGGTTTTCGTTGGTGTTGAGCCGGATCGGCACGTCGAGCTGCGGTGCGCCGTACGGGGTCTTGCCCCGCAGGTCGTCCCGCAGCGGGAGCGAGCCGAGCGTGACCTCCTCGCCGATGCTCATGCCCGCTCCCCCTCGAACCGCGCCGTGATGGCCTCGCCGTGGGCGGGCAGGTCTTCGGCGTTCGCCAGCGCGACGACGCGGCCGGCGATCTCGCGCAGCGCGTCCTGGCTGTAGTCGACGACGTGCACGCCCTTGAGGAAGCTCTGCACCGAAAGCCCGGACGAGTGCCGCGCGAATCCGCCGGTGGGCAGGACATGGTTCGACCCGGCGCAGTAGTCGCCGAGCGAGACCGGCGCGTACGCCCCGACGAAGATCGCGCCGGCGTTGCGCACGCGGGCCGCCACCGTCGGCGCGTCCGCGGTCTGGATCTCCAGGTGTTCCGCGGCGTACGCGTCCACGACGCGGATCCCGTCGTCCACAGTGGATACCAGGATGATGCCGGACTGCTTGCCGCCCAGGGCCTCCGTCACTCGCTCGGAGTGCTTGGTCGCGGCGACCCGGCCGGTCAGCTCCTTGTCGACGGCGTCCGCGAGCTCCTCGGACGTGGTGACCAGGACGCTCGCGGCGAGCGGGTCGTGCTCGGCCTGGCTGATCAGGTCGGCGGCGACGTGCACCGGGTCGGCGGTCTCGTCGGCGAGGATGGCGATCTCGGTCGGGCCCGCCTCGGAGTCGATGCCGATGATCCCGCGCAGCAGCCGCTTGGCCGCGGTGAGATAGATATTGCCGGGACCGGTGACGACGTCGACCGGCTCCAGCGTCCTGCCGTCGGTGTCGGTGCCACCGTACGCGAGCAGCGCGACGGCCTGCGCCCCGCCGACGGCCCAGACCTCGTCGACGCCGAGCAGTTCGGCGGCGGCCAGGATCGTCGGGTGCGGGAGCCCGCCGAACGTGGCCTGCGGCGGCGAGCACAGCACGAGCGTGCCGACGCCGGCGATCTGCGCCGGGACGACGTTCATCACCACGGTCGAGGGGTACACCGCGAGCCCGCCCGGCGCGTACAGCCCGACACGGTCCACCGGGATCCAGCGCTCGGTGACGGTGCCGCCGTCGACGACCTCGGTCGTGACGTCCTGACGGCGCTGGTCGCCGTGGACCTTCCGGGCGCGGACGATGGACTCCTCCAGCGCCTCGCGGACGGCCGGATCCAGGTTCTCGAGCGCGTTGGTGAGCTCCGCGGCGGCCACACGGACGCCGCCGGGACGGACCTTGTCGAACTTCTCGGTGAACTCGAGAACCGCCTCGACGCCGCGATCGCGGACCGCCTCGACCACCGGCCGAACGTGATGCAGCGCCGCGTCCACGTCGTACTCGGCACGCGGGAGCGTGCGCCTGAGCTCGGCAACGGACGGGACCTGTCCACGCAGGTCGGTACGGTTCAGCATGGGTCAAGGGTACGAGGTGGCCGGATCGCCCCGAGCAGGCACACTGGGGTGGTGACCAGCGATCCCACGATGAGGGAGGCCTCCGTGCCGCGAATCGGGTTGTGCCAGCTCACGGCCGCCGAGGATCCCGAGACGAACCTGAAGCTGATTCGCGAGGGCGTGACGGCCGCGGCGGGCGAAGGCGCCCGGGTCGTCGTGTTCCCGGAGGCGGCGATGGCGCGCTTCGGCATCCCGCTCGGGCCCGTCGCGCAACCTTTGGACGGGCCGTGGGCGTCCACTGTGGCCGCGCTCGCCGAGGAACACGGCGTCGTGGTCGTCGCGGGCATGTTCACGCCGTCACCCGACGGGCGGGTGAGCAACACCCTGCTCGTCACCGGCGCGGGGCATCACTTCGGCTACGACAAGATCCATCTGTACGACGCGTTCGGGTTCGCGGAGTCCGACACGGTCGCGCCCGGTACCGCGCCTGCCACCTTCGAGGTCGACGAGATCACGTTCGGCGTCGCGACCTGCTACGACATCCGCTTCCCCGAACTGTTCCGGAAGCTGGCCGACGACGGCGCCGACATCGTCCTCGTGCCGACGTCCTGGGGTGCGGGCGAGGGTAAACGCGAGCAGTGGGAGGTACTGGTGCGTGCCCGCGCGCTCGACTCCGGCTGCTGGGTCCTCGGCTGCGGGCAGGCCGATCCGGCCACGACCTCGACCCCGGTGAACCCGAAGGCGCCCACCGGGATCGGCTACTCCACGGTGTCCGACGGTTTCGGCCGCGTCCACACCCAGCTGGGCGCCGGGCCGGAGCTGGTGGTCGTCGACGTGGACCCCGCGGTCAGCGGGAAGGCGCGGGCGGCGACGGGCGTTCTGGCGAACCGCCGGCTGTAGCGTCCACGGATCGCTCGAAGAAGGATTCGAGCACCACGATCGTCTGCGTCCCGGTGACGCCCTCGATCGCGTACAGCCTGCGCAGTGACGCCTGCAGTTCCTCGGTGGTCGGCGTGCGCAGCTTCACCAGCAGCGAGGCCGGGCCCGCGATGATATGCGCCTCGACGACCTCCGGCAGCGCCTCCAGCGCGGCCTTGGTCGGCGCGTCGCCCATCCACGAGCCCGCCTCGACCAGCACGAACGCCATCACTCCCCGGCCGACCGCCGCCGGGTCGACGTCGACGGTCGTGCGCCGGATGACGCCCTGTTCGCGTAGTTTGCGGACCCGTTCGTGTGCGGCGCCCGCGGACAGGCCGACCGCCTTGCCGAGCGCGGCGTACGCCTGGGTCGCGTCCTGCTGCAACGCGGTGAGCAACATGCGATCCACGTCATCCATGGGTTGACCATATCAAGTTCGACGTTTCATGATGATCGCAATATTTCATTCGGAACACTGGGGTTCTCATGGACATGGTCAAGGCACATTTCGAGATGCTCGACGAGCGGTTCGCCCGCGTCAACGGGGACGAGTGGATGCAGCGCCTGCACACCGGCTGCCGGTGGACCGAGGGGCCCGCCTACTTCCCGGCAGGCCGGTACCTGGTGTTCAGCGACATCCCGAACGACCGGGTCCTGCGCTGGGACGAGACCACCGGCGCGGTCGGCGTGTTCCGCGAACCCGCCGGATTCCACAACGGGCACACCGTCGACCGTCAGGGCAGGCTCGTCAGCTGCGAGCAGGGCGGCCGCCGGGTGACGCGCACCGAACACGACGGCACGACCACCGTCCTCGCGGACACCTATCAGGGCAAGAGGTTCAACAGCCCCAACGACGTCGTCGAGTCCTCGGACGGCGCGATCTGGTTCACCGACCCGAGTTACGGCATCGACAGCGACTACGAAGGTCATCAGGCGGAAAGCGAGATCGGCGCCTGCCACGTCTACCGGGTCGATCCGGTGGACGGTGCGGTGCGGATCGTCGCGGACGATTTCTCGCGCCCGAACGGGCTCGCGTTCTCGGTGGACGAATCGCTGCTCTACATCGCGGACACGCGGCAGAAACCCAGCCACATCAGGGTTTTCTCGGTGGGCAACGGGCGGCTTTCCGGCGGCGGAATCTTCGCCACCTGCGACGCCGGCGGTTTCGACGGCGTGCGCGTGGACGCCGCGGGCCGGGTCTGGGCCGCCGCACACGACGGCCTGCACTGCTTCGCGCCCGACGGCACGCGGATCGGGAAGCTGCGGGTGCCGGAGGTCTGTTCCAACCTGACCTTCGGCGGGCCGCGGCGGAACGATCTGTTCATCACGGCGAGCAGTTCGGTCTACACGCTGCGGGTGAACTTCTCGGCCCCCCGCGTTTAGTCCTCTGAATGCGGTCTTTGCGCTTGGCAAGTACCGCATTCAGAGGACTAAATGCGGGGGTCTAGCGCAGCAGGCCTTCCCGGATCGCGACGCGCACGAATCCGGCCCGCCGCCGTTCCCCGGTCTTGTCCCGGATCCGGTCGAGATAGGACCGCACGGTCCGCACGCTGATGTTCAGGATCTCCGCCACGTCGACGTCCCGTTCGCCCGCCGCGACCAGCCGCAGGACCTGCTTCTCCCGCTCGGACAGGACGATCTTGGGCCCGGCGTGGCGGTCTTCGCTGTCCTGGATGATCATCCCGGCCAGCGTCGGCGACACGTACGCGTTGTCCTCGGCGATGGTGCGGATGGCGCGCAGGAGTTCGTCCCCGTCGACGTCCTTGGACAGGAAGCCCTTCGCCCCGGCCTGCATGGCGCCCAGTACCTCGGGCTGCTCGGCGTGCGCGGACACCACGAGCACCTTGTGCCCCATCTGCCCCACTTCGAGCACGGCGGCGGCGTCCTGGACGCCGCGCAGCTTGAGGTCGAGGACGACGACGCTGCCGGGCGGCTGCTCCTGGACGGCGAACCGCGCGACGGAGTCGGCGACGGCGCCCAGCGCGATGTCGGGCGCTTCGGTGAGGACACGCGCGACGGCGTCCCGGTACAGCGGATGATCTTCGATCACCCCGACGTTGATCGGCGTGGTGCGTTTCGGCTGCTGCTCGTCTGCGTTCACCGGCGTCCTTCGAATCCGCCCGCGTCGGCGCGGGGCGCGACCGGCCGAGACGGGCCGGGCACCTCCGGCGGAGACGCGAGCCCGAACTGGATGGCCTTGCGGACCAGACCGGCCCGCCTTCTCTCTCCGAGTTTGTCACGGATCCGGTCCAGATAACCGCGGACCGTCCGAACTCCGATGCCCAGGCTGCGGGCGATGTCGACGTCGCGTTCGCCCGCCGCGACGAGCCGCAGGACCTGTTTCTCCCGCGCGGAGAGCGCGACGTCCGGAGCGGGCGCGGGACGGTCGGCGTTGTCCTTGATGATCATCCCGGCCACCACCGCGGAAACGTAGGCCCTGCCCCGCGCGACCGTCCTGATCGCGGTCAGCAGCTCGTCGACGTCGACGTCCTTGGACAGGAAACCCTTGGCGCCGGCGGCGATCGCGCCGAGCACCTGCTCGGGCTCGGCCTGCGCGGACACGACGAGCACGTGATGTCCCAGTTCGGCCACCTGCAGCACGGCGGCCGACCCGGCGATCCCCGGCAGGCCGAGGTCGAGCAGCACCACGCTGCCGGGCGGCTGCGGATGGACGTGGAACCGGGCGACCGAATCGACCACGGCGCCCAGCTCGATCCCTTCGGCCTCGGTGAGGACCCGCACCACGGCGTGCCGGTACAGCGGATGGTCCTCGATCACCGCGACGTCGATCCGGTCGGTCTCCGGCCTGTCTTCGGTCCTCTGCACGTTCCCGATCACCCCGTCCCACCCACCGCCGCGGACACCGCACGGCCTGCCTGCGCCGGATCCAGCGCGGGCCCGCGCGGCACCAGCGCCAGCAATCCATTCGGAACCGGTTGCCGTTCGGCCTGGCCGTACCCGAGGGAAGCGAGTGCCTCAGTGCTCGCCACCGGGTACTTCAGGCCCGTGTCGGTGACGACGTAGACCGTGCCGGAACCGGATTCCGCCACCACCGCGCCTCCCGACGGAGGCACGAAGACGGCGTCGGCGACCAGCGCGTCCGTGCGCGCCGTCACCGGGATCGCCTTCGCACCTTGCGGCAACGGGACCTGTGCGGAGATAACGATTCGAGAACCCTGTGCGCATAAGGTCACGGACTGTCCGGTAACGGGCGCTTTTCGCGGGATTCGGTCCGGATACTCCGCGGGATCGGCCCCGCCCGTCCTCGCCTTGGCGACCTTCGGCACCGCGGCCACGTCGGCCGCGCGCACCGCGACGGGCGCCGGGACGCCGGTGTAGGCGTCCGCGTTCTCCGGCGTGTTGATCAGCAGGCTCGCCTCGGTCTGGCCGATCGGTTCGAGCCCTTCGGCACGGACGAGGTAGTAGGACGTCGCGTCGCTGGGCGACGCCATCGCGTCGATGACGCCGAGCACCGAACCGACCTTCGTCGCGGCGCCGCCGACCTTCGGGCCGGGCCGCCCGGCGTCTTCGACCGCGCGGTAGGCCAGATCGCGTCCGGCGGCGACGGTACCGATCCACCGGGAGGACACCGCGATCACCGGGTAGGTGTCGAACTGCAGCGCCGTGGCGGCCTCCGGGGTGAGCTTGTAGCGGCGTCCCGCCGTGACGAGGTAGCGCTCGCCGTCGGGGACACGGACCACGACGGCCTGGTCCCTCGGCAGGTCGACCCCGGCGGCGGGCGCGCCGAGGAGCACCGTCGTCTCCGGTTCGGCCGACGCGGGCGCGTCCTGGGTCGTCCGCGAGCAGCTCGTCCACGGCGTGTTCACCAGCGCGGCCGCCGCGGGCAG
Source organism: Amycolatopsis sp. NPDC043885 (assembly GCF_056435685.1). Lineage (NCBI taxonomy): Bacteria > Bacillati > Actinomycetota > Actinomycetes > Pseudonocardiales > Pseudonocardiaceae > Amycolatopsis > Amycolatopsis sp. NPDC043885. The sequence goes on from NZ_JBWKEA010000014.1 coordinate 127,867, forward strand.
CGAATCGGGGGCGCCGGGAATGCCGATCTGCGAACCCCGCGGCGCCTTTGCGAGCTTGTCCGACGGGACGGTGACGGTGGCCTCACCGTTGCCGCCCGCCATCAGCCGTGCGGAGGCGTAGTTGAGCACGGGGTGCAGCGCGCCGTCCTGGCCGAGGATGTAGCGCGCGCCCGTGCCCTCTTCGACGATCACCTTGCCGCCCGCCAGCCAGTCCTTGCCGCCGGAGGGGTTCAGCAGGCCGATCACGCCGAAGACCGCGGTGACCAGCAGCGCCACGCCGAGCCCGCACAGAGTCCCGATGACGAGCCTGCGGCTCGGGGCGACCGGATGGTTGGCGTCAGCCGAGACCAGTGCCGAAACCAGTCTCCTGCGGAGGAATTGGTAGGCCTGGATCTGGTCCCGCTGCGTCCACACGCTCCCCGTCCCCCGCCGTTCGAGCCCACCCGTTTCGAGGGTGCTCACGTTAGGTTCCGGCCAGGTTCGCGGTGAGGGTATTTTTTACGCCCCTCCCCCGCGCGGGGCGGGGCTACCGTCGTGCGCGTGCACGGAGGAGGGGAATTCCTTGTCGGTTGAAGCCCCGGCCCGCCCGGTCCCGGAACAGGCGCCCGCGCGCGGGATCGCGGGCGCGGCGCCGCTGCCCTGGCTGCTGCCGATCCGTCCGCTGCAGGCGGCGCTCTGGGAGATCGCCGGGATCGCGATCCTGCTGGCCCTCACCGTCGACGGGATCCCGCAGGCCGCGTGGATCGGCATCGTCGCCGTCGCCGGCGTCCTCGTGCTGACGACTTCGGTCCGCTTCGCCGGACACCACGCCGCCGGCTGGGCGCTCACCTGGGCCGCGTATCGACTGAGGGGCCGCGACAAACACGAAGTCCCCGATCCGCTGCACCGGCTCGCCGGTCCTGTCCGGGTGCGCCAGCACGTCGACCGCGCGGGCAACCGCTTCGGGGTCGCCGAGGTCAGCGACGGGTGGAGCGCCATCGTCCGGCTCACCCCCGGCGCCGTGGCACCCGCGCCGGACACGCTCGTCGGCATCCTGCGCGAGGCGTACACGAGCACCGGGATCCCTTTGTCCAGCGCGCAACTGCTGACCTGGACCGTCCCCAATGGACAGTCCTTGCTGCGCGTCCGCTGGCTCACCGTCCGGTACCGTCCCGAGGACGCGCCGATCGCCGCGCTCGCCAGAGGCGGCGGAGAACTCGGCGCGCTGCGTAGCACCGCCTGCGCGGCGCTCTCCCTGATGGGCGCGCTCGCCGAAGCCGGGTTCGAGAGCACCGTGCTCGAAGCCGGTGAGGTGACGGAAAACCTGCGCGTCGCGCTCGGCAGCGGCCAGGACGCGCCGGTGGACGGCTGGCGTTCCTGGGACTGGGGCGGGGCGTCGCAGGTCTGCTACCGGCCCCGGTCGGAGCGGGATCTCGCGCGGACACTGGATCTTCACGTCCCTGGCTCGGCGTTCACCGCGACTTCGTACACGCTGTACCGCTCGCCCGGCGGACGCGAGAAGTCCGAGGTGGCCATCCGGGTCGGCGGACGACCGGGAGCGGAACCGGTGCGGCCGAGCGGGATCGCGGTGACCCCGCTGCACGGACGGCACGCGGCGGCGGTCCGGCGGACCCTGCCGCTGGCGCTGGAGAACTGAGGGGACGGTCCGTGAAGGACTCCTTTCTTCTCTGAGGGTAGGGAAGGAGTCCTTCACGGACGTGACGCATTTAGTCCTCTGAATGCGGTAGTTGCGTGACGCAAGTACCGCATTCAGAGGACTAAATGCGTGAAGAGAGGGGTCAGCCCCGCACGGCCTCGTAGACCCCGGCGATCATGCCGACGAACGGGATCAGCGAGAGCAGCACCAGGAACTCGACGATATCGAGAGTCCTTGCCCAATAAGGAGAACGACGTCCCTTCACGACACGCGTCGCGTAGGTGAGACAGACGCCCGCCGCGACGACGACGGCGCAGCCCGCGGCGAAGACGAACGAACGCGGACCGCTCGCGGCGAGCCAGAATCCGGCCGCCGCCAGGGCCGCCGCGCCGAAACCGATGAGCACGACCCGCTGCGAGCGGCCTGCGAAGGCGCGCGAGCGCAGCATCAGCGCCAGCCCCAGCAGCGCGCACAAGCCCGCTTCCCAAGCCCCGCCGGAGGACGACAGGACCACCGACGCCGAAACCACGACGAGCCCGAGCGCGACGAGCAGCCCGGTCAGCAACGCCTGCGCGTACGTCGTGCCGCCGACCATGTCCTCGCCGAGCGAAGGGTTCTCGTCGGCACGGAACGAGTCCATGTCGTCGGGCACCCGGGGCAGCGGCAGCCTGCCGAGCCGCAGCGCCATCATCGGCGCGACCGCGGCCAGCGCCGTCGCCACGACGGCGACCACGGCGGCCGCCGAAACCGGGCGGACATCGGCCAGCAGGACGATGGCGGTGGTGATCGCGCCGAGCCCGGCCGACACGGTCACCGCGACGAACCACGGCAACCGGTCCGCCACCGAAACGGCCGCGATCACGCCATAGACGGTCACGATCGCGAGCCCGGCGGCGAGCGGTCCGGCCGACAGTGAGAACAGCGGATGCGGCGGCAGGATCGACATCCCCGCCAAAAGCGCCGCGCCGACCCCGGCGAGCGCGCCGGCGGCACCGGCCTCCGCGTCGCCGTACGCGCGGCTCAGCGCGCCGCCGCCCAGCACCAGGACTAGCGCGAGCAGCCCGGTCCCGATCGGCGCCAGCACACTGCCGGACGCGGCGGCCTGCACCAGCAGCCCACCGACGAGCAGCAGCACCACCGACGCGACGATGCCCGCCTTGCGCGCCACCGGCGGCCCCCACCGCCCGGTGCCCGACTCGGCGACGCTGGCGATCGAGTCGACGACGTCGTCGAACAGCAGCGGACCCCGCGGGCGTTCCCGCGGGGTCAGATGGAGGACTTCGCCGTCGCGCACCTGTGCCGCGGCGACCGTGAGCCCGAGCGCGAGCGGAGCGCCGCCGAGCCGGGACAGCACCCAGCCGGGATGCTCGGCCGACGCCTGCCCCGACGCGCCCGCGAGCCGCACGAGCTGCGGGACGAGTTCGGCGAACGTGCTCTGCTGCGGCAGGGCCACATCGACGCGCGCCCGCGGTGTCACCACCGTGACGCGCCGGGTGGAGCCCGCGATCGCGGCCGTCATGCTTCGATCGACTTGGCGGACTCGATGACCGGGGCGAACTTGGCGCTGCTGGCCTCGGCCAGTTTCTGCAGCCCGTTGTTGACCGCCTCCAGCACGATCTCCGAGAGGTTGCGCGCGTCGTACTGACGCACCGCGCGCGGGTCGATGTCGATCGAGGTGAACCGGCCGTCACCACGCAGCACGACGGTGACCTCGTTCTGCCGCGAGTGCGCCTTGACCTCCATCGCCTCGACCGAACGCTGGATGCGCTGCACCTCTTCGGTCTGCTTGCGGACCTGGTCCAGCAACTCGTCCATGTCCGGCATGGCGTAGGGGTCGGTGGTCACGAGTCTTCTCCTTCATCTGCGGTGAAATCCCGCCGGACGTGGACACTGCCCACGAACCGCCGGAAGTCGTCACCGAGGCCACGGGCCGCCTCGGGCGTTGCGGTACAAGCGATTTCGAGGATCAGCCGCTCGGCCGGGGTCGCCCCCGGCACGGTCAGCAGCACCTGCGTCTGTACGAGATCCTGTCCTTCGCCGGTGCGGATGCGCAGCACCTGCGTCACCCCTGGCGCGATCCCGGTGCCGATCACCTTGCGCCGCACCACTTCGAGCGCGGCCATGGACCGGCCGAGACGTTCGACGGCCTCGTCGGCGATGCCGGTGATCTCCGCCGGGTCGGGCCGTTGCCCGATGCTCAGGGTGATGTTCGGGGTGAACTCCGCGTACGTCCCGGAGTGCACCGCCACGAAGACCGCGCCCTCGGCACCGACGGACGCCGGCTCGACCGGCACCCAGCCCTCGGGGATGTCGAATCCGAGCGGGAGGGAGACCCGGTCCTGCGTCATCGTTTCGCTCATCCCCGTCACCACGTGCCCACGTAGGTGATCGCGTCGTCCCACGCCTCGCCGACGGCGTCCGCCGCCTGGCCCGCCGCGCCGCTCACCGCGTCGACGGCCGCGCCGCCGTATTCGCCGACGGTGTCCGCGATCTTCGGCAGATCGATGTCGATCTTCGCGCCGATCCCGGCACCGAGGCCGAGCGCGACACCCGCCTTGAAGTTGACCTTGATATGCCCGGCGTCGTAGACGGCTTGGCCGTCGAGCTGCGCGCCGAGTCCATATTGGAGGGTTCCGCTCGCGCCGACGCCGACGCCGGCCACGTCCGCCGCGACTTCGCCTTCGATCTTGCCGCCGACGAAGGCGTTGGCGTGCACACCGACCCCGTGCGCGCCCGCCTGCAGCGATCCGTTCACCTCACCGCCGACGAACGCGGTTCCCTTGGCGCTGCCCGAAGCGACGCCCCACTCGCCCTTGCGTTCGAGTTCTTCCTTGAAGGCGGCCAGTTCCGCGTGCCCGGACGCCTTGACGTCCCAGCCCTGCGAGGAGATCTTGGCGTCCCAACCCGGGGTGAAGCCGTCCTGCTCCTGCTTCCACTTGGCGTAGGTGATCTCGGTGTTGCCCCAGGCCTTGTCGCGCAGGCCTTCCGGCTTCGGCCTGCCGAACGGGGTGTCACCCGCGCGCGGGGCGCGCGTGCCTTCGAGACCGTCCCAGGTGAGCTTCTTCCAGCCCGAGTTGCCGAACCAGGAAGGATGCGAGCGCGGACGTTTGCGGCCGTCGAGGGCTTCACCGTTGAGCCAGTACAACGGGCCGCGGCCCCATTTGCCGAGCTCGTGCTCGATCCGGCCGGCGCCCTCCGGCGGGAACAGCCGCGCGAGTTCTTCGCTCAGCTCGTCGGCGATCTCCTGCGCCGCCTGCGCGGCACGCTCACCGAGTTGCCGGGCGGCGGAGATGAACGCGTTGACCGCGTTCGCGTTCGCCGTCCGCGCCTGGCTGATGAGCTGCGCGGCGTACTGGTCGAACTGGGCGAGGATCGAGTCCACACAGGACTTCGCACCCTGCAGGGCCTGCGCGCCCGCCCGCAGCCGGCTCGACTGGTCGCTCAGTTTCGCGCCGAGCTCCCCGAGTTCCTGGCTCAGTTTCGCGGCGGAGGTGGAGAACGCCGTGTAGGCGTCGCCCTCCCAAGACGCGTTGAGCGCCTTCGCCGCCTTGCCGATCTCGTCCGCCCGGCCCGAAACCGTCGACGCTCGATCGCCGCACCGCTGGCCCGCCGCGGTCAGCGCCGAAGGATCACCGGTGACCCGCCGCTGGTATTCGACCACGAGTCGCCGGTAATTCGACAGGATCGAACTGACGACGCCCGACGCGTCGACCACACCGCTCCCCCACACGGCTACCTGCCCTTCGCCGGTGAGTCAGCTCCCGCATCGATATCGATGTGCTGCTCGAAGTGCTTGCCGCCGTAGTTCATGTCGATGTCGATATCGATGTCCTGCCCACCCGGCGCCTGCACGGTGGACTTCCCGGTGCTCAGGTCGGTGGTGATGGTGACCGTGTTCCCGTTGCCCGCGCTGGGCAGCGCTCCACCGGTGGATCCGGAACCCGCACCGCCACCCGAGGGTCTGTCCACCGGGATCCAGGCGTCGGCGCCGCCGGGCCAGTTGCCCTGGGAGCCGTTCCCGCCCAGCGCGGGCGGCCGGTACTGGGTGAACGGTGGCGTCTCGCCCGGCGTCGAACCACCGCCCGCACCGCCACCGGAACCGCCGATGGCGGCCTGTCCCGAACCGCTGGCGACCGAGCCCGGCGCCTGCGGGTTGGTGACCGGGGTGCCCGAGACCGCCGAGTTGCCCGCCGCGCCGTTGTCACCGGCGTCGTTGTGCCCGAACAGTTTCTGGACCTCGCCGATGATGGTGGCGATCTGGGTGATCTGGTTGGCGAGGTCGACCACGCCGAGCGCCTTCAGCAGCGCGCCGATCGCGGTGATGAACGCGCGCAGCGAAGCACTGGTGGCGGTGGAAAGCGCGACGGCGGCGCCGTAGGTCCACGGATTCGACATCAGGCCCGCGACCGTCGGGTTCACCGCCGAGACCACCGCCTTGTAGGCGGTCTGCGCGGTCTTGATCAGCGTCCCGGCGATGCCGAGCAGTTCGGCGCCCTTCTGCACGACCTGGATGATCTTGGTCAGCGAGTTCAGGGAGTCGGTGATCTTCTTCAACGCGGAATCCGACGCGGCGCCGGACCAGATCTTGCCCAGCTGCTCGGCGGCCTTCGTCACCTCGTTGTACATGGTGAGGAACTCGTTGGCCTTCTTGAGCACTTCGAGGACGTGTTTCGCGATCTGCTCCGGCTGACCGGTGAGGATCTGCGGCAGGATCGTGATCGGTCCGCCCGAGGACGCCGTGGCGTCCATCGCGCTGGAATTGGGGTAAGTCAGCATGGTCGCTCCTCAGGCCGGAAGTCAGACGGAAGCCGGGCGGTAGACACTGACCTTCGCCAGGCCGTTGATGTCCGCGTCGACGATTCCGTGGTTGTAGAGCAGCCCGCCCTCTCCGGCGATGGCGATGATCGGCTTGCTGTCGGAGAACAGGAGCGGTTCGACCACGACGACGTCGCCGCTGTGCACCCCGCCCGGCACGTCGCCGAAGTTGCGCGCCGTACCGGCGTAGACCTCGATGACCCCGACCCGCGCCTGGTTGTCGGCGTCACCGGCCAGCCAGTCGTTGAAATCCGAGACGCCGTGGAACCGCGTGTCGGTGATCGGGTGGTCGCCGAGCTGCCCCAGCCGCGCGTCCCCCAGGTAGCGCAGCACGTTGCCGACCGACGACGGCTCGCCCTCGCCGCCGGCGCTGTCGTTGATGGCCAGCGTCGCCAGTTCGGAGGCGTGCGAGTTGCCCCAGATCGACGACGACGTCGATCCCGCGCCGCCGCCCGGACGGCCGCCGTATCCGCCCGCGACCGCCTCGTCGGCGGCCTGGTAGGCGTCGGCACTGCTCTTGATGAAGCCGTTGATCTGCTGCAGCAGTTGCAGGAGCGTCCGGACCGCGACCACCTGCTGGCTCTGCATGGCCGTGTTGGCCGCCGCCACCGCGCTGCCGAACGTGGCGAACGACATCGGCTGGAGGACGGTGCGTTCGAGGTCGGCGACGACGTTGATGCCCTGCATGATGATGCCGCCCAGGTTCCCGACCGCCGAGCGCATGGCCTCGGGCTCCGCCCGGTACTCGCCCGTGCCGACCATGGCTCTCCTTACTCTCTTCCCCCACGTCTGCGTTGACCAGCAGCGTAAGTTCGCCACCAGACGTGAGCGGACGGCAAAAGTACCCACCAAGAGGGCGGCACGAGTGGCCAGAATGATCGGCAGGATTACCCACAAGCGGCCAGAAAGACCCTGATGAGCGCCACTCGCGACCGCCTGCCGGCCCTGGGCGAGCAGCCCGGTGAAATCGTCCTGCAGTCCCCGCCGATGCTGCCGAAGGGCTCCTCCGGCGGAGCCATGCAGTTGCTGATGTTCATGCCGATGATGCTGGGCATGGGAGCCATGTCGTTCGTCTACATCGGACGCGACGGTGGCGTGATGACGTACATCTTCGGCGCGTTGTTCCTCACCGCGATGGTGGGCATGGTCGTGATGTCGCTCGGCCGCGGCGGCGCACAGAAGAAGGCTCAGATCAACGAGGAACGCCGGGACTACCAGCGGTATCTGACCGGTTTGCGCGGCCAGGTCCGGGACATCGCGGACAACCAGCGAGCGGCGATGGCGGCGCTGCAACCCGACCCGGCGGATCTGTGGGCCTACGTCGAGACGGGCAGGCTGTGGGATCGCCGACGGTCCGACGCCCAGTTCGGGCAGGTGCGGATCGGAACAGGGCCGCAGCGGCTGGCGACACCGTTGAAGGCACCGCAGACCGTCCCGCTGGAAGACCTCGATCCGGTGTGTTCGACGAACCTCAAGCACTTCATCCGCACCTATTCGACGGTCGACGGGCTCCCGGTCGCGGTCTCGCTGCGGTCGTTCGCGCAGGTCGTCCTGTCCGGCCGCCGCCCGGACACGCTCGGGACCGCACGGGCGCTGCTGACCCAGCTGGCGACGTTCCACTCGCCCGGCGATCTGCGGATCGCGTTGTGTGTCAAGGACGACCGGCTGCACGACTGGGAATGGGCGAAGTGGCTGCCGCACGTCGCCTCCACCGCCGCCGACGCCGCCGGTCCGCGGCGGCTCGTCGACGCCGGCTCCGGGAAGCTCGCCGACCTGCTCGGCCCCGACCTCGGCGACCGGCCCGCGTTCACCCGGCGGCCGGACGCCCGGCTGGACCTGCCCCAGATCGTCGTGATCGTGGACGGCGGGCACACCCACGGCGACACGCGCCTCGTCGCCGAGGAGGGCAGGCTCGGTGTCACCGTGATCGAGATCGGCGCGGAGCAGCCGCGGTCGGTCTCGTCGGAACGGCTGCTGAGCCTGCACATGAGCCCGGAGCAGCTCGGGATGGTCGTCGGTGACGGTACGGAGCAACGGCTCGGTTTCCTCGGCAAGCCGGACACCTTGGACCGCGGCGCCGCCGAAGCGCTGTCCCGGATGCTGACGCCGCTGTTCCAGGGCACGGCGGTGGTCAGCGAGGCGCCGATGTCGGCGACGTTCGGGCTGGCCGGGCTGCTCGGCATCGGCGATCCGCGCGACACCGACACCGAAGTCACCTGGGCGCCGCGGTCCGCGCGGGACCGGCTGCGCATCCCGCTGGGCGTGAACCCCGAAGGCAGGCCGGTCGAACTCGACCTGAAGGAATCGGCCGAAGGCGGGATGGGGCCACACGGGCTGGTCATCGGCGCGACCGGATCCGGCAAGAGCGAGCTGCTGCGGACGCTGGTCACCGCGCTCGCCGTCACGCATTCGTCGGAGAAGCTGAACCTCGCGCTGATCGACTTCAAGGGTGGCGCGACGTTCGCCGGGATGACCGGGCTGCCGCACACCTGCGCCGTCATCACCAACCTTTCCGACGATCTCGCGCTGGTCGACCGCATGGCGGACGCGCTGAACGGCGAACTGCTGCGGCGTCAGGAACTCCTGCACGCGGCCGGGAACTACGCGTCCGTGCGGGACTACGAGAAGGCCAGGGAATCGGGCGCCAACCTGCGGCCGTTGCCGTCCTTGCTGGTGATCATCGACGAATTCAGCGAGCTGCTGTCCTCGCGGCCGGAGTTCATCGACCTGTTCGTCGCGATCGGGCGGCTGGGGCGGAGTCTCGGGATCCACCTGCTGCTGGCCTCGCAGCGGCTGGAGGAGGGACGGCTGCGCGGGCTGGATTCGCACCTGTCCTACCGGATCGGCCTGCGGACGTTCTCCGCGTCGGAGAGCCGCGCGGTGCTCGGTGTCGCCGACGCCTACCAGCTGCCGCCCGTGCCGGGTTCGGCGTATCTGAAGTCCGACAACGACACCCTCATCCGGCTCAAGGCCGCGTACGTCTCGGGGGAACTGCCGCCGCGCAGCAAGATCGTGCGCAAGGACGGGCAGAGTCTCGGGCTGATGCCGTTCACACTGGCACCGGTCGAGATCCCGGTGACCGTCGAGGCCGAGGCGCCGGTCGAAAAGGGCACCGGCGAGACCATCATCGGCGCGATGATCTCGCGGATCGAAGGCAAAGGCCCGGAAGCGCACCAGATCTGGCTTCCGCCGCTGGCCGAACCGCCGACGCTGGACCAGCTGCTGCCTCCGCTCGGCGAAGACCCGGTGCGCGGCTTGTGCCCGCTGGGCTGGGGTGGCAACGGCAAGCTGATGATCCCGGTCGCCCTGGTGGACAAGCCCTTCGAACAGCGGCGCGACATGCTGTGGGCCGATTTCTCCGGTGCCGCCGGGCACGCGCTGATCGTCGGGGCGCCACAGAGCGGCAAGAGCACGCTGATGCGCGACATCGCCGCGATGCTCGCGCTCACCCACACGCCGGAAGAGGTCCAGCTGTTCGTGCTGGACATGGGCGGTGGCGCGCTGGCGCCGATCGCCGGGCTGCCCCACGTGTCCGGCTACGCGACCCGGCGCGACGCCCAGCGCTGCCGCCGGGTGGTGGCGGAACTGACGACCCTGCTCGAACAGCGCGAGGAGTTCTTCTCCGCCAACGGGATCGAGTCGATCACGGCGTTCCGCCAGCGGCGTTCGGAGTTCCGGGAGAGCACGGAAGGCCGCGAGTTCGGCGACGTCTTCCTGTTCGTGGACAACTGGACCACGATCCGCCAGGAATACGAACAGCTGGAGGAACAGATCACCAGCCTGGCCTCGCGCGGGCTCGGTTTCGGCATCCACGTCGTCGTCTCGATCAACCAGTGGATGGGCATGCGGGCGACGCTGCGCGACGCCATCGGCACCAAGTTCGAACTGCGGCTCGGTGAACCGGCGGACTCGCTCATCGACCGCAAGATCGCGCAGAACGTCCCGGCGGACCGGCCGGGCCGAGGGCTGACCGCCGACAAGCTGCACTTCCTCGCGGCGCTCCCGCGTATCGACTCGGACCAGCGCCCGGACACCGTCGGCGCCGGTGGCCTGGACCTGAACCGCCGGATTTCCGCCGCCTGGAAGGGGAATCCCGCGCCCGCCGTCCGTCTGCTGCCCGCCGAAGTGCCGCTGGACTCGCTGGAAGCCGGTCCGCGCAAGCAGGTCACGCTCGGTATCGCGGAATCGAATCTGCGGCCGGTGCACCTCGACTTCGCCACCGAACCGCATTTCCTGGCCTTCGGTGACGTGGAATCCGGCAAGAGCTCGCTCCTTCGCGCCATCGCGCAAGGCATCGTGTCGAAGTATTCGGCGGAAGAAGCCGCGATCGTCGTCGCCGACTATCGGCGGGGGATGCTGGGCGCGGTGCCGGATTCGCATCTGCTCGGCTACGCGGGTTCCGAAACCGTGCTGACCGGGCTGATCGACCAATGCCAGCAGGCCATGCGGAACCGGCTCCCCGGCGCGGACGTCACGCCGGACCAGCTGCGGAACCGGTCGTGGTGGCGAGGGCCGGAGCTGTTCGTGCTCGTCGACGACTACGAAATGGTCGCGACCGTCGGCCGGAACCCGTTGCAGCCGCTGCTGGAATTCCTGCCCCAGGCGCGGGACATCGGGCTCCACCTCGTCATCGCGCGCGGGAGCGGCGGTGCCGGGCGTTCCCTGTTCGAACCTGTGCTGCAACGGATCCGGGAGCTGGGCTCCCCTGGCCTCGTGATGTCCGGGTCGCGGGACGAAGGGGCACTGCTCGGGGACGTGAAGCCCGGGCCTCAGCCCGCGGGACGGGGCGTGCTGGTGTCGCGGCGGCATGGGACCGGGCTCGTTCAGGTTGCCTGGACGAAGCCTGTGGAGGACTAGGCACTGGATCTGTCCGCTGTTCAGGCCGCCGTGGCGGCACAGGCCGAGCGCGTCACGCCGGGCATCGAGGACATGAGCGCGTACCTGGCGAGCCAAGTGAAGGAACGTTCCCACCGTGAGGTGCTGGGGCCGCTGCGGCCGGCGTCCGGAACCAGCGGGGTGATCCCGATACGCCGGAAATGGCTTTCAGCGTCACGAAAAGCGTCGTGTCGATCGTCGCCGGGGTCGCGTTCGACCGGGGCCTGCTCCCCGACCCGCACCGGCCCGTGGCGGACACTCTCGACCTGCCGGAGCTGGCCGGGACCTCGGTCACCTGGCATCACCTGTTGCAGCAGATCAGCGAATGGGACGGGTACCTCTGGGGCAAACCGTCCTGGCTGGACGGCCCTCGCCGGGACGGCACGCCGGGCTCGGCCTGGGAGTACAACGACGTTCGGGTCAACCTCCTTTGCCTGGCCCTCACCCACCTTTTCGGCCGGGCACTGCCTTCGGTGCTGGACGAACACGTCCTCGGCCCGCTCGGCGCGTCCGGCACGTGGTCCTGGCACGGCTACCGGAACTCGCCGACCACCATCGACGGCGAGACCGTCCCGGTGGTCAGCGGTGGCGCCCACTGGGGAGGCGGGCTCTGGATCTCCGCCGCCGACCTCTCCCTGCTCGGGCTGCTCTTTCTCCACAACGGGTTGCTCAGCAAGAGCTGGATCGAGCGCAGTTGGACGCCCTGTCCCCGGAACCCCGACTATGGCTATCTCTGGTGGCTCAACGGGTTCCCGTCCGCGCCGCCGACCGGCCGGTTCGCGCGTGGCAGCGCGGATCAGCACTTGTTGTGGATCGATCCCGATCGTGATCTCGTCATCGTTTCCCGGTGGGGGCAGGGTGTCGAGGAACTCGTTCGTGCTGTTTCGGACGCTGTTCCGGTCGTGAGGTGACCCCCTTTGGCTTTCTGCTTTTATCGAGGAACCGGAGATGCGCAGTTCAGCATTGGACGCTCGCAGCAAAGGAGGACAGCGTAGCACCCAAACCGGGACGTGCCGACCTGAAATAGCCCCCTTTCGGACAGCCGATAATGCGCCAGGAATCTTTGGTGAACCCACTCCCGCTACCGGCCCTGTCGTGCCACATTTCCTTATCCTCCAAGGAAATCTCACGCAGTTGACTGCAACCCGCCGAGCCAGTGGCGATCGAACTCCTGTTCGAGTATAATCTTGGTCATGATCACATCTCTTGCTTTTAATCCGAAAGCCGCTCGTCTTCTGGATGCCGCTTACGACGAGGAAGTCGTGCTCCGGCAGGCGCAGGGGCGGCAGGTGCGTTCGATAGCGGGGTTCGCCGGGGTGGGTGGGTCGCGAAGATCGGTGACCGAGGAGGTCGCGTTGGCGTTCTCGGTCTCCCGTAATCAGGCGTATCTGCTGGTCGAAACCTCGTCCGCCCTGGTGGCCCGGTTGCCGAACACGTTGGCGGCGCTGGAGAACGGTGATATCGATCTGTACAAGGCGTCGAAAGTGTCCCAGCTGACCCGCGAGGTGTCCGATGAGGTCGCCGCGCGGGTGGACGCCTGGATGGCGAAGCGTCTCGCCGGGCGTGATCCGGGGGCGATCCGGAAATCGGTGGATCACGCGGTGCAGAAGTTCGATCCCGGCGGCTACCGGGAACGCGCCGCGGCCAAACGCGCGTTACGGCATGTGTCGCTGGAACACGAGGACGAGACCATGTCGAAGCTGTCGGGCTGGCTCCCCGCCGAGGTCGCCAGTTCGATCTACGCGTCCCTGAGCCACGCCGCCAAGAAACGCCGCAAGGCCGACACATCCCGCACCCTCGACCAGCACCGGGCGGACATCTTCGCCGAACGACTGCTGGCCGAGGACGGCCACGGGACACCGCGGGCGCATGTCCATGTCTATGTCGACTTGCTGACCCTGACCGGCGCCCGGGAAGATCCCGCCACCCTCGCCGGCTACGGACCCATTCCTGGCTGGCTCGTGCGAGAGATCGCCGCCGACCCCGGCTCGACGTGGTCCCGGCTGATCACCGACCCCACTACCGGGCAACTTCTCGAAGCCAGTCCCGGCACCTACCGGTCCCCGGCCTCACTCGCCCGCCTGATCAGAGCCCGGGATCGGGAATGTACCCACCCTGGCTGCCACCGCCCGGCGGAGTTCTCCGAGATCGACCACATCACCACCTGGGCCCGCCACGGCACCACCGATCACCACAACTGCCACGCCGCCTGCAAGATCCACAACCTCCTCAAAGAAGAACCCGGCTGGGCCGCGGAACCCACCGGCAACGGCGGCATGACCATCACCACCCCCACCGGCCACACCTACACCGCAACACCCGAACCACTCCACGACCCACGCCCCCAACCAGAAGACACCTCACCCTTCTGAGGGCCGTGTGCGGGCTATAGACCACGCCTTTCGCGACTACGCCAGCAGGATTAAGGCCGCCCACTCCCCGGGCAGAGCGAGAAAGGCGACATGCCCCCTTCCGGCGACTGACAACTCACGAGTCCGAATCACCCACGCAGCGTTCACTTGGCCGTGAAGGCCTCCCTGTCGTCCCTGCCTACCCTGTGGGTACTGCAGGAGCCCTTCGCCACTCGCCGATCTGATCCCTGGTGATACCGGGACGACCATGACACCAGTGCCCCGGTCCGAAGTCCGGACTCGCCCGACATCCCCGTACCAAGGCACGATGGACACATCGAGGAATCGCAATTCCATCGGCAGCCGGACGTTCACAAAGGGCGGCTCGGCATACCGCGCAACGATGCGAAACGTGTTCACCTGAGCTGAGGCAGCCGCATATCCTCAATGCGAAGCTGCCCTAGGCGTGCCTACACGGTAAGGGTGTGTCCGCAGCGGAGAGGGAGGCTGCCCGTTCGAGCCGGGTCAGGTCCAAAGGGGGCCCCTGCGTTCGCGTAAGGCCCCCTATCTCGTTCGCGAGCAAGGTAAACTCGCCGTGTCCTGACTCACGATGCACGCTCATCCCCGCCGGACCCGCGCTTCGATCATGGCCGGTTTGTTCAGTCGTCACGGTGGCGTGCCACGAGGTCGATCAAGTCTTGGTGTGTCGCCGGATCAGCGGCCACGACCAATCCTTGGATGCCGGTGTGGACCGCTTGCCCGGCAAGGTTGGTCACCACACAGCCGGCGGCTTGGCATAACGCGATACCGCTGGTGAAGTGCACGCTGTCCCGCAAGTGCCCATCGGTGACGTAGGCGGCCCGCCGTCCGGCCGCGACCCAGGCCAACGCCAGCGTCGTGGACAAGACGCGGGGACGGAAGCGTCCGGTAAAGGCGTCGTCCGACAGCATCCGGACCGCGCGGAAGGAGGCCGCGTTGGGGAACGGCGGGTCGAGATTGACGTCCACGAGTCCATCGCCCGCCGCGGGCGTCAGAGGCTCGTCGCGGCCGTCGCGGCGCAGGACGGCTCCACCGTCGCCTGCCCAGAACACCTCGCCGGACAAGGGATCCGCCGACACCGCCACGGTCACGTCGTTCCCGACACGCAGGGCGATGTTCACCGCCACCAGTGGGGTATGCGCCGCGTAGTTCAACGTCCCACACAACGGGTCGACCAGCCAGGTCCGGGCCCCGTCCCCCTCGTCCGCGCCGTACTCTTCACCGAGGATCACATCGCGCGGATACGCTTTCCGCAAACTCCTCCGGATCACGCCCTCCGCGGCGAGATCCACCCCGGTGGCGAAATCTCCGCCGCCCTTCCCTAATCGCTCGACCGCGCCACCGTAAGCACGCCGGATCACCTCACACGCGGCGTTTACAGCCCGGAGCGCCACCTCCACGTCAGAGCCGGCCCTCATCGTCGTGACCACAGGGCACCACTCGTCTCCAGCCCACCCAGCGAACTCATTCCACCCGTGCGGCGATCTCCCGCGCGCAGGCCAAGGCTTCGTTCACCCCCGTGTCCACTTCGAGGTCGTAAACCACACCTCGATGCACGATTTCGGCCTGTGCCTCCGCCATCCCCGCGACCCTGTCCCCACGCGCCGTCTCCCTCCCGGCGGCCACGACGCCGTCGCACCGGACCCCGACCCACAGCACCTCGAGTCCGTCCAGTGCGGCACGCCACCGCTGCTGCGACGCGGCCCCACCGAGGAACGCGTCGTCGATGATGACCCGGGCCCCGGCCCGGACCATCGCCGCGACACCGGCCATCCACGCGTTCTCGAGCCGCCGGAAACCGGAGCCGACACTCACTCCACCGTCCGCCGCGAAGTCGATCCCGTCGTCCACAGTGGACGGCATGGCGTCGATCAAGGTGTCCACGCCGAGGGTGAGCCAGGGTTCCGGCAACACCGCTTGCAGGCACCTGGCGATCCCCGACTTACCCGAACTGGAGCCGCCGTTGAGCACGATAACTGTCGTCACGCGAACACCCTAGACGCCGGCAGGCAAGCCACAGCCAGCGAACCGGATACAACGGACGTCCACGGCAAAGGGCAGCATCGATCCCATTCCGGAATTCGCACAGGACGGACCAATCGTCTACCGACTTCGGCAGGTTACCAAAACCCTTACCGCCACCTAACTTGGTGAGACCGTTTCAACTCGATACTGAATCCCCGACGCAGGCCGAAGGGCGTATTCATGCGTATGTCCAAAATCATCGCAGCGGTGGCCGGTGCCGCCGCGGCGCTGCCCCTTGCCGCCACCCCCACCGCGAACGCGGGCCAGGACATCATCGGCGGCGGCACCGTGAGTTCCGCACCGTGGGGCGCCCAGATCTACTGGGACGACGCCACCGCGTTCGGCGGTTTCAACTGCTCCGGCACGATCATCGCTCCGCAGTGGGTCCTCACCGCGAAGCACTGCCTCAACGAACCCGGCATGCACGTCAAGGTCGGCAAGGTCAACCTGAACCAGGGCACCGAGGCCGACGTCGACCAGCAGAAGGCCGCCCCGAGCGGCGACATCGCCCTCCTGCACCTCACGACCGCGGTCAACACGACGTACATGAAGCTCGGCACCGCGAACCCGGCCAACGGCACCACCAACCAGATCTACGGCTGGGGCCGCACGCAGGGCAACAACCCGCCTTCGAGCGTCCTGAAGACGGCCGACGTCCGCATCACCGGCACCAGCAGTGACGCGTACGGCGGCCAGGCCATCGCCAGCGTCGGCGTCAACGGTTCGGCCTGGCACGGCGACTCGGGCGGCCCGCAGCTTGCGAACGGCGTCCAGGTCGGTGTCTGCTCGACCGGCAGCAACTCCGGCACGAACCCGCAGGGCACCCAGAACTACGCCAGCGTCGCGGCGAGCCGCGACTGGATCCGCGCCACCGCGGGAGTCTGAGCCGAAAGGGAAAAGGGACCGTTCACCCCGAACGGTCCCTTTTCGCCTAGGCTCACGTCAAGTGATGCATCGGCCGCGAAGCCCGAAGCGAAAGTGCCGAACCGGCGGCCACGACGGCGATGATTCCCGCACCCGCGACCAGCGTCCAGAAATCAGGGTGCACGATGGACTGTCCTCGCTGAGCCTGCCAGGTGAGCAGCACGAGCACCCCCGCGAAGCCCGCCGAAGCGGTCCGCACCAGATTCCGCCGCACGAATTCCGATTCGAGCACCGGATACCGCCGGGCGAGCTTGAGCAGCCCGAAGGCGACCAGTGGCAGCACCTGGATCGCGTGGATGCCGAAGAAGTGCGGGATCCGCATGTCCCCGCCCACGGTGCTCCATCCCAGCACCGGCAATCCCGGGCCGCCGTCGGGTACACCGACCGCGTGGGCGCCGAGGATCGACGGCCGTTCGCCGGCGCGGAACTGGGCCATTTGCTGCTCGTTCGGCCCGAACATCAGCAACGCGACCCCGATTCCGGCGACCGACAATGCGGCACCCGCGCGTAACGCGGAGTTCATCGCCCGGTCGGGAAGACGTTGGAACAGCAGGAGAAGCGCGATGGCCGCCGTCGCTCCCCAGCCGGTGAAGGCGCCGTTCGCGACCATGTTGTTGATCCACTGGTCGGCGGGTGTCTCCCGGTTGAAGTGGAGTGTCCGGCCGCGGATGGCGATCTGCCAGAACAGCAACGCCATGTCCAGGCCGAGCCCGGCGGCGAACACCGTCCCGAGCCACCAGCCGAGCCGCTTACCCCGGGTCAGCTGCCCGATCAGCCAGGCCAGCGTCACCGCGTAGAGTCCCACGGAAATCGTGAACTTGAGCGGTTTGAGCCAAATGGGCGCGTTGACGAGGCTGCGGTCGTCGAAAACGAGACCGCCGAGCGCGATGACCCCGAGTACCGCCATCGCCGCCGCCAAGATCATCAACGGTCGATGCAGAACAACCCTGGTTCCCCTGTCCACCATGGGATCGAGCGTGCCGGGAAGCTCCGATCCGGACACTGGAGCGCTCCCCCTGATCGGGGGTGGGGAAGGCCCTACCACCGACCTGTGGGTAATAGTGCCGTCAGTGCGACCGGCAGTTGTGCCGTTTGACCGCACTCACCTCTTTTCTAGCGTGTCCTTCACAAGAGCAGACAGGGCGTCCCCTGGTGCTCACCGGGATTTCCAGCGAGATGAGAGGAGGTGGCCCATCAATGACCGGTACGGGATATCAGGCAGACGCAGCTGCGATGGCGCGCGCCGTCCAGGGGTTCGAGGAGACCGCGTCGAACGCCAAGACCACGATGGCCAGCTTGGAGAGCGAGCTGACCCAGACCCTGCACAACTACAAGGGTGACCAGGCGATCGCGTTCTGGGACCTGCAGCGTCGTCTGCAGGAGAAGATGACCATCGCCGTGAACGAGCTCAACACGATGTCGCGCCTCGTGCACGAGAGCAACCGGAACTACAACTCGGGTGACGAGCAGGTCCGGGAAAGCCTCACCGGGGTCAGCGGAGTCGTCGACCAGACCGTGATCCACCGGCTGAACCCCTGATCCGCGAGAGGACCACCAATCATGGCTGACGTCGTCGAAATCAACTTCGCCGCGCTGCAGCACAGCTCGGCCTCGCTGGCCGCCAAGGCCAAGGCGCTCACGTCCCAGCTCGAACAGCTGCACACGAACCTGCAGCCGATCACCCAGACCTGGTACGCCTCCGGCAGCTCCGCCGGTGAGGCCGCCCGTGCGTCTGAAACCCGCCTGCGCCAGGCCACCGCGGACATCGTGGCGATCATCGCGCAGTTCGGTGGCAAGGTCGGCGACGCCCACGATCTCCAGCACAGCCTGGAGAACCGTAACCAGGGCCTGTTCGCCGGCTGATCCCCATCCGTCGGCCGGCCGGTGCTTTCACCCCCCTCGGCACCGGCCGGCCGGCTTTGCGCGTAGTCGTCCCCCTTGTCGGCGTGGCCGTTCACGAGAGAGCCGGGATCAATGCAAGACCAGTCGTACTACGTCCATCTGGAATCACTGAAGGACTTCGTGCGGGAACTGGAGACCCAGATCCACGCGATGTCCAAGCCGAACGACTTCCTGCTGACCCTCGGCGAGCAGCCGCTGCTGTTCGGCGAGTTCGGGGAGGCGGGCTCACTCAACAAGGCGCACCAGGCGGCCGTCGCCGAGATGCAGGGCCTGCTGGACCAGGTCAAGGGCGCGATCACCTTCGCGCAGGACGTCACGACGACCGTCGCCGACGGCTACGCGGCGGCGGACGACTCGGTGGCGGGCGACATGCACCACTCGAGCCAGCAGACCGGGCTGCTCGATCCGTTGCTCAACGTCCTCGGGGGCGTGCTGGGCGGTAACAGCGGCTCGAACGGCGGGGGGAACAAGGGATGACCGAGACCGCGCACACGAACTTCGCCGCGTACTCGCACCAGCAGCTCTACGCGATGCTGCAGGCAGGCGACCCCAACACGGCGCGTCACGCGGCCCACAAATGGCAGTCCACCGGCACCGGGCTGTTCGAACAGGCCGAGAACCTGACCGGCGAGCTGAAGGACTTCTCCGGCAACTGGACCGGTGGCGCCGCGGACAAGTACCACACGATGATCAGCGACCTCGTCGGCGGAATCCGCAAGGTCGCCCAGACCGCGCACGCGATGAACAACCTCCTCGAGGACGCGGCGGACGCGCTGGTGAAGGCCAAGAAGGAGATGCCGCCGCCGGTCGCGGTGCCCGACGTCTCCCCCGCCGACCTCGCGCTGGCCGTCAATCCTCCGCTCCTGCCCCCGGATTCGTCGCCGTCGACGATCATCAGCGCCGCCCAGCAGCGGCAGCAGGCCATCGCGAACGTCGAAGCGCAGCAGCAGGCCGCGGGCGCGGCCAGCGCGGCGCACAGCAAGGCGATCGTGGTGATGACCCAGCTCGCGGGTGAGTACTCCTCCGTGGAGGAGTCCATTCCGGCCTCGCCGAACGCCGTCACCCCGCCGCCGGTCACCGGTGGCGGCACCGCCCCGGGTGGCTCGGTCGGCAACAACATCGGCGGAACGCCCGGCGTCGGGCTGGTTCCCGGCGACAACACACACCCGCTGCCCTCGGACGGCTCCACGCCGCCCACCACCGGGCAGCCGGGTCAGGTCCCCAAGTCGAATCCGCTGTTCGGCGACATGTTCACCGCCGGTCTCGCCGCGGCCTCGGCCGCCGCGTTCGGCCGGTTCGGTTCGATCATGCCGCGGGTGCCCCCGTGGGCCAGCGGCAAGAACGACGGCAAGGACAAGAACGGCGAACCCGCGGGCGGAGGCGCCGGTGCGGCGGGCGCGACCGCGGGCGGCGCCGGCGGCGGCATCCCGATCGGCGGTGGCGGAGCGCCGTCGCTGGACGGCGGTGCGATCGGCGCGGGCGGCGGCGGAGTCTCCGGTCCAGGTGAGGTCCCGGCCGCGTTCTCCGGCCTGGCGGGCGACGGTGGCTCGGGCAGCGCGATGAGCGGCCTGGCGGGCGGAGCGGCCGGTGCCGCGGGCGCGGCGGCGGCCAAGGGCGCGATGCCGATGATGCCCATGATGCCGATGGGCATGGGCGCGGGCGGCGACATGGGTTCCGGACGGCGTATCCCGCCGTGGCTCGTGGAGACCGAGAACGTCTGGGGTCAGTCGTCCCCGGTCGCTCCCGCCGTGCTCGGCGAAGAACCCGAACAGTACTGATTTTTTCCCGAACAGGAGAGGCGGCTCGGTGATGGCATCCAGTGCGGGCGGTTACCGAGTCGCCCCCGCCAGGCTCGAAGCGGCGGCGGCCGAACTCGAACAGCGCGCCGGTGTGCTCAAGACCGC
Source organism: Amycolatopsis sp. NPDC043885 (assembly GCF_056435685.1). Taxonomy (NCBI): domain Bacteria; kingdom Bacillati; phylum Actinomycetota; class Actinomycetes; order Pseudonocardiales; family Pseudonocardiaceae; genus Amycolatopsis; species Amycolatopsis sp. NPDC043885. The sequence continues at coordinate 148,338 of NZ_JBWKEA010000014.1, forward strand.
GCAGACCGCGCTGGCGGGTGAGAACGTCCCGGCCACCGCGTTCGGCCAGGTTTCGGCTTCCAGCGCGGCTTCGGCGACGTACACCAAGACGATCAAGGACGTCGCCGGCAAACTCGACGGCCAGATCACCAAGGCGACGGTGATCCACCAAGGCCTCACCTCAGCGGGTGGCGGCTACCGGCGCACCGACGTCCAGATCGCCGCCGCGTACCGGTCGCTGATGCCGGAGAACCCGTTGCCCAAGGCCGGGAATCCGTCCGGCGTCGGCGGCGCGGCCGACACCGGCTCGTGGGCCACCGCGATCGCCGAAAACCGCACGAAGGTCACCGACGCGCTGACCGCCGAACGCGAACGGCTCGCGAACCTCCTTGCACACGGCGGAAAAGCCGACGACATCGCGAGCGCCCGCACCCGGATCGCGCTGTACGAGGACATCCTCGCCAACGACCGGCAGATCCTGCGGTTCGACCCGTCTGGCAACGGGCGCATCGTCGAACTGGTCGGCCGCATCGAGCCGGGCACGCGCAACGTCGGGTTGTTCGTCCCCGGCGTCAACACCTCGTTCGACAACTTCCAGAGCTACGCCGACCTCGGCAAGAGCCTGGTCGCCGCGGACGCCACCGGACGGACCGCGATGGTGGTCTGGGCCGACGGAGTCTTCCCGCAGAACGTCGTCACCGAAGGGCCGGCCGCGCACTACGCGCAGACGATGGCGCCCGATCTCAAGGCGTTCGGCGACGAACTGCGCGGCCAGATCGACAGCCACGCCGGGCCGGGCGTCGTGGTCACGGCGGTCGGGCACAGCTACGGCGGTGCGACCGTGGGGCTCGCCGAGCAGCTCGGGCTCAGGGCCGACCAGGTGCTGCACGTCGAGTCCGCGGGGATGGGACACGGGATCTGGAGCCCGGACGACCTCCCGGCCAGCCAGGCCGGTGTGCAGCGGTACTCCATGACGGCCCCCTTCGACCCGATCGTGGTGGCACAGGGCAACGCGGGGCTCTTCGAATGGCTCGGCGCCGGGCACGGAGCGGACCCCGACCGCTTCCCCGGCGTCGTCGAACTGGAAACCGGCCGCGACGCGAACGGCGATCTGCAGTGGGGCTTCGAGTCCCACAGCGGTGTGCTCAAGCCGGGTTCCGATTCGTGGAACAACATCTACGGTGTGATCACGGGCGGAGCGGTCACGCACGAGGGCTTCACCGGTGGCTCGCTGCGCGAGATGGTCATCGAAGGCGTCGGACGAGGCTTGTGAGGGGTTGGTCATGATCACCAGGAACACCGAGCTCGACCCGCTGGCCGAGGACCTGACGGCGGTCATCGACGGTGTCGCGGGCACCTTCGGCTCCGCCGCGGAGCGCACCGTGGAAGGCGAGCTGGATTGCGACCCGACCCAGCCGGGCCGGTTGCTCTGCTGGCAGTACGGCCTCCGGGTGGACGACGCGACCGACGCGATCCGCAAACTCGTCGACGTCGTCCTGCCGATGCTGGAAAGCCAGGGCTGGCGCTCACGCGACCGCAGCAACCCGCGTGAGCTGATCGCGCAGTTCAGCCGCGACGGCGCCGACTTCAACGTGCACGTCTCCCGTGCCGGCGACGGCGTGGCCATCGTGGGCTCGACGGCCTGCGCATCCGTCCCCTAAACCCCAGGGGTCGCGAAAAGACCTCGTGAGTGGCGGCGGTGTCCCCCAGTACACCGCTGCCGCTCACGAGGCACGGAATCGCGAAGGTTTCCAACCCCGGCGCCTGCCCCGCCGGACCGCGGCCACCACCACGCCCGCCGCGATGGCCGCGGCCACCCCGGAAATGGCGAGCACACCGGAAACCTTGTCCGCGTTGGCCCGCGCGGGCGCGGCGGCGGGGACGACGAAGGTGTCCGGGCCGGTACTCGGCGGCCCTCCAGGACCGGGTGTACCGGCCGGGATCGAGGCGGAAACGGCGGCGTAGGCGTCGATCGCGCCCCAGCCCCGCCGGGGATCGTGCCCGCCGCTCGGGCCGCGGTGCGCGGTCAGCGTCAGCCGCGTGACGACCTGCTCCGGCGACAGCTCCGGGTGATACGCGCGCACGAGCGCGGCGACACCCGCCACGTGCGCGGCGGCCAGGCTCGGATCGCTCACCGGCCACCGGTGCGCCACGGTCCCGCCCGCGCCCGCGGACGTGCTGACCAGTTCGGCGCCGGGCGCGGAGATCCCCACGTAGGAACCGGCTTCCGACTGCACCGCCTCACCGGCCTGATTGGTCGATCCCACGGCGAGCACGCCCGGTGTCGCGGTCGGGTAGGAAGTCTGGCCCTGCTGCGATCCCGCGGCGGGAGAGACGATCAGCGCGCCTTTCTCCCTGGCACGCGAGACGGCACCGGCCAGCGCGGGGCTGTCGGAAGCGGCCGGGACGGCGATCAGAATGATCCCGGCGCCGCGGTTCAGCGCGGTTTCGATGGCGGACGCGAGCTGCCCGGGGTCACCGCCGCCGTTCACCTGGGTGTAGCGGATCGGCAGGATCTTGGCGCCGGGCGCGATACCGGTGAACGTGGTGGACGGATCCGGTTGCGCGCCGACGATCCCGGCGGCGATGGTGCCCCGGCCGTCGCAGTCGTCGGCCTGGGTGCCCTGGCCGCCGAGGAGCTGACCGGGCGCGAACTGCCCGTTGCCGCCGTCGACCCCGGTGCCGATCACCGCGACCAGCTGGCCGGTGCCGCGGGACAGCGGCCAGATCCGCACGGGATCGATCAGCCGCTGTCCCCACGGGACCGCCGCGGTGTAGGTGCCCGTCGGGTTCGCGCACTGCTCGGCGACCGCCGTCGACGGGACTCCGATGCCGAGCGATGCCATGAAAGCCACGCATCCCGCGACGGCACTTTTACCGGCAAAGCCCACCATTCCTCCAGAATTCCCTTGTCACACAAGGGAATTCTAGTGCCGGAGGTCAGCGGAGGTCCATCCCGAGGTCCAGCGCGGGCGAGGAATGCGTGAGCGCTCCGACGGCGAGGAAATCCACACCGGACTCCGCGTACGCCCGCGCGACGTCCAGCCGCAGGCCGCCCGAGGATTCCAGCCTCGTCTTCGGCGAAACCTCGTCTCGCCGGTCGACGGCTTTCGCGCATTCGTCGGGGGTGAAGTTGTCCAGCAGCACCTCGTCGGCGCCCGCGGCGAGCGCCTCCTCCAGCTGGGCCAGGTCGTCGACCTCGACCTCGCAGTGCAGTTCCGGCGCGTGCTCGCGCGCGGCCGTGAGCGCGGCGGTCACCGAACCGGCGGCGACCACGTGGTTGTCCTTGATCAGCACCGCGTCGCCGAGCCCGAGCCGGTGGTTCACCCCGCCGCCCGCCCGCACGGCGTACTTCTCCAGCAACCGCAGCCCGGGCAGTGTCTTGCGGGAATCCCTGACCCGGCAACCCGTTCCCTCCAGGGCGCTCACCCAGGCGGCGGTCGCGGTGGCGATACCGGACAGGTGACAGAGCAGGTTCAGCGCGGTGCGTTCGGCGGTGAGCAGACCGCGCACCGGGCCGCGGAGCACCAGCGCGGGCTCGCCGGCGGTCAGCCGGTCGCCGTCGTCACGGGCGGCCAGGATCTCCAGGCCCGAGCCGAGCACGACGTCGAACACCGCCAGCGCCACCGGGATCCCGGCGACCACACCGGCCGTCCTCGGCGTGAGCTCGGCCAGCGCGCGGGCGGATTCGGGCACGGTGGCGTTCGTCGTCGCGTCGGGCCCGTACCGCAGATCCTCGGCCAGCGCCGTCGTGACGACACGGTGCACATCGGCGACGTCGAGACCGTGATCGGCCAGCGCCTTGGTGACCCACGGGGAGAATTCGCTCATGCCACACCCTCCAAAGCGATCGGATCGGCCAGTACCGGCTGCCCCGACGGACTGAGCCGGATGAGCTGGCCGCGTTGCCAGACGTTGTCGTCGCGTTCGGGGAAATCGGTCCGCACGTGGCAGCCGCGGGACTCCGTCCGGCGCGCCGCCGCCGCGACCAGTGCCTCCGCCACCAAGGTGAGCGCCGCGTCCTCCACGACCTGCGGAGTCCACAAAGGACTTTCGATGACCGAGAGATCCAGCACCGAACCCACGACCGAAAGACCTTCCGCGTCCCGGCCGATGGCGGCGTACCGGCTCATCGCCCGCTGCAACGCGTCACGATCGGCCACCGCGACCTTCGCCGGAGGCATGTGCACGCCGCGGCGCGGGTCGGCCAGCAAGCCGGCGGCGAGATCGATGGCGACCGCTTCCGCCACCCGCTGCCCGACGACCAGTCCTTCGAGCAAACTGTTGGAGGCCAGCCGATTCGCGCCGTGCAGACCGGTCCTGGCGACCTCGCCCGCCGCGTAGAGACCGCGGACGCCGGAGCGTCCGTCCACAGTGGTCACGACACCACCGCAGGCGAAATGCGCCGCGGGCGTGACCGGGATCGGCTCCTTCGCCGGGTCCAATCCGATCGCCGCGCACGCCGCGTGCACGGTCGGGAACCGCTTGGCGAACCCGGAGATCCCAGTCGCGTCAAGGAAAACGTGGTCGTCGATACCGCCGGGTGCCTGCACCATCCGGCGCGTGATCGCCGCCGACACGACGTCCCGTGGCGCGAGATCGCCGAGCGGATGGACTCCCCGCATCACCGAAGCGCCCGTCGCGTCGTGCAACGTCGCGCCCTCGCCCCGCACCGCCTCGGTGACCAGCGGGAGACGGCCGCGCGCGCCGGGCGTGAACAGGACCGTCGGGTGGAACTGGACGAACTCGACGTCCGCGACCTGCGCCCCCGCGCGCAACGCGAGCGCCAGCCCGTCCCCCGTGGCGATCTCCGGATTCGACGTCGCCTGGTAGAGCTGCCCCAGCCCGCCGCTGGCCAGCAGCACCGCCGGCGCCCGGACTGCCCCGGGCACGCCGTTGCGGTCCAGGACGGTCACGCCGGCGACCTCGCCCGCGGGCGTGCGGATCGCATCGACGGCGATGTGGTGCTCCAGTACCGGGATCCGCCGGTCACCGGCCGTCGCGACCAGCGTCCGCTCGACCTCCGCGCCGGTCGCGTCGCCACCGGCGTGGATGACGCGGAACGCGCTGTGCCCGCCTTCCCGCGTCCGGGCGAGCTCGGGCCGTCCTTCGGCCGCCGGGTCGAAACGAGCGCCCTCGGCGCGCAGCCTGGCCACCGCGGCGGGGCCACCGGCGATGATCGACCGCACGGCGTCCTCGTCGCAGAGCCCGGCACCGGCGGTGAGCGTGTCCGCGGCGTGCTTGCCGACCGAGTCGCCTCGCTCGTGCTCGTTCTCCAGCACGACCGCGACCCCGCCCTGCGCCCAGCGGGTGTTCCCGTCGGAGACCGCGGCCTTGGTGACCACCAGGACGTGCAGGCCGAGCTCCTGTGCGCGCAGCGCCGCGGTCAGCCCGGCCACGCCGCTGCCGATCACCACGAGATCGGCGGCGGCCTCCCAGACCGGGTGGGTTTTCGCCTGAAGAGCGGTAACCGAGTCGGTCATTCTCCGCCGCCAGGCTGCCCGATCTCGATCATGCGCTGCACGGAAGCGCGGGCACGGGCGGCGGTCTCGGCGTCGACGTGGACTTCGTCGGCTCCCTCGCGCAGCGACCGCAGCAGGGCCGCCGGCGTGATCATCTTCATGTACCGGCAGGAGGCCCGGTCGTTCACCGCGCGGAAGTCGATCTCCGGCGCGGCCTTCCGCAGCTGGTGGATCATCCCGATCTCGGTGGCCACGAGCACCGACTTCGCCTTGGTGTCGCGGGCGGCGTGGACCATGTCGCCGGTCGAGAGGATCTTGACCCGCTCGGGGGCGACGGCGCCCTCGCCGGCGAGGTACAGCGCCGAGGTCGCGCAGCCGCATTCCGGGTGGATGAACAGGTCGGCGTCCGGGTTCTCCGAGGCACGCTCGGCCAGTTCGGCGCCGTTGATCCCGGCGTGCACGTGGCACTCCCCGGCCCAGATGTGCATGTTCTCCCGGCCGGTCACGCGTTTGACGTGCGCGCCGAGGAACTGGTCCGGCAGGAAGAGAACCTCCTGGTCAGCGGGGATGGAGGCGACCACGTCGACGGCGTTCGACGAGGTGCAGCAGATGTCGGTCTCCGCCTTGACCTCGGCCGTGGTGTTCACGTACGACACGACGACCGCACCCGGGTGCTCGGCCTTCCAGGCACGCAGCTGGTCGCCGGTGATCGAGTCCGCGAGGGAGCAGCCCGCCCGTGCGTCCGGGATCAGGACCGTCTTCTCCGGCGCCAGGATCTTCGCCGTCTCGGCCATGAAGTGCACGCCACAGAAGACGATGGTGGACGCGTCGCTGCTCGCCGCGATGCGGCTGAGCGCGAGGGAGTCGCCGGTGAAGTCGGCGATGTCCTGGATCTCGGGGACCTGGTAGTTGTGCGCGAGCAGGACGGCGTCACGCTTGCGAGCGAGACTCCGCACCTCCTCCGCCCAAGCGGCGTCGGCGACAACTCCGCCGTACGGGGTCAGGTCGTTCTGCAGGGTGCTCGTCATCGTTCTGGCCCTCCTGGACCGATCTCCGGTTTTCGCCTTACAATCGAAAACCGTGCGAAGTCATCTTAACACCCAGACCCCCCTCGCCCACGAGGTTTTGGGAGCGGTCCTGCAAGTGCGCTCCGACACACTCCGGGTCCTGCTGTGGCGGCGCGCGCTCGATCCGCATCTGGGCCGCTGGTCCCTTCCCGGCGGCAGGCTTCGCCCGGATGAAGACGTCGAGGCGTCCATCCGGCGGCAGCTCGCGGAGAAGGTCGACGTACGCCAGTTGAAGCATGTGGAGCAACTGGCGGTCTTCAGCGCGCCGGACCGGGTGCCGGGACCCCGCGTGGTCGCGACGGCGTTCCTCGGCCTCGTACCGTCCGATGTGGACCCCGAGGTCCCCGAAGACACCGAGTGGCACGACGTTTCCGAGCTGCCGCGGACGGCGTTCGACCACGAGTCCATCGTGCTGCGCGCGCGGGACCGGCTGCGCTCGAAGCTCTGCTACACGAATCTCGGCTTCGCGCTCGCCCCGGAAGAGTTCACCGTATCGGCGTTGCGGGGCCTGTATTCGGCTGCGCTCGGTTACCGGGTGTCCGCGACGAACCTGCAGCGGGTGCTGTCCCGGCGCGGGCTGCTCGTCCCCACCGGGCGCACCGCCCCACCCGGGCGCAGCGGCGGACGTCCGGCGGCACTCTTCTCCTTCGCGGGCAAGGGGATGCAGATCACCGACCCGTTCGCGGTCTTCCGCCCGCCCACCGGGAAGTGACCGTCCTGCGAAGTCCTCCCGGTCCCCGTACCTTGAACGGGTGACCGAGCCGAGCGAGGAGTCCACCGGGAAGGCGATCTTGCCGCTGTTCCCGCTACAGACCGTGCTGCTGCCCGGAACACACCTTCCGTTGCACATCTTCGAACCACGGTACCGGCAGCTGATGGCCGACCTCGTCGGCGAGGTCGTCCCGGACCGCGAGTTCGGGGTCGTCGCCCTGCGTTCGGCGATGGTCAGGGAGGTCAGCGGGCCGGAGCACGTCCACGAGTTCGGCTGCAGCACGGTGCTGCGCGAGGCGAAACGGCTGCCGGACGGCAGATTCGACGTCGTCACCACCGCGCGGCGCCGGTTCCGCCTGCTCGAGATCGACCGCGTTTCCGCGCCGTACCTGATCGGCTCGGTCGAGTGGGTGCCCGACGACAAGGTCGCCACGGTGCACGGCGACACCGTGACCAGGCTCGCCGACGTCGCGAAGGCCGCGCACCGGCGCTACTGCGAATCCGCCTGGGACGCCGACGACTGGACGACGCCGCCCGACGACGGTGACATCGCGGCACTCGCGTACCGGCTCACCGCGGACTGCCTGCTCCCGCTGGAGGACCGGCAGCGTCTGCTGGAGGAGACCAACCCGCTGCGGCGGCTGCGGATCGCGTGCCGGCTGCTGACGCGGGAGGCCGGGTTCCTCAGCACGCTCGGCGCGGTCCCGATGCCGCCGGGGGAACTCGGCGAGTTCACGCGCCCCTCGAACCTGAACTGAGCGGACCTCGTGAGTGGTAAGGACGGTTCTAACCGTCCTTACCACTCACGAGACCCACTACTTACCGGACTCCGGCCCCTTCTCGGACCCGAACTTGCTCCACACCTTGCCCGCCGCCCCGGACACCGCCTCGCCGACGTCGCTGAAAACCTTGGTCAACGGGTCGGCCGAGCTGTTCCAGGAATCCTTGTACGACTTCGCGGCCGACTTCAGGTCGTCGGTCCAGTTGGACGAGGGCGCGTCCTCGTCGCGGCGCGGGTACTCGCCGGCCAGGATCCCCCGGTACTCCTCCGACGCGGCCCACTTCTGCAGTTGCGCGGCGCGCACGACGGCCAGCGGGTGCGACATCGTCTCGACGTAGCGCAGCTTCAGGTAGCTGTCCCGGATGTCCTCGACCGACTCGTATTCCGCCGCCTGCTGCAGGAAGGCCGGGATGTCGATCTTCGACGGGTCGATCCCGCCCGCGACCAGGATCTGCGAGCGCAGCGCCGCCGTCGGGTCCTGGGAGCACAGCAGCCCGGCGCGGTCGCAGGACAGTTCGGCCTTGCGATACCACTCGCGCAGCGCCGCGATGACGACGCGGATGCCGATCGCGCTCACCGGCGTCCACGACATCGACATCTGCAGGCCGATCAGCCGGATCATGATCGTGCGGTACACCGCGTGCCCGGAAAGCACATGCCCCATCTCGTGCCCGATCACGAACCGCAGCGACGCGAGGTCCATCGCCTCGACGGCCGCGGTGTTGAGCACGATGAACGGCTCGTCCATGCCGATCGTCTGCGCGTTGACCTCGGGGCTGCGGGCGACGAACAGGTTCGGCACGCGGTCGAGGTCGAGCGTTTCGGCGCATTCGTTGCGCAGCTTGTCCAGTTCCGGATACTGCTTCGGGCCGACCCTGATCGCGGACGCGAGCGCCATCAGCCGCTCCCCGCGTTCGGCGTAGAAGCCCGAAACCGCCTTCACGACCTGAGCGAACCCGGGAACGGCGCGCAGCGTGGCCAGTGCGCCGCGGTCGACGGGGTGTTCGTAGGCGCGCGGGCTGATACCCGGGAAGCGGACGGCGTTGTGCCGGGAAACCTCGATGTCGTCGGTCAAGAAGGCCCCCTAGAGAAGTTGCCGCCCACCCTAGAGGAAATTCGTCAGCCGAGGCGGCGGCCCAGGTCTTCCCGTCCGTTCCACGCGGTCAGCAACGTGTACGCCAGCGTGGTCATCAACGGCGCGGCGAGCATGATCCACGGGGATTCGATCTGCGGCGCCTTCGCGATGACGTCGCCGACGGCGGGCGCCGCGGCGATCTCGTAACGGCAGTTGGCGAACGCGACGCCCATCGTCGTCCCCAGCCAGCCCGCGAGGGTCGCGCCGCCGGTCGCGGCGATCAGCACGACCGGGCCGCGGCGCTCCCGAAGAAGCCAGGTCACGATGCCGATCAGCAGCCCGGCGCCGAGCGCGAGGAAACCGTAGACGGCCAGGTCGTCGAAGCGGTGCCAGCTTTCCAGTTCCAGCGGGGCGAGGGTGCCGCGGTCGTTGATCACGCGCATCCGCTGGGGCGGCGCGAGCCTCGACCACAGCCAGGCCAGCGGGAAGCCGAGCAGCCCCGCCGTGGACAGGACGCTGACCGCCGGCAGCAGATCGGCCTTGACGACGACCTTGGGGTACGGACGGCGCGGCCTCGGCAGCACGGGCACCGACCAGGGGTCGGGCACGCTGGAAGACAGGTGCGCCGGTTTACCGGTCGTCTCGCCCAACCCCGGACTCCTCCCTCGTGCTGCTTGTGCAGAGCGTAACCAATGAGGCCCCCAGCGCACGCGCCTCCACCGCGTTTCGTCCTCTGAATGCGGTGGTTGCGCGTGCAACCACCGCATTCAGAGGACGAAATGGGCGAAGTCAGCCGGCGAGTTCACCGTGACGGCTGCACCGGGCCGTCCAGCCGACCGGGGTGATCTGGACGACCATCCGCCGCGCGCAGTACGTGCAGTAGCGCGGCGGTTCGAGCGCCGTTCTCGGGTTGTGGCAGGCGGGATGTTCCGCGCCACCGTCGGACGGCTGTCCACAGTGGACACAGAACGCCGGTCGGTCAGAGGACGTCACTGATGGCCTTCACCGGCATCTTCAGCTCGTCGAGCATCGCCAGGTCCGCCGTGGCCGGGCGGCCGAGGTTGGTCAGGTAGTTGCCGACGATGATCGCGTTGATGCCGCCGAGCATCCCCTGCTTGGTGCCCAGGTCGCCGAAGGTCAGCTCACGGCCGCCGGAGAAGCGGAGCAGCGGGCGGGGCATCGCCAGCCGGAACGCGGCCACGGTGCGCAGCGCGTCCTTGCCCTCGACGACCTCGTATCCCTCGTACGGCGTACCCGGCTGCGGGATGAGGAAGTTCATCGTGCACTCGTCCGGGTTCAGCTCGGCCAGCTGCGCGGCGAACTCGGCGCGCTGCTCGATGCTCTCCCCCATGCCGATGATGCCGCCGCAGCAGACCTCCATGCCCGCCTCGCGGATCATGCGCAGGGTCTCCCAGCGCTCTTCCCACGTGTGCGTGGTGACGACGTTCGCGAAATGCGAGCGCGCGGTCTCCAGGTTGTGGTTGTAGCGGTGCACGCCCATCTCGACGAGCTCGTCGACCTGCTCCTGGGTGAGCATGCCGAGCGAGCAGGCGATCTGGATGTCGTTGCCGTCCTCGCGGATGGCCTTGATCCCCTCGCGGACCTGCGAGAGCAGCCGCTTGTCGGGGCCGCGGACGGCGGCGACGATGCAGAACTCGGTCGCGCCGGTCTCGGCGGTCTGGCGGGCGGCCTTGACCAGGCCGGGGATGTCCAGCCACGCCGACCGCACCGGCGTCGGGAAGCGGCCCGACTGCGAGCAGAAGTGGCAGTCCTCCGGGCAGCCGCCGGTCTTGAGGCTGATGATGCCCTCGACCTCGACCTCGGGGCCGCACCAGCGCATCCGGACCTCGTGGGCCAGGGCCAGCAGGTCGGTCAGGTGATCGTCGCCGAGCCGCAGGACCTCGAGGATCTGCTCTTCGCTGAGCCCGACACCACGCTCGAGGACCTGGTCACGCGCCACGGCGAGGATGTCGACGGTCTCCGGGGCAGTGGTCACGAGGCGGCTCCTGTTCGGGGTGGGGCGGTGAAGCAAAGGCACATCATCGTGCACGACCGGGGGCCTCGGCCACAGCGACGCAGGTCACTTCTGCGCCGACGCGCGGCCGACGAAGCATTCCGGGTCGAACTCCCCGCCGAACCACGGCGAGAGCCCGGCTTTGGCCCGGTCGGCGAACTCCTCGGGCCCGGCCGTGCCCAGCCCGGCGGGCAGCACGCCCAGCAGCGGGGCGCCGGCGGCGACCGGCAGGTCCCGCAGGTTCGACACCGCCGCCAGATCCGGCTCGTCCGGCCACGAACCGATGATCACCCCGGCCACGGTGAGACCGCGTTTGGTTGCGACCTCGGCGGTCAGCGCGGTCGCGTTGAGCGTGCCCAGCCCGGCCTCGGCGACGATGATGACCAGCGCGCCCAGCGACCACGCGACGTCGGCCAGCGTGGCCCCGTCGGCGTCGAAACGGACCAGCAGGCCGCCCGCGCCCTCGATGAGCGTGAGGTCGTGCTCGCCGTTGAGGTCGCTCGCCGCGGCGGCGATCTCGCTCGGGCCCAGCGTCGGCAGTCCCGAGAGCCTGGCCGCCGCCTCCGGCGACAGCGGATCCGGGTATCTCCGCAGCTCACGTGTGGTGACCGGACCGGCGAGCCGGAGCACGTCGGCGAGGTCGCCCGGTTCGTCCGGGCCCACTCCGGTCTGCGCCGGTTTCAGCACGGCGACACGCTGGCCCTGACCGGCGGCCAGAGCGGCGATGGCGGCGGTGGAGATCGTCTTGCCGACACCCGTACCGGTGCCGGTCATGACCAGCATGCTCACGTGCGTTGAATCTAGTGGGTCGGAGTGAAGGAACGCTGAACGGGACCGTCAGCTCCCCTGTTCGGGCACCGCCGCGACGGCACCGACCGGCGTGAACGCCGGGCTCTCGTCGTCGGACAGGTAGACCTGCGCCGCCCCGACGTCGAAGTACATCCCGGTCAGATGCAGTTCGCCGCGTGCCTCCGCCTCGGCGATCAGCGGGTAGTGGCGCAGGTGCTCCAGCTGCTGCAGCACGTTCTGCAGGGCCAGCCGGTTGACCTCGGATTCCGGGCGTTCGCCGTCGAGGGTCACCGCCACCTTGCGGTTCGCGCTCGGCTCGGCGTGCCGCAGCCACGAAGCCAGCATCGGCGCGCCGTCCGGGGCGCCGGTGGCCAGCGCCTGCATCGCGCCGCAGCCGGAATGCCCGCAGACCACGATCTCGCGCACCTTCAGCACCCCGACCGCGAACTCGACGGTGGCGCCCATCGACGGGTCGGCCCGGCGGGCGGGCACCAGGTTCCCGATGTTGCGGACGGTGAACAGATCGCCGGGACCGCTCGTGGTGATCATGTTCGGCACGATCCGCGCGTCACCGCAGGTGATGAACAGCGTGTGCGGCGACTGGCCACCCGCCAGTTTGCTGAGCGCGGGCTGCATGAGCGCGGCGGTGCGCCGCTGGAACTCGGTCGCCCCGCGCAGGGTGGGCCCGCCACGCTGGCCGGGCACCTCGATGTCCTTGGCCTGCCAGTCCGACCATGGCGCGAGGAACCGCGGTACCGAACGCATCGCGGCCGTCCTGGTCAGCGTGGGATCACCGGATTTGCCGTTGGCGAACCACGGATGCCCGATCTCGTCGACGGTCACCTGCCCGCCGGAGCGTTCGTGCGCCTGCTGCCAGTTCGACAGGCTTTCGAAGGCGGCGTGGTCGAGGTAGTCGACGACCAGCTCCAGGGTCACCTTCGCGCCGTCGGGCACGGTCGCGAGCACCCGGCTGAGCCTCGGCACCGAAAGGAACGTCAGGACGCCCTCGACGACGACGCGCCAATCGTCGCCGTCGCGTTCGGCGTGGATCCCGGACCACACCGTGCGGCGCAGCATCAGCAGTACCGAAAGCGCGATCCCGAGCAGGACGCCGGTGAGCAGGTCGAAGACGACGACCCCGGCGAGCGTCACGAGGTACAGCCCCAGGTCGCCGTGTTTGAGGACCTGCCTCATGTGTCCGGGGTTCACCAGTTTCGCGCCGACGTGGACGAGCAGGCCGGCCAGCGCGGCGAGCGGGATGTTCTGGATCAGCCCGGCGAACGCGGCGACGAACACCAGGATCCAGACGCCGTGCAGTATCGCGGACACGCGGGTGCGGGCGCCGGCGGCGACGTTCGTGGAGCTGCGGACGATCACGCCGGTGACCGGGAGGCCGCCCAGCGCGCCGGAAGTCATGTTCGCGGCGCCCTGCCCGATGAGCTCGCGGTCGAGGTTCGACCGCGGTCCGGTGTGCATCTTGTCGACGGCGACGGCCGACAGCAGGCTTTCCACGCTGGCGATCAGCGCGATGGTGATGACCGCGACGGCGAACGCGCCCCAGCCCGCGTCCGGGAATTCGGGGGCGAAGCGGATGTTGAGCAGGTCACCCGGGAGGTTGACGCGGGGCAGGGTCATCCCGGCGGCGACGGACAGCACGGTCACCAGCGCGATCGCGGCGAGCGGGCCGGGCACCTTGCGGACGGACTCGGGAAGCCGCGGCCACAGCAGCAGGACGCCGATGGTGAGCACGCCGATCAACGCGGCGGTGTCGTGGTGGCCGACGATCTGCGCGGGCAGTTCGGCGATGTTCTTGAGCGCCGAACTCTGGGCCGTTCCGCCCAGTACGACATGGAGCTGGCCGAGGACGATCGTGACCCCGATACCGGCGAGCATGCCGTGGACGATGGCGGGCGAGATCGCGAGCGCCGCGCGGGCGATGCGGCTCAGCCCGAGCAGGATCTGGAGCGCGCCGGCGGCGACGGTGATCGCGCACGTGGTCGCCCAGCCGAAGGTCGCGATGGTTTCGGCCATGATCACGGTCAGCCCGGCGGCCGGGCCGCTGACCTGAAGCGGTGAGCCGCCGAGGGCTCCGGCGACCACACCTCCCACCACGGCGGCGATCAACCCCGCGACGATCGGCGCCCCTGACGCGAGAGCGATCCCGAGTGACAGCGGGACGGCGACGAGGAACACCACCAACGAGGCGGGCAGGTCGTGCCGGAGCACGGCGAGGGGTTTTTTGATGATCACCATCATGATCACCAGGAAACTGGTGAATTGTCCGATATGCACCACCCTATCGAGTGAATATCACCCCACAGGAGAGTGGTGTGGCCCACTTTCGGCCCGTTTCGTTGCCCGGAGATGTCTCGCTCGTTGCGAAAAGCCTTACGGACTCCCGAATCCTGGGATGTATCGGTCGGCCGCCCGGCCAATGACCAAGCGCCGGACCGTGGTGGGTCGGGTTGGTCGTGAGTGGCGATTCGGGTTCTAACCCGAATCGCCACTCACGACCCCGGTGACCCACTCGGCACCGGCGCCCGTGCCCGCCCGAAGTACATGAAGGACCCCTTCCCTCGGCTGAATCGAGGGAAGGGGTCCTTCACGCGCGGCCGCCGTGCCCGCCGCGGTCACTGGCGTACCTGGGACGAGAGCGGCGACCCTGAAGGTCCGTGAAGGCCTCCTTCACTACCTTCAGGGTAAGCAAGGAGGCCTTCACGGACACATGATCAGCCCCAGCCAAATCCAGTAGGCACCCAAGACGCTCTCGGCCCTGACCCGAACCGCCACTCACGACCCCAGCAAGCTCAGGACTTCACCGGGCTCGCCGCCGAAGTGAACGACCGCAGCGCCTCGTCGAGCAGGTACACGTTCGCCTTCCCGACGTCGAAGTACATCCCCGTCAGCCGGAGTTCGCCACGCGCCAGCGCGGCTTCCACCACCGGGTACGAGCGCAGGTTTTCCAGTTGCTGCACCACGTTGTGCAACGCGAGCAGGTCCGCCTCGTAGCCGGGATGGACACCGTCGAGCAGCACCGGCCCTTCGCTTTCCCTTCGCCGCACCGTCGCCTCGCCGTGGCGCAGCCAGCCACCGAGGCGCGTGAGACCGGCGGGCGCGTCACCGAGCAGCGCCTTCATCGCCCCGCAGCCGGAATGCCCGCACACCACCACTTCCCGCACCCGCAACAGCCCGACGGCGTACTCGATCGCCGCCCCCACCGAGAAATCCGCTTCGGCGCCGGCGTGCGGGACGAGATTTCCGATGTTCCGCACGGTGAACAGGTCTCCCGGCCCGCTGGTGGTGATCAGGTTCGGCACGATCCGCGCGTCGCCACAGGTGACGAACAACGTGTGCGGCCGTTGCCCGTTCGCCAGTCCGTCCCACGTGCTCCGCAGCAGCGGCGCCGTCCGCCGCTGGAACTCCGAAGCGCCACGGCACAACGGAACGCTGCCGCCGCGCTGGCTCGGCAGTTCGAGATGTTCGGCCTGCCATTGCGACCACGGCGCGAGCCATCGCGGCACCACGCGAGAGGCGACGCCGCGGCGCACGGTCGGGACGCCCGCCTTCCCGCGCCCGAACCACGGATGCCCGATCTCGTCGACGATCACGGTTCCCCCTGCGCGTTCGTACGCGCGCTGCCAGCCGCGCAGGCAATCGAAAGCGGCGTGGTCGAGGTAGTCGACGAACAGTTCGAGCGTGACTTCCGAATCTTCGGGGACTTCGGCCAGGACGGTCGTAAGCCTTGGCACGGAAAGGAAAGTGAGCGCCCCTTCGATGACGACGCGGATCCGCGGGCCGTCCCGTTCGACGTGGATCCCGGAGAACAGCATCCGGCGCAGCATCAGCGCGAGCGCCACCACGATCCCCGCGGCGACACCGGTGAGCAGGTTGACCGCGACCGCGCCGAGCAGGGTCGCGAGGTAGACCGGCACGTCACCGTGGCGGCGGACCTCACGGAGGTTGGCGAGGTTGACCAGTTTGGCGCCGACGTAGACGAGGAGACCGGCGAGCGCGGCGAGCGGGATCAGCCGCAGCGCGCCCGCCAGGAACAGGCAGCAGCCGAGGATCCAGACGCTGTGCAGGATCGCCGACATCCGGGTGCGGGCGCCCGCTTCGAAGTTGGTCATGGTGCGCACGACGACGCCGGTGACCGGGAATCCGCCGAGCGACCCGGAAGCGGCGTTCGCCAGGCCTTGTCCGATCAGTTCACGGTTGAGGTCGGTGCGTGGCCCCTCGCGGAGTTTGTCGATGGCGACGGCGGAAAGCAGGCTCTCCAGGCTGGCGATGAGCGCGATGGAGAGGACGGCGGCGATGATCGCGGCCCAGGACCCGGACGGCGCCTCGGGGACGAAACCCAGCCCTGGCAAGCCGTTCGGGAGGTCGACGCGCGGCAGGTCCATCCCGGCCGCGACGGAAAGGCCGGTCGCCAGCGCGACGGCGGCGAGCGGGCCGGGGACGCGGCGCACCGAACGCGGCATCCGCGTCCAGGCCAGCAGAACACCGACGGTGACGACACCGATCAGCGCGGCCTGGTCGTGGTGCCCGACGATCCGGCCCGGCAGCGCGAGGACGTTCTCGATCGCGGAACTCCGCGGCGTGCCACCGAGCACGACGTGCAGCTGGCCGAGGACCAGGATCAGGCCGATCCCGGCGAGCAGGCCGTGCACGATGGCAGGTGAGATCACCAAGCTCGCCCGCGCGACGCGGCAGACGCCGAAGAGGATCTGGACCAGGCCCGCCCCGGCGGTGATCGCGCAGGTGGCGGCCCAGCCGAAGGTGGCGATGGTCTCCGCGATGACGATGGTCAACGCGGCGGAGGGACCGCTGACTTGCAGAACGGAGGCGCCGAAGAGGCTCGCGACGATTCCGCCGACGACGGCGGAGATGAGTCCGGCGAGCAAGGGTGCGCCGGCGGCGTGTGCGACGCCGAGGGAAAGCGGGACTGCCACGAGGAAGACGACGACCGAAGCCGGGAGGTCGTGGCGGAGGTTCTTCAGGAGGGTCGATGCGGGATTGCGGCGGCCCGGAGGTCCGGTGTCGTGCTCGTCACCAACGATGTCGATCATGGGGGCAGGAAACCCGATCGGCGCGCAAAAGTCCGCTACGCAAAGGTTTCTCAGGTTTGCTTGTGCGCCGGGGAACTAGGACATATCACGCTTTCACGACAAAGCACCCGAGTTGGACCTCGATCGGACTCGCCCGTTCGCTTGACCAAGATCAACTCGCGACCACGCTCTGTACCCAGCGTGGCCTCTCCGGTTTGCTGTGGCCGCAGTCACACTCTTTGGGTTGAATTTCGCCGTTTTACGCTTTTTGTGCGGCGGAGACCATTGCGGAGGTGATCGCGGCGAGGTCGTCCGCCTCGGAGATGTAAGGCGGCATCGTGTAGATCAGGTTCCGGAACGGGCGCAGCCAGACCCCGTTCGCGGTGAGGATCTCGGTCGCCACCGCCATGTCCACGGGATGGTCCAGCTCCACCACGCCGATGGCGCCGAGCACTCGCACGTCGGCGACCGCGGGCAGCTCGCGAGCCGGTTCGAGCCCGGCCTTCAGCGCCGCCTCGATCCGCGGGACGTCGGACTTCCAGCCGCCTTCGGCCAGGATCCCCAGCGAGGCGTTGGCGACGGCCGAGGACAACGGGTTCGCCATGAACGTCGGGCCGTGCGCCAGCACCGGCAGCTCACCGCGCGAGATCCCGTCGGCGATCTCCGGCGTGCACAACGCCGCCGCCATCGTGAGGTAACCACCGGTCAGCGCCTTGCCGAGGCACAGGACGTCCGGCGTGACGCCGGCGTGCTCGGCGGCGAACATCGTGCCGGTGCGGCCGAAACCGGTGGCGATCTCGTCGAAGACGAGCAGGACGTCGTTGGCCTCGGTGATCTCGCGCAGCGCGCGCAGGTACGCGGGCGGGTGGAACCGCATCCCGCCGGCGCCCTGCACGACCGGCTCGACGATGACCGCGGCCAGCTCGCCCGCGTGCCGCCCGATCTCGGTCGCGAGCAGTTCGAGGTACACCGGATCCGGCTCGTCGGCGAAACCGCCGGGCGGTTTGGGCAGGAACAGCTGGTCCGGCAGGATCCCGCGCCACAGCGAGTGCATCCCGCCCTCGGGATCGCAGACGCTCATCGGCGTGAACGTGTCGCCGTGGTAACCGCCGCGCCAGGTCATCAGGCGCCGCTTTTCCTTGCGCCCCACCGACTGCCAGTACTGCAGGCACATCTTGACGGCGACCTCGACCGACACCGACCCCGAGTCGCACAGGAAGACGTGCCGCAAGCCCTCCGGTGCGAGGTCGACCAGCGTCTTCGCCAGCCTGATCGCCGGTTCGTGGGTGAGCCCGCCGAACATCACGTGGCTCATCCGGCCCGCCTGCTCGGCCAGCGCCGCGTCCAGCACCGGGTTCCGGTAGCCGTGGATCGCCGCCCACCAGGACGACATGCCGTCGACCAGTTCACGGCCGTCGTCGAGGGTGAGCCGGACCCCGCTCGCCTCCCGCACGAGCAGGGAATCGATCGTGCTCGGCATCGGTCCGTACGGGTGCCAGACGTGTTCCGCGTCGAGCGCGAGGAGTTCGGCGGCGTCCATCCGGCGACCCTACGACACCCTCTCCTCAGCGCAGGTGCACAGGGAGGATTTCCAGCCCGTGGACGAGGGTGCTTTCCCGCCACCGCAAGGTTTCCGGCTCGGCGTCCAGGCTCAGCGCCGGGAACCGGTCCAGCAGCCCGCGCAACGCGATCTCGGCCTCCAACCGGGCCAGCGGGGCACCGACGCAGTAATGGATACCGTGTCCGAACGCGAGATGCCCCGTCGCCGACCGCGTGACGTCCAGCCGGTGCGGGTCTTCGAACCGCCCGGCGTCACGGTTCGCGCCGAGCAGGGAGACGAGCACGAATTCACCCGCCGGGATCTCGACGTCACCGACCGGGACGGGTTCACGGGTGAACCGGATGGTCGCCAGGTGGATCGCGCCGTCGTAGCGCAGGAACTCCTCGACCGCGCCGGGCAGCAGGGCGGGATCGGCACGTAGCGCGGCCAGCTGGTCCGGCTCGCGCAGCAGCGCGAAAACGCTGTTCGCGATCAGGTTGACCGTCGTCTCGAACCCCGCCACCAGCAGCAGGAACGCCATGGCCAGCAATTCCTCCGCGGAGAGCGAATCGCCTTCGTCGCTGGCGTGGATCAGGCCCGAAAGCAGGTCATCGGCGGGTTCGGCGCGCTTCTCCTCGATGAGGTCGACGAGATACGCGTGCATCTTCGCCGCCGCGGCTTGGAGCTCCTCCGGCTTCGACCAGGCGACCATCGTGTTCGACCACGTCGCGAACGCCGGCTGGTCGCCCGCGTGGACGCCGAGCAACTCGCAGATCACCCGGATCGGCAGCGGAACCGCGAAAGCGGGAAGCAGGTCGGCACGCTCCGCGTCGTCGATGCCGTCCAGCAGTTCCGCGGTGATCTGCTCGATCCTGGGCCGCAGCCGGGAAACGGTACGCGAAGTGAAGGCCTGGTTGACCAGTTTGCGCAGCCGGGTGTGGTCCGGCGGGTCCGAGTTGAGCATGTGCCCGCCGAGCGCGCGTACGGCGTTGTCGGCCGCGGATTCGAAGCCGTCCCGGTCGAAGAGCCGCCGGATGGCCGCCGGATCCTTGCCCACGCGGGAATCCGAAAGGAGCGCGCGGGCCTCGGCGTATCCGGTGACGATCCAGACGTCCAGACCGCGCGGCATCCGCACCTTGCGGGCCGGGCCTTCCGCTCGCAACAGCTCGGAGACCCGGTGTGGTTCCTGGACGAGATCGTCGGCCAGGTTCCGCACGCTTTCGGCTGCCCCCATCGGTACGCCTCCCCGGCGCGCGGGTCAGCGTTCGGCCAGCGCGGCCACCACTCGCTCGGTCACTTCCGTCCAGTATGCCCGCTGTTCCTCGCGCTCGTCGGCGCCCGCGAGCCATTCCTGGTGGAACCGGAGCGTGGTCTTCTGCTCGGTGCCGCTCACCGTGATCTGCAGGGTCGAGTCGTGGTCCCAGTCCTTCGGTCGCCAGGTCAGCCGGAGCTTGTCGCCCTCGGACCGGCCGCGGATCTCGCCGGTCGTCCCGTTCGCCGTCTCGTACGCCGCGCCCAGCTCGGTGCCGAGCTCGGCGCCCGGGCCGAGCCAGATCCCCACGCCCTCGCGTCCGACCAGGAAGTCCCAGACCTGGGTGCTGGTGAACGGCACCGTCTGGGAAACGCCTACCTGCCAACCACTTCCGGCTGTTTTGGCCGTTGCTTTTGCCACCGGGCCATCATCCCATCGGGTGTACCGTGCGACAGTCACCGGTCCGGGTGGAGGATCTCTGTCTGTGCGCTACCGTCCGATTTCTCCCACTCTGCTGGTCTCCGAATTGACCCAGCGCATCACGGCGATCACGGGCCGCCGCCGGATCGCGGTCGCGATCGACGGCGCGGCCGGTGCGACCAACACCACAGAACTCGCCGACGCCCTGGTCGATCCCCTGCGGATCGCCGGTCACGCGGCGTTGCGGGTCTCGGCGAACGACTTCCTCAGGCCGGCCTCGCTGCGCTTCGAACGCGGCAAGGAGGACCCGGATTCTCGCTACAGCGACTGGCTCGACCTCGGCGCCCTGCGTCGCGAGGTGCTGGACCCGCTCGCCGAAGACGGCAGCGGCCTGGTTCTCCCGTCGCTGTGGGACCCGGTCCGTGATCGTGCCACGCGTGCCGAACGCGTCACACTGCCCGAGGGCGGCGTCGTCCTGCTGGACGGTGAGTTTCTCTTCGGCGCCGGGCTCCCTTTCGACCTGAGCGTGCACCTGTGGCTCTCGCCCGCGGCACTCAAGCGGCGGGTGCCCGAGGAATGGGCGCTCCCCGCCTACGAACGCTACGAACGGGAAGTCGGCCCGTCAGCGTTGTCCGACGTGGTGATCCGCGTCGACGATCCGAAGCATCCGGCGCGCTACGAACCTTGACTCCTCAGCGCACCGCCGCGACGGGGTCGCCGTCGAGCAGCCCGGAAAGCCTGCCCGCCATGGTGTCCCAGCGCCAGTTCTCGCCGACCCATTCGCGGCCCGCGGCACCCATCCGCCGCGCCCGCACCGGATCCGCCAGCAACGCGGCCAGCGTCTCCCGCAGCTGCTGCCCGTCACGCCCGTCGACCACGTGCCCTGTGACCTCGTCAAGCACCGTTTCCGGCGCGCCACCGGAATTCCCGGCGACGACCGGCAGCCCGGTCGCCGAGGCCTCCAGGTACACGATGCCCAGGCCTTCGACGTCGAGCCCCTTCCCGCGCGTCCGCGCCGGCATCGCGAAGACGTCACCCGCGTTGTAGTGCGCGGGCAGCTCCTTCCACGGCACCGAGCCGGTGATGACGACGCTGTCTTCGACGCCCAGCGCCTCGACGAGCCCGGTGAGCGTCTTGCGGTACGGGCCGCCGCCGACGAGCAGCAGCGCCACGTCCGGGATCCGTTTGCGGAGTTCGGGCAGGATCTTGATCAGCATGTCCTGGCCCTTGCGCGGGACCAGCCGCGAAACGCATACGATCGTCGGACGGTCGCCGAGCCCGTGCCGCTCGCGGATCTCCTTGCCCGCGGCCGGATCCGGGCGGTAGAGCGCGGTGTCGACACCGCACGGGAGCATCTCCAGCCCCGCCATCGGGCCGAAGGCGGCCGAGAACCGGGAGCGCGTGTACTTGCTGACGTAGGTGATCACGTCGACGGTGTCGCCGATCCGCCGCAACGCCTGCCGGGAGCCCGGCAGCATCGACCAGCCGACCTCGTGGCCGTGCGTCGACGCCAGCACCCGGCGGGCGCCCGCCGACCGCAGCGGATGCCCCAGCAGCGCCAGCGGCGCCGCGGCGCCGAACCAGACGGCCTCGCAGTCGCGGGCACGCATGATCTCCTTGGCCCGTTTGAGGACGTCCGGGGTCGGCAGCATCAGTGACGTCGGATGGCGCACCACCTCGAAGGGGGCGGCGGCGTCGAACTCACCGTGCGAGCCGGTGCTCGATTCCCAGGACGGCGCGTAGACGACCAGGTCGTCCGCGGGCAGGCGGGTGGCCAGCGAGTTCAGGTAGTTCTGGATACCGCCTGGCCGGGGCGGGAAGTCGTTGGTCACCAGCAGGGTCCTCAGCACCCCTGCAGGCTACTTGGCCCCTGGCACGCGAAAGGGGCGGCACCGCCTGCGCGGTACCGCCCCGTTTTCGGTCGTTCGTCAGGCCGTCGGGCGACGGGCGCCGACGTAGTTGTTCTGCAGCGGCGACACCTTGACGACGTCACCGGTGGTCGGCGCGTGCACCATCATGCCGTTGCCGACGTACATGCCGACGTGCGAAACCGGCGAGTTGTAGAACACCAGGTCGCCCGGCTGGAGCTGCGAACGCTGCACCGCGGCGCCGAAGGTCGACTGCTGGCGGCTGGACCGCGGAAGGGTGAGCCCAGCCTGCTTGTACGCCCAGAGCATCAGGCCGGAGCAGTCGAAGGACGACGGGCCGGTGTCGCCCCAGCCGTACGGGCTGCCGAGCTTGCTCTTCGCGGCCGAGAGGGCGGTCGCCGCGGCGGGACCCGGAGCGGGCACGTTGGGGAACGCGCCGCCCTTGTCCTTCTGGGCGTTGCGGTCCGAAGCGCTGAGGTTGTTGCTGGCCCGCTGGATCTCCGCGAGCTGGTCGTTCAGCGTCTTCTGCCGCGCCTCGATGTCCGTGGTCAGCTTGGCGGCCGTGTCACGGGCGGCGGTGGCCGCGTTCTGCGCGTCCGCCGCCTGCTTGGCCGCGGCCGCGGCCTGGGCGACGGCACCGCTCAGGTTGTTCAGGGCGGTGTTCTTGTTCGCGGCGAGGACCTCGAGCGCCGAGGAGCGCTCCAGGAAGTCCTGGGTCGAGGCGCCCGACAGCAGCGACGACAGCTTGTTCAGCTGCACACCGCTGGTGAAGGACGCACCGGCGAACCGGTTCACCTCGGCCTGGAACGTCTTCTCGTCACCGGCCGCCTTGACGCCGAGTTCCTTGGCGGCGGCGGCGTCGGCGGTCGCCTTGTCGAGCTCGCTCTGCTTCGCGGCGAGGTCGTCCTTCGCCTTGAGGAGGTCTTCGTTCGCCTTCTCCGCCTGTGCCGCGAGGTCGCGGTACTTGGCGAGCGCGTCCGAGCCGGACGGGGGTTGTTGGAGGGCGGGGCCTGGGGCGGCAGTGGCGGGGGCCTGGACGACGGTCACCGCGGTGATCACCGCGGCCGCGGCCAAAGCTCCTGACACCACGCGCTTCACTGGATGCGACTGCACGGTCGCGCGTGTCTCCTTTGCTGTCGGCCACCGACTCGGAACCCGGAACGAAGAGGTCGGGGGCCCTCTTCCGCGGAGCCGCGACGCCGGCCGTGAGGCCCGCGCGGTTCCCCGCGTTCCCGCCTTGCGCCTGGCCGAGAGCTATCGCAACAGGTTTGACGCACGGCTGGTTCTGCTGCAACTCCCCGACAAAGCTGCCTCGGTGGCGATCCCGTGTCGTCGTCTGGCGACGACTTCCGGCCACGAGATCTCGGACAGGTTACGAAACCGCGGGCACGACGTCCACCATGGCGGGCGCAAAAACTCTCCGTGATGCGCCGAAACACCTTCGGACCAGCATGAGCGGAAAGATGTGACGGGCGTTACATCCTGGGACCTGTCGCGACTACCTACCGTTCACCCGATCGGATCGACCACTCGTCGAATGTCCCGGTAGTGGCGTGTCTCAGGCCGACTTCCGGCGCTCCTGCTCCACGATCGCGACCATCCGGAGGCGCGGGATCATCCCCGCCTCCGCGAGCGCGTCGACCGCTTTCCGTTCGTCGGCGTCCCATTCGAGCGCCGGCGGCGCGCCGAGGAGGACGCTGACGACACAGTCATGACATGCGTCACCGCGGACCGCGCACCGGTCGCAATCGATGACGAGCGTCTCTATGTCCGCTATGTCGGCGATGGCCTTGTCATGCATCTCGGACTCCTCACTTTCAGTGGTGAGGTGCACATTAAGAGCGACCACCGACAGTTTCGGGCCTCGTGAGTGGTAAAGACGGTTAGAACCGTCTTTACCACTCACGAGGCCCGAGTTGTCCACAACCTCTCCCACCATCCACAACTTTCGCCCGTACCTCCTTTTCGGCCTCCCTCCCCAGCCACCGTGGACGTGTGCCCCTACACAAACGCTGGTCGGAAGAAGCCATCCCGGCCGAACAACGACCGAGCTGGCCGGTCCTCCTGCAGGAACAGCACGGCATCGTGACCAGGGCCCAGCTTCTGGCCTATGGACACAGCAAGGCCGACATCGTCGCGAACTTGCAGGCAGGGCGCTGGCAGCGTGTTCTGCCGCGGGTCTACGCGACTTTCACAGGCCTTCTCCTGAGGTCGGCCAGGATTCATGCCGCGCTCCGCTACGGAGGCGGGCACGCGGTGCTGAGCCATCGCACCGCGGCTGAGGAATGGCGCCTCCTGCCGGTCCAGGAGGGGCCGATCGAGATCACCGTGCCCTATTCCAGTTCCGCGATTTCCCAGCCTTCACTGGTGAAAGTGCACCGGTCGCGAGCGCTCCCGTACTCCGCCGCCGAGGCATGGCCGCCGCGTACCAAACCCACGGACACGATCGTCGATCTGGCGGCCTCCCAGGCCAACGCACGAGACGCGGTGAACGTCGTCGTCGACCTTGTCAGCCGGAGCAAAGTCCCGGTCTCCGCGATGCGGGACTGCGTCTCGATGCGTCCGCCTTTCCGCTTCCGCGCCGAGATCCAGCGAGGTCTCGAACTGGTGGCCGGAGGTCTCATGTCAGCACTCGAAGTGGAGTTCAAGGAGCAGGTCGAGGAAAGACACGGCCTGCCGCCGGGGGACCGGCAGACAGCGGTCGAAGTCGACGGAAAGACGTTGTGGGAGGACGTCACCTACGACTCGCGAGGCGCGGCGCTGACCGTCCGTCTGGACGGGCGAGCCACCCACGCGATGGCCGCCGTCGCGTTCCGGGACCGTCGGCGGGACAACGCGGCCGAACTCGCCGGCCGGGCACGCCTGGTCTACGGCTGGCAGGACGTCCGGAATTCGCCGTGCCAGGTCGCGGCCGAGGTGCGGATGGTCCTCATGCGGGAGGGGTGGCGACCGACGGCCGAACGCGTCACCTGCCCGACCTGCTCGTGAGTGGTAAGGACGGTTCTAACCGTCCTTACCACTCACGAGGGGACCTGGGCCAGCCTTAACGTGCCGTTGCCGGCGTTCTGGGGTCCGTGAAGGCCTCCTTCCCTACCTTGAGCGTAGGGAAGGAGGCCTTCACGGACCCGCGACCGACCGGCAGCCACCTCCGGTAGGTACGCAAGACACCGTTGGCTCTAACCGTCATTACCACTCACGAGACGCGCCCCAACGCCCACTCGACGCGCGATCGCTCAAGTGGCGATCACACCTCACACTCGGCTGAGCCGCGACACCAGCACCGCGGAAGGCACCGGGTGCGCGCCCTTGCGCCGCACCGAGTCCGCCACCGCCCGGTCCGTGCTCGCGACCACCATCGGCCGCCCGGGCGGCTCCGCCGCGACCAGGGACCGGATGACGTCGTCCGCGAGGACACCGCGTTCGGAGAACAGCACCCGCACCCCTCGCGGCACCGCCGCGGGCACGGAGAGCACACCGGCGCCGTCGAACACCACGGTGACCTCGGCCGAAGTCCGCGCGGCGAGCGCGGAGAGCTGGTGGATCAGCCGGTCGCGCTGGTCGGACAGCGCCAGCTCCGGATATCCGGTCTTCGTGACGTTGTAGCCGTCGACGATCAGGTGCACGTTGGGCAGCGCGAGATGCCGGTCGAGCCCGGTGACGTCCTGGATCTTGCCGCCCGCCCCGATACCCGACGTCGCGCCGCGGACCATGTCCGCCGGTCGCTGCCCCCGCGCGCTCACCGAAAGTTCCCGGCGCAGCCCGCCGACCGCGCCTTCGATCGTGTCCAGCAGCAGCCCGAGCCTGACCTCGTCGGCCTGACGCGCCTCGCGGGCGGACTGCCGGGCGATCTCGGCGTCCGTGACGGCCTTCTCGGCCCGCGCCCGCTCCGCCGCGACACGCTGCCTCTCACGGTCCAGCTGGGCCTTCAGCGCCTTGATCTCCTCCGCGCTCTCAGCGCCTCCGCTCTCCATCCGAGCGTGAGCCTCGGCGACGGCGTCCTTCGCCTGGCGCAGCTGGACACCTTGTTCCCGCAAACGCTTCAGCAGCTTCTCGACCTCGGCGTCGCGTTCTCCCCGCGCACCACTGGCGATTTCCTTGGCCTCGCGCAACTCTTCGCGCAGCTGGGCCAGTTCGGTCTCCAGCCGCTGGTTGCGGGCCAGCGCGGCGTCGCGTTCGGCGCGCAACGCCGTCTCCTCGGCGTTCTTCGCCACCAGCCGGACCCGTCCGGCCGCGCCGGCCTCGCCGAGGAGCACGGCGGCGGCCGCGGCGGCGACGGAATCGGGGGCGTTCGGGTCGAGGGCGTCCTTGCGGTGGTCGCGCAGCCATTCGGTGACCGCGACCCGGAACTGCGACGACTCCCCCAACGCGGCGAGCAACGCCGTCCCGCCGAGTTTCGCGCGTTTCGCCGGGGCGAACTTCGCGACCGGGCGCAGTTGCCTCGGCACGTCGGCGACCGGCAGCTTGCCGACGGCGGCGGCCGCCAGCTCGGCGATCCGCTCGCGTACGGTCTCCGGCAAGGACGTCCAGCCTTCGGCGGGCACCTCTTCGGACGGCTCCTGCGCGCCCGCGGACGCCACGACACCCGAGAGGCCGCCGATGGCGTCCTCGGGCGATTCGGGCACTGCGGGCTGCGGTTGCATCGCTCCAGCGTAGGCCCCATACCCTCGGGGCGCGCTCGATGGGACACCCCGGGATTGTCGGTGCCCGCCCCTACTGTGCCCGACCATGGACACCGGACGGCGGCCCGGCGCGGCGCAACTCGCCTTCGACGAGCTGGGAACTCCCTTGCGGGACATCACTTTCGTCGTATTCGACCTGGAGACCACGGGGACGAAACCCGGTCCGGACGGGATCACCGAGATCGGGGCGGTCAAGATCCGCGCCGGCGAGGTCGTCGGCGAATTCGCCACCTTCGTCAATCCGGGGATGCCGATCCCGCCGCAGATCGTCGAGCTCACCGGCATCACCGGCGCGATGGTCTACGACGCTCCCCGCATCGAGCGCGTGCTGCCCGCGTTCCTCGAGTTCATCTCCGGTGCCGTGCTCGTCGCGCACAACGCCGCCTTCGACACCGGCTTCATGCGCGCGGCCTGCGAAGGCCACGGCTACCACTGGCCGAAGACGGCCGTCGTCTGCACGGTCCGGCTCGCCCGCCGGGTCATCTCCCGCGACGAGACGCCCAGCTACCGGCTTTCCGCGCTGGCCGCGTTGTTCGGCGCGCGCACGACGCCCAACCACCGCGCGCTCGCGGACGCGCGCGCCACCGTCGACGTCCTGCACGCCCTGCTGGAACGGGTGGGCAACCTCGGCGTCCACACTCTCGAGGAACTGCTGGACTACCTGCCCGAGGTGACCGCCGCCCAGCGCCGCAAACGCTCGCTGGCCGAGCATCTGCCATCGAGGCCCGGCGTCTACCTGTTCCGCGGCCCGAGCGACGAGGTCCTCTACGTCGGGACGTCGTCCGATCTGCGCCGCCGGGTCCGGCAGTACTTCACCGGTTCGGAGAGCCGCGGCCGGATCCGGGAGATGGTCGCGCTGGCCGAACGGGTCGACGCGGTGGAATGCGCGCACGCGCTGGAGGCCGCCGTCCGGGAGCTGCGGCTGATCGCCGCCCACCGCCCGATGTACAACCGCCGTTCCAAGAACCCACGGCACGCGTGGTGGGTCGCGCTGACCGAGGAGGCGTTCCCCCGCCTGTCGGTGGTCCGCATGCCGCGAGACGGGATGCTGGGGCCCTTTCGCACCCAGATCGACGCCCGGACCGCCGCGGACACCCTCGCCGGTGCCTCGGGCCTGCGGACGTGCACCCAGCGCATCTCGGCCACCGCGCCGAACGGGACGCCTTGTGTCCTCGCCGAGCTCGGGCGCTGCGGGGCGCCGTGCGCCGGCAAACAGACGGTCGAGGCGTACCGGCCGAGTGTGCTGGCGGTGTCCGGGCTCATCGCCGGGACGGACGGACGTCCGCTGCGGGCCGCCGCCGATCACCTGGCCCGGCTGTCCGCGGCGGAACACTACGAACAGGCCGCCCAGCATCGCGATCACCTGGCCGGGCTGATCCGCGCGGTCGGCCGCGCGCACCGGCAGTCGGCGCTGGCGGGCATCCCGGAGCTGATCGCCGCCGGGCCGGACGGGAACGGCGGCTGGGAACTGGCGGTGATCCGGCACGGCAGGCTCGCGTCGGCGGGTGTCGCGCGGCGCGGGGTGCCGCCGATGCCGGTCGTCGAGATGCTCGTGGCCTCGGCGGAGACGGTGATCCCGGGACCCGGCCCGCTCTTCGGCGCGATCCCCGAGGAGATCGGCATCCTCCTGCGCTGGCTGACCCGCCCGGGTGTCCGGCTCGTGCGCACGACGCATCCGTGGGCGGAGCCCGCCGCCGCGGGCGGCTGGCAGGAGTGGCTCGACCTGGCGGCGAGCGCGACGGCACTGGAACGGGTGGCGGGCTAGGATTCCGGCACCGGATTCATTGACGTAGGAGGCGCTGTAGTGATCACCGCGATCGTGCTGGTCCAGGTCGAGGCCGATGCCATCCCCGAGGCGGCACAGGCGATCGCGGACATCGAGGGCGTCCGCGAGGTCTACTCCTGCGCGGGCGACGTCGACCTGATCGCTTCGGTCCGCGTCGCGGCCCACGAAGACCTCGCGGATCTGATCCCGGCGAAGATCGGCAAGGTCCCCGGCGTGCTGAACACGGTCACGCATATCGCGTTCCGCTCGTACTCGAAGGCCGACAGCGAGTCCGCGTTCGACATCGGCGTCGAAGGCGCCTGAGAATTCCTGTCCGGACACTCGCCACAAGAGTGATTTCCTGACTCGTCCAAGCGGATCTTGCGCGAATCGGACATCAGCGGTTAGGTGAACCTCGACCGGGATTTCACTGGGGGAATCTCGGAAACTGGGGATAACCGAAAATGTATCGAAGATCGATCCCGTTGGGGATCGCGGCGATGGCCGCTGCCGTTTTCCTGTCCGCAAACCTCGCGATCGTGTCACCGACGGCCGCCGAAGGTGCGACCGGCGCCACCGCGTCGGAGGTCCCGCCCGCCGGCCTTCTCGAAAAGGCCAGGGCCGTCACGGCCATCGGTGAGGAGATCACCGCCGACTGGACCTCACTGGACGACAAGGCGTTCGTGTTCCGCGTGTACGACCGGGCCGACCCGGCGCAGTACCCGCTGACCAGGACCGAGGCGTACCGCGTCTACAAACTAGAAGTCGCCGACGCGTCGGCGTTCATCCGCACCGGGATCCACGAATTCGTCGAACGCGACCACGACGAGAAGATCAGGCGTGACCGCGCGCTCGCGCTGGCCAGGAAGGCCAGGGAGGACGCGGCGCGCTGGGTCGGGATCACCGCGGACGCCGCGATGCTCGACGGTACCGACCAGAACTTCGTCTATCAGGTCTGGAAGCGCGCCGCCGGTCCGAAGGTGAAGAACGGCGCGCTCGAAGCCTGGGGCGGGGACGAAGCCGGCTGGAAGACGTTCATCACCACCGCGGTCTACGACCTGCACACACAGGATCAGCTCGACGCCATCGCCCGCGAACGCGAGCGGGACGAAGAAGCCGCGAAGAAGCTGGAGTCCGACTTCGCGCGGACCAACGCGGTCAACGCCGTCCCGATCACGCTGAACCCGGCGTGGCTCGGCGTCACCGACGACGACTTCATCCGCGAGCTGCTCAAGACCGTCCAGCTCGCCGATCCGGTCCACGCGGAGGTCAGGGCCGCGGCGCTGGCCGCGCTGCAGAGCAGCGACAGGCTCGTGTGGCGGGCGTACATCGACCGCGGCGTCCACGACGCGGTCAAACGGGACAACGCCCGTGACCAGGCCGCGCGCGACGAGGCCGATCGCCAGAAGGTACGGGACATCAGGGCGAAGGCCGAGACCTCCCGGCTGCGGCCGCGGCTGGTCCAAGCCGCCGACGCGGCACTGCGGGGCACGCCCGCCGAAGTCACCGCGTTCCTGCGGGACGGGCAGTTCCTGCCGCTGGCACAGTCGCTCATGGCCACCGGCCAAGGGCGGCGTGGCTTCTACGTGACCGGCAACGTCGTCGGCGACGGGACCATCAGCACCGGGGACAACCCGAACCGGCCGACGGGGACCAGGCCGTTCCCCGCGGCGAACTGGCGGGTGGTGACCGGACTGGCCGACGCGGGCTGCTACTCGCTGGAATCCACCCGTCAGGTGGGCACCTACCTCCGGCAGCAGAACCTCGCGGTGAAGGTGCAGGGTCATGACGGCACGGACCAGTTCAAACTCGACGCGACCTGGTGCCCGAAACCCGTCTCGGCTCACGTCGCGCTGGAATCGAAGGCCCAGCCGGGCCGGTTCCTCCGCCATTTCCAGAACAAGCTCTGGGTGGCGGCACGGACCGGGCCCAACGCCTTCGACGGCGGCCCGTCCTTCATGGACGACACCGCGTGGACGGCACGGGAACCGGATCCCGAGGTCACCACGGTCCTCATGCTCCGGTGGTACAACGACGCCGCGGCCGCCTCGGCGGTGGGCGCTCCCGTCGCCCCCGAGGTGTTCGAAGGCTATGACGGCAACGGGTTCCGGTACCGCGACTTCGAAAAGGGCCGGATGTACTACCACGATCGGCTCGGTGCGGCCACGAGGTGGATGGGCTCGCCGTTCGTCGCGAGGTACGTCGCCTTCGGCAGTCTCCAGTTCTCGTTCCCGGAGGCCGACCAGGAGACCCTCCCCGACGGCGCGCAACGCGTGAAGTTCCGGAACGGGGCGAGCCTCTACCGGGGCGACAGGTCGATCGAACCGAAACTCGTCTACGGCGCCATCCAGGACAAGTGGATCGCCGAAGGCGGCGGGACGGGCTATCTCGGCTACCCGACCAGTGACGAGTACGCCATCGACAACGGCAGGCGCAGCGACTTCCAGGGCGGCTGGATCGTCCACTATCCGGCGACCGGGCAAACGCTCGCCTATCGCCGCTGACCATTCCACACACAACCGAATATCCATTCTGCACCGAAGTTATTGGGGGCTTCCGTGTATCAACGAATGCTGTCCTGTGCCTTGTGCGCGGCCGTCCTGTTCACCGGGACGGTCTCCGTCCCGGTGGCGGTCGCGGCCGTGCCGGGCGTCGTCTCGGTCGCGGCCTCGACGCCGGGTGAGGTCGCCCGGAGGGAAGTGCTGTACCACGCGAAATACGGCGTGTACGCGACGGTGAAGACCGACGCGTGGGTGGCGCTGCTGAGCGAGGATCCGGACGCGGCGGCCATCGAGTTCCTGCGGCTTCCCGATGGCGGGCTCGTCTTCGCGAAGGAAAGGGCGCAGAACCTCGACAAACGCAACATCGATTTCCTGAACAGGCTGCTGGAAACGCATACCAGGCAGTATTCGCCGGAGGTCCACAAAGCTGCCTCGTACTACCTGACCCAGACGCCGTCGAAACGGGAAGAGTTCTGCCACGGCGGCGGCTACGAGGCCGCCAAGGCCCGCGACCTGAAGTTCCGCGCCGACCTCGGTGAGCAGAAACGGGCGCTGGTCGAAGAGGATCGCCGCTACATCCGGATGCTGGCGCAGAACGACCCCGGGGCGCAGGTGCGGTTCGCCGCCTCCTACGCCGTGCGGACGGGGTCGACCGACGACGATCTGACCGACTTCTTCGCCTGGGGCTGGGCGCACGCGGCACGGCTGGACATCGAGTCGTTCCGTGAGCGGGTGCTCGACCAGAACCAGCAGTGGCTGCACACCATCGCAAGGCTGATCACCGACGCGGAAGCCGCGGAGAAGGCCGCCAGGGAGACCGAGGGCGAAGCCGGCAAGGAAGCAAGGGACAAGGCCGCGGTGGCCTGGCGGACCGTCGGCACGCAGGCCTCGCCCGCGCAGTCCAAATGGGAGGAGGCGCGCGATTTCTCGCGGCAGCAGGCCGAAACGTGGCGCGCCATCCTGCTCGCGGCCCAGCAGGCGCAGAACCCGAACTGGAACGCGATCATCGACCCGGCGAAGACGACCGAGGCCGATTGGGAGAACAACCGCTCGATGGCCGTCGACCAGGCCGCGTACTGGGAATCGCTGCTGCGGCAGGCACTCGAAGGCGAACAGCGGATCAAGAACCCGAGCTGATCACGACCGTCTCACTCGAGAAAAGGTGACTAGGGTATGCGAAGAACGACTATGTCCACGTCACGGTTGAGCCGTGGCCTGGCGGTGGCCGCCGTCGCCGCCGCTTTTTCCGGACTGCTGGGCTCTCCCGCCCACGCGGTCGAACCACCGCCAGGGCAGGCCGTGCCGCCGGCGATCCCGACGGCCGAACCCGATGTCGGCTCTACGGTCATTCCCGCCGCCACGCAACGGGAGAAGGTCGACGCCGTCAACGCCATCCAGGTCGGGGAACCGACCGACGACTGGCTCCGGCTGTCCGACAAGAACTTCGTCTTCCGGATCTACGACAAGATCAGCATCGACACGTTCCCCCGCACCAAGGCCGAGGCCTCCCGGGTCTACGGGCTCACCGTGCCCGACGCCTCGGTGTTCATCCGCACCGGCGTCCACGAATTCGTCCAGCGCGACCAGGACGAACAGGTGCTGCGCGACGCCGAAAAGCAGCATCGCGTCACCACGCGGATGAAGGCGATGGAGAACGCGCACATCGCCCCGGACCCGGCGATGCTCGACCTGACCGACCGCAACTTCGTGTTCCAGGTCTTCAGCCGGGCCGCCACCGGCAGCAAGGTCAAGGCGGGCGCCGCCACCGCGTACCAGGGTGACGCCGCCGCGTGGAAGACCTTCATCGAGGTCACCGTCCTCGAACTCGCCGAGCAGGACGACCTCGCGGCCATCGAAAAGGCGCGTCAGCAGGGTGAGGAAGAGGCCCAGCGGGTCGAGCGGGAACTCAAGCGGCGTTCGGCGGTGGCCGCCATCCCCGCCACCTTCCAGACCGTCTGGCTGCAGGCCCCCGACGACGTCTTCATCCGTGAGCTGCTGCGCCTGCCCGAGCTCGCGATCCCGGCGAACGTCGAGATCAAGGACGCCGCCGATCTCGCTTCGCGCAGCATCGACCCGGCCGTGTGGCGGACGTTCGTCAACACCGGCCTCAAGGAGGCGGCCGACCGCGGCAAGGCACGCCGTGAGCGCGAGGAGGACGAGGCGAACCGCCGCGTCGTCCGCGAGATCAAGACCAGGGCGGAGAACGGCGGTGTCCGGCCCCGGCTGGTCGCGGCCGCCGACACCGCGCTCACCGGTTCGCGCGCCGACGTCGTCGCGTTCCTGCGCGAGGGCCAGTACCAGGTGCTGAACCAGTCCCTCCAGACCGTGACGCCCGGGGTGCGGGGCTGGTACGTGCACGGCGGCGGTGGCGACGCCTGGATCACGCCCGGGCAGGCGGGCACCGACGGCACCAAACCGCTGCCGTACGCGACGTGGAAGGTCGCGAACGGGCTCGCCGACCCGCTCTGCTACTCCTTCGAATCCGTCGATCGCACCGGGAACTACCTGCGGCAGCAGGACTTCCGGGTCAAACTGCACGGCAACGACGGCACGGACGCGTTCAAACGGGACGCGACCTGGTGCCCGAAGCGCACCGGCTGGGGCATCGCGCTGGAGTCGAAGGCGCAGCCGGGCCGGGTCCTGCGGCACATCGACGCGCAGCTGTGGGTCGCCCAGCTCGGCGGCGGCAACTGGTTCGACACCGACCGGCTGTTCAACGAGGACTCGGGCTGGAAGGTCGTCGCCCCCAACCCCGAGGTCTCGACCCCGCTGATGCTCGGCTGGTACAACGACGACCAGCTGCGCGCCCTGGCCGGGAACCCGAAGGCCGCCGAGGTCCACGACGCCGGCGTCCGCTACCGGGACTTCCAGAACGGCCGCGTCTACTGGGGTCCCGACATCGGGTCCAGGTTCGTCACCGGCGAGGTCCACGCGCGGTACCTGGCGATGGGCGGGCACAAATGGCTGCTGCCGCTGACCCATCAGGTGACCGGGAACGGTTCGGCGAAGATCTCGCTGCAGCAAGGCGTCGCGATCTACTGGACCCCGGCGACCGGGGCCAAGCTCGTGATGGGCGCCATCCGCGGCAAATGGGACTCGCTCGGCGCGGAGACCGGTCAGCTCGGTTTCCCGACCAGCGACGAGTACGACATCCCGGGCGGGCGCCGCAGTGATTTCCAGAACGGCTGGTACATCACCTGGAACGCGGCCGACGGCGAAATGAAGGTGCTTCGCCGCGTCGTCGTCCCCATCGGCTGAGTCCAGCCCGAATCCGGCCGGGGATCGGGCGATCCCGATCCCCGGCCGGTCTTCTTTCACCTCGACGAAGGTATTCCGAAATGCGAAGAACACTGGGGAACACCGGAAGACTTACCCGAACCCTCGCGATCCTGACCGTCGCCACCGCGCTGACCGGACTGCTCGCCCCGGCCGGCGCGAGCGCCGCACCGCCACCGCCCTCACCCGAGGCACCGCTGGAGAGCCCGGACGCGGCGGCGGCCGAACTCCCCGCCGCGACCGAACTGGAAAAGGTCAGGGCGGTCCACGAAATCGAGGTCGGCGACGCGACGGCCGAATGGCGCAACGCCACCGACATGAACTTCGTCTTCAAGGTCTACGACCGGATCAACGGCACCGACTTCCCGCTCACCAGGGAGGAGTCGTACCGCGTCTACCGGATCATGGTGCAGACGCCCACGGCGCCGGACGCGACGGCGTTCATCCGCACCGGGGTCTTCGACTTCGCCGCGCGGGACCGGATCGAACGGCAGCGCCGCCAGGACGCGTGGAACGAGACCGTCCGCATCCGGCGGGAGGTGCTGATCGACGCCGAACTCCCTTACGACGACGTCATCCTCAACGACAACGACCAGAACTTCGTCTACAAGGTCTACCAACGGGCCCCGGCCGGCACCAAGCTCAAGCTCGGCGCCCTCGATGCCTTCGGTGGCGACGCGGCGGTCTGGAAGGACTTCATCGAGAACAAGATCCGGGAGCTGCATCACCAGGACCAGCTCGACTACATCGAGCGGGAGAAACAGAAGGGCGAGGAAGAAGGCCGCCGCGCCGAGGCCGTCGCGGCCAAGAAGGACGCCTGCCACAAGATCCCGGTCGTCGCCGTCGCGAGCTGGCTCGTGATGACCGACGACGACTTCATCCGCGAACTGCTGAAGACCCCGGAGCTGGCCGATCCCGCGCACCGCGAGATCAAGAACGCGGCGAACGCCGCCTTGATCGCCGGAGCGGCCGATTGGGCGCGGTTCATCACCACCGGCATCGGCGAGGCCCGCGCCCGCGACGACGCCCGGATCCTGCGCGAGCGCGAGGAAGCCGACCGTCAGAAGGTGCGGGACATCAAGGCGAAGGCCGACGCGAGCAGGCTGCGTCCTCGGCTCTCGGCCGCGGCGGCTTCGGTCGCGGCGACCGGGACCTGGGACCAGGTCAAGGACTTCCTCGCCAAGGGCCAGTACGTTCCGCTGGACCAGGGCTTCCAGGGGGTCACCGTGAACACCCGCGGCTGGCACGTGCGCAGCGGTGGAGGTGACGCGTGGGCGACCCCGGGGACGCAGCCGGCGAACACCGTCACCGCTCCGCTCGGCGAGGCCAGCTGGAAGGTCGTCACCGGGCTGGCGGACCCGAACTGCTTCTCGCTCGAATCGGCCACCCGGGTCGGCAGTTACCTGCGGGTCGGGGCGAACCTGCGGGTCCAGCTCGCGGGCAACGACGGCACCGACGGGTTCAAACTCAACGCGACCTGGTGCGCGCGGCCGGGCCTGGACAACAGTGCCGGCAACGTGAGCCTGCAGTCGAAGGCGCACCCCGGCCGGTACCTGCGGCAGTTCTGGGGCGAGCTGTGGGCCGCGCACGGCCAGAGCAACGAGAACAACTTCGACACCACGGGCAATTTCGCGACCGACGCGTCGTGGAAGACCGTCGACCCGAACCCGAACATCTCCACGAAGATCGACCTCCGCCTGCTCAACGAGGACTGGTGGCGTGAGTACTTCGGGCCGGCGACCACGCCGGAGTACATCGAAAACGGAGTACGGCTGCGGAAGTTCCAGAACGGCGCGGCTTTCTGGAACCCGACGCAGGGGCCGAAGAACATCCTGTACCCGATCCTGACCAAGTACTGGTCCATGGGCGGGCACAAGCTCCCGGCCAACCTGCCCGTCGTCGACAATCTCTTCCTCCCGGACGGGATCGGCCGGGCGACCCATCTCGAAAGCGGCCGCTCCATCTATTGGAGTCCCAACACCGATTCGCGGCTGATCTACGGCGCCATCCGCGATCTCTACGAAAAGATGGGCTGGGAACGAAGCTGGCTCGGCTATCCGATCTCCGACGAGATGGACGTCCCGGGTGAACCGGGCAAGCGCCGGAGCATGTTCCAGTTCGGGAACATCGACCACACCGCGCAGCAAGGAGCATGGGCGTACCGCAGGTGACGCCGGTGGCCTCGCCGGGAATCGGCGAGGCCGCCTTTTCTCCCGCCCTTTCCAGGAATCGAATTTTCCGGGGGTTTTCTGATGTCCAGAACGAAACACGCGCTGAGAGCGCTCGTTCTCTTCTTGGTTTTGACCGTTTTCGCCGGGCTGATCCAGCCCGGTTCCGCCTCGGCCGACGATCCACCGCCGGTCACCCCGCCGCCGACGTCACCCGCGCGGCCGATGCCGGAGGACCCGTACCGCAACTGGGACGGGCAAGCGGGTGTCCCCCCGCTCGCGGGCGAACCCTTCGTCCGTCAGATCGTCGCCGACCACGCGGAACTGGCGGAGGAGCCGGAAGTCCGCGAGGCGGCCGCGGCCGCGTTGGCCGCGGGCACCGCCGCCGCGCTGGAGGAATTCCTCGAACGCGGTCTCGACGCGGCCAGAGCCCGCGCCGCGGCACGCGTGACCGAGACGGCGAGACAGAACCGGGCCACGATCCAGGCGATGACGGGCACCGGCGGCCCGATCTTCCGGGCCGAGGTCCAGCGGGTGCTGGCGGGCACCGACACCGATCGCGAGCAGTTCCTCGCCTATGGCAAGGAGATCGCGGAGGAACGGGACGCGCAGATGGCCGCCGGGACGCAGGCCAGGGCCGACCAGCTGCGCGCGCGGGTCACCGCCCTGCTCGGCGTCGCCGGGCACCACGTGAAGACCGCGGCGCAGGCCGCGCTCGACGCCGGTGACGCGGCGATCGCCGAATTCCTCGCCACCGGTTATCTGGCGGCCGCGAAACGCGACGCCGAAGATCGCGAGAAACAGATCCGCGACCAGGAAGCCGCCGAACGCGCGGCCGACCAGCTGAGCGATCTCGCCCGGCGGTCCGCCAGGGCGATGACCGCACGCGGACAGCTGGTGGTGGCACACGGAGACGCGCTGCGGGCGCTGCAGCGGGTGGCCAACGCGATGGTGCTGGCGGGCAACGAAGCCCGTAAGGCCAAGCAGATCCTCGACGCCAACGACGCGGCGGGGAACCACCCGGCGGATTCGTTCACCCTCGTCAAGGCCGAAGCCGCGCGTCAGGTGGCCAACGCCCGGACCGCGGCGACCGACGCCGTCAGTGCCGCCGAGCGGGCGGGCGTCCAGGCGGCCGAACTCATCGCCGCCGGCCTGCCCTACGGCACGCAGTGGGGCGACATGGCCCGGGGAATGGCCGCGGCCGCCCAGGGCGCCGTGCACGCTTCGGAGACCGCGCAGCACGCGATCGACGCCACCGAGGCGACCGATCAGGCCCGCAACGCCCAGGAGCGCGCGGAGCGGCACGCGGAACAGGCACGTCAGTGGGGCCTGCACGCCGAACAGCACGCGCAGGCGGCCAAGGCGGTCGCCGATGCCGCCGCCGCGCAGGCCGCGGCGGCCAAGGACGCCGCCGTCCGCGCCAAGTCCGCTCGCGAACAGGCGGAAGCCGCGGCCGAGGCGGCCAGGGCCGCCGCGGATCGCACCCGAGGGCACCGGGAGGAGGCGCAGCGTCAGCGAGACCGGGCGAAGAGCGCCCGGCAGGTCGCCGAGGCGGAACGCGTCAACGCGGCCAACGCCCGGCAGCGCGCCGACCAGGCCGCGGCGGAAGCGCGGCGGCAACGCGGCGAGGCCCAGCGTCAGGCCGGGATCGCGGAGGACGCCAACCAGCGGGCGCAGCACCAGGAGCGGCTCGCGAGTGACGCCGAACAGCGGGCGGTCACCGAGGAAGGCAACGCGCGGACGGCCCGTGACAACGCCTACGCTGCCGAGCAGCGGAAGCAGACGGCCCAGGCCAAGGCGGACGCGCTCACGGCGGCCGAGGCGGCGGCCCGCGGGACGACGGCCGAGGGCGACGCGCGCAGGGCGGCCGACGCGGCCCGTGCGGAGGCGGGCCAGGCCGCGTCGGCCGCCACCGCGGCACGGAACGCGGCCAACCTGGCGACCGGGGCGGCCGTGGTCGCCCGGGAGGCGGCGACCGAGTCGACCCGGGCCGCGGCCCGGGCGCGCGCGGCCGCACAGGAGGCCAAGGCAGCCGCCTCGGCCGCGAACAGGGCGGCGGGTCAGGCCGAGTCGTCGGCGGCGGAAACCCACCAGCACGCGACCCAGGCCAACGTCAAAGCCAGCGAAGCGACCGCGGAGGAGGCCAAGGCGGCCGAGGCCGCGCGTTCGGCCGTCCAGCTGGCCGAACAGGCCTCCCAGGAGGCGATGCGGTCCCTGATGGCGGCGGAACGGACCCGCGCCGAGGCCGACGCGGCCTTCAACGAGTCGGTTTCGGCGGCCACGCAGGCCTCCGTCGCACTTCGGGCGTCCACGGCGGCGAGCTCTTCGTCGGCGGCCATCACCGATCCGGCGAACACCGCGATCCGCGTCGTCGCGCCCTACGCGGGCACGGACATCGACGCGGACTTCGTCATGCTGGTCGCGGCCCAGGCCAGGGCCGTCGGCGACGAGCAGGCGAGGGCGGCCCGGGACCGGGCCCGCGAGGCCCAGTTGGCCGCCGAGCGCGCCGCGGAGGCCGCCAGGCAAGCGGCGGACACGGTGAAACCGGCCTTCGAGGCCGCCGCACGCGCGGCGTCGTCGGCCGCGGCGGCGGCGAATTCCGCCGCCGAGGCACAGGAAGCGGCGGCACGCGCGGCGAGCGAAGGCGCACTCGCCCGAGCGGCGGGTGAGCGCGCCAACGCGTCCGACGCGGCCGCCAGGGCCGACGCGCAGACCGCCAGGGCCGCCGCCAACGAGGCGAACGCCGACGCGGCCATCGCGGGCCGGAGCGCGGCCGCCGCCGAGCGGGAGGCCCAGGCCGCCCGTGACGCCGCGAGCCGGGCCGAGAACGACGCGCGGCTGGCCAGGGAAGCGGCGACGAACGCCGAAAGGTCGGCGGCCGAGGCCAGGGACGCCGCCGACCGCGCGGAAGAACACGCCCGTAACGCCGCCGCCGCGGCCGAGAGGGCCAGGCAGAGCGCGACCGAGGCCCAGCAGGCCGCGGACCGCGCCGAAGAACGGCAACGTCAGGAAGAGGAGGAGGAAAGGCGCAAGGCGGCCGAGGCGTCCGGGCAGCTCCCGGACCTGACGCCGGAAGAGGCCGCGATGCTCTCGACGTCCGACTTCGGGCGTCTGCTCCTGGACGAATACCGGCAGGCTAGGGACAAGGCCCAGAACGGCGGCGGGGTCCTCGAATTCCTCGTCGAGATCGGCGCCGAAGTGCTGCTGGAGGTCATCGGCTGGCGCGACGCGGAACGGTGCTTCGGCGACGGCAACATCGAGGCCTGCATCTGGACAGTGCTCAACGTCGCGTCGGTGGTCGCGGTGTTCCTGAAGCTGCCGAAGGTGGCTTCGGCGGTCGTGAAGATCGTCGAGAACATCAAGAAGTTCGTGAGCAAATCCGCGCTCTTCCGCAAGGTCGTGGAGAAGGTCACGCCGGTCTTCAAGACCATCCGCAAATGGTGCAAGCGGCTCTCCGAAGTCCCGGTGGCCGCGGCGAGAACCGCGGACTTGCCGGACTTCACCTGCGGACTCGTCGACTACGACAGCGGCGGGATGTCGTCCATCGCGATGGACGCGCGGGTCGGGTCCGGCTTCGGGCTCGGGCACAACATCGCGGTCGCCTATCTGGAAGGCTGGACCAACCCCGACGGCAAGTACCCGAACTACGTGATCGGTTACAGCGACGGCGACGACCGGCACTCCGAGCGGGACATCGTCCAGAAGGTGCGGGCCAAGGGGAAGAACCCGAAGGACATCAAGGCCCTGTACTCCGAACGAGAGCCGTGCCCGAACTGTGACCGGGATTGGTTGCCCGAAATGGGGGACGATCTCAAGGTTTCCTTCTCGGTGGCCTGGACCGACGACAAACTGCTCAATTCGGCGTACAAGCAGATGTTGCAGGGCTACATGCGAAAGGCGTACAAGAACCGTGGCATCAACTTCCCCGGCGCGCTGATCGCCGAGACCAAGGAGGAACGCGTGCTCGTGGGTGCCGGATGACGTCGCCGCGACGGGTCTCCCCCGCCGAACAGGAACGGCTGCTCGCATTGGGCGGCCGGACCGCGGCCGTGCTGCGGGAGGCGGGCTTCCGGGTGATCGCCGAACCGGACCTGTCCGGCCTCAGCGACGAGGGCGGCGCGGCGATCGACGTGGACCTCTTCGAAGGAGCCGGCGGCGTCTACGTGAACTGGCTGATGAACGTCGCCTGGCAGGAGGAGGTCTACCGGCACCTGACGGCCGGGGAGACCGAGCACCCAAGGGCGCGGCAACTGAACGCGGCACACGCGGCGGTGAGGGCGGCGCTCACCGCGGTCCTCACCGCCGCGGGCCTCACCGTGGTGCCGAGCGAGGACAGTATGCGACCGCTGGAGCTGCACGTCCTCGGCTGACGGTCGCGTGACGGAACGGAAAAGGCCCCCGCTCCCCGGCAGTGCCGGGGAGCGGGGGCCTTTTCGTGTGACCGAGGCTAGTGCCCGGAGGTGATCTCCTTGCGCTCCGCGGACGGCTCGCCACCGATGTCGTCGATCTTGCCGTTGCCGTGCCCGTTGGACCGGGCGCGCTCCAGCGCGATCGTCTCCTCGACCGGGTCCGGGGACCAGGTCGAACCGGCGACGGCGTGTCCGGCCGAGCCGAGCTTGTTCATCTTCTTCGGCACCGACGCGCCCTGGTACTCGAGCGGGATCGGGTGGCCGTGGTCGTCCACCGGGCCGAGCGGCTGGTGGATCTCGATGAACTCACCGTGCGGCAGGCGCTTGATGATGCCGGTCTCGACACCGTGCTCCAGCACCTCGCGGTCGGCCCGCTGGAGACCGAGGCAGATCCGGTAGGTGATGTAGTACGCGATCGGCGGCAGCAGCAGGACACCGATCCGGCCCGCCCACGTCGTCGCGTTCAGCGAGATGTCGAAGGCGAACGCGATGATGTCGTTGAAGCCCGAGAGCATGATGACCGCGAAGAACGTCAGGGCCATGATGCCCAGCGATGTCCGCACCGGGACGTCGCGCGGACGCTGCAGCAGGTTGTGGTGCGCGGTGTCCTTGGACAGCTTTCGCTCGATCCAGGGGTACATCACCAGCAACCCGATCAGCAGCGGCATCCCGACCGCGCCGGGGAAGAACACGGCCGGGACCGTGTAGTTCCCGAGGTAGAGCTCCCACGCGGGCCAGATCCGCAGCATGCCGTCGGCCCAGGCCATGTACCAGTCCGGCTGCGAACCCGCCGAGACCTGCGCCGCGTTGTACGGGCCGATGTTCCAGATCGGGTTGATCTGGAAGAGGCCCGACATCAGCGCGATGATGCCGGTGACCAGCGCGAAGAACGCACCGCCCTTGAGCGCGAAGACCGGCATGATGCGGACGCCGACGACGTTGGTCTCCTTGCGGCGCACGCCCGGGAACTGCGTGTGCTTCTGGTACCAGACGAGCGCGAGGTGCGCGGCCACCAGGCCGAGCATGATGCCCGGCAGCAGCAGGATGTGGATCGTGTACAGGCGCGGGATGATCTCGTTGCCGGGGAACTCCCCGCCGAACAGCGCCCAGTGGATCCACGTGCCCATGACCGGCACGGAGAGCACGATGCCAGAGAGGGTCGCGCGGATACCGGTACCGGAGAGCAGGTCGTCCGGGAGCGAGTAGCCGAAGAAGCCCTCGAACATGCCCAGGACCAGCAGCAGCGCGCCGATGACCCAGTTCGCCTCACGCGGGCGCCGGAACGCGCCGGTGAAGAAGATCCGGAACATGTGCACCATCATCGAGGCCACGAAGATCAGTGCGGCCCAGTGGTGCAGCTGGCGGACGAACAGACCGCCGCGGACGTCGAACGAGATGTCCAGCGTGGTCGCGAAGGCCCGCGACATCTCGACGCCCTGCAGGCCGGTGTAGCTGCCGTTGTAGACGACCTCCTCCATGGAGGGGTCGAAGAACAGCGTGAGATAGACACCCGACAGCAACAGGATGATGAAGCTGTAGAGCGCGATCTCGCCGAGCAGGAACGACCAGTGCGTCGGGAACACCTTGTTGAGCTGGTGCCGCATGCCCTTGGCCAGGTGATACCGGTCGTCGGCCCACTTCGCACCAGCGCCCGCGGCCTTCTCGACCGGGTTCGTCCCCTTCGTCGGGGTGGTGAGTGAACTCATGACTTACGCTCCCAAAAGGCCGGTCCGACGGCCTCGTTGAAGTCTCCGCGCGCGATCAGGTAGCCCTCAGAGTCCACTGTAATCGGAAGCTGGGCCAAGGGCCGGGTCGCCGGCCCGAAAATCGGCTTGGCGTAGTGGAGCGCGTCGAACTGGGACTGGTGACAGGGGCAGAGGATGCGGTTGGTCCGCTGCTCGTACAGGGAGGTCGGGCAGCCCACGTGGCTGCAGATCTTCGTGTACGCGTAGTAGTCGCCGAAGTTGTAGTCCTCCTGGCCCTGACGCTTGACGACCTTGGCGGCGTCGGTCGGGCGGAGACGGATCAGCATGACCGGGTTGTCGACGCGTTTGAAGGCGGCCGACAGCGCGTGCTCGTCGTCCTTCTCGGACTCGCGGTACGGGAACACCGTCTCCATCGCGCCCGCGTCGAGGTCCTCGGCCTTGACCAGGGAGATCTCGTGCGGACGGCCGGTGTTGCGGCGCAGGTAGACCTTCTCTTCCGGGAAGTTCTTCTTCCAGCCCGAGTGCCACAGCGAGTCGCGGTTCTCGGTGTCCTTCCACGGGTCCTTGATGAAGGAAGCGACCGGCAGCGCCGCGACGGCGAGGCCGAGCACACCGGCACCGGCGCCCGCGGACCGTTTGATCATCGAACGGCGCGCGATGGTGCTGCGGCTGCCCGAGTCGGCGAGCTGGGCGATGATGGTGGCCTTGTCGACCTCCTTGGAACCGCCGTCCCCGCGCTCCTGGACCGAGACCTCGGCCGGGATGAACTTCTTGGTGTAGAGGATCACACCGATACCGAGGCTGAGCACGGCCAGCCCGAGGGTGATCCCGAGCAGCGGCGTGTACAGCGTGTACTGGGTGTAGCCGTGCGTGCCCGGCTCCTTGTACTCGAACCAGTGCGGCCACGCGATGAGGACCACGAACGCGAGGCCGGACAGCGCGGCCAGCACGAACCAAAGGGCGACGGCGCGCTCGGCGCGCTTCTCCGCCTTCGTCCCCTCGACCGGCCAGGGCGTCGGGTATTCGACGATCTCGACCCCGTCGAGCGCGGTACCCAGCTTGACCAGCTGGTCGCGATCCATGTCCGCCAACTCCGCCTCTGTCGGCGGCTTCGGCCCTTCGGCGCTCATGCCTTCGATCCAATCCACAACGTCACGCCGATCAGCGCGGCGATCCCGACGATCCACGCGATCGCGCCCTCCGAGGCCGGGCCAAGACCGCCGAGCGAGTTACCGCCGGGTGAGTTGTTCCCGTTGCTCACGGACTTCACGAACGCGATGATGTCCTTCTTCTCCTCCGGCGACAGCTGCCGGTCGGAGAACTTGGGCATGTTCTGCGGCCCGGTGAGCATCGCGGTGTAGATCTGCTCTTCCGTGGCCGGGTCCAGGTTCGGGGCGAACTTGCCCGAGGACAGCGCGCCGCCGCGGCCGGTGAAGCCATGGCAGGAGGCGCAGTTGAGACGGAAGAGCTCGCTGCCGCGCGCGACGTCCTCGCCGCGCAGCGCGTCACCCTTCTCGGCGGGACGCTGTGCGCCACCGCCGTTGGCCTGGATGTAGGCACCCAGCGCGTTGATCTCGGCCTCGGTCAGCTTCGGCGGCTTCCGCTGCGCCTGGGCTTCCTGCCGCACCGCGGGCATGCGGCCGGTGGAGGTCTGGAAGTACACGGCCGCGTCGCCGATGCCGATGAGGCTCGGGCCACGGTCGGTGACACCTTCGAGCTTCGGCCCGTGACATTCGATACACGTGTTGTTGTAGAGCTTCTCGCCCTCACGCAGGAGGGCGGACTCGCCCTGCGCCTGCGCGGTCTGCGGCTCCGGGGCGAAAACGGCGTACAACCCGCCCACGCTCAGCAGCGCGATCCCGAGCGCCAGCGCGCCGGCGAACCGCCTGCGAGCCTTCGACCGCTTGCGGAAGCGGCGCTCCGTGTTGTTCTTGCTGGAGGTCATCTTGCGGCAACCCTTGCTGTCAGTTCAGGCCGATAGGTCGTGGTGGCGGCTTCGTTCACGGAAGGATGTAGATCACCGCGAACAGGCCCACCCACACGATGTCGACGAAGTGCCAGTAGTACGACACGACGATCGCCGAGGTGGCCTGAGCCGGGGTGAACTTGCTCAGCTTGGTGCGGATGAGCAAGTACACGAACGCGATGAGCCCGCCGATGACGTGCAGGCCGTGGAACCCGGTCGCGAGGTAGAAGACCGTGCCGTACGCGCCGGACGGGATGGTCAGCCCCTCGTGGATCAGGTTCAGGTACTCGTAAGCCTGGCCACCCACGAAGATCGTGCCCATGATCAACGTGATGATGTACCAGCGGCGGAGGCCGAACACGTCACCCTTTTCGGCGGCGAACACGCCGAACTGGCAGGTGAACGACGACGCCACGAGGATCACGGTGAACGGGATCGCCAGCGCGATGTTCAGGT
Source organism: Amycolatopsis sp. NPDC043885 (assembly GCF_056435685.1). Taxonomy (NCBI): domain Bacteria; kingdom Bacillati; phylum Actinomycetota; class Actinomycetes; order Pseudonocardiales; family Pseudonocardiaceae; genus Amycolatopsis; species Amycolatopsis sp. NPDC043885. Next base: position 193,267 of record NZ_JBWKEA010000014.1, read on the forward strand.
GGAAGGGCTCACCGTGCAGCGGCGGCGGCCATTGGCCGGACGCGTTCTGCGCCTTCACGGTGAAGAACATGGCGAACAGTCCGGCGAAGAACATCAGTTCGCTGGACAGCCACACGATGGTGCCGACACTGACCATGTTCGGCCGGTTCAGCGAGTGGACCCGCTGGCTGATGGTGGGAGCTGCCGTTGTCACGCGTCGCATTATGTCCTCTCACGCACGGGGCCCGCCGGGTGGGTCCACGGCAAGTCGCGTGCGTGTCGGGTCACATCTGAACGAAAGTGGGAACAGGGCTACTCATGGGTTTACTAGATCGGCTTCGTGACCTGGTCAAGAAGCCGAAGCTCCCAGGCCTGACGGTCGACACGCCCGGCGTGGAGATCGTCGTGGAGGCCTTCGATCCCGCCGAGGCGGATTCTTCGGCGTTGGCGAGATCACCCGCTTGGGTCGCCGAAGCGCCCGCGATCCTGCGCCATCACTTGAAACTGCCGCCCGAAAAGGTGGAAGAGGCGGCCTCGATCCTCGCCCAGGACGGCTGGGAGCTGCGAGAACAGGGTCCCGACGGGGATTTCGCCCTCACGCACGCGGTGCGGGTCCAGACCCTCGACGCGCTGCACTGCGCGCAGGAACGGTCACGGATGGCGGGCCTCGCGCAGCGGCTCGGCGGGGATTCGCTGGGCTGGGACGCGCTCCAGCCGTCGGGTGCGTCCACGTGATGTCGGTCATGGCGGATAACATCGCGGGGTCGACATGACTAGACGAGGCGGAGGCGCGCTCATGGGCGAGCAGGCGATGCGGATCCTGGTGTTCAGCCACAAGGCGGAGGTGCGCGAGGCGATCATCAACGCCGTCGGCCGCAGGCCCGCCGCCGACCTCGGCCGGGTGGACTACACCGAGGCGTCCGGCATCTCCGAGGTCCTCGTCGAGATGGACGCGGGCAACGTGGACCTGGCCATCCTCGACGGCGAGGCGCAGCCGACCGGGGGCATCGGGCTGACCCGTCAGCTGAAGAACGAGATCGAGGATTGCCCGCCGATCGTGGTCTCGGTCCGGCGCAAGGACGACCGCTGGCTCGCGACCTGGTCGCAGGCCGACGCGGTGCTGGTCCACCCGCTCGACCCGCTGACCGCCGCCGAAACCGTCGCCGACGTGCTGCGCGCCCGGCGGGTGCCGGCCGTGCACGGCTGAGCCGATGAGCTCGGCCGCCAAGACCTGGCCGTCCCTGCTCAACCAGCTCATCGCGCGCGCGGACCTGTCCGAGGAGGACACCGCGTGGGCGATGGACCAGATCATGAGCGGGGCGGCGACACCCTCCCAGATCGCCGGGTTCGCCGTCGCGCTGCGCGCGAAGGGTGAGACACCGGCGGAGATCTCCGGCATGGCCGACGCCATGCTGGCGCACGCCAGGCGGGTGACGATCGACAGGCCGTCGGTGGACATCGTCGGCACCGGCGGCGACCGGTCCAACTCGGTCAACATCTCCACCATGGCCACGGTGGTGACGGCCGCGGCAGGTGCCCCGGTGGCCAAGCACGGCAACCGGAGCGCGTCGTCGAAGTCCGGCGCGGCCGACGTGCTGGAGGAGCTGGGCGTCACCATCGACCTGCCGCCCGAGACGGTCCAGCGCAGCGTGAACGAACTGGGCATCGGCTTCTGCTTCGCGCCGAAGTTCCACCCCGCCCTGCGTCACGCCGGCCCGACCCGCGGCGAACTCGGCGTGCCGACGACGTTCAACCTGCTCGGCCCGCTGACCAACCCGGCGCAGCCGCGCAGTTCGCTGATCGGCTGCGCCTACGAGGACAAGACCCGCGTGCTGGCCGAGGTGTTCGCGCGGCGCGGCATGACCGTGCTGCTCGTGCGCGGCGACGACGGGCTGGACGAGATCACGACCACGACCACGAGTTCGGTGTGGGTGGTCTCCGGCGGCGAGATCACCGAGCGCAGCTTCGATCCCGCGTCGCTGGACATCCCCCGGGTGACCGCGGAGGACCTGCGTGGCGGCGACGCGGCGCACAACGCCGAGGTGTTCCGTCAGGTGATGGCCGGGAAGACCGGGCCGGTACGGGACGCGGTACTGCTCAACTCGGCGGCCGCGCTGGCGGCTTTCACCGGGTTCTCGGGATCGCTGGAAGACGACCTGGCCGCCGGGCTCGCGCGGGCGGCCTCGGCCATCGACTCGGGTGCGGCGGCCGACCTGCTGAACCGGTGGATCGCCTTCGCCTGACCCCTGGGTCTCGCAAGTGTCCGCTCTCCTGGCAATGCTATGAAAGGTCCTTTCCTTGCAAATTTTGCAAGGAAAGGACCTTTCATAGCATCGGCGCTCTCTTGCTCCAGGAGCCCGTGGTCAACGAAGAATTCCTTCGCGCGTACCACTCACGACGTGCAATGAAAGGTCCCTTCCTAGCAAAATTTGCCAGGAAGGGACCTTTCATTGCACGGGTGAGCGGCTACGAAGCGGTGCTGAACCGCGCCCGGTAAGCCGTAGGCGTCAGTCCCGTAGCCCGCCGAAGCTGCGTACGCAGGTTCGCGGCGGTACCGAACCCCGAAGCCCGCGCCACCCTGTCCAGCCGTTGCTCCCCGCGCTCGATCAGCCGGCACGCCAGCGCGATCCGTTCCGTGGTGAGCCACGCGAGCGGCGTCGTCCCCAGTTCCGCGCGGAACCGCCGGTGCAGCGTCGCCTGGCTGGCCGCCGCTCGCGAGGCGAGGTCGGCGACGGTGAGCGGGCGGTCCAGCCGTTCACGCGCCCAGGCGAGCACAGGCGCCAGCGAGGTGTCCGGCACCGGCGGCAGTGGACGCTCGACGAACTGCCGTTGGCCGCCGTCGCGGTGTCCGGCGAACACCAGCCGTCTGCTCACCGCGTTGGCGATCTCGGCGCCGTGGTCACGGCTGATCAGGTGCAGCCCCAGATCGAGCGCGGCCGCACTGCCCGCCGCGGTCAGGACGTCGCCGTCGTCGACGAAGAGGACGTCCGGCTCCAGCAGTACTTCGGGATACAGCTCGCGGAAGAGTCCCGCCCACTTCCAGTGGGTCGTCGCGCGCCGCCCGTCCAGGACGCCCGCCTGCGCGAGGGTGAAGGCGCCGGTGCAGAAGCTCACCAGCCGGGCACCCCGCCCGGCCGCGGCGCGGATGGCGCTCAGTACCGGCTCCCTGGCCGGGCTCTCCGGATCGGGCCGGTTGGGCACGATCACCGTGTCCGCGGTCTCGACGGCGTCGAGCCCGGCGACCCCGGTGAGCGTGAACATGCCCAGGTGCATGCGCACGGACGGCTCGGCGGCGCACAGGGTGAAGCCGTACCAGGGCCTGCCCAGTTCCGGCCGCCGAAGGCCGAACAGCTCGGTCGCGACGCCCATTTCGAAGGGATTGGACCCTTCGTCGACCAGGACGGCGACCTCGTGCGAGGAATCATGCGACATATGCGATTCCTAGCACTCACTCCTCCGGCGGTCCAGTGACGAGGATCGGGACATGAGCAAGCAACCGATCGATCTGGGCACCGCGCTGGCCGGCTTCGACGAGATCTGGAGCCCGCGCATCGTCGCCCACGTCAACGACTACGACGTCCGCCTCGCCAAGGTCGCGGGCGAGCACGTCTGGCACGTCCACGAGAACACCGACGAGTTCTTCCTCGTCCTCGACGGCACCGTGGACATCGCGTTGCGCGAGGAGGGCGGCGAACGGGTCGTCACGCTCCCCCGCGGCTCCGTGTTCGTCGTCCCGCGCGGCACTTTCCACAAACCGTCCTCAGTGGACGGTGCGTCGCTGATGCTGTTCGAGCCGACCGGGACGCTGTCCGTCGGCGACCGGCACGACGAGGTCCCCGACCATGTCCACGTCACCGTGGGGCAGGAAATCTCCTTCTAGCCGGCGGAAAACGTCCTGCGATAAGCACTCGGGCTGGTCCCGCGAAGCTTGCCGAACTGATGCCGCAGCGCCGCGGCGGAGGCGTATCCACAGGCGACCGCTATGTCCTCAATGGACAGACGGCCTTCTTCGAGCAGGGACTGTGCGCGGTCGAGGCGGCGTTCGGTGAGCCACCGGTGCGGCGTCGTCCCGGTGGCCGCCGAGAACCGGCGCAGGAACGTGCGCTCCCCCAATCCACTGCGCCGGGCGAGTTCCGCGACGGTGAACGGCCGGTCCAAGCGCCGCTCGATCCATTCGAGCGCTTCGGCGAGCACGGTGTCGTCCGGCGCGGCGGTCTCGGGCACCGGCGCCTGCACGAACTGCGCCTGCCCGCCGGCCCGGTGCGGCGCCGCGACCATCCGCCTGGCCAGCGTGGTGGCCGCGGCGACGCCGCGCAGTTCGCGCACCAGATGCAGGCAGAGGTCGACGGCGGCGACGGTTCCCGCGCTGGTGAGGACGCCGCCGTCGTCGACGTACAACGCCTTCGGATCGACCTTCGCCGTCGGGAAGCGCGACCGGAACTCCTGCTCGTACACCCAGTGCACGGTGCAGTTGCGCCCGTCGAGCAGCCCCGCGTACCCGAGCGAGAAGACACCCGCGCAGAAGCCCGCGACCCAGGCACCCCGGCTCGCCGCGTCACGCAGGACTTCGAGCACCGGCTCCGGCGGGCTCGCGCTGCGCGGCGCGCAGGTCGGGACGATCAGCAGGTCCGCCGACGCCGCGAAGTCCAGGCTCTCCAGGCCATCGAGCCCGAAGCCGGACCAGCTCAGGACGTTCGCGCCGCCGGGCGAGCACACCGCGAAATCCCAGCCTTCGATGCCGTCTGCGCTGCGATCGGTGCCGAAGACCTCGCACGCGACGCCGAGTTCGAACGGCGACACCTGGTCGGCGAGCACGACCGCGACCTTCTTCACATCCATCGAGGCAGTGTGTCACAAGTTTTGCGGTCGATGTCATCTCTGACACTGGTTGAACGCGGACGCGAGGGCGAAAGTGGTCGCCATGAACAAGAACAACCCCGTGTTGCAGTGGACCGCCGCGATGGCACTCTCCGGCACGATCGGTGCCGTCGTTCTCGAAAGCGGCGCCGACGCCCCCGCCGTGGCGTTCGCGAGGAGCCTTGTCGGCGGCCTGCTGCTCCTGGTGTGGAGCGCCGCCCGAAGCTGGCTCCACCCGTGGACACTCAGCCGCCGCGACCTGCTGCTCGCCATCCTCGGCGGGCTGTTCCTGGTCGGGAACTGGGTCCTGCTGTTCGCCTCGTACACGCTGTCGTCGATCGGGGTCAGCACCGTCGTGTACCACACCCAGCCGCTGATGCTGGTCGGTCTCGCGGCGGCGTTCCTCGGCGAGAAAATGGCGAAGAGCCAGCTGGTCCGGGCACTGATCGCGTTCGGCGGAGTGACGCTCATCTCGCTGTCCGCGCACGGCATCGACGGGAAACCCGTGCGGCTGGAGGGGATCGCGCTCGCCCTCGGCGCGGCCGCGCTGTACGCCGGCGCTTCCTTCGTCGCGAAGCAGCTCAAACACGTTCGCCCGCACGTCCTGGCGGCCGTCCAGCTGGTGACCGGCACGATCGTGCTCGCACCCGCCCTGCTCGTCACGCCGCTGCCCACGGACACCTCGGGCCTGCTGTGGCTGGTCCTACTCGGGACCGTGCACACCGCGCTGATGTACGTCCTGATGTACGCGAGCATCGGGAAACTGCCGACCACGACGGTGGCGCTGCTGTCCTACGTCTATCCGGTGGTCGCGGTGGTGGTGGACGTCCTCGCCTACGGGCACCGGCCTACGTGGCCGGAGGTCGTCGGGATGCTGGCCGTCCTGGCCGCGGCGCTGGCCCCGAAACGCACGCCGGCCCCTGAACCCGAGCCCCGGCCTGCCCGCGTTTAGTCCTCTGAATGCGAAAACGGCGCCCAGCTCCACCGGGGAGCGGGGCGCCGTTTCGGCGTCAAGACGTCACTCGTGGTTCGGGCCCGTGTGGTACTCGAACACCAGCCCGCCGATGGCGACGATGACCAGGCCCAGCGCGATGATCAGCAGCCAGATGTGGAAGAACGCGAGCGCGACACCGGTCAGAGCGGCGGCCGCCGCGAGACCGACCGGCCAGTAGCTGCCAGGGCTGAAGAAGCCCAGCTCACCGGCGCCGTCGCTGATCTCGGCGTCTTCCCGGTCCTCCGGGCGCGGCTCGATGCGCCGCGCCACGAACTGCAGGTAGCTCCCGGCCAGGAAGGCCAGGCCACCGGTCAGGATCAGGGCCACCACACCGACCGGCTCGACGCCGTCCCGGGTCATCGTTCCGGTCATGTACGCGTAGATACCCGCCACGACGACGGAGAAGACCGCGACGAGGAAGAAAATCCGTCCTTCGACCTTCATGGACGTTGCCTCACTCCTGTTTCGGGCTCGAACAGCCGGGTCAGTTGGACGCGACCCGCGCGGTGCGGTCGGTGTTGAACGGGGTGGTGGTGACGGCGTAGGGCGAGCACAGTTCGCCGCAGTTCATCGCCGTCAGCGCCTCGGAGGCCGTGTTCGGCTTGCCGCTCTTCGGGTTCACCGTGCCGCGGAGCTGGATGTACTGCGCGTACTTGTCCGGCGAGAGCGCCCTGACCTCGAAGTTCATCCCCGAGTGGTAGGTGCCGCACAGTTCGGCGCAGCGGCCGACGAACGAACCTTCCTTGTCGATCGAGTTCTGGAAGGTGAAGTCCTGGTTGTTCTTCTCCGGGTCCGGCATGACGTCCCGCTTGAAGTGGAACTCCGGCACCCAGAACGAGTGGATGACGTCGGCCGACCGCAGGTTGTACTGGATCGTCTTGTTCGTCGGCAGGACCAGCAGCGGGATCTCGGTCGAGCTGCCGACCGTGATGATCTCGGGGTCGTCGTGGTTCTTGGAGTCGCTCTTGTACTTGAACTCCCAGTTCCACTGGAACGCGACGATGTCGACCGTGACGTCCGGGTTCTCCGTTTCGGCGAGCACGCGGTTCTCGGTGGTCGCGGTGAAGAAGAACAGTACGCAGACCATGATCGTCGGGACGACGACCGTGAAGATCTCCAGCGGGATGTTGTACTGGAACTGACGGGGCAGTTCCTCCTCCGCGCCGTCGGCGGTCTTCTTCTTGCGGTGGAAGATCGCGGTCCAGAAGATCAGCGCCCAGACGATCACACCGACGACCAGCGCGGCGATGACGGTCCACGTCCACAGGGTGCGCATGTCGTGCGCCTGCGGGGTCACCCCGACCGGCCAGCCGAAGCGGAGGATCTCGTCCCCGGAACAGCCCGTCGCCGTCAGCATCACCAGCGCGGCGAGCGCTGCGACGCGACCAGCCCGCTTAACTGGGATGCGCTCTGGATTTCCCACTGCGCCTTGCCCTTTCACCCAGAGCCTCCTCGACCGATCTTCGTGACAGGCGGAGCCTAGCCGAGTTGCGGCGCCGCGCTGACTAAGGGGTGACCCCAACACGCGTATCCCCCACCACATCCGGGTGTACACACCCACCGGCATACTGGGCCCTTCTCCCCCGCTCGGCCAACAAGAGGTGTGTGAACTAGACGTGTGCGGCCTGCTTGGACTGATCTGTTCGACCGAAGCCGACGCGGCGAGCGCCCGTGACGCCGTCGACGCGGCCATGCGCTGCCAGCGGCACCGGGGCCCCGACGAGCACGACACCTGGGCCGACGCCGAGGTCGTCTACGGCTTCAACCGGCTGGCCTTCATCGACGTCGACCACGCCCACCAGCCGCTGATCTGGGGTCCGCCGGAGGCACCCGAGCGCTACACGCTGAACTTCAACGGCGAGATCTACAACTACAAAGAGCTGCGCGACGAGCTGGCCGCCGAGCACGGTGCGAAATTCGCCACAGAGGGTGACGGCGAGGCGATCGTCGCGGCGTACCACTACCTCGGCGACGACGCGGTGAAGAAGCTGCGCGGGATGTTCGCCTTCATGATCTGGGACTCCCAGGAGAAGGTCGTCTTCGGCGCGCGTGACCCGTTCGGCATCAAGCCGCTGTTCTACTCCGCCGGCCCCGGCAAGGTCGCCTTCTCCAGCGAGAAGAAGAGCCTGCTGGAGCTCTCGGGCGTGCTCGGGGTCGAGGACAAGCTGGACAAGACGGCCCTGCAGCACTACCTGGTGCTGCAGTACGTGCCGGAGCCCGAATCGATGCACACCGGGATCCGCCGCGTCGAGTCCGGCACGTCGTTCCGGGTGGTTCCCGGTGGTGAGGTCGAGTTCACCCGCTACTTCCACCCGCAGTTCAACGCGAAGCCGGTCAACAACCAGGCCGAGGCCGACGAGCTGTACGAGCGCATCGCCGATGTGATGCGCGACTCGGTCGGCAAGCACATGATCTCCGACCCGGACGTCACGGTCGGCGCGTTCCTGTCCGGCGGCATCGACTCCACCGCGACCGCGACGCTGGCCAAGGAGCACAACCCGAACCTGATCGCGTTCACCACCGGTTTCGAACGCGAGGGCTACTCCGAGGTCGACGTCGCCGCCGAATCGGCCGCCGCGATCGGCGTGAAGCACGTGGTCCGCACGGTGTCGGCGGACGAGATGATGGAGGCGCTGCCGCTCATCGTCTGGTACCTCGACGACCCGGTGGCAGACCCGGCGCTCGTGCCGCTGTGGTTCATCGCCCGCGAAGCACGTAAGCACGTCAAGGCGGTGCTGTCCGGCGAAGGCGCCGACGAGCTCTTCTGCGGCTACACGATCTACAACGAGCCGATTTCGCTGGCTCCGTTCGAGAAGATCCCGGGCGGGATGCGGAAGATCATCGGCAAGGTCTCCACGAAGATCCCGGAAGGCACCCGCGGCAAGGACCTGCTGCGGCGCGGGGCGCTGCCGCTGGAAGACCGCTACTACGGCAACGCGCGCAACTTCCGCGACGACCAGCTCCGCAAGGTACTGCGCACGTATGAGGACGGGATCGGCTTCAAGGACGTCACCGCGCCTTGGTACAAGATCTCCGAGAACTGGGACCCGGTCGCGCGGATGCAACACGTCGACCTCTACACCTGGCTGCGCGGCGACATCCTGGTCAAGGCCGACAAGGTGACCATGGCGAACTCGCTGGAACTGCGCGTGCCGTTCCTCGATGCCGAGGTGTTCAAGGTCGCCTCGACCATCCCGCTCGACCAGAAGCTCGCGCACGGCACCACGAAGTACGCGCTGCGCCAGGCGCTGGCGAAGATCATCCCGGGACACGTGCTGAACCGGCGCAAGCTGGGCTTCCCGGTGCCGATCCGGCTGTGGCTGCGCAACGAGATGTACGACTGGGCGAAGGGCATCATCTCGGACTCGCGGACCGACGCGCTGCTCGACAAGAAGGCCGTCCTGGCGCTGCTCGAAGAGCACAAGGCCGGGCAGCTCGACCGCAGCCGTCAGCTGTGGGCGCTGCTGGTGTTCATGCTGTGGCACGGCATCTTCGTCGAGAACCGCATCAAGCCCGAGGTGCCGGAACCCGTCTACCCGGTGAAGCTCTAGTCACGACTCCGTGCTGGCCTTCACCGGTCACCTGGTGAAGGCCAGCATGGAGGGATGGACTTCGTCCTCGTGCACGGCACGACGCAGAGCCCGGCGGGCTGGGACCGCGTGGCCAAGCTGCTCACCGCCGCCGGGCACCGCGCGATCGCCGTGGACCTGCTGACCCCGGTGGACCTGCCGATCGAGGGCTACGCGCAGCACGCGCGGGACCAGTACGACGGCGGACGGCCGGTCGTCGTGGCCCATTCCGGATCCGGGGTGCTGCTTCCCGCGATCGCCGAAGCGCTCGACGCGCGGGCCATGGTGTGGGTCGCCGCCTACATCCCCGACTTCGCCGGCGGCCGGAGCCCGCGCGACGAGGCACCGGCCGTGCTCGAACCCGACTGGATCGGCGTGGACCCGACTGCGGATCCCGCGAAAGCGTCGGAATTCCTCTTCCACGACTGCGACCCCGAGACCGAACGGTTGGCGGTGGACAGTCTGCGGCTGTTCAACCCCGCGGTGCTTGCATCGCATCCGGCAGGAGCCGCGCCGGAGATCCCGTCGACGGTGATCGTCCCCACCCGCGACCGCACGCTCCGGCCGGAGTGGATGCGCCGGGCCGCGCGGGAGCGGCTCGGCGTCACCGCGATCGAGATCGACGCCGGGCACTGCCCGCACATGTCCCGGCCGGCCGAGGTCGCCGCCATCCTGACCCGCCGCGCGTGAAGGCCCCCTTCCCCTTGGGCTGAGCCGAGGGAAGGGGGCCTTCACGCGCTAGGACTCAGCTCAAGCGGGCAGGATCGCCGCGATCTCCTCGGCGGACTCCGGTCCGAAGGCCTCCTTGAGGCGGCCCAGGACGTCGGCCCGGTCGAAGGACCATTCCTGCGTGCCCACGGTCTCCAGCACCAGCACGGCGATCAGCGAGCCCAGCTGCGCCGAACGCTCCAGGCCGAGCCCGCCGTCGATACCGGCGATGAACCCGGCGCGGAAGCCGTCGCCGACACCGGTCGGGTCGACCTTGCCGCGTTCCGGGACGGCGCCGATCTGCAGCGCGAGGCCGTCCTTGCCGATGATCTCGACGCCCTTCTCCCCGAGCGTGGTGATCCGCATGCCGACGCGGCCGAGGATCTCGGCCTCCGACCAGCCGGTCTTCTGCAGCAGCAGTTCCCATTCGTAGTCGTTGCTGAACAGATACTTCGCGCCCTCGATGAAGGCGCGCACCTGCGCGCCGTCCATCCGTGCCAGCTGCTGTGAGGGGTCGACGGCGAAGGTGTAGCCACGCTGGCGGCACTCCTCGGCGTGCCGGAGCATGCCTGCGGGGTCGTCCGGGCTGATCAGCACGAGCGACAGCTCACCGGCGTGCGCGGCGACCGGCGCCAGTTCGATGTTGCGGGACTCGGCCATCGCGCCGGCGTAGAAGGTGGCGATCTGGCAGAGGTCTTCGTCGGTGGTACAGACGAAGCGGGCGGTGTGCGCGATCTCGGAGACCAGCACACCGGCGGTGTCGACGCCGTGCCGCTCGAGCCATGAGCGGTAGTCGGCGAAGTCCGAGCCCACCGCGCCGACCAGGATCGGGCGCTTGCCCAGCACACCGAGGCCGAAGGCGATGTTCGCGCCGATCCCGCCCCGCCGGACGACGAGGTCGTCGGCCAGGAAGCTCAGGGACACCCGGTGCAGCTGCTCGGCGATGAGCTGCTCGGCGAACCTGCCCGGGAAGTGCATGAGGTGGTCGGTTGCGATACTGCCGGATACTGCGATCCTGGCGCTGTCTGCCACCGGTTCTCCTTGATCGGTCGGCCCCGCCGAGGCGAGGACGGCTAAGTTACCCGCAGGTCATGCCCCATACGGGTTGCTTCGGGCACGGCCATCAACACTACCGGTTGGTAGTGGTGTCCTACTCCAACCTGAGTCATTAACTTGTCGTTCGTGACCACTTCCGCGTATCACCTCGAACCGGAATCGATCGGCGAGCTCATCGCCGACTGTGCCGGTATCCCGTCGTCCCTCCAGGCCGAGAACCTGCCCCTGCCCCGGCAGATCGCTCCGCCTTGGACCGTGGACGAGCGCTGTCTCGCACAGGTCGCCGATCTGGACGCCTACGTCTGATCCCGTTCCGGGCATGAAGAAGGGCCGCGAACCGAGCGAGGTTCGCGGCCCTTCTTCATGCCTCGACGCGAGTCAGTGGAAGCTGTCGCCGCAGGCGCAGCTGCCGGTCGCGTTGGGGTTGTCGATCGTGAAGCCCTGCTTCTCGATCGAGTCGACGAAGTCGATCACGGCGCTCGACACGTACGGCGCGCTCATCCGGTCGACGGCCACGCGGAGCCCGTCGAAGTCACGGAACAGGTCGCCGTCGAGCGTGCGCTCGTCGAAGAACAGCTGGTAGCGCAGGCCCGCGCACCCACCGGGCTGGACGGCGATGCGCAGGTGCATGTCGTCGCGGCCCTCCTGCTCGAGCAGGGCCTTCGCCTTGGCGGCGGCGGCGTCGGTCAACGTGACGCCGTGGGTCTCCTCGGCGGTTTCGGCCTGAGCTGCGGCTGCCTGCTCAGCGGTCGTCATGGTTCTCCCTCTGGTCGAACTCGCTGCGGGTACTCGTCTTGCACATGGTCCAACACGTCGGAGTCCCGATCTGTTCCCCTCCATGGTGACATATCGCTCGGCCTGGTGCGTGGCACCGTGACGCCCGCGACTACCCTGGAGGGGTGAGGTTCCTGCGCCGTAGCACCACAGACTCCGCCACGACGGACACCGAGACCCCCGGCGACGAGGCCGTCGAGGTCCAGGCCAAGTCGTACACGCCCGGAAAGGGCAAGGCCACGCCCAAGCGGCGTGAGGCCGAGGCCAAGCGCCGCGGCCCGGTGGCGCCCCCGCCGACCACCATGCGGGAGGCGATGAAGCGCAACAAGGAGCTCCGGAAGTCCGCGAAGGCCGACCCGGAGTACAAGCTCAAGCAGCGCAACGCCGCCAAGGAACGCCGTGAGCGGATGATGGCGGGCGAGGACAAGTACCTGCTCCCCCGTGACCGCGGCCCGGTCAAGGCGTACATCCGTGACCTGGTCGACTCGCGGCGCAACCTGCTCGGCCTGTTCATGCCGCTGGCGATCCTGGTGTTCGTCGCGCTGATCCTGCCGTACCCCGAGGTCCAGCGGTACGCGACGCTCCTGTGCACCGTGATGCTGCTCGGCATGATCGTCGAGGGTTTCCTCAGCGGGCGCCGGATCGCGAAGATGGTCCGCCTGAAGTTCCCGAACGAGACGATCAAGGGCACCTCCGTCGGCTGGTACTCCTTCATCCGGGCGAGCCAGATCCGCAAACTGCGGGTCCCCAAGCCGCGGGTCAGCCCCGGCGACAAGGTCTGAGCAGGGGAAACCCAGGTCGTTAGCCAGCCTAACGGCCTGGGGTAGAGTCGCGCCCATGGAGTTTCGACGACTGGGCCGCAGCGGCCTCAATGTCAGTGAGATCTCGTACGGCAACTGGCTCACCCACGGGTCCCAGGTGGAAGAGGACCAGGCCCAGGCCTGCATCAAGGCGGCGCTCGACGTCGGCATCACCACGTTCGACACCGCTGACGTCTACGCCAACACGGCCGCCGAATCGGTACTCGGCCGCGGCCTGAAGGGCCTGCGCCGCGAAAGCCTGGAGATCTTCACCAAGGTCTACTGGCCGACCGGCCCCAAGGGCCCGAACGACCAGGGTCTCGGCCGCAAGCACATCATGGAGTCGGCGAACGCTTCGCTGAAGCGGCTCGGCACCGACTACGTCGACCTCTACCAGGCGCACCGGTTCGACCGGACCGTCCCGCTCGAAGAGACGTTCCTCGCCTTCGCCGACCTCGTGCGCCAGGGCAAGGTGCTCTACGTCGGCGTCTCCGAGTGGACCGCCGAGCAGATCACCCAGGGCGCGGCGATCGCACGCGAACTGAAGGTGCCCCTCATCTCGAACCAGCCGCAGTACAACGCCCTGTGGCGGGTGATCGAGGCGCAGGTCATCCCGGCCTCCGAACGCGAAGGGCTCAGCCAGATCGTCTGGTCGCCGATTGCGCAGGGCGTGCTCACCGGGAAGTACAAGCCCGGTCAGCCGCTGCCCGAGGGCTCCCGTGCGACCGACGAGAAGGGCGGCGCCAACATGGTCGCCCGCTTCCTCAACGACGACGTCCTCGAGCGCGTCCAGCGGCTTCAGCCGATCGCGGACAAGGCGGGACTGACGATGGCCCAGCTGTCCGTGGCGTGGGTGCTGCAGAACCCGAACGTCGCCTCGGCGATCATCGGCGCTTCGCGACCGGAGCAGGTGCACGAGAACGTGAAGGCGGCAGGCGTGAAGCTGGACGCGGATCTGCTCGCCGCGATCGACGAGGCCCTCGACGGCGTCGCCGAGACCGACCCGACGCTGACCCGCTCCCCCTGATCCCCGCAACGCGGTTAGCCGGCTGAATGCGGACGCTTCTCCCGCATTTAGCCGGCTAACCGCGACGGTCGCCGTGCGTCAGTCGCCGTGCACGCGCGAGTGATACGCGACCTGACCGTCGAGGTCGAGGGCGTCACCGGGAGCGCGCAAGGGATCGATGCCCAAGCCCCGCAGCAACCTGCTCGCGCCGGCGACCCGGTCGCCGGTCCGGCCGTCGAGCCGCTCCGGCCGGTGACCCCGCTGGATCAGCAGGCCCTCGACGTCGTCGATCAACCGGTACGGGTCGTAGACCTGCTGCTCAGGCATGAGCACCACCGGGAGCCCAGGTCTTCCCGGTGATCCGCTCGTAGACCTCGGTGTAGCGCTTGCGGGTCGCCTCGACGATCTCGTCCGGGATGGCCGGGCCGGGCGGCGTCTTGTCCCAACCGGTGGTCGTGGACCAGTCGCGGACGAACTGCTTGTCGAACGCGTGCTGCGTGCGGCCCGGCTCGTACTCGTCGGCGGGCCAGAAACGCGACGAGTCCGACGTGAGCACCTCGTCCCCGAGTGTCAGCACACCGTCGGCGTCGAAACCGAATTCGATCTTGGTGTCGGCGATGATGATGCCGTTCTTCGCCGCGTGCTCCGCACCCTTGGTATAGACCTCGAGCGTCAGGTCACGGATGCGGTCCGCGGTCTCCTGGCCGATCTCGTTCACGACGTCGGCGAAGGTCATGAACTCGTCGTGGCCGGTGTCGGAGATCTTCGTGGTGGGCGTGAAGATCGGCTCGGGCAGCTTGTCCGCCTCGACGAGACCGGCGGGCAGTTCGACGCCGGAAACCTTGCCGTCGCGCCGGTATTCACGCATTCCGAGACCGGTGAGGTAGCCGCGCGCGATGCACTCGACCTGGATCATCTTCAGCGGCTTGCACCGCATGGCGCGGCCGGCGAATTCGGCGGGGACGTCGGTCGTGGAGATGACGTGGTTCGGCACCACGTCGGCCATCTTTTCGAACCACCAGGCGGAAAGCTGGTTCAGCAGCGCGCCCTTGTCCGGAATCGGGGTCGGCAGCGAGACGTCGTAGACCGAAACGCGATCCGAGGCGACGAGCAGAATGTCGCCGTCGATTTCGTAAAGGTCCCGGACCTTACCCGCGTGAATGTGCTTCATGCCCCGTCCTCGATGTTGTATTCGTAAAAAATCCAGTGGTCCGGCAAGGCCGCCGATTCGCCGTACTCGAGTACGTCACCCTCGGCGGACAGAAACCTGTTGCGACTCAACAGAATCGCCGAACCTTCGGCCACGCCGAGTTCCGCCGCCTCCTCGGCACCCGCCAGCCCCGCGGCGTGCTGAGAATGAGTCGACGCCAGAACACGGCCTGTCCGGTCCGCCACGTATTTGACCGTGCCTTCGACGATCCGCACCGGCTCGAAGAGCAACGGGGCCTTCGACGCGACAGCGCCGTCGAACCACGAGACCGACGTCGACACCGGCCGGCCTTCGCCCGCATACGTGGTCCGTCGCCGACGGATCACCGGAGTACCTTCATCGATTCCGAGCGCGCCCGCCACCCGGTCCGGTGCGGACAGGAGGCCTGCTTCGCGGATTTTCGCGTAGTGGCCCGGTGGATAGACCTTGCCGGTTCGCGCGATCGAGATCGTCCGATCGTGCGCGGAGCGGTGCAGTGCCTTGGTCTGCACCACTGTCCCGACCCCGCGTACCGCGCGGACCAGACCTTCGGCGCGGAGCGTCGAGAGCACCTTCATCGCCGTCGCCATCGCGACGTTCCAGTTCCTGGCGATCTCCCGCGCGGACGGGACCGTGTCGCCTTCCTTGAGCCTGCCCGAAACGATGTCGTCGCGAATGCTTCCCGCGATCTGGAGATACGGCGGTTCGGGTCGATCGACGGCGGGCAAGGTGACTCCTCACAAGGTCGCGCGGTGCGCACAAGCGTTCTAGCACACCAATGGGCGAGCACCAAGGATCCTGCTCACACCCCATTATTACGTACTAGTACACATTCTGGACGGTGCTCTAGCACACCTGTTACTCTCCGAGAAGTTCCCGAAACCCGTTAGGGGGCTCGATGAACCACCTGAGCATCGACGAACTGCTCGAAGAGCTTCGAAGACGCCGGTGGGTCGTCTACATCTTCGGCCCCCGGGAGGAACCGGAGGTCTGGGCCGCCGTGTTCCAGTGGGACACCTGCGCCGACGTCCTCATCCTCCGCGGTGAGGAACGGGCGAGCGCCTTCCGCGTCACCACGGTCGCCGACACGGATGTCTTCCGGCCGGCACTCGTCTCATGGCAGTACCACTCCACGGCCGACTGGACCCTGCGCGCCGTGCTCACCATCCCGGCTCCCGGCGAGTCCGCCGCGCCGATCCAGCTGCTGCAACCACATCCGGACTGCGTGATCCCGATGGAAGCGCGCCGGCCGGTCACCATCCTGCCCGCCATACCGGCCAAGGCCGACCAGGGAGATCCCTAACCTCGGCCGATCACCTGCTCGGCGACAACGAGGTCGTGCGGGTAGGTGATCTTGAGGTTCTCCGCGCTGCCCGGAACCCACCGCACCGGCAGCGCGGAGAACCTTTCCATGCACGAAGACGTGTCCGTGCCGACGAAACCCTCTCGCTCGGCCGTTTCGTAGGCTTCGAGCAACGGGGCGGCGCGGAAGCCTTGTGGCGTCTGCACCCTGATCGCCCCGGGCAGCGCGCCGGAAACGGTGTCGCCGTCGACGCGCACGATGTCGTCGGCCGCGACGCCGGGCACCGCTCCCCCGTGGCGCCGCGTGCCGGCGAGGACGTCCGCGATCAGTTCCGGGGTGACGAGCGGACGGGCCGCGTCGTGCAGCAGTACGGCGTCGATCTCTCCGCTCTCGATACGGGAAGCCAAGTGGCGCAAGGCGTTCAGCTCCGAGCCCTGGCGCGTCGCGCCGCCGTGGACGAGTTCGACCTCGCCCGGATGCGCGGCGAGCACCTCGTGCGCGAGTTCGGTGTCCTGCGGCCGGATGACCAGCACGAGCACGTCGATCCCTGGCACGCGGGCGAAGGCACCGAGCGACCACGCGACGACCCGTTTGCCCGCCACCGGCAGGTAGACCTTGTTGAGTTTGGCGCCGACCCGGGTGCCCGCTCCGCTCGCGAGCACCACCCCGGCGGCCTTCGTCTGAGCCACAGGCAACTCTGGCACAGGCGGGTGGGTAGGTTGGGCCCGGCCACCGAAGCGATCCGAAGGGGCAGGGCGTTGGACGACGAAATCCTCGAGTTCGCCGAAGTCGAGCAGCCTGATGAACACGCGCGCTCGGCGGCGATCGCCCTGCACTCGAAACTGATCAAACCGGCGGGTTCGCTGGGCAGGCTCGAAGAACTGGGCGTGTGGGTCGCGGCCTGCCAGGGCCAGTCGCCGCCACGGCCGTTCACGCGGCCCCGGGTCGTGGTGTTCGCCGGGGACCACGGCATCGCCGCGAAGGGCGTCTCGGCCTATCCGGGTGAGGTCACCGCGCAACTCGTCGGCAGCATGCTGACCGGCGGCGCGGCCATCAACGTCCTGGCGGCCTCGGCGGGCGCGAGCGTCCGGGTCGTCGACATGGCCGTCGACAGCGACGCTCCCGCGACGCGGTCGATCGGCGAGTTCAAGGTGCGGCGCGGCTCCGGCTCGATCGACGTCGAGGACGCGCTGACCGACGAGGAGGCGCGTGCCGCCGTCCGCGCGGGCCGGGCGATCGCCGACGCCGAGGTCGACGGCGGGGCCGACCTGCTCATCACGGGCGACCTCGGGATCGGGAACAGCACCCCGGCCTCGGTGCTGGTCGCGGCGCTGACCGGCAGCGAACCGGTGGCCGTCGTCGGCCGCGGTTCCGGGATCGACGACAACGCCTGGATGCGCAAGGCCGCGGCGGTCCGGGACGCGCTGCGGCGCGCGCGGACCGTACTGGCCGACCCGGTCGCGCTGCTGCGCACCGCCGCGGGCGCGGACATCGCCGCGATGGCGGGTTTCCTCGCGCAGGCCTCGCTCCGGAAGACGCCGGTGATCCTGGACGGCCTGGTCGCCTCCGCGGCCGCGCTGGTCGCCGAGGAACTCGTTCCCGGCGCGCGGCAGTGGTGGGCCGCGGGCCAGCGTGGCGGCGAACCCGCGCACGCGCTGGCGCTGGAGCACCTCGACCTGGACCCGATCCTGGACCTGGACGTGCGCCTCGGCGAGGGGACGGGCGCGGTCGCGGCGCTGCCGCTGGTGTTCATGGCGACGCGGGTGCTCGCGGAGATGGCCACGCACGAGCAGGCCGGGGTGAGCGGGCCGCTGATCGAGGCCCCCGCTTCCTGACGCGCTGTTCGCTCCGCCTCAGGGATGCGATGAAAGGCTCCTTCCTTGCAAATTTTGCAAGGAAGGAGCCTTTCATCGCATCCCGAGCACCTCCGGCCACCGAAGTGGTGAAGGCCTCCTTCCCTACGCTCAAGGTAGGGAAGGAGGCCTTCACGGACTTGCCGGCGCCGAAACCTCAGCCCAGCGGGTACATCCAGCCTTCCGGCGCGGGCCGGGTGCCCTCCTGGATCCCGGTCAGCGCGCCGCGCAGCTTCATCGTCAGCTCGCCGGGCTGCCCGCCCGCGACGGAGAACTCGCCGCCCGCGTGCTTCACGTGCCCGACCGGCGTGATGACCGCCGCGGTCCCGCAGGCGAACACCTCGGTCAGCTCGCCCGAGGCCGCCGCCTTCTCCCACTCGTCGGTGGAGACGCGCCGCTCCTCGACCTGGTGCCCGAACGACTTCGCCAGCTCCAGCAGCGACTTGCGGGTCACGCCCGGCAGGAGCGAGCCGGTCAGTTCCGGGGTCACGACGCGGGCCTCGTCACCGGAGCCGAAGACGAAGAACAGGTTCATCCCGCCCATTTCCTCGACCCAGCGCCGCTCGACCGCGTCGAGCCACACGACCTGGTCGCAGCCCTTCTCGACGGCCTGCGCCTGCGCGACGAAGGACGCCGCGTAGTTGCCCGCGCACTTCGCCTCGCCGGTGCCGCCGGGGACGGCGCGCACGTACTCGGTCGAGAGCCACACGCTCACCGGCTTCACGCCGCCGGCGAAGTACGAGCCGGCGGGCGAGCCGATCAGCGCGTAGAGGTACTCGTTCGCGGGCCGGTTGACGCCGAGCCCGGCTTCGGTGGAGATCATGAACGGCCGCAGGTACAGCGACTCGCCCGGCTTCGTCGGGACCCAGCGGGCGTCGACCGCGATGAGCTCGCGGATCGAGTCGAGGAAGGTCTCCACCGGCAGCTGCGGCATGGCGAGGCGCTCGGCCGAGTTGCGGAACCGGATCGCGTTCGCGTCGGGACGGAACGCCGCGATCGTGCCGTCCGGCTGGCGGTACGCTTTGAGGCCTTCGAAGATCGCCTGGCCGTAGTGCAGCACGGAGGTCGCCGGGTCGAGCGTGAGTGGCGCGTACGGCCCGACGGTGGCGTCGTGCCAGCCCTGCTCGGCACTCCATTTCACGGTCACCATGTGGTCGGTGAAGTGCAGGCCGAAGCCGGGTGCGGCCAATACGTCCGCGACGCGTTCCGGGCTCGCGGGGCTCGGGTGCGGGAGGTGGGTGAACTGCGTCGAGGTCGTCATGGCTAAGACGATAACGCTTGGTCGGACCCACGTTAGTCGGACGTCCGCATATCTTTACCTCCCGCGATCTGTCCGTCACGACGAACACGGGAGGGCCTTCGCCCTAGGATGGCGGCGTGACGTACAACCAGATGCAGCCCGCCCAACCGGCCCAGCCCGCCGCCCCCGGCGCGGGGGCAGACGTCAAGACCTTCGCGACGGCCGTGCTGCTCACCTTCGGCACCGGCGTGCTGATGATGGACGGCTGGGCCCTGCTCGACAGCGGCTTCGGTGCGTTCCTCGGCCTGGTCGCCGGCGGTTTCGGCATCTTCTGGTGGAAGAGCATCCACGGCAAGGTGTTCCCGCGCGAGCTGTCCACCAAATCGGTGGTCATCCTGACGGTGATCAACGTGGTGCTGGTGCTGCTCCTGCTGCTGCAGGTGAGCTAGAGCAACCCGTCGGGAAGGCCGGGCGCGGGCCAGTCCGGGTCGGGCCGGAAGTCGGTCCACGTCCCGTCGAAGGGGAACCGCCCGGCGTCCGCGAGTGCCCCGATCCGCTCGCCCTCGGCGCGCAGGCGTTCGAGCTGCCCCGCGGTGATGCGGCCGGCGAGGACGGCCTCCTCGGCCTCGTCCTCGTCCTTCCACTGCCATCGCCCGCCGGGCTCGACGGCGACGTCGAGGATGCCGTCGATGCGGTCGGGTCCCGACGCCGTGCGCCCCAGCGGGACCTCGAGGTTGACGTACCAGTTCAGGAAGCGGCCGCCGCCGTCGAAGAACCACCAGACCGACGACCATTCGTCGTCGGCGATGCGGCGCAGCGTCGAGGTGTCGCGCCAGAGGTCCGCCACGCGCACCCTCGGCACCCGGAACCGCTCCTCCAGCGGCGCCTCGCGGAAGAGGCGCCCGTCGGCGAGCCTGCTGCCGACGATCGGGGTGTCCGCGGGCAGCCAGCCGAGCAGCACGGTGCCGTCGTCGGAGATGACGCGAAGCGGGTGATGCTGGCCGATCGAGCCGTCCGGTCGCAGGAAGCGTTCGACGACCGTGTCGCCCGGGGTCCAGTGAGGATCACGCACGCCTTGAACGGTACCGACGGGCGCGGACCCGCAGAACCAGTTCGGCGAGCGTTCCCACTCCCGCGAGCCCGAGGGCCACGACCGGCCCAGCGAAGGCCGCGGCGACGGCCACGATCAGTCCACAAGCGAGTGTCGCCTTCGGACGTTCCGGGGAAAGCCGCTCGCGGCCGTCGGTGAAGGCGTCCACCGCGACGGGGACGGTCGCCACGGCGGCCACGACGGTCAGCACCGGCAGCAGCGAAACCGCGTCGGCCGCGGCGAGGAGCTCACGGAACGACGTCGCCGAAAGCCCCAGCCGGATCGGGCCCAGCTGATAGAGGGCGACGGCGGTGATCGCGACGGCCACGGCGCCCACCGCGGCGGCGCGGCCCGCGCCGGGACGGCGGGGCAGCAGGAACGGCAGCAGCACCAGCACGGCGAGGCCGAGCCCGGGCACGGACGGCGGGTCCGGCGCGATGAACTGCGCCAGCGGCGGGATCCCTACGCAGATCGCGATCAGGGACACGGCCGCGGCCAGCAGCAGGCCGGTGACCCAGCGGGCGGCGTAGTCGCCGAGGCGGACCCCGGCCAGGTCGGCGACGGTCACCACGGCGGCGAACACCGCGGCGGCGGCTCCCGGCGCGGACGGGAAGAGGTACTGGCCGAACGTCGTCGCGAAGACCAGGACCAGGCCCAGCCGCGAAACGGAGCCCGCGATCCGATCGGGCCGGGTGTCGCCCACCGGCGGCAGCAGCGCCTCCGCCGCGACGGCGAGCACAGCCGCGACCACGGCGGCGGCGAGTACCCAGTAATCCGCTCCGGAGGTGCCCGCCGCCAGTGCGATGAGCAGACCGCCCGCCAGCCGCACGCCGTCTCCCTTCCTGTACACCGAGTGACCCGATCGGCCCCGCTGTTACCCCAGGTCCCGCTGTCATTAGCATGGCTCACGATCCAACCGGGCGGCCGCCCGGTACCACCGCGAACGCGCGAGGAGCCAGAAGTGACCGTGCCGAAGCTTGCCCTGACCGAGAACGCAGAAGCGGCGCTCGCCAAGACGCGCGCCGACGTCGTCGTCATCGGAACCCTGCAGGGCGAGGACGGCCTGGCGCTCGCCGCCGGCTCCTCCGTCGCCGACGCCGCCTTCGACGGCAAGCTCGCCGACGTCCTCGGCACCCTCGGCGCGTCCGGCAAGGCCGACGAGATCGTCAAGGTACCGACGCTGGGCAAGCTGTCCGCCGGTGTCGTGCTGGCCGTCGGCCTCGGCAAGGCGGGCACGGACGGCGTCACCGCCGAGCAGGTCCGCCGGGGCGCCGGGGCCGCCGCGCGGGCGCTGAGCGGGACCGACCGCGCGTTCGTCACGCTGTCGGCGCTCGACCTCCAGGCCGCCGTCGAGGGCACCGTGCTCGGCGCGTACTCCTTCACCGAGTACCGCTCCGAGAAGGGTGACGCCCCGGTCGCCAAGGTCGACTTCGTGAGCCCCGAAGAGGGCACCGCCAAGGACCACAAGGCGACGCTGAAGGCCGCCGGCCTGATCGCCGAATCGGTCATCATCGCCCGCGACCTGATCAACACCCCGCCGAACGACCTGTTCCCGGCCTCCTTCGCCGACCGCGCGAAGACGCTGGCCGAGGCGAACAACCTCGACTTCGAGGTCCTCGACGAGAAGGCCCTCAAGCGCAAGGGCTTCGGCGGCATCCTCGGCGTCGGTGGCGGTTCGTCGCGGCAGCCGCGCCTGCTGCGCATCGCCTACAAGCCCGCGAAGGCCTCGAAGAAGGTCGCGCTGGTCGGCAAGGGCATCACCTTCGACTCGGGCGGCATCTCGATCAAGCCCGCCGCGAACATGGACCACATGACCTCGGACATGTCGGGCGCGGCCGCCGTGCTCGCTTCCGTGGTGCTGGCCGCGAAGCTGAAGTACCCGCTCGAGGTCGTCGCGCACATCCCGCTGGCGGAGAACCTGCCCTCGGCCACCTCGTACCGGCCGGGCGACGTGCTCAGCATGTACGGCGGCAAGACCGTCGAGGTGCTCAACACCGACGCCGAAGGCCGTCTCGTGCTGGCCGACGCCATCGTGCGCGCGGGCGAGGAGAACCCCGACTACCTGATCGAGACCTCGACCCTGACCGGCGCGCAGGTCGTCGCGCTGGGCAACCGGACCGCGGGCGTCATGGGTTCGGACGAGTTCCGCGACCGCGTCGCCTCGATCGCGCAGGCCACCGGCGAGGGCGGCTGGGCCATGCCGCTGCCGGAGGAGTTGCGCGCCGACCTCGACTCGCGCCTCGCCGACCTGGCCAACGTCACCGGGCACCGCTGGGGCGGCATGCTCGCCGCGGGCATCTTCCTGCGCGAGTTCGTCACCGAGGGCCTGCCCTGGGCGCATATCGACATCGCGGGCCCGTCGTTCAACACCTCCGGGTCGTGGGGTTACACCGGCAAGGGCGGCACCGGCGTCCCGGTCCGCACCATCGCCGCGGTCCTCGCGGACATCGCCGCGAACGGCTGACCCTTTCGCGCGTGAAGGCCCCTTTCCCTCGGCTGAGCCGAGGGAAAGGGGCCTTCACGCGCTTCACGGCCACCGCGGTCCGGTGGTGTGGCAAGGTCGTTTCCGTGGACAGGGACGCCTACCTCGAAGGCGCGATCAGGGACGTGCTGAGCGGTGACGACGCGGCGCTCGACGATCGGATCGCGCACGCGGCCCTGCTGTTCGCCGCGTCCGGGACGATGGCGGAGGCCGACAGGCTGATCACGCATTGGCACGCGCTCACCGAACGGCCCGTCACCGCACTCGTGCCCGGCGGGCTGCAGGCCCGCGCGTGGGCGATGCTCTTCGAGGCACAAGGGACGCGGCCGGAGTGGGCCGAGGCGCTGACTCCGCTCGATCTCGACGCCGAGGAACGCGCGCACGACGAGCACCTCGCCCGGCGGGCGTCCGATTTCGACGGTCTGTTCGGCGGCTCTCCGATCGGCGAGGCCGTCACGCGTCTCGGGCCGTCGCGCCCGGACCGATTGCGCGAAGCCGTCGCGCGAGGCGATCTGGACGCCTGGGCGGAGATCGCGTCGCGCCAGGGCCGCCCGGACGTCGCCATGGCGGCCGCGACACGACGGCTCGCACCACGTCTGGTCGCGGGAGCCGACCCGCTCGGGCTCGGCGAGTGGCCGGAAGTCTGCGCCGGGGCACTGGTCGCGGCGCTGTACGAACGCTACCCGCCGGACACCGGCTCCTGGCGCGAGATGATCGCGGGCATCCTGCGGCTGCGCGGCGGAGGCACCGCTCCCCCTGCCGCTTCCCTTCGCACCATCGGCGCCGTCGAGGCGCGGCTCGGCCTCCGGCTGCCCGGCGACTACCGCGAGTTCCTCCAGACCTGCGACGGCCTGCCCGCCGACGTCGTCTTCCCGCGGCTGCTCGGGACCGCGGAACTCCGCGCCGAAGGCGGTGTCGTCGTGATCGCGGAGCCGGCCGTCGTGCTGCTGACGGCCGCCGGCGAAGAGTGGCGGACGGTCGAAATCGACCCGGCGCTGGGCACGACGGTGCATCCGACGTTCCGGGCGCTGCTGGAGCGGCACCTACTCCTTCTGGCGCAATCCGCGTGAACTCCGCCGGGCCCGCCTCAGGCTTCGCCGCGCTTCTTCCGCTCGGTGTACTCCCGCATCCTCTTCGGGTAGCCGACCCGCGCCACCTCGTACACCGGGATCGACCGTTTGTGACCGAACTGCTGCGCCGCGTCCAGGCTCTCGATCCGGCGCCGGGTCCACTCACCATCGTGGGCGATGAGGACGACGGTGGTCTCCGTGACGTTGGTCTTCGGCTCGACATAGGCCTCGACGCCGGTCCGTGAAGAGGCCCACTCCTCTAGATGCTTGAAGTCGTTTGAAGAGGCTTTCCGCAGCGTGCCGGGCTTTTGCCCACCTTTAGAGCGCCGGCGCAGCGAGTCGAACAGACCCACTCCGACCACCTCACTTCCCAGTCGCGTCCAGTGTCCATTATCCCGACTCGGGTGTGTGCTCACCGTGGCGACCCTGGCGGGTCGTGTCCCGTGGGTCACAGGACGCGGCCTAGGTCGCAGCCTCTCCGCACGTAGTGACAAGATGGCGAGTGTCCGCGCGCGCGTATACCGCGCGAAGCGGCGCCAGAGCACCACCCCTACCGCTTGCCGAGGAGTTACTGAAGTGACCGACACCTCCGCCGACCTTGTGATCCTGGGTGGCGGATCGGGCGGCTACGCCGCCGCGTTCCGCGCGGCCGAGCTGGGCCTTTCCGTCACCCTGATCGAAAAGGACAAGCTTGGCGGGACGTGCCTCCACCGAGGCTGCATCCCGACCAAGGCCCTCCTGCACGCGGCGGAGGTCGCCGACGAGACCCGCGACGCCGAGACCTTCGGTGTCAAGGCCGTGCTGGAAGGCATCGACATCGCCGGCGTCAACAAGTACAAGGACGGGATCATCTCGCGCCTGTACAAGGGCCTCCAGGGTCTGGCCAAGGCGCACAAGGTGAACCTCGTCGAGGGCACCGGGACGTTCGTCGGCGGCACGACCGTCGAGGTCGAAGGCACCCGCTACACCGGCAAGAACGTCATCCTCGCCACCGGCTCGTACTCGAAGACGCTGCCCGGCCTGGAGCTGGGCGGCCGCATCATCGCGAGCGAGCAGGCGCTTTCGCTGGACTACATCCCGAAGAAGGCCATCGTCCTCGGCGGTGGTGTCATCGGTGTCGAATTCGCGTCCGTCTGGGCGTCCTTCGGCGTCGACGTCACCATCGTGGAGGCGCTGCCCCGCCTGGTCCCGAACGAGGACGAGTACGCGTCCAAGCAGCTCGAGCGCGCTTTCCGCCGCCGCAAGATCGCCTTCAAGACCGGCGTCCGGTTCACCGGCGCCAAGCAGGACGACAACGGCGTCAGCGTGTCGCTGGAGTCCGGCGAGACGCTCGAAGCCGACCTGCTGCTGGTCGCCGTGGGCCGTGGCCCGAACTCGGCCGGGCACGGCTACGAGGAGGCGGGCGTCAAGATGGAGCGCGGCTTCGTCCTCACCGACGACCGCCTGCGCACCAACCTGCCGAACGTCTACGCCGTCGGTGACATCGTCCCCGGCCTGCAGCTCGCGCACCGCGGGTTCCAGCAGGGCATCTTCGTCGCGGAGGAGATCGCCGGCCAGGAGCCGCGCATGATCGACGAGAGCGGCATCCCGCGCGTCACCTACTCGCACCCCGAGGTCGCTTCGGTCGGCCTCACCGAGTCGCAGGCGAAGGAGAAGTACGGCTCCGGCGTCACCACCTTCACCTACGACCTCGGTGGCAACGGAAAGAGCCAGATCCTCAAGACCTCCGGTGGGGTCAAGCTGATCAAGGCTCCGGAAGGACCGGTCGTGGGCGTGCACATGGTGGGCGACCGCGTCGGCGAGCTGATCGGCGAAGCGCAGCTGATCTACAGCTGGGAGGCGTTCCCCGAGGACGTGGCTCCCCTCATCCACGCGCACCCCACCCAGACCGAGGCCCTCGGTGAAGCGTTCCTCGCCCTCGCGGGCAAGCCGCTGCACGTCCACAGCTGACGTCTCACCGTCGAAGAACCAGACCAAGCAAGACATATCAAGGGAGTCAGCGAACGATGGCCTACTCCGTCACGTTGCCGGAGCTCGGTGAGAGCGTCACCGAGGGCACCGTCACCCGGTGGTTGAAGCAGGAGGGCGACACCGTCGAGGTCGACGAGCCGTTGCTCGAGATCTCCACGGACAAGGTCGACACCGAGGTCCCGTCCCCGGTCGCCGGCAAGGTCGTGAAGATCAGCGCTCAGGAGGACGAGACCGTCGAGGTCGGCGGTGTGCTCGCCGTCATCGACGACGGGACCGGCGGGGTGCCGGAGTCCTCCGGTTCCGCCGAGCCGGCCGCCGAAGAGGCGCAGCCCGAGCCGGAGCCGGAGCCCGCGAAGGAGGAGGCCTCCGCGCCGTCCCAGCCGGACACCGCGCCGGCTTCGGGCGGCGAAGGCACCGAGGTGAAGCTGCCCGAGCTGGGCGAGAGCGTCACCGAGGGCACGGTCACCCGGTGGCTCAAGCAGGTCGGCGAGAGCGTCGAGGTCGACGAGCCGTTGCTCGAGATCTCCACGGACAAGGTCGACACCGAGGTCCCGTCCCCGGTCGCCGGCACCGTGCTGGAGATCCGCGCCGGTGAGGACGAGACCGTCGAGGTCGGCGGTGTGCTCGCGGTGATCGGGGCCGCCGGTTCCGCCCCGGCCCCGAAGGCCGAGCCCAAGCCGGAACCCAAGCCCGAGCCGAAGCCGGAACCCAAGCCGGAACCGAAGCCCGAGCCCAAGGCCGAAGCGGCTCCCGCGCCGAAGCCCGCCCCGTCTCCTCAGGCCGCCCCGGCTCCCAAGGCCGAGGCCCCGAAGCCGGCGGCGAGCAGCGACAACGGCTCGGACAACGCGCCGTACGTGACGCCGCTGGTCCGCAAGCTCGCTTCGGAGCACGGCATCGACCTGTCGTCGCTGACCGGCAGCGGTGTCGGTGGCCGCATCCGCAAGCAGGACGTGCTCGCGGCCGCCGAGGCCAAGCAGAAGGCCGCCCCGGCTCCCGCCACGCAGCCCGCTGCCGCCGCCCCGGCTCCCGCCGCCGCCCCGTCGGCTCCGCGCAAGGCCGCGGTTTCGCCGGAGCTCGCGGCCCTGCGCGGCACCGTCCAGAAGGCCAGCCGGATCCGCCAGATCACCGCCACGAAGACCCGCGAGTCGCTGCAGGTTTCCGCGCAGCTCACGCAGGTCCACGAGGTGGACGTCACGAAGATCGCCAAGCTCCGCCAGCGGGCGAAGGCGGCCTTCAAGGAGCGCGAGGGCGTCAACCTGACGTTCCTGCCGTTCTTCGCGAAGGCCACCGTCGAGGCGCTCAAGCAGCACCCGAACGTCAACGCGTCCTACAACGAGGACACGAAGGAGATCACTTACCACGGTGCGGTGCACCTGGGGATCGCGGTGGACACCGAAAAGGGTCTGCTGTCGGTGGTCATCCACGACGCGGGTGAGCTCAGCCTCGCCGGTCTCGCGCACCGCATCGCCGACCTGGCGGGCCGCGCGCGTTCGGGCCAGATCAAGCCGGACGAGCTGTCGGGCGGCACCTTCACGATCACGAACATCGGCTCCAACGGCGCCCTGTTCGACACGCCGATCATCGTGCAGCCGCAGTCCGGCATGCTCGGGACCGGCGCGGTCGTGAAGCGCCCGGTCGTGATCGCGGACGCCGACGGCAACGACACGATCGCCGTCCGGTCGATGGCGTTCCTGCCGCTGACCTACGACCACCGCCTGGTGGACGGGGCCGACGCGGGCCGCTTCGTCACCACGATCAAGCAGCGTCTGGAAGAGGGCAACTTCGAGGACGAGCTCGGTCTCTGATCCTCCGGTAGTCCGTGAAAGGCCCTCGCTCCGCTTCGGCGGGGCGGGGGCCTTCCTCTTTTCTCCCGCATTTAGTCCTCTCGATGCGGTAGTTGGCATCGCGAACCACCGCATTCAGAGGACTGAACGCGAGGGTTTGACAGGCAGCCGGAACTCTAGTATTCCGGAATTACGGAAAACAAGAGGAGGGAGCCGCCCATGCTGACCAGACGCCATCTGCTGGCCGGTGCCGCCGCGGGATCGGCCGCGTTGCTGCTACCGGGAACCGCGACCGCGGCCCAGCCGGACACGAAGACCGAACAGGGTTGGCTCGACTGGATCGCCACCCATCGAAGCGATGTCTCCGTCCTGATCGACGACGGCGCGGGCCGCCGCGCCGCGCGCGACGCCGACGTCCGGCGCGTTCTGGCCTCGTCGGTCAAGGTCGTGCATCTCAGCGCGTACGCCGTCGCGGTCGCCGAGGGCAGGCTCGACCCGAAGGAACAGATCCGGGTGGGCGACTGGGACGCCCACCATCCCTTCGTCGCCGACGGCCGCGCGCATTTCCAGGCGCTCAACTGGCTGGGCGTCCCTTGCGACGAGTACGGCATCGCCAAGGATCCCGAGCAGCGTGTCCCCCTGGCGAGGCTCGCCGAAGCGATGATCCTTTTCAGCGACAACGCCGCCACTGATTATCTCCGTGTCCGCCTCGGCGACCCCGCCCTCCAGCGGGCGGCGGCGCGGGGCGGCTGGTTCCGGCCGGACACCCGATCTCTCGGCGGCGAGGTCCTGATGCTGATGATGCCGGAGTACGGGCCCCCACCCGGCAGCCCGGTCGCCGTCCGGCGGGCGATGGGTGACGCGGTCGCGCGCCGGTTCGTGCGCGATCCGGGGTTCCGCGCCGAAGCCTTCAAACGCTGGCCCGACATGCCGGGCACCTCCGACGCTCAATGGCCGTGGATCAAGGGGCACGGCCAGGGCTCGGCGTCGGATCTGTTCACGCTTCACCGCAGCATCGCGAAGGGCATGTACGCACCCGCGCGCGAGATCCTCGCGAAGCCGCTCGCGGACCGCGTACCGCCCGGAGCGAACGAAGTGCTCTTCAAGGGCGGAAGCCTGCCGCGTTCACTGACCCTCGGGCTTTCCGTCCGCTGGCCGGGCGGGCGTTCGGGCACGGCGGCCGTCCTGCTCACCGGCGTGAGCGACCAGGACATGCAGAACGCCCTGCCGCTCATCGAACTCGTACTCGCGGCACTGTCCGACCCGGCCCGGTTCACCGCCCTGGAACGAGCGCTCCGCTGATCGACGGTATAGATAACCGGTATGGACGCTGAGCTCGCCGACCGGATCGCCGCACTCGAAGCACGGGTCGCCGCGCTTGAAGGCGAGCAGCAGGCCGAACCGGTGACAGGCCCTGGCGGGCTGGTCGGCTATCAGGGCGAGCTGACCGAGCCGTTCGAACTGAGCTGGGCGATCAACGTCACGCCCGGCCCGATGCTGGCGCTCGCGGACGGGCCGCGGGTCGAAGTGCTCGCGGCCCTGTCCAGCACCGCACGGGTGGCACTGGTGCGGACGCTGGCCGAAAAGGGCGCGCAGACCGCGCCCACCCTTCAAGAGGCCGCCGAACTCGGATCGCCGGGCCAGCTGTACCACCACCTCAAAGCGCTGACCGGCGCCGGAATCGTCGAGCAGGACAAACGCGGCAGTTACCGGCTCCGGCCCGCCGCGACGATCCCGGTGCTGGTGCTGCTCACCGCCGCGTCCGACGTCGCCGGGCAACTGAAGAACCTGAGCGTGCGCCCGGATCGCGGATAGGACACGATCGGATCATGCGAGTTCTGATCGCGGGCGCGAGCGGACTGATCGGCGCCTCCCTCACGACACGGTTACGCCGTTCCGGGCACGAAGTGGTCCGTCTCGTCCGCCGGGAGGAGCGGGCGGCCGACGAACGCCGCTGGGATCCCCCCGCCGGCGAGATCGCGGACGGCGCGCTCGACGGGGTCGACGCCGTCGTGAACCTCGCGGGAGCGCCCTTGCTCCCGGGGCGCTGGAGCGCGGCCCGCAAACAGGTCCTCCTCGACAGCCGGGTCGAACCGACGGAGGTCCTCGCGGAAGCCGTCGCCGAACACGGGATCCCCGTGCTGGTCAACGCTTCCGCCGTCGGCTACTACGGCGACGCCGGTCCGTCCCTTGTGGACGAAACGAGCCCGGTCGGACGCGGTTTCCTCGCCGGGCTCTGCACCGCGTGGGAAGGCGCCACCGAGACCGCGGCCACCGCCGGTGCCCGGGTCGTGCGTATCCGCACCGGGCTGGTGCTCGCGCGCGAAGGCGGGCTCCTGGATGTCCTGCGACCGCTGTTCCGCCTGGGGCTCGGCGGAAAACTCGGTGACGGCAAGCAATACATGCCGTGGATCTCGCTCGACGACGAGGTCGGCGCGATCGTTTTCGCGCTGGAGAACGAATCGCTGTCCGGCCCGGTCAACCTCTCCGGACCGCAGCCCGCCACGAACGCCGCCTTCACGAAGGCCTTGGGCCGCGCCGTGCACCGGCCGGCGATCTGGCAGGTACCCGGTTTCGCCATGAAGTTCGCCCTCGGGCAGGCGGCCGAGGAGATGGCGCTGTTCGGGCAGCGCGCCCTGCCGCGTGTACTGGAGGAGGCGGGCTACGCGTTCCGCCATCCGACCCTCGAGGACGCGCTGGCCGCCGCGACATGACCGTGCGGCGCGGTCTGTACACCCTCGCCGGGTCCGTCCTGCTGATCGGTTTCGTCCTCCTCGGGCTGTCCGTCGACGAGCGTCCGCCGCCGGTGGACGTCGCGCTCGCCGACGCGTTCCGCGGTCAGCACACCCGGCCCGCCGGTCAGGTGGCGGGCCTGGTCACGAACGTCCTCGGCCCGGTCCTGCCGTTCGTGCTGGGCGCGGTGCTGGTGGTACTCGCCTGGCGCCGCCGGGACCTGACCGCGTTGTGCGTCAAACTCGCCGTCGTCCTGCTGCTGTGCCGGATGACCAGCCTGATCGCGAAACCGGCCTTCTACCGGGAGCGGCCGCGCGAATTCCCCGATCTGAGCTATCCGAGCGGGCACGTGGTCGCCGTCGCGTGCACCGGGTTCGTCGCGGTACTGCTGTGCGCTTGGACCCGTCCGCACCTCGCGCGCCTGGCGATCACGGTCGCCGCCGCGGCGACGGTGGCCGGCGCACTCTGCCGCATCGTCCTGGGCGTGCACTGGCTGACCGACACCGCGGGATCCGTGCTCGCGGTGGGCGGCGTCGGCCTGATCGCGGCGGCCGGGCTGGGCCTGCTCCCCCTGCCGAAAGACCCGGCGTAGTGTCGCTGACGTGAGCTCTTCGACCACGTCATGCCGCGCCTCCGCCGAGCCCGTCGACGTCCGCGAGATCGGGACGATCGACTACACCGAAGCCTGGGAACTCCAGCGAAAGCACGTGACAGCCCGTGCCGACGGTGATGGCCCGGACACCATGCTGCTGCTGGAGCACCCGTCGGTGTACACCGCGGGCAAGCGCACGGAAGCCGAGGACAGGCCGACCGACGGCACCCCGGTGATCGACGTCGATCGCGGCGGCAAGATCACCTGGCACGGGCCGGGCCAGCTGGTCGGCTACCCGATCATCAAACTCGCCGACCCGATCGACGTCGTGCACTACGTGCGGCGTCTCGAAGAGGCACTGATCACCGTCTGCGATCAGCTCGGCGTGCACACCGGCCGGGTCGAGGGCCGCAGCGGCGTCTGGATCCCCGCCGACGACCGCGGCCCGGAGCGGAAGATCGCCGCGATCGGCATCCGCGTCCAGCGCGGCGTGACCATGCACGGTTTCGAGCTGAACTGCAACGCCGACCTGGGCGCCTTCGACAAGATCGTCCCGTGCGGCATCCGGGACGCGGGCGTGACGTCGCTTTCCTACGAGCTCGACCGCGAGGTCACCGTGGCGTCGGTGCTGCCGATGGCGCGCGAAGCCGTGCTCGCGGCACTGGAAGGTAACCTGCCGGTGAGCGACGAGCGCTGGCTGCCGCGCCCCGAGGCACCCGCGGCCCCTGGCGTCACGTTCGCTCTGCAGAACTGACCTCTGCGAAGATCACCGGTACGACCGCCGGAAACGCCGGTGGTCGTACTGGAGGAAGTCATGCGCAAGTTTTCGCGCGTTCTCGCGACGGCCGGTATCGCGGTCGCCGCTTCGGTGAGCCTGCCCGGTGCGGCGTCGGCCACGCCGCCGCCCGGCTGCACCGGCGGGCACGACGGGGCGAAGTACGCCTGGGCCAGCTGTACCGCGTATGGCGACCGCATGTACCGGGTCACCGCGTACAACTGCAGCCCGGTCTGCGGCAACGCGGTGGGCGAATGGGCGGTCCACGGGGCGGAGTCCCGCCTCACCATCACCTGGCCGGCCAAGATCCTGGACATCGGCGTCGACATTCAGTGACCCGCCAGTACATGAAGGCCCCCTTCCTTGCGCCTGGCGCAAGGAAGGGGGCCTTCATGTACTTCAGTCCAGCTGAGGTGCGACGTCGGAAGCGATCAGCTCGATCTGGTCCAGATCCGAGAGGTCCAGCAGCTGCAGGTAGAGCCGGGTGATCCCGGTCTTCTCCCGCCACTGCCCGACCTTCTCGACGACCTCCGACGGCGTCCCCGCGAGCCCGTTCTCCCGCAGCTCGGAGACCTCGCGGCCCAGCACGCCGGCGCGCTTGGCGACCTCGGCGTCGTCACGGCCCACGGCGACGACGAGCGCGGCCGAGCGGATGATCTCCTTGGGGTCGCGGCCGATCTC
Organism: Amycolatopsis sp. NPDC043885; assembly: GCF_056435685.1. Lineage (NCBI taxonomy): Bacteria > Bacillati > Actinomycetota > Actinomycetes > Pseudonocardiales > Pseudonocardiaceae > Amycolatopsis > Amycolatopsis sp. NPDC043885. The sequence continues at coordinate 225,773 of NZ_JBWKEA010000014.1, forward strand.
GCGGGCGGCGTCGTCGACGCGGCCGAACTGCGCCGCGGCGACGTCCGGGCCCACGAACGGCAGGTTGAACTCGTCCGCGTAACGCGCTGCGAGCGCCGGGGTGCGCTTCTTGCCGCCACCGCCGATGATCACCGGCGGCCGGGGCCGCTGCGCCGGCTTCGGCAGGCCCGGCGAGTCGACGAGCTTGTAGTGCTCGCCGTCGAAGGAGAACGTCTCCCCCTCCGGCGTCTCCCACAGCCCGGTGACGACGGCGAGCTGCTCTGCGTAGCGGTCGAAGCGCTCCTTCATCGGCGGCAGGTCGAGGCCGTACGCGGTGTGCTCGTCGTCGTACCAGCCGGAACCGAGGCCGAGCTCCACGCGGCCGCCCGACATCTGGTCCACCTGCGCGACCGAGATCGCGAGCACCGACGGATGCCGGAAGGTGGCGGCGGTGACGAGGGTTCCCAGCCGCACGCGGCGGGTCTCACGGGCGAGACCCGCGAGGGTGATCCACGCGTCGGTCGGCCCCGGCAGCCCGGTCGCCGAGCCCATCTTCAGGTAGTGATCGCTGCGGAAGAAGGCGTCGTAGCCCGCGTCCTCGGTGGCCTTGGCCACCCGGAGCAGGTCTTCGTAACTGGCCCCCTGCTGGGGCTCGGTAAAGATCCTGAGGTCCACGCCGCCACCCTAGCCAGGGCGCGGTCAGCTCGCTTTCCCGTGCTCGGCGGGCGGGACACGGCGGAATCCGACGAGCAGCCGCACCAGGACCTCCTCGACCTGGGCGCTGACCTTCTTCGGCTCCGGCGAGCTCGCGATCTCGATGGCGGCGCTCGACAGCGCGCCGAACAGCAGCCGCGCGGTGACGTCCACCGGGACGTCGTCGACCTCGCCGACCTCGATGAGCGACTGGATCCCGGTGCGGACCAGGCCGAAGCTGCACCGCTCCTCGGCCTCGCGCCAGCGTTCCCAGCCCATCACCACCGGCGCCTCGTGGATCGCGATGCGCTGGTATGCCGGGTCGAGGCAGCTCTGCAGGAAACCGCGCAGCCCGGCGAGCGCCCGCTCCCACGGCGAGGCCGGCCCGTTCATGATCTTCTCGAGCCGGTCGAAGACCTGGCTCTCGACCGTGTCGAAGGCGGCCTCGAACAGCGCCTGCTTCCCGCTGAAATGGTGGTAGAGCGCACCCTTCGTCACCCTGGCCCGTTTGGCGATCTCGTCGAGAGACGTGCCGGCGTACCCGCGTTTGGTGAACAGCTCCACGGCACTCTCGACGAGTGCCGACCGGGTGGACTCGGAATAGTCCAGCCGCCTTGACCTCATTGTCGCCACCTTCACAACTTTACGCCGCCGGTCCCACTCCATACCCATGGTATGTTGACTGCTGTCAGGTCCGTACCGGGAGTATGCCGCAAACCTGCGGTATGAACCGGGTCACGGAGGGGAGCCCACATCATGAGCTGGAACGACTTCTACCGGCGGCGCGACATCCTCGAAGCCGCACTGCGCCAGGCGGGTCACCACCCGTCCGACGCGATCTCACTCGAAGAAATCCCTGGCGCCACCCAGTACTTCGCGACCGAGGAAGAGCTTCTGGTCGCGCTTCGGTACAAGTGGAACCAGGTGCTCGCAGGTCGTCTCCGCGCCGAGATGACCGATCCGGACTACGCCGACCAGGATCTCGCGCTCGACCGGGTCGAAGCCGTCACCCGCGCCTGGAACAGCGCCACGGCCGAGCACGAGACCCTCCGCGCCGTTCTCGACGCGGCCCTCGAACGGTGCCCCGCGCTGATCCCGTCGCACGAAGCCGAACTGCGCACCCTCGCGCTGACGGCGGGGCTGGCCGACGGCAACGAACCGGCCGAAGAGATCACCAAGGTCGGCAGCGCGTTCGCCACCCTGCTCCGGCACGGACGGCACGCGAAGCCCGCCCGCCGCCGCAGCCCCATGGGTCACCTGCTCCGGTTGCTCGCGCCGAGCGCCTGACCTGGCGTAGCGGCACAGGCGACGATGTAGTTAGGTGACCGGCATGGCTGCTCACGCGCGCTGGACCGAGGCCGACATCCCGGATCAGACCGGCCGGACCGTGTTCGTCACGGGGGCGAACTCGGGGCTCGGGCTGCGCATGTCCGAGGTGCTCGCGGGCAAGGGGGCCCGCGTGCTGCTCGGCTGCCGATCACCGGAGCGCGGCGCCAAGGCACTGGACCAGGTGCGCACGGCCGCGACCGGGGAAGCGCCCGAACTCGTCCGGCTGGACCTCGCCGACATCGACTCGGTCCGCGAAGCCGCGAAGAAGGTCCAGGAACTCACGGGCGGCAAGCTCGACGTCCTGGTCAACAACGCGGGAGTCATGGCGACCCCGCGAGGCCACACCAAGGACGGCTTCGAGACCCAGTTCGGCACTAACCATCTCGGGCACGCGGTGCTGACCTGGCTGCTGATGCCGTCCCTGCGGAACGGCTCCGGAGCGCGTGTCGTCACCTTGTCGAGTGTCGCGGCGACGGGCGCACGCATCGACATCGCCGACCCGAACTTCGAGCGCCGGATGTACAACCCCGGCTCGGCCTACGGCCAGTCGAAACTCTCCAATCAGGTGTTCGCGCTCGAACTGGACCGCAGGCTGCGCGCCGCGGGCGACGACGTCATCAGCGTGGCGGCGCATCCTGGCTACACGTGGACCGGGCTCGGTTCGGGGATGGCCCGCTCTTACCGCAACCCCGTGGTGCGCGCGCTCGTCGCCGGCGGCAACCGGATCGGCGAGATCTTCATCGCGCAGAACGCCCGCCAGGGCACGCTCCCGCAGCTGTTCGCGGCGACTTCCCCCGAGGCCGAAGGCGGCGATTACATCGGCCCGCGCGGGCTCGGCGGGCTTCGCGGCGCGCCGGTCAAGGTGCGTCCTTTGGCCGCCGCGAGGAGCGAGTCGCTGGGCGCCGCGTTGTGGGACGTGACCACCAAGTTGACGGGCGTCACCCCCGACCCCGCGTGAGCGGCGGCCACTACTCCGGCGGGCGTAGGGTGGCGGTGTGAGTGCTGCCCCAGATGGCCGCAAGCTGTTGCGGCTCGAGGTCCGGAATTCCCAGACTCCCATCGAAAAGAAGCCGTCTTGGATCAAGACGCGCGCCCGGATGGGTCCGGAGTTCACCGAACTCAAAGGCCTGGTGCGCCGTGAAGGCCTCCACACCGTCTGCGAAGAAGCAGGCTGTCCCAACATCTACGAATGCTGGGAAGACCGTGAGGCCACGTTCCTGATCGGCGGGGACCAGTGCACCCGGCGTTGCGACTTCTGCCAGATCGACACCGGCAAGCCCGCCGAGCTGGACCGTACCGAGCCGCGCAAGGTCGCCGAGAGCGTCCAGGCGATGGGCCTGCGGTACTCGACTGTCACCGGCGTCGCGCGTGACGATCTCGAAGACGGCGGCGCGTGGCTGTACGCGGAGACCGTTCGCCAGATCCACGCGTTGAACCCGGGCACGGGCGTCGAGCTGCTGATCCCGGATTTCAACGCCGACCCGGACCAGCTCGCCGAAGTCTTCGGCTCCCGCCCCGAGGTGCTCGCGCACAACGTCGAGACGGTGCCGCGCATCTTCAAGCGGATCCGGCCGGGCTTCCGCTACGCGCGGTCGCTCGAAGTGATCACGCGTGCTCGCGAGGCCGGCCTGGTGACGAAGTCGAACCTGATCCTCGGCATGGGCGAGACCCCGGAAGAGGTCGCGCCCGCGATGAAGGACCTGGTCGACGCCGGCTGCGAGATCCTGACGATCACCCAGTACCTGCGCCCCTCGCCCCGGCACCACCCGGTGGACCGGTGGGTCAAGCCCGAAGAGTTCGTCGAGCACTCGAACGCCGCCGAGGCGATGGGCTTCGCCGGCGTGATGGCCGGGCCGCTCGTCCGTTCCTCGTATCGCGCCGGGCGGCTGTTCGCCCAGACGAAGGCCCACCGCGGAGAGCCGCTGTCGGAGAACTTGGCCCATCTCGCCGCCGAAGGGCCGGCCGCGCAGGAAGCCAGCTCGCTGCTGGCCAGGTGACTCCGGTCACCCTCTTCGCGACATCGCCACCCACCAGGTCACGAATCAGTAAAGTGACCTGGTGGCGTTGGTAACTGATCTTCTGAACTGGCTGCAGAGTCTCCCGGAACCGGGGCTGGTCGCGGCGACCGGCGGATTGGTGTTCGCCGAGTGCACCATCGGGCTCGGCTTCATCGCCCCCGGTGAATCGGGGCTGCTGGTCGCGGCCACGACGGCGACGTCGGTCTCCCGCTTCCTGACCCTGTGGGCCGTCGTGACGGTCTGCGCCGCACTCGGCGACTCGCTCGGCTACGCGATCGGCAAACGCTTCGGTCCGCGTCTGCGCGAAACGAAACTGATCCGCAAGTACGGCCTCGACGCCTGGGACAAGGCGACGGGGGTGCTCGAACGGCGAGGCGCGTGGGCGGTGTTCTTCGCGCGGTTCCTCCCGGTGATCCGCACGCTGACTCCGGCGGCGTCGGGCACGTCGGGCCTGCCCTTCCGCAAGTTCCTGCCCGCCGCCGCGGCGGGCGCGGCCTGCTGGTCGGCCATCCACATCGGCATCGGCGCCGCTCTCGGCGAGGCCGCCAAGAAGGTCGAAGGCGCGCTCAACACCGGCGGCCTGGTGATCGTCGGCGTCCTCGTCGGCGTCGCGGTGTTCTTCCTGCTGCGCTACAAAAAGAAGAAGGCGCTCGGCGTCACAGCCGAGGAAGCCACCCCGGCGAAGGTCGGCGCGGAGGACTAGATTCCGGGCATGGCCGCCCTGAACCTGCCCCAGCCCATCGGTTTCGTCCTCGGTGGCGGCGGCAGTCTCGGTGCCATGCAGGTCGGGATGCTGCGTGCCCTGACCGAAGCCGGGATCACCCCGGACCTCGTCGTCGGCACCTCGGTGGGTTCGCTGAACGCCGCCGTGCTCGCACTCGGGGATGAATCGGGTGACCGGCTGGACCGGATCTGGTCCCGGATGACACGGCACGAGGCGTTCCCCGGTGGCGTGCTCAGCCAGGTGCTGACGCTCCGGCACAGCAAGACCAACCTGTTCCCCAACACCGGTCTCGCCGCGATCGTCGACGAGCACATCGGCGAGGGCGCCCGGTTCGAGGATCTCGCGCTGCCGTTGGGTGTCGTCGCGACGGACGTCGACACCGCCGAGCCGCTGCTCATCCGCACAGGACCCGTTCTGGCACCCTTGCTGGCCAGCTGCGCGATTCCGGGAATCTATCCGCCGGTGCCGCTCGGGGAGCGCATGCTCTACGACGGCGGACTGGTCGCGAACGTGCCGATGCGCCAGGCGCTCGCCATGGGCGCGAAATCGCTCGTCGTCCTCGACTGCGCCTTCCCCGGCAAGATGCCCGGCACTCCGCAGACCTTCGCCGAGGTGCTGATGTTCACCGCGATGATCAGCATGCGGAACCAGGCGGTCCTGGAGGCGCCGATCGCCGCGGCCGAAGTGCCCGTGGTGTACGTGCCCGGGCCGAAGCCGGTGCGGGTCAGCCCGCTGGACTTCAGCCACACCACGACACTCACCGCCGAGGCTTATGAGGCCGCGAAGACCTATTTGGGCGAATTGAATGTCGATGGCCCCGGTCTTTATGGTGCCCCTGGTCTCGTCGTGGCGTGACGAGCAACCGACCGGCATCGATCACGTCTTCTTCGTCGCGTAGTTTTGAAAGAGAACTTTCCGCTGATAGCGCGACGTAAAAAGAGAATCATATGTTTCCCAAGAAGACATTACTTTCGACCGCCGGAATACTCGCCACAGTATTGGTGATCGCGGCGTGTTCGCCCTCGGGCGGCACCAATTCACCCGGCACCGGCTCCGAGCCGGACACGAGCCCGGTTTCGGTGACCATCGATCCGGCAGGCGGGACGAACGTCAATCCGGCGACCCCGGTGGTGGTCAAGGCCGAGCACGGCAAGCTGATCGACGTCACCGTCACCAACGCCGACAAGGGCAACCAGGTGAAGGGCGAGCTGGCGAACGACGGGCTCAGCTGGAAGACCACCGAACCGCTCGGCTACGGCAGCACCTACAAGATCGTGGCGCATGCCCAGGGCACCGACGGGAAGCCCGTCGAGCAGCAGAGCAGGGTCTCCACGCTGAGTCCGAAGCAGCAGGCGAACCCGAACCTCATCCCGGCCCCCTCGGCGGTGGCGTCCGCCGGCGTCGGCGTCGGGCAGCCGATCGTGTTCGCCTTCGGCCAGCCGGTGAAGAACAAGGCCGAGGTCGAGAAGAAGCTGTCCGTGGAGTCCACGCCGAAGCAGGAGGGCTCCTGGTACTGGATCGACGACAAGAACGTCCACTACCGCCCCAAGGAGTACTGGCAGCCGGGGACGACGCTCAAGGTTTCGGCGATGATCTACGGCGTCGATTTCGGCAATGGCGTCTACGGTGCGACCGATCGCACCGAAACGTACAAAGTGCACGATTCGTGGGTCGCGAAAGCCGACGGCAACACCGAACAGATGCAGGTCTTCCATAACGGTCAACTGGCGAAATCGATGCCCATTTCCATGGGCAAGGACGCCACACCCACGCATTTGGGCGCACACGTCATTTCGGACAAACACGAGAATTACGTGATGGACTCGTGCACCTACGGCGTCTGCCAGGGCCAGCCGGGGTACTACAAGGCGAACGAGAAGTGGTCGCTGCGGATCTCCAACGACGGCGAGTTCGTCCACGAGAACCCGAACAGTGTCGGCGCGCAGGGCAGCTCCAACGTGTCGCACGGCTGCATCAACCTCAACGCCGCCAACGCCCAGTGGTTCTACCAGAACATGGGGCTCGGCGACGTCGTCGAGGTGACCAACTCCGGCGGCCCGCAGCTGCCGGTATGGGACCTCTACGGCGACTGGTCCAAGTCGTGGGCGGACTGGCAGGCGGGCAGCGCGCTCAAGTAGAGGCATGATGGGCCGGTGACCAGCACCCTGAACACCGCCCGCTCACTCGTGGCCGGCGCCGGCCGGGTCGTCGCACTGACCGGCGCCGGGATCTCCACGGATTCGGGGATTCCCGACTTCCGCGGCCCGCAGGGCCTGTGGACCCGCGACCCGGCCGCGGAGAAGATGTCGAACCTCAAGGCGTACCAAGGCAGCCGTGAGGTCCGTGAGCGGACCTGGCAGGCTCGGCTGGTGCACCCCGGCTGGGACGCGACACCGAATGCCGCGCACTACGCGCTCGAGCGCCTGTCGCCGACGCGGATCATCACCCAGAACATCGACCGGCTCCATCAGAAGGCGGGCTCGCCGCCCGAGCGGGTGCTGGAACTTCACGGGACGATGTTCGAGTCCGTCTGCCTGTCCTGTGACGACCACCGGGACATGCGCTCGACACTGGAGCGGGTCCGAGCGGGCGAGACCGATCCGACCTGTCTGGTGTGCGGCGGCATCCTCAAGTCGGCCACCGTCTCGTTCGGCCAGCACCTGGAGCAGGACCTGCTCCGGGCCGCGCGGACCGCCGTCTCCGACAGCGACCTCCTGCTGGTGGCCGGGTCCTCGCTACGGGTACAGCCGGCCGCCTCGCTGGTGAGTGTCGCTTCACGGTCCGGATCCGCCGTCGTGATCTGCAACGGCTCCGAAACCCCCTACGACTCCATGGCCACTGCCGTCGTCCGCGGCCCCCTCAGCGAAACCCTCCCGGCCCTCGCCCCCTCCCGCATTTAGTCCTCTAAATGCGTCCGGCCCGCCCCGCCTCGCACGCGCCCTGCCCCTCCCTCACGTGCCCAACCCAGTCCTTCACATGCCTGAATCCGTATCTCACGTGCGTGAACCCGTCACTCGCGTGCCTGAACCCGGAACTCGTGTGTTCCGGGTTCAGGCACGGGTGTGACGGGTTTTGGGTATGAAAAAAGGGTCCAGGCCCCGGGAGAACTCGTGGTTCTCGACCGGGGCCTGGACCCTTTATCAAGGTTAGTCCGGCGGTGTCCTACTCTCCCACAACCCTTCGGTTGCAGTACCATCGGCGCTGTCAGGCTTAGCTTCCGGGTTCGGAATGGGACCGGGC
>NZ_JBWKEA010000015.1:0-3973 GCF_056435685.1 Amycolatopsis sp. NPDC043885
TGGGCGAGGCCCACCCCGGAACACAAGCAGCAGGCCGAGGCGCCCGCGCCAACTGCGACATCGACCCGATCCTGATGTGACTCAACCAGGAACAAACTGCCCGATCCAGGCGGCGAGCTGTTCCACGGTCGGTGGCCGTGGAACGGCTCGCAAGGGCCGATGCACGGCCCGGACGAGTTCGGGGCAGTGCAGCAAGGCGCGGGCGGCGGGGTGTTGGCCTCGTGCGGCGAGCGCGAGGCCCAGCCCGACCAGGGAGTTCGGCCGGTCCGGGTCCGTGGCGAGTTCCCGCCGGTAGCCCCGGATTGCTTCGAGGAAATCGCCCGCGGTGTAAGCGAGGTCCGCGGCGGTGGCGCCGGGCACCGCCGGCGGGCGTCCGTCCGGCGACAGCGGTGTGCCACCGACGGCGAGCCGGATCAGGTCCGTTCTGGCGTGGGACCAGGCTCCGTCCGGTACCGGAGTCGGGGGAAGGTCCGGGGCGTCGAGTGTGGCGGGTGGCCTCGGCCTGCCACTGAGCCATGCCGCCGCCAGCTCGGTCACCACGGCCGGGTCCGGCCGCAGGTGGCGGGCCCGCCAGCCGGCGAGGTGATCCCGGCCGGCGGCCGCGGCCAGTTCGCCCGCCTCCGCCGGCACGGGCTCGTCCTGCCAGGGGCCGAGGCGTTCGGCTATGTCATCGAGGAACCGGCGTCCGGCGTCGGTCAGTGTCGGGTCCGCGCGCAGGACCCGCAAGGTGTGCCACGTCTGCTCGCGCCAGAACGCGAATTCGAAGCCGGAGCGCCGGGGGCTGTGACCGGCATGGGCCAGCGCGCGCCAGAACGCGGTGACCCCGAAGAAGGCGTAGACCCCTTGCAGGGCACCGCTCACGGGCCGTGGATCATCCCGCCACGTCACGTAGATCCGTTCACGGGGATCCGGCTCGTACAATTCGACCAGATGCAGCAGACCGCCGAGCACGATGTGCTGGAACTCGTGGATCAAGGTCTCCGCGAGGGACGCGCCGTCGGCGGGCAGGCCGACCACCGCGCTGCCGAACGCCTCCCCGGTCGACGCGCTCGGATTCCGGAAGAGCACCTGGGGTTTCGGCACCAATGAGGCGAGCCCCACGGGCATGATGCGGGCCAAACCGGGGAGATGGGCGGTGATCAGGCGGCACGCTTCGTCGATCAGCCGTTGCCAATCCGCCAATTCCTTGCCAGGCAGCCTTTCCGGTGGGACCGGTTCGTAGAGCCCCCGATAGGGGTCGAGATCGTCCAGCCACAGGGAGAACCGGTGCGCGCCGACCTGGCTCCGGACTCGCCGGATTCCCCACCAGCCCGGGGCATCGGCGTCGGGCGAGCCGGGCAGGCGGACCGTCGTTTCGGCGTTCGAGATGAGGTACCGGCCGTTCTCGCCTCGTACGACGGCCGAAGAAAACGCCGCGGTACCGGGAAATCTCGCCATGCCGAGGGAAGGGAGCATGGCGTTGCCGTGCCAGGCCGGGATGGCCGTCTCGAAGTCGAGCTCCGCCCGGATCGCCGCTGCCGCCGCGATCGCGTGCGCGTGGCCCAGATGCATCCACAAAGGACCGATGCCGTCGATTCCGTTGCGTAGCAAACGAGTCGTGTAGCCCGCCCAGCTGCCGGTGTACGGGTTGGTGAGCATCCGGTTCACTGCCTTGGGTGCTCGTGCTTCCGCACGTGCGAGCAGTTCCCAGGCGGAATCCAACGGTGGCAGGGGACCCGAATGATCCACTGTCTTCGTGGCCTCGGTCAGCAACGAGTGGATCAGCAGTTTGCGACGGCTTCGCTCGGCCCGCCGCAGCCGCCGGGCCATTTCCTCGTCGCCGTCAAGGCGCGCCAGCGCGTCGAAGTCCCGCCACGACAACCGGTGGAACACGGGGCGAACCTCGGCAGGCGGCGACATCAGTCGATGCGCTCGCCACCGGAGGGGTTTCCGCTTCTGTAGCGTGCGCGGACGAGGGTCGTGCGTTCGACGACGTGGTGCGCCGACTGGCGGAAGGCTTCCCCGTCCAGCTCCCGCAACGCGGTGAAGGAGACCGCGTCGAGATCGATCAACGCCGATTCGATGTCCGGTTCGGTGTTCGCCGAGAAAGAACTCATCGTGCCGATTCCCTCCACCCCGTGAAACGGTTGCGAGAGTTGAACCTCGACAAGGATAGCCGAGATTTCGTGACCGATCAGGCCTCGACGGGCGGCGGTGGCCGCCCGGCCGCCAATTCCCGTAAGGCGCGAGGACGGGTGATGGTGACGCGCTGACGCGCGGTGCGCACGACACCCAGCCGCCGGAGTTCTTCGAGGCCGCGGATCAGGGTGCTGCGTGAGACGCGCGCGAAGCCCGCCAATTCCCCTTGGTTGAACCGGAGATCGACCTGCTGCCCGTCCGTCCAGTCGACGGCGTGCTGCAACGCCAATTCCAGGAGGACCGCGGCGAGGCGTTGCGGGAAATCCGGCCCGCCGGCTTCGAGTCGCAGCCTGTCGGACTGCTGCAGCCGGATCGCCGCGGTACGGAAGATCTCTTCCGCGATACGCGGCCGGTCCCGCAGGACGCCGAGGAACTTCTCCCTCGGCACGACGAGGGTGCGCACCTCGTCGATCGCCGACATGGTGGCGGACCGGGGGAGTCCGCTGATCGGTGCCAGCTCGCCCACGATCTCCGCGGGGCCGCGGGCGGCGAGCGGCGCGTCCTCGCCGCGATAGTTGGTGGCGCTGATCTTCACCCAGCCGTGGAGGACGACGAACATACTGGTGGGCGGACTGCCCTGGAGGGCGAGGATCTGCCCTGGCCGCCACACCTTCACATGGCCCGCGCGCCGGAGAGCGGCCTGCTCCGCGGGCGTCAGCCGCCCCCAGGTTCCGAAGCCCCCGTGATCACCCGTTGGAGAACCGGTCATCCTGGCCCTCCGGATCGCCGGGGGCCGGATTCGCGCTGTGTTCCATTTGACGCATCAGCCACTCCCCCGACTCGTCAGCATGGTCAGTGGGCAGAACGACCCGGAAGTTTCGCACCGCAACCGGTAATTGTGCCAGGCAAGGGGTGACTTCACCAGGCCTGGGGCCGGCGACAGGGGAGGACGTCATGCGCAGCGCCGAAAGTGTCATGGGACGGCCGAAGGATCACCGGCGTGAGCCGGCCGTACCGAATCCGCGGACGCCCAAGGCGTTCGGCCGAAGACCGGCTTTCTTCGCGCCGCACCCGCCGCTGATGTCCGGCGGGTGGTACCAGGGCGACGATCAGGAGGTCGTCGGCCCGGGGCGGTATCCGGTTCCGCGCCCGCCCGCCAAATCGGTGAAAGTGGCGTTGTCGTGGGTGCTCTTTCTGGGCCCGTTGGGATTTTGTTACGTGTCACCCGTCGGCGGGCTGATCGCGACGGCGGCTTCGGTCACGGCGATCACCGTCGGCGGGATCGCGTTGATGGCCGTGATCTGGCCTGTCGTCATGGTGCTCGCGGTGGCGGCGTTGTCCGGGCGTCCGGACGGCGACACGAAATGACGTCCGGCCGGTTGCCGGCCGGGTGAACCGGGTGGGGGACGCTCAAGGGGGGGCGGCCCCCACCACGGTTTCCGCCGCGTGATCGGTGGGGGAGTTGGAAACTGGCGGTGTGTTCGGTGCCGTTGCGCGGGTTTCGCGTGACTGGATGGACGACACACGGCGGAACCCGGGCGTGCGCGAGTCGTCTGCCGGATCACGCGAGTCGTCCGTCGGATCACGAGTACCGGCCGTTCGGGCCTCTGCGGTGAAGGACCCCTTCACTGGCTCAAGGCAGAGGCGGCCTTCGCGGCCGTGGTTCTGGACTGGCCGACAGGAGCTGACCGCGCCCCCGAGTGTCCACCAAGGATACTTTCCGCTGACTCAATGTCCGAGTGATGCCCGGATGGGCGATTTTGCGAGGGGGTCGTGGGGGGGGGTTTTTGGTGGGAAACAGGAAAAACAATCCGAACCCCCCCCCCCCCACGGTGGAACCCCCCAAAAAGGGACC
>NZ_JBWKEA010000015.1:3978-93228 GCF_056435685.1 Amycolatopsis sp. NPDC043885
GTACGGGGGGGGGGGGGGGGGGGGGGGGGGGGGTGGGGGGGGGGGGGGGGGGGGGGTGTTGGGGGGAAAACCAAAAACCCCCCCCCACGACCCCCTCGCCGAACCGTGCAAATCACCCAAGTCGGACACTGTCACCGCGGAAAAAGTCCGTTATGAACAGTTGGAAGGTGCCTGGTCGGCGAGTCCCGCTCCTGCCGCCAACTCCGGAACGCCACGTTTGCCTTACCCCTCTATAACCGTCCTTAACGCTCACGAGTACATGAAGGCCAGGGGCGACCGCCGCAGAATCCGCGTAGGTAGCCAAGACACCTTGGTCACCACTCGCGACCTCTGAACCGGCTACGAAAGTCGTGTCTTGTTGCTCCGATCATGCAGCCCGCGGGCGGAACCCTTGAACGGATCAGCACCATATGCTTCTATCTGCTCGATAGTCGCCGAAAAGGTGCAGTTTCGAACACGATCGACCGGGTTCAACGCCATTCCGGGAGGGCTCCGTGCGCCGTCGTACCCTGCTGAAAGCCGCTGGTGCGGCTTCCGCTTTCACCTTGCTCCCGGCGAGCGTCCGGCAGGCGCTCGCCGCCGAGGCGCCGACGGGCGGGCTCGATGTCATCGAGCATGTCGTGGTGTTCATGCAGGAGAACCGGTCGTTCGACCATTATCTGGGGACGCTGCGCGGTGTGCGGGGATTCGCCGATCCGGCCGCGATCAAACTGCCTTCCGGGGCCTCGGTCTTCCAGCAGCCCGACGGCGCGGGAACGCTGCTGCCGTACGCGATCGACGACCAGTTCATGGCCGACGTCGACCACAGCTGGTCCGGCGGGCACCGGGCGTGGAACAAGGGCCGCCACGACGCGTGGCGCGCGGCCAAGGGTGTTCGCTCGCTGACTTACCACCGGCGTTCGGCGCTGCCGTTCTATCACGAACTCGCCGACGCGTTCACGGTCTGCGATGCCTACCACTGCTCGGAAATGGGGCCGACCAACCCGAACCGGATGTATCTGTTCACCGGCAAACTCGGCTTCGAACCGGACGGCACGACCCGCGCGATCGGCAATGACGCGTGGCAGAACCCCGGGCACACCGGCTACACCTGGAAGACCTACGCCGAGCGGCTTCAGGCCGCGGGCCGCAGTTGGCGGGTGTATCAGGAATGGGACAATTACGGCGACAATTCGCTGGACTATTTCAGCAGTTTCCTTGCCGTCGGCGCCAAGGCCTTGTCGAAGGTGAAGGACTCCGCGGGCAAAGCCTTCCCGAAGCTGGAGTACTTCTACTACGCCCTGGATTCGGCCTCGGCCGCCGAACGGACCCGGCTGCTCGACGGACTGGCCGCGGGGGTGGCGACCTTGACCGCGACCGAGCGCGCTCTGTACGACCGGGGCCTGGCCAGGGTCGCGCCGAAGCAGTTGCCGGTCGCCTTCAAGGCCGATGTCGACGCGGGCAGGCTGCCGTCGGTGTCGTGGATCGTCGCGCCGGAATCGCAGACCGAACATCCCGCGTGGGGGCCCAACACCGGGGCCGAGCTGGTGAAGTCGATCCTCGACACGATCGCCTCGAAACCCGGCGTGTGGAACAAGACCTTGTTCCTGCTGACCTACGACGAGGACGGCGGCTTCTTCGACCACATGCCACCGCCCGCCCCACCCGCCTCGGACGACGAGGGCAAGAGTTCCGTGGCCACGACCGACGAATTCGTCTCCGGTGAGCCGATCGGGCTGGGGGTGCGGGTGCCCATGTTCGTCATCTCGCCGTGGAGCCGGGGCGGGAAGGTGTGCTCGGAGGTCTTCGACCACACCTCGGTGTTGCGGTTCCTGGAACGGTGGAGCGGCGTCGCCGAGCCGAACATCTCGCCGTGGCGGCGCACCGTATGCGGCGACCTGACTTCGGCGCTGGACACCACGGCGCCGAACGCGACCTATCCGGCGCTGACCGAACCGGTGCCGACGAGCGGGCCCTGGAACACTCAGCCGCAGCCGCCTTCCGTGCAGAAGCTTCCGGTGCCGGAGACCGGTGTCCGGCCCGCAAGGCCCTTGCCTTACCGGTTGGCGGCTTCCGGACGAGTGACGGCCGAGCGGTTCTGGATCGACTTCGCCAACACCGGAACCGCGGGCGCTCATTTCTCCGTGTACGCCAACGCGCACCGCACCGATGGGCCTTGGCGCTACACACTCGGCGGGAACGCGACGCTCTCGGACTACTGGCAGGTGGGTTCCCCGGAGGGCGCGTACGACCTCACCGCGCACGGCCCCAACGGTTTCCTGAGGCGGTTCGCGGGCAATCGGATCACCGCGACCACCGGCGGCGCGCCGAATCCGGAAGTCGTGCTGCGGCCGGGTTCCGGCGTCGTGTACCTGACGATGACCAACGCCGGCGCGGCGTGCGAGCTGACCGTGCGCACCGGCAACCGGGGTGGCGGACCGTGGACGTACACGGTCGCCCAAGGCGCGACGGTCGAGGACTGGTTCAGCACCGAAGGCGGCATGGGCGGCTGGTACGACCTGACCGTTCAGGGGCCGGACGGCTTCCTTCGCCGCTTCGCGGGGCATGTCGAGACGGGCACCGAGAGCATCAGCGACCCGGTGATGGGCTCCGGGCCGCTCGCCGCCACCGTCCGCTCGGCCGACAGCCAGGAGACCGTGGGCGAGTCCGGCGCCGCCACGAACGCCGTCGACGGTGATCCCGCCACCCACTGGCACACCAAGTGGTCCGGCGGGGAAGACCCGCTGCCCCACGAAATCCAGCTCGATCTGGGCGCCGCCCGCACCGTCACCGGCCTGGCCTACCTGCCGCGCCAGGACGGTTCCGGCCACGGCCGCGTCGGTGCGTACGAGGTCTGCCTGAGCACCGACGGGTCCGCCTGGGGAAGCCCCGTCGCCACGGGTACCTTCGCCGACGACGCCGCCCGGAAGACCCTGCGGTTCTGGCCCACTCGGGCGCGCTATGTGCGGTTCCGTGCCCTCACCGAGGCGGGCGGGCGCGGCCCGTGGACGTCGGCGGCGGAGGTCACCCCGCTCGGCTGGGCGTGACACGAACGGGCCCCGTCCACTCTCGATCCTGAAGCCTGCCGAGGGTTCTGGCATGTGGAAGCCGACGCGGGTGACGACCATTCCGCCGGGCCGGACCCAGCCGCTCACCGCGAACTGGCCGCCACGCATCCGGGGGACTTACGTGAACGGAATCCTCGCCGACCCGGCGTGAGGCTTCGGCCCGGCTACGCGGTGGCTGGGTGTACACCGCCCGCGCTGAAGTCACTCCAGTGACGTGTCGCCGAAGTGTTCGAGCAGCAGCCGCAGGCCGCCGATCAGTTCGGCCCACTGCGCCGGTTTCAGATCGGGCAGGAGGTCGGCTTCGTTCTCCAGGTGGAGTACGAAGACCTCGTCGACGACTTCGCGGCCTTTGCCGGTCAGCCGGATCTTGACCGAACGGCGGTCGTCGCTGTCGCGCACCCGCTCGACCAGGCCCTTGGCCTCCATGCGATCGATCCGGTTCGTGATCGCCCCCGAGGTGACCATCGCGGCCTTGAGCAGCGCGCCGGGTGTCAGGCCGTCGGCTTCGCCTGATCGGCGGAGCGTGGTGAGCACGTCGAACTCCCACGACTCCAGGTCGTGCCGGGCGTTGAACTCCTTGAGCTTCCGGTCGAGGATCCGGGAAAGCCGCTGAACGCGGCCGATCACCTCGGCGGGCCAGAGCTTGTCTTCGAGGTCCGGCCGCTCGTGCCGCCACAGCGCGATCACCGCGTCCACCGCGTCGGCCATGACGCCTCCAATCGTCTCAACATTAAGAGACTTGACATTGACAGAAGTCGGTGCTGTTATCTCAACGTTGAGATTATCAGTGAGGAGACATCATGGCGGTCATCGCCGAACGGCCTGTCGCTCCGACCGAGCAGGCGGCCGCGAAACCGACGCTCCGTGACGCCGCGCTCGCCGCACTGGCACCGGCCAGCTGGGGCACCGTGTACGTCGTCACCGCGACCCTCCTGCCCCCGGACCGGCCACTGCTGGCCGCCGCGCTGCGGGCTCTCCCGGCCGGGCTGCTCCTGCTGGCACTGACCAGACGGCTCCCGCACGGATCCTGGTGGTGGAAGACGACCGTGCTCGGAATGCTCAACTTCGGTGCCTTCCTGCCGTTGATCTTCCTCGCCGCGTATCGCCTTCCCGGCGGGGTCGCCGCGACCCTCGGCGCCCTCCAACCGCTGCTGGTCGCCTTGCTCGCGCTGCCGATGCTCCGCGTCCGGACACCGGCGCCGATCCTGCTCGCCTCGATCGTCGGCGCCGGTGGTGTCGCCCTGCTGACCCTTTCGGCGGAAGCCCGCCTGGACCCGCTCGGCCTGGCCGCCATGCTCGGCGCCGTCGGGCTCATGGCCGTTTCCCTGATCCTGACCAAGAAATGGGGCCGTCCCGAGCATCCGCTGGCGATGACCGGCTGGCAGCTGACCTTGGGCGGCGTCGTCCTGGCCCCGGCGACGCTCCTGTTCGAAGGTCTCCCGGACTCGCTGACGACCGCGAACCTGCTCGGCTACGCCTACATCGGCATCGTCACCACCGCGCTGGCCTACCCGCTGTGGTTCCACGGCATCGACCGCCTCGCCCCGGCGTCGGTCTCCCTGCTGACGCTGACCAACCCCCTCGTCGCCACGGCCGCCGGGTTCCTGGTGCTCGGCCAGACCCTCACCGGTTGGCAGCTCACCGGATTCGCCATTGCCCTCACCGCTTTGACGCTCAGCCAAACACTCAGGAGCCCCAGGTGACCGGCAACTCGTGGACGCCGTAGATGTTCATGTCGGTCTTGAGCCTGACCTCGCCGGCGGGGACGGCGAGCGCGAGCGTCGGGAAGCGGCGCAGCAATCCCTCGAAACCCGCCTTCATCTCGATCCGCGCCAGCTGCTGGCCGAGGCACTGGTGGATGCCGTGCCCGAAGGACAACAGGCCGCGGGCGTTGCGACGCAGGTCCAACGCGTCGGGATTCTGGAACCGCCGCGGGTCACGGTTGGCGGCCAGCAGCGAGATGATGACGGTCGACCCCGCGCGGATCGTTTCACCGCCGAGTTCCAGGTCTTCCGTGGCGTAGCGGAAGAAGATGTCGGCGACGGACAGGTAGCGAAGCATCTCTTCGACGGCGCCGGGCAGCAGCTCCGCGTCGGCACGCAGTTCGGCCAGCTGTTCGGGGTGTTCCAGTAGCGCGAAAGTGCCCAGCGACAACATGTTCGCGGTGGTCTCGTGGCCCGCGAGCAGCAGCAGGAAAGCGGCTCCCGTCAGCTCCTCGATGGTGAGGTCGTCGTGGCGGCCGAGATCGGACAGGATGTCGTCGCCGGGCGTCTCGCGTTTGCGGGTGACCAGTTCGGTGAGGAAGGTGTTCATCCCGATGAACGCGGCCATCTTCTCCTCCAGCGTCTGGTCCCTGACCATGAGCTGGGCGGAGTCGGCCTGGAAGTTCTCCCGGTCCTCGTAGGGGACGCCGAGCAGTTCGCAGATCACCAGCGACGGCACCGGCAGCGCGAACTCCTTGACCAGATCGACCGGCGGGACCAGCGCGGCCATCGCGTCCAGCTGCCGTTCGGTGATCTCGACGATGTGGTCTTCGAGCTGCTTCATCCGTTTGACGGTGAAAGCGCCGGTGAGCCGCTTGCGCAACCGGCCGTGGTCCGGCGGGTCCATGGCGACGAACATGCCCGGCATCGGCGGGGAGGGCTCGGTCGGGGTGGGCATCCCCGGCGTCTCGTACGGCGCGTGGAGGATGCCGATGTCCTGGCGCGAGCTGAACCGGGTGTCGGCCAGCAGCTGCCGGGCCTCGTCGTAGCCGGTGACGAGCCAGCCCTCGTGGCCGTCGGGGAAGACCATGGGACTCACCGGGCGGGCCTCGCGCAGCCGGGTGATCTCGCTGGGCGGGTCGAAGGGGCCCGCGTCGCGGTCCATCGGGAGGCCCTGCGGGATGGGAACCGTCTGAGTCATCGCTTCGCCTTTCGTGGTGGTTGTGACCACCACTGTCGTCGCGAGCCCTGACATCGGGCTGACACGGCGCTGACACCACCCGTGTCAGCGTCGTGGCGGGGGCGTGTCAGCGTGGCCGCCCAGAGTGGTGCCCATGACAGAAACAGCGATCGCGGTTTCGGGACTGCGAAAGACCTTCGGGGACAAGGTCGTGCTCGACGGCATCGACCTGGAAGTCCCCGCCGGCACCATTTTCTCCCTGCTCGGCCCGAACGGGGCGGGGAAGACCACGACGGTGAACCTGCTGACCACACTGATGAAGTCCGACGGCGGGACGGCGAAGGTCGCCGGCCACGACCTCGTGACCGAGGCCAAGGCGGTGCGCGCGGCGATCGGGGTCACCGGCCAGTTCGCGGCGGTGGACGAACTTCTGACGGGCCAGGAGAACCTGCAGCTGATGGCGGACCTGAGCCGCGGAACCGCGGGCAAGCGGGTCGTGGCCGACCTGCTGGAACGCTTCGACCTGGTGGAATCGGCGCGGAAACCGGCGGCGGCCTACTCCGGCGGTATGCGCCGGAAACTGGATCTGGCGATGACGCTCGTCGGCGATCCGCGGATCATCTTCCTCGACGAGCCCACCACGGGACTGGACCCGCGCAGCCGTCGCACGATGTGGTCGATCATCCGTGAGCTGGTGGGCGGCGGCGTCACCGTCTTCCTCACCACCCAGTACCTCGAGGAAGCCGACCAGCTCGCCGACCGGATCGCGGTCCTCGACCAGGGCCGCCTGGTCGCACAGGGCACTCCCGACGAACTCAAGCGCCGGATGCCCGGAACGCATGTCCGGCTGCGGTTCACCACCGTCGCCGAACTCGACGCGGCCGCGCGGATCCTCCCCGGGGCGACCAGGGACGACGAGGCGCTCGCCCTGCGGATCCCCAGCGACGGCGGGACGAAATCGCTGCGCTCGCTGCTGGACCGGCTCGACGAGTACGCGGTCGCCGCCGAAGAGTTCTCCGTCCACACCCCTGATCTCGATGACGTTTTCCTCGCCCTGACGGGCCACAGCACGGAGGCAGTGAAGTGAAATCCGCGTCCACGGTGATGTTGCGCCGTAATTTCAAGCACCTCGTCCGCAACCCGACCTCGGTGTTCAACGCGATCCTGATGCCGGTCGTGATGATGTTGATGTTCGTGTACGTGTTCGGAGACGCGTTCAGCGTCGGCGTCGATTACGTCGACTACGCGACGCCGGGATTGATGCTGCTGGCCGTCTGCTACGGGCTCGGCGCGACCGCGACCGCGGTGAACTCCGACATGACCAAGGGCATCATCAACCGGTTCAAGGTCATGGACGTCTCCCGCGGCGCGGTGCTGAACGGGCATGTCGTCGCCAGCGTGCTGACCAACCTGCTCGCCATCGCGGCACTCACCGGGGTGGCCTTCCTGCTCGGCTTCTCCCCGGCGGCCGGTTTCCTCGACTGGCTGGGTGTGGTGGGGATCGTCGTCCTGCTCGGTTTCGCGGCGGCCTGGCTCACGGTCGCGCTGGGGCTGTCGGCGAAATCGCCGGAAACCGCGGGGATGGCCTCGGTGCCGCTGGTCATGCTGCCGTTCTTCAGCAGCGCGATCGTGCCCGCCGAGAAGATGGGACCCGGGCTCCGGGAGTTCGCCGAGTACCAGCCCTTCACGCCGATCATCGAGACCCTGCGCGGGCTGCTCAACGGGGCACCGGCCGCGGGCGACGTGCTCCCCGCCCTCGGGTGGTGCGCCGGGATCGCGCTCGCCGGATACCTGTGGGCGTCCTCGACGTTCAAGAAGCGAGCGTGACCTCGGCCAGCCGCTTCCAGTCCGCTTCGGTGCCCTCTCGCGCCGCCTCCGCGAATTTCGCTTCGCCGAGGCGGCGCAGCACGGTCTCCTCGATCCGGGTCACGTCCGGACGGGACCGGTCCGGCAGCCCGCGCAGCTCGTCGGCCGCCCCGAGCAGCCGTGCGGCCTGCTCGGGATCGTCCTGGCGCAGGGCCAGATCCGCGATCCCGACGAGCATGTGGGCGATCAGGGGCACGTGCCGCACCTCGGCGGCCGCGTGCCAGGCCGCCTGCCGGTGTTCACGGGATTTTTCGAGCTCCTCCGCGAAATAGCCGAGAAGGTCGTGGCTGATGGCGCGAACGTGGCCGAGGCCGGCTTCGTCGCCCATCACGGTCGTCGCGATGTCGAGCTGCCGCGCCGCCTCCTCGGTTTCCCCGCGCCAGTGGGCGAGTTCCGCGTGCGCGAGGGCGAGCATGCCCAGCGCGCCCGGCCAGGTGACGCGTTCGGCGTACCGCTGCGCTTCGGCCACCGCGGCCGCGCTGGCCTCCTCGTCGCCCATCAGCCAGTACAGCTGCGCCTGCCGCGACCGCAGCCGGATGAGGTCCTCCATGGAGCCGACCTCGGTCACGACCGTGACCGCCTCTTCGTAGTACGCGCACGCGGTGGCGAACTCGCCGCGAGTGGCGATGCGGTCCGCCAGTTCGGTCAGGGCGAACGAGATCCCGAATCGTTCGCCGATCGCCCGGAACTCGGCGAGCGCCTGCTCGAGATACTCGTCCGCCTCCCGGCCGGGATGGCCGAGCGTGATCCGCATCTTGCCGAGGTGCAGCCTGCCCAGCGCGCGGACCCAGTCGTTCTCGTCCTCCAGCACCGGTTCCCACGCGGACAGCGCTTCGTCCCCGGCCAGCATGCGTTCCAGCGGGACGACGAGCCCGAGCAGCGGGTGCTTGTTCTCACTGCGCGTGCCCAGCCGGTACGACTCGTGGATCCACTTCGCCGCGGTGTGTTCGTCGGCGAAACCGGAACTCACGAACAGCGAGACGAGCCCGTACACCACGGCCGCGACGTCGTCGGACACCTCGCCCGGCGTCCTGACGGCCGCGCTGACCAGCTCCATGCCTTCCGTGCGGTGCCCGCTGAGCCACCAGTACCAACCGCAGGCCGCCGCGAGCCGCATCGCCTCCGGGCCCTCGCCCGCGGTGAGGGCGCCACGCATCGCGGACGTGATGTTGTCGTGCTCGGCCTTGAGTTTGGCGAGCCATTCCAGCTGCTCGGCGCGACGGAGCATCGGCTCCGCGGCCTCGGCGAGCTCGGTGAAATAAGCGAGATGCGCGTGGCGCGCCACCACCGTTTCGCCCGCCTCGGCGAGCCGTTGCGCGGCGTACTCCTTGATCGTGCCGAGCATCCGGTAGCGCGGCGCTTCGTCGCCCGCCGCGACCAGCAGCGACTTTTCGGTCAGCGTGGTGAGCAGTTCGAGGACCTCGTACTGCTCGACCGCCTCGCTGACGCAGACCCGCTCGGCCGCTTCGAGGCTCGCCCCGCCCGAGAACACCGAGAGCCTGCACAGGACCGTCCGTTCGGCGTCGGACAGCAGCTCCCAGCTCCAGTCGACCATGGCGCGCAGCGTCCGGTGCCGGGGCAGCGCGGTCCGGCTGCCGCCGGTCAGCAGGCGGAACCGGTCGTCGAGCCGGTTCGCGAGCTGCTCGATGGACATGGTGCGCAGCCTGGCCGCGGCCAGTTCGATCGCCAGCGGCATCCCGTCCAGGATCCGGCACACGCGCGCCACGGTGGACAGAGTCGTCTCGTCAGCCACGAAATCCTTGTGTACCGCGCTCGCCCGGTCCCGCAGCAACCGGACGGCGGGGGAGGATTCGATCTCGGCGGCGCCGGCGTGCCGGTCCGGCACCGCCAGCGGCACGACATGCCACAACGTCTCGCCGGTGATACCGAGCGGCTCCCGGCTCGTCGCCAGTATCCGCAGACGGCGGCATTCCCCGAGCACACGATGGGCGAACGCCGCGGCCGCCTCGATCACGTGCTCGCAGTTGTCGAGGATCAGCAGGACTTCCCGGTCCCGGATCGCGGCGATGACCCGTTCGACGGGCTCCGCGTTCGACGAGTCGCCGAGCAGGGCGTCCCGCAGCCCGAGCGCGGCGAGAGTCGCTTGCGCGACATCATCTTCCGGGCCGATGGCCGCGAGTTCCACCAGCCATGCCCCGTCCGGCAGATCGCCGAGCAAGGTGCGCGCGGTTTCCGTGGCCAGCCGGGTCTTTCCCGAGCCGCCGGGACCGAGCAGCGTGGTGAGCCGGTGCCCGGCGACGAGGTCGCGGACCTTGGCGACGTCGGCGTCCTTGCCGACGAAGCTGGTCAGCTCGGCGCGCACGTTGGTCTTGCGGTTCTCTTCACGCCGTCCCAGTTCGCCCCGCAGCAGCGCGACGTGTACCGCGGACAGCTCCGGCGACGGATCGACGCCGAGCGCGTCGGCCAGGGCTTCCCGCGTGCGCTGGTACACGAGCAGCGCTTCGGTGTCGCGGCCCGTCGCCGCGAGGGCCCGCATCTGCGCGGCGACGAGCCGCTCGCGCAACGGATGCGCGGCCACCAGATCGGTCAGTTCGGTGACGAGGTTCGCGCCGTGGCCGAGGTCGAGTTCAGCGTCGAACCGATCCTCCAGCGCCGTCAGACGAAGCCCTTCGAGCCGGGTGACCGCCGCGTCGAAGGCGCCGCTGTCCTGCAGGCCGACGTCCTGCATGGCCGCGCCGCGCCACAGGGCGAGGGCCTCACGCAGCCGCTTCGGCTCCTCGTCGCCGCGGGCCTGGCCGACGAGACGCTCGAACCGCACGGCGTCGACGGCGTCGGGCGACACCTTCAGCCGGTAGCCGTCGGTCTGGCCCTCGACGACCCCTTCCGGCAGCACCTTGCGCAGCCGGGAAACCAAGCGCTGCAAGGCGTTCGTCGCGTCGGCGGGAGGTTGTTCGCCCCAGATCCAGTCGACAAGCGTCGCCTTCGGGACCACCCGGCCCGGTTCGAGCGCGAGCGCGATCAGCAACCCGCGCAACCGGGCACCCGGCACGTCGGCGAGACCGCCGTCGTCCGTGCGCACCTCGAAGGGCCCCAGCATCCCGATCTGCATTGGGCCGATTTTGCCACGGGTGACCAGGGGACTTACGACTCGCCGGAGATCCTCGCCGAGCCGATCGACGCCGCGGTGATCGCCCTGGCGGCGGTCCGGGTCGACGAACCGGAGTTCAGGCCGGTGAGCGACGTCTGGTCGAGGGCGTGCACGACGAACTCGTAGGTGTTCACGGTGGAGGGCGAGCACGGGCCCTGGTAGCCGTAGAGGCTCGCGCTCCCGCGGTAGTAGACCTGCCTGGAGCCGTCGGGCACCGGTGGCCGGTAGACGTGCTGGACGTTCTGGGGGAGCGAGACCGTCGTCACCGGGATGTCGTAGATGACCCAGTGGATCAGGCCGGCGTTGTCGAGGTCGCGCATGACGATCGCGTAGCTCTTCGCCCCGGCTGGAGCGCCCGACCAGGCCAACGGCGGCGACTCGTTCTTCTTGGCCGGGTCCTGCCCGCCGCCGCTGGTGCACTCGTGGACCTTGGGCATGAGGCCGCCGTCGGCGAACGCGGAGCTGGACAGGGTGAACGCGGTTTGCTCCGCCGCAGCCGTCGGGGAAAGGCAGGCGGCGCCGAGGGCGAACAGGGCGCAGAACACGATTCTCGTTGCTCTCATCGGAGACTCCCGAGGACGTTTGTGGTTCCCGTGCGCGGAATTCAGCGTAGGCAGCCCGGAACGGGGCGGCTAGCGCACTTTTCCGGCCTATCGAGGTGATTTCGCCGGATTCAGCCCGTCTCACGCGTGCTTGGGCGGCGAACTCGTGTGCTTGGGCGGCGAACTCGCGTGCTTGAGTGGCGAACTCGCGAGTTCCGGCTCTGGACGGGCGGTTCCGGTCGCTCGCCCTGTCGTGTGGTGATGCCGGCGCGGCCGACGGAGCCGATTTTACCGTGAGGAAAGGAGAAAAAGACAAAGGGGGAGCGAGTCGTGCGAAGCTCAACCGCTCGGCTGCTTCTCGACGACCCTCCTGCGGCGGGTGCGGGCGGCGCGCCACCGGGACGGATGTACTGCTGTGTCTCCCGCGCGTCTTCACGTCTCGACCTCGACCTCGATCTCTGAGCCGGCGTATACGGAATGTCGGCGCCCGGTCGCTAGGCTCGCGCGGATGGTGGAACCCGCATACGATCCCGAACTCGCCGCCGTACTGCCCGTGCTCGCGGGGAATGTGCCGGTCGGCATGACGGCGGATCAGCTGGAGCGCTACCGGGCGCTGCCTTTCCCGACGATCGAAGAGCAGATCGGCGACCGTCCGGTCACCTGGACCGACCACGAGATCCCCGGGTACGACGGCGCGGAGATCACGGTCTCGGTCATCGCACGCCGGGATCATCGCGGCGGCGGGCCGGGGATCTACCACGTGCACGGCGGCGGAATGGTGATGGGCGACCGGTTCGCGTCGGTGCATCCGCTCGTCGACTGGGCCATGAAGTACGACGCCGTCGCGGTCACCGTCGAATTCCGCCGTGCGCCCGAACATCCGCATCCGGTGCCGGTGGAGGACTGCTACGCCGGACTGGAGTGGATGGCCGCGCACGCGGACGAGCTGGGCTTCGACCCTGGCAAGCTGATCATCTTCGGTGGGAGCGGCGGAGGCGGTCTCGCCGCGGGGGTCACGTTGCTGTCGCGCGACCGCGGCGGGCCGGTGCTGTCCGGTCAGCTGCTCCAGTGCCCGATGATCGACGACCGGAACGAGACCGTGTCCGCGCGCCGGTACGACGGTGTCGGCGTCTGGGACCGGACCAGCAACCTGACGGCGTGGACGATGGTCCTCGGGGACCGGCGAGGCGCCCCCGATGTCTCACCGTATGCCGCCCCGGCCCGTGCGACGGATCTCAGCGGATTGCCGCCGACCTTCATCGACGTCGGCGCTGTCGAGGTGTTCCGGGACGAGGCCGTGGCGTACGCGAGTGCGATCTGGGCCGCCGGGGGAGAGGCGGAACTGCACGTCTGGAGCGGCGCCTTCCACGGCTTCTACGATCTCGCGCCGGAAACGGCCGTCGCCCGATCGTGCCTCGCCGCCAGGGAGTCCTGGCTGGAACGGCTGCTCGCCGGACGTGAACGAATTTCTCCGAATTGCCGCGGGAACGGGGCGGTGTAACCCTGGTCATACCGAACGACACCACCACCACGAAGTACAGGAGTCGTTATGACCACCACCGAAATGCCCGCTGTCCACGAATGCACGGTCAGCGGATGCTCGTACAACCACGACGGCTGTCACGCTTTCGCCATCACGGTGGGTGGCGGCAATGGATCGGCCGATTGCGGAACGTTCGTCCCGCTCAACACCAAAGGCGGACTCGATCGAGTGACCGCGCAGGTGGGAGCCTGCTCCCGGTCCGATTGCCGCCACAATTCCGCATTGGAATGCACCGCATCGAGTGTCCGGGTAGGGCCGGGCGAGGGTGACCATGCCGCCAACTGCCTGACCTACGCACCGTAGCGGGTACGGCTGGCCCTGAGTGGCGATTCGTGAGTGAAAAGGGTCGTTAGAACGACCCTTTTCACTCACGACCACCTGACCCGACCGCGCACCCCGCCTCCGTCACGTTGCGAAAGAGGCTTTCGCAACATGCCACCTTTGCCCCCTCAATAAGCCCGAATCGCCACTCACGACCGTTCGCGGGCGACGTCAGCTCCCGGCCTGGTCGCAGGTGGCGGCGTCGGTGCCGAGCACCGGGTCGGTCACCGGGCGGTTGGTGATCGGGATGGTCTTCTGGGTGGTCAGCGCGCCGTCGCGAAGGGTGTAGACGGTGCGGGTGCCCGAGTAGGTGAGAGGGTCGGCGCCGACGTCGTCGGCTTCGGCGGCGACGGTTTCGAAGGTGCGGCCGCCTCCTTCGAGCGGGGTGCACCGGTAGCCCAGGTGGGCGGCGACGCCACCGCCTTCGGCGATCGACAGCGGCTTGCTGTCGTTGTCGACGACCTGGCTGAGGTTGCGGCCGTCGTAGTGCAGAGCTGTGAAGAAGGTGGTGTTGGCGCCGACGGACTGGGTGACGATCAGTTCGGCACGGCCATCGCCGTTGAGGTCGGTGACGCGCGGGGCCTTGAGCGGGACGGAGCTGTCGGCGCCGAGGTGGATCGAGGTGAAGGTGCCGTTCACGGTGGCGGAGACGACCTGGTCGTTGTAGCCGGTGAGCTGGGCGGTGACGGTCTCGATCTCGCCGTTGCCGTCGAGGTCGGCCACGGTGGTGACCGGGTCGCCGGAGGGCGGGGTCAGCGGATTGTTCAGCGGGCTCGCCAGCGCCGGGACGATGGCGGCCAGGCTCAGCGCGGCGGCGACGCCGGTGATGGTGGCGGTACGGACGATGCTGGTGTGCTTCATGGTGTTCTCCCTCCACGCTTTCGGTGAACTTTTCACCGAAAGTGCTCTCATGAGGGGAGACGGTTGCGGCGCGGGAGCGTGCAGTGAGAGTGTGATGTGCCACACGAACGCAACCCAGGTGGCCCGCCCCCGAAGGAGCGGGCCGCCCGGATCAGCCGATCGACCACGACTGGAGCGCGGAACCGGTGTCGGCCCGCTGTGTGACGGCCGCACCGTCCGAAGTGGACGCCGTGGTCAGGAGCAGGCCCGAACGGACGCTGGCGAGTTTGTAGGTGCCGTCGGGCTGTTTCGCCGCGGTCCAGCGTTGGTTGGACCCGCCCGTGCACGTCCACTGGATGACGCGCGCGCCCGCGGTGGTGGCTCCGCCTTCGACGTCGGCGCACAGTTTCGAATGCGTGTTGGTCAGGGTGTAGGAACCGTCGGTCTGCCTGGTGAACAGCCACTTCTGGTTGGCGCCCTGGTTCGGCGTCCAGGTGACCAGAGGTGTGCCGGCGGCCGTCGACGAGTCCGGGTCGTCGAGGTTCTTGCCTGCCGCGGCCAGGGTGTGGACCCCGCCGAGAGTGCCGGCGCCGGCGTCGGTGAACTTCAGCGTCTGCTCGGCCGCGGTCCGGCCACCTCCGACGGCGTTCCCGGTGGTGTCTGTCCAGGAGCGCAGCGGGGTGGTCTCCGCCGGCCGCGAGGCCTTGCCGGAAAGGCCGAGCACGAGCCCGCTGTAGCGGTTCACCAGCCGGAAGGTTCCCTTGTCCGCAGTGGACGGGATGACGAACCACTGCTGCCCGACCGTCGAGGACGACGTCACGGTGGGTTTCGCGCCCCACGTCCGGCCCGCCTGCACGGCGTCGACGCCGAGGAGCTGGCCCGTGGCGGCGTTGGTGACGCGGTACGAGCCGTCGCCGTCGGACGAGAACTGCCACGCCTCGCGGTCGGAGCCGGTCGTGCTCGCGACGGACGTCGTCGCGGTTCCGTTTCCCTGCGCGAGAACCCGGCCGTCGCCGAGGCCGATGCGGTACTTGCGTGAAGTGTCCACAGGGGACGGTGTGGGTGCGGACGACGTGATGGTCTGGGTGGTGTATTCACCGCCCGCGTTGTTCGAGCACGCCACCGCGCAGTACGACCGGAACTGCTTGCCGATGATGGTCGAGTTCGTCTTGTTCGCGGCGTCCACGAACCAGCGGTACCACGACTGGTTGGTGTAGCTCCCGGTGTCGCCGATCAGCCGCCACTTCTGCGTCGTCAGATCGTCGGTCACGTAATACCGCTGGGGGACGACGCTGTCCACGGCCTCCGGCGCGCCGATGTAGAGACCGAGATGCGCGTTGTAGGCGATGTTCATGATGAACAGATCCGATTTGCGCGGCAGTTGTCCCGCGGCGATCTGCTCGCTGACGTTGCCGGTGTTGGCCGGGTCGTAGTCGTCCGCGACGGGTGTGTAACCGGTGTCGCCCGGGGCGGACACGGGGACCATGTTGCTCTCGCGGCCGCCGACACCGGGCTGGGTCCATCCGCCGTCGAACCACTTCTGCCACGAGCCGGACGCCATCTTGGCCGAGATCGGCGAGCGGGCGACGTGCGCCAGCCCGGTCATCGGGCCGCCGGCGCCCGCCTTCGGCACGATGCGCGAACCGTAGTAGACGTAGAAGTACCCGGAGGCGGTGTCGACGAACAGGCGCGGGTCGCCGTCGCCGTAGTCGAACGTCTGATGCGGGAAGGCCGACGTGTCACCGCGTTCGGTGCTGTAAGGCGAGGTGATCACGTGGTCGGAGATGGTCCAGGTCTTGCCCTGGTCCTTCGACACGGCCATGTCGATCGCGTCGTAGTGGGAGAACGAGTAGGCGCCGAACGGCTCGGGCGTGAACTCGTTGTGGATCAGGCCGTACCAGTCGCCGGTGTCCGGATCGACCCAGGTGCCGACGAGGTCACAGAAGTTGCGCTGCGAGTAGCCCGACCCGGCGGGCGGGTAGGTGGACTCCTTGCCGGTGGGGCTGTTGTTGCAGCGCCAGGTCGTGTCGTCGTTGCGGTCGGCGGGGTTGGCCGGGTTCACCGCTGTGCTGATGGGGTTCTTGGTGAAGCTGTCGAAATCGCGCCCGCTGTAGAAATCCCACTCACGCGGCTGGTCCGCGCCGTAGAGCGCGGCCGCCTGCTGGAAGTAGAACGTGCCGTCCTTGTCGACATAGCTACTCGCCGGGGTGTCGGTGGTCGGGCTGAACGACTTCTTGGCGTCGACCGTGATGGTGTACGTCGCGTCCGGCGGTGCGGCGTCGGACGACACCGGTACCACCGTGGTCGCCGCCACGGCCAACGCCGCGGCGCCGAGAAGAGGCAGGGTCCGCATGACTCTCTCCCAAGGGTGACCCGCACCACAGTTGGCGGGGCGGTCGCCGATGTTATGAACGTTATTGCGCGTAAGTCAACGCATTCACTCAACTTCAAGCGTCGTTCATGCACTTATTGCGCGGAAAGTCCAAGCGGTGCCGCACGGAAGTCCAAGCTCACTCCGGCTCGTCCGTCGGCACCAGCGGCGGATCGTCGGGCGAGGGGATCCGCGAACTCCAGCCACCGGGGACGGCCTGGACGCGCGACTCGCGGAAGCGCCCGGGCGAGACCCCGACCCGGCGGGTGAAGAGCCTGCTGAAGTAGGCGGCGTCCTCGTAGCCGATCGCCTGGGCCACCTCCTGAACCGGCATCCGCGTGGTGGTCAGGAGTTCCTTCGCGCGGTTGAGACGGAGGGTCAGCAGGTGGTCCTTCAAACCGGTCTCGGTGCTCCGGCGCACGGCGGCGCGCAGTTCGGGCAGCGTCATGCCGCGGCGGGCCGCGATCTCCGCGACGCTGATCGGCAGCAGGGCGTCCCGCGCCAGCGCCTCCAGCAGGGATCCGCCGCTCGGTGTGCTGTCGGCGCCGGCCCGCCGCAAGGCCACCAGCAGGTGATGCACGGCCGCCGAAGCGTCGACCTGTGCCAGCGGGCTGCCGCCTCGCGCGCAGCGCACGATCCGGCTCACGATGTCGCGGACGACCTCGACGTCGCCCAGCGGCACCACCGGCGTCCCGGGTGTGACGTAGCCGAGTTCCACGTAGGCGTCCACGGCGCCGCCGTCGAAGTCGACGAAACATTCTTCCCAGCCGTGCGCGGGGTCGGGCGCGTAGTGGTGCCCGACCCCGGGGACGAGCCACAGCAGGGCGGGCGCGACGACCTCCTGCCGTTCCCCGCCCGCCACGGCGAACCACCCGCGCCCCTTGGACACCACGACGGCCACGTAATGGTCGAGCACGCGCGGCCCCACCACGGGCAGGACGCCGTGCTGCAGCCCGACACCGAGGCACACCAGGCCCAGCCGTCGGTGCACGGCGGACGGTGTGAAGTACCGCATCCAGGTCCGGTAACCCATCCCCGCATCTTCGCGCAATCACCCCAGAGCGGCGTCGAGGGTGACCGCGGCGTCGATGAGCGAGAGGTGAGTGAAGGCCTGCGGGAAGTTGTCGAGTTGCTCGCCACTCGGCGCGATCTCTTCGGCGTAGCGCAGCGCGCCGAAGACCGACGGTGAATCGAAGCGCGGGCTGCGGAACCAGTCGATCGACCCGCCGGTGGTGACCAGTGCGGCGGTCTGCAGATCGCCGATCAGGCCGTGATCGGCGATCGCGGTTTCGGGCATGGTGCCTCCTCGGGTATCGGGTGCGGTCTCGATCACCGCCTCATCCGTCCGGGGTGAAGTGGTTCTTATTGAGGGGTAAGGCAAAGGTGGCCTTGTTGACGAAGGCGGGGGTACGTGGTCGGTCCCCGCCCGGCCACGCCATGATCGTCCCGCCCTTGGCCCTCGCCCAATACGTAGCCGGCTACGCGGCGACGACGATGACCGTGGCCGTCAGCGTGCTCGCCGCGGACCTCGGCGCCGGACGGCGGTCACGATCACCCGCAGGGCGATGCTCAGCACCACCAGGTTCGCCACCGTCTGGACCGTCGCCAGTATCCGTGCCGTGGCCGAAACCGGTCCTATGTCACCGAAACCCACCGTGGTGAACATCGTGACCGTGAGGTACAGGGCATCCGTCCGCGTCAGCTCGGTGCCGAACGAGCCGGGCTGGTCCTGGCCGAGCACGTAGTAGCCGTCGGCGAACAGGAGCAGGAACAGCGGCACGATCAAGGCCAGCGCCTGGATCCCTTGCAGGGCGGCGAACGGTGAACGCAGGATCATCCGTACCTCGCCGACGACGATCAGTACCACGATCGCGAGGCCGCAGGCGAAGGCGGCCACGGTCCAGGCGTGCAACCCCTGGTCGACCGGGAGCAGGTAGTACAGGCACAGCAGCGCGGTGACCGTCAGCAGCGGCCGCAGCACCGCGAGGTGGAAGAACCGCCATCCGGACGCCGACGTCAAGACGAGAGCGCCTTCCGCTTGAGGACGCGGAATTCCTCCTCGTCGATGGCTCCTTGGTCCAGCAGGCGTTTCGCCTCGGCGATCCGCTCCGCGGCATCTTTGCCCACTGTGGACGAAGACCGCGAGTGCCTGCCCTGCGTGCCCAGGTAGAGCAGGACACCGACGAAGGGCAGCAAGAACACCAGCACCGTCCAGCCCGCCTTGGCCCAGCCGGACACTCCTGGCCTGCGGTAGAGGTCGCTCAGGACGAGGAACAACAGCCAGAACCAGGCGACCCAGCAGAAGAACACCAGCATCGTCCACATCAGCTCGGAGAACGGGTAGTCCGTGCTCGCCAAGGCCATGATCTCTCCTCACACCGGATCGGTCGGGTCCGCTTCACTTGACCGGAGCCAGGGCCCGCTCGCCTCACCCGGGACAGGTGAGGCGAGCGGGCGTCAGCCCGGGAAATCGGTGACCTCGATGTCCAGCAGACCGCGCCGGAGCGCGATCGCCACGGCGTCGCGCCTGGTGCGGACGTCGAGTTTCGTGTAGATCCCGCGGACGTGGGTCTTGACGGTGTTCGGCGAAACCGTCAGGTCCTGGGCGATCTCGTCGATCGACCGCTGGGTGGGCAGCAGGCGCAGGACATTGCGTTCCCGTTCGGTCAGCGGCGCCGGCATCGGCGGAGTGCACGCTTCGCGTCGCCAGGCGAGCACCTGGCCCGCGAACCGCTCACCGGTGCCCAGTTTGCCGAGTCGCGTGGTCAGGAACGCGATGACGTCGGAAGGAGCGAACACGAACGGGAACCGGACGTCACCGGGTTCGGCGGCGCGCAGGGCGTCGTCCAGCGACCGCACCGCCCGCTCCGGCGCCCCGGCCGCCAGCGCCGCCCGCACGCCGACCAGCGACGCTTCGACCCCCGCCCACGGCAACAGCATCGGCGCGTCCTCTTCCGACAGTGACCGCAGCACGGAACTCGCCGCGCCCTGTCTGCCGAGCCGTAGCTGGGTCCGGGCCCGCATCAGCAGCAGTTCGCCCGAACCGGCGATGACCGGCTGGGCCCAGCGGAAGGTCTCCCTCGCCTGAGCCGCAGCGCCGAGCCGCAGCGCCGCCCGGTGCTCCAGTAGCGCGCACCACGCCGCGTGTTCGGCGGAGAAACTCCGCCCGGTGCCAAGGCGCGTGCGTGCGCGGCGCATCCGCCGCAGTCCCGAGTGCCAGCCGCCGAGCTCGAATTCGGCCGCACCCCGCAGGGTTTCGGCGATCAGGCCCAGGTTCCGGGCCGCCCGGGCGGGTGCGTCGCCGAGCATCCGCCCGATCTGCTTCGCGTGTTCGACGCATTCGGCGGCCTCACCGCGCAGCAAGGAGCCGTAGGCGAGCTGGGCGGACACCTGGGCTCCTTCGAGCGAGCGATGCGGGTCGTGTGCCACGTGGCGGGCCCGCACCCGGCGCGCCAGCGTGTCCATCGCCCGGTAGTCGCCGTCGGACCCGGCCAGTCCGCTCAGGGTGATGAGACATTGGGTGCCGAGGAAGTGGTGCCGCGCGTTCTCGGCGGATTCGGCTACGCGTGCCAGGGCCTCCCGCGCCGAACCCCGATCACGGCGGGCGGTCAGGACGCACACCCGGTGCAGGGTCGCCAACCCGCTGAGCCCGGTGTCCGCCGCCAGGTACTCGTCGACCTGCTCGGCCGCGCGGACGGCCTGCGCCGGCCCGCGATCGACCTGGGCGAGCCGGGAGTGCACCAGCTGCCGCAGCACCGTCAGCTCCGCTTCGGGTTCTTCTGGCCAGGCCGCTTCCGCGCAGCTCAGCTGCGACTCCGCCAACGTCGGCTCGCCTCGCTCCAGGTGCAGCGCGGCCGAGATCAGTGCGAGCAGGGGGGAAGCCGCGGCCCGCTGGTCGCCGAGGACGGCGAGCGCGAGCCGCAGCACGTCGTGCTCACCGGTGAGGAACAGCGTCACCGCGTGGCGGCGCAGCAATTCGCCGACGCGCGTGGTGTTGCCGGAGCGGACGCTGTGCAATAACGCGGAGGCGGCCCGGTCGTGTTCGGCGAACCAGCGCGCCGCCGCCGCGTGCAGGGTCCTGGTTCGCTCCGGGGCCCGCCGCAGCAACTCGGCCCGCAGGTAGGTGCGCAGCAGGGGTGGCAGTCGATGGCGTGCCGGTGTCCCGCCGGAGTCCACCAACTGCCCGGCCGGTTCGCCGAGATCACGCAACATCGCCTCCGCGTCCGGCCGGTCGGCCAAGGCGGCCGCCAGTCCGGCCGGGACTTCGTCGCAGATGCTGATCGCGCGCAGCAGGTCTCGTTGCGCGGCCGTCAGGGGAGCGAGCACCTCGTCGGTCAGGTAATCGAGTACCGCCCGGTCCCGTCCGGCGAAGAAGTCGGCGAGATTTCCTTGCCGTGCCGCGGAAGCGGCGGCGAGGCGCAGTCCGGCGGGCCAGCCGCCCGTCCTGGCGACGAGCAGACCGACCTGATGCGGCGGGATCCCCGGCCCGATCGCCTCGACGAGTGCTCCGGCCTCTTCCGGTGAGAACCGCAATCGGTCCACATTCACTTCGAGAAGCCTGCCCGCGACGCGGGCGCGCACCAGCGGTAGCGGTGGCTCACTGCGGCTCGAGATCGCCAGGCGCAGTCCCGACGGCTGGTGCCGCAGGAGCGCCCGCAGCCCGCGCCACGTGCCCGGATCGGTGATCTCCTGAGCGCCGTCGAGTACGAGCAGAACGGGTTCCGGCAGCATGTCCAGCGCGTCGGCGACCTTGGCCTGGAACGCGAGGTCCGTGCCCGGGGTGGCGGGCACCGCGAGTGACCGCACCGGGTTTCCCGCCGGGATCCGGGCGCAGCCGCTGAGCGCTTCGAGGACCGCTGACCAGAAGAACAGGTCGTCGTCCTCGGCGTCGGCGGAGACCCAGGCGACCGCGCCGCGGTGGCGGGCGGCCCAGTCGGCGAGCAGCACGGTCTTGCCGTAACCGGCAGGTGCCCCGACGAACACCATGGACCGCTCTTCCGCGTTGTCGAAGGCGGTCAGCAGTCGCGGTCTGGGAACGAGATCTCCGGGGGGATCCGGGATGGTCACCTTTGTCTTCGGCACCCGTCTCCGCGGGGAAATAACTTGGTTCTCCAGCATGCGCCTGCCTCCTTCGCGGTCAGTTTCACACCCCCATGGCGGATCCTGCCAGGAAATTCGGCCGTCTCACCCGCGCTGGGCGAGGAAAAGGAATCCCGCGCGCAGAATCGTGTGCTCTGTGAAAGTTCGTGGAGATTCATGGAGAAAGCGGAAAACCGGAAATCGGCCGACGCTCGCATTCGTCACGATGCAGTTATTCTGGGTCGGTCCCGTCGAGTTCGTGGTACTCGACGTTCTGCGAACCGGCCGTGTCGGCACCGAGGCGATGGTGTTCTCGCTCGCCGCCTTCCTCGCCACACTGACCTCGGTGACCTCGGTTCGGCTCGCCGTCAGGGCCGGTCTCGATCTGCTCGGGCGGTCGCTCTTCCTGCCATCGCACACCTGGTCGTCGATCATGTTGGCGGTCGATCTGGCTGTGCTCGCCGCGGCGTTTTTCTCGGCGGGGCGGGCAGGCGGAGGAAAGGGGAACCGATGAGCCTGCCGATTCCGGCTCGGCGTGGACCGTTGGCGGGAGCGAATTACGTCTTCCGGGGCAGTGGTCGAATCCCCGAACAGGCGGCCAGGGTGGTAGACGATTTCCGGGGAATGCTCGTGGTCCCGGTCGGCAAGGAGATGATCGTCTTCGGCACCGTCACCGATCAGGGGAGTATCTCGCGCATTCTGCGGACGCTCGAGGCACTCGGGATGTGTGTGGAGTCCGTGCACCGGGTCAGGGAACTTCCCCTGCGGGAGATCGGCGGGCGTTTTCCGAATACGCGGTGATCCGGGAAGGTGCCGTGGCGTCCGTGAAGGCCTCCTTGAGGGACCCAGAGTCCCTCAAGGAGGCCTTCACGGACCTACCGTCCAGTGCCTGGACCGGGTCAGAGCCGTCCGGGAACGGGGAACTCGCCGAACGCGGTGCGCAGTCGTGCCTCTTCCTCGTCGGAGAGATTCGTGGTCACCAGGGTGGCACCGGTCTCCTTGAAGGGCTCCGCGACCCGATCCAGGACGGCGTCGTCCGACATCACGAACAGCGCGGACGTGCCCGGCGTGACGCGGTTCCGGACGGTGGCGATGAACTCGTCGTCGATGCCGACGCGGGAAAGTGAACCGGTCATCGCCCCGATCGTCGCCCCGACGGCCATCCCCAGCAGCGGCACCAGGAAGATCAGGCCCAACAGCAGCCCCCAGAACCCGCCGCCCAGTGCCCCGGAGCCGGTCAAGGAGCCGAGTTCCTTGGTCTTCGGCTTCTTCCGGCCTTCGGGCCAGGTGACATAGGCCGCGTCGGCGATCGAGATGAGCTGTTGCTTTTGCAGTCGTTCCAGCAGCGCGAGCGCGTTCTCCGCGCCGTCCGCGGTGGGAAAGGCCCATACGGTCAGCGAAGTCATGATGCGGTCCTCCTCGATCCGGAATCGGTGGTCCGAGCGGCACTGTGCTCCGGGCCGCCCCCGCCCCGCATCGCCCGCGCCGGATGAGCCGGTGCGGTTCCGGCAGCGCCCGATCTCACCTGACGCGGGCGAGGCCGCCGTCATGGCGAACCCATCATGATCACCCGAGTCCGCAGTCCCTCCTCCCGGAAAGAGGAATCATGAGCGAAAGAGCGCACCACCGGACAACCACGCCCGGCACCGGGCCGCCGTCCCCGCCGGATCCGGCCGCCTCCCGGTCGCGGCGGTCTGGCTGGATCTGGTTCGCCGGGTCGATCACCGTCATGGCCGGTCTGTTCACCGCCGTGGAAGGACTGGTCGCGCTGTTCGACCAGAACTACTACCTGCTCGGCCCATCGGGGTTGCTCGTCTTCGACCTCGGCGCCTGGGGATGGATCCATCTGATCGTCGGCGCCCTCGCGGTGCTCGCGGGGAGCGCGCTGTTCACCGGGGCTCCGTGGGCCCGCATCATCACCGTCGTGCTCGCCGGCTTCAACGCGTTGGCGCAGATGGTGTTCCTGTCCGCGTATCCGATCTGGGGCGTGGTCGTCATCGCTCTCGACGTCCTGGTGATCTGGGCGGTGCTGGTGCACGGGGACGAGGCCGCGGAAGAGCTCTGGTGATCCGGAGGCCACACCGCTGACCAGCACAGTCGTGGCCTCGCCGGGGTCGCGGTCCCTCGGACGATCAAGAGGTTGACTTGCCCGCTCGAACGACGTCGCGGTCCTGGCGGATGCCCGGAGCCAAGGTGATGGTGCCGCGGGTGCCGGGCATCTTCGTCCCCCGTTCCCGGCTCATGGCCCTGTTCGACCGCGCCGGCACCCGGCCGGTGACCGTGCTCCGGGCCCCGGCCGGTTCCGGGAAGACCACCGCACTGGCCGGATGGGCCCGCGATCGGCGGGACGTCGGCTGGGTGTCGCTGGACGACGACGACAACGACGAACGCCGTCTGTGGGCGGCGATCCTCCTCGCGTTGCGGCGTAGCCCCCGCCTGCCGGAGTTCCGGCTCAGGCCGCCGGTGCCCGGGCGGCGCACCGAGTTCCTGGCCGACCTCGGTGAAGTGTTCGCCGGACTGCGCGAACCGGTGTGGCTCGTACTGGACGACGTCCAGGAGATTTCCGACCCGGAGCCGTTGGAGGCGCTCGCGGCGCTGGCCCGGCATCAGCCTCCGATGTTGCGGCTGATGCTGGCCACCAGGGTCGAGCCGAAACTCCGGCTGGCCCGCCTGCACGTCGAAGGCGCGCTTTCGCGGCTCGGTGCCGCCGAACTGCGGTTCAGCGTGGAGGAGACGGCGTGCCTGTTCCGCGCCACCGGGGCCGCGGTGAGCGAAGACCTCGTCCGCGATCTGTCCGAGCGCACCGCGGGCTGGGCGGCCGCGCTCGGCTGGGCCGCTGTTTCGCTGCGCGATGCCGGGGACACGGACGGGCTCGTCGGCGCCGTCGGGGGCGACGAGCTCGCCGTGGCCCGGTTCTTCGCCGACGAGGTCCTCGCCTCGCTGCCGTCAGCGACGTCGGATCTCTTGCTGTGCATCAGTGTCTGCGACACGGTGAGCGCGAGCCTCGCGGCCCGGCTGTCGGGCTCGCCGGACGCCGGAGTGACACTGGACGAGCTGGAGCGCGAGACCGGGCTTGTCGTGCGCACACCGGCCGACACCTACCGGCTTCCCGCCCTGTCGCGGGGTTTCCTGCAGGCGGAGCTGGCGCGCCGGTCCCCGGCGCGGGTACGGCGGCTGCAGGGGATCGCGGCCCGCTGGTACGCCGGGGAAGGGCGGTTCGGGGAAGCACTGACGCACGCCATCGCGGGCGGTGACCGCCAACGTGTCCTGGGGTTGGCGCGGGACCACGCGGTGCGTCAGGTGCTGGCCGGCGACGGGGAACTCGTCCGCGGAGCGCTCGCCTACCTGGGGGAGGGGGCTTTGGTCGCGAGCCCACGGCTCCGGCTGGCGTCCGCGCTGGACCACGTCCAGCGCGGCGAGTTCACCGCCGCCGCCACCGATCTCGGCGACGACGGCCTGCGCCTGCTGGCCGTGCCCCATCTCGCGCTGGTGACGGGGAGCGGCCCACTCGAGACCGCGGTGCCCCGGGTGGCGGGGGCCCCGGAGGCAGGCGCTTGGGAGAAGCTCGATCTGGTCTGGCGGTCCCTGCATCGGGGCGCCCGGCGCCACGCCGTCACCCGCGCCGAAGAAGCGCTGCGCCTGGCCCACGGAGAACGTCTCGAACACCTCGTGCTCCACAGCAGACTCGCGCTCGCTGTCGCGACGGCGTTGCTCGGTGACCACACGGCGATGAGGCGAGCATGCATCGGAGCGCTCGCCGTCGCACGACGGCACGGGTGGCGCCGGTCACCGGGTGTCGCCGAATGCCATCTGATGCTGGCTTACGACGACTTGATGCGCTTCGAGCCGGTGGCGGCGGCAGGCGAGTTGGCCAGTGCCCCGCGAGCTGAGGTGCCCGGCTCCGCGCCGGTTCTCGGACCGCTCCGCGGGTTCTTCGAGGGCATGGTCAGCTTCGACGGCGGCGACCGGGTGGCGGGCTCGCAGGCCATGCGGACGGCACGGCGACGGCTCGCGGATCTGGACCTGCCTCGCGAGATCACGGGAATGTGCACGGTCGTGGAACATCACGCGGCGCTCGTGGTCGGCGAAGGGCTGCACGCGGCCGAGGTGTTCGCCTGGGCGCAGGAGAGATTGCCCGGCACCGCCGAGCTGGCACTGCTTCGGATACGGGCCCACCTCGCGGCCGAAGAGACCGATCTGGCCGAGAAGGCCCTGCGGGCCACCGCCGCCGCTCCCGCGTTGCTGCCCGCCACCCCGGTGGACACCTGCCTGGCGGAGACCGCGCTCGCGTTGCGTTCCCATCGGCGGACCCTGGCGCTGCACGCGCTCGACCGCGCGCTCATCCTCGCCCGGCCACATCGGCTGGTACGTCCGTTCGCGCTCGCCGAGCCGCGGGTCAGGAACCTGTTGATCGACCATTCGGGCGGGTTCGGCTCGCTGGACCGCTTCGCGCAGACGGTCCGCGGCCGTCTCGTCCCGGACACCTCGTCCAGCGAGCTGACCGATCGAGAACAGGTGGTGCTGAGGCGGTTGCCGTCCCAGCGTTCGCTGGACGAGATCGCGTCGGACCTCACGGTTTCGGTCAACACGGTGAAGACCCACGTCCGGTCCATCTACGGCAAGCTCGGGGTGAACAACCGCCGGTCGGCCGTGGTGGTCGCGCGCCATCACGGCCTGACCTGACCGCACCGGTCAGTCCTTCTCCCGGTTCGGCGCGCACAGCAGCGCCTCCGCCCACCGGGCGCGCGGATCGACGTCGATGAGCAAGGCCTTGGCCAACAGCGTCGCCGGCACGGCGAGGACGGCGCCGAGCGGACCGAGCAGCCAGGTCCAGAAGACGAGCGCCAGCACGGTGACCAAAGTGGACAGACCGACCGACTCCGCGACGAACCGGGGCTGGATCAACGACTGCACCACGAAGTTCAGCAGGACGTATACGGCGACGGTCATGAGCATGACACGCCAGCCACCGTCGAGGAGCGCGATGAGCGCGGGCGGGGCCACACCGATCACGAAGCCCACGTTGGGCACGTAGTTGGTGACGAAGGACAGCAGGCCCCACAGCACGGCCGCCGGGATGCCGAGCAGAGCGAGCGCGACGATGTCAAGCGCCGCCACCACTCCGCCGAACACCGTCGTCACGATCAGGTACCTCCTGGTGCCGAAGGCGAAACGGCGCAACGCCGCGCTCGCCCAAGGCCGATCGCGCGCGATCCGTCCGAGCCGTTGCCCGGCCCACGCCGATTCGGTACTCAGGAACAACATCAGGGCGAGCAGGAAGGCCAGGTTCGTGACCAGGCCGCCGACGCCCGCGAGCAGGGAACCGGCGAAACCGATCAGCTTCCCGGTGTCCACAGCGGACATCATTTCCCGAATCTGTGGATCGCCGATCCCGAACCGGCCGAGGAACGCCATTCCGTCCCGGAGCAGTTCGTCGGCCTGTCCGGCATAGCGGGGGAGCAGGGCGGACAACTGCGCGAGGGACACCACGATCACCAGGAACAGCACGAGCAACGCGGCGTAGACGGTGACGACCAGGACGGCGACCGTGAGCCAGCGCGGGAAACCCTTGCCGCGCAACCACGCTCGCACCGGATCGAGGGTGATCACGATGACGAGGGCGAGGAACACGGGCCCGACGAGCCAGGCGACGGCGTTCAGTCCGGCCAGCACGATGACCGCGGCGGCGGAACCGAGCAGCACCACCAGCGCGCGGGGCAGTGGCGCGCCGGTGCCCCGCAGGTCGGGAGGCGGCGACGGAACCGGTGGCGCGCCGGTGGAGAGCCCTCTCGCGAAGCGGCTGACTTCCTGTCGCTCGTCCGTTGTCCGGCGGTGGCGTGCCCATCGCGGCCGGCGGAGCGGGTGCGATGGGAAATCGTCGAATGAGATTCGCACCATGCGGCATCCTCCGGAGACGGTCTGGCGATCGGCTGTTCCACGGTGGCAGGGCATCACCGTCCGGAGGTCACCCGGCGTGGGCGAAA
Source organism: Amycolatopsis sp. NPDC043885 (assembly GCF_056435685.1). Taxonomy (NCBI): domain Bacteria; kingdom Bacillati; phylum Actinomycetota; class Actinomycetes; order Pseudonocardiales; family Pseudonocardiaceae; genus Amycolatopsis; species Amycolatopsis sp. NPDC043885. The sequence continues at coordinate 31,564 of NZ_JBWKEA010000015.1, forward strand.
GCTGCCGTCCCTGAGGCGGCCGCGCCGCGCCGGCTCTCGTGAGTGGTGAGGACGGTTGGAACCGTGAAAGAGGGAATTCGGCCGATTCACCGCTTGATCGCAGCGAATTCCTCAGCCGTGCGTCGGCGCCTGCTCGCCCGCCGGAAGTTCCGGTATACGTGGAAGGGACGGCGCCGCCGGGGAGGACGGCATGGCGCTTCAAACAAGGGGGAAATCGATGTTCGACGCACGTATTGTCGCCGATCAGGTCAGTCCGCTCGCCAAGCCGAAGATCAGAATCCTGTTCTACACGGATTTTGTCGGCTTCACCGGGAACAACGGATTCTCATTGGGGATCGTCCGTGATCTGATCTTGGCGAATCAGCCGTTCTTCGCTCAGTTCGAGATCGATTTGATCAACCGGCACGAGGGCGGGCACGCCGCCAACAAACTCACTTCCGATGTCCTCTGCGGATACGAGCAGGTGTGGTTCTTCGGACTGCTGCAGTCCAACATGCCGGGGGAGCCGGAAAACGAGCTCGTGGACGCGGAGGTCGCCGCGCTGCGGGCATGGATGGACGCCGGTGGTGGCGTGCTGATCACCGGTGATCACTCGAATCCGCGTCCGCCGGGGGCGGATCCGTCGCTGCCCGAGTACCTGAACCTGGGGCGGGCGCTGGGGCACCGGGTTCCGCGCGCGGGTGAGCTGCGGGTGTGGAACGACCGGCCGGACGCGAGTATCGAGTTCAGCCACAACACCCACCAGCCGGATCCGTGGGGCAGCGACATCGACAACCCGATCCCGAACGACCTCGACCCGTACCCGCAGGAACTGATCCTGCGGAAGCGGCTCGGCAGGCCGCACGCGTTGTTCCAGGGCAGGCAGGGTCCGATCACCGTTTTCCCGGACCACATGCACGAGGGCCAGCTGCTCATTCCCGAGCGGTATCCGTCGGACGTGTGGCCGTCGGGGCGCGCGGGACAGCCGAAACCCGAGATCGTCGCGCAGGGCACCGACAAGCGCAACGGTCAGGTCTACGGCGTGTCCAGTGTGTACGACGGTGTGGCCGCCGGGGTCGGGCGGATCGTCGCCGACGCCACGTGGCACCATTATTTCGACATCAACCTGTGGGGTTTCCAGAACGGCGGCGAGGTGCTCGACCGCCTCACCGAGTACTATGTGAACCTCACGCTGTGGTTGGCGCCGAGGCCGGTCAAGCTGGAAGTGAACGCGCAGCTGCTGTACTGGCTTTCGCGCAACCTGAGCGTCCGCGCGGTGCTGCCGGAGGGTTTCCGGGTGCCGGGGATCACCGCGGCCGGACTGGTCCGCGAGGTCGGCGGGCAGAGTGTGCTCGACGACCTCGTCTGGCCGCTGGAAGGGAAGCCGGGGGTGCCCGAAGAATTGTTGCTCGGTGCCGTCGTCAAGGAGTCCGTCGCCGCGCTGAGCGGCGGGGACGTCGAGGCGTTCGACTCCGTGGGCGTCGTCGAACGGGGCCTGCGGGCCGGGGCCGAGGAGTACGCCGCCGAGCTGCGAGCAGCGCTCGATGACGTCGAAGGCCTGGGCGAGCGCATTTCGCAGGGTATTCGCTGACCTTCCGGGTCTACGTGAGTGGTGAGGACGGTTCTGACCCAATGCCACGTAGCTCAAGTTGATCAATCTCTTGGCCTGCGGTTTTGTCGGTGTCGACTGTCGGTGCGGCATCAGGCGGGGGTCGCGGGGTCGTGAGTGATCCGGGTCGTTAGAACGACCCTTTTCACTCACGACCCCTGTACCGACGCCACACGGCACACCCGCCACACCAGCACCGCCGAGAAGCACTCAGCGAAACGCAGGCCCCGGCCAGGACAACGAAGACACGGAATTGGGTTTCATCCTCAAGACAAGCCAAGTGGCATTGGGTTCTAACCGTCCTCACCACTCACGACCCCGCGGTCGCCCGCCCGGTCATCGGGCCTGAGTCCGAGCGCGAGGTGGAGCTGGCGCGCCCACCAGCGCACTTGCGCGGCCGAATCGTCCGACGCGGCTCCGGTGATCCCGGCGCTGCGCCGGAAATCGCTCCCGTACAGGGCCTCCGTGGCCATCGCCTGATGCAGGGCGGCGACGGCGAGCCGCGTGTCTTCGAGGGAGCAGCCGGGCGGCCGCAGCCGGTGGAGGGCGTCGACGACCGGGTCGAGCATCCCGCTGCCCGGGTCGCGCCAGCCCGCCGCGTGCAGTGCCACCGCGAGCTCGCCGTAGCCGTTCCGGTACAGATCGTGCAGCGCCTCGACGAGTTCGAGCAGGTCGGCGCCGCGGTCGAGCCAGCTCGCGAGGAGTTCCTGAAGGGCGTCCCGCAGACGGCGGCCACCGTGCCGGAGGAGTTCGGCGAGCAGTTTCTCGCGGTTGCCGAAGTGATGGGCGACGCCGGCGTCGGTCATGCCGACCCGCGCGGCAACGGCCCGCATCTGGACCGCGGCGACACCGGACTCGCCGAGCAGTGAGGCCGCGGCGTCGAGGATCAGCCGCCGGGCCTCTTCGGGAGTCCGGCGTGCTCGGGGAGTCGTCACAATCGGGATCGTACCTTGAGGTGCCAAGGTATCCGCGCTACCTTGACAGGTCAAGGTGAGGAGGGCTGTCATGAGTGCCGAAACCAGTCTTGACCTGGGCGATGTCATCCTGCGGGGCACGGTGACCGGCGCCGGTCCGACGGTTCTGCTGCTGCACGCGGGCGGGGAACGCCGCGTGGTCTGGGCGCCGGTCGCCGCGGTGCTGGCCCGGCGCGGGTTCCGGTCGGTGGCCTTCGACCTGCGTGGTCACGGGGACAGTTCCGGCCGGGCGACCACGCTCCGGGCACTGGCCGGCGACGTGGCCGGGATGATCGGGAGCCAGCCGGCGCCGATCGTCCTCGTGGGGGCCTCGGTCGGCGGTTTGGCCGCCATCGCCGCGCTGGCGGACCCCGTCGTCGCGGCCAGGGCCTCCGGGCTCGTGCTCGTCGACGTCGTACCCGACCTCGAACCGGCCCGGGTGCGTTCGTGGCTCGGCTTCCACGGGCTCGGCGGCCGCTACACCCGCCTGGTGGAGGACGTCCTCGGCTCGGGTTCCGCCCTGCTCGCGACGGCGGGGGCCCTGGACATGCCCATCCTGGTGGTGCACGGCGGGCAGGGCTCACCGCTCCGCGAAGCCGATGTGGGTCGTTTGCGCACGGCCAATCCGCGTGTCGCCGTCACCGGTGTCCCGGCGGCGGGGCACCTCGTGGCCAGAGACGCTCCGGAAGCCCTCGCGGACCTCGTGTCGGCGTGGCTTTGTGGCATCCGTCACGGGACGGTTTCGACGCCGGGGACGGGCGGGCAAGATCTGCGATAGAGCTGTACGGCGCAGGTGAAGACAACGTCGTGCACTCGGCGCTACCGGTTGGTAACTTATTGTCCGGGCATCGAAAACCCCATAAGAAGCGGCAACATCGCGCTGCCTACAATGTCGGGCATGACCTACAGCGAACCAGCGCGATCAGCTGCCCCCCGCACCGGATCGCTGGCGTCCGCCTCCTCCTCGGCCGTCTTGGCAAGGGGAATCACGATTTATGGATGCGGGCAGGACGAGGCCGCCCTGTTCCGGGAGATGGCACCTCGTTTCGGCATAATGCCGACCATTTCGGAGGAGCCGGTATCCGAGGCCAATATCGAACTGGTCTCCGGAAACAGGTGTATCAGTATCGGTCATAAGACCCAGGTCACGAATACCATTCTTCTCGCGCTCGGCAAAGCGGGCGTGAAATACATCTCCACGCGGAGCATCGGCTTCAACCACATCGATGTGGAGTACGCGGCGAGCGTCGGCATCACCGTCGGCAATGTCGCCTACTCGCCGGACAGCGTCGCCGACTTCACGCTGATGCTCATGCTGATGGCTGTGCGCGACGCCAAGTCCATCATCCGCCGCACCGAGGTCCACGACTACCGGCTGAACGAGGTGCGCGGGAAAGAGCTGCGCGATCTGACCGTCGGAGTGGTCGGAACAGGGCGTATCGGGGTCGCCGTCCTGGAGCGGCTGCGTGGTTTCGGCTGCCGGGCGCTGGCCTACGACACGGTGCTGACCGCCTCGGCCGATTACGTCCCACTCGACGAATTGCTGCAGCAGAGCGACATCGTGACACTGCACGTGCCGCTCAACACGGATACCTATCATCTCCTCGACGAGAAGAGCATCGAGCGGATGAAGGACGGCGCGTACATCATCAACACCGGACGTGGTCCGCTGATCGAAACCGAAGCCCTCATTTCGGCACTGGAAAGCGGAAAGCTGGGCGGAGCGGCGCTGGATGTCCTCGAAGGAGAGGAAGGTATCTTCTACGCCGACTGCAGGAACAAGGCGATAGAGAGCGAAACGTTGCTGCGGTTGGAAAAACTGCCGAACGTGCTCATCAGTCCGCATACCGCCTATTACACGGACCACGCGCTGAGTGACACTGTTGAAAACTCCATCATCAATTGTCTCCAATTCGAAAGCGGGAAGTAGTATGGGTAGGCTGAAAATCGGAATTCTGTTCGGCGGGCTTTCCGAAGAACATCCTATCTCCATCAAATCTGCGCGCGAGGTCCAGAAGAACCTCGACCTCGAGAAGTACGAGCCGTACTACATCGGGATCACCCAGAGCGGTTCCTGGATGCTCTGCGACGGCCCCGCCGAGGATTGGGAGAACGGGAACGTCCGCCCGGCCGTGCTGTCGCCGGACCGCGGGGTACACGGTCTGCTCGTCCTGGACGAGGGCAAGTACGAGACGATCGCCCTCGACGTGGTGCTGCCGGTCCTGCACGGCAAGTTCGGCGAAGACGGCGCGATGCAGGGCCTGCTGGAGATCTCCGGCATCCCCTACGTCGGCTGCGACCTCCCGAGCTCGGTCATGTGCATCGACAAGGCCCTCACCTATTCCGTCGTCCGCGGCGCGGGGATCGCGACGCCGACCTTCTACATCGTCACGCCGGACAATGACGTCGACCCGGACCAGCTGAACTACCCGGTCTTCGTGAAGCCCGCCCGCTCCGGCTCGTCGTTCGGCGTCAGCAAGGTCTCCGCGAAGGAAGAGCTGCCCGCCGCGCTGGCGGAGGCGCGCCAGTACGACGCGAAGGTCCTGATCGAAGAGGCCGTCATCGGCAGCGAGATCGGCTGCTCGATCCTCGGCAACGACGAAGACCTGTTCGCGGGCGAGGTCGACCGGGTCGCGCTGACCCACGGCTTCTTCAAGATCCACCAGGAGAAGAGCCCCGAGACCGGCTCCGAGAATTCGAGCTTCATCGTCCCCGCCGACATCCCGGACGAGTCGCGTGACCTCGTCCAGGAGACGGCCAAGGTCATCTACCGCGCCCTGGGCTGCCGCGGGCTCGCACGGGTCGACCTGTTCCTCAAGGAGGACGGGAGCGTGGTGCTCAACGAGGTCAACACCCTGCCCGGCCTGACCTCGTACAGTCGTTACCCGCGCATGATGGCCGCCGCCGGCCTCTCGCTCGGCGACGTGATCGACCGCCTGGTGAAGCTGACGCTGGCGGGCCGTGACGAATGAAGGATGATTTCGTCTTCGTAGACGAGGTTGTCTCCGGAATACGCTGGGACGCCAAGTACGCCACGTGGGACAACTTCACGGGCAAGCCGGTGGACGGGTACCTGGTGAACCGGATCGTCGGCACGCGGGCGTTCTGCGCGGCGCTGGAGAAGGCGCGGGACAAGGCCGAGGAACTCGGCTTCGGGCTGCTCCTGTGGGACGGGTACCGCCCGCAGCGCGCCGTGGACCGCTTCATGCGCTGGGCGGAGGAGCCCGAAGACGGCCGGAAGAAGGTCAGGCACTACCCGAACATCGACCGGCCTCAGATGTTCGAAAAGGGCTACGTGGCCACCAAGTCGGGCCACAGCCGCGGCAGCACCGTGGACCTGACGCTCTACCACCTGGACACCGGCGAACTCGCCGACATGGGTGGTGACCACGACCTGATGGACGTCGTCTCGCATCACGGGGCGGCGGGCGTCACGGAAGAGGCCGCGAAGAACCGCGCGCACCTGTGCGCGGCCATGGAGGGATCGGGCTTCAGCTCGTACGAGTGCGAGTGGTGGCACTACAGCCTGAAGGACGAGCCCTACCCGGACACTTATTTCGATTTCCCCATCGCGTAGGTGTCGCGCGTGAAGGCCCCCTTCCCTCGGCTCAGCCGAGGGAAGGGGGCCTTCACGCGCTTCGGGGTTTGTGAAGGCACTCTCGCGGCGACAATTGCCGCGAACACCATTTCATCCTATGAATTTCCGTGCGGGGGCCGGACGGTGTGGTCCGTCCCGTGTGGTGATCGGGGGAGGTCGAACGCTGTCCTTTTCCTGTCCTGTGCGCACGAAACCTCCTTCCGGTGGATCGGTGGACGGCGCCGCCGACCATGACGGCACGGACGAACCGGGGCCGGCTTCCAGCCTGCCACGCTTCGCTTTGCTCGCGGGTGATCCCCGGCCGGGTGAGATTCCGCCCGGACCGTGGGACGCGGGCTCGGCCGTTCGTGTGAACAAGTGTCGAAGAACGGAACATGAACCGCCGGTGCTGTGATCATCCGGAGAGAAGACGAGCCGCGCGAACGGCCTAACAAGACCTGCGAACAGGCTAACCGGACGACAGGAACAAGGCTTGTACGCGGGCCCTTTACTTATGTTCGCCAAACGAGTCAATACGGCATGCGGAGTTCCGGATATTGATCTTGGGCCCCCTGTTCACTACGAAAATCACACTGTTCGTCAATTGCCGACATGGATTGTTCATGCCATGCTGCACAGGTGCGCATCAGCTGGGGCTGACATGGTGTGCGCGCTTTGCTGGGGACAGAGGGGGTGCGTCGGTGACTCGCGACCACGAGCCAAACCAAAGACTTCACTCGCCGATCCTCTGAACCGAGCGGTATGGAGTCATAAGATCGGACATGTCCGGGACTCGCGCTGAAGCGGGTGTCGGTTTCGTCAGGCTGACCAAGTGTCGGTCCTGCCGGGCCGAAGCCGTCGAGCGTTTCGTCTCGCAGATCGCCGTCGGGGCGATGGGAGGATGCCGTTCAGCTTCGGTAGTTCGTCGGAATACGCGCCAACGGTCAGCTGGGAGACCGTCGAGGCGGGCCGCCGCATGCGGTTCTGCCTGTGGCGCTTGAGGGTTCCTCACCGTCGAGGACATCCCGCCCTGCGGCCGAGGCCGGCGTCGGACGGGTTCATGGTGTCCAAGCACCGAAGCCGAGCAGTTGGACGGTGGGTTTCCGTGCCGTGTCTGAAAGTTGCTGAATCAACAGATTCAATGGGGGCTAGGTGGATCCGACGAGAGTTGACTTGTCCGCTCTCCCTGTCGTCGAAATCGAGCTGTCGAGACTGTCCACTGCTTGTTCGCCGCGCACTTCGGGCGAGGATCCAGAGCATGTCGAGACACTGTTGTCGGCGGAGTGGGAGCTACCGCCCATTCTCGTTCACCGACCGACGATGCAGGTGGTCGATGGCCTGCACCGGCTGAAGGCGGCACGAGTACGAGGCGATACGAAAATCTCCGCGAGGTTCATCGACGGCGCCGAGTCCGACGCCTTCGTGCTCGCGGTGGAAGCGAACATCCGGCACGGTCTGCCGCTTTCCCTCGCGGATCGGAAACGGGCGGCCGTCCAGATCATCGGGACACATCCGCAGTGGTCCGATCGGCGGGTGGCTTCGGCGACCGGCATTTCCGCGGGAACCGTGGCGGACCTGCGCAGGCGGGGCGGCGAAGGCGGAAACGGCGCCAGGATCGGGCGGGACGGGCGGATCCGGCCCGTCGACAGCTCGGAGCGGCGGAAGCTCGCCGCCGATCTGATCCGCAACGATCCCGGTCTTTCACTGCGTCAGGTGGCCAAGCAGGTCGGCATCTCCCCGGAGACGGTCCGGGACGTGCGCGGCAGGCTGGAGCGTGGGGAAAGCCCGACCCCGGACGGGAGCAGGAGACTGCGCACGAAGCCGGATCCGTTGAGCCTGACGGAAACCGACCTCGGTCACTCGCTGGACCGGGAACGGCTCACCGTGCTGGAGCGGCTCAAGGCCGACCCGGCGCTGCGGTTGAGCGAGGTCGGCCGGATCCTGTTGCGCATGCTCGCCATGCACTCCATGGACGGGCAGGAATGGGAACGGATCCTGCACGGTGTCCCGCCGCACCTGTACGGCGTGGTCGCCGGATTCGCCAGGGATCACGCCCGGGTCTGGGCGGGGTTCGCGGATCACCTGGAGAGCCGGGCGACCGATCTGGCCGCACGGTGATCGCGGGCGGCATCGGGTAGGCGCGAAGGGGGCTTTTCCGCACCACACGCGGAGAAGTCCTCTTCGTATTTCTCGCACGGTGCCCAGGCCGCGCGGCTCGACATCGCCGGGAGAGCGGCCTAAGAAGTAGCTGTGACCATCGAGAAGGCGCTCGTCGTCGGCACCGGCCTGATCGGCACGTCGGCCGCGTTGTCCCTGCGGGAAAAGGGTGTCACCGTCCATCTCACCGACATCGACGAACACGCCGTACGAGTGGCGCGGGAGCTCGGCGCCGGCCGCGAATGGACCGGCGAGGAAGTGGATCTGGCGGTGATCGCCGTCCCACCGCACCTCGTGGGGGAGCGGCTGGCCGCACTCCAGAAGCAGGGCGCGGCGCGGGCGTACACCGACGTCGCCAGCGTCAAAGCCGGTCCGATCGCCGACGCGGAGCGGCTCGGCTGCGACCTGATCTCTTACGTGCCAGGGCATCCGCTCGCGGGACGGGAGCGATCGGGACCGGCCGCGGCCCGCGCCGGCCTGTTCGCGGGCCGTCCGTGGGCGCTGTGCCCCGGCGTCGAAACCGGCGCCGAGGCACTACGGCTGACCTGCGAACTGGTGTCGCTGTGCGGGGCCGAGGCCGTCACCGTCGGCGCGGCCGAGCACGACTCGGCGGTGGCGCTGGTGTCGCACGCCCCGCACGTGGCGGCCTCGGCGGTGGCGGCGAGCCTGGCGAACGGCGACGACGTCGCTTTGCGCCTCGCCGGGCAGGGGTTGCGTGACGTCACCCGCATCGCGGCCGGAAATCCTTCGCTGTGGCGGAAGATTCTCGCCGGGAACGCGCTGCCGGTGGCGGCGGTCCTCGACCGGATCGCGGCCGATCTCGCCGCGGCGGCCTCGGCGCTGCGGGCGGGCGACCTGGACGACGTGACGGATCTGCTGCGGCGCGGGGTGGACGGCCACGGCCGGATCCCCGCCGGTCCGGCCGTGGCCCCGTAGGGCCGGTTCTTCTGAGAGGTAAGGCAGGCTTGGTGTGTTGCGAAAGTGGCTTTCGCGACATGAACGCGCGCCGCACCACCCTGTACAGAGTCCCTTGTGGACGGTCCGGCCGGAGATGGTCCCGGGCGCCACTCGTGGACATCGACACGATTCAGCACGATTGAACTCGCCGACTTCGTGCGTGAGAGGGATGCCCAAATGGAAGTAATGTTGCGCTTCGGGGCGTCGCCCAAGAGCGATGACGACCCCGATCCCTGGTCGAACCGGGTCCGTCCGGGGACGGTGCGCAGAGTCCTCGCGTATTTCCGCCCCCACGTCGGCAAGGTGGCGATCTTCGTCCTCATCGCCGCGATGGAGGCGTTCGTCGTCGTCGCGACTCCGTTGCTGATGAAGGAGCTCATCGACGGCGGCATCCTGAAGAACGACTTCGGGGTCGTCATCCTGATGGCGGTCCTGACCGCCGGCCTCGCCGTGGCGGGCGCGCTGCTGTCGCTGTTGTCCGCTTACGTCTCCGCGAAGATCGGGGAGGGAGTCACCTACGACCTCCGGGTGCAGGCCCTCGATCACGTCCGGCGGCTGCCGATCGCGTTCTTCACCCGCACCCAGACCGGGGTGCTGGTCGGCAGGCTGCACACCGAGCTCATCATGGCGCAGCAGGCGTTCGGTCATCTGCTGATGGCGGCCACCAGCGTGGTCACCGTCCTGCTCGTGCTGGCCGAGCTGTTCTACCTGTCCTGGCTGGTCGCCGTGGTCACGCTGGTGCTGGTCCCGCTGTTCGTCATTCCCTGGATCTGGGTGGGGCGGATCATCCAGCGCCGCACCGGAACGCTGATGGAGACGAACGCCGGGCTCGGCGGGCTCCTCCACGAGCGGTTCAACGTCCAGGGCGCGATGCTCTCGAAGCTCTTCGGCCGCCCGGACGAGGAGATGGCCGACTACCGCAAGCGTGCCGGGAAGATCCGCAACATCGGCGTGAGCATCTCCATCTGGGCCCGGATGTCCTTCGTCATGATGGCGCTGATGGCGTCGATCGCCACGGCGGTCGTCTACGGGGTCGGCGGCGGGCTCGTGATCGAGGGGGCGTTCCAGCTCGGGACGCTCATCGCCATCGCCACCCTGCTGGGGCGGCTGTTCGGGCCGATCACCCAGCTGTCCGGGCTGCAGGAGACCGCGCAGACCGTGGTGGTGAGCTTCGCGCGGATCTTCGAGTTGCTCGATCTCAAGCCACTGATCCAGGAGCGCCCGGACGCGAAGGAACTCGAGAAGAACGCGGCGCCGGGCATCGAGTTCGACGACGTGGTGTTCCGCTATCCCACCGCGGACGAGGTCTCGCTGGCGTCGCTCGAACACCTGCGGACCAAGCGGGAGAACGGGGACAAGACGGCGGACGTCCTGCGCGGCATCAGCTTCGAGGCGCCCGCCGGGACCCTCACCGCGCTCGTCGGCCCGTCCGGCGCGGGGAAGAGCACCATCACCCACCTGGTCTCCCGGCTGTACGACCCGAACGCCGGCGCGGTCCGCTTCGACGGGCACGATCTGCGCGACCTGTCCTTCGACTCGATCCGCGGCACGGTCGGGGTGGTCAGCCAGGACGCCTACCTCTTCCACGACACGATCCGGGAGAACCTGCTCTACGCCCGTCCGACCGCCACCGAGGAAGAGCTGGTCGAAGCGTGCAAGGGGGCGCAGATCTGGGACCTGATCCAGTCGCTGCCCCGCGGGTTCGACACCGTCACCGGCGACCGCGGCTACCGGATGTCCGGTGGCGAGAAGCAGCGTCTGGCCATCGCCCGGTTGCTGCTGAAGGCGCCCACGGTCGTCGTGCTGGACGAGGCCACCGCGCATCTGGACTCCGAGTCGGAGGCCGCCGTCCAGCGGGCGCTCAAGACCGCGCTGCGCGACCGGACGTCGCTGGTGATCGCGCACCGGTTGTCCACGATCCGCGAGGCCGACCAGATCCTCGTGATCGACGGCGGAACGGTCCGTGAACGCGGGACGCACGACGAGTTGCTGGCGCGGGGTGGGCTGTATTCGGAGCTCTACCACACGCAGTTCGCCAGGCCGGAGAACAACGCGCCCAAGCCGGAGCCCGAGGAAGACGAGTTCGACGAAGAGCCGGAACCGCTGGACACCGTGGTCTACGGAGGATGACGATGAGTTCCGCAGCGCAGGCCGCACCGACGGTGCTCGATCTCTTCGCCAGGCAGGTGGGCCGGGCGCCCGGCGCGGTGGCCGTGGCCGACGGGGACCGGCTCCTCACTTATCGGGAGCTCGACGAGCTGGCGGGCAGGCTGTCCGGCCGGTTGGTCGCCCTGGGCGCCCGCCGGGTCGCGGTGATGCTGGACCGCTCGGCGGATCTGCTGGTGGCGCTTCTCGCCGTCTGGAAGGCGGGCGCGGCGTACGTGCCGGTGGACGCCTCGTATCCCGCGCCGCGGGTGGCGTTCATGGTCGCGGATTCGGGCGCGTCCCTGATGCTGTGCTCGGCCGCGACGCGCGACAGCGTCCCGGACGGGATCGAGGCGATCGTCGTCACGGACGAAGCGGGTGACGTCGCGGTCGATCCGGCGAGCCCGGAGGACCTGGCGTACGTGATGTACACGTCCGGCTCGACGGGCAAGCCGAAGGGCGTCGCCGTCCCGCATTCCAGCGTGGCGGAACTGGTGGGGGATCCCGGCTGGGCGATGGAACCCGACGACGCGGTCCTCATGCACGCGCCGCATTCCTTCGACGCGTCCCTGTGCGAGATCTGGGTGCCGCTGGTGTCGGGTGCCCGGGTGGTGATCGCCGCGCCGGGGCCGGTGGACGCCCGCCGGCTGCGGGAGGCGGTCGCGGCCGGGGTGACGCGGGCGCATCTCACCGCGGGCAGTTTCCGTGCGGTGGCGGAGGAAGCGCCGGAGTCGTTCGCGGGGCTGCGCGAGATCCTGACCGGCGGGGACCTGGTGCCCGCGCACGCGGTGGACCGGGTGCGCCACGCCGCGCCCGGCGCGCGGATCCGGCATCTGTACGGGCCGACGGAAACGACGCTGTGCGCCACGTGGCACGTGCTCGAACCGGAGGACGACCCGGTGCCGGTGCTGCCGATCGGCCGTCCGCTCGCCGGACGGCAGGCCTGGGTGCTGGACGACTCGCTGCGGCCGGTCGCCCCGGACGTGGTCGGCGAGCTGTATCTTTCCGGCGCCGGGCTGGCCGACGGCTACCTCGACCGGGCCGGGCTGACCGCCGAGCGGTTCGTGGCGGATCCGTTCGCCCCGGGCAAGAGGATGTACCGCACCGGCGACCTCGCGAAGTGGACACCGGATGGCGAACTGCTCTTCGCGGGCCGCGTCGACGACCAGGTGAAGATCCGCGGGTTCCGGATCGAACCCGGTGAGGTCGAAGCCGCGATGACCGCCCAGCCGGACGTCCACGAGGCCGTCGTGTTGCCGATCGACGGCCGCCTGATCGGCTACGTGGTGGCGGACGTGGATCCCGCGCTCGTTCGCGAGCGGCTTCAGGCGGTCCTGCCCGACTACTTGGTCCCGGCCGTGGTCATGGCGGTGGCCGCGCTGCCGCTGACCGGCAACGGCAAGGTGGACCGGGCGGCGTTGCCCGCGCCTGATTTCACGGCGAAGGCCGACGGACGCGAACCCGTCACCGAGGCGGAGCGTGTCCTTTGTGGACTGTTCGCCGAAGTGCTCGGCATCGACCGGGCGGGTGTCGACGACGGCTTCTTCGAACTGGGCGGGGATTCGATCCTCGCGGTGCGTGTCGCGGCCCGGGCGGCGAAAGCGGGCCTGCTGGTGACGCCTTCGCAGATCTTCGGGGAGCGGACCCCCGCTCGGCTGGCCGCGGTGGCGGGCGCCGTGCGGGCCGAGCGGCCCGTCGACGGCCCCTTGGTCGAGCTGACCGCGGAAGACGAGACGGAACTGGCGGCCGCGGTCCCCGACGCCGTCGAGGTCTGGCCGCTGGCGCCGCTTCAGGCGGGTCTGCTCTTCCAGACGACCCTCGACGACCAGGGTCCCGACATCTACCAGACCCAGTGGATCGTGGAGCTGACCGGGCCGCTGGACGTGGCCAGGCTGCGGTCGGTGTGGGAGGCGGTCTTCGCCCGGCACCCCGAACTCCGGCTGACGTTCCACCGGCTCGCGTCGGGCAAGGCGGTGCAGGCCGTCGCCGGACGCGTCGAGCTGCCGTGGCGCGAGGTCGACCTGACCGGCGCGAGCGATGTCGAAGAGGCTGTCAAGGCGCTGTCCGTGGAGGAACAGCGGGACCGGTTCGACCTCGCCAAGGCGCCGTTGTTCCGGCTCGTGCTGATCAAGGTCGCCGAGGATCGGCATCGACTGCTGGTCGTCAACCACCACATCCTGACCGACGGGTGGTCGGTGGCGGTGATCCTCAACGAGGTGTCGGCGGCCTATACCTCCGGCGGCTTCCCGGACCGGACGGCCGCCTCGTACCGCGACTATCTGGCGTGGTTGGACAGGCAGGACAAGGAAGCGGCGCGGGCGGCCTGGCAGGCGGAGCTCTCGGACATCGACGTGCCCGCACTGGTCGCCAAGTCGGACTCCGCGACGGAATACGACTACCGCGTCACCCATCTCGCACCGGAGCTCTACACCCGGCTGACCGCGTTCGCCCGCGACCACGGGCTGACGCTCAACACGGTGGTGCAGGGCGCGTGGGCGCTGGTGCTGGCGCGGCTCGCGCGGCGAACCGACGTCGTGTTCGGCACCACGGTCGCCTGCCGTCCCGCCGAACTCCCGGGCGTCGAGTCGATGCCGGGACTGATGATGAACACGATCCCGGTGCGCGTCTCGCTGGACGGAAAGCAGTCCGTGATGGACATGCTCGCCGGCCTGCAACGGCGTCAGGTCGAGCTGATGCCGCATCAGCATCTGGGGCTGACGGAGATCCAGAAGACGGCCGGACCCGGCGCGATGTTCGACACGCTGCTGGTGTTCGAGAACTACCCGCGGGACTTCGCCGACCAGTTCTCGTATCTGGGCACGGTCGAGGGGACCCACTACCCGGTGACGGTCGGGGTGATCCCGGGCGAGGAGTTCCGGATCCAGCTCGCCTGCTGGCGTGAGCAGATCGACCGGGCCGTCGCCGATTCCCTGCTGGACTGGTTCTCCGGTGCCCTCGGCGCGATCGTCGAAGATCCGTCCGGTCTCGTCGGGCGGACCGGTATGGGCGAGATCCCGTTGCCCCCCTGGGAACCCGCGCTGCTGGACGGCGAGCCGCTGCCGGAGCTGATCGGGCGGATGGCGGCCGAGCGGCCGGACGCGGTGGCGGTCACGGACGGCGAAGGCGACCTGACCTACGCGGAACTGTGGGACCGGGCGACGAGGTTCGCCGCCGTACTGCGGGCGGCGGGCGTCGACCGGGAGTGCCGCGTCGGACTGGTGGCCGGACGGTCCGCGTGGTGGCTGATCGGGATGCTCGGGGTTTCACTGGCGGGCGGCGTCTTCGTCCCGGTGGATCCCGCGTACCCGGCCGAGCGGGTGAAGCTGATCTTCGGCAGCGCGGATCCGATGCTGCTGGTGTGTCAGGGAAAGACGCGCGACGCGGTGCCGGAGGAGTTCGCGGACCGGCTCGTGGTGCTCGACGAGCTGGACCTTTCGGCAGCCCCGGACGTGGTCTTGCCGAAGGTGGGGATGCGCGACGCGGCGTACGTGATCTACACGTCGGGATCGACCGGAACCCCGAAGGGCGTGATCGTCACCTACTCGGGCCTGGGCAACCTGGCGATGGCGCATATCGAACGCCTGGCCGTGACGCCGTCGTCCCGTGTCCTGCAGTTCGCGGCGCTCGGCTTCGACACCATCGTGTCCGAGGTGATGATGGCGTTGCTTTCGGGCGCGACGCTGGTGATGCCGCCGGACGAGGATCTGCCGCCGCAGGCGTCGCTGAGCGACACGCTGGAGCGGTGGGACGTCACGCACGTGAAGGCTCCGCCGTCGGTGCTGGCCACCGTCGACGTGTTCCCGGCCGGGGTCGAGACGGTGACCGCGGCGGGGGAGCTCTGCCCGCCGGGACTGGTGGACCGGCTCTCGGCCGACCGCCGGATGCTCAACGCCTACGGGCCCACCGAGACCACGATCTGCGCGACGGTGAGCATGCCGCTGGCGCCGCACGGCGAGGTGATCCCGTTCGGCGGGCCGATCGCCGGGGTGCGCGGCTATCTGCTGGACGCGTTCCTGCGTCCGTTGCCGCGCGGCGTCGTCGGTGAGCTGTACCTGGCCGGGATCGGGGTGGCGCGGGGCTATCTGGGCCGCGCGGCGCTGACGTCGGAGCGGTTCGTCGCCGATCCGTTCGTCCCCGGTGAGCGGATGTACCGGACGGGCGACCTGGCGTACTGGACGGACGAGGACGAGCTGGTGTCCGCCGGCCGGGCCGACGACCAGGTCAAGATCCGCGGGTTCCGGGTCGAGCCGCGCGAGATCGAGTTCGCGCTGTCCAACCATCCCCGGGTCACGCAGGCCACGGTGACCGTTCGCGAAGGCCGTCTGGTGGCTTACGTGTCGCCGGGCGACGTCGACCCGGAGGCGCTCCGGACCGAACTCGCCGAGCGGATGCCCGCGTACATGGTGCCCGCGGCGGTGATGGCGCTGGACGTCCTGCCGCTGACCGCGCACGGGAAGATCGACCGGAAGGCGTTGCCCGAACCGGATTTCTCGTCGAAGACGGTCGGCAGGGAGCCCGCGACCGAGGCCGAGCGGATCCTGTGCGAGGTCTTCGCCGAGGTGCTCGGGCTGGCGCGGGTCGGGGTCGAGGACAGTTTCTTCGAGCTGGGCGGGGATTCGATCTCGTCCATGCAGGTCGCGTCCCGCGCGCGTCGCGACGGCATCGCGCTGACCCCGAAGCAGGTGTTCGAACACCGGACCCCGGAACGGCTCGCGCAGCTGGTGGCGCCGGCGCCGCGGCAGGAATCGGGCAGGGCCACCGATGGCATCGGTGAAGTCGCGCTGACGCCGGTGATGCGGCTGTTCGGGGACGGCGTCGCGGCGCCGGGCTTCGCGCAGTGGATGGTTCTGGGTGCCCCGGCCGATCTGACGGAAGAAACGTTGACAGCCGGGCTCTCGGCGGTGCTGGACACGCACGACATGCTGCGGGCGCGGGTCGCCGACGGACGGCTGGTGGTCGGCGAGCGCGGCGCTCCCGCGACCTTTACCCGGGTGAAGGTCGACGGCGCGCTGGACGAGGCCGCCGCGGCACGGGAGGCCGTCGGACGGCTGGATCCCGTCGCGGGCGTGGTCGTCCAAATTGTGTGGTTGGACGCCGGAGCGGACCGGGTCGGCCGTCTGATCGTGGTGGCGCACCATCTCGTGGTCGACGGGGTCTCGTGGCGAGTCCTGGCGGCGGATCTGCGAGCGGCGTGCGAGGCCGCGGCGGCCGGCCGGGAGCCGGAACTGGAGCCGGTGGCGGTGTCGTTCCGCCGGTGGGCGGGTCTGCTCCAGGAGTGGGCGGTCTCCGCCGAGCGGGTCGCGGAACTCCCGGCGTGGCAAGCGATTCTCGGGCGGGAGGAAAAGCCCGGACGTGCCCCGGCGGGGAAGGTGCGCTCGAAGTCGTGGGTGGTTCCTTCGGCTCAGACGTCGGTGCTGGCCGGGCGGGCTCCGGTGGTGTTCCACTGCGGCGTGCACGAGGTCCTGCTGGCCGGGCTCGCGGGAGCGGTGGCCCGGTGGAGTGCGTCGGACTCGGTGCTGGTGGACGTCGAGGGCCATGGTCGTCATCCGGCCGAGGGGATGGACCTGTCCAGGACGGTGGGCTGGTTCACCAGCACACATCCGGTGCGGCTCGACGTCTCCGGGATCGATTTGGCCGGGGTGCTCGTCGGTGACGCTGCGGCCGGGACATTGCTGAAGGCGGTGAAGGAACAGTCGCGCGCGGTGCCCGGCGACGGGCTCGGGTACGGGTTGTTGCGCCATCTCAACACCGAGACGGAGCCGCTGCTGGCGGCGCTGCCGTCGGCGCGCATCGGGTTCAACTACCTCGGCCGGTTCGCCGCCGGTGAGAGTGGCGAAGTGCGGGCGTGGCAGCAGGTCGGCGAGATCGGCGGCTCGATCGACGCGGACATGCGGCTGCCGCACGCACTCGACGTCAACGCGATCGTCCAGGACCTGCCGGACGGGCCGGAGCTGATCCTCATGCTCGAATGGTCGGACGACGTGTTCGACGAAGCCGGAATCGCACGACTGGTCCAGGAATTGCTGGATGTGTTGTCCGGACTGGCTTCCCAAGCGGAAGACCCCGCCGCGGGCGGGCACACCGCATCCGATTTCGGTCTCCTCGAATTGGACCAGGACGAGATCGAGAGCTTCGAAGCATTGGCAGCGGAACTCAGCGAAGGCCGGGCATCGTGAACACTTCGACGACAAATTCTGGATCGGCCCCTTCTGGATCGGCACTGGCCGAGGTCTGGCCGCTTTCCCCGATGCAGGCGGGCATGCTCTACCACGCCTCCCTGGACGACGAGGCGCCCGACATCCACCTCATCCAGCAGTCGCAGATCATCGACGGGCCCTTGGACACGGAGCGATTCCGGAGATCCTGGGAGATCGTCCTCGCCAGGCACGCGGCGCTCCGGGCGAGCTTCCAGCGGCGGAAGAACGGCGAGACGATCCAGCTCATTCCCCGGGACGTCAAGCTTCCGTGGGCCGAACGCGATCTGTCCGATCTGTCAGAACCCGACGCGCTGGCCGAGGTGAGCGCGATCGCGGAGAAGGAGCGCTCCACGCGGTTCGACCTCACGCGGCCGCCGTTGCTGCGGCTGATGCTGATCCGGCTCGGCCCGGACAAGCACTGCCTCGTGACCACGAGCCATCACCTGCTCATCGACGGCTGGTCGCGGGCGCTCATCGAGGCGGATCTCCTGGAGATCTACGCGACGGGTGGCGTCGCGCGTGCTCCCGGTTCCTACGGGAATTACCTCGCCTGGCTGGGAAAGCAGGACAAGGAGGCGGCCAAGGCGGCTTGGCGCGCGGAGCTGGACGGGGCCGACGGAACGTCGCTCGGGCTTCCCGAAACTCCCGGAAAGGCGCATGGGCTGCCGTCGAGCGAGGTGGTCCGCCATTCGCCGGAGTTCACCTCCGCGCTGGCCGAGTTCGCCCGCCGCAACGGATTGACGTTCAACACGCTCGTGCAGGGCGCGTGGTCGCTGGTGCTGGCGCGGCTGGCGCGCCGTCAGGACGTCGTGTTCGGCGCGGTGGTCTCCGGGCGGCCCGCCGGACTGCCCGGCGCGGAGCAGACCGTGGGGCTGTTCATCAACACGGTGCCGGTCCGTGTGCGGTTGGACGCCTGCCAGCCGGTCCTGCGGATGCTCACGGAACTGCAGGGGCGGCAGTCGGACCTGATGGCGCACCACCACCTCGGCCTGCCGGAGATCCAGAAGCTGGGCGAGGCGGGTTTCGACACGATCGTCGTGTTCGAGAACTACGCCGACCCCGCGACCGACTCGCCGTCCGAACTCAGCCTGACCCTGCGCGACTTCAACCAGGCGACGCCGTACGCGATGACCCTCGGCGTGATGCCGGGCGAAAGCCTGGAAATCGAACTGCAGTATCACGCTGTCGAGGCCTCGGTCGCCAAGGCGGCGCTGGACGGGCTCACCCTGGTGCTGGAGCGGATCATCGCGGCACCTGGGACGCCTGTCGGCAGGCTGGACGTGCTGGACGACGCCGGCCGTGAGCTGGTGGTCGAGCGCTGGAACGAAACGGACGACATCGTGGACGCGTCGTCAGCGGTGGAACTGTTCGGCCGCCAGGTGGAACGGACTCCGCACGCGACGGCGATCGTGGCCGCGGACTGGAAGTATTCGTTCGCGGAACTCGACGAATGGTCCGGCAAGCTCGCGACGGTGCTGACCGTGCGAGGTGTGCGGCGTGGTGACCGCGTCGGGGTCGTGGTCGAACGGTCGGCGGAACTGTTGGCGGCCTGGCTCGCGGTGTGGAAGGCCGGCGCGGTGTACGTGCCGATCGATCCGGCCTATCCGGCCGAGCGGGTCGCGTTCATGCTGGAGGATTCCTCGGCGGCCGCGGTGGTGTGCCGCGCCGGGACCGCGACGCCGTCCGGGTATCCGCGGATCCACGTGGACGATCCGGTCGACGGCGAGGCGTCCCTGGTCCCGGTCGGTGCGGACGACCTGGCGTACGTGATGTACACGTCCGGCTCGACAGGAACACCGAAGGGCGTGGCCGTCTCGCACGGCGGCGTCGCGGCGCTGCTGGGCTACCAGGTGTGGGATCTGCACCCCGGTGACGCGGTGCTGATGCACGCGCCGCATACGTTCGACCCGGCGTTGTACGAGGTCCTGGTGCCGCTCGTGGCGGGCGCGCGGGTGATCCTCGCCGGTCCGGGCGTGATCGACGCGGACACCCTCGCCGCGCACGCGGCGCGAGGCCTCACGTCGGTGAACTTCACCGCCGGCCAGTTCCGCGCGCTGGTGCAGGAGAAACCGGACTGTTTCGCGGGGCTGCGTTACTTCCAGACCGGCGGGGACGTGGTGCCGCTCGGTGCGGTGGAGCGGGTGCGGCAGGCGTGCCCGGACCTGCGTGTCCTGCACACGTACGGGCCGACGGAAACGACGTTCTGCGCGTCGTGGAAGGTGATCCGGCCCGGCGACGAGCTGGGCTCGACGCTGCCGATCGGCAAACCGCATCCGGGGCGGCGGCTGTACGTGCTGGACGTCTTTCTGCGGCCGCTGCCGCCGGGTGTCGCGGGCGACCTGTACATCGCGGGCGCCGGGGTGGCGCACGGCTACCTCGGTCGCACCGCGTTGACGGCCGAAAGGTTCGTCGCCGATCCCTTCACCCCCGGCGAGCGCATGTACCGGACGGGGGACCTGGCGTACTGGAACGACGAGGGCGAGCTGGTCTTCGCCGGACGCGCGGACACCCAGGTCAAGATCCGCGGCTATCGCGTGGAACCGGGCGAGGTCGAGGCGGTGCTGGCGGACCAGCCGGGCGTCGACCAGGCGGTGGTGGCGGTCCGCGACGGACGGCTGATCGGCTACATCGTGTCCGGCGCCGGGGTGGACCCGGTGCGGCTGCGCGACCGGATCGCCGGGCTACTGCCGGAGTACATGGTGCCGTCGGTGGTGATGGCGCTGGCCGCGCTGCCGGTGAACGCGAACGGGAAGGTGGACCGGAAAGCGCTGCCGGAGCCCGATTTCAGCGGGCATATCGCCGGCAGGGAACCGGTCACGGAGATCGAGCGGCTGCTGTGCGAACTCTTCGCCGAGATGCTCGGGCTGGACCGGGTGGGCGCGGACGACAGCTTCTTCGAGCTGGGCGGGGATTCGATCGTCTCGATGCAGCTGGCGGCGCGGGCCCGGCGTGAGGGGATGACCTTCGGCGCGCGGGAGGTGTTCGAGTACCGGACACCGGCGGGTCTCGCGTCGTTCGTCGAGCTGGGGGAGGAGCCGGACGAGGTCCCCGCGGCGCGGAAGCCCGCCGCCGACTTCGAACTGGTCGACATGGGGAAGGACGAGATCGAGGAACTCGAGTCCGAGTTCGACACCGTGTAAGGCTCGCTTTTCGCTTTGGGGTCGTGAGTGGCGTTTCGGGTTCTTACCCGAAACGCCACTCACGACCCCCTTTCGCTTTTCGGTGGTGCAGGGGGCCGTGTCGCGAAAGTGGCTTTCGCGAGACCGGGGGTCTGGGTCGCGCTGGTCGTGAGTGGCGTTTCGGGTTCTAACCCGAATCGCCACTCACGACCCCCTGTACCGCAGGAAAACGGGGCCCGTTGGACATGTTGTCCGTGCCGACCCTTCGGGCGACGATTCTGCGGGGGGACATGCCGCGTTCGACGTCGGCTCCTCGACTTCGCGCAGACGGGAACGAGGAATTCGAGGCTGGTTCGCCGAAGGACTTCGCTGATCGAGGGAGATATTGATGGCTCAGTCGCGGATCGAGGACATCTGGCCGCTGTCGCCGTTGCAGGCAGGGCTGGTCTTCCACGCGGTCTACGACGGTGAAGGGCTCGACGTCTACATTGGACATTGGGTCCTGGAGCTGGACGGGCCCGTGGACGCGGCGAGGCTGCGCGCGGCGTGGGAGGCGCTGCTGGCCCGGCACGCGTCGCTGCGGGCTTGTTTCCGGCAGCGCAAAACCGGTGAGACCGTGCAGATCATCGCCAGGCAGGTCGAACTGCCGTGGCGCGAGATCGACCTGTCCCACCTCGACGACACCGCATATGCCGTGCGGGAGCTGGCCGAGGAGGACCGGACGAAACGGTTCGACCTCGCGACGGCGCCGTTGCTGCGGCTGACCTTGATCCGGCTCGGCGACGACAGTCATCGCCTCGTGGTGACCTGCCATCACGCGATCATGGACGCCTGGTCGCTGCCCATCGTGTTCGACGAGCTGTCGGCGCTGTACGCGGCGGCGGAGCTGCCGGAAGTGACGCCGTACCGCGAATATCTCGCGTGGCTGAACCGCCAGGACAAGACGAAGGCGCTCGCGGCCTGGACGAAGGAACTCGGTGATCTCGAGGCGCAGACCCTGGTGGCGCCCGCCGATCCGGGACGCGCGCCGGGAATTCCCGAGAGCATCACGGTCGAGCTGCCGTCGGAGCTCACCCGATCGCTGGAGGACCTGGCCCGCGGCAACGGATTGACGCTGAACACGGTCGTGCAGGGCGCGTGGGCGATGGTGCTGGCGCACCTGACCGGCCGCACGGACGTCGTGTTCGGTGCGGTCGTTTCGGCGCGCCCGCCGGATCTTCCCGGCGTGGAGGGGATGGTGGGGCTCTTCCTCAACACCGTTCCGGTGCGCGCGCGGCTGCGTGGCTCGGCGCCGGTCGTCGAGATGCTGGCGGAGTTGCAGAAGCGGCAGTCGGCGCTCATCCCCGACCAGTTCGTCGGGCTGGCGGACATCCAGCAGGCGGCCGGACCCGGCGCGAGCTTCGACACCATGATCGTCTTCGAGAACTTCCCGCGTGAGCTCGGCGGGCCGGATTCCGCCGCGCCCTTCGGCATTCGCGTGAACCAGGGCCAGGAGGCCGCGCACTACCCGCTGACGCTGGTCGCCGTCCCCGGCGAATCGATGCTCGTCAAACTCGACTACCTGACGGACCTTTACGACGAGGCGGCCGCGCGAGCCATCGTCGAGCGGTTCACCGGTGTGCTGCGTCAGCTGTCGGGTGACCTCACCGTCGCCGACATCGACGTGACGAGCGCGGTCGAGCGCGAAACGGTCGGGCAGTGGGGTGTCTCGGCTGAGCCGGCACCGGACGTACTGGCGCCGGATCTGTTCTCGCGTCAGGTCGAAAGCGCGGTCGCCGTCGTCGCCGGTGACGAAACGCTGTCGTACGGGGAACTGGCCGAGCGTGCCGAACGGCTCGCGGGGTACTTGAGCGGCAAGGGAGTCCGGCGCGGCGACCGGGTCGCCGTCGTGATGGACCGGTCGCCCGATCTGATCGCGACGCTGCTCGCGGTGTGGAAGGCGGGCGCGGCGTACATCCCGCTGGACCCCGCGTACCCGGCGGAACGCGTGAAGTTCATGCTGGCGGACGCGGAGCCGTCGGCGGTCGTGTGCTCGGAAGCGCATCGGGACGCCGTCCTGGATGGTGGTCTGGAACCGATCGTCCTCGACGATCCGGAGACTCGGCGAGCGGTGGCGGAGTCCGCCCGGCTGTCGATCGGCGCCACGGCGGACGATGTCGCGTACGTGATGTACACGTCGGGCTCGACGGGAACGCCCAAGGGTGTCGCGGTGTCGCACGGCAACGTCGCGGCGCTGGTCGGTGAGCCGGGCTGGGACGTCGGTCCCGGCGACGCGGTGTTGATGCACGCGTCGCACGCTTTCGACATCTCCCTGTTCGAGATGTGGGTGCCGCTGCTGTCGGGTGCCCGGGTGGTGCTCGCCGGATCGGGCGCGGTGGACGGCGAGACGCTGGCCGGCTACGTGGCGGCCGGGGTCACGGCGGCCCACCTGACGGCCGGGAGTTTCCGGGTGCTGGCGGAGGAGTCGCCGGAATCGGTCGCCGGGCTGCGCGAGGTGCTGACCGGGGGCGACGCGGTGCCACCGGCGGCGGTCGAGCGGGTCCGCAAGACTTGCCCGGACGTGCGGGTGCGGCATCTCTACGGGCCCACCGAGGCCACGCTGTGCGCGACGTGGTGGCTGCTCGAACCCGGCGACGACATGGGGTCGGTGCTGCCGATCGGCCGCCCGCTCGCGGGACGGCGCGTGTACGTCCTCGACGCGTTCCTGCGGCCGGTGCCGGCGGGGTTGCCCGGCGAGCTGTACGTCGCCGGAGCCGGTGTGGCGCAAGGCTATCTGGGCCGCTCGATGCTGACGGCCGAACGATTCGTCGCGGATCCGTTCGTGCCCGGCGGGCGCATGTACCGGACCGGGGACCTCGCGTCCTGGACGGAGAAGGGCACGCTGGCGTTCGCCGGGCGCGCCGACGACCAGGTGAAGATCCGCGGTTACCGGGTGGAGCCCGGGGAGATCGAGGTGGCGATCGCCCGGCTGCCCGGGGTCGCTCAGGCCGTGGTGATCGCCCGTGGTGAGCAGCTGATCGGCTACGCCGTGCCCGAAGCGGGGCAGGATCTCGACCCGGCGCGCCTGAGCGGGCAACTCGCCGAGACGCTGCCCGAGTTCATGATCCCGGCCGCGATCCTCGTGCTGGACGAACTTCCGTTGACCGTCAACGGCAAAGTGGACCGGCAGGCACTTCCCGAGCCGGACTTCTCCGCGAAGGTGGCGGGCCGGGAGCCCTCGACCGAGGACGAGCGAGTCCTTTGTGGAGTGTTCGCCGACGTCCTCGGGCTGGAGCGGGTCGGCGTCGAAGACAGCTTCTTCGAGCTGGGCGGAGACTCGATCTCGTCGATGCAGGTGGCCGCCCGCGCCCGGCGCGAGGGGATCTCCCTGACGCCGCGGCTGGTGTTCGAGCACCGGACCCCCGAGCGGCTGGCGGCGCTGGCCAAGGAAGCTCCGGCAAAGCCCTCCACTGTGGACACAGGCGTCGGCGAGATCCCGATGACACCGGTGATGCTCGCTCTGGGCGAGAACGCCGTGCGGCCGGGCTTCGCGCAGGCCAGGGTCCTCGTCACTCCGGAAGGATTCGACCAGGACGCGCTGGTCAAGGCCCTGCAGGCCGTGCTGGACACGCATGATCTGCTGCGGGCGCGGGTGGAAGCGGGACGGCTGATCGTGCCCGAGCCGGGTGCGGTCGACGCGGCCGGTCTGGTGACGCGGGTCGAAGCCCGCGACCTGGACGAGGCCGCCGAACGCGCGGTCCGGACGGCGACGGGCACGCTGGACCCGGCGGCCGGGGCGATGCTGCGCGCGGTGTGGATCGACTCCCCGGAAGCCGGGCAGGGCCGCTTGGCGCTGGTGGCGCATCACCTGGCCGTGGACGCGGTCTCGTGGGGAATCCTGCTGCCCGATCTGCGCTCGGCCTACGAAGACGCGGCGCTCGAACCCGTGGCGACGCCATACCGGCAGTGGGCGCGGAGGCTGGCCGAGCAGGCGCGCGACGAGCGCACCGTGGCCGAAACCGAGCGGTGGATCGCCCTCCTCGACGGCGCGGAACCGGCCGTGGAGCTGAGCGCCGGGAAGACGCACTCGTGGTCCGCGACGCTGTCCGGCGCCGTGGCGAACGACCTGTTGACCCGGCTGCCGAACGCCTTCCACTGCGGGATCCAGGACGTCCTGCTGGCGGGTCTCGCGGGCGCCGTGACCCGGCTGCGCGGGACCGGCGGCGCGCTGCTGGTGGACGTCGAAGGTCACGGTCGTGAGGCCGCCGACGGTGAGGACCTTCTGCGCACGGTGGGCTGGTTCACCAGCGTGCACCCGGTCCGCTTCGACGTCTCGTCGGGGAATCTGCTGAAGACCGCCAAGGAACAGATCCGCGCCGTTCCCGGAGACGGGCTCGGCTACGGGCTGCTGCGTTACCTCAACCCCGAAACCGGCGCCCGGCTGGCGGAGTCGCCGTCCGCGCAGATCGGCTTCAACTATCTCGGCCGCACAAGTCTTTCCGCCAAGGACCGTGCGTGGCAGCCAGCGGGCGAAGGGCCGCTCGGTGGTGGGCCGGACATGATCCTGGCCCACCCCGTCGAGGTCGGCGCCGAGGTGCAGGACACGCCGGACGGGCCGCGGCTCGGGCTCGCCATCGACGGCCGGGATGTCGACCACGCCACGGTGGAGCGCCTCGGCGAGGCCTGGCTGGCGACACTGAACGCGCTCGCCGACGATTCGGCCGCGGGCGGGCACTCGCCGTCCGACTTCGCTCTCGTCGAGCTGGCGCAGCAGGACGTGACGGAGCTGGAAGCCGCGACGCCGGGGCTGACCGACATCTGGCCGCTTTCGCCGCTCCAGGAAGGCATGCTCTTCGAACGGGCCGTCGCCGATGA
The DNA here is from genome assembly GCF_056435685.1 of Amycolatopsis sp. NPDC043885. Lineage (NCBI taxonomy): Bacteria > Bacillati > Actinomycetota > Actinomycetes > Pseudonocardiales > Pseudonocardiaceae > Amycolatopsis > Amycolatopsis sp. NPDC043885. The sequence continues at coordinate 57,111 of NZ_JBWKEA010000015.1, forward strand.
CGGCGTCGACGTCTATCAGAGCCAGCGGATCCTCGACCTCGACGGACCGCTCGACGCGGACCGGCTGCGTGCCGCGTGGAATCAAGTGGTCGCCCGGCACGATTCGCTCCGGACGGGTTTCCACCAGCTGGCTTCCGGCGAGCCGGTGCAGGTCGTCGCCGCCGAAGCGGAAATCCCTTGGCGTGAGGTCGATCTGTCGCACGTCGGGGAGGCGGACGCGGCCGCGGAGATCGAACGCCTGCTCGCCGAAGACCAGGCGGAGCGGTTCGACGTGACCAAGGCGCCGCTGCTCCGCCTGATGCTGATCAAGCTCAGCCCGGTGCGGCGCCGGTTCGTGCTGACGTCGCACCACGTCCTCCTCGACGGCTGGTCCACGCCGCTCGTCCTGGGCGAGGTGTCGATCACCTACGCGGGCGGGCAAGCCCCGTCGAAGTCACCGTCCTATAAGGACTATCTGACCTGGCTGAACCGCCAGGACGTCCAGGTGACGCAGGCGGCGTGGCGGGCCGAACTCGCCGGTTCCGACGAGCCGACCGTGGTGGACGCCGACGCGGACAAGGCGATGGTCGTGCCGGGTGAGCACGCCGAATTGCTGCCCGAGACGGCGACGCGGAACCTCACCGGCTTCGCTCGCGGTCACGGCTTGACGCTGAGCACGATCGTGCAGGGCGCGTGGGCGCTGGTCCTGTCGCGGCTGGCCGCCCGGACGGACGTCGTGTTCGGGACGGTCGTTTCCGGGCGACCCGCGGACGTGCCGGACGTGGAACAGATGGTGGGGATGTTCATCAACACCGTCCCGGTCCGCGTGCGCCTCGACGGCGACCTGCCGGTGCTGGAAATGCTCCAGGATCTGCAGGCCCGGCAGTCCGCGTTGACCGAGCACCAGTACCTGGGGCTCTCGCAGGTACAGCGCGCGGCGGGGGCGGGCGCGGTCTTCGACACCATCGTGATGATCGAGAACTACCCGCATGACGCCGACGGTCTCGGTGACGACGGCGGTGTCGCGATCAGCGCCGTCGAGACCAGGACCGGCACCGGTTATCCGCTGACCATGAGCGTTTCGCCCGGCAAGAGCCTGCTGATCCGCATGGCCTACCGGCCCGACCGGATCGACGCCGGAACGGCGGCGGAGGTCGCCAGGCAGGTCGTGCGGGTCCTGGAGCGGGTGTCGGCGGAGGCTTCGCTTCCCGTGGGCCGCCTCGGTGTGACCAGCGAACCGGCGCGCGAATCCGTGGTGGAGCGGTGGAACGCGACGGGCGAGGCGACGACGGGTGTCACGGTGCCGGAGCTGTTCCGGCGGCGGGCCGCGGAATCCCCGGACGCGGTAGCTGTCGTCGATGGGGAACGCACGCTGTCCTACGCCGAACTCGACCGCGAATCCGATGGGCTGGCCGGGTATTTGGCCGCGCGGGGTGTCCGGCGCGGTGACCGCGTCGGCGTCGTGATGGAACGCGGCGCGGATCTGCTCATCGCGCTGCTCGCGGTCTGGAAGGCCGGTGCGGCGCAGGTCCCGGTGAACGTGGACTATCCCGCGGAACGGATCGAGCGGATGCTGGCCGATTCCGGTGCGGCGCTGGCGATCTGCGTGGCGACGAGCCGCGATTCGGTGCCGGACGGCGTCGAGCCGGTCGTCATGGGCGCGACGGAGCACGCGGCGCCGCCGGTCGTCGTCGGCGCGCACGACACGGCTTACGTGATGTACACGTCGGGATCGACCGGCGTACCGAAGGGTGTTTCGGTGCCGCACGGCAGTGTCGCGGCGCTCGCGGGTGACCCGGGCTGGTCGCAGGGCCCCGGAGATCGCGTGCTGCTGCACGCTTCCCACGCGTTCGACGCGTCGCTGGTCGAGATCTGGGTGCCGCTGGTGAGCGGAGCCGCCGTGGTGGTCGCGGAACCGGGCGCGGTCGACGCGCAGCGGGTGCGGGAAGCGGTCGAACGCGGTGTCACCACCATCCACCTGACCGCCGGGGCTTTCCGGGTAGTGGCCGAGGAAGCGCCGGAATCCTTCACCGGCCTGCGTGAGATCCTGACCGGCGGCGACGCGGTGCCGCTCGCCTCCGTCGAGCGGATGCGCCGCGCCTGCCCGGACGTCCGGTTCCGTCAGCTGTACGGCCCCACCGAGATCACCCTGTGCGCCACGTGGCTCGTTCTCGAACCCGGCGCCGAAACGGGCAGTGTCCTGCCGATCGGCGGACCACTGGCCGGAAGGCAGGCGTACGTACTCGACGCGTTCCTCCAGCCGGTGGCGCCGGGCGTGACCGGTGAGCTGTACCTCGCCGGTGCCGGTCTGGCGCACGGTTATCTGGGCGCTCCGACCGCGACGGCGCAACGGTTCGTCGCCAGCCCCTTCGCGGCCGGTGAGCGGATGTACCGCACGGGCGACCTCGCGCGCTGGACCGAAGACGGCGAGCTGCTGTTCGGCGGCCGGGCCGACTCCCAGGTGAAGATCCGCGGCTACCGCGTCGAACCGGGGGAGATCGAGGCGGCGTTGACCGCGCTGCCCGACGTCGCGCAGGCGGTCGTGGTGGCACGGGAAGAACGTCCCGGCGAGAAGCGGCTGATCGCCTACGTGACCGCGGAATCGGGACTGGACTCCGAGGCGCTCCGAGCGCGGCTCGCGGAGCGGCTTCCGGAGTTCATGGTGCCCGCGGTGGTGCTGGTGCTGGACACCTTCCCGTTGACCCTCAATGGAAAGATCGACCGCGCCGCCCTGCCCGCGCCCGAATTCGCCGGCAAACCGGCGGGCCGCGAGCCGCGGACCGAAGCCGAACGCGTGATGACCGATCTCTTCGCCGAGATTCTCGGGCTGGACCGGGTCGGCGCGGACGACAGCTTCTTCGAACTGGGCGGCGACTCGATCCTCTCGATGCGCCTGGCCGCCCGCGCCCGGCGCGAGGATTTCGTCTTCGGTGCCAAGCAGGTCTTCGAGCAGAAGACCCCCGCGGGGATCGCGGCCGTCGCCGGACGCGGCGGTGTGCGGCAGCCCGAGGTGGCCGACGGTGTCGGCGAGGTGCCGTGGACACCGGTCGTGCGGGCGCTGCTCGAACGCGATCCCGGCGCGATGTCGCGGGGCGCTTTGGCGCAGTGGGTGACGGCGGGCGTGCCCGGCGACCTGTCGCTCAAGGCGCTGACGGCCGGTCTGGACGCGCTGATCGACACCCACGACCTGCTGCGGAGCCGAGTCACCGAGTCCCGTCTGGTCGTGGCCGAGCGGGGAACCGTCGACGCCGCCGCACTGCTCCAGCGGATCGAGGTGGGCGACGGTGACCTCGACGAGATCGCGGAGCGCCACGCGCACGAGGCGGCCGGACGGCTCGATCCCGTCGCGGGTGTGATGTTCCAAGCCGTTTGGGTGGACGCGGGACCCGATCGGGTGGGACGGCTCGTGGTGGCCGCCCATCACCTCGCGGTCGACGTGGTGTCGTGGCGTGTCCTGCTGGCGGATCTGCAAGCGGCCTGCGAAGAACCGGTGCTCGATCCGCCGCCCGTCTCGTTCCGGCGCTGGGCGCGGACGCTGGCCGACCAGGCCGCGCAGCGGACCGGGGAACTGGAGACCTGGAAGGAAATCCTCGACGGCGCGCGGGCGCGGGTCGGCGTACTCGACCCGAAACGCGACACCATCGCGACTTCCGGACGCCGCTCGTGGACGTTGCCGCGGGACCGCGCGAGCGTCCTCGCGGAGAAGGCGACGTCGGCTTTCCACTGCGGCATCCACGAGGTGCTGCTGGCGACGCTCGCCGGTGCGGTGGCCCACTGGCGGGGCGGCACCGCCGTCGTGGTGGACGTCGAAGGCCACGGCCGTCAGCCACTCGACGGGATGGATCTGTCGCGGACGCTCGGCTGGTTCACCGATGTCCATCCCCTGAGGTTGGACACCTCCGGGGCGGACGCGCCTGGCCAGTTGTTGAAGCAGGTCAAGGAAAACGTGCGTGCGGTACCCGACGGCGGCCTCGGCTACGGGATGCTGCGGTATCTCGACGACGAAGCCGGGAAGGTGCTCGCGGCACTGCCGTCGCCGGAGATCGGCTTCAACTACCTCGGGCGGTTCTCGCCCCGGCCCGACGGCGACGCGGAACCCTGGCAGCTGGCCGGGACCATCGGCGGCACGGCGGAGGACGACCTGCCGCTGCGGCACGCCGTCGAAATCGACGCGGTGGTGCTCGACGGAGACGCCGGACCCGAGTTCACCCTGACCATCACCTGGGCGGAACGGCTGCTCACCGAAGCCGACGCCGAGTCGCTCGGCCAGGCGTGGCTGGAGATGCTGACCGGGCTCGCCATCCACGCCGAGGGCGGCGCGGGAGGACACACGCCGTCGGACTTCCCGCTCATCACGCTGACGCAGCAGGAGGTGACCGACGTCGAGGCCCTCGTCCCGAGCCTGCACGACATCTGGCCGCTTTCCCCGCTGCAGGAAGGGTTGCTGTTCCACGCGGTGGACGAGCGCGGCCCGGACGTCTACGCGGGGATCCGCGACATCATCCTCGACGGTCCGCTGGACGTCGCCCGGTTCCGTGCGGCGTGGCAGACCCTGCTCGACCGGCATCCCGCGCTACGGGCGGGTTTCCACCGCCTCGGCTCCGGGACCGCCGTCCAGGCCGTCGTCCGCGACGTTCCGGTGCCGTGGCAGGAGACCGACCTGTCGCACCTGCCTGAGGACGAGGCGCTGGCGGAATTCGAGCGGCTCGCGGCGGCATCCCACGCCGAGCGGTTCGACCTGGCGAAGGCGCCGCTGCTGCATCTGCACCTGGTGCGGTTCACCGATCGCAGGCACCGGCTGGTGCTCCGGTCGCACCACATCTCGGCCGACGGCTGGTCGCTTCCGGTCTTCCTCGGCGAGGTGATGGCAGCGTACGAAGACGGCCGGACGCTGCCCGCACCGACGTCGTACCGGGAGTACCTCGCCTGGCTTTCCCGTCAGGACAAGGCGGCCGCCAAGGAGGCGTGGCGGACCGAGTTGGCGGGGCTCGACGAGGCGACCCATGTGGTGCCGCCGGACACGATCGCCGTGCCCATCGAGCCGGACCGCGTCCGCTTCGAACTCGACGACGACCTCAGCGGCCGCCTGATGGAGTTCACCCGGCGGCACGGCGTCACGACGAACACGCTTTTCCAAGGCGTGTGGGCACTTCTGCTGGCCAGGCTGACCGGACGCGACGACGTCGTCTTCGGGACCACGGTGGCCGGACGGCCGGTCGAGATCCCCGGTGTCGAATCGGCGGTCGGCCTGTTCATGAACATGCTGCCGGTCCGGGCCAGGCTCACCGGCGCCCAGCCGTTCCTGGAGATGCTGGCGGATCTGCAGGAACGCCAGGTCGCGCTGATGCCGCATCAGCACGTCGGACTGACCGAGATCAACCAGCTCGCCGGTCCCGGCGCGGCCTTCGACACGATCGTGGTGTTCGAGAACTACCCGCCGCCGCCCCCGCCGTCCGACGATCCCGACGTCCTCGCCCTGCGCCCGGCGGGGATCCCGGACGACACCGGGCACTATCCGTTGTCCATCCGCGCTTCCGAGGGCGGCGGCGTCCACGGTGAGGTCATCTACCGGCCGGACGTGTTCGGCCGGGACCGGATCGAGGAGATCGTCGCGTCGATCATCCGGGCGCTCGACCAGGTCGTGACCGAGCCGCGGGTGCCGGTCGGCCGGGTCGCCCTGATCGGGCCGGAGCAGCGTCGTCTGGTGATCGAGGAGTGGAACCGGACCGAGGTGCCGTTCGAGGCCGAGACCCTGCCGGTGTTGTTCCGCCGTCAGGTGGAGCGATCGCGCGACGCGGTGGCGATCGAGGACGCGAAGCGCACCCTGACTTACGGCGGGCTGTTCGACGAGGTCGAAACGCTGGCGCGGTTGCTCGTCGGGCTGGGTGTCCGGCGGGAGACCCGGGTCGGGGTGCTGGTCGAACGGTCGGCCGAACTCGTGGTGACCATGATGGGCGTGACGTTCGCGGGCGGGGCGTTCGTCCCGGTCGACCCGGACTATCCGGCCGAGCGGATCGAGCTGATGCTGACCAGTTCGGCGCCGGAGGTCCTGGTGTGCACGGCGGCGACCCGGGCGGTCGTGCCGTCGAAGTTCGACGGCGAAATCCTGCTGCTGGACGAACTTCCCGCCGCGGACCCGTCGGTCGTGTTGCCGTCGGTGAAGGCGACCGACGCGGCGTACGTGATCTACACGTCCGGTTCGACTGGGGTGCCGAAGGGCGTCCAGGTCACTCATTCCGGGCTCGGGAACCTGGCGACGGCGCATATCGAACGCCTTGGTGTGACGTCGTTCTCGCGGGTCCTGCAGCTGTCCGCGATCGGCTTCGACGCCATCGTTTCGGAGCTGTACATGTCCCTTCTGGCCGGCGCGACCCTGGTGCTGGCCGACGCGGAGAGCATGCCGCCCCGGGTGACCCTCGGCGACGCGCTTCGCCGGTGGGGGATCACCCATCTCACCGTGTCGCCGAGTGTGCTGGCGGTCGAGGAGGATCTGCCGGACACCCTGCGCGGCGTCCTGACGGGCGGCGAGGTGTGCACCCCCGCGCTGGTCGACCGCTGGTCGCCGGGCCGCCGGTTCATCAACGCGTACGGCCCCACCGAGACGACGATCTGCTCGACCATGAGCGCCCCGTTGTCGCCGGGACACGAGGTCGTCCCGCTCGGCGGTCCGATCCGGAACGTGAAGCACTACATCCTCGACGCGTACCTGCAGCCCGTGCCGCCGGGGGTGGCGGGCGAGCTGTACATCGCGGGCGCCGGACTCGCCCGCGGGTATCTCGGACGGCCGGGACTGACGTCGGAACGGTTCGTCGCCGACCCGTTCACGCCGGGCGAGCGCATGTACCGCTCCGGCGACCGGTTCCGCTGGGATCCCGACGGCGAGCTGATCTTCGTCGGCCGCGTCGACGCGCAGGTGAAGGTGCGCGGCTACCGGGTCGAACCCGCGGAGATCGAGAACGTGCTGGCCGAGCATCCGGGCGTCGCCCAGGTGGCGGTCGCCGTCCACCGGGACGGGCCGGGTGACAAACGGCTGGTGGCCTACGTCGTGCCCGCCGACGAGGGCGACGGCTCGCTCACTTCGGTGCTGCGCGAGATGGCGGCCGGACGGCTGCCGGAGTACATGATGCCCGCGGCGTTCGTGGCGCTGGAGAAGATGCCGCTCACCCCGAACGGCAAGCTCGACCACCGGGCGCTCCAGGCGCCCGACTTCTCCGGCCAGTCCTCCGGCCGCGACCCGCGCACGGCCATGGAGGCGAAGCTGTGCGAGCTGTTCGCGGAGGTGCTCGGCCTGGAGCAGGTCGGGCCCGACGACAGCTTCTTCGAACTCGGCGGCGACTCGATCATCTCGATGCAGCTGTCGGCCCGCGCCCGCCGCGAAGGGCTGGAACTGAGCCCGTGGCAGGTGTTCGAAGAGAAGACACCGGAACGGCTGGCGACGCTCGTCAAGGAGATCCCGGCCGAAGGCGAGAGCACCCCGGAACCGGAGGCGGAGCCCACCGGGGGCGTGGGGGGCTCGCTTGTCGCGCTTTCCCCGGACCAGTTGGAACAGCTTGAGGCCGGGTTCTCGTGAGTGGCAAGGACGGTTAGAACCGTCCCTGCCACTCACGAGCCCCATCGCAAACGCGAGTTGATTCGCCCATCTCACCAAGGAGCAGATCGTGACCGTTGACGACACTCGCGCGAAGCCGCGTTCCAGCGTGGAGGACGTCTGGCCTCTTTCCCCGCTGCAGGAGGGAATGCTCTACCACACCGCCCTCGACGACGAGGGGCCCGACACCTACACCGTGCAGACCGTCTACGGTATCGACGGCCCGCTCGACGCCGCCCTGCTCAGGGCGTCGTGGCAGGCGCTGGTCGACCGGCACGCCGCGCTGCGGGCCTGTTTCCGTTACGTCAGCGGCGCGCAGATGGTGCAGGTCATCACCCGGGACGCGCAGATCCCTTGGCGCGAAACGGATCTCACCGGGCTGCCGGAGGAGATCATCGACAGCGAGGTCGACCGGCTGGCCGCGGACGAGCTGGCCGAGCGGCTCCGCATCGAGGTCGCGCCGCTGATGAAGCTGCACCTGATCCGGCTCGGGCCGGACCGCCACCGGCTCGTGCACACGCTGCACCACGTGCTGACCGACGGCTGGTCGATGCCGATCATCCACCGCGAACTCGCCGCGATCTACGCCGCGGGCGGGGACGCGTCCGGGCTGCCGCCCACAGTGTCCTATCGGGACTATCTCGCCTGGCTCGGCAAGCAGGACAAGGAAATCGCCCGTGCTGCCTGGCGCGAGGAGTTCGCCGGGGTCGATACGCCCACCGCGGTCGCGCCCGCCGATCCCGGCCGGGTGCCGGAGATCGACACCGCGATCGTCGAGCTGTCCACGGAACTCACCGACGGGCTGGCGAATCTCGCGCGCGGCCACGACCTCACGCTGAACACCGTCGTGCAGGGTGCGTGGGCGGTCGTGCTGTCGCAGCTCGCCGGGCGTACCGACGTGGTGTTCGGTGCGACCGCTTCGGGCCGACCCGCCGAACTGGCGGGGGTCGAATCGATGGTCGGCCAGCTGCTCAACACCCTGCCGGTGCGCGTGCGGCTCGACGGCGGGAAGCGGGCCGTCGACCTGTTCGCCGAACTGCAGCGCGACCAGTCCGCCCTCATGGCCCACCAGCACCTCGGCCTCCAGGACGTGCAGGCCGTCGTCGGACCCGGCGCGGTGTTCGACACGCTCGTCATCTACGAGAACTTCCCCCGCAAGGGACTCGGGCAGGCCCACGACGGCTTGACGCTGCGTCCGGTCAAACGCGGGCGCAACTCGTCGCACTATCCGTTCACCCTGGTCACCGGTCCGGGTGAGCAGATGCCGCTCATCCTCGACTACGACCGCGGCCTGTTCGACGAAAAGGCCGCCAGGTCGGTCGTCGGTGCGCTGGCCAGGGTGCTGGAGCGGCTGGTCGCCGAGCCCGACGTCCTCGTCGGCCGGTTGACGCTGCTGAGCGAGGCCGAACGTGCCTTGGTGGTGGAGGAATTCAACGCGACCGAGGGACCGGTGCCGGGCGACTCAGTCGTCGAGCTGTTCGCGCGGCGGGTGGCCGAGGCGCCCGACGCAGTGGCGATCACCGACGCCGCGGGCGCGAACCTCACCTACGCCGAGGTCGACCATGCGTCGAACCGGCTGGCCGCGTACCTCGCCGCCCGTGGCGTCCGCCGCGGTGACCGCGTCGGCGTGGCGATGGAGCGGTCGCCGGATCTGCTCATCGCGTTCCTGGCGATCTGGAAGGCGGGTGCCGCGTACGTCCCGGTGGACGTCGAGTACCCGGCCGAGCGGATCGCGTTCATCCTCGACGACTCCGCGGTGTCGGTCGTCCTGTGCACGCAGGCCACCAGTGGCGTCGTGCCGAAGGGCACGATCGTCCTCGACGCACCGGAAACGCGTGCCGCCATCGACGCTTTCGCCGCCACAGCAACGGAATTCCGGCCGAGCGCGGACGACCTGGCGTACGTCATGTACACCTCCGGCTCCACCGGCCTGCCCAAGGGCGTGGGGATCCCGCACGGTGGCGTCGCGGGTCTGGCCGGTGACCAGGGCTGGCAGATCGGCCCCGGCGACGGCGTCCTCATGCACGCGACGCACGTCTTCGACCCGTCGCTGTACGCGATGTGGGTGCCGCTTTCGACGGGCGCCCGTGTCCTGCTCACCGAGCCGGGTGTGCTGGACGCGGCCGGGGTGCGGCAGGCCGTCGCCCGCGGCGCGAACTACGTCCACCTCACCGCCGGCACCTTCCGCGCGCTCGCGGAGACGTCGCCGGAATGCTTCGACGGCCTGGTCGAAATCGGCACCGGCGGCGACATCGTTCCCGCGCAGTCCGTGGAGAACCTGCGGCGGGCCCAGCCGAACCTTCGGGTGCGCAACACCTACGGGCCGACCGAGACCACGCTGTGCGCGACGTGGCTCCCGATCGAATCCGGCGACGTCGTCGACCGGGAACTGCCGATCGGGCACCCCATGACTAACCGCAGGATCTACATCCTCGACGCCTTCCTGCGGCCCGTCGCACCGGGTGTGGCGGGCGAGCTGTACATCGCGGGAACGGGACTGGCACGCGGATATCTCGACAGCCCGGGACTCACGTCCGAGCGTTTCGTGGCCTGCCCATTCCTCCCGGGCGAACGCATGTACCGCACCGGCGACCTGGCCCGCTGGACCCGCGACGGCGAGGTCGTGTTCCTCGAACGCGCCGACGACCAGGTGAAGATCCGCGGCTACCGCGTCGAACTGGGCGAGGTCGAGTCCGTGCTGGCAGCCCAGCCGGGTGTGGTCGAGGCTGTCGTCATGGCGCGCGAGGACCAGCCGGGGGAGAAGCGGCTGGTGGGGTACTTCGTCTCCGACGGCGGCGACGCCGGTCCGGAGGAGATCCGGCGCCAGATGGGCCTGGTCCTGCCCGCGTACATGGTCCCGATGGCGGTCGTCGCCCTGCCCGGTCTGCCCGTCACTCCCAACGGCAAGGTGGACCGACGGGCTTTGCCCGCCCCGGATCTCGCGGGCCGTGCTTCGGAGAAGGCGCCGGAGAGCGAATCCGAGAAGGTGCTCTGCGAGCTGTTCTCCGAGATCCTCGGCGTCGACCACGTGGGTGTCGACGACGCCTTCCACGACCTCGGCGGCAGTTCGGCGCTGGCGATGCGGCTCATCGCCCGGATCCGCGAGGTGATCGGCGTGGACCTGCCCATCCGGCAGCTGTTCTCCTCGCCGACGCCCGCCGGTGTCGCCAGGGCGCTCGCCGCGAAGTCCCGTCCCGCGCTGGAGCCGGCCAAGCGGCCCGAGCGGGTTCCGCTCACCGCGCGGCAGCTCCGGGCCTGGCTGCTGGCCAGCCCCGGCGAGGAGACCGCCGGTCTGCACATCTCGGTCGCGCTGCGCCTGCGCGGCAGGCTGGACGTGGCCGCGCTGGCGGCGGCACTCGGCGACATCGCCACCCGGCACGAGGTGCTGCGCACGACCTTCCCGGGAGACGCGCAGAACGTCCGGCAGCTCGTCCACGAGCCCGCGGCCATCGAGCTGACCCCGGTGCCCGCCACCGAGGAAGAGCTTCCCGGCCTGCTCGCCGGACTGCGCGCGTCGGTCTTCGACCTCACCAGTGAAGTGCCTTGGCGCTGCGACCTTTTCGCGCTCGCGGAGAAGGAACACGTGCTGCACCTGCGGCTTCACCGGATCCTCGCCGACGACGACTCGCTCGACGTGTTCTTCCGCGACCTGGCGGCCGCGTACGGCGCACGGCGTTCGGGCCGCGTCCCGGAGCGCGCGCCACTGGCGCTGCAGTTCGCCGACTACGCGATCTGGGAGCAGCGGCTGCTCGCGGACGAGGACGAACAGGGCAGCCTGATCAACGAGCAGATCGTCTTCTGGCGGGACACCCTGACCGGGATCGAAGGGGAGACGGTGCTCCCGTTCGACCGGCCGCGTCCGGCCGTCCCGTCGCGGCGGGCGGGCACGGTCGCGCTGCGGCTGGGCGCCGAGCCGTACGACCGCCTGACCGAAGCGGTGGAACGGCTCGGCGCCGACACGATCCACGTCGTGCACGCCGCGCTCGCCATGCTGCTGAGCAAATTCGGCGCGGGCGAAGACCTGGTGATCGGGACGAAGCTGGCTCGGGACGAGGACCTCATCGACCTCGAACCGATGATCGGGCCGTTCGCCCGGCCGCTCGCCCTGCGCACGGATCTCTCCGGTGACCCGACCTTCCTCGAGGTCGTCACGCGGGTGCAGGAGGCGGTCCGGGGTGCGCGCCAGCAGTTGGACGTGCCGTTCGAGCGGATCGTCGACCTGCTGGACCTGCCCGCCTCGCTGTCCCGCCACCCGGTGTTCCAGGTGGGGCTGGAGGTGGACGAGGAGGACATCGGCGCGTGGGACGCGGCGGAACTGCCCGCCCTGCGCACCAGCGTCGAACCCGGAGGAACCGAGGCCACGGAACTGGATCTCGCGTTCAAGCTCACCGAGCGGCTCGACGAGGACGGTCTCGAAGGCACTCTCCGTTACGCCGCCGACCTTTTCGACGAGGCGACGGCGGAATCGGTGGCACGGCGGCTGGTCCACGTCCTGGAGCAGGTCGCGGAGGATCCCCAGCGGCGGATCAGCGAGCTGGACCTGTTCCTCGACGAGACCGAACGCGGCCGTCCGGCGATCGCGCCGGCACGGTGGGCGGGCGAAGTGCCTTCGGTGGTCGCGGAGCTGGGTCCGCTCGGCGCGCTGGTGCTCGACGGCCAGAAGCGACCTGTCGCCCCTGGCGTCGTCGGCGACCTCTACGTCACCGGACCGGCGGTGGACGAGGGCAAGTCCGGTGAGCCCTGCCCGTTCGGCGAGCCGGGGCACCGGATGCTGAACACCGGCCTGCTCGCCCGCAAGACCCCGGCCAAGACCCTGATCGTGGTGGGGGAGCGGCGGCGCACGAGCACCTCGGTGAAGACGGGTGACTACGAGATCCTGTTGCCGCTGCAGGCAGGCGGAGACCGGCCGCCGCTGTTCTGCGTGCACGCGAGCGGTGGGCTGAGCTGGAACTACGGGCCGCTGCTGCGGCATCTGCCCGCGAACCAGCCGGTCTACGGCGTGCAGGCACGCGGCCTCGCGCGGACCGAACGCCTGCCCGAGAGCGTCGAAGAGATGGCGGCCGACTACCTCGAGCACATCCGTGCCGTGCAGCCGACCGGGCCGTACCACCTGCTCGGCTGGTCGCTCGGCGGCCGGATCGCGCAGGCGATGGCCGCGATGCTCGAAGCGGACGGGGAAGAACTCGGCCTGCTCGCGCTGCTCGACGCCTATCCCGTCTACATGGGACGGAACGCGACCGGCACGGTGACCGAAGAGGCGGCGCGCGACGAAGACGGCCTCCAGAAACGGAAACAGCAGGATCTGGAGCTCGCCGGAGGCATGGTCCAGGGCCCCGGTGCCCGGGAGCGGCTGGAAGCGGTCATGAAGAACCTCTGGAAGGTCGGGCCGCAGCACACGGCCTCGCCGTTCACCGGCGACATCCTGCTGTTCGTCGCCTCGGAGGACCGGCCTGCCCACCTGCCCGTGTCGGAGGCCGTCGCCGGCTGGAAGGACTTCACCAGCGGCACGATCGAACACCACGAGATCCCGACCAACCATTACGACATGGTGCAACCCGCGGCGTTGGTCCAGATTGGGTCCATCGTCGCCGAGAAGCTCCGGCCGCGGCCGGGCGCGTGAAAGGAAAAGCAATCATGAGCAACCCCTTTGACAACGAAGACGGTTCCTTTTTCGTGCTGGTGAACGACGAGGGCCAGCACTCGCTCTGGCCGACGTTCGCCGAGGTGCCCGCCGGCTGGACCCGCGTCCACGGGGAGGCCTCGCGCCAGGAATGCCTCGCCTACGTCGAGGAGAACTGGACCGACCTGCGGCCGAAGAGCCTGATCGCGGAAGTCAACGGCTGAGTGAGGTGTCCAGCCGCTCAAGGCGAGCGGTTGGACGAGTCGTGAGTGGCGATTCGGGTTCTAACCCGAATCGCCACTCACGACCCGCCGGACGAAAGACGAAAGGAACTGCCGTGTTCGAGGAGCTCAACGTCGTCAAGGGCCTGGAAATCCACCGGAGGAACCGATTCGATCCGGGAGCGGAACTCCTCGCCCTGATGGCCGAAGGCCCCATCTCCGCCCTGGGCACCGAGGAAGACGGAGAACGGCGGACGGCGTGGCTCGCCACCGGATACGACGAGGTCCGTCAGGTCCTCAGCTCGGACAAGTTCAGCGCGCGCCTGATCTACGGCGGGACCGCGGCAGGTATCGCCTGGCCAGGCTTCCTCACGCACTACGACCCGCCGGACCACACGCGCCTGCGCCGCCTGGTCACCCCGCCGTTCGCCATCCGGCGGATGCAGGGGTTCCGGCCCGAGGTCGCGCAGATCGTCGAAGACGCCTTGGACACCATCGAGGACATGGGCGGTCCGGTGGATTTCGTCCCGCACTTCGGCTGGGCGATCGCCACGACGGCGACCTGCGACTTCCTCGGCATCCCGCGGGACGACCAGGCGGATCTGTCCCGCACCCTGCACGCCAGCCGCACCGAGCGGACCGACAAACGGCGCAACGCGGCGGGCAACAAGTACATGCAGTACATGAACAAGGCCGTCGCCCGCGTGCGCCGCGATCCCGGTGACGACCTGTTCGGTGTGGTGGTGCGCGAACACGGCGACGAGATCACCGACGCGGAACTGGCCGGAGTGGCCGCGTTCATCATGGGCGCCGGCGGCGACCAGGTGGCCCGTTTCCTCGCGGCGGGCGCGTTGCTGATGGTCGATTTCCCGGAGCAGTTCGACATCCTGCGGGACCAGCCGGACACGATCCCGGACTGGCTGGAAGAGCTGAACCGGTATCTCACCACCGACGAGAAGCTCCACCCTCGTATCGCGAAGGAGGACGTGACGATCGGCGGCCGTCTCGTCAAGGCCGGTGACACCGTCACGTGTTCCCTGCTCGGGGCGAACCGGGCGAAGTTCCCCGCGCGAGAGGACGAATTCGACATCACCAGGGAGAAGTCGCCGCATGTCTCGTTCGGGCACGGGATCCACCACTGCCTCGGCAGGCCACTGGCGGAGATGGTGTTCCGGGAGGCGATTCCGGCGCTGGCTCGGCGTTTTCCCAAGCTGAGGCTCGCCGAGCCCGACCGCAAGCTCAAATTCGGACCGCCACCGTTCGACGTGGAAGCCCTGCCGCTCGACTGGTAACGCCAGAAAGCCTGAGGAGAATCATGGTAGTTCCCTTGCCGCATCAGCGGATCCGGCTCGATCCGGCGCCGGAGCTCTGGGCGTTGCACCAGGAAGGCCCGCTGCACTCCTACGACACGGAGACGGGGCTCAACGGCCGCAGGCAATGGTTGGTCACCGGGTACGACGAAGTGCGCGAGATCCTCGCCGACGCCACGCGGTTCAGCTCGATGCGGCCGGTCGACGACGAGGCGGACCGCGCCCATCTGCCGGGGATCCTGCAGGCCTACGACCCACCGGACCACACCCGTCTGCGCGGGACGGTGGCCCCGGCGTTCAGCGTCCGGCGGATCGAGCGGTTGCGGCCGCGGGTCGAAGAGATCATCGAGGAAGGCCTCGACGATCTGGAGAGCATGGGGTCGCCGATCGACTTCGTCCGGTACGCGGGCTGGCCCATCCCGGCGCTCATCGCCTGCGAGTTCCTCGGTGTCCCGCGCGACGATCAGGCCGACCTGTCGCGCATGATCCGGGACAGCCGGGAGAGCCGGATCCCCAAGCAGCGGGCCCAGTCGAGCCTCGGCGTCGTCAACTACTGCGAAAAGCTCGCCGCCCGCGAACGCCGCGATCCCGGCGACGAGCTGATCGGTTTCATCGTGCGCGAGCACGGGGACAAGGTCAGCGACGAGGAACTTTCGGGGCTCGCCGAGGCGATTCTGATCGTGGCCGTCGAGCAGATGGCCGCCCAGCTGGCGATGGCGGTGCTCCTGTTCGCGACGAATCCCGCCCAGCTGTCCTTGCTGCGCGAGCGTCCGGAGCTGGTGGACAGCGCGACCGAGGAAGTCCTTCGCTTCCCGACGATCGTCGAGGCCCCTTCACCCCGGACGGCGCTCGTCGATCTCACCATCGCCGGATACGACATCCACGCCGGTGACGTGCTGACCTGTTCGATGCTGGCGGTCAACCGCGCGCTCGGGGACAAATTCGACATCACCCGGGAGAACAGCCCGGGGCATCTCGCCTTCGGGCACGGCATCCACCACTGTGTCGGGGCTCCGCTGGCGAGGCTCGAACTGCGGGTGGCGCTGCCGATCCTGGCGCGCCGGTTCCCGGCGCTGCGGCTGGCGGTCCCGGAGGAGGAACTGCGGTTCGTGGCGGGCAAACCCGCCCCGTTCAACATCGAGGAGCTCCCCGTTGAGTGGTGAGGATACGCGTCCGCTGCACATCCGCAGGCAGGACCTCGATCCGGCGGACGAACTGCGCGCCGCCGGGCCGCTGTCGAAGGTCACGGTGGGCACCGGGGCGGACGCCGAAACCATCTGGATGGCCGCGGGACACTCCGTCGTCCGCCAGGTTCTGGGCGACCACAAGCGATTCAGCACCCGGCGCCGGTGGCACGAGCAGGACGAGGTCGGCGGGCGGGGCATCTTCCGGCCGCAGGAGCTCGTCGGCAACCTGATGGACTACGACCCGCCCGAGCACACCCGGATGCGGCAGAAGCTGACCCCGGGCTTCACGCTGCGGAAGATGCGGCGCATGGAGCCGTACATCGAGCAGATCGTGACGGAACGGCTCGATGCCATGGAGGACGAGGGTTCCCCCGCCGACGTGATCGAGCTCGTCGCCGACGAGGTGCCGGGAGCCGTGCTGTGCGAACTGATCGGGGTGCCCCGTGACGACCGCGCCATGTTCCTGAAACTGTGCCACGGACATCTCGACGCCTCGCTGAGCCAGCGGAGACGGGCGGCCGCCGGCGAGGCGTTCTCCCGCTACCTGCTGGCGATGATCGCCAGGAACCGCGAGGAACCCGGGGAAGGACTGATCGGCGCCGTCGTCGCCGAACACGGCGACGAGGCCACCGACGAGGAACTGCGGGGTTTCTGCGTTCAGGTGATGCTGGCCGGTGACGACAACATTTCCGGCATGATCGGCCTCGGCGTGCTGGCTCTGCTGCGGCATCCCGACCAGCTCGCCGCGGTGCGGGGCGACGGCCAGGCGGCGGACCGGGCGGTCGACGAGCTGATCCGGTACCTCACGGTCCCGTACGCCCCGACACCCCGCACGGCCATGGAGGACGTCGTCATCGGGGACGAGGTGATCAAGGAGGGCGAGACCGTGCTCTGCTCGCTCCCCATGGCGAACCGTGATCCCGCGCTGGTGCCGGATCCGGACCGGCTCGATCTCACGCGGGAGCCCGCGCCGCACGTGGCGTTCGGGCACGGGATCCACCACTGTCTCGGCGCTTCGCTGGCGCGGCTCGAACTGCGGACGGTCTTCACGTCGCTGTGGCGGCGTTTTCCGGACCTGAGGCTCGCGGATCCCGCGAAGGACACCATGTTCCGCCTGACCACGCCGGCGTATGGGCTCACGAGCCTGATGGTCGAGTGGTGAGGGTGAGGCGTCGGTACAGCGGGTCGTGAGTGGCGATTCGGGTTATTGAGGGGTAAGGCAAATGTGGCGTGTTGCGAAAGCCACTTTCGCACCGTCAGTTCAAAGTGATCGACCCGGGTGGTGGTGAAGGCCTCCTTGCCTACTCTGAAGGTAGGGAAGGGGCCCTTCGCTACGCCGTCGACGTGGCTTTCGCGACACGATCGAAGGCGGCCATGAGCGGACCGCCCACCGCACCCGACACGTTTGCCCTTCTCCTCAATAGAACCCGAATCGCCACTCACGACCCACCGGACCCACCCCGCACCCTGACGTCCATGGCCGCGCTGGACGTCCCGCCCGATCGCGGATGAAGATTGCGGCGCGGCGAACGGCCGGACCGCACTTCCTGGTCACCGAAGGAGCTTCCACTCGGTATGGAGCACGCAATCGACGAGGTCGCGCCGGCCGTGGAGCCGACGGCGAACTACATGATGAGGACGCACTGCGATCCGCACGAGGACATGTTCACGTTGCGGGAGAAGGGCCCGTTGGTCCGGATCCTCGGGGACGCGTCCACCCAGCTCGGCAAGGGCTACGTCTGGCAGGCGCTCGGCTACGACGTCGTACGCAAGATCCTCGGCGACCACGAGAACTTCACGACGCGGCCCCGGCTCACCGAGGCGGAGGCGGAACGGACGACCAACGGCGAAGACGTGCCCATGGCGCCGCAGTTCGTCGGCCAGATCTCGACCTACGACCCGCCCGAGCACACGCGGTTGCGGCGGATGCTGACCCCGGAGTTCACCGTCCGGCGGATCCGGCGGCTGGAACCCGCGATCCAGGAACTCATCGACGAACGTCTCGACGAGGTCGAGGCCGAAGGCCCACCCGCTGACGTACAAGGACTTTTCGCCGACCCGGTGGGCGGCGGTGTCCTTTGTGAACTGCTCGGCATCCCGCGCGACGACCGCACCGAGTTCATCCGGCGGATCCGGCGGAACGTCGACCTCAGCCGGGGCTTCAAGGCGAGGGCGGCCGACAGCGCGGCGTTCAACCGGTACCTGCTCGGCCTCATCACCCGCCAGCGCGAGGATCCCGACGACGGTTTCCTCGGCATGCTCGTGCGCGAGCACGGGGACAAGGTCACGGACGACGAGCTGAAGGGCCTGTGCACGGCGCTGCTTCTCGGTGGCGTCGAGACCGTCGCGGGAATGCTGGGGTTCGGCGTGCTCGCGCTCCTGGATCACCCCGACCAGAAGCAGATGCTCTTCGAAGGCCGTGAAGAGGCGGATCGCGTCGTCAACGAACTGCTGCGTTATCTCTCGCCCGTGCAGCAGCCGAATCCGCGGATGGCGCTCAGGGACGTCGTCGTCGGCGGACAGCTCATCAAGGCGGGTGATTACGTCCTCTGCTCGATCCTGATGGCCAACCGGGACGAAGCGCTGACGCCGAACCCGAACGTCCTCGACGCGCGGCGCCCTCCGGTTTCGGACGTCGGATTCGGGCACGGCATCCATTACTGCATCGGCGCCGCGGTCGCGAGGTCTGTGCTGCGCATGGCCTATCAGTCCCTGTGGCAGCGATTCCCCGGGCTGCGCCTGGCGGTGTCCAACGACGAAGTCACCCTCCGGAACGCGTTCATCGACTGCCCGGATCAGTTGCCGGTCACCTGGTAGAAGGGGGAAGCGAAATGCGCGTGTTGTTGTGGGCGTGTGGGTCACGCGGGGACGTCGAACCGCTGGTGGCGTTGGCCGCGCGGTTGAAGGAGTCCGGCGCCGAGGTGCGGGTGTGCGCGCCACCGGACAGCGCGGAGCGGCTGGCCGAGATCGACGTGCCGCTGGTGCCGGTCGCCCGGCCGGACCGCGGGATGAACGACGGCGAGGGCCGAGACCCTGAGCTCGCCGCCGCCGGGATCGCCGACCAGTTCGACCAGATGCCCGCCGTCGCCGAAGGCTGCGACGTCGTGGTGGCGACAGGTCTGTTGTCCGGCGCCGTCGCCGTACGGTCGGTGGCCGAGAAGCTCGGAATTCCTTACTACTACGTCGCTTTGTGCCCGATCCACCTGCCGAGCCACCTCGATGCGCCGCAGCGGGAAATGTACAACCAGGGCGCCGACGGCCTGTTCGGTGACGCGCTCAACGCCAAGCGGGCCGAGATCGGCCTGCCGCCGGTGAAGGACCTCTTCGACTACTGCTCCACCGAAAAGCCTTTGCTCGCAGCGGATCCGATCCTCGCGCCGCTGGAGCCGCGGCACGAGGCCGTGCAGACCGGCGCGTGGATCCTTCCCGACGAGCGGCCTCTTCCCGCCGACCTGGAAGCGTTCCTCGCCGCCGGCCCGCCGCCGGTGTACGTCGGTTTCGGCAGCTCGTCCGGCACCGCCGACGCGGCGAAGGTGGCCATCGAGGCCATCCGCGCGAAGGGGCACCGGGTGATCCTTTCCCGTGGCTGGGCCGGTTTGGATCTGCCCGGGGACGAGGACGACTGCTTCGCCGTCGACGAGGTGAACCTCCAGGAGCTGTTCCGGAGGGTTGCCGTCTCCATCCACCACGACGGCACGGGCACCACCCACATCGCCACCCGTGCGGGCTCCCCGCAGATCATCGTGCGGTCGATCGTCGGCCAGCAGTACTACTCCGACCAGGTCGCCGAGCTGGGGATCGGTGTCGCCCTCGAAGGGCCGGCCCCGACCTTCGAAGCCATGTCCGCGGCGCTCACCACGGCGCTGGCCCCGGAGACCAAGGCCAAGGCGACCGCCGTGGCCGACACGATCCGCGCCGACGGGACCACGGTCGCCGTGGACCTGCTGCACGACGCGGTCAGCCGGGAAAAGCCGTCGGTTCCCGCCTGAGCTGAAAGAACGGGGAATTACGTGAAGCGCGTGTTGCTGGCGACGTCCGGAAGCCGAGGGGACGTCGAACCACTGGTGGCCTTGGCGGTGCGGCTGCGGGAGGCGGGCGCCGAGGTGCGGATGTGCGCGCCACCGGACTCCTCCGAGCGGCTGGCCGAGGTCGGTGTCCCGCTGGTGCCGGTCGGACAGTCGACCAGGACCGCGATCAAGGGGGCCAAGCCGCCGTCTCCCGAGGACGGGCCGCGGCTTTCGGCCGAGGCGATGGCCGTCCAGTTCGCCGAGGTCCCGGCGGCCGCCGAGGGCTGTGACGTCGTGGTGACGACCGGGATGCTGGCCACCGCGGTCGCCGTCCGGTCGGTGGCGGAGAAACTGGGCATCCCGTACTTCTACGGCTTCTACTGCCCGCGCTTCATCCCGTCGCCGCATTACGCGCCGCCACCTCCGCTCGGCGAGCCTCCCGCGCCGGAAGGAGCCGACAACCGGGCGCTGTGGGAGCGCAACAGCCGGAGCGCGCTCAAACGCTTCGGCGAGCCGCTGAACAGCCAGCGGGCCGCGATCGGTCTGCCGCCGGTCGAGGAAGTCTTCGGCTACGGCTTCACCGATCACCCCCTGTTGGCGGCCGACGCGTCCCTCGCCCCGCTCCAGCCGACGGATCTCGACGTCGTCCAGACCGGCGCTTGGACACTGCCCGACCAGCGGCCGCTTTCCCCGGAGCTGGAGGCGTTCCTCGCCGCCGGCCCGCCGCCGGTGTACGTCGGTTTCGGCAGCATGCGCGCCCCTGAAGAGGCTGCCAAGGTCGCCATCGAGGCGGTACGGGCCCACGGTCGCCGGGTGATCATTTCCCGTGGCTGGGCGGACCTCGCACTGATCGACGACCGGAGCGACTGCTTCGCGGCGGGGGAGGGCAACCAGCAGCTGCTGTTCGGCCGGGTGGCCGCCGCGGTCCATCACGGTGGTGCGGGCACGACGACCACGGCCACCCGGGCGGGTGTTCCACAGGTCGTGGTCCCGCAGATCGCGGACCAGCCGTACTTCGCCGTCCGGGTGGCCGAACTGGGGATCGGCGTGGCGCACGAAGGCCCGACACCGACCTTCGGGTCACTGTCGGCCGCGCTCGAGACGGCACTCGCCCCCGAAACCCGGGAACGGGCGACTGCCGTGGCGGGCACGGTCCGCACCGACGGGGCCGCCGTGGCCGCGAAATTCCTCCTCGACGCGGTCGACCGCGTTTCCGTCTGAACCCTGGGAGACGAAATGCGTGTGTTGTTGTCGACGACCGGACTCCGTGGAGACGTCGAACCGGTGGTCGCGCTGGCGGTGCGGTTGCGGGAACTCGGCACCGAGGTGCGCGTGTGCGCGCCGCCGGACACCGGGGAACGGCTGGCCGAGTTCGCCGTTCCGTTCGTCCCGGTCGGTCAGTCGTTGCGCGCCATGATGCAGGGGATGACGGAAGGGGAGGGGCCGGAGCCGCGGCACCCCGCCGACGAGCTCGCCGAGCAGTTCGACGCGGTCCCAGCGGCCGCCGAGGGCTGTGACGTGGTGCTGGCGACCGGCGTCCTGTCCGCCGCCATCGGCGTGCGGTCGGTGGCCGAAAGCCTTGGCATCCCGTACTTCTACGCCGCCTACTGCCCGATCTATCTGCCGTCGCCGTACTACCCGCCGCCCCTGTCGCGGGGCGACGGACGGCCGCCCGAGGAGGCCATGGACGACAACCGGGCGCTGTGGGACTTCTACAACGAGGTCTTCTCCCGGCGATACGCGGACGCGCTCAACGGCCGTCGCGCGGCGCTCGGCCTGCCGCCGGTGGAGAACCTCGTCGAGTACGGCTTCACCGAGCAGCCCTGGATGGCGGCGGATCCGGTGCTGGCCCCGCCCCGGCCCGAACTCGGTGCCGTGCAGACCGGCGCGTGGATCCTGCCCGACGAGCGCCCTCTTCCCGCCGACCTGGAGGCGTTCCTGGCCGCCGGTCCGCCGCCGGTGTACGTCGGTTTCGGCAGCACGCCCGAAATCGCGGACACGGTGAAGCTGGCTGTGGAGGCGATCCGCGCGCAGGGGCACCGGGTGGTCCTCTCGCGGGGCTGGGCGGACATGGCCCTCCCCGACGACGGAGCCGACTGCTTCGCCGTCGGCGAGGCGAACCTCCAGGCGCTGTTCGGGCGCGTCGCCGCCGTCGTCCACCACGCCGGTGGGGGCACGACGACCGTGGCCGCGCGGGCGGGCATCCCGCAGGTCGTGCTGCCCCAGATCACCGACCAGCCGTACTTCGCCGAGCAGGTGGCCGCGCTGGGCATCGGCGTGGCGTTCGAGGAGTTCGGCCCGGCCCCCACTTTCGATTCGCTGTCCGCCGCGCTCGCGACGGCGCTGTCCCCGGAGACCCGGGCGCGGGCCGCGGCCGTCGCGGGCTCGATCCGTACCGACGGGACGACCGTGGCCGCCGACCGGCTGCGTGCCGCGGTCGGCCGCGTCTCCGTTTGACCATCCCGAAATCGACCAGGGTGAGGAAAATGTCCGATCTGGCTGCAGAACCGCACGAGAACCGGCAGATGGCGCAGTGGTTCGGCGCAGACGCCGAACGGTACGACCGCGCCCGGCCCACCTACCCCGAAGCACTGGTCGACCGGATCGTCTCGATGAGCCCCGGCAAGAACTTCGTGGACGTCGGCTGCGGTACCGGCCTTTCGTCCCGCCCGTTCCAGGCGGCGGGCTGCACGGTGCTCGGCGTCGAGCCGGACGCGCGGATGGCGGAGGTCGCCCGCAGGCGGGGGCTGGACGTCGAGGTCGCCAAGTTCGAGGACTGGGACCCGGCGGGCCGCACCTTCGACGCGGTCACCTCGGGGACCGCCTGGCACTGGGTGGACCCGTTCGCGGGCGCGACCAAGGTGGCGGAGGTGCTCGCCCCCCACGGGCTGATCGCGTTGTTCGACAACGGTTTCGAACTCCCGGAAGCCGTCATGACGGCGCAGGGCGAGGCATACCGGCACGCCATGCCGGACGTGAAGTTCGAGCCGCCGTCCAAAAAGGACGAAGACGTCGAAGAATACGTCCAGCAGGTCTACGCCAAGCAGTACGTGAAGGCCGCCGAAGGCATCCTCCGGACCGGCGCGTTCAGTGTGCCGGAGGAACTGCGCTTCGAGTGGTCGCGCGTCTGCACCCGTGACGAATGGCTGGACCAGATCCCGACGCAGGGCGGGCTCAACCACCTCGCGGAGGACGCGCGCGCCCGGTTCCTGGCGTATCTCGGTTCGGCCATCGACGAAATCGGTGGGTCGTTCACCATCAACTACGCCACGGTCGGCATCGCCGCGGTCCGGCGCTGAAGTACACCAGGGGATACGAAATGCGCGTGTTGTTTTGGTCGTACGGAACCCGCGGCGAGGTCGAACCGCTGGTGGCACTGGCATTGCGGTTGCGCGAGCAAGGTGACGAGGTGCGGATGTGCGCGCCTCCCGACTACACCGGACGGCTGGCCGAGGTCGGCGTGCCGCACGTCGTCGTCGGCAAGCCCGTGCTCGAAGAAGCGGGCGCGCTGGGTGGACCGCCCGAATCGCCCGAGGCCGCGATCGCGGGGATCGCCGAGCAGTTCGACAAGATCCCGGCGGCCGCCGAAGGCTGTGACGCGGTGGTGGCGACCGGCCTGCTGTCCGGCGCGATCGGTGTCCGTTCGGTGGCCGAGAAACTGGGCATCCCGTACTTCTACGTCGTTCCCTCGCCGGTGCTCGTGCCGTCGTCAGAACACCGGGGCATGTACAACAACGGCGCCGACGGGATGTTCGGCGGCGCGCTCAACGACCTGCGCGCCGCGATCGGTCTCCCGCCGGTGAAGAACCTGTACGACTTCAGCGCCACCGACAAGCCCTTTCTGGCGGCGGACCCGCTGCTGGCACCGGCGGATGGCGGTGTCCAGACCGGCGCTTGGATCGAGCCCGACGATCGTCCGCTTTCCGTGGAGCTGGAAGCATTCCTCGAGGCCGGCACGCCGCCCGTGTACGTCGGTTTCGGCTGCTCGCCTGCCCCCGTCGACATCGCGAAGGTGGCCGTCGAGGCGATCCGCGCCCAGGGGCGCCGGGTGGTCCTTTCCCTCGGCTGGGCCGGTTTGACGCTGCCCGACGACGGCGCCGACTGCCTGGCCGTCGGCGAGGAGAACCTGCGCGCGCTGTTCGGCCGGGTGGCCGCCGCCGTCCATCACGGAGGCACCGGTACGACGCATGTGGCGGCGCTGGCGGGGGTCCCGCAGATCCTGGTCCCGCAGATCGCGGACCACCCGCATTTCGCCGCCAAGGTGGCCGAACTGGGCATCGGGGTGGCGCACGACGGCCCGAACCCGACGGTCGAATCCTTGTCCACCGCGCTCGTCACGGCGCTGGCCCCGGAAACCTCGGCACGCGCGAAAACCATCGCAGGCGCGATCCGCACCGACGGGACGACGGTGGCAGCAGAACTCGTGCGCGCCGCGGTTACGTGTTGAGCTCGTGAGTGGTAAGGACGGTTCTAACCGTCCTTACCACTCACGAGCCGCAGGCTCTGTCCAGGCTCACCAGTTGAAGCGCGACAAGGCGGTAACCAAAATCAGCACCATGCTTCCAGGCCCCGGCGCGACCCGGCTGCTGGCGATATCCCCCCATTTGGACGACGCGGTCCTCTCCCTCGGCGCGAGCCTCGCCCAAGCGGCGCGGGACGGCGCGGAGGTACTCGTCAACACGGTCTTCGCCGGAACGGCTCCGCCTCCCTATTCCGCGGCGGCGGAGCGAATGCACGCGGTCTGGGGTCTTTCCCCGGAGGACGACGCGCCGCTCCATCGCCGGAACGAGGACATCGCCGCGCTCGCCCACTTGGGGCTGGCGTACCGGCACGGCCGGTTCCTCGACTCCATCTACCGGAGGCTGCCGGACGGCCGGTGGCTCACCGATCACGTGGAGGGCGGGCAAAAGCTCGCGGTCGCCCAGGATTCACCGGGCGACGACGGCCTCGTCGCCGACATCAAGGACGACATCGAGGCGGTCGTCGCCGAGTTCGAGCCGACCTTGATCGTCACGTGCGCGGCCGTCGTCGACCATCCCGACAACCTGGCCACCCGTGACGCTGCCTTGTCCGCCGCGCGCGCGAAGAACGTTCCGATACGGTTGTGGGAAGACCTTCCCTATTCGATGTTCAAACCGGGAACGATCGAACTCCCCGCCGGTTTCCGACTCGGCACTTCCGAATTCGAGTCCGCCACCACGGAGACTTGGAAACGGAAACAAGAAGCGGTCGAGTGCTATTCTTCCCAGCTGACAATGCTCAACGGCAGGAACAAGAATCTGTTCGCAAGGCTGGACGAGCACGCGCGGAAGAACTCGCCGCGGGGCGGATTCGGCGAAACCACCTGGCCCGTTCTCCTCGACGACAACAACGGTTAAGCGAATCCGCGACAGCCGCCGTATCACGCCCGGAGGTACCGGAGTGTCCGCAACACTCACCCATCTGCCGTCACCGTCATTGGACCCCGCGCCCGAGGGTGTGCGCGGCCGCTGGGCGTTCTGGCGCTCACCCGCCGATCAGCCGCGGTGGGCCCGGCCGGCGCTGCTGGGCATCGCCTTCGTGGCCTTGGTGCTCTACGCCTGGAACCTGCCGAGGGTCGACTTCGCGCCGCTGTACTCGGACACGGCCAAGAGCATGTCCGAGAGCTGGAAGGCGTTCTTCTACGGCACCGTCGACCCGGGGGCGACGTACACGCTCGACAAACTCGCCGGATCGTTCGCGCCGCAGGCCATCTCGGCCAAGATCTTCGGCTACCACGAATGGTCGCTGGCGCTGCCGCAGGTGATCGAGGGCGTGATCTCGGTACTGGTGCTGTACCGGGTCGTGCGGCGCTGGGCGGGCGTGGTGCCCGGCCTGCTCGCCGCGGGCATCTTCACCCTCACCCCCGTCCTCGCGTCCATGTTCGGGCACAGCATGCAGGACGGCCTGCTCACCCTGTGCCTGGTGCTGGCCGTCGACGCCTACCAGCGCGCCGTTCTCGAGGCGCGGCTCCGGTCGCTGGTCTGGGCCGGTGTCTGGGTCGGTATCGGCTTCCAGGCGAAAATGGTGCAGGCGTGGATGATCCTGCCCGCGCTGGCGATCGGCTACCTGCTGAGCGCCCCGGTCGAGCTGCGCCGCCGGGTGAAGCACCTGGCGCTCGCCGGTGTGGTGACGCTGGCGGTGTCGCTGTCGTGGATCGCGCTCTACACCTTCACCCCGGACGGCTCGCGGCCGCATATCAGCGGCACCACGAACAACAGCGCGTTCGCCATGGTGTTCGGCTACAACGGTCTCGGCCGCGTCGGCATCCACCTGCCCGGCGCCGAGGACCCCAACGGCCGCGGTGGCCTTCCGTCGCTCGGCCCGGGTGGTCCCGGTGGCGGACCTGGCGACTTCCCTGGTGGCCCTGGCGGTCCTCAGGGCGGTCCGGGTGACGGCCCCGGCGGGCCGGAGGGTGGTCCCGGGGATCCGCAAGGCCCCGGCGGTGGCCAGGGGCTGGACGAGAACGGGAACTTCGGGACCAAGCACCAGGACGAACAGAACGGGGACTTCGGCCCGAAGGCCGAAGGCGGCCAGCCTGTCGGCCCTGGCGGTCCGCAGCCGGATGAGTCCAAAATGGAGACACGGGCGGACCCGATGGGGGCGACCAAACTGCTCGACGGTCACCTCGGCGTCGCGATCGCCTGGTTGTTCCCGCTCGCCCTGCTGTCCCTGCTGTGCGGGCTCTGGTGGTGGCGCCGCGCCGAGCGCACCGATCCGGTGCGCGGCGGGCTGGTGATGTGGGGCGTCTGGCTGGTGACCTTCCTCTTCGTGTTCAGCGCGAGCGCCGTCGCGCACACCGCGTACGTGGCCTCTCTCGCCCCTGCGATCGCGGCGCTTTCCGCGCTCGGCATCGTCACCTTCTGGCGGGCGTACCACAACGGCGGCAGGCAGGGCTGGATCCTTCCGATCGCCATCGCGGCGGAGCTGGCTTGGGGCGCCTGGCTGTGGTCCCATTACCCGAACTTCCTGCCGTGGGCGAAATGGGGCACGCTCGTGATCGGGGTGGCCGCCCTCGTCGTGCTGATCGTGGCCCGAATGCGTGAGAACGCGTCGAAGTCCTTGGTCACCGCCGCTCTCGTCCTCGGTGTCGCGGCGATGATCGCCGCGCCCGCCACCTATGCCTTCTCCGTACTCCATCCCGATTACTCCGGCAGCTCTTTCGACGCCAATGCCGGACCGGCGTCCGGCTCCTTCTGAGGCGGGCCGGTGTCGTTCTCAACGTCTGCGGAAGTCTCCGCCGGCCGGAAAGGAAATCTGCCGATGCAGGAATCGCTCGACTCCACCGAGGTTCACCGTCGTTTTCAGCTGATCGCCAACGGTCCCGCCCTGTTCAACGCGGTGGTGTCCGGTATCGAGCTGGACATCTTCGACTTCCTGGAAGAGCGCGGCGGCGCCGACGCGGCGGCACTCGGTGAGTTCACCGGGCTGGAGCCGCACAAGCTCCGGGTGCTGATGCTCGCCCTGACCACCACGGGCCTGATCGAGAAGCGGGGCGTCGACTATGTGAACCACCCGGTCGCGACCGAACTGCTCGCCACGAGCGGACCGGAGAGCTGGCAGCACATCCTGCTCAGCTGGAAGACCATCTACTACCCGGCGTTCGCCCGGATGACCTCCGCGCTGCGCGCCGGCACCAACGAGGCCCTCGACGCCCTCGACGGCCCGGGGGACACGCTGTACGCGCGGCTCGGCAACGACCCGGAGAAGGCGCGGATCTTCTACACGGCGATGTCGGCGTTCTCGCTGCAGACGATGCCGGGGCTGCTGGAGCACATCGACGTGAAGTCGTCGCGGCACCTGCTCGACGTCGGCGGCGGCGACGGCACCACGGCGGCGGCCCTGCTGAAGGCCAACCCCGGCCTCAAGGCCACGCTGCTCGACCTGCCGAGCAGCGTGGAGCTGGCCGAACAGCGCGTGCCCGCCGAGGTCACCGACAGGCTCACCCTGCACCCGGCCGACCTGCTGACCGACGCGTTCCCCGACGGCCCCGACCACGCCCTGTTCAGTCATGTGCTCGACACCTTCACGGCCGAGCAGTCCGTCATGCTGCTGGCCAAGGCCTACGAGGTGCTGCCGTCCGGCGGGAAGATCTCGATCTACGGCTTCGCGGCCGCGGACGACGAGACCGGCGGGCCGCTTTCCGCGCGGCTTTCTTTGTACCTCAACATCCTCGCCACCGGACGCGGGATGGCCTGGCCGCAGGCCGAGGCCTCGGCGTGGCTCAAGTCGGTGGGTTGCGTCGACGTCCGCTCGGTGGAGCTGCCGTTCGAGCACGCGCTGGTGACCGGTACTAAGCCGTGACCGGGTAAGGGCGGCGGTGTGGGGAAACAGGGACACGCAACCTGGCCCCCGATCGGGGCCCAGGGACGTAACTTGCGTGATCAGAGGCGTAACTCGCGTGATTAGAGGCGTAACTCGCGTGATCAGAGACGGGCCGCCTCCAATCACGCGAGTCACGTGCTCAATCACGCGAGTTACGTGCTCAATCACGCGAGTTACGTCCCCTGCGCGCCATGGCAGCTCATTTCGAAGTACGTGAAGGCCGGTCGCAACACCCGCTGCCTCCCCGAAAAGCAAGAAAGGCCCCCATCCCGAACCGAGGGATGGGGGCCTTCACCTATCAGCGCGACCTCAGGGAAGCCGCGGCCCGATGAGCGCAGCGAGCCGCGCGACGCCTTCTTCGATCAGTTCCGGAGTGAGCAGGCTGATCGAAAGCCGGAGCTGGTGGAAACCGCCCTTGCCGCCGTAGAAGTGGTGCATCGGGGTGAACAGCACGCCGTGGTCGCGAGCGGCGATTTCCAGCAGTTCGTCGTCGACGACGAACGGGACCGTGACGGTGACGAAGAATCCTCCGGTCGGGGTGTTCCAGCTGACGCCGGCGCACGATCCGAGCCTGCGGTCGAGTTCGCCCAGCGTCAGCTGCAGATTGCGCTGGTAGATGGCGATTTCCCGCGCGTTGGCCTTGGTGAGGCTGAAGTCGTTGAGCAGCAGTTTCCCGGCGATCACGGCTTGGGCGATCGGCGAGGTGTTCACCGTGAGCATGCCCTTGAGCTTCGAAAGCTGGTCGGCGTACAGGCCGCCGTCGGCCATCCGCTGATCCGCCACCGCGAAGCCGACGCGGGCGCCGGGCATGCCGGTCTTGGCGAAGGAGCCGATGTAGACCACGGAGCCCGACCGGTCGAGGGATTTCAGCGACGGCAGCCGCTCGGAGCCGAACAGCCCGTACGCGTTGTCCTCCAGGAGCAGGATCCCGTTCTGCTCGGCGACGTCGAGGAGACGGTGGCGCGAAGGCAGATCCATGCTGGTGCCGGTGGGATTGGCGAAGTTGGGGGTGACGTAGCAGGCCCGCACCCGCTTGCCCTGCTCGTCGGCGCGCTTCAGTTGGAGGACGAGGTCGTCCGGGTCGATGCCGTTCTCGGTCGAGCGCACCGGCCACACGGGGGTGTCGGTGAGCAGCGCGGCCCCGGTCAGCCCGACGTAGGTGGGGGCGGGGGCGAGCAGCACGTCCCGGTCGCCCGCCCGCAGGGTGCGCAGGACCAGGAACATGGCCTCCTGCGCGCCGACGGTGACGACGACGGATTCCGGGGCGGCGTCGATGTTCTCGTCTTCGGCGATGTTCCTGGCGATGAGATCGGCGATGACGCCCTTGGTGGTGCCGTATTGGAAGAGCGTGCGGGTCACCCCCGCCTCGTCCAGTTTTCGATCTTCGCGCAGATGCGCGCAATAGGCGTCGATGTACTCATGAATGAGCCGGATGTCGAAGAACTCTTCGTACGGCCGTCCTGCCGCCATGGAAATGGCCACAGGGTATTCGTCGATCAGTTCGTTGAGCAGATTCATCGACGAGATGGCCGGATCGGTGAGCGATCCATGCAGCGTTTCCACGTTCAAGTGAGTGGACAGACCGTTTGAATCCATGAATACTAGGATTTCCATACGCCGTTGAGGTGTCAAGAACGGGCCGTGGACGCCATTTCCGGAGAATGTCCATCGCCGAATCCTCCAGACACTCGATCCCCGAAGGTACGGTCGTATCCGCGTCCCACCATCTCATCGCGGCGCAGCAGTCATTTTCCCTCAAGGAGCATCATGCTGATGACAACCGAGAACGGGATCCGGTTGTCCTACAACGACTGTGGTGACGGCCCGCCGGTCCTTTTGCTGACCGGCACCGGTGCGCCGAGTTCGGTGTGGGACCTGCATCAGGTTCCCGCGCTCCGTGCCGCCGGTTTCCGGGTGATCACCATGGACAACCGCGGGATCCCGCCGAGCGACGACGGCGCGGGCGGATTCACGATCGCGGACCTCGTCGACGACGTGGCCTCCCTGATCGAGTACCTCGACGCGGTGCCCTGCCGGGTGATCGGGACGTCGATGGGCTCGTACATCGCGCAGGAACTCGCGCTCGCCCAACCGGAACTGCTGGATTCGGTCGTGTTGATGGCCGCCTGTGGCAAGAGCAGTCTCGTCCAGCGGGAGCTCGCCGAGGGCGAGGCGAAGCTGATCGAGCAGGGCATCGAGTTGCCGCCGGGTTTCCTCGCCGCCGTCCGTGCCATGCACAACCTGGGCCCCGCGACCCTCGCCGACGACGACGTCGCGGCCGACTGGCTCGACCTGTTCGCGGCGTCGAGTGCTTGGGGGCCCGGCGTCCGGGCGCAGCTGTTGGTGAGCGCGCTGCCGGACCGCCTCGACGCCTACAAGGCGATCAAGGTGCCCTGTCACGTCATCTCGTTCGAGCACGATCTCGTGGCGCCCCCGGCCGGCGGACTGGAGCTGGCCTCCGCGATCCCCGGCGCGACGTACCGCACGATTCCCGAGTGCGGGCATTTCGGTTACCTGGAGAACCCGGAAGCGGTGAACCGCGAGCTGATCCGGTTCCTCCGCGCCGGATCGCGCGAGACACTGGGAGAGACCGTATGACCGTCCTTTCGGCGGCCACGACACCCGATCTGTTCGAGGCGACCGCGGCCGTGCTGCCGGATCGGCAGGCGGTGGCGATGGACACCACCACCCTCACCTACGCCGAGCTGAACGGGGAGGCCAACCGGCTCGCCCGGCGGCTCGTCGCGCACGGTGTCGGTCCGGAGCGGCTCGTCGCGCTGGCGATGCCGAGGTCGATCGAGTTCGTCATCGCGATCCTGGCCGTGCACAAGGCCGGCGCCGCGTACGTGCCGGTCGACCCGGACTATCCGGAGGAGCGCAAGCGGCAGATGCTGGACGACGCGGCGGCGCACTGCCTGCTGTGCCTGCCGGGGCAGGACGTGGCCGGCGCCCCAGTCGTCCTGAGCGTGGAACGGGAACCCGGACCGTCCGAGCCGAACCTGGACGACCAGGACCGCCTCGGCCCGTTGCGCCCGGACCACCCGGCGTACGTCATCTACACCTCCGGTTCGACGGGGCGGCCGAAGGGTGTGCTGGTCACGCACCGCGGGATCCCGAACCTGGCCGACGACTACGTGCGCCGTCAGGAACTGGGGCCCGAGAGCAGGTTGCTGGCCTTCGCCTCGCCCAGTTTCGACGCCGCGGTCGCCGAGTTCTGGCCGATCTGGCAGGCGGGTGGCTGCCTGGTGCTGGCTTCCGCGCCGGACCTGGTCCCCGGCGAGCCGCTTTCCCGGCTGGTGCGCGACCAGCGCATCACCCATGTCACGTTGCCGCCGTCCGCGCTGGCGCCGCTGGAGGAGTCGGGCGGCCTGCCCGCCGGGCTGACCCTCCTGGTCGCCGGCGAGGCGTGCCCGGCCCCGGTCGCGAAACGCTGGGCGGTGGACCGCGTGATGATCAACGCCTACGGCCCCACCGAGACCACGGTCGCGGTCACCGCGAGCGAGCCGTTGACCGGTGAGGAGACGCCGCCGATCGGCAGGCCGATCACCGGTGTCCGCACCTACGTCCTGGACGATCGGCTGCGGCCGGTCGAGGACGGCGACGTCGGCGAGCTGTACGCGGTGGGCCCCGGCCTGGCCCGCGGTTACCTCCGAAGAGCGGCCGCGACCGCGGAACGGTTCCTGCCGGATCCCTTCGGTGACCCGGGCGGGCGCATGTACCGCACCGGAGACCGGGTCCGCACGCGTCCGGACGGCCAGTACGTCTTCGTCGGCCGGGTCGACGACCAGGTGAAGGTGCGTGGCCACCGGATCGAACCGGGCGAGGTCGAGGCCGCGCTGCTGGCGGTGGACGGGGTGGCCCAGGCGGTGGTGACCGAGCACGAGAACAGGCTCGTCGCCTATGTGGTCGGCGCCGGTGGCGAGCGCGTCCCCGCCGAGCGGCTCCTGACGCCGCTTCGCGCGCAACTGCCCGGATATCTCGTGCCCGACGTGATCGTCGGCTTGCCGAGCCTGCCGGTCTCGCCCAACGGCAAGATCGACCGGGTCGCCCTGCCCACTCCCGAAGAGGAGCACGCCGGGCGCGCGGCGGCGGGACGGGAACCGCTCACCCCGACGGAGATCATCCTGGTCGAGCTGTTCGCCGAAGTGCTCGGCGTCAGCAGTGTCGGCGTGGACGACAGCTTCTTCGAGATCGGCGGCCACTCGCTGCTCGCGACCCGGCTCGTGAGCCGGATCCGGGAACGCCTGAAGATCCGGCTGAGGGTGCAGGCGTTCTTCGACGCTCCGACGGTGGCCCGGCTGGCCAAGGTGCTCGACGGCGCACACACCTGACCTGGAGACCATTCATGCAGACGACGACAGCCGTCGACCTCGGAAATCCCGACCTCTACACGACTTTGGAGCGGCACGACCGGTGGCGTGAATACGCGGCGGAAGACGCGATGGTGTGGAGCGAGCCGGGCAGCTCACCCGGCGGGTTCTGGTCCGTGTTCTCGCATAGGGCGTGCGCCGCGGTGCTCGGGCCGTCGGCCCCGTTCACCTCCGAATACGGGATGATGATCGGCTTCGACCGCGACCACCCCGACAACTCGGGTGGCCAGATGATGGTGGTCTCCGAACAGGATCAGCACCGGAAATTGCGCAAGCTGGTCGGGCCGCTGCTTTCGAGGGCGGCGGCGCGCAAGCTCTCGGAGCGGGTGCGGGCCGAGGTGACCGGCGTCCTGGACCGGGTGCTCGACGGCGACGTGTGCGACGTGGCCGCGGCGATCGGCCCGCGGATCCCCGCCGCCGTCGTCTGCGAAATCCTCGGTGTGCCCGCCGAGGATCAGGACATGCTCATCGACCTGACCAACCACGCGTTCGGCGGCGAGGACGAGCTGTTCGACGGGATGACCCCGCGTCAGGCGCATACCGAGATCCTCGTCTATTTCGACGAGCTGATCTCCGCGCGCCGCGCGAGCCCCGGTGAAGACCTCGTCAGCACACTGCTTTCCGACGACGAGCTGTCGATCGACGACGTCTTGCTCAACTGCGACAACGTGTTGATCGGCGGCAACGAGACGACGCGGCACGCGATCACCGGCGCGGTACACGCTTTCGCCACCGTGCCGGGGCTCCTGGCGCAGGTGCGGGGCGGGGACGTGGACGTCGACACCGTCGTGGACGAGGTCTTGCGCTGGTCTTCGCCCGCGATGCACGTCCTGCGCGTGACGACCGGGGAGGTCACCATCAACGGCCGTGACCTCGGACCGGGTACGCCGGTGGTGGCGTGGTTGCCCGCGGCGAACCGGGATCCCGCCGTGTTCGACGACCCCGACACGTTCCGGCCGGGGAGGAAACCCAATCGGCACATCGCTTTCGGGCACGGTATGCACCACTGCCTCGGGTCCGCGCTCGCGCGGATCGAGCTGGCGGTCGTGCTGCGGGAGGTGGCCGAGCGAGTGTCGCGAGTGGAGCTGACGAAGGAGCCGTCCTGGTTGCGGGCGGTCGTCGTGCAGGGCTACCGGGAACTCCCGGTGCGGTTCACCGGACACTGACAGTCCTATTTGGACTGAACTGTCAAGCGGACACCATTGATGCGGATTTGGCTTCGCGCCATCCTGTTCCTGAGGATCACATCTATTCCACGGAGGAATGTCTTGTCTTCTCACGAAAGCACGCAGAATTTCGAGATCGACTATGTGGAAATGTACGTGGCCGACCTCGAGGCCGCCGCGTCCGGCTGGATGGACAAGTACGACTTCTCCGTCGCCGCCACGGATCGGTCGGAGGACCACCGGAGCGTGACGCTGCGGCACGCCGCGATCGCGCTGGTCCTCACCGAGCCGCTGTCCGACCGGCACCCGGGGGCGACCTACCTGCAGACCCACGGTGAAGGCGTGGCGGACATCGCGCTGCGCACTCCCGACGTGGCGGCGGCCTTCGAGACCGCGGTGAAGGCGGGCGCGCAGCCCATCCGCGAGCCGGAGAAGCGCGCGGACTCGGTCGTCACGGCCACCGTCAGCGGTTTCGGCGATGTGGTGCACACCCTGATCCAGAGCGACGACACCGAGGAATCGCCGGAAGCCTTCCGTGGCAAGGGCGGCGTGGACCTGAACGAGATCGACCACTTCGCGGTCTGCCTGAACGCCGGGGACCTCGCTGCCACGGTGGCGTTCTACGAGCGCGCCCTCGGCTTCAAGCAGATCTTCGAAGAGCACATCGTGGTCGGTGCCCAGGCGATGAACTCCACCGTCGTGCAGAGCACGTCGGGTGCGGTCACCCTCACCCTGATCGAGCCCGACAAGACCGCCGACCCCGGCCAGATCGACGACTTCATCAAGGAGCACCACGGCTCCGGCGTCCAGCACATCGCGTTCACCAGCCCCGACGCGGTCCGCGCGGTCAAGGAGCTTTCCGCGCGTGGCGTGGAGTTCCTGAAGACCCCGGACGCCTACTACGACCTGCTCGGCGAGCGGATCGAGCTGGAGACGCACTCGCTGGACGACCTGCGCGAGACGAAGCTGCTCGCCGACGAGGACCACGGCGGCCAGCTGTTCCAGATCTTCACCGCCTCCACCCACCCGCGCAAGACGATCTTCTTCGAGATCATCGAACGCCAGGGCGCGGGCACGTTCGGCAGCTCCAACATCAAGGCCCTGTACGAAGCCGTGGAGCTGGAGCGCACCGGGCAGAGCAAGCTCGGCCCCGCCCAGCGATGACCCACCTCTGCCTGGACGACCTCGAACGTGCCGCCCGGGCGGTCCTCCCCGGCGAGATCTGGGATTTCCTCGCCGGGGGCAGCGGGGCCGAGTCCTCGCTGGAGGCCAATCGCACCGCGCTGGAGCGGATCTTCGTGATCCCCCGGATGCTGCGCGAGCTCTCCGGCGGCACCACCGAGGCCGAGGTTCTCGGCCGACGCGCCGCGCTCCCCGTGGCGGTCGCGCCGGTCGCGTACCAGCGGTTGTTCCATCCCGAAGGCGAACTCGCGGCGGCGCGGGCGGCGCGGGACGCCGGCGTGCCGTACACCATCTGCACGCTCAGCAGCGTGCCGCTGGAGGAGGTCGCGGCCGTCGGTGGACGGCCGTGGTTCCAGCTTTACTGGCTGCGCGACGAAAAGCGGTCACTGGAACTCGTGCGCCGCGCGGAGGACGCCGGCTGCGAGGCGATCGTGTTCACCGTCGACGTGCCGTGGATGGGACGGCGGCTGCGGGACATGCGGAACGGCTTCGCGTTGCCGGAATCGGTGACGGCGGCCAACTTCGACGCCGGTGCGGCCGCGCATCGCCGTACCGAAGGGCTTTCGGCCGTCGCCGACCACACCGCGCGCGAGTTCGCCCCGGCCACTTGGGACTCCGTCGAGGCCGTTCGTGCGCACACGGACCTTCCGCTGGTGCTCAAGGGGATCCTCGCGGTCGAGGACGCCGTGCGGGCCGTCGACGCGGGTGCCGCCGGGATCGTGGTGTCCAACCACGGAGGCCGTCAGTTGGACGGCGCCGTACCGGGGATCGCGATGCTGGGCGAGATCGCGGACGCGGTCTCCGGTGGCTGCGAAGTGCTGCTGGACGGCGGGATCCGGACCGGTGGGGACGTGCTCAAGGCGATCGCGCTCGGCGCGTCCGGTGTCCTGATCGGACGGCCGTTCATGTGGGGGCTGGCCGCGGACGGCCAGGAGGGCGCCCGGCAGGTGCTCGACCTGCTCGCCGTCGAACTCCGGAACGCGATGGGCCTGGCCGGCTGCGATTCGGTGGCCGCGGTCCGGCGGTTGAGCACTCGGTAC
This sequence comes from Amycolatopsis sp. NPDC043885, assembly GCF_056435685.1. Classification (NCBI taxonomy): domain Bacteria; kingdom Bacillati; phylum Actinomycetota; class Actinomycetes; order Pseudonocardiales; family Pseudonocardiaceae; genus Amycolatopsis; species Amycolatopsis sp. NPDC043885. The sequence goes on from NZ_JBWKEA010000015.1 coordinate 93,124, forward strand.
AGCGGGTCGTGGGGGGGGGGTTGGGGTTTTCCCCCAACCCCCCCCCCCCACCCCCCCCCAAAAAGGGGGGGCCCCCTTTCCCCTTTTCCGCCCCCCACCGGGTGT
>NZ_JBWKEA010000015.1:93238-116003 GCF_056435685.1 Amycolatopsis sp. NPDC043885
GTCCGTGTTCGGGTGGTGGAGCACTTGGCACGGGGGTTGGGGGGGGGCGCTTGGGTTCCCACCCCCCCCCCCCCCCCACGACCGCCTACGAAAGGTGAGGTCCATGCTGCCTCTTCTCGCACCCGTGACGGTGCGCCCTCGCGCCGGCCGCGACCACGCCGACCGCATCGCGTTGTCGGCCGCGACGACCGACGGCGTCCACATGCCGACCAAGGACGTCCGCCTGTGGATCGACGAACGCCGTGAGGCCAACATCTTCCACGTCGAACGCATTCCGTTCGCCGAGCTCGACCAGTGGCGGTTCGAGGACGTGACCGGGAACCTCGTGCACAGCAGCGGACGGTTCTTCGCCATCGAGGGGCTGCACGTGGTCGAGGCCGACGGCCCCCACGGCGACGGCCCGTACCGCGAATGGCGGCAGCCGGTCATCAAACAGCCCGAGGTGGGGATTCTCGGCATCCTGGCCAAGGAGTTCGGCGGCGTCCTGCATTTCCTCATGCAGGCCAAGATGGAGCCGGGGAACCCGAACCTGGTGCAGCTCTCGCCGACCGTGCAGGCCACCCGCAGCAACTACACCAAGGCGCACGGCGGCACGAACGTCAAACTGATCGAGTACTTCGCCCCGCCCGACCCGGAACGGATCATCGTCGACGTCCTCCAGGCCGAGCAGGGCTCGTGGTTCTTCCGCAAGTCCAATCGCAACATGATCGTCGAGACCGTCGACGACGTGCCGATGTGGGACGATTTCTGCTGGCTCACCCTCGGCCAGATCGCGGAGCTGATGCACGAAGACGAGACGATCAACATGAACGCCAGGAGCGTCTTGTCCTGTCTGCCGTACCACGACGAGACTCCCGGCGCCCTGCTGTCCGACGTCCAGCTCCTGTCCTGGTTCACGAACGAGCGTTCGCGCCACGACGTGCGCGCGCGGCGCATCCCGCTCACGGACGTCTGCGGCTGGAAGCAGGGTGTCGAAGCGATCGAGCACGAGGACGGCCGGTACTTCAAGGTCCTCGCGGTCGCGGTGAAAGGCAGCAACCGCGAGAAGATCAGCTGGACCCAGCCGCTGCTGGAATCCGTCGGCACGGGTGTGGTCGCGTTCCTCGTCCGCGAGATCGACGGCGTGCCGCACGTGCTGGTCCACGCCCGCGCCGACGGCGGGTTCCTGGACACCGTCGAACTGGCGCCGACCGTCCAGTGCACGCCCCGGAACTACGCGCATCTGCCCGCGGAGGGCCGTCCGCCCTTCCTGGACTTCGTGCTGAACGCGCCGCGATGGCGGATCCGTTACGAGGCCATGCATTCCGAAGAGGGCGGCCGCTTCCTCAACGTCCGGGCCCGGTATCTCGCGATCGAGGCGGACGACACCGTCGAGGCCCCACCCGGCTACGCCTGGGTCACCCCCGGCCAGCTCACCGCGCTCACCCGGCACGGGCACTACGTCAACGTCGAAGCCCGCACCCTCCTCGCCTGTATCAACGCCGCGTCAGCACAGCCGCAACGAGAGGCATGAAATGAAGCAGATCACCGTCCTCGGGGCGTCGGGCTTCGTCGGCTCGGCCGTCACGCGCGCGCTGGCGCGGCAACCGATCCGGTTGCGAGCGGTGTCGCGCAGGCGGCTCACGCCGCCCGAAGGCCAGGCCGAGACGACCGTCGTCGCAGCCGATCTCACCGACCGCGCCGCGCTGGCCGAAGCGATCGCGGGTTCGGACGCGATCGTGTACCTGCTCCTCGCGGACGGCGGCTGGCGGGTCGCCGAGACCGAAGAGGCCGAACGCGTGAACCTGGGCGTGATGCGGGATCTCGTCGACGTGGTCGGCGGAAAGCCGCTCGTGGTCTACGGCGGTGCCGCGTCGCAGGTCGGTGTCCCGCCCCGCGAGCCGATCGACGGGAGCGAGACCGACGAGCCGGGGACCCCGTACGACCAGCAGAAGCTGGCGGCGGAACAGGTCCTCAAGAAGGCCACGGCCGACGGCCGCGTGCGCGGGATCAGCCTGCGGCTGCCCACGGTGTTCGGCGAGACGATGACCGAGGGGGCGAACCAGGACCGCGGTGTCGTGTCCGCCATGGCGCGGCGCGCGCTCGACGGGCAGGACCTCACCATCTGGGGCGACGGCACCGTGCGCCGCGACCTGGTCCACGTCGAGGACATCGCGGCCGCGTTCACCGCGGCACTGGCCGCCCCGGAGGCACTCGTCGGCGGCCACTGGCTGCTCGGCGCCGGCCGGGGAGACCAGCTGGCCGACGTCTTCCGGCTCGTGGCGAAGGAAATGGCCGAGCACACCGGGCGAGGTCCGGTGGACGTGCTCTGTGTCGAGCCTCCGTCGCACGCGCCGTCGACGGATCTTCGCAGCGTCACCATCGATTCCACGCCGTTCCGGGCGGTCACCGGCTGGCGTCCGGAGATCTCACTGCCCGAAGGAGTGCGTCGCACCGTCGCCGCGCTGACCACCCCAATTCACGGAAAGGCTCGCACATGACCACGCGCGTATGGGACTACCTCGCCGAATACGAGACCGAACGGGTCGACCTGCTGGACGCGGTCGAGACGGTCTTCAACTCGGGCCAGCTCGTGCTCGGCGCGAGCCTGCGCGGGTTCGAAGCGGAATTCGCCGCGTACCACGGCGTCGGGTACTGCGTCGGCCTCGACAACGGGACGAACGCGATCAAGCTCGGCCTCCAGGCACTGGGCGTCGGCCCCGGCGACGAGGTGATCACGGTGTCGAACACCGCCGCCCCGACCGTGGTCGCCATCGACGGCACGGGCGCGACCCCCGTCTTCGTCGATGTCCGCGAGGACGACTTCCTGATGGACACCGGCCAGGTCGAAGCCGCGATCACCGAACGCACCAAATGCCTGGTGCCCGTGCACCTGTACGGCCAGTGCGTGGACATGGCGCCGCTGAAGGCACTCGCCGAGAAGCACGGACTGTCCCTTTTGGAGGATTGCGCGCAGGCGCATGGCGCCCGGCAGAACGGCACGATCGCGGGCTCGACCGGCGACGCGGCCACGTTCTCCTTCTATCCCACCAAGGTGCTCGGCGCGTACGGCGACGGCGGCGCGACCCTCACCTCCGACGAGACCGTGGCCGCGAAGCTGCGCCGCCTGCGGTACTACGGCATGGAGGAGCGCTACTACACGGTCGAGACCCCTGCCCACAACAGCCGGTTGGACGAGGTCCAGGCCGAGATCCTGCGGCGCAAGCTCAAGCGGCTCGACGCCTACACGGCGGGCCGCCGGGCGGTCGCCCAGCGCTATGTGGACGCCCTCGGCGACACCGAGCTGAAGCTGCCGAAGACCGTCCCTGGCAACGAGCACGTGTACTACGTGTACGTCGTGCGGCACCCGCGGCGCGACGAGATCCTCGAACGCCTCAAGGCGTACGACATCCACCTGAACATCAGCTACCCGTGGCCGGTGCACACCATGACCGGGTTCGCCCACCTCGGTTACGAGAAGGGTTCGCTCCCGGTCACCGAGAAGCTGGCGGGCGAGATCTTCTCGCTGCCGATGTACCCCGCGCTCTTGCCCGACCTCCAGGACAAGATCATCCACGCGGTCCGCGAAGTGCTGTCCACCCTCTGACCACAGGAGCAAAACCGTGCAAGCACGCAAACTCGCCGTCGAAGGCGCGCTCGAGTTCACCCCGCGCGTCTTCCCCGACGACCGGGGCCTGTTCGTTTCGCCGTACCAGGAAGAGGCGTTCATCGAGGCCCACGGCGGCCCGCTCTTCCCGGTGGCGCAGACGAACCACAGCAGGTCGAAACGCGGTGTGGTGCGGGGTATCCACTACACCGTGACCCCGCCGGGCACCGCGAAGTACGTCTACTGCCCCCGCGGCAAGGCCTTGGACATCGTGGTCGACATCCGGGTCGGCTCGCCGACGTTCGGCAAATGGGACGCGGTCCTGATGGACCAGGAGAACTTCCGGACGATGTACTTCCCGGTCGGTGTCGGCCACGCCTTCGTGGCGCTCGAAGACGACACCGTGATGTCGTACATGATCTCCTCGCCCTACGTGGCGGAGAACGAACTCGCCCTCTCGCCCCTGGACCCCGCGCTCGGCCTGCCGATCGACACCGACGTCGTGCCGATCCTGTCCGAACGGGACACGGCGGCCCTCACGCTCGCCGAGGCGGAGGGGCAGGGAATGCTCCCCGACTACAACGCCAGCCTGGAAATCGAACGGCGGCTGTCCGTTCTTCCGCTCTCCGTCTGACTTTCTCTTCCATTCAGCGCCCAGCCGACGAGGGCCATCACGGACCCGACTCGGTGCCGCCGAAACGGCGGCGCCGACCGTGATGGCCCTCGAAGGCGCGGGCGCCCGACCGGGTAATCGATATCCAGGGCGGTCCGGGCGCACCGGTCCGCCGGGGGAAGGACGCCGAACTTGACGACCGATGGCCTTCAGCCGTCAATGGACACTCCGGACCGGAAAGAACCGTTCATCGCCTGGGCGCGACGCCACCAGCGCTGGTTGCTGGCCGCCGCGGTGATCGCCCTGCTCGGCCAGATGGCGTTCGCGATGATCACGACCGCCGTGGAACAGTCCCCGACCATCGACGAGCCGGTCTACGTCGGCACCGCGGTGGTCTACCTCGAAGAGCACAGCCTGCGGTACAACCCCGAGCATCCACCGATGGGCAAGCTCATCATCGCGACCGGGGTGGCCCTCACCGATCCGAAGGTCGCCCCCGGCTTCACCGGCCACGAGTGGGAACTCGGCAAGCACGTCGTCTACGAGGCGGGCAACGACCCGGAACGGCTGATGCTGTTCGCGCGGCTGCCGGTGATCCTGCTGACGTTGCTGTTCGGACTGGTCGTCTTCGCGTTCGCGTCCGATCTGGCCGGCCGCGCCGGCGGGCTGCTGGCGCTCACTCTGTTCACGTTCTCACCCGACGTCATCGCGCACGGATCGCTGGCGACGCTCGATGTGCCGGTGGCCGGTTTCCTGCTGACGTCGGTGTGGCTGGTGTGGCGCGCCCGGCGCCGCCCAGGCCGCTACCTCCCGCTCGCCGGGCTCGCCCTCGGCGCGGCCACGGCCACGAAAGTGCTTTCCCTGGTGGCGGTTCCGGTGCTGATCCCGCTGGCCGTGCTGTCCGTCTGGCACGCCCGCCGTGCCCGCGGACTCGACCTGAAGACCCCGGCGCTGCTGATCGGGCGCGGCCTGCTGGCGGCCGCCGGGATGGCGCTGATCGCGATCGCCGTCGTGTGGGCCTCCTACCTCGTCGTGGATCCGCGACTGCGCTGGGAGACGCCGGAGGGAATGCAACCGCTGCACGGAATGCGCACCCTCGTCGACTGGTTGCCGTTCCCGCAGCCGTTGCGGGACGGCATGCGGTTCCAGTTCGAACTCGAAGACCACGTGTGGCACAATTTCCTGTTCGGCAGGCACTACACGGGATCGCTCTGGTATTACGGGCCCGCCGCGTTGCTGGTGAAGACGCCGCTGGGCGCGCTGGCGATCTGGCTGGCGGGCGCCGCCGTGCTGCTGTCGGTCCGGCGGCTGCGCCCGGCCGCGCCGTACGTGCTCCTCCCGACGGCCCTGCTGATGGCCACGGCCATGGTCATCGTCCGCGACAACGGCGTGCGGTACCTGGCCTTCGCGCCGATGTTCCTGGCCGTCGCGGCGGCCGCGGTCGTCGTCGTCCGGAGACGGTGGGTGAAGGCGGCGGCGGTGCTCGTGGTGGCCTTCGCCGCGGTCAGTTCGCTGATGACGTTCCCGTACTACCTCCCGTACTCCAACGAGGCGTTCGGCGGCCCGGAGAACACCCATCGGTACCTGCTGGATTCGAACGTCGACTGGGGGCAGGACCTGGGCCGCCTGGCGGACCGCCTGAAGAAGGACTACGCGGGTGAGCGCACCTGGCTCGTCTACCAGGGGAGCGGATTGCCGTCCCACTACGGCATCGACTCCGCCGACCCGCTCACGGTCCCCGCGGACCAGGTGCACGGGGTGCTCGCCGTGTCGGATTCCGCGATCCTGGGCGCCTTCGACGACCCCATGGGCGGGGGCGGCACCGGTGGAGGCGGCCAGAGCGGCGGCGCCACCGGTGATCTGGCGGCGTTGATCGCCGGCAGCACGCCGGTCGAGAGGGTGGGCCACTCCATGACGATCTACCGGCGTCCGTGAGTGCTTGGCGTCGGCGGCGTAGTGAAGGCCTCCTTCCCTACCCTGAAGGTAGGCAAGGAGGCCTTCACGGACAGGTCGCCCGAAATACTGCGCGTCCGGTCTACTTGAGACAGTCGCCCGCCGCGTGTCCCGAAAGTGGCTTTCGCGACACGATTCCCCGGTCCCGAATCGTGAGCCGGTAACGGTTTCCGGCGCGAAAGGGGCTTGGACGCGTTGACCATCGAGTTCGGCGAAGCCTAATTTCGGAAATGTCCACTGAGATCCGCGAAAGGTGAGACCAATGCCCGCTGCGCAGGTCAAGCAGCTGCTTCGGAGCAAGCTCAGAACATGGGGGTGGATGTACCGATGACTGCCATCATCGAACCGGCCGAGGACCTTTCCGTCCTCACCGGACTCACCGAGATCACCCGGTTCGCCGGCGTGGGGACCGCGGTCTCCTCGGCGTCCTACTCGCAAGCCGAACTTCTCGAGATCCTCGGCATCGAAGACCCCAAGATCCGCTCGGTCTTCCTGAACAGCGCCATCGAGCGGCGTTTCCTCACCCTGCCGCCGGAGGAGCCCGGCGGCGCACGCGCGGCCGAGCCGCAGGGCGATCTGCTCGACAAGCACAAGAAGATCGCCGTCGACATGGGTTGCCGCGCGCTCGAAGCCTGCCTGAAGTCGGCGGGAGCGACGCTTTCGGACCTGCGTCACCTCTGCTGTGTCACCTCGACCGGTTTCCTGACCCCCGGCCTCAGCGCGCTGATCATCCGCGAGCTGGGCATCGACCCGCACTGCAGCCGGTCGGACATCGTGGGCATGGGCTGCAACGCCGGTCTCAACGCGCTCAACGTGGTCGCGGGCTGGTCCGCGGCGCACCCTGGCGAACTCGGCGTCGTCCTGTGCAGCGAAGCGTGCTCCGCCGCCTACGCCCTGGACGGCACGATGCGGACCGCGGTGGTCAACAGTCTCTTCGGCGACGGATCCGCGGCGCTCGCGCTCGTTTCCGGCGACGGGCGCGTGCCGGGTCCGCGCGTCCTGAAATTCGCCAGCTACATCATCACCGACGCGGTCGACGCGATGCGCTACGACTGGGACCGTGACCAGGACCGGTTCAGTTTCTTCCTCGACCCGCAGATTCCCTACGTGGTCGGGGCGCACGCCGAAATCGTCATCGACCGGCTCCTATCCGGGACGGGTCTGCGCCGCAGCGACATCGGCCACTGGCTGGTGCATTCCGGTGGGAAGAAGGTGATCGACGCGGTCGTCGTCAACCTCGGCCTGAGCCGGTACGACGTCCGCCACACCACCGGTGTGCTCCGCGACTACGGGAACCTCTCCAGCGGCTCCTTCCTCTTCTCCTACGAGCGGCTCGCCGACGAAGACGTCGCCCGCCCGGGGGACTACGGCGTGCTCATGACCATGGGGCCTGGCTCCACAATCGAAATGGCGCTTATTCAATGGTGACGCGTAACGAAAACAAGGGCGACCTGGTGCTGCGTTTCGACGGCTCCCGTCCGCTGTCCGCCGCGGCCGTCGAGGAGATCGCCGCGCTCTGCGACCGTGCCGAGGACCAGCGTGAACCGGGACCGGTGACCGTCCACGTCACGGGCGCCCCGCCCGCTGATTGGGCGAAGGGACTCGAGGTCGGCTTGGTGTCCAAATGGGAGCGGGCGGTGCGCCGCTTCGAACGCCTCGGCAGGCTCACGGCCGTGGTGGCGTCGGGCGAATGCGCCGGTATGGCACTGGATCTCCTGCTCGCCGCCGACGTCCGGATCGCCGAGCCGGGCACCACGTTGCGGCTCGCCTGGGCGGGTGGCGGCACCTGGCCGGGGATGACCGTGTACCGGCTCACCAAGCAGGCGGGCGCGGCGGGCATCCGGCGGGCCGTGCTGCTCGGCACCCCGATCGGGACGGACCGGGCACTCGCCCTCAACCTGATCGACGAGGTGTCCGGCGAACCAGCCGCGACACTGTCCTCTTTGGAGGGTAGCCCGGACGGCGCCGAGGCGGCGATCCGGCGCCAGCTGATCTTCGAAGCGGGCTCGACCACCTTCGAGGAGGCACTCGGTTCCCACCTGGCCGCGGCGGATCGCGCCCTGCGGCGGGAAGCCAAGTCGTGACGACGGACAGCGCGCCAGGGCTCGATCTCCGGGCCCTGGCGGGGGAGGCCCATCGGGTCGACGACGAGATCCGGGCGGCGCGCACGGCCTTCGTCGCGGCGCACGCCGAAGAGATCTACGCCGAACTCACCGACGGCCGGACGCGGTACCTGCGCATCGACGAACTCGTCCGGGCCGCCGCGCTCGCCTTCCCCGGTCTGGTGCCCTCGGAGCAGCAGATGGCGGCCGAGCGTTCGCGTCCGCAGGCGGAGAAGGAAGGACGCGAGATCGACCAGGGCATCTTCCTGCGCGGGATCCTGCGCGCGCCGGAGGCAGGCCCGCATCTGCTCGACGCCATGCTCCGGCCCACCGCCAGGGCGCAGCGGCTGCTCCCGGAATTCCTGGAGACCGGTGTCGTGGAGATGGAGGCCGTCCGGCTGGAACGCCGTGACGGCGTCGCGCACCTGACCCTGTGCCGCGACGACTGCCTGAACGCCGAGGACGCCCAGCAGGTCGACGACATGGAGACGGCGGTCGATCTGACGCTGCTCGATCCGTCCGTCCGGGTAGGACTGTTGCGAGGCGGGGTGATGAGCCATCCCCGGTACCTGGGGCGCCGGGTGTTCTGCGCGGGGATCAACCTCAAGAAGCTCAGCGCCGGCGAGATCCCGCTCGTCGATTTCCTCCTGCGGCGGGAAACGGGCTACATCCAGAAGATCTTCCGCGGTCTGCTGACGGACGGTTCCTGGCACTCCAGGTCCACCGGCAAGCCCTGGATGGCGGCCGTCGATTCCTTCGCCATCGGCGGCGGGACCCAGCTGCTGCTGGTCTTCGACCACGTGCTGGCGGCGTCCGACGCGTACCTCAGCCTTCCGGCGGCGAAGGAGGGGATCATCCCCGGGGTGTCCAACTTCCGGCTTTCCCGCATCGCCGGGCCTCGCGTGGCCCGGCAGGTGATCCTCAGCGGCCGCAAGCTCCGGGCGGACGAGCCGGACGCCCGGTCGATCGTCGACGAGGTCGTCGCGCCAGAGGAAATGGACGCGGCGATCGACGGCGCGCTGGCCCGGCTCGACGGGGAAGCCGTGGCCGCCAACCGGCGCATGCTGAACCTTGCCGAGGAACCACCTGAGGAATTTCGCCGGTACATCGCGGAATTCGCGCTGCAGCAGGCTTTGCGCATCTACGGCGCGGACGTGATCGGCAAGGTGGGCGGATTCGCGGTGGGCTCGCGATGAGCGAAAGCCCGGTGCGGTACGAAAAGAAGGACCACGTCGCGTACGTGACGCTGAACCGGCCCGAAGTGCTGAACGCGATGGACCGGCGGATGCACGCGGAACTCGCCGGCATCTGGGACGACGTCGAAGCCGACGAAGACGTCCGGGTGGTGGTCCTGACCGGTGCGGGAGATCGCGCGTTCTCGGTCGGGCAGGACCTCAAGGAACGCGCGCGGCTGACCGAGGAAGGCGTCGAGGCTTCGACGTTCGGCAGCAGCGGTCAGCCCGGGCATCCCCGGCTGACCGACCGGTTCACCCTGTCCAAACCGGTGGTCGGCCGGGTGCACGGCTACGCACTGGGCGGTGGCTTCGAACTGGCGCTCGCGTGCGACATCGTCATCGCCTCCGACGAGGCGGTCTTCGCGTTGCCGGAGGTCCGGCTCGGCCTGATCGCCGGGGCGGGTGGCGTGTTCCGGTTGCCGCGGCAGCTGCCGCTGAAGGTGGCGATGGGCTATCTGCTGACCGGGCGCAGAATGGACGCGGCTATGGCCCTTCACCATGGGCTGGTCAACGAAGTCGTGCCGTTCGCCGAATTGGACCGATGTGTCGCCGAATGGACCGAAAGCCTGGTGCGTGCCGCCCCGCTTTCGGTCCGCGCGATCAAAGAGGCCGCGCTGCGCTCGCTCGACCTCCCGCTCGAAGAAGCGTTCAAAACCTCGTATCACTGGGAAGAACGGCGACGGACCAGTGTGGACGCGAGCGAAGGAGCCCGTGCCTTCGCCGAGAAACGGGATCCGATCTGGACCGGTCGCTGAATTCGGGTTGGACCATTGTTCCGCGTGGCGAATGGTGGAAGATTCCGGGATGGAAGATTTCTCGCGCGAATAATGCCGGGCTTGCTTCTTCGTTCACCCGAGACCGCCGTCCGGGCCGGAAATCCCGGCTTTCCTCCGCCCGGTGCCGGCAGAAACCCTGGACATCTGTGATGACAACCCTCGCCACGGTCGAACTCGACAACCAGCGCATCGACCGGATGGTCCCGCTGGTCACGCCCGCCCTGCTGCACCACGAGCTGCCGCTCGGCGCCAACGCGGCCGACACGGTGCGGCAGGGCAGGGAAAACGTCCTGCGCGTCCTCGACGGCACGGACGACCGGCTGCTCGTGATCGCCGGGCCCTGCTCCATCCACGATCCCGCGGCGGCACTCGAATACGCCGACCGACTCGCCGCCCTCGCCGGCCGGTTCGCCGACGATCTCCTGGTCGTCATGCGCGTGTACTTCGAAAAGCCCCGTACGGTCGGCGGCTGGAAAGGGCTCATCAACGACCCGCACCTCGACGGCACCGGCGATGTCAACCGCGGTCTGCGCATCGCCAGGGATCTGCTCCTCGAACTCGCCGAGGGCGGTCTGCCCGCCGCGTGCGAATGGCTGGACACCACCATCCCGGCGTACCTCGCCGACACCGTCTCGTGGGGCGCGATCGGCGCCCGCACGGTGGAAAGCCAGAACCACCGCATGCTGGCCAGCGGGCTGTCCATGCCGGTCGGCTTCAAGAACCGCCGCGACGGCGATGTCACCGTCGCCGTCGACGCCATCCGTGCCGCCGAAGCGCGCCACGTCGTCCCCGGCGTCGACCCCAGTGGCCTGCCCGCGATCCTGCACACGGTCGGCAATCCGGACTGTCATCTCGTGCTGCGCGGCGGAAACAGCGCGCCCAACCACAACCCGGCGTCCGTCCGCGCGGCACTCACCACCCTGCAGAACGCGGGACTGCCCCGGCGCGTGGTGATCGACGCCAGTCACGACAACAGCCGCAAGGACCATCTGCGGCAGGCCATCGTCGCCGACCAGATCGCCGAACAGATCAAGAACGGTCAGCGCGGCATCGTGGGCGTCATGCTCGAATCCAACCTCAAGGCGGGCCGACAGGACCTCCACCCCGACCGGCCGCTCACCTACGGTCAGTCCATCACGGACGCCTGCATCGACATCGCCGCCACCCAGGAGGTGCTCCAGACCCTCGCGGCGGCGACCGCCGCCCGCCGGTCCGGAGTGCGTGCTTGAACCCCGAACTCACGTGCTCGAACCCCGAACTCGCGTGCTTGAACGCCGATCACGGAGTTCCGCCCCTGAGCACGCGAGATCCGGCTCTGAGCACGCGAGTTCCGCCCCTGAGCACGCGAGATCGCTACCCGATCGACTCGGCGCAGCTCATCGCCGGGTTCGGCGCGGCGTCGCCCCGGGTGCGCTCGAGATGCGTCTCTCCCCAGACCCTGACCTCCTCGACCACCGGCAGGACCGTGGCCCCGTAAGGGGTGAGCCGGTAGATGACGCGCGCCGGGACGGGCCCGGTCACCACGCGTTCGACCAGCCCGTCGGCCTCGAGTTCGCGCAACTGCTCGGCCAGCACCTTGGGCGTGATGGGGGCGCCCCGGCGGCGGAGGCCGGCGAAATGGGACTCGCCGTGGGCCAGCCAGTACACCAGGGTCAGCTTCCATTTCCCGCCGATCGCGGCGAACGCCGCGGCCATCGGGCAGCCGGGCAGCGGGTTGGGACGCGGAAGGTTACCCGCAGGTGCCTTCTTGTCCATGGTCGTCCTCCGCTCGGATAGTCGGACCATGACCGTGCCATACAAACGAATCCTCACAGTGGGCCTTTCGGCCCTGATGCTGATCGCCACGGCCGCGTCGGGCTCCGCTTCGACTTCGCCCGATGGGCAACGCGCGTTCGACTGGGAGATCGGCACCTGGCGCTCCACGGTGCGGGTGCTCGCCGAGCCGCTTTCGGAGTCCGCCGACCAATGGCTCCTCTTCGCGGGCACCAGCACCGTCCGCCCGCTCATGGACCGGCGGGCGAACGTCCTCGAATTCGAGGTCTCGGGCCCGAACGGGCGCATCGACGCGCTCAACCTGCGGTTGTACGAACCGCAGGTTGGGCGGTGGAGCCTGACCTTCGTCAACATGCGCGACGGTCTGCTCACCCCCTCGGTCCACGGCGGGTTCCGCGACGGTGTCGGCGAGTTCCACGGCGACGACCAGCTCGGCGGCCGTCCGATCAAGGTGCGCTTCCTCGTCTTCCGGCAAGGCCCGGACGAGGCGCGTTTCGAGCAGGCGTTCTCGGCCGACGGCGGGACGACCTGGGAGACGAACTGGGTCGCCGTGGATCACCGGATACGCCGGTGAGGCGCCAGTGCGGCGGGTCGTGACTTCTAACGTCCGTGTCTTGGGGGTTTCGCGTGTCGTCCGTCGGATCACGCGTGTCGTCCCATCGGGAACGACCACCTTGTACCCACGCGCGGTCGGTGTGACTGCTGGTGCTTCTGGTGCGGCCGTGGCGACCGGGGAGTCCGTGAAGGCCTCCTTCACTACCTTCAGGGTAGGCAAGGAGGCCTTCACGGACCGGCCTTGCGCCCACCCCACGACCTCGAAAGCCCACCCGCGCTAGCTCCCGACGGAGCCGCCGCCGACACCGTCGAGCAGCGCCAATTCCTCCTCGCTCAACCGGATGCCGCCCGCCGCGACGTTCTCCTCCAGATGCCTGGGGTCACCGGTCCCGGGGATGGCGAGAACGTGCGCGCCGCGGTGCAGCGTCCAGGCGAGCCGGATCTGCGCCGGGGTCGCGTCGTGTGCCGCGGCGACTTTCGCGACCTCGGCCTGCCCCGGAACGGCGTCGGGCGTGGCGGCGCCGGGAAGCGAAGTGGTGACGGCGAAGAAGGGCACGAACGCGATACCGTGCTCGCCGCACAGGTCGAGGAGTGCGTCGTCCTCCCGGTCTGCCAGGCCGTAGCGGTTCTGCACGCAGACCACCGGAGCGATCGACAGGGCCTCCGTCAGCTGGTCCGCCACGACGTTGGAGACACCCAGATGGCGGATCAAGCCGGCCTCGCGCAGCTCCGCCAGCGCGCCGAAGTGTTCGGCCACCGAGCCGGGCTCCTTGCCCATCGCGGCGCCCCAGCGCAGATTGACGACGTCGAGGTGGTCGAGACCGAGCTGCCGGATGTTCTCTTCGACTTGACCGCGGAGCTGATCCGGGCGTGCGAAGGAGAATTCGCCGTCGCGGGAGCGGCCCGCGCCGACCTTCGTGGTGATCACGAGGTTCTCGGGATAGGGCTGGAGCGCCGTGCTGATCAACTCGTTCGCCGAGCGCGTGGGCGTGAAGTAGAACGAAGCGGTGTCGATGTGGTCGACGCCGAGTTCGATCGCACGGCGCAGGACGGTGATCGCGGACTCACGGCTCTTGGGCTTTTCGTCCCACGGCATCCCGGTCAACCGCATCGCGCCGAGGCCGAGCCGGTTGACGGTCAGGTCGCCGAGCCGCCAGGTACCGGCGGCGTTGTCGTGAAGGTTCGTCATGACCACCAGCGTCGCGACAGGTCCGTCCGTAGTCAGAAAATGGCAACAAGCTGCCACCCGGTCGCGGGTGGGGCAGTATCGATGCCATGCGGACGAGCGACGGGCTCACCAGGGCGGGCGATGCGGTCACCGTCGTGCGCGGCGAAGAGGAGCTGTTCCGCCGGATCGGGCACCTGTTCTCGACCGTGACCGACCTGGCGTGCGCCGCCAACGACCTCGCGACCTGGGTGGCCGAGCGCAGATCGGACGAACTCACCGCAGCCGCCGAGCGCCGGGCCGGCGAGATCCGGGTGCGCAAGATCTACCGGGCCGGACTGCTGCTCGACCCGGGAACCGCGCAGGAGCTCGCCAGGATCCGCGACCGGTTCGGAGCCCAGATCCGGATTTCGACCGAGGACGTCAACGAGACGATCGTGATGGACGGCAGGCTCGTCATCCTGGCAGGCGACCGCGTCGCCGGGCAGCGCGGCTACAGCGTCATCACCCAGCCCGAAACCGTGCAGGGCGTGATTTCGCTGTTCGAGGCGACCTGGCGAGCGGCGACCGACCTCGCCGCCTTCGACGCGCAGGTGTCCGAGATCCGGCAGCTCGCGCCCGCGGTGCTGGACCTGCTCGGCAGCGGCGTCAAGGACGAAGCCGCCGCCCGGAGCCTCGGCCTCGGTGTGCGGACCTACCGGCGACGGGTGGCCGAGCTGATGGCGGCGCTGGGTGCCGAGTCCCGTTTCCAGGCGGGCGTCCGGGCCCGCGAACTGGGTTTGGTCTAGCCCCACCCGGCCGGGTGAGAACCGGCTACGGAAAGTAGCTCAGGCCGTCCGGTATCCCGCTGTCCACAGGCGCCGGGAGGGTAAGATCTTGCCGCCGAGGATGCCGGTGAAATCTTCCGGGAACCAACGCGCGGCCGGGTGCGTCGGTGTACACGAACGGCGTCATCGCGTTTCGGGAAACGGTGCGCACGCGTGGGTGTGAACTCATAGGGTGCGCGGTAGAGCAGTGTGGGTCAGGCAAGCACGCGCGCAGGCGCCGGACTGGAGGGATCATTCATGACTCGCCGATTCGATCCAGAGCAGATCGCCGCGTTGGCCAAGAAGGTCGGCGGGCTCAAGGACGGCTACAGCGGCGCGGGCAAGGACCTGGGCGACGGCGATCCCGGTGG
Organism: Amycolatopsis sp. NPDC043885; assembly: GCF_056435685.1. Lineage (NCBI taxonomy): Bacteria > Bacillati > Actinomycetota > Actinomycetes > Pseudonocardiales > Pseudonocardiaceae > Amycolatopsis > Amycolatopsis sp. NPDC043885. The sequence continues at coordinate 108,174 of NZ_JBWKEA010000015.1, forward strand.
CGCGTTCGGCGACCTGAAGAACGCGGCCAGCACGGGGACCACGATGAAGGGTTTCCACCGCGGCGTGAACGCCGAACTGGCGGCCGCCGCGAAGCTCGTCGACGCCGCGTCGAACGCGTTGGCCAACGCCGCCCAGCGCATGCGGAACGACGAAGCCGCGGGTGTCGACACCCTCCGCGGCGGCGCCCGCGAGCGGGACTGATCGGACTGAAGACGGGAACCAGGGGGATTTACCGATGACCACCGCGGAGCGGAATCCGAGCACGCTCGACGACCCGTCGCACGACCGTCCGAAATCGTTGGACGCCATCGACAAACACGCCCAGCAGGCGCAGAAGCTCAATTCGAGCGCGGTCAACGACCAGGCGAGGAAGGTCGGCGGCGCGGCAACGAGGGCGAACGATCTCGGCGACGACCTCAAGGTCTTCCGCGACGACGTCCTGCGTAACTGGGAAGGCAAGGACGCCGACGCCGTCGCCGAACACCTCGAAAAGCTCGGCAAGGCCAGCTACAAGGTGAGCGACAAGGCCGAGGCCGCCAAGAACATCCTCCAGCGGGTGTCCGAGATTCTCGACGAGGTCAAGAAGAAGGTCGCACAGCTCGCCCAGGAAGCCAACGACAAGGACGCGGACAACCGCAAGCTGATCGACGCGGCCCGCCGCCGGAAGAACAGCTCGAAGGACGACAACGAGATCGCCGCCGCCGCGACGGACATCGAGCGGCTCCGGCAGCTCAACGAAAAAGACTCGAACGGCAAGAAGGACGAGATCGAGAAAGCGCTGGACGACGCCGAGAAGCAGATCGACGATCTCCTCAAGCCACTCGGCCTGGAGATCGAAGGCGGTTTCATCGAGCTCATCCCCGCCGACGACGGCCAGACCACGGCGTCGAGTGTCAACGCGAAGCCCGTCAACTCCAACCTGAGCAGCACACCCAGCTACGGAGGGGGAGACGGCGGCGGTGGTGGCGGAGGCGGCGGCGGTGGCGGCGGCCCCGCCGGGGTGCCGGGCGACGGCAGGCCCGCCAAGCCGATCGACGCGCGGGGCGACAACCCGGCGAAGATCGCCGAGCAGTTCCTCGGCCGCAACGCCGGCGACCTCAAGGGCAGCGGCGAGCTGCCGGCCATGCAGTCGTGGGTGCCCAACAACGTCAACTGCGCGAACTTCGTTTCCGGCTGTCTCGAGGCGGCGGGCCTGATCGACAAGGGGCAGGCCAGTGCCTCGGTCGCGGGCCTGACGGCCAACCTCGAAGCGGACGGCTGGCGTTCGGTGCCGCTTTCCGAAGCGAAACCCGGCGACGTGGTGATCTCGAACAACGGCGGGCACGTCGTGCTGTACGCGGGCGATGGCCAGTTCATCGGCTCGAACAACGTCAACCCCGACGGTTCGCAGAAGATCAGCATGGGCGGCGGTGGCGGCCTCGTGAAGATCCTCACCCCGCCGACCTGATCCGACAGAACGCCGTAGCATCACCGGGCCAGCTGATGCGGTCGCTCGCGTCGCTGCCCGCCAGTGGGAGGTAGCTTGATGTACACCCCGTCCGCACGACCCGTCCCGGTGTCGCTGAACCCCGGCGACCCGGTCCGGGAAGCGGTGCTCCAGGCCGCCACCGCCCGGCTCGACCAGGAATTCGGCGACCGGGTCCAGGTGGCCGTGGAACAGCTCGACCGGCTCGGTCCCTGGGTGTTCCTGCAGGGGACGATGCGCGGCACCGAACCCGGTCGTTCTTACTACGCCGGCACCATCTACGAGAACAAGCGGGCCGACGGCGTCATGTCCGACGTCTACGTCGCGCTGCTCAAGAAGAAGAGCGAAACGAACGTCGACGACGACGCGCGGTCTTGGCGGGTGGCCAACTGTGCCATCGGCCCGACCGACGTCGCCTGGCTGACCTGGCCGGACGAGCACGAAGTGCCGCAGGAGCTCTTCGGCTTCTGAGCTGATCGCTCAGGAGGCCCATTCCGGCAGCGCACGGGCGATCTCGCCGGGGGAGGGCATCCGGGCGATCTCCTCGGCGATCGCCCTGGCCGCGTCGCGATGGGCGTTCCGGCCCAGCAGGCTCCCGGTGTGTTCGGCGACGGCTTCCTCGTTCGGTTCTCCGGGGTGAAGACTCAGCGCGGCACCCGCCGCGCACAGGGCTTCGGCGTTGGCGAACTGGTCGGCTCCTTGCGGGAGGATCAGCTGCGGGACGCCGACCGAGAGCGCGCCGAGAGTCGTGCCGCTACCGCCGTGGTGCACGACCACGTCGACGTGCGGCAGCAGGTCGGCTTGCGGGATCCAGGCCCGCACCGTCACGTCGTCCGGTACGGCGCCGAGTTCCTCCGGGCGGACCCGTCCCGAGGCGACCACCACGTGCGCGCCGAGCGGAGCCAGCCCCCGGAGCACGGTGGTGAGCACTTCCGGCGTGCCGAAGGCGGTGCCGAGCGTCAGATAGATCAGCGGACGAGCGGACTTTTCGACGCGCCACGGGGGCACCGCCGGTTCGGAGTAGGGCACGGGTCGCAGTGCGACGCGTTCGGCCGTCGCGAGGAAGTTCTTGTCCTGCAACGACTGCGGGCAGATGTCGAGATGTGGGCGGTCGGGCCGCGTCGGCGGCTCGAGCCCGATTCCGTCCGGGAACATGCGGCCGAACCCGTGCCAGAGGCCGGGGATCCCGGCGCGCTCCGCGGCGACGGCCACCCCGGGCTGTCCCCATTCGTGCACGACGAGGTCGGGCCGGAGTCGTGCCAGTTCCGGTTCGAGATCCTCGGCGTAGATCTCGTAGAACGCGTCCGCCGGGCGAAAAGGCCTGAGACCGTTCCTCAGCAGCGGCGGGTGGACGTTCTCTCCGGCGGCGAAATGCACCTCGTGCCCGGCCTCCCTGGCGGCGATCGCGAGCGGGATCAGCGGATAGGTGTGGCCGACCGACGCAAGGCTGGCGAAGAGGACTCGCATACGCACCGGTTTCATTCAGATGTTCATCCCAGATGTTCAGGACATCTGAATGTTAGCGCGGATGTTTGACGCGCGCAGCGACAGGCTGCGGATCCGCCAGTAACACGATCATGTCCAGTGCCCGTTCGAGATCCCCGTGCGCGCGCACCGGGTCCGGGTGGGCCACGTACTGCAGGATCAGGCCGTCGACCGAGGCGAGCGCGAGCCGTCCCAGCGTGTCGAAGCCGACGGCGCAGCGTTCCCCGGCGGCGATGGCGGCCTGTTCGCAGAGCCTGGTCACTAGCGAGATGTAGGCGTCGTACTGGGATCGGGCGAGGTCCGGTGCCTCGCTCCGCAACGAGTAGTTGGAGAGCTCGTACTGCATGATCTGCAATCCGGCGTCACCCTCGACGAGTTTGTCCCAGAACGTCGTGATGCCCGTCCGGAGCGCGTGCTCGAAGCCCCGGTCCGGTTCGAGGCCGCTGCGCAGCGCGTCGGAGATGTCGTCGACGACCGTGCCGATGACCGCGCGCAACAGCTGGTCCTTGCTCGGGAAGACGTAGTGCAGGGTGCCCAGTGAGATCCCCGCTTCGGTGGCCACCGCGCGGAGAGTGGTCCCGGGTACGCCGACGGTGCTGAGCACCCGTATCGCCGCGGCGACGATCTGCCCCTCGCGTTCCGCTGCCTTCACGTAGGCCATCCGGCTTCTCCTTCGTCGGTCGTGTCCGAGTTTCGCATATCGGCTCTTGTGCCGCGTGGAGGCCTGTCCTACTTTAAGTCGGACAACCGACCGACAATTTGGGGAGTCTGCCGTGCACACTGTCGATGTCGTGGTGATCGGAGCGGGCCTCGCGGGGTTGACCGCCGCTCGCGCGCTGACCGGCGCGGGACGCACGGTCGCCGTGCTGGAGGCGAGGGATCGGGTGGCGGGCCGCAACCTCGGTCATGAGCTGGTCAACGGGGTCGCGGTCGAGCTGGGCGGTCAGTGGATCGGCCGGACGCAGACCGAGGTCCTGAAACTCGTCGCCGAACTCGGCCTCGAGACGTTCCCGACTTACGACGACGGGGCGGCGGTGACGGTCTACAACGGCAGGCGCACCACCTACGCGGACGAAGCGTTCGGGCTGTCGGATCAGGCGGCGCTCGAAGTCGGCCGGATGAAGTTCGAACTCGAGGCTTTGGCCGAGACGGTGTCGCTCTCCTCGCCGTGGACGTCACTCGAAGCCGCGGAACTGGACCGCAAAACCCTGGACGAATGGCTTCGCGCCGCCACGGACGACGTCGAGGCCCTCGCGTTCTGGGGAGCCGTCGTCCCCGCGGTGTTCTCCGCGGAACCGGCGGAGATGTCGTTGTTGCACTTCCTGTTCTACGTCAAGTCCGCGGGCTCGCTGGACATCCTCGTCGGAACCACCGGCGGTGCGCAGGAATTGCGCGTCGTGGGCGGAACCCACCTGATCTCCGAGCGGCTCGCCGATCGGCTGGGCGACGTCGTCACGCTCGGCGCACCGGTTCGCGGTATCGCCCACCACGCGGACGGGGTCGAGGCGCGCCACGACGGCGGGCGGATCGCCGCCCAGCGGGTGATCGTGGCGATCCCGCCCACGCTGGCGGGACGGCTGCACTACGAGCCGGCGCTCCCGGCGGCGCGCGACGGGCTGACCCAGCAGATCCCGATGGGCAGCGTGATCAAGGTGCAGGTGGCCTATCCGGCGCCGTTCTGGCGCGACGCCGGGCTCAACGGGTTCGCGTTCAACCTGGACGACCCGCTGTGCGTCACCCTGGACAACTCGCCGCCGGACGGCTCTTGCGGCGTCCTCGTCGGCTTCTTCGAGGGCGCCCACGCCCGCGAGGTCGCCCGCCTGTCACCCCGGGAACGCCGCGAGGCGGCGGTGGCCACGCTGGTGAAGCAATTCGGGCCGGAAGCGGCGGAACCGATCGATTACGTCGAACAGAACTGGATGGAGGAGGAGTACACCCGCGGCTGTTACGGCGGCCGCCTCGGCGCGGGCGGGTGGACCCAGTACGGCGCCGCGCTGGCCGAACCGGTCGGGCGGATCCATTGGGCGGGCGCGGAGACCTCCGACATCTGGAACGGCTACATGGACGGAGCCGTCCGTTCCGGGCATCGCGCCGCAGCCGAAGTGCTCGCGCGTTTGGAGCGGTGAACGCAGAAAACCGGCGGCCGGGGGATTCCCGGCCGCCGGTTTTCGTCTTCCGGTATCAGGGGCGGTAGATCTCCTTGACCGTGGTGGTCTGGTCTTCACCGTTCACGGTGATCTGCGCGAGTACCGGGTTGCCTTCGCGCACCTGCTGGATCAGCTGCTCCTTGCCGCACGGCTGGTTGCCGTAGCTCTCGTCGTCGATGGTGACCGATTCGCCAGGGCACAGGGTGGCCGCGGCGCCCGAGGGCCTGGTCTCCAGCTGCAGGGAGCTGTTCGGCACGCCGCAGACCACCTCGGTCCCGGATTCCGTCAGACGGGCGCAGGTCCACTTGCCCCGCACGTCGAGCACCCGCTCGCCGGGGCCTTCCGCCTGCGGCAGCTTCTCGTAGTACTCGGTGATCACGTTGTACGCCTCGGTGCAGCCCGGCGTGGTGCCGTCGGTCGCGGCCACCGCGATCAGATCCATCTTCGGCCGCCCCGGCGCGCCGACCTGGCCACCGTGCTTGCTGCAGTCGACGTCGCCGCCCGACGACTCGGCGCCGGAACCACCGGCGGCCGCCCCCTGGCCACCGCCCGCCTGCGCCTGTTCGACGGCCGCGTTCTTCACCGGAGAACCATTTCCCGCGACATTGTTCCCGCCGCACGCGGAAAGGAGTGCGGTAGCGGCGACCGCCCCGCCCGCAATGGCCGTTTTGACGGTCTTCTTCGCGGTGAATTTCATTTCAGCGCCCCTCTCGCATTCCTTGGTGAAGCTTTGTCCGGAAGACGCCGGAAGTGGAATGGGGTTGCTTCGAAAAGCCGGTACGGCACAGAGTTGCCCGAAGATTCGAACCGTCGTGTCCTCGGGGGCACGACCTCGGTTCGCCGCGCAACCTCCCCGGCGTGGAACGCGAAACGCCGGGGAGGCCGCGAAGCCGGTTACGGGATGACGCGGTTGCGCAGGTTGTTCGGGTACGGGCCTTCGCCGTGGATGTTCAGCTCGTTGCCCACCTCGAAGCTGTAATACGGGTGCGAGCTGAAATAGCTGTCCAGATTGGTGCCGCCGAAGCAGATCAGATCCGCGCCACCGGCCGCCCTCGGCCCGTTGCACAGGCTGAGCGTCGGGTACCGGAACGAATCCACCGGCCGGAAACCGGCGCCGCCGGGGCCGGGAACGGGCAGGTGCCCGATCAGCCCGCCGGGGTCACCCGGCCAGTTCGACTCGACGGGCTGCCGCCGCCCGTCCGCGAACAGCACACCCTGGATGTTCCGTCCGGGCGGTTCGGTCTCCAGCACCGTGCCCGCGACGAGCGCGCCGAGACTGAACCCGACGATGTAGACCTTCGTTTCGAGGTCGCAGCCATAAGTGACGTAGAGGTTGTACAGCGCCGTGCGGAGATTGGCGACACCCGCGTCGACGTCGGCGTACAGATTCACGTCCCCGGCGCCGTTCGGATACGGAATGCGCACCGGGTCGGCGCCGCCGGGCGCGAACGCCCGGTCCAGGAGTTTCTGTGCCCCGCCGTCCTGATATCCCGGCACGACGAACATGACGGGTCCGCACGGGCCATCGGGCCGCGCGGGCGCCGCCTGTGCCGCCCCCGATCCGGCGATGGCTCCGGCCAGGGTGACGACGGACAGGACGGCGGTCGCGAGCAGACGTGCTCCGGCTCTTCTCATCGGTTTCTCCCCACTGTCGTATTTCCTCGACGAACGCTAATGAGCGCCGATGAAATACCGATGAAATGCGGGGAATCACGGGCGCCGTAACCACTTTCGAGTGAAGTTGTCGTTATGGGCTCAAGTTCGCCGCCGCTGATCGTGAGGTAGTTTTCCCCGGCGTGACGGGCCCAGGGGGCAGCGGCTTCGGCGCCCGAGCCCCGCGCGACCGGCGCCGTGGTGTCGTTCCGGATCTCCGGCGTGGACACCGAGAGCGCGAAGAGATTTCACGCGGAGACGTTGCCAGGCCTCGGCTATGCCGACACCCACGACGCGAACCTCGCCATCGTCCGCTACGAGGGCAACGGGCTGACGAGCCACCCGCCGGACTCAGGCCCTGGTGTTGACACTGACTGGCCGGGAACCGGTCCGCGGGATGCCGCCCTGGAGGGTGGACGAGATGCCGACGCGGGTGGAGCAGTTGATGACTTGGTAGTGCAGGTGATGGTCGGTGGCCGCCCCGGTGCGGCCGGACCAGCCGATGACCCGGCCCTGCGGGACCCAGGTGCCCGCGTTGTGGATGGCCCGGTTCAGGTGCGCGTAGTGCGTGCAAGTGCCGTTGGAGTGCCGGATGATCACCTTGATGCCGTTCTGCCGATACGGCGACCAGTCCGAGACGAGGATCTGGCCGCCCTGTGCGGCGGAAACCTCGTAGTTGGCCGGAAGACCGAAATCCCAGGCGTATTCGTTGTAGGCGCCGACGTGGGAGAACGTTCCCTCGGGCCCTTGGGTGACCGTGTACGCCTCATCCGCCGGGTACGGCAGTTCGTATTGAGAGGTAAGGCAAATGTGGCGTGACCGAGCCTCTGCGGTGAAGGACCCCTTCGCTAGCTCAAGGCAGAGGCGGCCTTCGCGGCCGTGGTTCTGGACTGGCCGACGGGAGCCGACTGTGCCCTGAGTGTCCACAAAGGACACTTTCCCTGACTCGATGTCTGATTGATGCCCATATGGGCGATTTCGCGAGGGGGTCGTGGGGGGGGGTTTTGGGGGGGAACCCAAAAACCCCCCCCCCACCCCCCCCCCCAACCTTAGCACTCCCCAAATCGGGGCGAGGTGGA
>NZ_JBWKEA010000015.1:116013-218463 GCF_056435685.1 Amycolatopsis sp. NPDC043885
TCGGGTTTTTGGGTGGGTCCCAGGGGGGGGGGTTTTGGGGGGGGGGGGGGGGGGGTTTTGGGGGCGAAACCCAAAACCCCCCCCCACGACCCTCTCATTGAACCGTGCAAATCACCCAAGTCGGACTGAGGTGCCCCGCGCTTTCCGGACAGTCGGCCCACTAAGGTGGGAGAGACTGGATCGGAGAATTGAGTGTCTCAGCGTCGGCGGAAGTTTTCGCCTGAGTTCAAGGACGAGGCCGTGAAGATGGTTCTGGACGGGTCCAGGCCAATTGCCCAGGTCGCCCGGGATTTGGGCATTGTCGAGCAGACTCTCCGAAATTGGGTGAACTCCTATCGTGAGGCTCATCCTCAGGAGGAAGAGCCTCTGACGCTGAGTGAGCGGGCGCGACTGCGGGAGCTCGAACGCGAAAACCGGGACTTGCGGATGCAGACGGAATTCCTGAAAAAAGCGGCGGCGTACTTCGCCCAGGATCATCGATAGCCGATGTCTACGAGTTCATCGATGGGGAGAAGTGCGCCTACCCCGTGGTGCGCATGTGTGCCTGGCTGGGCGTGTCCAGGTCCGGCTTTTACGAGTGGCGATCCCGGCCGGCCTCGGCGACAGCCGAACGGCGCACAGAATTAAAGAGGCACATCGTGGAAATCTTCACCGATTCGGACGAGACCTACGGCTACCGGCGGGTCCACGCCGCCCTGGCCCGCCAGGGCGGCGCCGCAGCCTCGGAGTTGGTACGAGCCTTGATGCGGGAGCTAGGCCTCGTGCCGTGCCAGCCTCGACCGTGGCGAGTCACCACGGTCGCCGACCCCGCAGCGGCGGACACTCCTGATCTAGTCCGCCGGAACTTCACCGCCACCGCGCCGGGCGAGAAAATGGTTGGAGATATCACCTATATTCACACATGGGAAGGATGGCTTTATCTCGCAACAGTCATCGACTGCCATACCAAGAAAATCATCGGCTGGTCGATGGCCGATCACATGAAGGCCTCACTCGTCTGCAACGCCATGATGATGGCCACCGGGAACATCGCCATACCTGCCGACGCCATCTTCCACTCTGACCGCGGCGTCCAATATACTTCCAGCGAATACCGCGAGATTCTCCGCGAACTCGGCATTCAATCCTCAGTCGGGCGAACCGGCGTCTGCTGGGACAACGCCCTCGCCGAATCGGTAAACGCAAGCATCAAGAACGAACTCGTACACCGCACCATATTTCCCACCCGAGAACAGGCCCGTCAAGCTATTGTCAAATATATCGAAGGCTTCTACAATCAGCGACGTCTTCACTCAGGACTCGACTACAAGACACCCCACGAAGTCCACACCGAGTACCTGAAGCACGACGTCGCAGCATGAGAAACCACTAAGCGACTGTCCGGAAGACGCGGGGCAGCTCAGACACTGTCACCGCGGAAAAAGTCCGTTATGAACAGTTGGAAAGGTGCCTGGTCGGCGAGTCCCGCTCCTGTCGCCAACTCCGGAACGCCACGTTTGCCTTACCGCTCTATGGTAGTAGTTCGCGGCCGAAGCCGTGCCCGAGCCGGTGATCGAGAGGCCTGCCGCCGGCAATACCGCGGCCGCCATCGTGACCAGCCTGCGCGGTAATGTTTTTCCGGTTCCGCCCATGATGTCCTCGCTTTCCGAGCGATCAAGGCCCTGTCGTCGGCAGGGCGCCCCTGACTGAACAGGCGTGCCACGGCTCGGACAATGGTTCGTTCAGGGCTTGCGCGAAGGCGGCGAAAGGGTTGCTCCACGGGCGGCGACCACTCTATGTCCTCTGTGGATAGACGTGGTCCGTCGCTCGCGTCACCGGCGGCCGGCGGCCAGGATGACGAGGAACTGGCCTCCACCCGGCTCGACGCCCGCGGTCACCGGCAATCCGGGTACCAGGCGGGAAAACCGGTCTTCGAGCCATTCCGCCGCCTTTTTGGCGTCTTGCTCGGTCGGGCAGCGGGCCACCAGTTCGCGGCCTCCCTTGCGCTCCAGCCGTCCGGCGACCGTGATCAGCGGCGCGGGTTCGGCCACGTGCAGACGGTCCGGCCAGGCGATGGCAACCTTGACCGCGCCCTTGCGGGTGTTGCACCCGCGATGCGCGAGCCGCTCGGGGATCTTGGCCTTCCGGTCGGCGGTCCGGCTGTCGACACTGGGCCCGCGCGGGTCGTTCACCGACATGTCCGGGTCGACCGGCTCGTCGCACACCCAGCAGCGCCAGCCGTCGCGCTCGGCCACGTCATCGAGAAGACTCATCCGGTCAACCTAGCCTGCCGCTCCGCGCGTTCGTGCGACGAGTCGTGATCGCCCGGTGTCACGTAGCTTAAGTTGATCTTGGGTGAGGTTGACGGGTGGGGTGAAGGCTCCCTTCGCTGCGTCTGATGCGACGAAGGGGGCGCCTTCGGCCTGGTCGTGGGTCGGGTTGGTCGTGAGTGGCGTTTCGGGTTCTAACCCGAAACGCCACTCACGACCCCCATTCGGGCCTCAACCAGTCATTGAGTCGGCGAAAAGTGTCCTTTATGGACACTCAGGGGCGCGGTCGGCTCCTGTCGGCCAGGGCAACCGAGCGCGTGACCTGCGGCAATCCTCATCGCTTACGATCAAGACTCCCCATCCAAGATCAACTTAAGCTACGTGGCATTGCGCGATCGCCCGGTAAGTCGCGAAAGCCACTTTCGCGACGTCAGGTGTCCCGAAAGTGGCTTTCGCGGCATCGCCTACTTCGTGCAGTGGATCCCGGCTTCACCCCGGTACATCACGAAGCTGATCTTCACCGAGTACAGGTGGATGGTCACACACTGATCGGGCGTGTACCCGTAGGCGGAGGCCTGGTCGTAGGCCTGCTGCAACGCCGTCCGCTTCGCCGACGCCGCCGTCTTCTCCACGGTGGTCCCGAGGAACGCCCGGGTCTCTTGGGCGCTCGCCACCCCCGGTGCGAGCGTCATGAGTCCCGCGAGGACTACGGCGGCCCCTGTCGCGCGGGTGATCGTTCTGTTCATCGTTTCCCCTCCTGGTGTCAGCGCTGGCAGTAGAGCCAGACGGTGGCGCTGTAGTAGTGCGTCTGCGACCGGACGTCGGAGGCTCGGACGTAGCACTGCGAGTCCAGCCAGCCCGTATTGCGGGCGAAGGTGCGGGCGACCTTTTCCGCCGAGGTGATGGCGTCCGACGGACCCGGGCCGATGCCGCTGGCGTAGAAATCTCCGGTCTCCACGGCGAGAGCCGGGGTCGCCGACACGGTCATGGCGGCCACCGCCAGTGCCGCCGCGGTCAACAACTTCTTCATGGGAGCTCCCCCTCCAGGGTGTCAGCCAGAATTGACCGACTCCCTTCAGTCATTCATCTCAGCTAACGTGATGACCGTAAGGGGCCGCCGGATCGGCTGTCAACTCACATGAACGACAATCTCGCTGAGATTCATCTCAGCTTAAGGAGGTGAAGATGGCCGAACCACGGGCGACCACGCTCACCGACCGGATCGACCGCCTCTTCCAGGTGGTCCGGCGGCCCAACGGCGAGCAGTACAGCCACGAGGAAGTGGCGCGGGCCTGCCGGGAGAGCACCGGCGAGTCGTTTTCCGCCGCCTACCTCTGGCAACTGCGGACGGGCCGCCGGGACAACCCGACCAAACGGCATCTCGAAGCGCTCGCGGCGTTCTTCCAGGTGCCGCCCGCGTACTTCTTCGACGACGAACAGGGAAGGGCTCTTGCCGAAGAGGTCGAGTTACTGGGAGCGTTGCGCAACACCGCGGTGCGCAACCTGGCGTTGCGCGCGGTGACGCTGTCCGAGGAGGGGCTCGGCACCGTGACCGACATCGTCGAGGCGATCAGGCGGCGCGAGTCCAAGCGTGACCAGGGGGAGTAGCCATGTTCGGCAGGAAGAGCGCGCTCTGGCGCAGATGTGAGCGGATCGCGTCCGCCGTGCGGCTACCGGAACCGTTCGACGTCACCACGTTGTTCGGCGAGGTCGCGGCGATGCGCGGGCGCCCCATCGAACTGGTGGCGCTCGAGGCGCGGCCTGGGGCGCCGTGCGGGGTGCTCGCGGCCACCGACCGGGCGGACTACGTGTTCTACACGCGGGACACGTCTCCGTTGCACCAGCGGCACATCCTGCTGCATGAACTCGGCCATCTGCTGTGCGGGCACGTCGAAGGCGAGGTGCGGCCGGAGGCGATCGCCGCGATGGTCGCGCCCTCGCTTTCGGCGGATCTGGTCCGCCGGGTCCTCGGCCGCACGACGTACGCGCAGGAGCAGGAGAAGGAAGCCGAACTCTTCGCGTCGTTGCTCATGCGCCGAGCCGTGAACGCCGGGCCGGAATCCGATCGGCTGCGCCACGCCCTCGGTTCGTGATCAGCTATCTGTCCGCCACGATGCTGGCGTTGATCGGCGTCACCCGGCTGATGACGGTGCGTGCCGGGCCGAGGCATCTGGCCACGTTCTTCCTCAGCATGGCGGCAGGCCTCGCCGTCTCCGCCGACGCCACGGTCCGGCTCCTCGGCGACGACCTGCTCCCGCGGCTGGTCACCAACGCGCTGCAACTGCTCGCGATGCGCGCGCTGGTCCAGGTGGTCCGCAGTACCCGGTCACCGGAAAAGCCGACGCCGTTCTGGCCCATCGTGCTGTGCTGGGCGTTGATGGTCCTGTGCTACCTGGACATCGTTCCGCATCGGCTCGAAGTGGGCACGCCCGCGTTCCAGTGGCGCTGGAGCGTCGTCGCGTACCAAGTGGTCCTCACGGCGTACGGGGTCACCTGCCTGGTGCTGTTCACGCGCACGCTGGCCCGCAGTGCCGCGGGCCGTCCACAAGGGACGTTCCGGACCGGCCTGCGGATCCTGGTCTGCGCCGCCGTCACGACCATCGCGTGGGTGCTGTTCTCCGGGCTTCCCTCGCTGTGGCTGGAGATCACCGACCTCGCGGACCTCGATTTCCTGCCACGCGCCCGCCTGGTCGGCCTCGGCGCGATGGTGCTGTGGGTCCTCGGCGGACTGTTCACCACCTGGGACGGCGCGCTCCGGCTGGCGCGCGCGTGGCGAGGGATCCGGGCGGTGACACCGCTGTGGAAGGCACTCGTCGCCGCGCATCCGCAGATCGCGCTGCCCGTGCGCCACGACCTCGAATTCACGTTGTACCGCAGGGTGATCGAGATCCGTGACGGTCTACTCGCGTTGCGGGCACACGTTCCGCCGCAGCTCGGGGACTGGCTGCGCACCCCGGTCGACGAGCCCACGCGCGCCGCCGCCGAACTCGCGGCGGCGCTGGTGATGCGTGCGGCGGGGCGCAGCTGGCCGCACCCTCCGGCCGGGCCGGAGGGCGCGCATCCCGGCGTGCGGGAGGAAAGCGCCTGGCTGAGCGCCGTGTCGTCCGCCTTCACGAACTCCCGCGTCGTGCGGGAGGTACGGGAACGCGCGCTGGCCGAGGCCGGGCACCTTTCCTGACGGTCAAGGCCTGCCGAGTTCCAGTGTGGCGTTGTGCAGCGACGAGTACATCGGGTCGGAAGTGAAGTCCGGCCCGGTCTCCTCGCCGAGGTAGACGTCGATGTGCCGGTCGCCGCCGAGACCGGGCGTGAACTCGTCCATGATCCGCCAGGAGGCGACCACCGGACGCTGGTGGTCTACGACGCGGGTGAGCGGGACGCGCCGAATCCGCCCGCCGGCGCGGACGAGGCCGGAATGGCCGAGGCGCACGCGATGCAGACCGCGAACCTGGTCTCGCGGGCGGGCAGCTGGACGATGCGGGCCGCGGCCGATTACCGGGCCGGTGAGATCGGCGGATACCAGGCGCTGGTCTACGTCGGCGCGATCAGCGAGGCCGCACTCCCGGCCGCGTTTCTCGCGGACGTGGCGGCCGCGAAGGTGCCCGTCGTCTGGATGGGCGAGAACATCCACCGCCTGGCGGAACAAGACCCCGGTATCACCGCGCGGTGGGGATGGACGCCGGTCGGCCGCACCCCGACCTCGCCGACCGAGGTCCGCTACAAGAACGTGCCGCTCGAACGCAATCCCGAGGTTGGCTCAATTCCGTTGATACGGCGGGAAAACCCGGCGGTCAACGAAGTGCTCGCGGACGGGGTCGCCGTCGGGGAGCACACGCCGTGGGCGGTGCGCTCCGGGACCTTCACCTACCTCGCGGAGGCGCCGTTCTCCTACGTCAACGAGGGGGACCGGTACCTCGCCGCCGCCGACATCCTGCTCGGCACGCTCGCCCCGAAGACCGCGGAACGGCACCGCGCGCTCGTGCGGATCGAAGACATCGGGCCGCGTACCGATCCCGGCCAGATCCGCCGGATCGCCGATCTGCTCGGCGGGCAAGGGATCCCGTTCTCGCTGGCGGTCTATCCGTACTACGCGGACCCGCACGGCGTCGCCAACGGCGGCAGGCCGACCTTCGCCCGGCTCGTCGACAGCCCGGCCTTGGTCGACGCGCTGCACCACGCCATCCGGCGCGGCGCGACGATGATCATGCACGGCTACAGTCACCAATTCGAGGAGATGGCGAACCCTTACGGCGGGGCGAGCTCCGCGGACTACGAGTTCTACACGGCGATCGTGGACAAGAACAACCACGTCGTGGAGACCGGCCCGGTCCCCGGTGATTCCGCGGAATGGTTCCGCGGGCGGATCGCCACCGGGCTCGGCGAGTTCCGCCGGGTCGGGCTGCCGGAGCCGGAAGTGTTCGAGTTCCCGCATTACGGCGGTTCCGCGGTGGACTACAAAGAGGTCAGTTCGCATTTCGCGGCGCGCTACGACCAGGGCAGCTATTTCGCGGGATACTGCCCCCGCGGCGCCTGCGGCTCCACCGCGACCGTGTCCTATCAGACCAAATACGGTCAGTACTTTCCCTACCCGGTAAGGGATGTCTATGGCGCGGTGGTGATCCCGGAGAATCTTGACCATATCGCGCCGGAGCCGTTCAACCAGCACCCGGCCCGGCTGCCCGCGGATCTGCTCGCCGACGGCGCGAAGTCCAAAGTGGTCCGTGACAACGTGGCGAGCTTCTTCTTCCACCCGTTCCTGCCGCTGGAGCACCTGAGCACGGTCGTCCTCGGCCTGCGGGCGCAGGGATACGAGTTCACCACCGCCAGCGAGGTCGCCAGGGGCTGACCTCGGCGGCAAACGTATCGGTTGCGATGGCCGTTCGCGACACATGCCCGGCCCGTGGGGCTCACCGCCACCTGGGCCGGGCACTCGTCCTGCCTCCGCTGACGTTGCGAAAGCCACTCGGGGTGACCCCGCACTTCGGTCCCGGCCGTCGCCGTCGTGTGTGCGTGGTTTTCGCTCACCGCCGCTCAGATATCGGTGGTGGACACCAAGATCTGGGCGAGTCTCCCGTCCCCCCACACCAAGCCGAGCTGATGCCCGGCGAAGTCGTAGTTGACCCAGGTCTCGCCGGTGGCGCGGTTCTGCCAGCTGTCGTGCGCAACGGCCCCGTGCGCCAGCACGAAGGCGTCGACCGACCCACGATGCCCGCCGAGGTCGAGCCCGGAGATCACGCGGTCCGCGTTCGGGCAGCGCGCGACATCGACACTGACCCTCTTCACCAGCCCGTCGAGCACCGTGATGTCGACGCCGTCGACACTCGGTTCCTTGCGGCCCACCAAAAACCGCCGGACGGCCGAGTCCGGGAAGAGCCCGCGCAGGTCCGCGTACGCCGCGGAGTCCTCGGGCGCACCCAGCGCCGCGCATATCGTCACGATGACGCCGGTCAGCGGCGTCCCGGGGGCAGGGGGCGGATCGGCCGCGGGCTTCTCGGTCTTCCTGGGTGCCGGCCGCGGGTCCCGGCCGCCGAAGCCTGCCACGCGGTCCCAGATCCAGTCGGCCATCGAGTCGGCGACGGGCTCGTCGGGCTGTCCTGGCCGGCGCCGGACCAGCGCCCCGAACGCGACGACGACCAGGTACGCCCCGGCGTCGTCGGTCATCACCTGTTCCCAGAGTTCGTTCTCGGGCCAGTCGGGGTGCGCCGCCCGGTCGGCCTCGATCTCGGCGTCCATGGCGACGATCTCGGCCGCGGACATCAGGCGGAACGGCTCTGCCTGCCCCCAGGCGGCACCCGAGCCGGGCTGCTGGCCGTCGTGCCAGGCCACAAGCAGCTTCGCGACCATCGAGCCGACCTTCTTGTCCGCCAGATCGGCGGCCGTGGCGCCCGGCCGAAGGGTGGCACGCAGGTCGGCGGGCAGCACGGCGTCCAGCGCCGCCAGCGCGGAAGGCAGGTCGGTGCCGAGCCGCTGGTCGCGGATCTGCTGCCAAGCCATCTCGAGCGCGCCAGTGCCCTGGAGGTCCGACAGGGTGATGTCGTCGCCGCTCGCTTTCTCGAGGATCCGCAGCATCGCCCGAGCGGCACCCACCAGGCTCTGCAGCAGGTCGTCGGTCGGATCCTCACGCAGCAGCCGAAGACCGAGTTGTTCGGCGTCATCGAACCGGTACTGCGCCAGGTAGGCGTAGCCGAGCAGCATGGCGACCCAGGAGTCCGCCGCGTTGGCCCGGATGGCCTCCTCGGCCGCGGGAGCGAACCGTTCGGGGGGTGCGAAGCTCTCCAGCAGGTACTCCGCGCGTTTCGCCAGCGCCTTGGGGAGGTCATCCGGCGCCGTCCGCGCGCACAGTGCCACCGCCTCGTCGAGTTGCCGCCACCCTTCCTCGTGCGCCCCGGAGAGTGCCTGGGCGGAGCCCAGCTTCATCCAGTCGTCCCAGTCCTCGTGGCTCTCGCCCAGCACGGTGCGCGCCCATCGCAGCGCCTCGTCATGGTTGTGCTCCGCCGATTCCAGATGCCGAAGCGCACGAGCCGCCATCGTGAACCAAGTGTCGCGCCGGCCGGCCACCCGGAGGAACAGCCGCCGCGCCTCGTCGACTTCGCCGCACACCTGGCGGTGATCGCCGAGCAGCATCAACGCGCTGCTCCGCTCCGGCTGGGCCGCGAGCACCCGCAGCGCCAGCTCGGCGATCCGGGGATGCGTCGGCTGTGCCCCGATGAGTTCCCAGGCCAGGTCGAGGTCGCGCTCCACGTCGTCGCTCATCGCATGCCCCGCTTCACCCGGTATGCCCGCAGTTGGTCGAAAGTCCCGTCGTCGACGCCGTACTCCAGTACCGGCGCGACCTGGTCGAACCAGGACGTCGTCGACGGGGTGATGCCGCCGACCGCGGCCAGCAGCGCGTCGGTGGTGACGGGCACCAGCTCACCCCTGCTCATCGACTCGACCATCGCCTTTTGCAGCACGGTGGTCGTCAGGTGGCTGAGGTCGGCACCGGAGAACCCTTCGGTCGCCGCCGCGACGGCCACGACGTCGACATCGTCGGCGGGTTTGCCCGCCAGCGCGCCCTGGACGATCGCCGCCCTGGCGACCGCGTCCGGTGGCAGCACCAGCACCGTCTTGTCGATCCGGCCCGGACGGCGCAGGGCGGAGTCGATGTCCCACGGCCGGTTCGTCGCGGCAAGGAAGTAGACCCCGTCGTTCTTGCCCGCCATGCCGTCTAGCTCTTCGAGCAGCTGAGTGACGAGCATCCGCATCGCGTGCGATCCGCCGCCACCGGAGGTACGCCGTCCACCGAGCGCGTCGAACTCGTCGAAGAAGATCACGCACGGCGTCGCCGCGCGGGCGTGGCGGAACACGCTCTGGATCGCCTTCTCGCTCTCCCCGATCCACTTGCTGAGCAGGTCCGCGAGGGTCACGTGGAGGAAGGAGGCGCCGAGATCGCCGGCGATCGCCCTGGCGATGAAGGTCTTGCCGCACCCGGGCGGGCCGTACATCAGCAGCGACCCGCCGGGCGTCTGCCCGAACGCCGCCGCCAGCTCGGGATTGCGCAGCGGAGCGAGGAACGCGGTGTCCAGGTGCTGCTTGACCTCGGCGAGACCCGCGACGTCGGCCAGCGTCACCGCCGGGCGCTCGGCGTCCCACAGCGACGCCGACACGGCGGCGCCGCTTTCCTGACGGTCTTCGTCGGCCGGGGCCGGAACCGGGTTCGAGGTGCGCAACCGCGCCGCCATCAGCCGGGCGCGCAGCAGCCGGACCCGCGCCGGATCACCGCCGTGGGCCTCGAACGCCGCCAGCTCGATGGCGGCGCGGGCCGGCTCCCGCTCCAGCAGAAGCGTCACGAAGTCTTCGCGCAGCGCCAGATTGCCCGGGTCGGCCTCCACCTCGCGCGCGATCACCTCGACGAAGCCGTCGTCCGGATCTGCGTCGTTCACCGCGCGGCTCCTTCGCTCCTCGCCTCGCCGAGGCGGTCGAGTACGGCGACCAGCTCGGGGCTGTTGTCTCTGGTCATTCGGTTCTCTCTCGTCTGAGCCGCGTTCGTGTCGGTTTCGCGACCAGGAAAGCATCCCTTCGATCATCGGGGTGCCCAGGGTGGGGTCGTGGACGGCCCGGCGCCTTTCGACCCGCCCGATCATGATCCCTGTCAGGGGTGAATAGGGGACGGTCCCTGATGTGCGCCGGCCTCGCCGGATGGATCGTGGCGTGGTGACAGCATGGACAACCGGGTCATCCCGGCCCGCGACCACCGAAACTCTCGATCGAGCGATGTTCTTCGGCGGCAACGCGCCGATGGAAGGCGTGCTGAATTCGCTGGCGATGGAGCCTTTCATCACCGGGTCGCAGCCGCACTCGAGGGCCGCCGACATCACCGAGGTCTCGCCGGACGCGACATTGCTGCCGCCGGGGGTCGGCGCGGACCTGACGTATGAGCTCGACGGGCGGCATTCGCACCTCGCCTTCGGACCGGAATGGACACTCGTCGCGTTGCGGCGACGCGCCGGTGCCGCGACCGTATGCGTGTCCGCCACCTCCGGCGCCCTGGCGGACGAGGTGCTCGCGGCCGCGGTCCGAACGGCACGGACGGGGACGCCGGGGGAGTCGGCCGTACCCGTCGGTTTCTGGCACGTGCAAGGGTGTGGTGGCGCCGGGGTGCGTGCGCCCAGGACCATGGACTTGCCGCCGTGGCAGGAGATCCGCGGCAACTACCCGCGGTCGGCGGTGACCGCGCTCGACACGCTCATGACGGTGCGGCCGCAGGACATCACCGGCAGGCTGGTGCTCCTCCATGGCCCCGCGGGCACCGGCAAGACGACCGCCGTGCGCGCACTCGCGCACGAATGGCGGGACTGGTGCCAGGTCGACAACGTCCTCGATCCCGAGGTCCTGTTCGCCGATCCGGGCTACCTGACGTCGGTGGTGCTCGGTGAGGAGCGAGCGGACAAGCGGAAATGGCGGCTGCTCATCCTCGAGGACTGCGACGAACTGGTCGGCGCCGACGCGAAACGCGACTCCGGACAGGCCCTGTCCCGGCTGCTCAATCTGACGGATGGCCTGCTCGGTCAAGGCCTGGACATCCTCGTCTGCCTGACCACCAACGAGAACGTCGCGCGGTTGCACCCAGCGGTGGTCCGGCCGGGCCGTTGCCTCGCCGAGATCGAGATCCCTCGGCTGCCCCAAGAGGAGGCGGCCACCTGGCTGGGCACAGGCGCGGAGATCGGCGCGGAGGGCGCCACCCTGGCCGAGCTGTATCGCCTGCGAACCGCGACCTAGTCGCGTCGGATGACCTGACCGGCTTCGCCGTTCGCCGGATCCGCGGGGGCCGGACTGTTAGGGTCCGGCCATGCGGGTGTGGTGGTGTGGCCTGGTCATAGGCGCGGTCGCGCTGCTCGGCGCGTGTGCCGGGGGCGGGGCGGGCCGGGGTCAGGTGGTGCCTTCGACCACGGCGACGATCCCGACGACAGGCGTCGTGGAGACGACGACGCGGCCGCCGGCGACCACCACGACCCGGAGTACGACGACGGACACGACCCGCACGACGACGACCCATCGCACCACGACTCAGCGTAAGACGACGACCGCGAAGCGCCCGACGACCCCGCGCCGCACTCCACCCCGGACACGTTGACGGCTCACATGGCTGGTGCCAATGGGATCCTGGGCGGGTGATGGAGAGCGCGCGGCGTGAGCTGGAGCGGATGCGGGGATCGTCCGGTGCGTGGCGGGAGTTGCGTCATGAGCGTGCGACGGATGCCGATGGCGAAGCCCGCGACGGGAACGCGGTGCGGCGGGCGAAGGTGTTGTGGGCGCTGCAATACGACCGCCGTCCCGAAGACCTCCCGCTGGTGCGGTGGTTGGCCGGGCAGGAGGCGTCGTGCCGTCACGAGGCGCCGTTCCAGGGACTGAGCGAGGAGACCGAGCTCGCCGGTTTCCTGCTCGCCGAATACCGGCAGGTGGAGGACGTGTGGCTGCATTGGGAAATCAAGGTGGCGAATTTCGACACCTGGTGTGGTTACGACCTTGAACACCTGTTCGCCGCTGGAGTAGGGGCCACCACCGCCTTTGTCCGCGGCAGCGGCCATGCCGACCGTGACGCCGTGCTCGAGCGGCTGCTCGACGAGGCGGGCAGACCCTGCGTATCCGAGGAGGGCCTGGCGAAGTGGTCGCAGCGCAAGCGCTCTCACTTCCCCGCGGATCCAGCCGCGGAGGACCCGGTCACCTGGGTCGAGCGCGCCCACCTGACCGGCGACCGTGAACTGACCCGCCGGGAGCTCGACCGGTGGGCGGCCGGTCGCGATCGGGACAAGGAAACACTGGGACGGCTCCGTTACTACCTGGCCGGCTTGGGGGCGTTCGCCGAGGCGGCTCGAGCGCAGCGCGAGAGCCTGGCGTTCGCCGGCGACGACCGGGATTCGGCGTCGGCCTGGCAGACCCTTGCCGGGCTGGAACGCCAGGCCGGCGACCACCCCGCCGCCTGGGAAGCGCTGCGCGAGTGCCGCCGAGCCCTGGAAGGCGTGTCCGGATGGTCGGAGGTGGGGCTGGGCCGGATGTACGTGGAGGAACTGTTCCTGCTGGCCGGCTCCGCGGAGGGCGAGTTCGCCGAGGCTGTGTTCGCCGAGGCGGACCGTCAGGCTCGCGACGTGCCCGGCCTTCCCCTGCTGGTGTTGCAAAGCGCCGCCGAAGCGGCCGACAAAGTCGGCGACCGGACCAAAGCCGGGTACTACCGGAAGCTCCGCGATGCCGAGCGACAGCGCATCGACACCGCGATGGGCCGAGCCCACCATTGAGGCCGCCCAGGCTCGAGCCGGATCTTGTCGACGGAAGCCGATGTAGTAGTGGCCCCTTTGCTGGCCGCTTGTGCGACCGTGAAAGTGGGAACAGTCTGGTATTGGAAGTCGATTTTCGTGCAATGAGGTGGTGGCGATGGTCTCTGTGTGTCGACTATTCGCCGCAGTGTCGTCTGTGGGTCCCGATTAGTATCCAGGTGCCTATGGTTTGGGTGTCGCACCATGCTTCCTGGTGTCGTCTATTGCACTGGCCCAGCTAGTGAATGAATCTGACTGCGCTACATTTCGACAGGTCGACGCCATCGGTGGAGTGCAGTTGATCGCCTTTGCTGCGATAAGGAGAATCTGTGCGTTTCAGGAAGAGTCTGTCGATAGTCATTGCAACGCTTGCCTCGACGCTATCAGGTTTGAGCTTTTCGTCTCATTCGGCCCATGCTGATTCGCCTTCTGTTGTTGAGGTCGGAACACGCGCTGTGCAGAACGACTACGTCGTATGGAGGCCTGGCAACGGGGTTTGGTATGTGAGCAACTCTGCGACAGGATCGGTCACCACGAGGCAGTGGGGTATCTCCGGAGACATCCCGGTCGGGGGCGACTACACGGGGGACGGCCGAAGCGACTTCGTGGTTTGGCGGCCAAGCAATGGCGTTTGGCACGTCAATGATCGGATCACCGGAGCGGTCGTCATCAGGCAGTGGGGTACCGCGGGGGACGTCCCGGTTGGCGGTGACTACACCGGCGACAGCGCCTTCGACTTCGTGGTTTGGCGGCCGAGCAATGGATTCTGGTACGTCAATAACCGGATCAGTGGAGGGGTGACGACCCAGCAGTGGGGCACGGCAGGCGATGTCCCGGTGAGTGCCGATTTCACCGGGGACGGTCGTAAAGACTTCGTGGTCTGGCGGCCGAGCAACGGGGTCTGGTACGTCAACGACAGCGCAACCGGTGCGGTGACTACCAGGCAGTGGGGCACCGCCGGAGATGTCCCGGTCGGTGGTGACATGACCGGGGACGCCCGTGCTGACTACACCATCTGGCGGCCGAGCAATGGCGTTTGGTACGTCGTCGATTCCGCCACCGGAGCCGTGAGGAATCAGCAGTGGGGCACGGCAGGCGATGTCCCGGTGAGTGCCGATTTCACCGGGGACGGTCGTAATGATTTCGTGGTCTGGCGGCCAGGCAACGGGGTCTGGTATGTCATGGACAGCGCAACCGGTGCGGTGACGACCAGGCAGTGGGGCACCGCCGGAGATGTCCCGGTAGCATCCTTCCGCTGACGCTGTTGCTGCTCTCACCCGGTCACCAGCCGGCGGACGCGGTCGCGCGAAAGCCCGAGCCGGTCAGCCGTTTCCTGAAGCGTCTGCGGACGGTTGTCGTGCAGCCTGTATCGCACCGTGATGACCAGCATCCGCGTGCACGCTGAAGAACGTGCACGCTGAAGAACGGAAAGGGCCAAAGTCGTTTCCCGCGCACAAGCGTTGCCACCGAAGACTTTGTGCCCTAGCGGACGGCAGTTGTGCCTGGGTGCACTGGGGAAATGCTGGTCACAGGTACTTCCCTCGTCGGCGGCCGCTACCGTTTGCTGAACCGGCGTGGCGCCACCCGGGACGGGGCTGTGGAGTTCTGGCGGGGCCGCGACGAACGGGACGCGCGGGATGTCGCGATGACCGTGCTGACCGCCGATACCCGCGGGCGGCACCTCTTCGGAGGCAGTGCCCGCGTGCTCGAGCACGCGCGGCTGACCGCCACGGCCCCCGAAGCGGCCGTGGCACCGGTGCTCGACGCCGTGCGACAGACTTCGGTACCGCCCGAACGTGCCTGCCGGATGCTACGGCCCCTCGCCGCCGCTGTCGACCACGTCCACCATCGCGGCCTCCTCGCCGGGATCGACTGTCCACAACGGATCCGGCTCGGCCAGGACGACGCCCTCATCCTGGCGTTCCCAGGCCCGGCGCCGAATGGAACGCGGCGCGAGGACATCTATGGCCTCGGCGCCCTGCTGTATGCGCTGATCGTCGGGGAGTGGCCTGCCCCCGATGCGCCCCAGAGCCTGCCCGACGTCGTGCCGGAGCAGCTGCAGCTTGTGGTGCAGCTCAGCCTCGGGTGCCCCATGCTGGGGGAGATCCACACGGTCACCCCGCTGGCGGAGGCGATGACGCGCTTCGACACCGGTGCTGTCGTCGCCGAACCGCCGGTGCCCCGCCCCGCTTCGGAGCCGGTGGTGGAGCCGCCGTCCCGGTCCATGCGCCCTCGCGACCGGGACGCGCGCTCGGTGACCACCGCGATCCTGGCGATCGCGGTGGTGTTGCTCATCGCCGGCGGGGTGACGCAGGTGAGCGGGCAGTCCGGCCGCGCACCGGCCGAGGCCCCGAGGCCAGCGTCTTCGTCGGCGCCGACGGCGGTGTTGCCTCATCCCGCACCTCCGTCGCCGACCCCGTCTTCGACGACGCCTGCCGTTCCCGTTCCGGTCCGTCCCGACAGCGTGACCGTGTACAACGTGACCGGGAGCCCCGATCACCCGCGTGCGGCCGCGCTGGCCACCGACGGTGATCCGATGACCGCGTGGTCCACCGACCAGTACCGGCAGCAGTTCCCCGAGTTCGCACGGGGAGCCGGGCTTTTGGCCGCGTTCGGCCGTACGCTTCGGGTGCGCGAAGTGGACGTCACCTCGCCCAGCGCCGGGTCGGTGGTCGAGATCCGGACGGCGGCCTCGGCCCGTCCCACCTTCGTCGAGACGGTGCCGCTGGTGACCGCGACCTTGACGCCGGGCACGACCAGGATTTCCGTGCCGCCCGGTGCGGCGAGTGCGGTCGTGCTGGTCTGGCTCGTCCGTCTCACTCCCGGCCCGCGGGGCTACCAGAGCACGATCCAGGAGATCACCTTCCTGGGCGACGCCGACTGATTCATCGCTGACCCGTTCGACAGGGACCTTGGTCTCTTCTGATTGGTGACAGGACGGGAGCACGCTACGAGTTCCGGGAAGAACACGATCCGACAGGAGGTCATGATGACGACCGCACAGGACATCATGCATGCGGGCGTAACGTGTATCGGAGAGCATGACACCTTGGCATCCGCCGCACGGCGGATGCGGGAACTCGATGTCGGCGCGCTGCCGGTCTGTGGTGATGACGATCGGCTTCACGGCATCGTCACCGACCGCGACATCGTGATCAAATGTGTCGCCACGGGCGGTGACCCCGGCGTCATGACCGCCGGTGAACTGGCCGAAGGGGTGCCTCATCTCGTGCGTGCCGACGCCGAAGTGGAGGACGTGCTCGACGTGATGGAACGATATCGAGTCCGGCGGGTGCCGGTCCTCGAAGAGCACCGGCTGGTCGGGATGATCAGCGAGGCCGACCTGGCCCGTCATCTCCCCGAGGCCACGGTTGGCCGCTTCGTCGAGGCCATTTGCGCGGCTCGCTGAATACCGATCCGGGAACGGAGGCGAGAATCGTGGCGCTGTGCGAGGTGTGCGGTAACGACTACGACAAAGCGTTCGAAATCGTGGTGGACGATGAGTCCCACGTCTTCGACAGCTTCGAATGCGCGATACACCGGTTGGCGCCCACGTGTGGTCACTGCGGATGCCGGGTGGTCGGGCACGGTGTCGAAGGAGGTAATGCGGTCTACTGCTGTGCCCGATGCGCCACGACCGCGGGCGTGGCCGGGATGCGGGATCGCGTTTAGGTCGTGTTCGACGCGGCCGCGCTGTCCGGTGTGGATCCGAGGTGGTGGATGAACCAGTCCCGGGCCAGTGTGGCGGCCCAGTCGAGTGTGCCGGGTTCTTCGAACAAGTGGGTGGCGCCGGGCACGATCACGATCTCGCAGTCACATGGCATGGCCGCCTGCGCGACCTGGTTGAGGCCGAGCACGGCTTTGTCGTGCCCGCCCACGATGAGCAATGTCGGTACGTGGACGGAACTCAGCCGCTGTGCGGCGAGGTCGGGTCTGCCGCCGCGCGAGACGACGGCTCGGACGGTGTTTCCGGAGTCGGCCGCGGCCCACAGGGCCGCGCCGGCTCCGGTGCTGGCCCCGAAGTAGCCCACCGGCAGGTGTGCGGTGTCCGGCTGGGCCCTCAGCCAGTGCGTGACCTCGATCAGGCGATGCGCGAGCAGTTCGATGTCGAAGACGCGGGCGCGGTCGAGTTCTTCGAGCGGGGTCAGCAGGTCGAACAGCAAGGTGCCCAAGCCCGCGTCATTGAGGGTCGCGGCCACATGGCGGTTGCGCGGACTGTGCCGGC
The DNA here is from genome assembly GCF_056435685.1 of Amycolatopsis sp. NPDC043885. NCBI lineage: Bacteria > Bacillati > Actinomycetota > Actinomycetes > Pseudonocardiales > Pseudonocardiaceae > Amycolatopsis > Amycolatopsis sp. NPDC043885. Next base: position 133,275 of record NZ_JBWKEA010000015.1, read on the forward strand.
TGCTGCCGCTGCCATGGGCGAACACGACGACGCCGATGGGGTTTTCGGGAATGGTGAGGTGCCCGGCCAGCGTGACCTGTCCCGTACGCACTTCGACGTCCTCGTCGCGCACGGGCGGATCCGCCGGGCCCATCGCGTCGGCGGCGAGTTGCCGGGCCGGCAGGCCGGCGCGACTGAGGAAATCGGCGACTTCCTCGTCGGAGGTTTGCCGGAATTCGCGGTACCAGCGGCCCACGGCGACGAACCAGGTGGGCGTCTCGAGGCAGATCACATCGTCGGCGACTCGGCGCAGTGAAAGGATCGCGGCCGCGGCGCCCACCGGCACGGCCAACACGACCCTTGCCGCGCCTTGTGCACGCGCGACTTGGCACGCGGCGCGGGCCGTGGAGCCGGTCGCCACCCCATCATCGATGATCAGTGCGGTACGCCCGGCCAACGGGATTCGTTCTCGTCCGGCGCGGAACCTCGCGACCCGGCGCCGCAGCTCGGCCTGCTCGGCACGCTCGACCGCGGCGAGTTCTTCCTTGGTCACACGCGCACAGCGCGCGACCTCGTCGTCCACCACCCGCACGTTGTCTTCGCCGATGGCACCCACCGCGAGCTCTGGCTGGTAGGGCACGCCGAGCTTGCGCACCATGATCACGTCGAGTGGGGCGGAAAGCGCCCGCGCCACTTCGAACGCGACCGGTACACCCCCGCGCGGTAACCCGAGTACCACGATGTCTTCACCACTGAATGCCTCCAGGCGCCGAGCCAGGCGCCGTCCCGCATCTGTGCGATCGGCGAACATCATCGGCGAACCTCCGGTTTCCCTGTGCACGGACCTGTCGCGGGAAGGCCACGACCAAGGCTGGCGCTCACGGAGAGGTCAGCGGCAGAGCCCACTGTCGCTTCAAGGGAGGCCATTGGGCCTTCCGTTCCGGCAGCCTGCGCGGCAGGCCCGCTCACCCTGGGCGGACGGTCAGGTACCCGGTGCCGTCGGCCTCACCGACCCGGGTTCCGAAACGCCTGCTGGTGCGGTCGAGGGTGGACCGCAGCCATTCCGTGTCGTCACGTGTGACGTGACGCAGCCGCAGGTTCTTTGTTTCCAAGGGCACCATGTGCAGGATTGTGAGGGTGCCACTGGCCGGGTCGACGGACGGGAAATACAGCAGCCGAAGCCTCGCCCCCTACACGTCGATGGTCGCGGAGCACCACCACTGGTGACCATGATCTTCACACCGCAAGTCCTGTAACGACACGGCTTTGGGCACCGCGCCGACCGCGACGAGTCTGTCCTTCCTGACCGTGGAGAAGTGCAAGCGCAGACCGGTGGCGATCGCCCGTACCCTGGTCTCGACCGGGACCTGGCCCGCGGTTTCCAGGTGGTAGATGACTTCGTTCAGCGTGGCCGCGAGCAGGTCCGTGTCGTCGGCGCCGGTGACCTCGCAGTCCACCGAACCGGACGGTGCCGGCATGTCACGGCCGAGAAGGCTTTCGGTCACGGCGCTCACCGCGTGTGCGATGCATTGTTCACGGGTCGGCGCCCACGCCTCGATCCGCAGGTCGGCGGTGTGCGACACCGTCCGATGCCCTCCGATCACAATGCCTCGCCCGCGGGGGTGATGAGCCCGTAGTGGCCGTCGTAGCGGTGGTACAGCACGGATCCGCGACCACGTTCACCATCCAGGAAGAACAGGAACGGCGAGTTCAGAATCTCCAGCCGCGCCACAGCCTCGTCGGTGGTCAGGATCGGTGCCGGCTGAGTGCTGACGGTCAACGGAAGCCGGAACGCCGCCAGCTCGTGCGGCCCTGGCGGCGTCACCAGCGCCAGGCGATATCCGGTCGCCCCGGCACGGTAGAGCACCGCGTCGTCACCGGTACCGGCCTCGGTGAACAAGTGGAAGTCGTAGCCGAGCATCCCCATCTCTCGGGCAGCGTCGTCGATCGTGCAGCGGTGCAACGTGAACGTCTTGTGCCGGACGATCTCACGCTCCTCCGGTGGGCGCGGATACCAACGGTGACGACGAGCCCCTTCCGACTGATGCCGCCATTCATGCGGCCAGGCCGAGGGAATCCGGCCGCGCCGGGCCTCCCAGTGCTGGGCTATGCGTTCCAGCCGATGCCGAAGGCGAGCTTCCAGCCGGTCGATCGCCTCCCACGAGTTCTCGCCCTCCGCCTGAGCCCGCACCAGCCGGCCGTTGACGTCGAGGTTGGCCTGCGCCACCGCGGGGTGCGGCACCGCCGGATCACCGTGCCGCGTCACCCGTATTCGGGCGGACAACACCGGACGATGCGCCAGATGCAGCAAAGCGCCGATCTTCTCCCGGGCGTAGTCCGCCGTGCCTGGCAGCACATGCCCGTCCGTCGTAACGCGGATCTCAACAGTGGCAGAGCGCATGCTGCCGTTTTACGAGGGTTTAGAGGCGGCTACCAGGGCCGAACGGCACCTATTTCGTTCGCCCGGCGAAACGGGGACTTTCGTCCCGATGCGGAGAGGACGCGGACCCTGGCCACGAGATCGCGGATACGCCAGATTGGTAGGCCTGAATTCGCGAGAGGAAGGGACCGGTAATGGCATCCTTGCTGCCCAAGGCTTCGCGCTTGCCTGAAGTTTTTCATTGGCTCAAACCGCGTAGCGGCGACCGCCTTTCCATTCCGCTGGAGGACTTCGTCGCCGACGACCGGTACGTGCTTCGCGCCGAGCTGCCCGGACTGGATCCTCAACAGGACATCAAGGTCTCGGTGACCGGCCGGGAGATCAGCATCGCCGCCGACCGTCCCAAGGAGGAAAAGGCCGAAGGAGCCAGCGAGTTTCGTCATGGCGAGCTGGCCCGCACCGTCGAACTGCCGGCGGAGGCCGATCTCGCAGGGATCGAGGCCCGCTACCACGCCGGGATCCTGGAGATCAGGATGCCGATGGTCGGCGTCGGGGAGACGCACACCATCCCCGTGAAGGCCGGCTGATGTCGGTTCCGGCCACTTCGTCGAACAGGGTCCGGAGGTAGTGCTCCGGCATTCGATCCGGCGCGCCGATGTCCACTATGGACTTTTGGCGGGAAATCCCGTGAGCATGTGACATGCACATGTCAAACAGGTGCTTCCACCGGTACCGCGCTCACCACGTTCCGCAGCCGGACGAGAAGGGCACGATGGTCCTTACCGGAAAGACTTCCGCCCCTATCGAGAGCGCAACGCGTCCATGGAGACTGAACGTCCGACGTGACCCGGAAGATGGGAGACGTGTGATGCACGCGTTCGGAATGCTCGCCATGCTCGGTCTCGGGCTCGTGGCGGTATCGGCGGTCGCCGCCCGGTGGCTGGCCCTGGCCAAGGAGTTCTGGGCGATCACCAACCTGGTGATCGGGATCGCGGCGGCCTGGATCGTGGACTTCGACCTGTTCGCGGCCTGGGCATTGACCGTGCGCAGCCACTGGCTCGGTATCGTGTTCACCGGGATCGCCATCGTCGGCGCCGGTCATTTCTGGCGGGTGATCCTACTGTTCTTCGAGGCCCTTGCGCGTAAGTACAGTGATGAGGCGCAAGTGCTGGAGAAGGCTCAGAATCTCCACCGCGCGGAGTGACCGGGAGGATCGGTGAGCAACGCATACGTTTCCCCCGCTGATCGGCGTAAGCAGGCGGAACAGAATATCGCCGAACTCGGCGCGCACCGCGACAGTCGCCTGCTGTTGCGGGTGCGCTGCTCGGCCAACCACCACGTCGCCACGGTTTACGACACCGCGCACGGCCCGGTCCTCGTCGTCCTGACCGGGCCGCACGCACACGGCTCACGCGATTTCGCCGATGTTCCGCACGGCGCCCATCGCCGGGGCAAGGAGTACATCGACATGCTTGAGGGGAACGGCGGTGACCTGGTCCCAGCCTGGTGTGAATGCGGGACCAGGAGGATCTCCCGGTCCATTCTGCTCCAGACGATCGCTCGCCGGGAAAAGACCATGATCCTCGCTTGAAACACCCCTTGGTTGCCCTGCTCGACGAGGACCTGTCCGGAATCGAAACCGCGGGCGACCCCACGAACATTCGCCAGGCTCCGCGACCCAAGCCCCCTTCAGGTGCTGAGCGATGAGCATCGTGCACGACTTTCAGTTCCGGTACTCCAGGCCATAGCCGTAGGGAAAAAGGGCGGGCTTTCCGTCACCGACGTTGATCGGCTGCTGGCCGGCGCTGAGCATCCAGGTCATCGGCAGCGTGCCAGTCGGGTTGTAGTCGCCGAACAGGACATCGGCGACCCCGCCGCCTTCGGTGCCGGGTAGCCATGATGCGAGCAGAGAGTTCCAGCCGGGCAGTTCGGTGGCGATGTCCCATGGCCGGCCGGACACGAGCACGACGGAACCCCGGATGCTTTGAGCCGTTGCAAGGCCGCCAGGTCCTCGGCATCCAGTCTCATGCCGTCCGGCCGGTCACCCATGAACTCGGCATAGGGGGTTTCGCCGATCACCACTACCGCTGCGCGGTAGCTACCGTCGATTCCGGTGCCGTCCTTGTTGTAGGTGACCGTCGTCGAGGGCGCGACCTTCTGTCGGATTCCTTGCAGGATAGTGGTTCCCGGAGTGATGTCGCCGCTGCTGCCCTGCCAGGTGATGGTCCACCCGCCGCTCTGATTGCCGATGTCGTCCGCGTTCTCGCCGGCCACGAAGATCTTGCCGCCGCCCTTGGCCAGCGGCAGCGTGCCGTCATTCTTCAGAAGCACCTGGGATTCCCGAACGGCTTGGCGGGCGAGTTCGCGATGCTGTTCGCTGCCGATCGTGCCGGTGTAGCGGCGATCGGTGAACGGCCTCTCGAAGAGACCGAGCTCGAAATATTTGCCGACCTCGCACGGTGCGGCGGCCGTGGGCATCTCCAGGGGAGCAGGCCACAGCAAGGGCTGCGGCGCCGAGGACCGGCAGCGCTTTCGATGAAATTCCTCGATACACGAAACCTTCTCAGAAACGCCCATTGGTGTGTTCAAGACCGCGTCGGGCGTCCGGTCGAGCTGTTGATGGCCGGCGCCTGCGTAATTCTTTTCCGCAATGGTCAGCGTAGATTCAGTAGACGCCGGGAGTGCATCTCGCCACGACCCAGTCTCTCGCATTGTCGCCGGTGAAATGGACCCGCTTGAGGCAAAGCCCGTCATGAGGGCGAGGTGCGGGCGACCCGTTCGGAAGCACGGCTCGCGCTGTCGTAACGGTATCCACGGCGTTTCCCTGGCGAGTCACGAGTGTCATGGTGAACACTTCCGGAATGTCGTCCACGATACTGAAGATCTGGTCGGGCGCGGGACCTCCCGCGAACCGCGTACTCGCGAGCAGGTAGACCGCGCCCGGTCGCAACAGGACGCCGTCCGGGATGTGGGCGAGTTCCACGGCGTGGGAATGAAGTGCCACCAGCAACCGAGAGCCCCCGAGGGGCAGCGTACGGGATCCGCGGTTGGCGATCTCGACGAATTCAGCCCGAGAGTCCTGTGCACCGCGAGTGCCGATCTCGTGCATAGTGGCCTCGAGAGTCCGCTGATGTCCCTGGGCTTGTCCATCGGCTCCGGCCGCACCGCACGCGCCGACCGTCAGTACGGCCACCGTGGTAGCGGCGGCCACCGCGCACGCTCTTCTCATGACTGAACCTCCCTGGATCCTGGGGCCATCGCTTGCTCACCCCAGTGCAGTAGCCTGCGGACGGCACCGGCTGGCCAGTACCGCCGCAGTGGACGTGGGCATCGTGAATCCTCCTGCCAAAGCGAGGTTCCTGGGTCAATGTTCGCCCGTCTCGTGCGGTCTCGTTAGGGACGAACGTCCCACTCCGGGTCTGCCAAGGGCCCTCCGTGTCTGGTCACGAGACTCCGACTGGGACGGCCTGTCCCGGAGAGGCCGGACACCCCACGCGCCACACGGCCGTTTCGCGCTGGGAAGCGCGGGGCACGTCCGTCCGGTCAGTGAGCTGTCGCAACGTCCGGAGGACCGTCGCCGGGCGCGATCGTGGCCTCTTGGCAGGGCAGGCTCGCGGTGGAAGGCTGAGCACGTTGGAGGCGACAGAGGCTGTCATCGAGATTGTCGGGGAAAGGAACCCTCGATGTCGTCCGAACCGGAAGCGAGCGGGGTTGATCCGCAGCCGAGTGCGGCCGTTCTGACCGGGTTGCGGCTCGACGAGTTGCTGCGCGAGGTTCAGGAGCGGCTATCGGAGATCGTCAAGACCCGCGACAGGTTGCAAGGGCTGCTTGACGCGGTTGTCGCGGTGGCGACCGGCTTGGAGCTCGACGCCACCTTGCAACGCATCGTCCAGGCCGCGGCGAAGCTGGTCGACGCCCGATACGGCGCCCTCGGTGTCGTTGGTGACGAGGATGGCCTTTCCGAGTTCGTCTATGTGGGTATCGACCCGGAGACCCGCGCGATGATGGGGCACCTCCCTGAGGGACGTGGCCTGCTGGGTTTGCTGATCGAGGAGCCGTATCCGGTGCGGGTCCCGGATCTGTCGGCGCATCCGGCGTCGGTCGGCTTCCCCGCGAACCATCCGCCGATGCGCAGTTTCCTCGGTGTACCCGTCCGGGTCCGGGACGAGGTCTTCGGCAACCTGTATCTGACAGAGAAGCGGAACGCGGCCGAGTTCACCGCCGATGACGAGGTCGTGATCCAGGCGTTGGCCGCCGCGGCGGGGGTGGCGATCGACAACGCTCGCCTGTTCGAGCGGTCCCGGATGCGGGAGCGGTGGCTGGGGGCGGTCGCCGAGGTCACCGGTGGGCTGCTCGGCGGGGCTTCGGTGACCGACACGCTTGACCTGATCGGCGAGTGTGTCCGGGAGCTGGCCGAAGCCGACGGGGTGACGATTCTTCTGGCAAAGGCGGGCGAGGCGCGGTCACTGACGGTGAGTTCGACGGTGGGTGACCGGATCGGCCCGCTGCTGAACACCTCGACACCCCGCGCCCATCCGGTGCTCGACGAGGTCTTTTCCGAGGGGCGGGTGAGTCTCATCCCGGATCTTGGCGCCGTCTTCCCGGCGGAGGATGAGCCCTCTCTCACCGGCCCTGGCGTGGTCGTGCCATTGGCCAGCACGGCAGGGGACGGCGGGGTGCTGCTCGCCGGGCGTGGGAAAGGTGCCGCGCAGTTCGACTGGGAGCAGATCCCCCTGCTGTTCTCGTTCGCCGGCCAGGCGGCCGTCGCCCTTGAATTCGACGAGAAGCAGCGTAACCGGCGTTTGCTGGACGTTTTCGCCGATCGGGACCGGATCGCGCAGGATCTGCATGATCACGTCATCCAGCGGATGTTCGCCATCGGGATGAGCCTGCAGAGCATTTTATCGAGTGTGCCGGACGAGTTCGCCCGGGACCGGATCGCGAATGGGGTGGAGCAACTGGATCGGACGGCCCGGAAGATCAGGACGTCCATCTTCGATCTGCACACGTCCGGCTCGGGCGAGCCGCAAACCCTGCGGCGGCGTTTGCTGGACGTGGTCACCGAGTTGACCGGTGAAGACACGGTGACCACGTCGGTCCGTATCGACGGCGCCGTCGATACGCGCGTTTCGCCGGCGTTGTACGAACACGCGGAGGCGGTGGTGCGCGAAGCACTCAGCAACGCGGTCCGTCACTCCGGGGGCGACGAGATCGGCATCGGCGTCGAGGCGGATCGTGAACTGGTCATCGAGGTCACAGACAACGGGGTCGGTATTTCCGGAGCAGGGCGGCGCAGCGGACTGGCCAACCTCGTGCAGCGGGCGGAACGCTGCGGCGGCAGCGCGGGATTCGCGGCCCGGCCGGGTGGCGGGACCAGAGTGACCTGGCGTGTCCCGTTGCCCTGAATCGGGCTCTCCGCCGCCGAACATCGGGCCTGGGCTGCTTCGCGTGGTGGAAGTGCGGGGGACTCGCCACCCATGGCGATAAGAGCGTTCACCGCGTCGAGCGGTTGTCCTGCGGTCCCTGCGAACGAGCTTCAGCTTGATCATCTTGTTCTCTGCTCCAGGAAATTGGTGTGAGAGGGCCTGGTGGCGGCAGCCATGGGTGGTAGCTGTCGTGTGGACGTGTCATCTCTTCGCCGGCGTACTCCGTTCCAGAGCCGGCGAACCATCTTGCACCCTCGGAGTTGCCCCGGTGAACTCCTTGTCGGCGGTGTCCGCTCATACCGATGAACTTCGTCGTCGCATTTGCCTGACACTCGGCGGCAAGTGGGTCAGGTTGGCTGGACGGCGCGTGATTCTGTCCTACGCCGCCGTTGGCGACGTATCGGGATCGGTGTGATCGCCTGGCCGGATGACCCAGCGCGCGTGCCGCCCTGGTGAACGGGTTCCATTGTGGACAAGGTGGGGTTGACCCCACCCCGAAAGGGCAGCAGGTGCCATCGCCTCACACCGTCGGACGGCTTAAGGTTCAGCTATCCGGACTGGAGCCGGTACACGCGGCAGGAAATCGATCCACGCGTCAGAAAGTTCACCATTTCGGGGCGCCGTGAACGGCGCCCGAACAAGGAGGAAACGATGCGTTCGTCAGCTCGAACACGACGGCGTGGGATCGTGGCCGCATTGACAGGTGTCTGTCTTCTGCTGCCGGCGTCGGCGCACGCCGACGATCGCACGACCTCGCTCCAAGCCTCGGAGATGAGCACTGTTCTGGACCGGCTGACCATCCCGGATCTCCAGCGGGCCATGGACGGCCGGCTGCTGAGTTCCGAGCGGCTCACCCGCGGCTACCTCGATCGCATCAACGCTGTGAACCCACGATTGAAGGCGGTGGTGCAGACGAACCCGGACGCGCTCGCTCTCGCGCGCCAGAGCGACAGCCGCCGCCGAGCGCACCAGGCGCGGGGGCCGCTGGAAGGTATCCCGATCCTGCTGAAGGAGAACGTCGACACCGCGGACCGGCAGACCACCACGGCGGGTTCGACGGCGTTGCTTACGGCGAAGCCTGCCAAGGACGCGTTCCTGGTCCAGCGTCTGCGTGAGGCGGGCGCGGTCATTCTCGGCAAGGCGAACATGTCCGAGTGGGCCAACTTCTACGGCTCCAGGCAGATCCCGGGTTGGAGCGCCGTCGGTGGGCAGACCCGCAACCCCTACGTCCTCGACCGGAGCCCGTGCGGTTCGTCTAGTGGCTCCGCGGCCGCGGCGGCGGCCGGGCTGGCGACGGTGACGATCGGTACGGAGACCGACTCGTCGATCGTGTGCCCGGCCGCGGCGGCGTCGACGGTCGGTGTGAAGTCCACGCTGGGGGTGGTCAGCCGCAGTGGTGTCGTGCCGATCACGAACCAGCACGACACTCCTGGGCCCATCGCCCGGACGGTGACCGACGCTGCGCTGACCCTCGCGGTGATGGCGGGAGCCGACGCGGGGGATCCGGCCACGGCACCGGTCGCGGGCACCGTGCCGGCCGATTACCGCACCATGCTCGACCGCGATTCGTTGCGCGGCAAGCGGATCGGTGTGTGGCGTAAGGGACACGAGGGAATCGACCGCGACGTCGACCGGGTCTTCGAGTCCACTGTTCAGCGGCTCCGCGCCCTGGGCGCCATCGTCGTCGAAGGGGCGGATGTCCGCGACGTCTTCGGCATGGTCCAGCCGCATTTGCTGCCCGCCGTGCTGACCGAGTTCAAGCACGACCTCAACGGCTATCTCGCGGCGACCCCGGGCGGGCACCCCAAGAACCTCACCGACCTCGTCGCCTACAACAAGAAGCACGCCGCGATCGAATTGCCGGGCTTCGAGCAGGACATGCTCGAGATGGCCGACAAGACCGACGGAAATCTGAACGACCCGGCATATCGTGCTCACCGGGCCGCGGCGACAGGACAGGCCCGGGACTCCATCGACGCCGTGGTGAAGAAGTATCGCCTCGACGCGATCGTGACGGCCACCGACCTGCCCGCTGGGCCGATCTTCGAGGGTGGCGGTAGCCCCTTCGTCAGCAGCACCCGCAGCACCTCGGCAGCCGGGTACCCCCACATCACCGTCCCGGCGGGCTTCGCCCGGACTGGGCTGCCGATCGGCATCTCGTTCCTCGGCACCCGGCTGACCGACGCTTCCCTGCTCGGTTACGCCTACGCCTTCGAGCAGGCCACCCACGCCCGGAAGGCACCGCACTACCTGCCCACCGCACGCTGACATCTCAGGCCTTCGCGCGGGACTCCGGCACGGCGAGGGACCGCAAGGGTACCGAGGACCCTGATTCCCAGCTCGGGCATGATCTCCCAACCTGTTCACCTTTCCGGAAATAGCTCACGAAATGACCTTCCACCAGGTGCTGGAGCGTGCCGGCCGACCCCCGCCCGTGTCCTGGCGACGACTCCCCTCGGGGGTGAAGTCGCGGTGTAGCCGAGCTGAAGCCGGATGGACGCACGATCCCACCGTCGCGGGGCCTGCGGATCTGCGCTCCGTACCTGGTGGGAGGAACAATGCGGCTACGTCGCACAGTGATCGCCACGGCGGTCACCGCTCTGGTGGGTTCGATGGTGGTCGTCGTCGCGGGGAGCAGCCCGGTCATACCCGCACGACCGGCATCCGTCGCGGAAGCGCCCGACGCGGTTTCGGCGATGGCCGCCGCGCGGGCGCAGGGGACAAGGGTCGAGGTGGCGGGCGAGCGCACCGCGAACCGGGAGGTCTTCGCCAACCCACAGGGAACGCTGACCGCCGAACTGACCCCGGTCCCGGTCCGGACCAAGGTCGCGGGCAAGTGGGTGCCGATCGACACCGCGGTGGTGCGCCGCGCCGACGGTTCGTTCGGCCCCAAGGCGGCCGAGGGTGAACTGTCGCTGTCCGGCGGCGGGAAGACCGCGCCACTGGCCACGCTCCGCCGGGACGGCAAGTCGCTTTCGCTGTACTGGCCGGGCGATCTGCCCGCGCCGGTGGTCGCGGGCGACAAGGTGACCTATCCCGAAGTGTTCCCTGGCGCCGACCTGGTGATGTACGCCGACCGCGATGGTTTCCGGCAGCACCTCACGCTGAAGGACGAGCCGGCCGCGAAGAACCCGGCGCTCAAGTCGATCCGGATGACGATCCGGGCCGACGGCCTGAAGGTGACCGCCGGGAAGGACGGCGCGCTGCGGGTGCTCGACGAGGCGGGCGCCGAGCTGTTCAGCGCCCCGCCGTCGGTCATGTGGGACGCGGCGGGGAAGCGGGCGCCGATCGCGGTGTCCGTTGTGGACGGTGCGCTGGAACTGGTGCCGGACGCTAAATTCCTGGCTGACCCGGCGCGGACGTTCCCGGTCGTCGTCGACCCGACGCTTCGGACGCACGAGAAGACCGCTTGGGCCACTGTGCTTTCCGGCAAGCCTGAGGACGAGTACTGGGGCACCAGCGGCGATGGCACCTACGCGCAGGTGGGTCAATGCCCGCGTGACTACCCGGACAGCTACTGCAACAACATCGGCGAAGCATGGGCGTACTTCCAATACGACACAAGTTTCCTGTGGGACAAGGATGTTCTCGGTATCACGATGTCCGGGGTCGTGGTGTCCGGTCCCGAATGCAACGAGCCCTGGCACGACGTCTACCACATCGGCGACGACCGGCTCCTGTGGAGCGGGATGAACTGGAACAACCGCCTCGGCGGCAACCGGGCCGCTTCCAGCAAGGTGCCCGGCGTGCACACGAACTGCACGGGCTGGAAGAACGCCGGGTTCAGTGTGCCCACCGAGCACATCAAGAAGGCGCGTTCGTCGGTGTACTTCCTCAAGGCCTTCGACTCGGGTGCCCAGTCCGCGTGGCGGAAGTACAACCCGCCGGACATGAAACTGAAGGTGACCTGGAACCGCACGCCGCACGTGCCGGGCAACCTCACCACCGATCCGCCGCTGAAGGCCCCGTGCCACCACTGTGGCGGGATCCCCTACGTCGGCGACGACTGGATCACGCTGAAGGCCCAGGTGTCCGATCCGGACGGTGACGACGTCCGCGCGCAGTGGCGGATCCACGACGGGGTGGAGACCGCGTGGGACGCCAACATGCTGACCAGCGGTTCGATCCACAGTGCCGGTATCGATCTCAGCAAGCGGCACGGGAAGACCATGAACTGGTGGCTGCACGCCTCGGACGGTGCGGCGTCCAGTGGTGCGGCGAGCGGCACGCGGTTCGCCATCGACCGGGAGCCACCCACCGTAGAGCCGACGGTGGCCAGCGAACTGTACACAGAGGACAATCGCTGGCACGGCGGACCCGGCGTGTTCAGTGAGTTCGTCTTCGGTTCCCAGGGAGTCGACGACGTCGACCACTATCTGTACGACTGGTGGGATGAGCCGGGCACCCCGATCGTCGCCGAGACGCGCGGCGGCGCCGCGCGGGTCCGCCTGGCACCGCCCGGCGACGGGCCGCAGACCCTTTACGTCCGCAGTGTGGATCGTGCGGGACACAAGGGCCCGATCCGGAAGTACCGCACGTACGTCCGTGCCGGCAACGGGCCCTTGGCGCACTGGGCGCTGAACGGCAACCCGAACGACTCGGCCTTCCTCGGTGACCGGCACGGCTCGCTCAACGGCGGCGCGACCTTCACCGGACAGGGCGCGGTCGGTGCCGCGGTGCGGCTCGACGGCGTCGACGACCACGTGAGCGCGCCGAACGCGATCCGCAACAGCGCGGCGTTCACGGTCTCGGCCTGGGTGAACCTGAACCGCAAGGACCACGCCAGGGCGGTGGTCAGCCAGGACGGCGCGATGTTCCCCGGATTCGTGCTGTGGCACCGGGCCGAGGCCGACGGGAGCAATTCCCGCTGGGTCTTCGGTGTGCCCAACTCGACGTCCTCGGACAAGGGCGTGCCGATGGCCACCTCGGCGATCGGCATGCCGGAGCTGAACACCTGGACCCATCTCGCCGGTGTCTACGATCCCGAGGCCAAGCACATCAAGCTGTACGTCAACGGGACGCTCGCCGCGACGACACCGCACACGGCGAAACCCGACTGGGCCTCCGGTCAGGTGCGTATCGGCCGCACGGTCTGGGGCACCAACACCGGCGTCGACCATTGGGCGGGCGGGGTCGACGACGTGCAGATCCACGACCGGGCGCTGACCGCTGCCGAGGTCTCGGCGCTGGTCGGGGCGGGCGACGTCCAGGTGGCGCACTGGAGGTTCGACGAGACCTCGGGTACGACGGCGCGGAACTCCGTCGAGGGCGGCGCCGACGCGGTGCTGCAGAACGGCGCGGCCTTCACCACGACGGGCGCGGTGAAGGGCGGGGTCCGGCTGGACGGGATCGACGACGTCGTCTCGACCAACAGCCCGCTGCTGCGCACCGACCAGAGCTTCACGGTCGCCGCGCAGGTCAAACTCGACCGGGCCGACGACGGTACGTACACCGTGCTCAGCCAGGACGGCGACCGGATCTGCTCGTTCTGCCTGCAGTACCAGAACCGCAAGTGGACCTTCGTCTTTCCGCAGTCCGATTCGGACAGTCCGGCCGGGTACAACTGGGTCGGTACGTCGACCCAGCCGCCGGAGGGAGTGTGGACCCAGCTGACCGGTACCTACGACGCCGGTGAGAACAAGATCCGGCTGTATGTGGACGGCGAGCTGATCGGGGAGTCCACCCGTGTCACGCCGTGGCAGGCGAAGAACGCGTTCCGGATCGGGCAGGCGGTCCTCAAGGGGGTTCCGGAGCAGCGGTTCCCCGGCACGATCGACGAGGTCCGCGCCTACAACCGGGCGATCTCGCAGGACGAGGTCCGTGGGCTCGTGAGCCGCGACAACGTCACCGCCGGTACCTGGAAATTCGACGGCAATCCCGACGACGCCAACGGAAAGGTGAACGCCACGGTCAACGGCACCGGGGACTGGACCGCCGGGCAGACCAGCATGCCCGACCCGGCGGACCTCGCGCTGCGGCTCAACGGCGGTCACGCCGCCACCACACAGAGCGTGGTGGACACGGACAAGAGCTTCACCGTGACGGCGTGGGCCAAACTGGACAAGATCGACGGGCACCACACCGTGGTCTCCCAGCAGGGCCAGACGGCCAGCGGGTTCGACCTCGGCCTGCTGCCCGACGGCCGGTGGGACTTCACGGTTTCGAAGGTCGACGCGCCGGACGCCCTCATCGACCACGTGGCGGGCGGCGCCGCGCAGCCCGGGGTCTGGACTCATCTCGCGGGGGTGTACAGCAAGAGCAGGCAGCGGATCGAGCTCTACGTGAACGGTGTGCTGGCCGGTTCGGAGATCCATCTCGACGGCGCGGACTTCAACGGGCCCTTGCAGATCGGCCGGTCGAAGTGGGGCGGGAACGAGAATCTCGAGCTCTTCCCGGGCGCCATCGACGATGTCTCGGTCTACAGCCGGGCCTTGCCGGCGGGCGAGATCCTGACGATGGCCGGGCGGGATCTGAGCCTGGCGCACAACTGGACCCTCGACGACGGCTCCGGGGTCACCAGCGGTGACGCCGTGGGCGCACGGCAGGCGACGTTGTCGGGCGGGGCGACCTTCGCACCGGGGCGGGTCGGCAACGCCGTCCAGTTGGACGGCGTCGACGACGTCGCCTCGACGAGTGGCGTCGACGTCCGCACCGACACGAGCTTCAGTGTGTCGGCGTGGGTTCGCATGACCGGTAAGGAATGCGATCTCGACGTCACCTCGCGCTGCATGTTCAGCGCGGTCTCGCAGGATGGCGGCGTCGCCCCCGACGGCAGCACCAGGCCCGCCAGCAAGTTCCGGCTCGGTCACCTCGAAGACGACAACGGGCATCCCGGGAACTGGGTGTTCGAGATGCCGGAGGCGAACGGCACGATCACCAAGGCCTCGGTGGACGTCATTCCCAGCGACCTGACGGGGTGGGTACACCTGACGGGCACCTACAACGCCACGGCGAAGTCGATCCACCTGTATGTCGACGGAACCCGCAAGGGCGAGGGCACCTTGCTCACCGCCTGGCAGGCCACAGGTGGGCTGCAGATCGGCCGCGGCCGTGAGGGCGGTGAAGCGAAGGGGTTCTGGAAGGGGTCCGTCGACGACGTCCGGATGTACGGTGGCTCGTTGACCGCCGAGCGGGTTTCCGCGCTGTACCGCGGCTATCCGGCGGCGGAGGGTTCGACGACCCTGCCCGCCGCGGACAAAGGACACTGGAAGTTCAACGAGAGCACCGGAACCACGGCGGCCGATTCCGGCGGCCGCGGCCTGACCGCGACGCTGCGGGGCGGCGCGGGCTGGAACCCTGGGCGAGACGGCTACACCGGGTGGTTCGACGGTGGTGCCGGATACGCGGAGACCGCCGTGCCGGTGGTCGAAGACACCGGCCGGGACTTCTCAGTCGCCGCGTGGGCGTACCTGAAGGCGGGCACGCATTACGCGACCGTGTTCGGGCAGGACGCGGGCCAGGTGAGTGCGTTCCACGTGCAGTACGACCACGGCTCGAAGACGTGGGGCGTGGTGGTACCGAAGGCCGACCAGAACAACCCGGAGCTGCGAACCGTGCTTTCCAGCGAACCGGCGAACGTGGGCGGCTGGTCGCATCTGGTGATGACGTACGTCGCCGCGCAGAAGCAGGTACGGCTGTACGTCAACGGCGTGCTGTCGGGAATGCAGTCGGATATCACGATCCCGGCGGCACCCGGGAAGTTCTCCATCGGCAGGTGCCGGTGGAACGGCGGTGACGGCTGCTACTTCCCCGGCGGCATCGAGGAGGTCAGGGCGTACGGGAAGGCGTTGTCCGACGGCGAGGTCCGGCGGGTCCACGACGACATCCCGCCCGCGTCGCACGGCTACTGGAGGTTCGACGACGGCACCCCGCGCGACTACTCGTGGGCGCAGAACCACATGGCCGTGACCGGGACCGCCACCTACCCCGACGGCATCACCGGGAAGGCGCTGCAGCTCGACGGCAACTCCTACGCGCAGGGCACCAAGCCGGGCGTGAGCATGCGGGACAGCTTCACCGTCGCCGCGTGGGCACGCCTCACGAGGGGCGACAAGGTCGCCACGGTGCTCGGCCAGGACGGCGCCACCCACAGCGGTTTCGTCCTCCAGTACCGGCCGGAGGTGAACCGGTGGATCTTCGGCGCGGCGACGGAGGATTCGGAAGGGGCGAACCACACGCCGCTGGTCTACGCGAACTCGTTGCAGCCGCCCGCGTTGAACACGTGGACACATCTCGCCGGGGTGTACGACTACCCGGCGCGGCAGCTGCGGCTGTACGTCAACGGGGAACACGTCGGCACCAAGGAAAACGTCCTGCTGTGGACGGCGTGGGGCAGCTTCACCATCGGCAGGGGCAAGGCCAACCGGGTCGCGGACGGGTTCTTCCCCGGTGCGATCGACGAGGTGACCACGGACCTGGGCGTGGTCTCCCCGGACGAGCTCCGGAAGCGGGCGGGCTGGCCCGAGCCGGCGGGTGGCCAGCTCGGCCGGTTCATCCGGACCGGCGGTGACCACCGGACGGTGCTCCTCGGCGGTGACCTCTACGGCAAGGCGGGCGAACTGCCGCCGGGCTACCGGTTCGAGAAGTCGCTCGGCATGATGCTCACCGCCGAACGGCCCGGAACGCGCCGGGTGTACAGCTGCCTGCTCGGGGAGACCGACGCGTTCACCTCGACCGATCCGGCCTGCGAGGGCAAGACGAAACTCGCGGATCTCGGCTGGGTGTACTCGGCGAAACCCGCCGGGGCCGCGACGGTTCCGCTCTACCGGTGCCTGCACAACGGAGAACGGTTCGACGCCTACCTGGCCGACTGTGAAGGCCAGCAGGTGGACGTCCTGATCGGATATCTCCTGGCGTACGCGCCGCTGACCCGGTACTACCACCCGCGGATCGGCGAGCACGACGTCTCGACGCGGGGTACGCCACCAGGGTACCGCCACGAGGGCACGTACGGCCTGCTCGCGATGTCGAACGAGCCGGGCACCCAGCTGGTGAAGTCCTGTGTGGACGGTACGGACCGGTTCCTGTCTCTCGACGCCGCCTGTGAAGGGAAGACGGTCTACCGCGACGTGGGCTACATCTGGACACAGCCTCCCGCCGGGTTGCCGAGTATCCCGCTCTACCAGTGCGCGCTCAATTTCGGCGCGTCAGCGGGCGAGCTGTTCGTCTCCGGTGAGGCGAACTGTGAAGGACAGACCGTACGCGGACAGCTGGGCTACGTGGTCCGCGCGGCACCGGCCGCGGTCTGACAGGCGGGACCGATTCGGGGTCGTGAACCGCTCTTGCTCGCTTGAAGTACATGAAGGCCCCCTTCCTTGCGCCAGGCGCAAGGAAGGGGGCCTTCATGTACTTGGGAAGGTGTGAAGGTCGAGTTTCCTCGGCTGAGCCGCGTGAAAGGGTCCTTCACGCGCCGCGGCTGTGACTGCTGGGGCTGGTGGTGTTGCTGAGGCTGCGGATGGCGATCGCGTAGTCCGTGAAGGCCTCCTTCCCTACCTTCAAGGTCGGGGTCTCGGCAAAGTCGTATAACTGCGCTCTTGGTGATTCGAGCTGGATCTCCGAACGGGGTAGGTGGCGATGCCGCGCCCAATGTGGCATTGGGGACGCTGAGCGTCTCCGATGTCACATTGGGCGCACCGAATGAGTCGCCGGCGCATCCGAATCGGGCGCTTTCACCCCGAAGTGTCCCCTGTGGACAGTCGAGAAGGAGTCAGGCCACCGTGACGAGCCCTCCGTCTCCCGCTCGACCAGCGCGGAGTCTCATAACGGCTGGTCAGATGCGACATTGGGGACATCGCAATCGGGTCCCTCGCCACCAGCGCCCGAATCGCCGCACGTAACGCAGGAGGCCTTCACGGACCTGCGACCAACTGCTGCCACATTCAGTACGTACCTGAAACACCTTTGGTTCTATCGCCACTCACTCGGACTCCGGAACGCCCAGCTCCCGGAGTATCGCCAGCGCGGATGTCCGGTTCTCCCGCGCCGCGGCCGCTTCTCCGTTGATGTCGCGAATCTTTTCGGCAACCAGGAGCGCGCGGGCCTGGCTCAGGCGCTGGCCGTCTTCCTGCGCGATCTTCAGCGCGCGTTCGACCTGGCGGTTCGCCGCGTCGAGGTCGCCCAAGCCCAGCTGGGCGGCGGCCAGTTCGGTCAGCGCCGCGCATTCGAGGACCCGCATTCCGGTCTCGTTCATCTTCGTCAGCGCGAGTTCCGCGTGCGCGACGGCGCCGGTGGGATCGCCGGTGGCGCGATGCGCGGCGGCGAGGCCGATGAGAATCGACACCTCGCCGTACCGGAAATTGATCGCCCGGGACAGTCCCAGCGCCACCGTGTAGCCTTCGATGCTTTCCGCGAACCGCCCGCGGCGCCGGGCGGCGGTGGCGAGGATTTCCAGCGCACCGGCTTCAAGGCGGCGTTCGCCGACCTCCTGGCCCTGTACCAGTGCCTCCCTGGCCACGTCGTCGGCTTCGGCGTACCGGCCGAGATCGCAAAGGGTCTCGGCCAGGCACACCAGTGCCGCGTTGCCGTAGTGCCGCAGGCCCCATTGTTTACAGAGCCGGACGCTTTCCTCGTGGTATTCGGCGGCTTCGGGGAGCCGTCCGGCGGTCCAGTGAGCGAGGCCGAGCCCGTTCAGGGCGATCAGCGAGATGTGGTGGTTGTCGATTCGTGAGCTGAGTTCGACCGCTTTTGTGTGACAAGCGATCGCGGAGTCGATCCGCCCGAGAGACAGGAGGGCGACGCCGACGTAGTTGATCTCCCTGGCCTCGGTCCGCTCATCGCCGATCCGCCGTGCGACGGCGAGCGCGCGCTCGTGGTGGCGCTTCGCCTCATGCGGCTTCCCGAGCTGCGCGTACACCCGGCCGAGGAAATGCCGGCATTCCACCTCCGCCACCTGGTCCTGGCCGCAGAGCCTCAGCGCGCTGGTGACCTGGACCACGGCGTCGTCGTAGTCGCTGACGTTGTAGGCGATCATCCCACGCAAGGCGAGCGCCACGACCTTGGCTCGCGTGTCGGCGGCCGCGTCCGCCGCCTTGAGCGCGGCGTTCGCCAGCGCCAAGCCGTCCGCGGCGTATCCGCAGCCGGAGAAATAGCCGCGCAACGCGTCGGCCAGCTCCCGGCAGTAGCCGCGGAGCCCGCAAGAGATGGCCGCGCGCTCGGCGGCGGCGACCAGGTTCGGCCGCTCCTCATCGAGCCAGCGCATCGCCGCTTCGTCACCGTCGAACACGTCCCTGGCCACTGGATCCGTCGGCAGCAGCCTGCGGACCAGCGGAAACAGACGTTCGTGCGCGGCGGCCGCTGTGCCGGCGTAGTGGTCGTACAACCGGATATCGGCCGCGGCCAGCTCGCCCGATGGCTCGTCGTCCCGGGCACACGCGGCCGCGAACTCCCGGAGCAGATCGTGGAACTGGTAGCGGTCGGCGCTGCGCCGGGCCAGGAGATTGGCCGAGACCAGCCGGTCGAGCCACCGGCGTGTCCGTTCGGCCGGGCCGAGGAGCGCGACGGCCGCCGCGAACGTGAAGGACGGGCCGGGTATCCGCCCGAGCAGCCGGAACGCCCGCCGGGCGGGTTCGTCCAGCGCCTGGTAGGAGAGCTGGAACGTGGCCTGTACCGCGATGTCCGGGTCGCCTTCGATGGCCAGTTCGGCGAGGCGGTCGGCCCGCAACGTCGCCACATAGCTCCCGACGGACGCGTGTTTCCCGCCGACCAGGTTCGCCGCCGCGATCCGCAGCGCCAGCGGCAGATGCCCGCAGAGATCGGCGAACTGGTCGACGGCTCCGGGCTCGGCGCCGACGACGTCCTCGCCGAGCAGCTGGGTGAGCAGCGCTCGCGTGTCCGGGGGTGTCAGCACGTCGAGGCTCAGCACCTGGGCGTCGTTGAGGACGGTCAGGCCACGCAGGTCGCCACGGCTGGTCACCAGCGCGACGCAACCCGAGTTCGGCGGCAGCAGCGGGCGGACGTGATCGGCGTCGGCGGCGTTGTCGAGCACCACGAGTACCCGGCGTCCGGCCAGCAGCGACCGGTAGAGCACGACCTGTTCGTCGAGCGTCACCGGCACCTGCCCGCCCGACACACCGAGGCCGCGCAGGCAAAGCGTGAGGGCCTGGGTCTTCGACACCGGTGAGGTCGACGCGTAACCGCGCAGATCGACGAACAGCTGACCGTCGGGAAACCGGTCGCGGACGCGGTGAGCCCACTGGACGGCCAGCGCGGTCTTGCCGATGCCACCGGGACCGACGATCGCCATGGTCCGGTGCGCCGAAGCCAGGAACCCGTCCAACGTCTCCAGGTCCGACGTCCGCCCGGAGAAACTGGGCAGGTCGGCCGGTAGCTGGCAGCCCGCCTGGGGAGTGACGGGCAGGTCGTCCGGCTGGGTGAGGACCTCCTGATGGGCCGCGCGCAGCTGCGTGCCCGGCTCGACGCCCAGCTCGTCGGTGAGCATCCGGTGCACGGTCCGGTAGGTCTCCAGCGCGTCCGCTCTACGCCCTGATCGGTGCAGCGCGAGGATCAGCAGCGCCCACAACGATTCCCGCCAGGGATTCTCGCGGGTGAGGGCGCCGAGATCGGCGATGATCTCGACGTGTTTGCCCAGCTCGAGGCTGACTTCGAGATAACGCTCGCGAGCCCGCAGCCGTTCCTGGCCGAGCTGGACGGCCGCTTCGCGCTGAAACGACTCGGCCGGGACGTCCGACAGCGCGTCGCCACGCCAGCAGGCCAGCGCCTCGGCCAGGAGCTCCCGTTCCCTTTCGGGTTCCGCGGTCTTCGCCCGGCCGACGAGCTGCCGGAACCGGAGCAGGTCGAGCCGCGCCGGTTCGAGGCGCATCAGGTAGCCGTCGGGGCGGGTTTCGATCATGGCGTTGTCGCCGAGCACCCGGCGCAGGCGCAACGCGTGGAGCTGGGCGGCCTTGCGCGCGGTCGGAGGCTGGTGTTCGCCCCAGAGATCCTCGGCGAGCTCGTCCAAGGACACGGTCGCGTTCGCCCGGAGCAGCAGCGCCGCGAGGACGACGCGCAGCTTCGGTCCGCCGACCGCCACCGGCAGACCGTCGCGTGTCACCTCGAGCGGGCCGAGGATTCCGAAACCGAGACCGGATCCTTCCACTGCTTCTCCCCTTCCACGGGCACATCACTCACGGATCGAGCAACGTGCCCGTGGTCGGAAGAGTACGTCCGGATCGCCCGGGATGGGAGGTTCGCCGGTTGTCAGCCGGTACAGCGGTAGTCGGGCGCGGACCGCAGCCAGGAACATTCGAACCCGGCGGTGAGTGACCAACCGATCTTTTTGCCTTTCCAGTTCATATCCAACTGGGGCGCATTGCGGCGATTCCATTCGAGCGCGGCCGCGCCACCTCCGAATGTGTACTTGTCCGTCATCTTCGCCCAGGTCCGGTCGGCCCCTTGGGGACAGTCTTCAGTCATCCCGAAGCAGATCCATTGCTTGCGGTCGTCCCAGGTGTAGTCCTCGACGCTGCGCGACACGGACCCGTCCAAGGCGAAGAGGCTGCCTTCCACGAACAGCGCCGGTCCGGCCGCTTCGCCCATGGATTTCTGATCGACCGCGTACTTGAGCGAGTTCGAGATCGCGACACCGGTGGTGAAGCCGAAGCCGATCTTCCAGCCGTCCGTGATGTCGCCACTGGAGTCGATGCAGGTCTCGACACCGAGGACGATGCCCTGACCGGCGGATCCGGACACGCAAGAGAACAGCAGTCCTCCACCCGGGGTGTACGGCGGCGGCGCGATGCCCGTCTTCTCGGACGCCTCCTTGACTCGCTGCTTCCTGATGTCCTCCTTCACGATGGCCCTGGTGACGTTGTTCTCGCGCCACGCGTTGGCGGCCATGCATTCGAGGTTGCCCGCCGCGACCGCTTTGGGCGGACTTCCGCCACAGACCGTGTCGATCACGTACGACTCGATAGGGATCTGCCAGAACGTGACGTCCTCCTGGTCCTTGCGGGACACCACTCCCGACTTGTACGGCGTCGTCCGCCGAGCCGGTGCGGGCGCTCCCCAAGGAGTGACGGGCTGCGCCTGCGCGGGCGGCGCGGGCGTGGACTTCGCCGGTGCTCGCGACCCGCTCTTACCGTTCCGGCAGTCGCCGTCGGGGCAGGACAGCAGACCGGACGGGTCACTCCTCGTGATCGGGCTGTTGTTGCTGTAGGCGTACCCGTTGAGCTGCTGCGGATCCCCCGCGTCCAGCACGGGGTCGACCGAGATGAACCGGCCGGTGTCCGGGTCGTACTCCCGGGCGCCGAGGTGGGTCAGGCCGGTACTCGCGTCCTTGGTCCCGCCGACGAACCCGCGTTCCCCCGGGAAGGCCGACGCCTCGCCACGCGGGCCGCCGAACGGCAGCTGACGTCGGTTGGTGACCGCCAGCGTGCCGGAGTCCACAGCCGTCCGCGCGGTGCTCTGGTGATCCGATGCCAGCCACGTCAGTGCTCCGCGACCCTGGCGCATCGCGATCGCCTGGCCGCCGTGGCCGTAGTACCGGGTGACCGTGGGGTTGCCACCCGACGCCGAGAGCCGCAGTTCCTGATCGCCCAGGTACAAGGTCGTCCCGGTCGGGTCGCGTCGGATCAGCCTGTCGCCGGACGGGCCGTACACGAACGAGGTCGCCTTGTCTCCCTTCGCCACCGACGCGAGCTTGCCCGTCTCATTCCACTTGAACGTCTCCGCGACGTCACCTGACGTCCGCGAAGCGAGTTGCCCGGCGGCGTCGTAGGCGTACGAGGTGACACCGCCTGGCCCGGTCACCGAGCCGAGGGCGTGGGCGTGCCCGGGAACCTGACCGGTGTAGGTCCGGACGACGTCGCCCGCGGCGGCGTGCTGTGTCTCCGTTGCCCGGTTGCCGGCCTTGTCGTAGGTGAACGACTGCCAGTACGGCGCCGGGCCCCGCAGACCCGCCACGGACGGATCGGCGTCGCATGCCGAAGCGGGCGTCCACGCCTCCGTGAGCCGCTGCAGGCCGTCCATGCGGAAACACTGGACATCGCCGTTGAACTTGTCCGCGATCGACGTGATGGAACCGGCCGGGTCGTAGCGGTAGTGCAGGTCGGACAGCATCGGCGACGGCGTTTCGGCGTCCACGATGGACCGGGTCAGCCGCCGGTCGCTGTCGTCGTAGTACCGCGACAGCCAGACCCGCTTCGTCCCGCTCCCCAGGGTGACCCGCTGCACCTCGCTGTAGCGGGTGAAGTCGGTCGCCGACACCAGTTCGACGGTCGAGCCTTCGTAACCGCCCCAGCTGGTGGCCAACGGCCCGAGTTCGTGATATCCGAAGCTGACGGTCTCCGCGGGCAGCTCACCGGCCGCCGGGTACGACTGGCTGGACAGGCCCCCGTCCGGGTTGTACCCGGTGTAGGAGTTGTATGTTCCCGCGAGCAGGCCTTCCTCGGCCGGGATGATCACGGACGTCCCGGTGGGCCGGTAGGCGGGATCGTAGCTGAGCACCTTCGAGGTGTACGCCCTTCCGTCCACGAACGAGGTCGACGACGCGGGTTTTCCCTTGCCCTTCGTCACCGTGTCGTACGTCCATTCCGTCAGCTTCTTCCCGCCGACGGAGCCCGAGAACTTCGCCGTCGGGCGACCGAGGGCGTCGTAGCTGTAGGCCAGCACCTCACCCCGCGCGTCCCGCGCGGTGAGGATCTGCCCGGCGTCGTCGTAGGTCTTCGTGATCGTGCCGCTGTCCGGATCCTCACTGGTGGTCTGACGGCCGAGGAAGTCGTACCCGAATCGCCAGACCGCGCCCGAAGGGTCGGTCATCGTCGCGGTCCGGCCCGCCTTGTCGTAGGTGTACCGGGTCGAGTCGTACCCGCCTTGCCCGTCGTGCTGGCGCAGCTCGACCGCCTGGCCGCGCGCGTTCGTGTAGGTCGAGGTCGGCGTGCCCCCGGCGGGCGGGGTGACGTCCACGTGGTCGCCGAAGTACGCGGTGGTGGTCCGCCGCTTTTCGAACGCGCCCGCGAAGTAGATCGACGCGTCGGCACGTCCGGCTCCGTCGAAGTGCGACCGGGTGTGTCCCGGGACGTCCACATCGGACGCCACCCACAGGGCGTCGTCGACGGGTTTGTCGTTGTAGTACGGCTGGGTGGTCTTCCATGCGCGGCCCTGTGAGTCGTGCCGCGTGTCGGTGAGCAGCCGGCCGCCGCCGATCGCGGGCAGCTGCACCTGCCGCGCGCGCAGCAGCCCGTCGTAGATCGTGGTCCAGGAATGCTCGGCGCCGGTCGGGCCGATCCTGGTCGAGGTGACCACGGTCGGTTTGTCCCCGCGCACCAGGTACGCGGTACGGACGGCCGGTACCTCGGGGTGAGCCGCCCTGGTCCAGGTCGGCGTCCACACCGCGATCGGGCGGCCGAGCGGGTCGTACTGGGTCTCCTTCCTTCTCGAGTTCGGGTCACTGATCAGGGTCGCGACGCCCCAGGCCGGATCGAACGTCGTGGTCGTCACCAGCCCGCCCGGGACGGCGGTCGTGCCGGGACCGGTGACCACGGTCTTGGTGACCGGGCCGCCCAACGCCGGGGTGTAAGCCGTCGTCGTGGTGCGGCCGAGCGCGTCCGTGGTCGATTCGACGCGGCCGTGCACGTCGTAGGTCGTCGTCCCGATCGTGAAGTACACCGGATCGGCTGCCGGACGCTCCTTCGCGATCTCCGTCTTCACCGCGTTGCCGAACGGGTCGAACGTCGTCTTGGTGTCCGACAACGCGTCCCGCGGATACTCCACGTTCGCTCCACAGTGGACGGAGTCCGACCACGTGTGGCCTGCCAGGTTCATCAGCCAGGCGGCGTCCTTGCGCGTGTACTCGGTATGGGTGCACCGGTCGTCGTCGGCCGTGCCGACATCGCCGAGGTCGTTCACCTTGGTCGGGAGACCCAGTTCGTCGTAGGTGGTCTCGGTGCGCGTCTGCCGCCATCCGGAGCCCACCGCCGTGTACGCGCGCTCGACGCCGGTGCGCACGAGGTACGCCTTGTACGAACCGCGTGTCGCCGTCGGGCCCTGGACCGAAGGCTCGGTGATCGTTTTGCTCACCCTAGGCGGATCCGGCTGGTTCGAAGGACCTTCCCGCTCGAACGTCGCGGTCTCGAATTCGGAGCCCGCCAGCCAGTCGGAGTCGGCGCGCACGCCACCTTCGGTGTCGGACACCGAGACCTGCCGCTTGCCGGAAGGCAGGTGATCGCCGTCCATGCCGCGGTGGAACCGCTGTTCGGTCATGGTGATCGGACCCGCCGGATCGTCCGCCGTGCCCGCCCGCACGCGGACCCGGCCGAACCCGCGGAACTCGTTCCAGGTCCGCTTGTCGTCCTTGGTGAACTCCGAGGTGTCCCAATGCCAGGCCGCGCCGTCGAGGTACTCGTACCGTGTGGTCTCCTCGGGGAAGGTCGAGGTCGGCTGGCCGTCCACCTGCAGCCGGTCCGTCCGCGTCACCGAGGAGACCACGTACTTGTGGAAGTAGTCGGTCCGCTCGGCCATGTACTTCTTCGCCCAGCGCACTGGGAAGCACCGCTTGTCATTGGTTTCCGGATTCGCGGGAAGGTTGTCGGACCTGCACTCCGACTCGTACCTGATCGAGGTGACCCCGCCGGTCTCGGACACGATCCCGCTGACCCGGTAGCGGATCAGCTCCGACACGCCGTCCCCCGGCTTCTCGACCCGGTTGTACAGCGGGGTGCCGTGGAACGTCACCGACGGCATCTCCGCGGTTCCGCCCGCCAGGCCGATGTGCTTGATGCCCTTGAGCCACAGCGCGGCCTTCTCGCCGTCACCGGGGTCGGGGTACTGCTGGTCCAGTTCCCAGCGGTCGACGTCGCCGAAGTCGTTGCCACGCCACACCTTCGTGGTCACCGACGCCAGGCGCTGCGTGGTCCAGAACGTCGGCGAGTGCGCGTCCGGGCAGGTGGCCTTGTCGCATTTGGCTTCCCACGGCACATCCGGCCAGTTGCCGGGCGCTTCCGGACGGCAGTCGCTGCCCGGCACGCACCGGTTCGCCGTCGTGAAGACGACTCGACCGGACGGCTGGGTGACACCCTCGCGCAGGCCGTAGTCGATGTGGTCGAGGTGCCCGCCGCGGGTGTAGGAGACCGCGGCGTCCTTGCCGTTGAAGCCGTAGGAGTTCGACTCGGTGGTGTAATGGAACCGCATCTCGTTGCCGTTGCGGTCCACCACGCGGTCCAGGTTCCACCGCCATGGCTGCGCGCACGACGAGGCGTCGAAGGTCGCGCCGTGGCAGGGCTCGCCGGAGTCGTCGCCGAACACCGGCACCGTCCAGGTCGATTCCTTGCCGGTACCGAAGAAGTACTGCGTCCCGTCGACGGTCGTGATCTTCCAGTGCTCACCGTCGTTGTCGCCGTTGTCCGCACCGGTGAACCGCTCGATCCGCGAGCCGTCGTCGGAGCGCGGCCGCCACTTCCCGGTCGCGTCGTCGCGGATCAGCGTTCCGCCGGCGCCGCCGTAGGACGCGGTGGCGTTGTCACTGCGCCAGCACAGGTCCGCCGCCTGCGGCTTCGCGTCGCCCTCGGTGTCGGCCGAACAACCCCCGTACATGCGCTCGATGAATCCCGAGGACAACGACCAGCCGTCACCGACCCACGATGGCTGGTTGTTGGTCACCGTCGTCCGGCCGTCCACGGCGGACGATCGGTACGACAGCGCGAGACCCGGCGTCAGCCCGCCCGCCGCGGGCGGCACCCGCAGCGGGTATGACCAGGTGAAGTCGCCGGTCTGCGGCGAAACCGACCAGTTCGCCGACGGTGACAGTGGCGTCGCCGTCGCCGTGCCCGCGCCTTCCTGCGCGGGTTTGAGGGCCTGGTTGCCGGTCAGCGCGTTCGCCGAGGCGTGGTCGGTGCCGATGGTCCGCCACGACGGGCTCGTCACCGGTACGGAAGGGACGTTCGTGAGATTCGTCGATGGTCCGGCGGCCAGCGCCGCGGGCGCGGCCATGGCCAGCAACAGGGACGCGCCCAGTTGCGCGGCGACCGCGAGGGTCAGGCAACGTCTCGTTCTCGAGCGCATCCGTTCACGCATCGTCGTTCCTCCCGTGTCCCCCCAGTGGACAGATAGGCGGAATCGTGCGTAGCTCCGGCTTCAATCCGGTTTCAGCGGGGCTTCGCGGGAAACCAGGCGAACTTGACGAACCAGACGGTGAGCGATTCGCCGGTTTCGGGTTGCCGACGGCCGAAAATATCCGACGGTTCGCCGCGGGGGGCAGGATCGCCGAACCGGTCCCGAGCCCTGCCGATAGTCCTCTATGGACATACGTGCCGGGTGTCGTCATCCGGCAGTGCACCTGAGATCGCGTTACCGCCGTTCCTCGCCAGGTCGCTGTGCCGGCATCTGGAGACGCATCCGTACGAGTTCGTGTTCACAAACGCCTCCAGTATGGCCGTCGCGACGGCCACAGTGTGGAACCTGTCGCCGTGGCCGCCGCACGAGGTCCGAGCTTCCACCGGACGATCCTGTCGACCGATCGCGACGATCCCGACGTCGCAGCCATCCGTTTCCGCCCGGCTTCAGCCGTCTCCCGGCCGGAGACGCTCTGGACTCGGCCTCTCCGGCCGGGGTGTACAGCGTACGAAGGAAGAACACAGGGAATCCGTGCTCGACCCCTGCGGTCTCTGGTGGCGGCCGACGGCCTCGACAACGCCGGACCGCCGGAGAGGGGCAGCATGGGAACTGGTCTGAGCCTGCTGACCTGCGACTGAGGTCTCGACCGGATGCGGGGTGCACCGAATCCCCGCACACTCGTCGGTCGCCAAGGCAACCATAGCGACCAGTCGTGCGTGATCTCGTAGACAGCTTCCCGCGTTCCAAGGGGTATTCCATGCGTAAAGCCGTACTAAGCGCCGTACTCGGCGCGGCGCTCGCGTTCGCCGTCACCACCGCCCTCCCCGCCACCGCGGCTGCCACACCCTCGGTGGCGCCCTGCACCTGGGTCGCCTCCGACCTGCCGGTCCCCGTCGGAGCCAGCGGTGGCTCGGTGGCCGTCGCCGGACCGAACGGGTACATGGCCGGGTTGGTGTGGAAGGAGAACAAACGCGTGAACGTGCTGTGGCACAACCGCGAGGTCGTCGAAATGCCGCAGCCGCCGAACGGCGCCGCGCTCCAGTTCTCCGCCATCAGTGGCCGCGGCGAGGTTGTGGGGTATCAGTCCTCGAGCGACGTCAGCGCGGGATTCCGTTACCACGACGGCGTTTACGAGACCTTGCCGAGCCCGCCCGGGGTGCGGGCCACTGCCACCGCCATCAACGAGTCCGGTGACATCGTGGGGTACGTCGGCGATGGACGAGTGCCCTACCAGGTCATCCTCTGGCCGGCGAATGCTCCCGGAAGCTACCGGATCATCGCCGACGGCAGAGCGGTCGGCATCGACAACGCGGGCCGGGTGGTGACCGAGCCCGGGCTGGTGTGGTCGCCCGACGGTTCGACCCGGCAGCTGGCCGGGTACGGCGATCTCGTCATCCAGCGATACCAGGGCGAGCGGATCGTCGGCCTGTCATGGACCCAGGGTGAGCAGCTCATCGAGTGGGACGTGAACACCGGTGCCGTCCTGGGCAAGACACCGGGGAACGTCGCGATGGGCATCAACGCGAACGGCCTGCTCGCAGCGTGGTACTTCAACGACGACGGCTCGCACACGCTCGGCATCTGGCGGAATCGAACCTTCATCGGCGACTTCGCCCCAGCCAGCAGGATCTCCGCGGTCACCGACGACGACCAGCTCGCCGGTTCGCACGGCCCGGCGTCGCCCTGGGTGCCCGCTACGTGGAGCTGCGTTTCCGCGCCATGACCGGCGTTTCAGATCGAATCGGTTCGAGGTGCCCGACGCGCCGGTCATCGGTCGCCTCGGTGAGGGAGGAGTTCTCGTTGCCGAGAGGCGACGACGGCGACGGTACGGTCGTCGACGTCGAGTTCGGTGAAGATCCGCGGTAGGTGGTCCGCCCGCTGCTGGGTCTCCAGGGGCTACCCGTTCGGGGTCCCTTGCTGGAGCGGTCGATGTGACCCAGATGGCCGGGGAGCGACGAGCGACGAGTACCGCAACGGCATCTGCACGAGACCCGGGAACTTGTTACCGGGTCTCGTGCAGGATGGAGCACACTACTTCAGAAACGCCCCAGGGATGAGAGATCTGGATAGCCGAGGGCAGTACCGCCGAGGATCGCGACACGTCGCGGCTGGAGAGCATTGAGCTGTGAGGGCCTGGGCGCGGTGACGGCCTAGGACGGCGACAGTGTTGTGGTCGAATGCAAGCGCCGTGGCATGCGCCCCCGGTCCTCGCGGTCGGCGACGGCGCGCTCGGGTTCTGGGGTGCGCTGCGCGAGGTCTTCCCCGACATCCGCGAGCAGCGCTGCTGGTTCCACAAGATCGGCAACGTGCTCGCCACGCTGCCCAAGTCCGCGCATCCCGGCGCGAAGAAGGCTTTGGCCGAGATCTGGAACGCCGAGGACCGCCGCCACGTCCTGGACGCGGTGAAGACCTTCGACGCCGCCTACGGCGCCAAGTTCCCCAAGGCGGTCGCCAAGATCACCGACGATCTCGGCCGGCTGCTCGCGTTCTACGACTACCCCGCCGAGCACTTGGTGCACTTGCGCACCACCAACCCGATCGAGTTCACCTTCTCCACCATCCGGCACCGCACTAAGGTCACCCAAGGGGCCGGGCTCGCGCGCGGCCGGGCCATGGCGTTCAAGCTCATCGCGCTCGTCCGCGCCGGCGTCCGATTCGTGAACGGCGAACTCGTCGAATGACCCGACGAACACACCCCGGCATCAGCCGCCTAATGGAAGCTCTCCAGAAAGAGGAGAGCCACACGGGCCCGTCGTCAGTCGACCGGGGCCGGGCTCGCTCCAAGCTACATCTGATCAAGTACCGGGCGGGGTGGTGCAGGGTGGGTAGACACTGTGGGCATGGAGTTCTTCTGCTACCACCGCGATCGGCCCGGCTCCATGGCGCTGCGCAAAGAGCTGCTGGAAGAGCACTGGTCCTACATGGACCGGTACGCGACGGAGATGATCGCCCGCGGGCCGACCCTCGCCAGCGACGGCGACACGCCCACCGGCAGCGTGCACATCCTCGACCTGCCAGATCCCGCCGCCGCCCGCGCGTTCGCCTTCGACGAGCCCAACTACCAGACCGGCGTTTACCGAGACGTGCTGCTGCGCCGATGGCGCAACACGCTGGGGCGCACCATGTGGGATTTCCCCGGTGGCCGCACCGGTGGCAACCGGTACCTGGTGCTCGGCCTCGGCACGGGACGGGCAGCCGACCTCGCCATGCCGCCCGATCGGGACGAGCTGATCGCGTATGGGCCGCTGATGTCCGACAACGACACAAGGTGGTTGGGCACAGCCGCCCTGGTCCGGGCACCGGACCCGGACACGGCACGCGCCGTCCTGACCCCGGACCGGTACGCCGACATCGAGGTCCACAACTGGCAGTTCGGCGGACGGCCGTCATGAACCGAGATCACCGCGTGCCCTTTTAATCCGAGGGAATCTGCAGCTCGTCGGTGTGGATGGACTTGCGTCGGTACGGGGCCAAGGCCAGGACCATCTGGTCGGTTACATGGCTGAAGCAGGCGATGTGACCCCATTTGGCGGGGGTGAGACGGCGTGCTCAAGATAAGGTGTAATAAAAAACCGCCCTACCTCGGCAAACCTGCCAGGTGGGCGGTGTTTCGTATTGTGGACCTTGGGGGAACTTACCCTGCTCCGGAAGCTGCCCGACCCCGCCGAACCGGCAGCACCGCCCGTCGACCGACCCAAACCACGACGGGCACGGCAACTCGACGCCGACCAGGTCCAGGAACTCATCACCGGCTACCAAGCCGGAGCGACGGTGTACGAACTGGGCGACCGGTTCGGCATCGAAAGGCGGACGGTCAGCAACATCCTCAAACGACACGACGTGCCGATGCGCCGCCGCGGACTCTCCCCCGAGCAGGTCGACGACGCCATCCACCTCTACGACCTCGGCTGGTCCCTGGCACGGGTCGGCGAACATCTGGGCGTCGACCACACCACCGTGCTGGCCAAACTCCGCGAACGCGGCATCCCCACCCGCGACACACATGGTCGACCTCGGTCTTGATGTACTGGGGATTCTCCGGTGCACCGTCCAACGGCGGTACGTCGCATCGATCTCACCGAGTTCACTACGCTGACACCCCATGGCAAGGGCTCCGAAGTTCAGCGCCCGGATGTCCGGTCGATGGCGGATCGTGGCGATGAGTGGCTGGGACCGCGACGCGATCGACCTGGTCGAACCGGGTTATGTCGAGTTCACCCGGAACGGGACCGGCCAGTTCGGTTTCATCGCCGTCCACGGTTGGCTGGACTGCCGCCCTGTCGAGCGGGACGACCGACCAGGCGTGGAGTTCACCTGGGAAGGTTCCGACGAGGGCGATCAGGTCAGCGGACGCGGCTGGGCAGTCCTGGCCGACGACGACACGATCGAGGGCCATCTGTTCTTCCACCTGGGAGACGACTCGAGTTTCCGGGCGAAGCCGTTCACCGATGCCGACGAACTGGACGGACCATGAGCGAGTACCAGTACTACGAGTTCCTGGCGATCGACCGGCCGCTGGACGAGGACGAACAGGCCGCGGTCCGGTCGCTGTCCACTCGGGCGCGGATCTCTTCGACCAGCTTCGTGAACGAGTACCACTGGGGCGACTTCAAGGGTGACCCGCGCCGTCTGATGGAGCGCTATTACGACGCGCACCTGTACGTCGCCAACTGGGGCACCCACCGGGTGATGTTCCGCCTGCCGTGCGAGCTGCTCGATCCCGATGTCGTCGAGGACTACTGCGTCGGTGACGAGGCAAGTGCCCGCGTCACGGACGAGTTCATCGTGCTCGAACTCATCAGCGAGGACCACGCTGGTGAGTTTGACTTCGACTACGACCCCGAGAACCTGCTGTCGGCGATCGTCGGAGTTCGCGCCGAACTCGCCGCCGGTGATCTCCGGCCGCTCTATCTGGCCTGGCTGGCGGCCTATGGTGCCTGGGAGCGCGATGAAGATGTTTTCGATCGTGATGCTGACGACGATCTCGAACCACCGGTTCCGCCCGGGCTGGGCGCGCTCACTGCCGCGCAGCGGGCGCTGGCCGACTTTCTCCGCCTCGATGACGATCTGATCGCGATCGCGGCTCAGGCTTCTCCACCGCTGGGCGAGACGACCGACGACCCTGCTGACCTCGCCGTGTGGGTGGCTCGCCTGCAGGTCACCGAGAAGGACCGGCTCCTGGCGCGGGTTGCGCAGGGTGAGGCGGCGCGGGTGCAGATGGAGTTGCTGCGTCGCTTCCGAGACCGACACTGCCGCGGCGACACCGCTCCGATCATCCCCATCCCAGCCCGCCGGAACGTGGCCGACCTGCTCGACAACGCGGCGCGGCGACGTGCCGACCGTGCGCGTCGGCTGGCCGCCGAGCGCGCCGAAGACGAGGCACGCCGGGAACAGGCGCGCCTGCAGGCCCGCGAACGACGACTCGACACACTTGCCGACGAGGAAGACACCGCGTGGTCGCGCGTCGAGGCGATGATCGCCACCCGGAAACCGGCCGAGTATGACGCCGCCGTCACGCTTCTCACCGATCTCCAGGCGCTGGCCGAACGCGAGGACCGCTACGACACATTCACCACCCGCACCATCGCGTTGCGGCAAACGCATGCACGCAAACCCAGCCTCATCGAGCGCCTCGACCGGGCGCGCATCTGACCCATCTACGGCAGGCTCTGTGAAAGACGATCTCCAGTCGGCGAAGGCTGCGGGGCTCGCGGAGGAACTCGCGGAGCTCCGTGCGCTGACAACTCAGTTGCGAGCGGAGAACACGCGGTTGCTGCGGCTGTTGGAGCTGACATCGAAACAGGCGGCTCCGCCCGGACCGATTCAGACCGGCTTCTTCGAAGCGCACCCCGGCCCGGTCGACCGGCGATCGGCCCCGGAGGTGAAGGTCGATTTCTTCGCCGCCCTGTTCGCCGCCCGCATCGACATCTACGCCACGCGATGGGAGAACACGCGTACTGGCCAATCTGGTTGGCTGCCGGCGGTGCGTGGTGGGTGGCGCAAAGACGTCCGGCACGAGGACCGCGACTACCTGCCGCTGAGCAAGGACGTGCTGCGCACGCATCTGACCGGTGACATGCATGTCGGGCTGTATCCGCTGGTGGACGGCGACCTGTGCTGGTGGCTGGCGGCCGACTTCGACGGCCCGATGGCGATGCTGGACGCCCTGGCTTACCTGAAGGCCGCCAGGGTGTGGTCGGTGTCGGCCGCGTTGGAAGTGTCGCGCTCAGGTGTGGGCGCCCATGCGTGGGTGTTCTTCACCGCACCCGTGCCCGCGGAGACAGCTCGCCGACTTGGCACCGCCCTCTTGCGGGAGGCGATGGCGGTACGTGGCCGCATGGACCTGGCCAGCTACGACCGGCTCTTCCCGTCCCAGGACGTGCTGCCCTCGGGCGGCGTGGGGAACCTGATCGCCGCACCTTTGCAGGGCAAGGCCCGCCAGGACGGCGCGACGGTATTCCTCGATCTGGCGACCATGGAACCCTGCGATGACCAGTGGGCCTATCTGTCCTCGCTTGGCCGGATGAGCCCTGCTGAGGTCAATCGGGTCGCGCGCCGCGCCGGTGGAATCACTGTCGGCGTCGGCATCGACAAGATCGGTGCTGCGGTCTCGACTCGGATCCGTACTACCGCCTCCGCGATCGTGCGCGCGCGGCTCGACTCGGGAATCCGCCTGGAATCAGGGGAGTTGACCCCAGCGTTGCACGCGACGCTGAAGCACGCGGCATCGATGACAAATCCGGTGTTCTACGAGCGTCAGCGGCTCCGAATGTCCACCTGGGACACAACGCGGTTCCTGCGCAACTACGACGAAACTCTCGACGGCGGGCTCATCCTGCCCCGAGGTCTGCACGACACGGTCGTCTCGCTGGTCGAGCAGGCGGGCAGCCGCCTCGAGGTGATCGACGAGCGGCAGGCCGGCGAGACGCGGGAGTTCACATTTGCCGCTACATTGACCCGTCAGCAGCAAGCCGCCGTAGCCGATCTACGCGAGCATGACCTGGGTGTGCTGGTCGCGCCACCGGGTGCGGGCAAGACCGTGATGGCCTGCGCGGTCATCGCCACCCACGCGATCTCCACGCTCGTGCTGGTCGACCGCAAGACCCTGGCCGACCAATGGCGCACCCGGATCAGCGAACTGCTGGGCGTCAAAGCCGGCCAACTCGGCGGTGGCCGCCGCAAAACCCGCGGCGTGATCGATGTCGTCATGCTGCAAACCCTGGCCCGCATGAACGACATCGAGGAACTCGCCAGCGGCTACGGACTGGTCGTCGTCGACGAGTGCCACCACATCCCCGCCGCCGCGTTCGAGCACGCCGTCAAGCAGATCCCGGCCCGCCGCTGGCTCGGACTCACCGCCACCCCATACCGACGCGATAAGCTCGACGACCTGATCGCACTGCAACTCGGCCCGATCCGGCACACCATCACCCAACCCACCCGCCCTAGCGAGGACAGCGCACCCCAGCTCGAATTGGACACGACCGCGCAGCGTCCGACGCCCGTGCTCCACGTACACGACACCGCCTACCGCTATGCCGGTGACGCCGACCCGACGAAGCCCGGCGGGATGGCGGCCATCTACCGCGACCTCGTCGCCGACGACACCCGCCTCACCCAGATCGTCGACGACGTGATCGCCGCACTGAACCGAGGCCGGCACTGCCTACTGCTCACCCAATGGACCACCCACGTCGAACGGTTCACCGACGAACTCAGGCGACGTTCGCTTGACCCGATCGTGCTGCGCGGCGGCATGAGCGCGACCGCCCGCCGCGACGCCCTCGCCCGCCTCCAGCCTGCGAACGGAATACCGCTGCTGGTCGTCGCCACTGGACCATTCGTCGGCGAAGGATTCGACTGCCCCGCACTGGACACGCTCTTCCTCGCCGCACCGATCGCGTTCAAAGGACGCCTCGTCCAGTACGCGGGTCGGATCCTCCGCGCACACGCTGGCAAGGCCACCGCCGAAGTCCACGACTACCACGACATCAGCACCGGCGTCCTGGCCTCTTCCCTGGCCAAACGCGCGCCCGGCTATGTCAGCCTCGGCTTCCCCGACCCGCGCCGGGCAGCAACACGTTGAGCAGGAGTAGCCGTCGATGAGCAGGCACATTGGGCTGCTCTTGATCAGAATGACCAGGCGACAACGCACACCGTCCACGGGATATACACGATCGACTGTGCGTCCCGCGCGCGCAGTAGTTCAGTCGTAGCGCGTTGGCGTTGCGTGCCGCACTAAGCTACACTGAATCACATCAACCGATCATGATTCAGTCCATGAAGGGTGGCTGCGATGACAATGGGTTCCGGTGTGCCTATTGAGCGTGCCCGCGTTGCTGCGGGCCTCAGTCAGCGCGCCCTTGCGGACGCGACCGGCATCTCGCAGCCCACCTTGTCGCGGATCATCACCGGGGATAGAGCGGCGAAGATGCCGGAGGTGGTCGCGATCGCGTGGGCAACCGGACATACGGTCGCCCAACTCACCGAAGCTGGGACGGTGGCCGACCGCGTGCAGTGCGCCGCCCGCGCCACCAACGACTCCGACATGGACCGCATGCGTGAAGCGCTGCTGCACTTCCTGGAACTGGACAACTACCTGGACGACCAGGCCATCCCCGCCACGGTCTGATGTGGATAGATAATCTTGAGCGCTGAAACTGAAGGTCGTATCGTCGCCGCGCGGTTCCGCCAAGAGCACCACCTGGGTGTGCAGCCGTTGGGTGACCTTGTGGCAGTCATCGAGCAGGCAACCAGGATCGACGTGGCCGTACTCGATGTCGGCCCGGACGAACACGGCCTGACGATGCGGGACCCTGCGCGCGGCGCCGTGTTCATCGGCGTCGCGCGCACCCCGAACCCGATGCGACAACGCAGCACGCTTGCCCACGAACTTGGCCACGTGCTGTTCGAGGACTGGGCTGACAACGGTACGGGCAACTGGAGCGAACGCAGCTCCGCGGAGATTCGAGCCGACGCCTTCGCGCGACACCTGCTCGTACCGGTCGAGGGCTTGCGTGAGTTCCTCGGAGATCAAGAGTTCGTGACCCAAGCCGCCCTCTCTGCGGTCGTTCAGCGATTCTTGGTATCACCCCAGATTGCCGCCATCGCGCTGCACCAAGCCAATTACGTCGATGACGGCACCAAGCAGGAGTGGATGGCGCTGACCGCGCCCCAACTGGCGTCCCGGTTCGGGTGGAGCGATCAGTACCGCGCATTACAGGCCGACTCTAATCAGCGGAGGGCACCGCAACAGTTGCTCGCCCGCGCGATCAGGGGCTACGCGGAGGCGGTGCTGCCTGCGCAAGCCATCGCCACCTTGCGCGGCATCACACTGGAGGCCGCCGAGGCGGACCTGCGTGAGGCAGGTGTCGTGCCCACCGAACAGGAGATCGCGTGGGCCGCTCCGACCGAACTACCCGACGTGCACGTAGATCTGGCGGTTCTGGAAGAGGATCTCAACGCGCCAGATGACAACGGCCAGGTTGCGGCGGCAGAGAGAGATTCAGGATGAGCCACCGGCCGATCATCGACGCCGGCCCCGGCCTGAATTTTCTCTCGATCAACAAAGAGCGCCTCCTCATCGAGATCTTGGGTCCGCTCAGCACCCCGGAGACCGTGCAAGACGAAGTGCTCCGCAAGGCCCGGCAGGATGGGCGCTTCCGCTCCGCGGCAGTGGTCTGGCGAAAGCTGACGCCCAAGTGGGTGCAGATACTTTCCGATGACCAGACACCCGAGCTTGCAGCGGTCGTCCACCGGATCACCCAGCTACCCATGGAAGAGCGGCTGAAACACCCGAAAGATCTGGGCGAGACAATGGTCATCGCGCACGCGGTCGTCGCCGCCGAATCCGGCGAGACAGTGACCGTGCTCATCGACGACGGATCAGGAGCACGGATCGCCACTTCGGAGATCAACCGACTCAGACGGCTCCGGGCCAGCGGTCACGCTGTGGGGGCGATCATGCTTGTGAGCACGCGGGCAATCCTGGAGCGTGCGGCGGCGGACAGCACATTCCAGACAAGGCCACGATGCGCAGCATCTACGACCGGCTGCGCGGTCTCGATGACGGTCTACCGCCGATCGAGAACACCAACCTCCTGGCATCTGTCCACTGGTCCTAGACCTGCGCGCGCCCTCACCCGTGTCCGCTGAACCGGGAGCAGCGACCGGCGCGCCAGCTCCTGATCTTCGCGAGCGTGGTCACCGTGGCACTGAACGTCGCGGACCCGCTCGTTGCCGGCAAGTACGGCAAGGCGGCGTTCGATGCGGTGGCCTACTTCGTCGCGTTGCCTGTGCTGGCGGTCGCGGCGCGGCTGCCGGACACCCTGGTCACCAGCGTCGTGCACGTCGTGGTCGGCGGGTCGCTGGTGTGGCTGTCATGCGGTGTCTCGGATGCCGGCATTCTGCTCGCGCTGGCTTATCGGCTCAGGTCGAGGTCGGTGACGACCTGAGCGTTGCCTTGGGATGCCGGCCACCGCCCGCCGCGACGCCCGGGTCGTCAGGGCTGGGGCGCGACCGTGAACTCCAGTGCCCAGCGGCCGTTCGTCACCGGGGCCGCGTCGCGGAAGGCGAGTCCACAGCCGGTCGCCAGTTCGGTCAGCTCCTCGACGGTCCTTTCCTTGCTGCCGAAGCACATCAGCATGAACAGATCGATCGCGGTGTCGGCACCGTGCCCCCGCACCGGCTCGATCAGCACGACGGACGCGTCCGGTTCGGCGGCGCGACGGCAGCCGGCGAGGATCTCGCGGGCGTGCTCGTCGTCCCAGTCGTGCAGGATGTCGGACAGCAGGTAGGCGTCAGCCCCCGTGGGCAGCGGGTCGAAGAAACTGCCGGGCACGGCGCTCGCCCGGTCGTCGAGTCCGGCGGCCTTCAGCCGTTCGGCGGCGGCCGCGGCCGTCGGCGGCAGGTCGAGGATCCGGCCGCGGACACCCGGATGGGCCCGAAGGATCTCGACGAGCAAGGGGCCGTCGCCGCCACCCACGTCGACGATGTCGGGGAAGCGGCTCCAGTCGAAGTTCCGGGCGATCAGCGGTGCCTGCTCACGGAACCGCCAGTTCATCTGGGCGTCGAACGAGGTCCGCAATTTCGGTTCGGCGTCGAGGTCGGCCCAGAAATCGCGGCCGTACCGGTGCGGATAGGCGGGTGCGCCGCTGGTTATCACTTCGAGGAGATCGACGAATG
Organism: Amycolatopsis sp. NPDC043885; assembly: GCF_056435685.1. Taxonomy (NCBI): domain Bacteria; kingdom Bacillati; phylum Actinomycetota; class Actinomycetes; order Pseudonocardiales; family Pseudonocardiaceae; genus Amycolatopsis; species Amycolatopsis sp. NPDC043885. Next base: position 171,288 of record NZ_JBWKEA010000015.1, read on the forward strand.
CGAGTTCGGCGCGGCCCCCGGCGCAGGTGATGTCGAGCAGGGGTTTAAACCCTTCGGGCGCGTCTTCCCGCAGCTGGGCGCCGAGGTCCGTCGGTCGGTAGCGGCTGGATTCCGTGTCCAGGTCGAAAACACCCGCCGCGACCAGGTGATCGAGCAGCCTGCTCAGTGCCGCCGCCGACGTCCCAGTCAGGGACGCGAGCCGTTCCGCCGTCGCTCCGTCCGTTCCCGCGTGTTCCGCCAGGCCGAGCGTCGCGGCCACCCGGACGGCCATCGGGGTGGCCAAATCGGCCAAGGGCATGATCGACCGCTTCGCTGTGGGTTGGTTCATTCCGCAAGCCTATCCAGTCGTGGTTCAGTGGTATAGACCGGTGGTCGGCGCGATACCAGAACCGCGCGGACAAGGGCAAGCGTGCCCGCGGGATTGCCGTGCAACTGCGGAAGTGCCGCACTTGACAGTCGTCTTTCCCGGTCGATCGTGATGAGGTTTGCCGTTTCGGATCGGCTGCTCATATGGTGGCCGAGGCAATCCGCCGAAAAGCCGCCGGCTGTCCGTTCTCACCGGAAGCGGGCAGAGCAATGAATGGACGTGATATCCATTTCTCGTCGAAATCTTGAGTTGCCGAATTGGCCGCAGTACGACGATTCTGAAAAGACCGCTCTCCTGCGTGCTCTCGACCAGGACGGGTGGTGGCGTTTCGGTGGACAGGAGGTGTCGGAGTTCGAAAAGGAGTTCGCCGAGTACCACGGCGCGCGCAGCGCGCTGGCGGTGACGAGCGGAACCCACGCGCTGGAACTTGCCCTCCAGGTCATCGGCGTGGGTCCGGGGACCGAGGTCGTCGTCCCGGCGTTCACCTTCATCTCGTCGTCGCAGGCCGTGCAGCGGCTGGGCGCGGTGGCCGTGCCGGTCGACGTCGATCCGGACACCTACAACATCGACGTCCGAGCGGCCGAGGCCGCGGTGACCGAGAAGACCCGCGCGATCATGCCCGTCCACATGGCGGGTCTGCTCGCCGATCTCGACGCGCTGGGCAAACTGTCCGGCGACGCCGGGGTTCCCCTGGTGCACGACGCCGCGCACGCCCAGGGCGCCGAGTGGCGGGGTGTGCGGCTCGGTGAACTTTCGTCCATCGCTGCTTACAGCTTCCAGAACGGCAAGCTGATGACGGCGGGGGAGGGCGGTGCTCTCACCTTCTCCGATTCGCTGGAGTACGAGACCGCTTTCCTGCGGCACAGCTGCGGCCGTCCGCCGACCGATCGCGCCTACGAGCACAGGATGTCAGGCTCCAACTTCCGGATGAACGAGTTCTCGGCGAGCGTCCTGCGCGCCCAGCTCGCCCGCCTCGGCGGCCAGATCGACGTGCGCGAACAGCGCTGGCCGGTGCTTTCCGCGCTGCTCGCCCGCATTCCGGGTGTCGTCCCGCAGGGAACGGATGACCGGTGCACCCGCAATCCGCATTACATGGCGATGTTCCGGGTGCCGGGGATCACCGTCGAACAGCGACGGCGGCTGGTCGACGAACTCATCGCGCACGGGGTTCCGGCGTTCGCGGCGTTCCGTGCGATCTATCGCACCGACGCCTTCTGGGAAATGGCCGCTCCTGACGAAGACCTCGAAACCATCGCCGCCCGGTGCCCCAACGTCGAGGCGATTTCTGGTGATTGTGTCTGGCTGCACCATCGGACCTTGCTCGGCACCGAGGAACAGATGGCCACGGTCGCGGAAATCGTCGCGGACGTGGTGGCGAAGGTGGCTGTCTCCTGATGTCCGATGAGATCGTGGCCGGCTCCGTCGTGGAATACCGGGCCGCCGGGACCGCGCTGAACGCCGTGGTCTTCGACCTCGACGGCGTTCTCGTGAACTCGTTCGAGGTGATGCGCCTGGCGTTCACCCACGCGTTCCGGGAAGTGGTCGGCGACGGAGAGCCGCCGTTCGAGGTGTACCTGCGCCACCTCGGCGGGTATTTCCCCGAGATCATGCGGAAAATGGGGCTCCCGCTCGACATGGAAGGCCCCTTCGTCCGCGAGAGCTACCGGCTGGCGGATCGGATCGAGCTCTATCCCGGTGTGCGGGAACTGCTCGCCGGACTGCGCGAGCACGGCATTCCGTGTGCGGTCGCGACCGGCAAGGCGGGGGCGCGCGCACGGTCGCTGCTCGACGGGCTCGGTGTGCTGGACCGGTTCGAGCACGTGATCGGCTCGGACGAGGTCGACCGCCCCAAGCCCGCCCCCGACATCGTGCGCAGGGCTCTCGCGTTGATGGACGTCGAAGCGAGCGAAGCCGTGATGATCGGTGACGCCGCCTACGACCTGGAGGCCGCGCGGGCCGCCGGTGTCACCGCGGTGGCGGCCCTGTGGGGAGAGTGCGATCGCGACGTGCTCCTGGCCGCCGGACCGGACGCGAGCCTGGAGAGCGCCGACGAACTCCTCGCGTTCGTCCTCGGGACGAGAAAGTAGGCCCGGATGACGATGACCATCGAGCAGGTGCTCGCCGACGTCGGGACAGCCCGGCTCGTCGTGGACGACGTCGAGTGGTCGGGCGAAAGCCTGCTGCGCGCGGGAACCCTGCTGGCCGCCGAGATCTCCCGGCGGTTCGGGGGCGCGCGGATCCTGGCGACCTCCACCGCGAACCCGGCCCTGATCGTCACCGCGGTGTCCGCAGCCGGCCGGCTGCGCGTCCCCGTGCTGCTGCGTGACCCGGCGGCCAACGGCACGTTCGACGCGGCCGACGTGCTGATCAGCGACAAGCCGTCGTCCGGTCATCCGGTGACGCTCGGCGGAAACCTCGCTTGTCACCTGGAGCGTCGCGTCGAAGAACCCGCGACGGCACTGCCCGCCACCCTGCCGGGGGACTCGATCCTGTTCCAGACCTCGGGGTCGACCGCCGCGCCCAAGGCGGTGGTGAAACCGGTCGACGCCGTTCTCCGTGACGCCGTCCGGATCACGGGCTCGCTGCACGGCGACGGCTCTCCGGACGGAATCGTCTGTGCCGCACCGGTCTTCCACTCCTACGGGTTCACGCACGGGCTGCTCGCCGGACTGCTGGCCGGCGCGAAGACCACCTATCGTGCGCCTTCGTCGCTGCCCCAGTCGCTCGTGAAGGCCGTGGCGCGCACGGGCGCCGGAACACTCGTCGCGCTGCCGAACCACGTCCACATGATCGCTGCGGCCGGCTCGCTCGACTTCACCGGTTTGAGGCAGACGGTGTCGGCCGGTGCCCCGCTGCGGCCGGAAGCAGTGGCCCGAATCTGCCGCGACCACGGTTTCCGCCTCCTCAACGCCTATGGGGCGTCCGAGGTGGGAACGATGGCGATCGCGTCCTTGAAGGAGACGTCGGCGCCGGGGAGCATCGGCACGCCGCTGGACGGTGTCGACGTCCGGATCGGGCCGGGGGAGGGCGAACTGCTCGCCCGGAACGACTCGTTCGCCGCAGGCTATCTCACCGAAGGGGAGATGCGTCCGCTGCCCACCGAGGACGGCTGGTACCGCACCGGTGATCTCGCCGAACGCGATGCGGACGGCCTGCGCATCACCGGACGGCTCGGCGATCTGATCAACATCGCCGGCCGGAAGACCCGCCGCTCTCGGCTGGAGGCCGTCCTTTCGGCGCATCCGGACGTGGTCCAGGTTCAGGTGATCGTCGCCGAAGACAAGGTGCGAGGGGAGTTCCCGGTGGCGAGGGCCGTGGTCGAACCCGGGCACGAGCGCCCGGACCTCCTGGGCTGGAGCCGTGACCGGCTCGACGCCTTCGAGGTGCCGCGGCAGGTCGAGTGGGTGGACCGACTGCCGCAGACCTCGACCGGGAAATTGATCTACGCGCCCCGTACTGAAGACGTAGACCGTTGACGTTGGGAAGGACGAAGCATGTCGAGCATTGATGAGGCCGCGGCCAGAGGCGACGTCGTCGACCTCTGCGAGGCTAAGGAAGAGTTCTACCGCGACCCGCACGCCGTCATGAAATCCCTGCAGGAGGCCGGGCCTGTGCACAAGGTGCGGTTGCCGTTCGACCTGCCCGCCTGGCTGGTCGTCGAGGCCGAGGCGATCCGCGAACTCCTCTTCGAGACGACGCTGGCGGCCGGCCCGCGCTTTCTCGGGGTCGCGCATCCGGACGGCGGCGGCAATTCGACACTGGGGATGCTCACCTGCGACGAGCCGCGGCACGGTCAGCTGCGCCAGACGGTCGCCGGTGCGTTCAAGCCCAAGGTCATCGCGCAGATGGTGCCTCGGCTCGAAGAGATCGCCGACGAACTGCTCGGCAACCTCCACGAGGGCGAAGAAGTCGACATCGTCGAAGCGTTCGCATACCGGTTCGCGCTGGAGATGATCATCGAGATTGTCGGGGTGCCGCTGGTCGACCGCACCCTGTTCCGACACTGGACCAACGAAACCGTGACCGACGGCGACGACTCCGACGCCATCACGGCGGCGCGGGAACATCTGGAGGACGTGCTGCGTCGGACCTTGCGCGACGGTGACGGCAGCAGCCTCGCCGAACGCATGGCGAAGGCGGAGGGACCCGACGGCGCGCCCCCCATGTCCTTCGACGAACTGGTCTCGATGGTGTACCTGCTGCTGATCGCCGGTCACGAGAGTTCGACCAACCTGATCGCCAACACGCTCGTGACCGTGCTCGAATCGGAAGAACTGACCGGCAAGGTCCTGGCCGGGAGCGTGGACTACGAGACCCTCGTCGAGGAATCGCTGCGGTTCGACACGCCGCTGATGATCTCGACGAGCCGGATCACCACTTGCCCGGTGTCGGTCGGCGGGAAGACGATACCCGGCGACGGTGAGATGATCTTCTTCTCGTGGGCGGCGGCAGAGCGGGATTCCTCCACAATGGACAACCCGGACGAGTTCGATCCCCATCGCAAGCGCAGCCGGACGCTGGCCTTCGGTGCCGGTACGCACTACTGCCTCGGTGCGAACCTCGCCCGGCTGGAGGCCGTGGTGGCGTTGAGGGAACTCTTCACGCGGTTCCCCGGTATGCGGCTGTCCAGGCCGCCGAAGCGGTGGGCCAGCACGGTGACCCGCGGGGTCGAAAGCCTGTTCATCCGCCTTTAGGCACGGAGGAGGGAAAGCGATGGTGGACACCGAGAAACGGCCGCTCGGCCGGACCGGGCTGACCGTGTCCCCGGTGACGGTGGGCGCGGCGGGCTGGCGGCATTGGGCGGACGGCTCCGGGCCGACTCGCGCGCGGTCCGCGGAAGTGCTGCGCCGCGTGGTGAGCGACGGCCGGATCACCGTGGTGGACACCTCGAACAACTACGGCGAAGGGGAGAGCGAGCGGCGGATCGGTGGTGTGCTGGCCGAACTCGGCGGCATGCCACCGGGTTTCCTGGTGCAGACCAAGGCGGACCGGCATTTCACCGGCGACTTCTCCGGTGCGCGGATGCGCGAGTCGATCCGGGAAAGCCTGGACCGGCTGGGCCTGGACCGGCTGCCGGTGTGCTACCTCCACGACCCGGAATACGCCGCGCCCGGCGAGCTCCTCGGGCGCGGCGGGGCGGTCGAGGCCTTGCTCGCGGTCAGGGACGAAGGTCTCGTCGAGCATCTCGGTGTCGCCGGTGGCCCGACCCCGCTGCTGTGCGATCTGGTGGCCACCGGTCATTTCGAGGCCCTGATCACCCACAACCGCTGGACGCTGGTGGACCGGTCGGCGGACAAGCTGCTCGACCTGGCAGCCGAACGCGGTCTCGGGGTGTCCAACGCCGCGCCCTACGGCGGTGGGCTGCTGACGGCCTGGCCGCTGGAGCGCAGCCACTACGCCTACCGGGAGGCTCCGCCCGCTCTGCTGGCGGCGGCCGACGGGATCGGGCGGCTGTGCGCCGAAGCGGGCGTGCCGATCGCCGCGGCGGCGCTGCGGTGGTCGCTTCGCGATCCGAGGATCACGTCGACGATCGTCGGCGCGGCGAGTATCGCCAGCTATGAGCGAACACTGGCGTTGAGCGAAGTGGTGATCGAAGACGCGCTGATGGCGGAGATCGAAGCGGTCCCGCTCGATGAAAGCACCTGGCAGGACGGTCCCGCCGCGTGATTCCGAGGGAGGAATGGGATGAGCAACCGGCCACGCGCCCGGGTCACCACCGGGCTGGTCGAGGGTGAAGCACTGGACGGGATCTGCGCCTTCCGGGGTATCCCGTTCGCAGCTCCGCCGGTCGGCGCGAACCGGTTCACCGAGCCCCGGCCGGCGGCGCTTTGGGACGGGGTACGCGATGTCTCCGAGTTCGGCACCGCGCCGCCCGGCCCTCAGGCACCCACGGCCGGCGACGAATGGCTGACCCTGGCGGTCTGGACTCCGGATCCCGGTGCGGGCGGGCTGCCGGTGATCGTCTGGATCACCGGTGGGGCGTATCTGCAGTGCACCACCGCGAATCCGCATTTCGACGGGACGAGGCTCGCCCGTGGCGGCGCCGTGGTGGTCAGCGTCAACTACCGCGTCGGTGCCGAAGGGTGGGCCCATGTCGAGGGCCATCCGGACAATCGCGGGCTGCTCGACCAGGTCGCCGCGCTGCGCTGGGTGAAGGACAACATCGCCGCTTTCGGGGGCGATCCCGGCAACGTCACGGTGTACGGCCAGTCGGCCGGCGCCGGTTCGTGCGCCGCCCTGCTGGTGATGCCGAGGGCGGCAGGGCTGTTCGACCGCGCCGTTCTGCAGAGCCTGCCCGGTACGTATCTCACGCCGGAGCTGGCCGCCGACGTGACCGAGCACATCCGCGCCGAGACGGGCGTAGCGGAGCTCGCCGACGTCGATCCGTCGCGGCTGCTGGCGGCCGTGATGGCGGTCAGCGAACGCATGGACCCGCGGTGGGGTCCCGTCGTCCACACCCCGACCCCGTTCTCCCCGGTGGTCGACGGCGAGATCCTGCCCGTCGCCCCCTGGGAGGGGCTGGCCGCGGGGGCGGCGAACCTGGTCCCGCTGCTGCTCGGTCACACCCGTGACGACGCCAGGATGCTCGCCGCCAGGCTTGGTCCCGCTGAAGACGCCGCGGTGGAGGAGCTGGTCGCCACCCTCGCGCCGACCGTGGACGCGGACCGTTACCGCGCGGAGTTCCCCGGGCTCGACGCGGCCGGGTTGCGGGAAATCGCGCTGGGGGACTGGCTGCTGCGGATGCCGACGCTGCGCCTGGCCGAAGCTGCGCGAGCGGGTGGGGCACCGGTCTGGTTTTCCGAGCTGTGCTGGGGTTACGGGCCGGAGGGCGCCTGCCACATGCTGGACGCGTCACTCGTCTTCGGCACCACCGACGTGTCGGGCGATGTCACGAGCGCGGGTCCCGCCGCGGTCGAACAGCATCGCGTGCTTTCGGAGCTAATGCGCGCCGAGTACCTCGCGTTCGCCGCGACCGGCGATCCCGGCTGGCCCTCCTTCGAACCGCGTGGGCGCGCCACCCGGATCTACGACACCACGCCTTCGGTGCGGCCCTATCCCGAAGAACGGTCCGCCGCTGTCTGGCGTGACCATCGATTCGGTGTCGTGGACCTGGTCCGGACCGACGCCTGATCCCCGGCTCCGAAGTACGTGAAGGCCCCTTTTCTTGCGCTAGGCGTAAGAAAAGGGGCCTTGAACGGTTCGGAGGCCATCGGCAAGTTCTGTTCATGAAGGAATCGGGACACTCGACGTCCCGATTCCTTCATGAACAGAACAAAGGGAAGCTTCAGCCGCCCGATCTCGGAGCACCGGCCGATCGGTAGAGCCGTTCGATGACGTCGATCGTCCGGATCACTTCGGCGGTGGCCGCGCCCCGCTGTGCCGGATCGCTGAGCAGCGCCGGGAGATGGTCGAGCTGGCGGCGGTATTCCGTACCGCGGGCCTCTCGCACCGTCTCGATCGTCTTGGCCCGCCCGTCGCGGTGGAGCACCAGGGAACTGTCCACGCCGTTCGGGCTGAGACCGAAGGTGCAGGTCAGCTCGGCACGGGCGTCGGCCCCCTCGAGGACGACGCGGGTCACATCGCGCGCGGCGTGCGAGGCCCAGGCCGCGCTGACGCCGAACAGCGGCCCCCCGTCCAGCGCCAGGACGCCGCGAACGGTGTCCTCGACGTCCTTCGGCGCGATCTCGCGCAACGGACCATCGGGTGAGTCGCCCCGCCACGTCGCTTCGGCGCCGGCCCGCGCGAGGAAATCCGTCGACACGGCGCCGATCGTGTGCGTCACCCGCGGCCACGAAAGCATCCGCATGCCGAGGGTGATCAGGTGCCAGCCCAGGTCGACGAGCGCCCCGCCACCCGCCCGGCGGCGTTCGGTGAACCAGCTGCCGGGGGCGGGAACGCCGGCGGCCCGGATCCACGACAGGTCCACCGAACGGAGCGGGCCGAGGTCCGGTAGGAGCTCGCGCAGGGCCACGACGTCCGCGCGGTACCAGGCCGCGGTTCCCGAGAGCATGCGCGCCCCGCCCGTCCGCTCCGCGGCCGCCAGCGCCGCCGCCTCCTCCGGGCTCACGCAGACCGGCTTCTCGACGAAGGTGGGGATTCCCCGCTCCAGCAACGGGATCGCGGTGGAAGCGTGCAGGTGGTTGGGCGTCGCGACCACGGCCAAGTCCACCTCGTCCGCCCCGAGCTCGCCGGGATCGCGCAGCGACCGTGCAGCCGGGAACCGGTCCGCGGCCCAAGCGGTGGCGGCCGGGTCCAGGTCGTGCACGGCGACGACGGTGAACCCCGGATGGTCCAGGATTCTCGGTGCCCAGAGCTTGCGGACGGCCCAGCCGAGGCCGATGAGAGCGAGGCGAACCTCCATGGTGTCCCTTCCCTGAGAAGCGTTCTCGTCCGGCCTGGTCAGCGCGGCCTGCCGCCCAGCAGGACGATGCTTTCCGCCAGCGAGCCGATCGAGCCCGCGCTTTCGATCGCGTGGTCCTGATCGGCAAGGTCGACGCCGAATGCGTCCTCGGCCTTGGCAAGCAGCTGGACGATGGCGATCGAGTCGAACCCGGCGAAGTCCGTGAGCGAGGTGTCGTCGTCGAGCGCGGACTCATCGCAGCCGGGCACCAGCTCCACCACCCACGCGGTCAGCCGCCGCGCGACCGCGGCACGATCGGCGGGTTCCGTCTCGTTGATCATCTGAGGCCTCTCAGTCGGTTTCGGTGGCTTGGGAAAGGGCGAGCTTGAACGCTTCGACGGCGGGGACGTCCCGGTGCTCCGAGAGCTGCGCCAGCGCGAAGTGCTCCATAGCGAGGAGGACCTCCTTAGGCTCGGCGAACGGCAAGAAGCACCGGTCGAGCATCAGCTGGGGGGCGGGGCCGCCCTCGCCGTTGCGGATCTCGACGTGGAATTTGTCGTCGTAGTAGTGCAGAACCTGCGGCGGCCCGACGATGGTCCTCGGTCGGAGCGCGTGGATCTCGAGATCGGACAGCAGTTTCTGCGGCCTTCTGGTGACCGCGGTGTCACGGAAGTCGTTGTGCATGGCGTCGAATTTGCCCGGCGGAATGACCTCCGCCAGCTGTTCCATGCGGTACCGGCCCATCGAGTAACCGCGGATGCTCGCGGCCATGGTGCGCCGGACGACCTCGTCGAAGACCGCGTCGCCGATCTCCACATCGAAGGCGCCCGACTGTGCCATGTTGCCGATATAGCGCTTTTCGGCCTCGGTGAACCGGTTGGAGATCATGCAGCGGATCGCGCTGTCGGACCGGCCCGAAAGCATCGAGACTACCGTCGCCGACATCGCCGCGTAGACGGCGGGCGAAGTGACCTTGTTCTGGACGGCGATCCGGTCGAACGCGGCGCCGAGCGCGGGCGAGCACATGGCGACGCGCACCCAGCGCGGCTCGCGGTCGGCGGATGGCGCCGTCGGGAAGTTCGTCACGTCGACCCGTTCCCCGAACCGCCGCCACCGCTCGATCGTGCGTTCGTTCCGCAAGACCCCGCTCGGGCCGGTCTCCTCCAGCGCCTGCGCCACGGGGGTCAGTGGCGGTCGGTCTTCACCGTAGTGGCCGTCGCCCGCCAGCCGCGCGGTGAACTCCTCGTGGAGACGGTTGCGCGCCAGGCCGTCGATGGACAGATGCGACACGACGACCAGGAGCCAGGCCGGGCGCTGTCCGAAGTGGACGACGCCGAACCGGGCGGGGAGCCCGCGGTCGACGTCGAACGAGTGGTCGGCGAACCGGGCGAGCAGGTCGTCGAGGGGCTCCTCCGGGTCGTGGTCCAGCCGGACCTCGTACTCGCCGGAGCCGAGCACCTCCTGCCTGCCCGCCCCGTCGGCCGCGTCGAAGTACCGGGTCCGCAGCGATTCGTGCCGCACGACGACGTCGCGGATCACGGCGAGGACGTCGTCGAGCGCGAGGCCTTCCGGGATCTCGACCCGGCAACTGACGTTCAGGTAGGCGTCGTGCGGATGGAACATCTTGACCGCGCCCCAGATCCCGAACTGGGACCAGGTCATCGGCGCGACGGCGCCTGCCAGGCCGGAGAACCGGACCGTCGCCGGCGTGGGAGACGAGGTAGTCATTTGCGGGTCGACCTCCTGGTGGGATCTCAGATGGTGGTGAGGACGTCCGTGAACCGTGCGACGAGCGCGCTGGCCTGACCGGGATTGAGGCGGGGATCGCAGGCCGATCGGTACCGGGCGTGCGGCGGCCCGGTCGCCAGCTCCGCGCCGTCGTCCACGCATTCGCTCACGTCGTCGGGGGTGATCTCCAGGTGCAGCCCGCCCGGATACCGCCCGTGCCGGTGGAGCACGGCGCAGAACTGCTCGACCTCGTCGGCCAGCCTGCTCAACACCCTGGTTTTGAGCCCCTGGGCGGAGCGGACCGTGTTGCCGTGCATGGGATCGCTGAGCCAGACCACGTTCGCCGCGTGGTCGTCGAGCCCCCGCACGATCGGCGGCAGCCGCTCGCCGATCGTGTCGGCGCCCATCCGGACGATCAGGCTCAGCCGTCCCGGCGGGCGGTTCCACGTCAGCCGTTCGACCAGGGCCAGCACTTCGGCCGGGTCGGCGTCCGGTCCGACCTTGACCCCGATGGGATTGACGATCCCGTCGGCGAAGGCGATATGCGGCCCGTCCACCGCGCGGGTGCGTTCGCCGATCCAGACCATGTGCGCCGACGACGCGTAGACCTCGTCCCGGACGGGGTCCGTACGCCTCAAAGCGTGCTCGTAGTCCAGAAGCAGCGCTTCGTGGCTGGTGTACACCACCGGGCCGGACGCGAGGGTCTGCAGCCCCCGCGCGGCGTGCGCGTAGGCCAGCAGCAGCCTGCGCGGGTCGGGGCGCCTGCCCTCCGCGGTCGGGGCCAGGTCGTTGACCGCGTCACCGAGATAGACCGGGACCTCGACGTCACCGGCGCCGAGCTCCGCCTGGTGTGACCGCGGTTTGGCGTACTGGCCAGCCATCCGCCCGATCAGGACCGGCGTCCGGCCCGTGCGGTGCAGGTGCTCGCCGAGCCCGGCTAGCTGCGCGGTCTTGGCGCGGATCGTCTGCGGCGCCGAGTCGCTGAACAGTTCGGCGCAGTCACCCGCCTGCAGCACGACGCGTTCCCCGCGCGTGACGGCCGCGAGTTCGCCGGAGAGGCGGGCACACTCCTCCGCCTCCACCAGCGGCGGCAGCCTGCGCACCAGCTCGACCGTGTCGCGCAGAACCTCCGGTTCCGGCCAAGCGGGCTGGTGCGCCGCGCCGATGAAGTCCGATACCGCGGTCACGATCCTCCTCTCCGCACCTCGCCGGAGAACTTCATGGTGAGCACGCCTTCGACCTCCAGGAGCAGTTCGCCACGGCAGATGTCCACGTTGAACAGCTCGAGCGGCACCAGCGGCCCGACCTCCTCGCGGAGTCTTCGCCGGACGTGCGGTATATCGCTTTCGTGGCGCACGTAGGCCTTGAGCATGGAGAACGAATCGATTTCCACCTTGCCGTCGGTCTTCTCCGATACGTTCGCGAGGAGGATCCGAATGTTCTCGAGGGTCGTATCGCACTGTCCGTCGAGATCACCGACATGCGTCGACCGGTGCCCGATGATGCTCGCCGTGCCGGACAGGAACAGTTTCTCCGACGACGGCAGCAAGGTGGCGCGGGCGAAGCTCGGCGAGCGTGGGCCGTATTCCCGGGGATAGCGGTGAGCGGGTACCTGCCGTGGGTTTTCGAAATGGATGGGCGCGCCGGACCGCTCGGCGATGAAGTAGACAGCCACGCCGTCGCCGCGTGAGCCGATCCCGGTGGCGGCGGGCAGGCCGGCGGACATGTCCGTGCCCGCCTCTTCGAACCCTTCGGCTCGTCCTTGGCAGAAGCCTCGGTAGACCTCCATGCCGTCGGCATTGGTGTGGTTGATGTCGGCGATGTGGTTCCACATGCGGACGAGGTAGGGATATCCGAGGTCGTGGAGCAGCGCCATCATCCGGCGGTAGACCGACCTGGTCGCCTCACGGTAGGTCTCCGCGGCGGGTAGCCGGAACGCGCCGAACAGATGCACGCCGTCATGACCGTAGACGATCCCGTCACGAACGCCGCTCGTCACCTCGAAAGCGCTCGTCCACACTTCGCGAACAGGTTTTTCCCGCCGTTCGCGCATCGCTATTCCGACCGTCGGGTGGCCCGCGGACAAATCCGGATTCCGGGATTGTCCGCCGAATTCGACGACGCCCAGTATTCCGCCGTAGTCCCGCAGAGGCTCGTCCGTAGAAACGGCAACATCGATCATCGGCGTCACTTTCGTCACAAGCATCTCACAGTGGCTTGTCGGAGCATTGCGAATGGTTCCGCTCCGCGAGTGAGAAGACCATCTCGCAGAACATTGTGCAGTGCAAATTTCGCTCGTCGTCGAGAAAGACGCGGCACGAACCGCGGATTCGGCCGGTCCTCAGGGGACCCGGTCCAAAAGGGCTTGCGCGGCGAGACGATAGCCGAGCGCGCCGAGACCGGCGATCACGCCACTTGCCAGCGGGGCGATCACCGACTCGTGCCGGAACCGTTCGCGGGCCCACACGTTCGACAGGTGCACTTCTATCCACGGCCGGGGATAGGCGGCGAGTGCGTCCCGCAGACTCCATCCGGCGATCATCAGCGCGCCGGGGTTCACGATCGCCCCGACCGTCCCGTACGCCTCCTGCACGGACCGCACCATCGCGCCCTCGCAGTCGTGCTGGACCGGGACCACCCGCCAGCCTCGCTCGGCCACTTCCTTCTCGACGGCGGCCTGGATGTCCGCCAGCGTGTCGGTGCCGTAGATCTCGGGTTCCCGCCGACCCAGGATGCCGAGGTTCGGTCCGTTGAGCAGAAGCAGTTCTTCCACGGTCACCTCACCGTCTGCGGTTTCGCGCGGAGCCTGCCGATTTCCCCGCCGTCGGGCCGGGTGCCCTGCAGGTGCTCGTTGAACATGGTCCCGTCGTCGCGGGTGGCCGGTGGCCGGGAATGGTTCAGATGGGCCATGACGAGGTCGCCGCGCCCGGTCCGGCCGTGCGCCGCCGCGAGCTCGTGGAACGCGTTGTCCTCGCCGCCCCAGCCCGCGTAGCGCTCGTCGTGACCGCCGATCGCGAGATAGAAATCGCGTCGTACGGCGAAACAGCCGCCGAAAAGGCCGTCGATGCTCAGACCCCGGGCGGCCGACCCGTCGATCCGGTAGGCGTCATTCGCTCCGGTGATGGCCGCGATGGTGCGCGTCGTCGACACCTCGTCCATCCAGGTCACGCGGCGATAGGGAACGAACATGTCGACGTCGTCCAGCCCCCGGAGCATCGCGTCCAGGACGTACCGGTCGACGAGCAGGTCCGCGTCGAGTACGCAGATCCGCTCGTGCGCGGACCTGAGCACCCCGGCGTTGACGCTCCACGATTTGTTGTAAGGACCGCTGTCTGCCACGAGGATGTGCGAGTCGTAGAGGGTTCGCGGGACGTCGCGCAGTCGGGTGTCGGAGTCCTGCTCGACGAGGGTCACTTCGATGTCGGGCGCTTCGCGGGCGGCGTCTCGCAACGCACGCAGGGCGATCGCGAGGTTCCGTGTCCTGTCTTCGGTCGACGCGCGGAACGGCACGATCACCGTCATGGCGTCTCGGCCGGTCACCGGCGGGGTGGCGGGGTCCGCGACGAACGCCCCGGTCGCCGTCCCGTGTCCGGGGGAAAGCCTGGTGCGGAAGACCAGCTGGTCGATTTCCCGGAACGACGCGGTCAGGCTGGGGTGGGCGCCGACGCCCGCCAGCAGCAGCTCCAGCCGGTCGAGCGCGACGCGGTCTCCCTCCTCTGCGGCGGCCGCCATCGCCGCGGCCTCCACCTCGGTCCGCTCGCCGGGGGACAACGAAGCGAGCCCTGCGTCGACGGCGCTTTCGAGGAGTGCGCGTTCGGACAACCAGCTGCGGTCGTTGAGCCGCCGTCGTGGATAGGCGAGCAGGACGAGGGCTTCGGTGAGATCGCGTGCCGTGGCGGTACCGGCCGGCCTCGGCGCAGTTCTTCCTGTCATTTGATCCCATCTTCGATTCGAAGTTCCGGCCCTTACCGGCGTGCTGGACCTGCCGGGCAGGGAACCCCGAGGCGAGATTCGAATTACCTTCGCGTTTCGGGGAAAGTCGATCTGCGGGACGTTTCGCGCAATGCCGACGACCGGTGGTGGTGTTCTCCTTCTACCAGCAGTACAGGCCCGGCCCAACCGTGCGGCCGCCCGGGCAACTGCCGCGAGTCCGCAGTTGAAGACCGACGCTCCCTCATGCAGGGGGCGTGGAACAGGCCTTTTCGTGACTACCCTGCGTAAAGGACCGGGGCAGAGGGAGGTCCAGACCAAATTTCCGCAACTGCTTGATCATGGTGGATGGCGCACGGTAAGGTGCGAAATGCGACATCAACTGTTCTGACTGGGGGAACACTGATAGTGCATTCGTATGTTGATGAATGGGTGCAGTCGTCCGAATCGAAGGCTGCGGAAGAGAGACCAGAGACCGTACAGTCTGCCGTTGTCGATATAAAATCACTGCTTCCCGGGGAATCCCTCCGGCTTTCGGGTGAAGACCTCGACTACGTCAGTATGCTTGCCGAACTCGACCAGAAACTGCCGCCGATTCTCGTCCACCGGCAGACCGGAAAAGTGATCGATGGGATGCATCGCCTCCGCGCGGCAGAGCTGCGAGGCGATTCCACCATCGAGGTCACCTTCTACGACGGAGGATCCGAATCCGCGTTCGTCCACGCGGTGGAAGTGAATACCAAGCACGGCCTTCCGCTGACCAAGGCCGATCGTGAGTCGGCCGCGGAAAGAATCATCAGATTCTTCCCGCACTGGTCGGATCGCTCGATTTCGAAGATCGCCGGGTTGTCGGCGAAGAAGATCAGTTCCATCCGGGGCAAGGTGTCTCCGGATTCCGGAAACGCCAGGGCGGTGCGTATCGGGAAGGACGGCCGTGCGCGTCCGCTCGACAGTTCCGCGGGGCGGCTTCGTGCGGCCGAGTTGATCTCGGAGCGTCCGGACGCCTCGCTCAGCGAGGTCGCGAGGTCGTCGGGGATCGCCGTCGGCACCGTCCGCGACGTGCGGGACCGGCTCAGGCGCGGCGAGGATCCGATCCCGAAGGCGTACAGCAAGAATTCGCCCGAAGCGGATAAGACGGCCTCGGCCGAGGAACGCCGGATCGCTGGCGCGGTGGCCGCCGCGGCGGAGGCGTTGCAGGCAAAGCTCGGATCCGTCAGCGCGCTGCAGGCCCTGGAGCGCGATCCGTCGCTGCGGCTCAGCATCACCGGCAGGCGGATTCTCCGCTTGATCGGCGCGACGCATTCGATGTCGGCGCATCTGAACGGCCTGGTCGACTTCCTTCCCTCACATTGCACGAACGTCGTCGCCGACCTCGCCCGGAATTGCGCCGAGACCTGGGAACTGCTCGCCGGTGAGTTGGAGAAGCGCTGCGACACCCAGCTTGAGGCCAACGGATAGCCGAACGTCGCCTCGCGGCGGCCCGGGTGCCGGCTCCCGCCGATACCCGGGCCGACGGTGCCTTCCACCTGTCAAACCGTTGTCCGCCCATGCCTGAAACTGCGCGGCGGCGGGGCTTCGCACGTGAACTGGAGAACGCAATGAAAGACACCGGCGGAATCGGACGACGCAGGTTCCTGGCGGGCACGGTCGCCGCGGGGACCGCCGCCACCGTGCTAGGGCCCTCCGCCCTCGTACCCGCCCAGGCGGTTCCCGCGGCGGTCGCGGGCACGGAGGCCGCCGGTTTCGGCCCGGTCGCGATAACCGCGGCGGACGGGCGGTATCGCGACCTGATCCGCGGCCTCAACCCGAGGTACGTCGCCGATCCCGAGGCGATCTACGTCGCGGACTCGACGGCCTCGGTGATCGAGGTCGTGCGCAAGGCGGTCAGCGAGCGCAAGCGGCTCACCGTCCGGAGCGGCGGCCACTGCGTCGAGGACTTCGTGTTCAATCCGGAGGTCCAGGTGGTGCTGGACCTCTCCGAGATGAACCGGGTGTACTTCGACGCCGAGCGCGGCGCGGTCGCCGTCGAACCGGGCGCCATCCTGATGGACATGTACGACCGCCTCTACAAGGCTTGGGGCGTCACGATTCCCGCCGGCATCATCTACTCGATCGGCGCGGGCGGTCATTTCGCGGGTGGTGGACACGGGTTCCTGTCCCGGCTGCACGGGATGGCGGTCGACCACCTCTACGCGGTCGAGGTGGTCGTGGTCGACGCTCGGGGCGGCGTCCGCAAGGTGGTGGCGACGAGGGAGCCCGGTGACCCCCACCGCGACCTGTGGTGGGCCCACACCGGCGGTGGCGGCGGGAACTTCGGCGTGGTCACCCGCTATTGGTTCCGTTCGCCGGGGGCGAAGGGGAACGACCCGCGCAAGATCCTTCCGCAGCCGCCCGCCGAAGTGCTCTTCGCCGGCCTCGGGCTGCCGTGGGCGGACTTCACCAAGGAGAAGTTCGCCCGGCTGCTGAAGAACTACAGCGGGTTCCATGAGAAGCACAAACACCCCGACTCGCCCTACCTGGCGCTAACCGGGGGACTGGGGCTTCCCCTCCGGTCGGCGGGCCCGATCGGCATGGGCACCCAGGTGGACGCGACCCTCCCGGGCGCTGAGCGGATGCTCGAGCGCTACCACGCGGAGATCCTCGACGGTGTCGCGCCGAACGCGAAACACCACGTGACGCGGATGCCGTGGCTGCGATCGACCCTGCAGCGCGCGACGACGAACAGTCAGGCGAACGACCCGGCACTGCGCAGCGATTTCAAGTCGGCCATGATGCGCGGGACCATGCCGGATTCGCAGATCGACGCGCTCTACCGGTATCTCACCCGCACCGACATCGACAACCCCACGATCGGGGTATCGTTCCTGTCCTTCGGTGGCCGGATCAACGCGGTCGGCCGCAACGACACCGCCTTCCCGCACCGGGACTGCTCCTTGAACCTGCTGTGGACGGTGATCTGGAACGATCCGGCCGACGACGCCAAGTTCGTCGGCTGGAACAGGGAGTTCTACGGCGCGGTGTACGCGGAGACGGGTGGTGTCCCGGTGCCCAACGGCGTCACCGGCGGCAGCTACGTCAACGACGCCGACACCGATGTCGCCGATCCACGGTTCAACACCTCCACCGCCGCCTGGCACGACCTCTACTACCGGGACAACTACCCGCGCCTGCAGCAGGTCAAGGCGCGATGGGATCCCCGGAACTTCTTCCGGCACAAGCTGTCCGTCCGGCTTCCCTAACCGTGGCGAAAGGTCTCACACCCATGTCCCAGTCCCGCGCCGCTTCGTCCTGGCTGGCGGATTCCGTGTTGTACCACGTGTACCCGCCGTCGTTCGCCGATTCCGACGGCGACGGCATCGGTGACCTGGCCGGGCTCACCGGGCGCCTGGACTACCTGAGGTGGCTGGGGGTCGACGCCATCTGGCTGAGCCCCTGCTTCGCCTCGGAGTTCGCCGACGGCGGGTACGACGTGGTGGATTACCTGACGATCGCGCCGCGGTACGGCACCGACGAGGACGCCGTGGCGTTGATCGAGGCGGCCCGCCACCGCGGTATCCGCGTGCTCTTCGATCTCGTGGCCGGGCATACCTCCCATCGGCATCCCTGGTTCCGGGAGTCGGCCGAAACGCCGGGCGACGACCGGTACATCTGGTCCGACCGGATCTCCTCACCGGTCCGCGAATGGGTGCCCAACCTGGGCAACAGGGGCGGGTTCTACCGGGCCAACTTCTATCCGGCCCAGCCCGCGCTGAACTTCGGTTACGCCCGGCTCGATCCGGCCGAGCCCTGGCGGCAACCCGTGGACGCACCCGGCCCGCTCGCCAACCGGGCGGCGCTGCGGGAGATCATGAGCCACTGGTTCGACCGCGGGGTTTCGGGTTTCCGTATGGACATGGCCTACTCGCTGGTAAAAGACGACCCCGGCTGGGAGGAGACGGCCAAGCTGTGGGGCGAGCTGCGCGAGTGGATCGACCGCGAGTACCCACACTGCGCGTTGCTGTCGGAATGGGGGGTTCCGAAGACCGCCGTCCCCGCCGGTTTCCACGCCGACTTCTTTCTGCACTTCGTCGGGCCGGCGGTGCACTCGTTGTGGGACAACGACTCCGGTACCCAGGGCCCGTGGACCGACGGCAGGCCGTGCTACTTCGACGTGGACGGCCGGGGCTCGATGAAGCCGTTCCTGGAGGAATGGCAGGAGGTCGACGCCGCGACGGCCGGGCGCGGGCTGGCGGCGCTGCCGACTGCCAACCACGACTTCTCCCGGCTGGTCTGCGGCCCGCGCACCAGGGACATGGTCGCGCCGGCGTTCGCCTTCCAGCTCACCTGGCCGACGCTGCCGGTCATCTACTACGGCGACGAGATCGGGATGCGGTACGTCCCGGGACTGCCGGACAAGGAGGGCAGCCAGGCGGACATCACAGCCCGTCAAGGATCGCGCACGCCGATGCAGTGGGATGAGGGCCCGAACGCCGGGTTCTCCACCGCCCTCGCCGCGGATCTGTACCTCCCGGTCGACCCCGATCCGGACCGCCCCACGGTCGCGGGCGCCCAGGCGGACGAGGCCTCCCTGATCCACCACGTCCGGCGGCTGGTCGAGCTGCGCAAGCGGATCCCCGCGCTCGGCACCGGAGCGTCGGTGCGGGTCCTGTTCCAGGACTACCCCTTCGTCTACCTCCGGGGCGAGAGTCATCTGGTGGTCGTCAACGGACGCCGGGAGCCGGCGACCGCCCGGCTGGATCTCGACGTCGTCCGCCCGCTCGCCGTCCACGGAGTGGAGTGGGGCGACGGGGAAGTCCGGGCGGACGGTTTCTCCTACGGCGTTTTCGAAGTGCGCGCATGAGCGACGACGAGGCGGAAACCACTCCGGTGGGCTCGTCGGTCCACGCCGTCCGCACCGAGACGAAGAACGTCGTCCTCACCTACGACGACGGCCCCGAGCCGGATGGCACCGAGCGGGTGCTCGACGCGTTGCGCGAACACGGTGTCACCGCCACGTTCTTCGTCCTGATGGGCCGGGTCCGGCGGTTCCCGCGGCTTTTCGCCGAGATGGCGGACGCGGGGCACGAAGTCGGACTGCACGGCGTCGACCACCAGCGGCTGACGTCGATCGATCCGCGCGAGGTCCACCATCGCACCAGGGACGCGCGCAGCGAACTGGAGGACCGGCTCGGGAGTGAGGTGCGGTGGTTCCGGCCGCCTTACGGCCTGCATTCCCGTGACAGCTGGACCGCCGTGGACGCCACGGGGCTGACCACCGTGCTTTGGACGGATGCCCTGCGCGACTGGTGGGACAGGCCGACCGAGACGCATCTCGAACCGGTGATCAACGCGGCCCGGCCGGGAGCGATCATGCTCGCACACGACGGGTTCGCGTCCTTTCTGGACGGTGTCGACGACGGGCGCCCGCCGACGCTCGACCGCGGTCGCCTGACGGATCTGATGGTCGGCGTCTACCAGGAACAAGGCCTGTCCTGCTGTTCCCTCACCGAAGCACTCGACGTCGGCGAACCCGTCACAGACGTGCGGCTGACCCCGTGACAACCGGAGGAAACTGATGCACATCCGTCCCTTGGAGACAGCGGACCGGGCGGAGATCGCCGCACTGTGCGCCGCTGGGCTCCCGTTGGACCCGTACGCCGCGGACTATCCGGAGATGCTGTTGCGACGGCAGGGCATCGGCCTCGTCGCCATCGACGAGGGCAGGCTCGTGGGCACCGCGCTGGGATCGGCCAGAGGGGAGGACGAGGGATCGCTCGACCTCTTGGTCGTCGCCGAGGGCTTCCGGCGCCGGGGGATCGCCCGGCGGCTGGTGACGGCCTTGGAAAGCCGGCTGGCGGACCAGGGAGCGGCCGGGATCGCGGTCGAAGGCAACGCACCCTACTACGTGTGGCCCGGCGTCGACCTCCACTACACCTCGGCCATCTGCTTCTTCGAGGACAGCGGGTACGAACGAGGACGGTCTGTGGTCAACATGGACGTCGACCTGCGGGAGATTTCGCTGGACACCGCGGATGACGAGAAACGCCTGCTGGGCGAGGGAATCGAGATCCGCGAGGCGACCACGGCCGACCGGGACGCGCTGCACGCCTGGCTGTCTGCCGGATCCGGGTGGCCGCCCGCCGGCTGGCCGCCCGGCTGGGCGGAGGAGGCCGCCGCCTCCCTCGGCAGGGAGAACGCGGGGTGCCATATCGCGGTGTCCGAGGGGAAACCGGTCGCGTTCTGCGCGTACGGGGTGAACCAGCCGCACATCATCGGCCCGATGGCCACCGATCACGCGGTACGCAGCCGCGGCATCGGAATGACCCTGATGAAGCGGTGTTACGCCGATCAACGCGATCAGGGCATCACCGTCGCCGAGATCTCCTGGGTGGGACCGCTGTCCCTGTTCTCTGACCGGTTGAAGGCCAGTATCCGCCGGTGCTTCTGGCAGTACCGCAAGCCGCTGAAAGCCGAGGTCTCCGATGGGGGCGAATGAACCGCAGTCCACCTTGCCGACGATCGTCTGTGCGGTGGACGACAATTTCGAGCTCCCGGTGAGGGTCGCGCTACAGTCGCTCGCCGTCACGCACGAGGACTGCCTCGACGACCTCAGGATCGTGATCCTGTACGACGCCTTGAGCGCGGACGCGCGGACACGCATCCGGGCGCACGGCGACCGGCTGGGCCTGAAACTGGAACTGGTGGAGAGCCCGCCGGTCGATCCTCGCTTCCCCGTGCTGAGGCGGTACACCGCGGCCATCTACCTGCGCCTCAACGTGCATCACGTGCTCGCCGACGAGCCCCGTGTCCTGTACCTGGACTCGGATCTGGTCATCTTGGACGACCTCCGCGAGCTGCTGACGTTGCCCATGGACGGCCACGCCGTCGGCGCCGTCCGTGACTCGGCGCGGCCGACGATGAGCCGCGGCGGCGCGCTGCCCTCATGGGGACAGCGCGAGTTCCCCGGAGACCGCGAATACTTCAACTCGGGGGTGCTCCTGCTCGACCTGGACGAATGCCGGTCCACCGGTGTGCTCGACCGGGCGGGTGACATCCTCCTGCGACAGCCCGAAGTGGCGCGTTTCCCCGATCAGGACGCGCTGAACTGGTCGGTCGCGGACGACTGGCTCCGGCTGGACCGCAAGTGGAACACCTTCGCCATGTCGATCATGGCCAGCCGGGACGACTACGTCCACGTGGCGGAGGACATCGCGAGCCTGGACTCGCTCGTCCGCGCCGAGCGGACCGCGTCGATCCTGCACTTCAGCGGCCGGGACAAACCGTGGCAGGACACCTGCCCGCCGAGCTGGTCCCGCGACCGGTACCGGGAGTTCCTGCGGGCCATCGAGGACCCGCTCCCGTGACGGAGGCCCGCTATCTCGGGGTGGACATCGGCGGCACCAAGGTCTCCTTACGTCTGGTGCGCCGGGCGGAGGAAGCGGACGGCGAGGTGCTGTGGAGTTCACTCGACCGCTGGCCGGAATCGCCCTCGGACGTCGTGGACGACCTGGCCGTCCTGCGGTCGCGGGTCAGGGAACTGCGGGGCACCACCCAGCATTGGTTCGCCGGGGTGGGCGTCGCCGTCGCGGCGACCGTGGACGCCGCGGGCCGAGTGGTGACGTGGCCGAACCGGGAGACATGGGGCGGGCTCGACCTGTTCGGTGAACTCCGCTCGCTGTTCCCGGAATCGGAGATCGTCTGGGCTGACGACGGCGCGCTCGCCGCCGTCGCGGAAGCCTCGGCGGCGAAGGTCCCAAGCCTGGTCTACGCGGGCGTCGGCACCGGTGTCGGGGGAGGGGTGGTCCTCGGGGGCCGTCTGCTGTCCGCGATGTCCGGCGGTGCGTGCGAACTCGGGCACGTGATCGTGAACCGCGGCGGCTCGCCGTGCACCTGCGGCCGGAGGGGCTGCGTGCAGGCGGAGGCCTCAGGACCCGCGACACTGCGGCGGGCCTCCGCGGCGCGCGGTGCGACCGTGACTTTCGACCGGCTCTGCGCCGGCTACCTGGACGGCGAGCCGTGGGCGGTCGCCGCGATCGAGCACAGTTGCCAGGCGCTGGCGGCCGCGCTGGCCGGTATCGGCGAACTGGCGGCCCCGGTGGTCCACGTCGTGGGAGGCGGGTTCGCGGCGGGGATCCCCGGCTACGTGGACGAGGTCGGAAGGCAAGCCGCGGCACTGTCGCGGCCGGGACACCCGGTGGCTCCGGTCGTGCCCGCGCACTTCGGTGGTGAGTCGTCGTTGCGCGGCGCCGTCCTCGCCGCGATGGGCGCGTTGTCCTACCAGGCCCTACCGCCCCGCGGGGATCAGAAGGCGCGGGACAGGTAGACGGCGTCCGCGCCGTAGCCCGGTACCGGCACCTCGGGATACGGGTGGAAACCATTGGCGGACCAGAAGACCGTGGTGCCCGCGACGGCGATCAACGACATCCGGTCGTGCCGCCTCGACCGCGCCGTCGCGATGAGCCGGTTCAGCAAGACCTTCGCCAGTCCGCGGCCCCGCATATCCCGGGCGATGACGAGATCGTGCAGATGCAGGTTGCCCGACGTGAACGCTTGCCCTTCCGGCCGGTCGAATCCGGGAAAGCGGAACAACGGATAAGGCAACGCCAGCACGTAACCCGCGATGCGCCCGCCCGCCCGCAGGACGAAGCACGTCTCCGGTGAGGCTCGCACCCGTGACTTGAGCACGCATCGCCGCTCGGACAATCCCTTCTCCGCATAGGACTCGGTTTCCAGCCGGACGATGCTGGCCCAATCGCCGGACGAGATGGCCTTGATCCGCACGGCGCCGCCTTCGTCCCGGCCGGTCACGACCTCGTCACCGTGATCGGCAAGGGCGAGAACCCGTTGAAGCCCCGCGTCGTGTAGCTCATGGAGTACGCCCCGCACGAGAGCAGCCACACCGGATCTCCCGACTCCGCCGCTTCCGGCACCTGCGCGAAGGTGAGCCCGTCGCTGAACACGTCGTCGCTGTCACAGGTGGGTCCGGCGACGATCGCCGGGACGAGCTCGCCGCCGGGATGACCGGGGAACACCAGCCGGTAGCGCAGCATGTCGGTCTCGTAGAGCCCGTTGAACTTCCCGCAGCTCAGATACAGCCACCTTTCGCGAATCCCGTTCAGCTGCCGCCGAGACGACAGCCGGGATACATGGGCCCGGATCACGCCGTGATCGGCGACCAGGTGCCTGCCCGGCTCCACGACGAACGCCAGCGGTCGGCCCGCCAGCCGCCGGAGGCGGAGCATGCCGTCCCGGAGGGCGGCGAACATCTTTTCCACCGGGGGCCGCAGGGGGTTGCCCGCCTTGTCGAGATAGCCGGCCGCGGGCAGGCCGCCACCCAGGTTGACATGGTCGATGTGCACTCCCCGCAGGGAAAGCGCGACGAGTACGTCGGCGATGCGGTCGAAGGCGTCGTGCCAGGCTGCGACCGTCATCTGCTGGGAACCCACGTGAACCGACAGGCCCGAAGGGTGCAATCCGAGCCGCCGCGCGGTGAGCAGGACACGCACGGCGTCGGTTCCCGCGCAGCCGTACTTGCGCCCGAGGCCCCACAAAGCGCCGGCTCCGGTCGTCGCGAGCCGGCAGAACACCCGTGCGCCGGGTGCGTTGGCCGCGATGGCGACCACGTCCTCGACGCTGTCGGTGGCGAAATCACGTACGCCGAGCCGGTGCGCTTCGGCGATGTTCTCGTCGGACTTCACCGTATTGCCGTAGTGGATCAGCCGCGGCGGGCTGCAGGTGCCGAGGGCCTGGACGATCTCGTCGGGACTGGCGGCGTCGAAGCCCGCGCCCCGGCGCGCCAGACAGGTCAGGACCTCGTCCACCGGACAGGCCTTCATCGCGAACCGGACGGTCACACCGGGGAGTTCACGGGTGAGCGCGTCGTAGGCGCGCTCGATCCCGGCGAGATCGATGACGAGCTGATCGTGCTCCGCAGCGGTGAGCGCTTCCCGGATCCGGCCGCCGTCGAATGCGGTCCGGTCGGTTTCCGCTAGTGCCATATCTGATCGAGCCCCTGCGCCGCACTCGCGGTCATCAGCCGTTCCCACGTGTCGATCAGCACGGCGAAGTCGCCGATGTCGTGCCGTGCCGTGGCGATCAGTTCTTCCCGTCGCGGCGCGAGGAAGTCGGCGAAATCGGCGTACCGGCCGCCCAGCCCGCGGTAGGTCTTGTCGATGCGGTCGAGGCGCTCGACGTTCGCGTCGACGGCCGAACCGGTGCTCTCCCGGGCGAAATCCGCGATCATCGCGGGGCGTACGCGGTGGCGGTGATCGAGCAGTGCCTCACCGGCACCGGCCATCCGGCCGTAGATGTCGTGGAAGTACAGCATGGACAGGAAGAATTTGGTCAGCCTCAGCTGGTAGGACAGGAATCCCGCGTCGGTCTTCCGTTCACCGGTGTGGAAGTTCACGATGTGGCGGTTGTGCACGACCCCCGGCAACCGGGCGCTGTGCGCGAGATGGAACAGGAAGTAGTCGCTGCCGATGGTGTCGGTCGCGGGTGGCAACGGCACCTGTTCCTGGATGTGCTGGAAGGCGATGTTGCACATGTCGACGCGCATCGGGTCGACGAAACCGGCTTCCGACCGGTCTTCGGTGAACGGTTCGGTGCCCGCGCCGGTAAAGGATTCCTCGACCAGCTCCGCCTTTTGGGTGTCCGTCCAGCCATCGGGCGCCCACAGGCTCACGATGTCGTGGTACGCGGTCCGGTCCCGGGCGCGGAGGTCGCCGATGTCGAC
This sequence comes from Amycolatopsis sp. NPDC043885, assembly GCF_056435685.1. Lineage (NCBI taxonomy): Bacteria > Bacillati > Actinomycetota > Actinomycetes > Pseudonocardiales > Pseudonocardiaceae > Amycolatopsis > Amycolatopsis sp. NPDC043885. Next base: position 196,368 of record NZ_JBWKEA010000015.1, read on the forward strand.
CGAAAGTTCGCCGACGAACGAACCGCCCACCAGCACCACGGGTTTGTGGCCGTGCTCCGGTGTGAGCGACGAGGTCGTCACGTGCTCCTTCACGTCCGCGGCCCGGCGGCCGAGCGAGGCGAGTTCGTGGTGTACCGGGAACACCTTCTCGCCGTTGGAGAGCTGGTAACCGCTGTCGGAATCCCTGCGGTGCACAGAACGGCAACCGAGCGCGCGGGCGATCAGGAAGGCGCGGTCGGTGCAGGCCCCGTACGAAACCCCTCGCGGAAGGAGAAGGCCGAGCATCGATTCGCCGGCGTCGGCGCCCTCGGTCACTCGGCGAAGGAACGCCCGTTGCTCGGTTTCACCGAGGTGCAGTACCACGACATTTTCGGTTCGGCGCCTGCCGCCGATGATTCCGGCATGTTCGGCGTACTCCTGTTCCGAGGACGAATCCAGGATCAATGAGAAGACCTCGACGTCGAAATTCCTGGCCGCGAACTCCCCTTCTTCGAGGAAGTCCGACAGCGTGCTGGCACAGGCCCGATCGGTGGGGAGGGCCAGGCAGATCCGGCGCATTTTCTCGTGCTCCGATCGCGGGTTATCGTGATGGAGTCGGCTGATTCGACGGCCGACGCCAGCGTACCGACGGAGTCGATCACGTCAAGAACGCCGGAGAACCGCCGTCAACCGACGAGAATCCGCAGTTGCCCGCGACTTGACGCGCGGAGCGAAAGACAGGCGTCGGAAGCGTTCACGGGTGGTCGTTTCACCGACGCGACAGCGGGGCCACGAACCGGCAAAGATGACGGTACCGACGCGAAGTCGCGGTCTTTTCATTGACGAATAACCGCTGGAAAAAGGAACGGGTAATGACCGATTCGGGGAAGAAGTCGGCCTCTTGGCTTGTTCGCGCCCAGAAGAGCGTCAACTACGAGGTGCGGTTCTGTGAGGATCTCTTCCGCTCCGACCGTACGGACCTGCTGGAGAAGGGGGAGGATCAGGGCAGACCGCGCCGGTTCGTCGTGATCGACGCCAATGTCGACCGCCACCACGGAGACCGGATCCGCGCCTACTTCGAGCATCATGGCTTGGAGTACGCGATGATGACGGTGACCGCGGACGAGACGGTCAAGAATTTCGAGACGACGGCGCGAATAGTCAAGGAACTCGACGGATTCGGTATCGCCCGGCGTCGCGAGCCCATCATCGTCATCGGCGGCGGTGTCCTGACGGACATCGTCGGCCTCGCCGCGAGCCTGTACCGGCGCGGTACCCCGTTCCTCCGGGTGCCGACCACGCTCATCGGTCTCGTCGACGCGGGTGTCGGCGTGAAGACGGGCGTGAACTTCAACGGGCACAAGAACCGGCTGGGTACCTACGCCCACGCCGAACTGACCCTGCTCGACCGGACCTTCCTGGCCACCCTGGACCGGCGTCAGATCAGCAACGGGCTCGCGGAAATCCTCAAGATCGCGCTGATCAAGGACTTCGCGCTGTTCGAACTGCTGGAAGAACACGGCGCGCGCCTGCTCGCGGAGAAGTTCCAGGGCCACAGCCCGGAAAGCGACCAGGCCGCGGTGGCCGTGCTGTACGCCGCCACCCACGGCATGCTCGAAGAGCTCGAACCGAATCTGTGGGAAGCCGAACTGGAACGGTGCGTCGATTACGGCCACACCTTCAGCCCGACGATCGAGATGCGTGGGCTGCCCGCGCTCCTGCACGGCGAGGCCGTTTGTGTCGACATGGCGCTCTCCACGATCCTCGCCTACCGTCGCGGGCTGCTCACCGAAGCCCAGCGCGATCGCGTCTTCGCCGTGATGACGATGCTCGAACTGCCCATCTGGGACGCGCTGCTCGAGCCGGGAATGCTCGCCCAGGCCTTGCGCGACGCCGTCCGGCACCGTGACGGCGAGCAGCGGTTGCCGTTGCCGGTCGGGATCGGGGGCGCCACTTTCGTCAACGACGTCACACCGGAGGAACTGAGCGCGGCCCTGGAGATCCACCGCGGGCTCGGTGGCCGCCGGCGGCTTCCGGTGGGGTGAACCACCGGGTGCGGCGGCGCGCCCAGGCGAGGTCGGTGGCGAGCCTGGTGGGATCACCGTCGCGATAGTCGTTCTCCAGTACCAGGGCGCTCACCGGTATCGTGTGTTCGCGCAGGGCTTCGAGGGTGTCTTCGACCCGTCCCGCACCGTCGCCGAGAGCGGGCGTGTTCCCGACGTCGGGCGGGCCGTCCTTGAGGTGGATCTGGTCGGCGAGCAGATCCCCGGCTTCGGCGACGAGCGACTCGGGCCGGAGCCCGGCCTTGACGGGATTGAAGGTGTCCAGCACCAGCCGGAACGCCGGGGAACCGACCCGTTCGGCGAGTTCGGCCGCTCGGTGGGGCGCGAGGACGTTCTCGCTCGCCAGCCACAGACTCCGTGCCTCGGCTTCGGCGGCGGCCCAGGCGAGGACCCGGGCCGTGCGATCGAAGGCGGCGGGTCCGTCGATGGCGCTGCGCCGGAAGCTCGGCAGGAAGACCAACGGCACTTCGAGCGCGTGCGCGGAGTCAAGCAGGCGCTCGATGAGTGGCTGCGCCGACGTGGTGGTCAGGCCGATGTCGTTGAGATGGTTGCCCGCCACCGCGAACAACCGGACACCGGATGCCGCGGCGGCGTCGCGCAACGCCCGGAGCCGCCCGGGCGCGTCCAGCCATTCGCCGCGGCCGGGGCCGCCGAAGTCGAGCTGGAGTCCATCGGCTCCGGCGGCCGCGGTCCTGCGGATGGCCTCGGGGCCTGCCTCGGCGAGCCGCCATTCGGTCAGGCCGAGCAGGCAGCGACTCACTTTCTCGCTCCCAAGTGGACGGACAGCTTGAGCAGTCTCCGGCCGTCGATCACACGCTCGCGCGAACCGGCCAGCGTGCGCATCACGCGGGCGGCGCCTTCGAGATCGGTCTCGTGGGTGATCAGGTCGCGGTACCGAGCGGGTTCGGCGGCGAGTTCGGACGCGGAGTCGAACAGGTGCCGGGCGGCCACCCCGCGGTGGCCGAACACGCGGACCCGGTTTCCGTCGGCCGATCCGGTCGTCACGATCCGCGCGGGATCCGGGAGACCGCCGCAGTTCGCGGCCCGGGCCGCGGTGAGGTCGACGCCGGGGAGCAGCGGTGTCGTGGCGGCCGGTGGCAGCCCGCCCACGATGTCGACGGCCAGTTCTTCGATGCCCAGGGAAAGCACCGCCTCCAACGCGAACACCGTCGCGTCGCGCGGGGTGGCGAGCAGCGCTCCGACGGGACCGGGTTCGAGATGCGCCCAGTCCAGCCGGGTGCACAGCACGTCCGCGCGGTACGGGGCCGCTCGGCTGAACGCGAGACCGGCTTCGGTGTGGTGCACCAGGATCACCCGGGTCGCCGAGCCGAGCCAAGAGCGGGCTGCGCGCACGGCGAGATGCCCGATCACGCCGTCGCCGTAGACGATCAAGGTCCGGGGCGTGAACGCGTCGAGTTCCCCCAGCGCGTACCGGGCCACGGCGAGCGGCTCAAGCAAGGGCCCGAGCGTCCGGTCCGTGTTCGCGGGCAGAGGGAGCACCAGGCCGCCTTCGACGGCCGAGGCGGGCAGTAGGGTCCGCTCCTGCAACAGGCCGTCGACGTTGTGTCCCAACAGGAAACTCGGATCCGTCGGATGGGTCGGGTTGATCGCGACGAGCGTGCCCGCGGCGAACTCCGGCCGGACTCCCGGACCCGTGGCCACCACCGTCGCGATCCCTTCATGGCCGATCACCGGCGCCGGATCATCCCGGAGACCACGCAACATCTGGATGTCCGTCCCGCACAGCCCCGCGTACTCGGTCGCCACGACGAGCTCGCCCGGCCCGGGTTCGCTCGTCAGCCGCGAGGCGACGGACAGCGATCCGCCCGCGCGGACGACCGCGCGGTGACTGCGCCGGCCCTGGGCGGCGAGCCCGGCGCCGACAAGGCCGTTCGCCTCGCCGGAATCGCAGATCAGGATCCTGTCGAGCACCCAACCGGCGTCGCGTTCGCTGGTGAGGTACAGGCCTTCCGCGGTCAAGTGGAAGGTCAGCGCGTCCCGGTAATGCTGGCCGAGCCCGGTCGCGACACCGCCGGTGAAGGCCACCAGATCGATCTCCGGATCGAGGCACAGCGCGGTGCGGACGACGTCGGCCACCGGTTTGGCGGCGGCCCGCAACAGTTCGATCGCCACCGGATCCGCCTCGTCGAGCGCCGACTTCAGCGTGGCTTCGAACGGCCCGTCCCCGGCCAACCGAGACCGGGCCCACCGCTGAGGTCGCCGGTCCCGGAACACCTTGCCCAGCCGGCGTAGTCCCGGGCCCGAAGCGAAGGCCGCGACATGACCAGGTTGTCCGCAGTCACACCGGAGGTCGACCGGTTCGCCGTCGATCGTGACTGTCGCGGGCAAATGTCCCATCTCGCCTTGCAAGCCCAGGCTATCGAGCGCGATCTCCCCGGTGCGCGAGTCGATGGTCCGGCAGGCGACGCCGGTGCTGATCGTCGCCAGCAAGATCTTCCGGCGGTTTTCCGCGTGCGGCGACGCGGCGAGGTGCAGAAGCGCGGCGGTGACGTCGTTGACCACGTGCCAGCGCACATCGGGACGCGCGGACCGCAGCGCGCCGAGAAGATCGAAGGGCTCGACGTGCGACCCCCACAAGGGCGCGGACGCGTACACGACCCCGGTACGGTGATCGAGCGCGGCGCCGAACGAGACCCCGGCAACCGCGTCCGGCAGAACGGGTTCGGTCATCGCCTTCACCAGTGACGCCCGCAACTCCTCGACTGTCGCGTGTGGACTGTTCCGCAGGCTGGGCGTCATCGCGCTGCGGACTTCGTCAAGCCCGTGTTCGGCAGACCAGCGAGCCCAGCGAAGATGCGTGCCGCCGACATCGAGAACGGTGATGGACACGGAAACCCTCCGGTCGGATCGTGGTCGTGAGCGCCAAGATGACCACTTCACCCGGCCATCCGTCCACCCCGTGGGTTGCAGGCTCTGCCACGGCACCCCAGGGACCTCGTGAGCTGCCGGCGCGGAGCAGGGGTGACGAGCCTCAACCGACGTGCGCGCGGTGATCACCCACGGTCACCGCGAACAGGATCGACTCATGGACCCCGCTGGCTCGCTCGTCCGCGCCGTGCACCTCACGGGCTGAGCCACCTCGATCGCATCGCCTTGAGTGCTTGTCGTTTTACCTGCGACGCAGTTCGCCGAGCTGCGCTCTATCTGTCCCGATTACTTGCATGTTCAGCGACCCGGCCGAGGGTCGCCAGTCGGTACCGGGAGGGCCAGCGCTGACTCTGCTCAGAGCTTCCTCAGGCCCAGCAGTGCTCGGCCGAGGAAGTGGAGGTCCGGATCGGGCCGGGGGCGCGCAGCTGTGGCTGCTCCGGCTTGCTCGTCTTCGACGCTGACTGCGGTGGTCGCTATGTCATCGGCGGGTAGGTCGAGCTGACCCACGCACGGCAAGTATTCGGTCGGCAGGCCGTGTTCGGCCGCGCGGTGGGCCGAATGGCAGTCGGCCGAGGTGCCGGTGCCGCGCAGCGGGCTGGACGGCAATCGCGGAACCGGCAGTGCACCGATGACGCTACCCCGATCGGGGGACATCTCGTCTGCAGCGCCGCCGGCACCAGATGTGTCACAGGAAGTCGCTGTTCATCAGCTTGCGGACCCGCCTGAACTGGAACTCGAACTCGTCGACTCGCTCGTTGCGCTGTTTCATTGGACGCTGAGCCAGCGGATCGTGACGGTGCGCCGCGCAGCAAGGAACCGGCGGCTCGTCGCGACGTCGACGATGCCGAGGTCCGGCAACAGCGAGATCCACAACTCGTCGTCGATGGCGTGGGCGCTGAGGTGTTCGACGAGCTCTGCGGCGTCGTACGGCGTGTCGCTGTAGCCGACGAACTCCCAGTCGACGAGGTGGATGTTCAGCTCGGCCCAGAGCCAGTTGGTGCTGGTGGGCCCGGACACTCGTGGAATCGACACTGACCACGAACTCGACGTTGTCCTCCAGCGTGCCGAGTGAGTCGTCCTTGACGATCACGTGCTCCAGGATGCGGTCCCACGTCCCGTCCGCGGTCCACTTCCGCAACCGCTCATGCGCGGTCTTCCACGGCCCATACCGTTCCGGCAGATCACGCCACGGCGCACCCGTCCGCTCATGCCACAAGATCGCGTTGATCACCTGCCGATGACTCCGCCACCGGCCACCCCGCTGCCCCGACTGCGCGGGCAGCAACGGCGCGATCGCCGCCCAGGCCCTATCCGTCAGCTCACCACGTCCGACCACACACCATCATCTGCACACGATCATGAAAAAGATCCGCAGGGCACGCCCTAGCCGCTCCACTGACCTTCAACTCGATGAACAAGTGGGCGTCGGGTTTCAGCGACACGTTCGCGTTGGGCGTGCTCAACGAGATGCTTGGCACCGAAGTCCCCATCGTTGCCGCTCCGTGTGTCAAACCCGTCCTTCGTCGGCACCCCGCGTACGCGGACAGCGTCGCTCGACTGACGAAGGCTGGTGTGACGCTGCTCGACCCGGACACGATCACCACCCGTGCCGAGGACAGCCTGGCGACCTTCGACTGGTCGTACGTCACCGCCGCCCTGCGCAACGCGGTCAAGTCCGATGTGGATAGATGACTGGGTATCTCGTAGCGAGATAGGACGCCCCTTTCGCCGTGCACAAGGTTGATCACTGCCCATCGTGTACCGATGGGCCATCATCGTCGTGGACCCGTTCGCCGACTGCGAGCGGCAATGGCACGTGTGCCAACGATGTGGCGCTGACTCGCTGACGTCCGCTCATGCCGAGAAGCGGACGTTGACGTGTTCTCAGCCTGGACTGGGTAGAGACCATCGTCGGCGTTCGGGGGTCACCCAGGATTGCGGCGGCGATGCCCAGCGTTGGCTCATGCCGAGGGAGAACCCGCCGACGCGCTTGGTTGCGGCCCCGGAGAGGCTGGGCATCTCGATGACCCGCTGACGTGGGAAGTCTTGATGTTGTTGGGTGGCGGCCATCGCACGCAGGTGCGGGCGGGCGCTGCGGCCGGGGTGCACGGCTTTGGTGTCGAGCAGGGCGCCGACCTCCCGCAGCGGGGAACGGTGCTGCCCGTAGGGCTTGCCGTTGACCGTGACGGTGCCCGAAGTCGGCCGGTCCAGTCCCATGATCAACCGCATGTCGTGGACTTGCCTGTGCAGCGTTGGGACCGGGGGAACCCGGTGACGGTGCCGGGCGCGATGGTGAAGCGGAGGGTGTGCACGGCGGTCTTGTCGCAGTAGCGCTTGGTGAGCTGGTGTGCCTGGATCATGACCGGGACCTCCTGGGTGTTCGGTGGGGACTGGCGGACGTGATATGTCGGCTCGTCGTGGCGGGTGCCAGTGACGCGAACGACGACGTTGCCGCGCTGGGGTCCGGTGCCGACGATGCGGTGGGCCTGTGTGCGAATCCGATGATCTGACCTGCCGGTAGGGGCCTTGGAAGGCCCCTACCGGCAGGTCAGTCGTAGTCGGTGTCCCACCGCCGGCAGGCCCACACCGCGGCACCGAGGCAGATGGCTCTGAACAGGATGGGGAATGGGCTTGGGTTCACGCTTACTGCTGGGCGCGAACGGTTTCACGGTCCGGGCTGGTGGCCATGGTCGTCGTGGTCGCCGACGGTGCGGTGCGGGGCCAGGTCCAGGCGTACCGGAGGATGAGGGCGAGAACGATCAGTTCCAGTGCGACGCCGAGGCCGTAGAAGTACGTCCAGGACTCGCCCACCGCGTTGAACGCCGCGAAGGGGACCTGTACCGAGGCCACGATGAGGTTCGTGGCGCGGTTCGCCCGGGCAGGCAGGATCATCGACAGCACGACCATGAGGATCGGGATCGCCATGAGCGTGAGGAAGACGGTGAACAACGTCTGGCTGATGTCGAACTCGAAGACGACGCCGGCCTCGATGTCTTTGATGACGCCGGGTTTGAAGAAGGCGAGAATGTCCACGTAGGCGTACAGGAGCACGAGGCTCGTCCACGCTGCGGCGAGCTTGGCTCTCACCGGGATCCGCTGCTCGTCCAATACGGTCGTGGGTTGACGTGTTCTCATCGTGGGCTCCGTTGTCGTGGTGAGGACTGGTGGGCCAACGATCGCCGAGCCCGGCGGCGGGCACATCGTCGTCGAGGCCGGATCCGCCCCGGCCGTGGGGAGGAGCGGCGTCTCGTTCTTTCGGTCGGTCCCCGGCGCCTCGGCGGTCCCTAGGCTGGGTGCGTGACCACCAACGCCCTGCGCTCGCTGTGGGCCGAGCCGCGCGCCACGGACGCTCCCGAACGGGTGTCGCGCGACTGGGCGCTGGTCGGGGCGTTGATGGTGACGGCGCTGCTCGAGGGAGTCCTCCGGGACGACGTCGCCTGGCGGCCGTTCGCGACGATCGTGGCGGTCGGACTCGCGCCGGTGCTGCTGTGGCGGCGTACCCACCCGTTGGCCTGTGTCGTGGCGGCCTTCGGCACCGCGATGGCGTCGGGACTGGCGAGCCTGCTGGGCGGAGCCCCGAGCGTGGGCCTCGACACGATGATCTACGTCCTGGTGCTCGTCTACGCGCTGGTCCGCTGGGGCTCAGGGCGCGAGATCGTGATCGGGCTGACGGTGGTGGCGGTCGCCGCGGGAATCGGTATGGTCCCCGACTACATCGGGCCGACCGAGATCTTCGGCGGGCTCGCCATCCTCGCGGCGGCCGCGGCGGGCGGAGCGGCGTTCCGCTACCGCGCCGAGAGCCGGCGCCGGGAGTTGGACCGGATCCGCGTCCAGGAGCGGGTCGGTCTCGCGCGCGAGTTGCACGACATCGTCGCCCACCACGTCTCGGCGATCGCTGTGCAGGCGCAGGCGGGCCGGGCGATGGCCGGGCAGCGACCTGAGGCGGCACTCGAGGTGCTGGCGGCGATCGAAGGGGAAGCGTCGCGGACGCTCGCGGAGATGCGGGTGATGGTCGGTGTGCTGCGCGACGGAGCGCCGGCGGGGTACGCCCCTCAGCCCGGCGTTGCCGACCTGATGTCCCTCGCCAGACACGCCCCGGTCCCGGTCGTCGACGTGGAGTTGCCGGATGACCTGGACGAACTTCCGCCCCAGATCGACGTGGCGGTCTACCGGCTGGCGCAGGAGGCGCTGACCAACGCCCTGCGGCACGCCCGCAACGCCTCACGTGTGGAGATCCGGGTCGTGGACGGCGCGGAAACGCTGCGACTACGCGTGACCGACGACGGACAGATCGACCCGGCACGGTCGGCGAACCACGGCTTCGGGCTGCTGGGGATGACCGAGCGTGTGCAGCTGCTCGGCGGCACACTGCGTGCCGGACCGGCGCCCGAGGGCGGGTGGACCGTCGACGCCGAACTGCCGACTAAGGTACGCCGATGACGGTGCGCGTGCTGGTGGCCGACGACCAAGACCTGGTGCGCACCGGCCTGTCGATGATCCTTGACGCGCAGCCCGACATCGAGGTCGTCGGCCAGGCCGCCGACGGCCACGCCGCCGTCGAGCTGGCGCATCGGCTCCGCCCCGACGTGTGCCTGGTCGACATCCAGATGCCTGGGCTCGACGGCATCGAGGTGACCAAGCTCCTCGCAGGGCGGGGCGTCCCGGACCCGATCGCAGTAGTTGTGATCACGACATTCGACCTCGACGAGTACGTCCAGGGCGCGCTCCGAGCCGGCGCCCGAGGCTTTCTGCTCAAGGACGCCGGGACGGAACTGCTCGTCCAGGCCGTCCATGCCGCCGCCGTCGGCGATGCCCTGATCGCGCCGAACATCACCCGGCGGCTGCTGGCCACGCTCGCCGCCAGGGAACCGTCGAGCCGACGAACCCAACCGATCGAGCCGCTCACCGAACGCGAGGAGGAGGTCCTGACGCTGGTCGCCCGCGGCCGCACGAACGCAGAGATCGCCGCCGAGCTATTCATCGGCTTGACGACCGCCAAGACCCACGTCGCCAGCCTGCTGACCAAAATCGGCGCCCGAAACAGGGTCGAGATCGCGATGTGGGCGTACGACACCGGCCGGGCGGGGGACTGAACCGAACCTGACATACACGCACGACGACTGGTCCCCGGCCGAGTGGCTGCAGGCGGCGGCCTGGGCTTGACAGTCGTCCTTGGTCTCGGCGGTGAGCTCAGGCGACGCACCTAGCGTCGACCAGCCAACGACTGGCGGCCGCATAGGCCAGTGGCGCTGCCCACTCGCCGATGACCCATGACCAGGGGGTGCGGAGGATGACGCTGACGGTGGTGCCGATGAGTTGGGCGGTAACGGCCAACACAGCGGTTACCACCAGCGCTGCTCCCACGGGGACGCACAACGGAATGAGCAGCCAGGTGGTGGCAGCCAGGCCTGACCGGCCGAACGAAACTACTGCCAGCAGCGCAGGCAGCCAGAGCCCGGTGACGGCGAGTGCCGCGGAGAGGTGCCTCATGATCGGGGAAGTCAGGGGCCAGAACAGGGAACGAGATCGAGCCGCGAACAACGGCGGCAACAGGGATGCCACGAAGCCGATCAACGGAATGGTGAGGGCCCCTTCGCATTACCGCCGACTCCACGACAACAGTAGCGAAGCGAACACTCTCGGCACTACCCATGGGCGACAAGGGCAACGAGCGCCGACACACGCCGACCCGGCACCTCCTCGCACAGACCGAGCAGTCCACCTGTTCGTCCTACTACGAACATCCGCTCATGCCGCGATGCGGGCGTGGTCCCGGCGCTGTCGAGCCCGCCTGTGCCGTTGAGCACGGGACTCTCACGGCTCAGGGCGCCTTGTGGTGGCGGCGAGTGGCAGGCGGTCGTGATCGGATATCGGCCAGCGCCCACGGCAGCTGGCCGTGTCGCAGGTGGCCGGCGAGGAGGTATCCGATTCCCTCGGGCGTGAAGTTGGCGTCGTGGATGGCGGCTGGGGTGAGCTCGATGCAGTTCCAGGAACACCCGCCCGGTGCTGGAGGGAACAGCTCAGTGAAGTCTCCCGAAACCGAGTTGTCCCCGTCGGCGTACGCGATGAACACGTATTCGTCGTCAACGCCAGTCTTGTCGATGTTGATGAGCGCCCCAATGGTCGTGTTGAGGTTCGCCTGCTCGCGGAGGACACGCCGCAATGCGTCCTCGAACGGCCGGTCGGTGTCCTCGACCCTGCGGCCAGGCAGGAGATGTCGATGGGTGCTGTCAGGCAAGTCTTGTCGTAGGGCGAGCAGGTATCCGTTCGGCGCCTTGACGACCGCGCTCAGGCGAACAGACATGGACGGCTCCTCCTGCCGGGTCGGGCCCCGTTGAACTCCGGTGGGCAATTCTCCGCTCATGCCGCTGATCGTTCGTTCGGGACCCTAGCGTTCAGCCAAATCGCCGGGCGATTTCCTGCTCTGCTTCTGCGCCGCCCGTCGGCGGCACCAAGAATGGCAACGAGGTGGTCCCACGACGGGCAAGCGGCACAGCCGGCGCGCCTGGACTGGCTACGGAGGTCTCGTCCGACACCACTTGTAGGCGAGTTCGAGCACCGACGAGGATCCATCGGGTCAGCATGTTGGCGAGAGTCGACACCACCGGGTGGCATCCCAGATGATTGGGCGCGCGAGCCGCCATCTACTCGGGGGGCCGCGGGTGATTCCCTACGGTCTGCACGATGTGGTCCAGATCAGCACGAAGGTGTGCCCAGTCGAGTTCGCCGACCGTGGCTTCCAGTTCCGCGACCCATTCGTGGTGAGCGCGCTGGATCGCCGCGAGTGCGGTCTTGCCGGCTGCTGTTGTGACGAGAAGTCGGGATCGTCGGTGGTGAGGGTTGTCTTCGTAATGGGCTAGGCCTGCCTGGACCAGTTCGTCGGCGACACGCTGGACGCTTTGTCGCTGGAGTCCGAGTTGGCGGGCGATGTCCGGCACGGTGGCGCGGTCGCCGGCGGTTTGGAGGACCATGCGACGGGAGTGCGTCTGGCCAGCGGTTGCGGATATTCGCTCTCCAGCGTCACGGAGGAGCCGGTTCACCTCGAAGATGGCATGTAGAGCCGCGTCGACATCGGCGTTCACCGCAACCCCCCTTTGACAGCACCCTGTCATATTTCCTAGAGTGACAATGTGACAGGATGCTACCAACTGCTTCTGGGTGCGCTCACGTCCCCGGGGCCGGACTTTGAGGCACTCCGTGGCCGTCTGAGTGAAACGCGATGGCCAGTCTTGCCGTCCTCAGAAAACTGGGTACACGGTGTCACGCCGTCGATCGTGGAGCAGTATGCGGCCGAGTGGGATCAGTGGCTTAAGCAACCAAAGCGTCGGGGAATCGGCGACCACGTCAATCTCGACATTGGCGGTCGTCGAGTCCACGCCGCAAGGTTCCCCGGATCAGGGCAAGTCCCGATTCTGCTCCTGCACGGCTGGCCCACCTCATTTCTCGCCTTCCACCGGGTAATCGAGCCGCTGCAGACCCTGGCGTCCGAGGTTGTGGTGGCAACTCTCCCCGGATTTGGCACCTCAGTGCTGCCACCCGGTGCTTGGTCGGTCACCGACTCGGCACGCCTCCTGGCTGATGCGATGTCGGCGATGGGGCATGACCGGTTCATCGTCCACGGACAGGACTGGGGATCCGTAGTCGCCCGAGCCATCGGGGCAGTCGAACCCGGGCGGGTCATCGGTGTCCACGTCAGCGCCGGCTTACGAGGCTTCATGGCCGAAAACGCGGACGACGAGCCAGCATGGAGCAGGCTGAGGAGCTTCGCCGTTGATGGCGGTGGATACCTCCAGTTGCAGAGTCGCCGCCCGGACTCGCTGGCGTTCGCGCTGTCCGACTCTCCGGTGGGACTGCTCGCCTGGCAGCTCGACAAGTACCAACTCTGGCAAGGCGAACTCGGAGACGACTTCGGTCTAGGAACGGACTTCATCTTGGCCAACGCGACTCTGTACTGGCTGACAGCGAGTGCTGGCAGCAGCATGCGGATCTACTCGATGGATGCAAGCGACCTCGATGCCGTTGCTGCGGGTGTGCCGACCGGGGTGAGCGTCTTCGGTAGCGGTGACTTCGCCGCGCGCTCCGTGTCAGCCCGCGAGAACAACCTCATTGCCTGGTACTCGCACGACACCGGCGGCCACGTCGCCTCGCTCGATTCCACCGTCGAGCTCATCACTGACCTGACCGACTTCATCAACCGCGTAGGAGTGGACACATGACCGCCAGCAACCCCATCGTGCTCGTCGGAGGCAGCGGACTCGGCCCTTGGGCCTGGGGACGCGTCACACCGATTCTGAACGACCATGGGTTCCAAGCCATAACGCCGCAGTTGCGCACCACGGGCGACGACTCGACCCCCGCGAGAACCGTCGGCCTGGGCGACTGGGTCGAGGACGTCACCACCGAACTCATCGGTCTTGCGGACGTGACCCTCGTTGCCCACTCGTTCGCCGGCTATGTAGCAGCAGCAGTACTCGAGCGACAACCACACAGCATCCGGCAACTGATCCTGATCGACGCCGCTCTGCCGCAACCCAACAAGTCGTGGTTCGACGTCATGGGACCCGACGTCGCCGCGTTCATGACGAGCCTGGCTCACGATGGGGCAATCCCCTGGTTCTCCCGGGAGCAGCTCGACCAGCTCTACCCGGGGCACGGCATCACCGACGCTGATTTCGTGTGGATGCAACAGCACCTGACTGCGCAGCCGATCGGCACCTACACCCAGCCGGCGATCAAGGAGCCCCTGAGCACAACGAACGCGAGTGTGGCCTTTGTGCGCTGCCTGCAGACCAGCCCCCCGGCCGCTGACGTGTCCGCGGAGCAGCTCGGCTGGGGCTACCGCACGCTCGACGCCGGCCATTGGCCGATGATCACCAACCCGGCGGAGACGGCACAAGTCATCAGGGATCTGGCCGAGTCATGAACTCCGTCGCCTTCTTCCGCAATCTCAACCTCGGCCACCCGGGCAGTCCGACAAGCGCCGAGCTGGTGGAGGCATTCGGCGGTCCGGCGGCTGCTCGCTGTTTCCAGAGCAACGGGACGGTCGTGTTCGAGGCGGCTGACCCTGAGAAGGCGGCAGCCCAGGCGATTGTTGAGTTGCGGGCTGCTGGGTACCGGCATCCGGTCACCGTCCGGACGCTGGAGCAGATCCGGCGTGCTGTCGGGGAGACGCTGCCGGTGGATCCTGGGGAGGGCATATATCGCTCGATGATCTCGTTCTACGACGTGCACGAGATCCCGGATGTCCAACTTCCATATCGCAGCCCGGACGGTCTGGTCGAGATCCGCATCCTAGGTCCTGCGTTCGCCCACAGCGTTTGCTGGAAGCCTCGCCAGACCGCAGGCAACGTCACGGGTTCCCTCGAACAACTCCTATCCGTCCCCGTCACCACGCGAACCGTTGCGACACTGCAGCGCCTTGTCGGGACTTATCCGGCCAGCACCCGCTGAAGCCGCCATCGCGGACGCCGGACAGTGAATCGAGTCGACTTGTACGCGGCGATCCGACGGGACGCGCGATCAGGGATGTCGAACCGCGCGATGCAGCGCAAGTATGGGTTGGGTACCGCACTGTCGCCGCGGCCCTGGAGTCGGCGTGGCCGAAGCCGCGCCATGCGCAGCCGAAGCGGGGCTCGCGCCTCGACGACTACAAGGCGGTCATCGACGACTGGCTTCGTGACGACCTGGATGCGCCCCGCAAGCAACGGCATACCGCGAAGCGGGTCTTCGACCGCCTCCTGGACGAGCACCACGCCGCTGACGTGTCGTACTGGATGGTGCGCGAGTACGTCGCCACGCGACGCCGTGAGATCCGGATCGAAGCGGGCCGGGAGCCCGCGAACACGTTCATTCCGCAGGAGCACCTGCCCGGCCGCGAGGCCGAGGTCGACTTCGGCGAAGTCGCGATCCGGCTACGCGGAGAGCTGGTCAGCTGCACGCTGTTCAGCCTGCGGCTGTCCTACTCCGGCAAGGCCGTGCACAGAATCAGTGCCTCGGCCGGTCAGGAAGCCTTCTTCGAGGGTCACGCACACGCGTTCCGGGTCCTCGGTGGCGTCCCGATCGGGAAGATCCGCTACGACAACCTCAAGGCTGCCCTCGCAAGCGTGATCGGGTTCTCCCGCCAACGCGTCGAGGCCGACCGGTGGACCGCCTTCCGGTCCCACTACGGCATTGACGCCTTCTACTGCCAGCCCGGCATCCAAGGGGCGCATGAGAAGGGCGGCGTCGAGGGGCAGATCGGCTGGTTCCGTCGCAACCACCTCGTCCCCATTCCAGAAGTCGACTCCCTCGCCGAGCTCAACACCATGGTCGACGCCTGGGACGAAGCCGACGACGCACGGCGGATCGGGTCCCGTGCCCGCACAATCGGAGAACACTTCGCCACCGAGCAGCCACGGCTCGCTCCACTGCCAAGCGAGCCGTTCGAGACCGGTCGCTGGTTCACCCCACGCGTGGACCGCTACGCCCAGGTCACTGTCAGGATGAACAAGTACTCCGTCCCCGCGCGCATGGTCGGTCGCCAGGCCTGAGGTTCCTGGGGGCAACCTCAAGGACAGGACAGGTCCATTCACAGTGACCTGTCCAGCAGAGCAGTGCGTCAACGTTGAGGTCTCCGCCAGGGGTGGGTGCGGTCCGTGACCGGTCACCTGACACTCCACGCGTTGACCGCGCGGACTGCGCTGCAGAACGCCGGACGACGTTCTTACTCGGTTAAGGAAATTGGGGCCTCGACGACGTCGCATTCGTCGACCCAACGGGCCAGAAGGCTCAGCGCGGACAGTCGCTCGAGGGCTGCTTGCTCGTCAAGTTCGCCGAGGCTGTGGGCAGCGCTGTTCCGGATTGTCATCTGCACACCGGGAGCGAAGGAGAGCAGACCGGAGTTCATGGTCTTGACGTCTTGGTCGTTCGGGTCGCCGGGCCAGCGCAGTCGCGGCTGCCCAGGGCGAGGGTCCTTGTCCGAAAAGGTTTGTCTCCACAGGTCCGTGGCGGAGACGTCGTTGCGTTTCGTACGGGCCTTTACCATCGCGACGACGGACTCGGATGCGGCCGCCACCGCTTCCCGGAAGTGCCCGTCACGCCATAGCCGAGCGATTGGCCCCCAGACCGCTGGATGCATGGCCTCTGCACCTACGGTCGGTGGGATCTCGGCCTCGGCTCGCAGGATCAACTCCTCGAGCTTGCCAAGGGCGTAGTCGCATGCACTCAAGACGTCGACACTCTCCAACATCGGCTTGGGACGCGTGATCGTCACCCAGTTCATGAACGGGTCGACCACACCACTGCCCATCGGGCCTTGAACGGAGATGGACGTCGCCGTGAGTTCCGCGGCAGCAGACGCGCGGCCGGCCAAGCGAGTCACCTTTTCCCGTCGCCGCGTGATCTCGCCTGGATCAGCCTCATCGAGCGGTATGACCGCAGGGGCGATTCCCGGTGCCAGCGAGCCGAAGCCTTCGTTGATCACGTGCAGCTCGAGGAACTCGACCAGCGCGGCGCGGAACTCCTCAACGGCCTTTGCCACCGCCTTCAGGTAGTTCGGGTTCTTACGAGCTTCCATCGCTTGATCGTCGCACGGCGTCCAGCGCTGGTGAGGAAGCTGACCCGTGTCGGTTGTGGACGGATGGGCAGTGACCGAGTCACCGGGCCGCCGCGACATCCATCATCGGAGTCACCAGACGGCACACCGCCCAGGAGAGCTGATGACTCGGCTGGTCAAGCCACCCAGCAGGGACCAAGTCCGCGCGGCCGCTCAGGATGTCATCGAGCCACGTTCGCCTGAACGGGCACCGCCCCAGCGTCATCGCCGGTCGCTCGTCGGTTGCAGGCCGCAGATCTAACCTGAGCGGCGTAGATGCCTCCAAAGGATCACCCGGCTGGGGTACTGGCCTGGGGCAGTTTTGGTGACCCCGTTTGAAACGGGGTCATGGGCGTGCCCCAGGTTTGCCCCAGTTACTGAACGGTAGCTGAAGTTCGGTGCATCGTTTCTCAAAGTGAGGTACAACGAAAAAACCGCCCTACCTCGGCGTATGTTCCAGGCGGGCTGTGTTTCGTCACTGTGGAGCTAAGGGGACTCGAACCCCTGACCCCTCACTGCCAGTGAGGTGCGCAGGGGCTTTCTACCTGTGGGACCGGAGAAACTGCAGGAAAAGCGCTGTGGTTCAGCGCTGCTGGATGCAGTTCAAGACCGTTTGAGACCCCCTCGTGCCCCAGTTTTGCCCCAGGGAAATTCGTGTGAATGATGACAGGCGATATCGGGAGCGCGCAGCAACTGCGAGGAAAGAGGTGGCTCCACGCCGAGGGGGGGCGCGGAGCCACCTGGATAATCTTGGCACGATTGGGCGGCGGGCACCGGGTTGATGGCCCTTCGAGACTGGCGACCCAGTCGGCATCTGAGAGACCATGGCTCGGCGAAGGGGCGCTACCTGTCGTCCTGGAACAGTGTCTCAGCTTAACGTTCAACCGAAGTGGGCGTTCGCCGTTGGAATCGCCAGCAAGATGATGATCAGTAGTGAGCCCGCTGTTGCCAGTACCAGGCGTAGTGCAATCACGGTGCGGTACCAGGCGGGAACGGTGGCCACCGCGGCGTTGACGAACGCTGCGACCTCCAGGTTTCGCAGTGTCGGATCATCGGACTTGGTGAAGGCCGACGTGATAAAGCGCGTGACGAACACTTCGCCCGGCATGATGACGCATCCGAGGATGAGAACGATCGGCTGGAAGATCCACGACAGGAGCTGACCCGCCCCGTTCCCGGCGAGGTTGAGCGAGGCCAGCGTCGCGAGGCACAGACCGATCGCGACCGCGACCACGATGCTGGCGCGGCTGGTCCCGAAGTTGATCCCGCGCTCGGCCAGGAGTGTGGCCGGGAAGCCTTGCCTCACCACCTCGGTCTCGGCGGCCCGCTGGGCGTGGGGACCGTGGAGAGCGCCGGCGACGGGAATGACCACGAAGGTCGCCGCCAGCAAGAACTGCAGTATCGAAGCGGCAACGACGACGAACGGGGCCACTGGAGTTCCCTTCCTAGGACTTGCACACTGTTCGAGTCCGAGCGTAGGGAGCACTCGAACACTGTGCAAGTGTGTCCTCGAACACCGTGCGAGTCGTGGCCTATCCTGAGCGGATGCCGCGCGAAACCTTGACCAGGGAACAGATCGTCCGAGCCGCAGTCGAACTGCTGGACGCGGGCGGAGTCGAGGGCCTGAGCATGCGGCAGCTGGGTAGCCGGCTCGGCTCGGCCGCGACCTCGGTCTACTGGCACGTCCAGAGCAAGGAAAATCTCGTCGTGCTCGCCGCCGACTCGGTATGGGGTGAGCTCGAGCTGCCCGACCTGGACGAGGCCGACTGGCGGACCGCGGCCACCGCGATGGCCGACAGCATGTACGCGATGATCCTGCGGCACCCCTGGCTGGTGCCTGCCATGAGCACTCACCTCGTTTACGGCCCAGGCAAAGCGCGTCACGACGACCACCTGCTCGCGATCTACGAAGCCGCCGGGTTCACCGGACGCGACGCGGAACAGGCGATGAAGGTCGTGTTCACCTTCGTGCTGGGCACCGCTCTCGGCGCGGCGTCCGAGATCGCGTGGAAAGCACGCGCCGCCGGTGACGGGGACGACCAGGCCAGGGCCGCACGGATGACCGAGATCGCGATGCAGTTCCCGCGGCTGCGCGCCCTCAGCGAGGGATGGAGTGAAGACGACCCGGCCACCACCTCCGGCCGGGAACTCGCATTCGGCCTCCAGGCGATCCTGGACGGCCTGCAAGCCCGACTCCCTGCCCGGTCATAGACACGCCGCCCAGCGCTCGCCCGATGATCGGTGCCGTACGCCCAGGGGCAGCGCAGCCACCGCCCCCCTGAAGCCGCCCCGATTCCGCCTTGCGGAGAGGTTTAGCTTGTCGTTTACCCCTGAACCGAAGTCACCGCGGCCGGCTAATCCCGGACTGCCGACGAAACGGACTTTCCCCGCCCCAAAACCCCGGAGTTCGACGGTTGGCGTGCGCTGTTCTTCACCGCTGCGGTGTGTCGTAGTCGTGCTGGGAGATCGACCTGGCCGACCGGATCCCGGAGATCATGGGCGTGGCGGCCGGGCTGGGTTATCTGGTGCTGGACGGGGAGATCGTCGCGCTGCGGGGTGGCCGGCTGTTACTGGTCCGACATGCAGATGATGAAGTCCTTGGTTTCCCTGTTGGGGCAGGTCACTCCGACAGCCACGTCGAGAACGGGCTTCGCTGCTGGGGCGATGTCGAAGACGGTGCAGTAGAAGCCGCCGTCGGTCGGGTCGGTGTGGCATCCGTTGTTCCCGAACGGGCCGGACTGGTGTTCACTGCCGGCCGCCGTGGCTGCGGCGGCTGATGGTGTCATCAGTCCCATGGCGCCCAGTGCGAGGCCTGTGGCGGCGAGTGCGGCGGGTTACTCGGGCGCGGGTCAGCATGCGTGTACGTTGCGACATTCTTGTCCTTTTCAGTCCCTGCTCCCGCAGGAGTTGAGGGAGGTCGTCGCCTTCCCGGGAATGCCGCGAAGATCGAATCAACCGGTCTGTAACTAAGGCAAGCCCTGGACCGACGTCTGGGCGAAGGTATAACGAGTGTCCGTTCAGAGCCGACGTGGTGATGGCTGAAACAACTGGGAAGAAGCGTTGGCTTTGGGCAGGCTCGGTGGTGGCGCTCGTAGCTGGATTGCTTACCATGTTGGCAAATAATCGATGGTGCATGGTCGTTGGGGGAGAGATTTTTGGCGCGGGCTCCGAGCCTGCGGCAGAGGCTCCTCGCTCGAGTCTCACGCCGCCGACAGGTGAGACCGGTATAGACGCTACCGCGACTGCAGGGGCAGAAACTGCTCAACCGGCGACCGAGTCGGCTCGTCAGTCTAGTGACACGGTGCTGCCGCCAAAGGTATCGCGAGCAACGCCGTCGAACCGGTCGCGAGGTCCCCTGTTGATCACTTTCGCGATCGCCGATGGTTTGGCAGTCGGCAAGGATAAGGCTGGAGCCTGCAATGCCGCACGGGTGTGGTGTGTCATCTTGAAAGACTCGGTCTCAGGGGATTCGGGACGGACTACCTCTGGGTGCACGCTGTCGTGGCGGCTCTACGCCGACGTCTCGGAAGTCCTTGTCGAAAAGGGATCTGTCGCCTGCAATGTCAACTCTGAAGGAATACGGCTTGGCGTCAAAAGGGCATGCCTGTTGGCGATTACCGTCTTGATGCCAATGAGTCTTTCCGCGTAAGCACTGGTGACTCTGGGGGGCGACCTTGGGTGTGGCCGGTACCGGCGACTGAAGGTGGCGGCACGTGGTGCCGACCGCGGCTATTCAAGCCGGTGCGGTCCGAATTGTTTCCGGACCGTGTGTGGACCATCGGTAGATGCTTGTTCGGAATCGCCAGAAAAATGGGCTGCAAACTGGGGTTTGGTGCACCCAGCAATACCCGTTGCAAACCCAAATCTACAGGTCAGCGGTGCAGAGGTGGTCGTAGAACCAGCACATACCAAGATTCGACGCCACGGCTACCGGTTGTCGAACAAGACAGTCAAGCGCTGTTGATCGTTGTCCGCTCATGCCGATGAGAGCGCGGTCTAGCGGCTAGAGCGGGCATGATCAGCATTCAACAGGGTCGCGTTCGAAGCGAATGTCGACATAGGTTGATCTTCAGAGGGTTTACCCCCAGCCAGGACATCGAGATTGGAAGCGCCAGAGGGGCGATGGCGGCACGGTTAAGCGCCGCGGGCAGCTCGGTCAGGAACCGAAGAGGGCGCGGATTCCGCCCAGTGTGGTGAACCTGGCCCATAGGTCATTGTCGGGCGAGCGCAGGATCTGTCCGGTGATCAGCAGTTCGAGGAAGGCGCTGTGCAGGTCTGGCCGGTCGTTGCGGCCAGCCTCCATCCAGGCCGTGGTGATTCGGTAGCCACCTTCGCAAGGGGCGAAGATGGCGTCGTAGGCGCACTGCCCGACTCCGGCGCGATAGATGGACAGCCGGTCGCCTTCGACCAGCGCCACCCATTTGTCGTCCATGTCCTTCTCCTGCAGTCCCAGCCTGATCCGCTCCCATTCCGAATTGGCCCACAACCGTTGCGGAGCGGGCAGCTCGCGGGGGTTGGCGATTGGCAGCAAGGCGTGCTTGAACGAGGTTCGGGTCACGGGGCGGGACATGCGGTGAGGGTACTTCGTTGACACCGGTTCGAGGGTAAAGCCACGACTTGCTTCCCGCTCAGGGTGATGAGCGGGCTGATCTCAGCGGCCAGAGCCGGGCTGCCGTCCGCAGCGACCGCCAGTTCTTCCTCAGGCTCAGCGCCGGAGTGCCCGGTAGCGCTTGAGAAGGGCGGTGATCCGAGCGGGGTCGCGTGCGCCGTTCAGCTCGGCGAGCAGGTCGTCGGGGCACAGTTCGTACTGGTCCCCCCACCACCGCGACGCCTTGTTGTCCCAGATCCGATAGCCGCCGGGCACGCCCCTCGCCACGTACCGTCGCTTCGCCAACCAGCCCTCCCTGTTCCGCCGTCCGCCACCATGATCGCACCGGATGGCGACCTGGTCTCCTGGGTTCAGGCTGGACGTACTCCTGGGACGCCAGCGCACGACAGCCGAAGCGACCACTCACGATCGGCGCTTGGGATGATGGCTCGGTGACTGCAACGACCCGAAGCCTGCGGTTTGAGCGGATATTGGCTCGGTCCTGAGGCACCCGGGTGGCCTGACGTTCGGTCGTTCGTCGATCAATCACTCGATGCCGCGCTGCGCGATCGAGCGGTGGAATACCGTCGTGGCGGGAGCGTGTTCGCCGCTGCCGCCGGCAGGTCGCTTTGTCGCATCTGCGGGCAGGCGAACGGTAGTGCGGAGCTGACCAACGGCGTTCGCTTCATCTGGCCGGAAGGGCTCGCGCACTACGTCGAAACGCACAACGTCAGACTGCCGACTGAAGTCACCGCTGCGATGGACGCCGCCCCACCGCGGGTGGACGTCACTGAGTTCGAGCGCCACCTGCTCGACACGGACGATTTGATCGTCGACGAACACTGGTGGCCTGACCTCAGGGGATACTGAAGGCCGGGCGCACCGGCTCGCCACACTGACATTCCGCTCATGCCGCGATGAGGAACTTCGGACAGGTGGCTGTACCAGAACCGAGAACGCCCAGGTCAACAAGATCGACACGCCATGGCCGGCGAGAACCTACAA